>CM000855.1:1678968-1710025 GCA_000163995.1 Campylobacter jejuni subsp. jejuni 414 | reverse complement strand
GGAAATACTACTTTTAAAACAAAATCAAGAAGTATTAATACAGGCAATAATGGAGGTGGATCACATAGTATTAGCGAAGCAAGTAGGGCTTTAATGTTGCCACAAGAACTTAGAGAAATGCCTTTTGAAAATGAACTAATTACTATTGATAGTGGAAAACCTATTTTATGCAATAAAGCATTTTATTATTCAGATTCTTATTTTATGGATAAATTTAAAGCTGTTTCGAAAAGTTTATCAACAATAAGAAAAATCCCTTCACGCAAACAATTAGAAGATGCGATCTTAAAGGGAGAATGTAAAGTAAAAATTCAAATTATAGGAGAAAACAATGATAAAAAAATCGCTTGACAATTTAGTCATAATGGCTTTAGTTTTTATAATGGTGGGTTGCTCTACAGCCCCAAAACCAAAAGAATTGGATGATAATTCTGCATTGAGTATCAATAATTCTATTTTGGAGAAAAAATATAGCTTTGTTCCTAAAGATCCTTATTTGAGCGGATTTAATTGGACTTATCATATAGTGGTTGAGAAAAAAACTATAAATGATGATTTTATTAAAAATGATCTTATTACTAAAACTTTTTTACTCGCACACAATTCTACAAAAATCATTTTAGTAGGTAGAAAAGATTTAATTGAACAATATAAGCAATACTTTGAAAAAAATCAAGTTTTAGCACCTATAGAATTACAGCCTGTCAATCCTATTGAGCGTGATTTTAACAAAGTTAATATTTTATTTTTTAATAAAACAAATTTTTAAAGGAGAGAAAAATGAAAAAAATATTATTCCCATTTTGTGTTTTTGGTGTAATAAATAGTGTTAATGCTTTAGATTTGCAATTACTATCTGGTGATACTAGAACTTCTTGCGAAGTAATTCTTTGTTTAGCAAGTCCAGTTAAACCACCTGAATGTGCATCTTCTTTAGCAAAATATTTTAGCATTCACTTTAAAAAACCTTGGAAAACTATCCAAGCAAGGAAAGAATTTTTAAATTTGTGTCCTATTGACACAACAAATGATCCAGAAATGTATAAATATAAAAATGATATTTTAGTTAACTTAGATGGAGAATGCTCTACAACTGCATTAAATCAAAGAATTGAAAAATCAAAACAACCTTTAAAAGTTGAAAAAATATGCACTGGTGGTGGGCATAATGGATCAAGAGAATGCGTAGAAATAAAAACTTATGGATTTAGAATAAATCCTGAACTTACAAACTCTTGCAAACTTTTAGCTTCATCAAAATACACAGATTATCGTTTAAAATACACTTGCGATAAGAAATTTTATGAGCAAAAAGATTGGGAAAGAGGTTATGAATTAAAAGAAGTATCACAAGAAATTTATAATGCTTTACCTGTATCGCAAAGAGAACAAGGAGAAAAATTAACTCCTATAAGTTATGGAGAATTTATTAAACTACCTGCTAATAAAAGAAAACAAGAAGGATTTGGCAAGTATTATAGAATCGATATTGCTTATTATCAAAAAATAATTATTAAAAAAGATTGCTGGATAAACGAGAAATAACAATGAATGAAGAAATTAATTCTAACGAAAATAATTTTTTTGAAATAGTTAATGAAGATAATTCAAAAAATATAGCTATGCAAAACTATAATGAATTATTGGAAAAATTTGAAAATCTTATAAAAATAATTATTGCTAAAATTAATGTTGGTAAGCAAAATGCACAAAATAATACAGAAGATGGTATTTTTAAAGATTTAGAAAGCAATATTATAGAGCTAGATAATACCTATTTAGCTCTTATTTCTTATTTTAAAAATCCTCCTAATGATGAAGAGAAAGAAATTATTAATAAAACCATTTCTATTAAAAAAACAATGGAAGATTTTGCTAAATTTGCTAATGAAATTCAAAAAATATCATTGGATGATAAACTTAAACAATATAACGAGCAAATTAATAAATTTTGCGAAATAGTAGAATATAAACTTTCTCATAATGCAAAAAATTATAATATTTTTCTTGATCATTTTGTTGAAGATGGAAAACAAAAATTGAATATATTTTCGGAAATTTTTACAAAAATGACAAAAAATACAAAATGGTATCTTATATTTTTTAGTTTTACTTCTATAGGGTTAGGTATAGCTCTTGGCATTTTAATTTTGCTTACTTATATAAAATATTCAGAATATAACAATTTAAAAGAAAGAGTAAGCACAATCACTCAAGGTTTAGCCACTATCTCTATTGATGAAAATAGCAAAGGAAGCTTTACCTTGAGCTTTGCAAAAAACAAAAAAACTATTTTCAATGAGAATAAAAATAGTATTCAAATCACACTACAAGGAGGTGAATGAACAGAACAATTATATACAAAAAAATGCAAAAAAACAAAAACAAATCATAAAAAATTTAAAAAGGAGAAAAAATGGCATTTGGAAAATTAGTAAATGATAAGATTGTTATTGATACCAATAATGCTTTAAACTACAAGAATAAAGAAGGTGATATTCAACAAAGAAAAGTAGATACTGCTTTAATCGATGTTATTAAAGAAGCTGGACAAGTTGCTGCAATGGAACACGGAGCTGTGCTTTTTTCAGCAAAAATAAATGATGAGTGGAAAAACTATTTTGTTAATAGAGATGAAAAAACTCACAATATAGTTTTAAAACCTACAAATTCACAAAATAGAGATGATTTCATATATATCAACTCTAACATAAATGAGCAAGGTTATTTTTACTACACAATTAATCAAAAGCGAGAAGCTGCAAAAGAATTAATTGAAGGAATTGGGATTATAGAACACCAAAACCAAGATGGAACTAAAAGTCACTATTTAGAAACTAATGTAAGGCTTTACAATGAAGAATTAAAACAGGAACTTAAAGAAAAAGGTAATGAGTTTATAGCTGTAATTTCAAATGCTGGAATTAGAATTGTTAATGAAGCTGAAATGAAAGCACAAAAACAAGAACAACAAATACAGCAAACTCAAGAAATCAAAGAGCCTGAAAAAACTCAAAACCAAGAGTTTGGAAGATAAAAATATGGACCTTATAAAGGTGCATATTTATAGTTATTATTATTTATTAATAGTAATTATAAATAACAAAAATTTTCTAATATTTATTAATAATATCGCAAACAATAAGATATTTTTGAAAGGCGAAGATGAGATTATTTATAGCAGAAAAACCTGAACTTGGTAGAGCAATTGCAGAAGGATTAGATGGCAATTATAAAAGCGGAGAAGGATATATACAAAAAGGTGATAATATTGTTACTTGGGCTTTTGGACATATTTTAGAGCTTGCTAAACCTGAAGAATATGATGAAAAATATAAGTTGTGGAAACTTGAAGACTTACCACTACCCATTAAAGAATTTAAATATTTGCCCAAAAAAGAAAGTAAAAAACAATTAAAAATTATTTGCGATTTAATCCATAGCGACAAGATTACTTCTATTGTAAATTGTGGTGATGCTGACGATGAAGGTCAAATTCTTGTCGATGAAATTGTGCAATATTCTAAAACTTCTAAACCTGTATTTAGAGTTTTAATTAATGATTTAACACCAAAAGCAGTAAAAGAAGAAATAGCAAAAATTAAGCCAAATGCAGATTTTAAAGGAATGAGCGAAAGAGGTTTTGCAAGAAGTCAAGCAGACTGGATAGTTGGGATAAATCTTACTAGGGCTTACACCATAATGGCACGAAAAAATGGATATGAGGGTGTTTTAAGCGTAGGTAGAGTTCAAACACCTATTTTGTCTCTTATAGTTAATAGAGATAAAGAATTTGAAAATTTTAAAAGTATAGATTATTATTCCTTGCTAGGTGATTTTAATATCAACAATAATACTATTAAAGCAAGATTGAAAACAGAAGATAAAATTTTAGATGAAAATTTAGCTAAAGAGATCAAAGAATCTTGTGAAAACCAAAATGCAAAAATTAATTTAAAAATAGAAAACAAAAAGGAATATCCACCGCTACCTTATAATCTACTTGTTTTACAAGCTGAATGTGCAAAACTTTTTGGTTTTAGCCCTGATAAAACATTAGAAATCACTCAAAATTTAAGAGAAAAACACAAGGCTATAACTTATAATAGATCAGATTGTCAATATTTACCTGAAACAATGTTTGAACAAGCACCAAATATTTTAAATATTATAAAGGAAAATTTAAATTCTAATGATGAAATTCAAGCTCTCATTGCTAGCAGTGATTTAACAATAAAAAGCAAGGCTTTTAACGATGCTAACATTTCAGCACACTATGGAATAATCCCTACCCAAAATAAAATTTCATCGCAATTAACTCAAGATGAATTAGTCGTTTACAATCTAATCGCTAAAAGATTTATTATCCAATTCTTTCATCCGAGAGAATATCAAACTAATACAATTAATTTAGAAGTAAATCAAAGAATTTTTACCGCTACTCAAAACAAGACAACAAAAAGTGGTTTTAGAAGTCTTTGGCAAAATGTAGATAGCGAAGAAGAACAAGAAAATAATGAGAATGATATAAACGATTTATCTATCTTAAAAAATGGTGATATTGCAAAATGCTCTTTGATACAAATTGAAAAAAAGCAAACAAAGCCACGCCCTTACTACACTATGACAACGCTACTTAAAGATTTAAATAGTGTCGCAAAATATGTGTCTGATGAAAGAATTAAAAAATTGCTAATGGAAAAAGATAAAGACAAAAAGGGTGAAAGTGGTGGCATAGGAACACCTGCAACAAGATCTAATCATATAAAAACATTAATTGAAAGAGAGTATATAGAAGTAAGTAAAGATAAAAAACAAATTATCAAATCCACTAAAAAAGGTAGAGATTTAATTAAACTTTCTCCAAAATCACTTATTACTCCTGACATGACAGCATTGTGGTTTGAGCAACAAAAAATGATAGAAATATCAGAATTAAGAAGAGAACAATTCTTAGAAGAAATCACAAAAGAAGTAATTAGCGAAATTCAAAGAATTGATAAAAATCAAGAGTTTAAAATACTAGATAATGAAAACAAACCAAAAATTCAATGTCCGCAATGCAATAAAGGATTTTTAACCAAACGAAAAGGGAAATATGGAAACTTTTGGGGTTGTAGCGAATACATGGAAGGTTGCAAAGCCATTTATCCTGATAACAAAGGCACACCAAACTTTGAAACAAAACAAGCAAGCAACGATACTACTCATAAATGTCCGCAATGCAAAGGAGATAAAATGAATACAAACAAAATTACAGATTTACACATACAAATTTCAAAGGAAGACTTGAAAATTTTAGATTTACTACTTAAAGCTAATGAGTATTCTAATATTGTTTTTTATTGTGAAAACGATGAAGAACATTTTATTTTTACAGAAGTAAAACTTGGAAGAGATTTTTACATAAATAAAGGTGAAAATGTAAAAAAGATTTACGAAGAATATTCTAACTTTAAGGACACAAATATAGACAAGAAAGAACTATTTGAAAGAATGAGTGGAGATGTTATCTCTAAAAAATTTAAATACTTTAATTACAAAAGATTAAGCAACGCACATAAATAATGAAGGATTTTTTATATTCTTATTATGAAGAAATCTTAAAAAATACGGAGTTGCTAAAGTGAAAGATGAAATAATTAATATCATAAAAGAAGCTATGGGAGAAAACTATAAAAAGGTTTTATGGATATTTCAAGAACATATTAAAAATTTAATCAATTGTTATCCTAGCAGTGAAAACGGACTTGTTTTTGAATATAAATCAAGAATATCTTCAAATGATGTTATGTCTATAATAATGTTTGAAAAAATAGGGCAAAAAATTAATATAAGTTTATTTTTTGAAAATACAAGAAAAAAAGAAAAAATTTTAGAATTAAATCCAGAAGAGTTAATATTAAAAGCTTTATTTATCAAAAATAAAAAAGTTTTATTGTCAGATTTATTTATCTTAGACAAAGTAAGTATGTATTATACCCGAAACAAAATGTTTAAAGAATTTCAAAAACTGATAATTGCTCAAGAAAAAAATAGAAAGGTTTTTTATGCGTTCTCATTTAGAAAAAGTGATAAAAAACTATAGTGAAAATTTTTCAAACAAAAGAGATAATGATTTTGCACAAGGTTTAATAAAATATCTTTATGAAAATGCTATTATAGGCGAAAATGATAAATTTTTTTTAGAAAAAAATTATCAATATATTAGGATAATCAATGAAAAAGAAAAAAGATAGGAGAGTAATAAAATGCTAGAGATAGATAATAATAAAGAATTTAAAATCTTAAGACTAAACAAACAAGAAATTTTAAAAATTGGAGGTTATGGCATTTGCGACAGTTGTAATAAAATTTTAAGCAATGATGGATTTATGATCTGCGTTTTATTAAGTTGCTATTGCGAAAAATGCTACCAAGAATGGTATAAAGTTGCGATTAATCATGAAGAAGATAGAGAAATTGAAAAAGATGTTTATGAAAATATTAAATCGAAAATAACTAATATTTATTTTTAGTTCTTATTAATAAATATTAGTATATAATATTATACAAAAATATAAAAAAGGTTTTTTTATGATAATATCTGTTGTAAATAAAAAAGGTGGTGTTGGAAAAACTCCTTTTGCTTTTTCAATTGCTAAAGATTTAGAATATTTTTTACAAAGCAATGATAATTCTATTATAGAAAAGATTTATCCTGAAAAAGCAAAAATTTTACCAACTCCAAAAAAAATAGATAATTGCGTTTATGATTTTGGTGGTTTTGTAGAAAAAGGGGTATTAGATATTATTAAAGAAAGTAATAAGATTATTATTCCTTGCACGAGTAATTACAATTCTTTACTTAGAACATTGGAAACTTTAAATGAAATAGGTAATGATGATAGAGTTTGTATCTTGGTTACAGATTATAGAGATGAGAAAGAGAAAAGGCAAATTTGTGAAACTCTTGAAAGCAATTTTACAGATTTAAATCTCTTTTTCTTTAAATTTTCAAAGATAATTGAAAATTCTATGAGTAGTGGAGCTTCTTTTACTGAACTTTATAATGAAAACAATCTTTCAAGATTAAGTTATACAAATTTTTTCAATGAGTATCAAAGACTTTTAGATTTTATTAGAAAGGATAAATAATAATGGAAAAAAAACCCTTTACAATAGCAGAAGCTTTAAACTCTGAAACAAGCTCTCAAAAGACTTTTAAGAAAGCTGATAAAAAATCGGCTGGAAGAAAAACTATAGATCAAAAACTAAGAAGAGACAATTTAGTAGTTTGCAGACTTAATGAACAAGAAATGGAAATTTTGAAAAAATTAATGGATTTAGATTTAATAAGTGAATATGGTACTTATATAAGAAAATTAATCTTAAAAGAGGCACGAGCTTTAAATATTAATAGTTAAAAATGTTAAAATATCCTTGCAAAAAACAAAAATTACAAGGATACAAATGAGTAAAAAAACAAAAAGACAAATTGAAGATGAAAAAGATTATGGCGGTCGAAGTTTATTTGATCTAATCGAATTAGAATTTTCACAAGGAGAAGAAAATGAGCAACAAAATAGAGAATTATCCGAACATAGAGAAGTTACAGACAATATTGAACGAACTAGCATTTCATCAAATACACCAAGCGTGGATAGACAAGAAAATTCCACAATACAGCTTGATAATACTAGAGAGATGGGCAGAGTTTTATCCGAACACAATCAAGAATCTAGGAATGTCAGATCTAATGACACTAGCATTGCCACAAACACAAATGGAATTAGCAATCTTGGAGAGCAAAGAAGCAGACAAGAAGAGAGAACAGGGGCTAACAGATATGGAGATACTAGCAGAAGAGCAAATAAATCTCAATCAATACATAGCGATAGAACCCCAAATTTATTCTCCTTTATTTCAAGAAATGATGATGAAAGACAAGGAACAGATGCTGCAAGAAGCTACAATCAACAATCAGTATTGGAAACTGCAGCAAGAAATGATGGATATGAAAGAAGAAGCCTCAAATCTGGGCAAAAATTAGATTTTGTAAGCGATGATGAAATCTATCTAGGTTCTTTAAAAGATAGATTTCAAAAAAACCTTCAAGCCATTAAACTTTCAAAAACTATTGAACAAGAAAATCGCTACGCTACCAAACAAGAACAAGAAATTCTAAATAAATTTTCAGGATGGGGCGGTATTCCTCAAGCTTTTGATCATCAGAATAAAGAATGGGAAAAAGAATTTAAAGAACTTATTAGCACACTTGATTATGCAGAATATGAAAAGGCAAAAACTTCAACTTTAGATGCTTTTTACACTCCAAAAATTATTATCGATACAATTTATCAAGGGCTTAATCAGCTAGGATTTAATAATGATGATCACACCAAAGAAATATTTGAGCCAAGTGCAGGTATAGGCTCTTTTTTGTCTTATGCAAAAAATTATAGCGATAAATATCATTTTACTTGCGTAGAGCTTGATACTATAAGTGCAAATATATTAAAGCATTTGCACCCAAATCAAACAATTTATAATAAAGCATTTCAGCACCATTTATTTGATAAGCCATACGATGCTTTTATAGGTAATCCGCCTTTTGGTCAAAAAAAGATCTTGGATTTAAATGATCCGACACTTAATAAAACGAGTGTGCATAATTATTTTATTGGTAATGCAATTAAAAATTTAAAAGAAGATGGAATTGCTGCTTTTGTAGTATCAAGTTATTTTTTAGATTCTAAAATTTGCTAGTATAAACTTCTTGTTTCATTATATTTTATTCCTTTCTTTTATAAATTATCCATCTCTTTTAATCTCATTATTCCTAACACTTGTCCATCGCAAGATATTATCGGATCGTCCTCGCTCTCCTTGCTGTAACTGATTGAGTGCATTGATGTGCAAAAGCATTTGAGTTCGTTTTGTGTTATGAACCATAGGCTGTTTGGACAATATTCGCATAGAGTTTCTTTCTTGGGCAGTTTCTCTTCGGATAGTTGATTTATTACCGAGCTCTTGTAAGACTCTCTGTCTATATTGTTTTGTATAATCTCTCTCATTATTCACTCCTTTATCTTGTATAATTTTATATTTTTTTGTTGTTTTGGCTTTGTTGATCTGTTTTAAATCTTTCTCTCTACCTATTACTGATACTTCCCAAATAGGTTTTTTAAGTGTTTTAACAACTTCTTGCCACTTGTTATTAATTTTTGCCTTTCTTTTTATCTCATATTCTTCTTGCCCTACTATTTTAAATCTTGCATATTCACCCCTTAAAACTTTATTTTCTCTTACAACCCTTTCTAAATCTTGTCCCCAAATTGTAGTTATTCCTTTTTTGGTTTTATAACTCACATAATAACTTTTTTTGGCATTTTTATCTGTGCTAAATTGATAGTTTGCTTCTCCGAAATCCATAACTTGATAATAGTGCATTTTTATTTTTGGTGCTTGATTAATCTCATTATTTGCATTTAATTTAACTGAAAATTCTTGATTTATTTCTACTTCTCTTTGCTTTTTATTTGTAGCCTTTGCTTCAACTCCTAACTCATTTAATGCTTTTGCAAATTCTGCTCTTAAATTTGCTAAATCTGCTTTTTTTGGATTAATTCTTTTGCCATTTTTATCCGCAACTTTCAAGCAAACATGGCAATGCGGATTATCCGTATCATTATGAAAAGCAACTACAAAAAAATTATTTGGATACATTCTTTTTAAAGTAGTAATTACAGCTTGTTGTAATTTTTCTTTTGGTGTTGTAGAATGTTCTTTCATGGAAAAAACCATATTAATGGTATGTCTTTTTTCTTTAGCACCTTCCTTATATAATGGAATAGGAGATCCTTCATTTTTGAAAATTCTTTTAACTTCTAAAATCTCATCTTCTCCCGCATATCTATCAAAATCGTTTGTAATTAATTCTACATTTCCATCACGAGAAATATAATCAAGATGTTTTGAAAGTGCTTGAGAATTTTTAGAGCCTGAAGTAATTTTTACAACGACTTCTGTATTTTTTCTAAACATATTTTTACTAACAAGCTTACCTGTTTTTATATCTTTGGCGTATTTATCTCTATTTTTATTGATGTAATTTAGTGGTAGCTTTGAAGCATTTTCTATTTTAGTAAAAACTTTTTTAGCAATTATTTCATCATCAAATATTCTTATACTACGCGACATTAAATTCTTTCATTATTTTTTTCTATTATAGCCCCAAGCTGATCGGATAATATATCAATTTTATCTCTAATATTATCCATAGTTTTATTTAAATTATTTTCATTAATTTTGACAGAATTTCCACTTCTAAGAACTTTTAATAATTGATATATATTTTTACCTATTGCATTGATTTCTGTTCTTGTTTTTATAAACTTATCTATTTCTATATTAGTAAAAAGTTTTTCATTTTTTATGGAGTTTAATAGCAAAAATTTTGCTTGTTTTGTAATACTTGAAAATCCTGTATTTTTAGAAATTTCTTTTAAAATATTTACTTCATTTTCTGTAAGTTTTAGTTTGATTATTTTATTTTCATCACTTGTATAAAATTTATTTTTAGATATTTCATCATTGATTTTATTCTTCTCATCTGTATCGCAAGAATTAAACTTTTTTAATAAAATAGATATTATTTTACTATATGATGTGTTTGTTTCTGATTTTATATACTCTAAAATTATTTTATCATCTTTGCTAACTTTTATGACGCAATTATTGTTTTTATTCATTCGCACTTCCTTAGTGAGCCTCGCAGAGTTTTTGCCTTTTATTTTTTAAAAAGGTAACTTTTTGAGAAATAAAAGGCTATCCTGCAATTATTAAATTATTTCGATTAATCGCTATTCTACATTATTAAGCTTTATAAAATATTAAGACTACTTTGTAATAATACATTTACATAAATATTATAAAGGAGATGTTATGTTTAAAGAAAGCAAATTGATAGAAGAATTAAAGCGTGAGTATGATGAAAAATTAAAAAAATTACGCCAAAAAGAAAAAGAAAATAAAGAGCGTATATATAAAAAATTTTCATCAGCACTATTTAAAGATTTTGAAATAAATGAAGATTTTAAAAATGAATTTAATTTATTGGTAGAAAAGTTTGATTGTAAAAACACTAAAAATATCTTAGATAAAATAAATAACTTATATGATTTTAATCATAGAAACGATAAAATAGATACTGCAAAAAAACAATAAAACAAAAATTTATCATAGGAGAATAAAAATGGAAAAAGATTACAAAATAAAAGTAACAGATGTAAGTGAACTTAATGAGCAATATAAAGAAGCTATACAAGAAGGAACTTATGAAGGTGAAGATGTAAATAAATTTTTTAATACAATAAAAACTTTTGATGTTGCAGAAAGCTTACTAAAAAAAGATTTTTCAAATCAATATATTAAATTTGATATCATTACTGATAAAGAAAAAATACCATTAAATATAAGACTTGGAGATAAAAATTTTCAAAAAGGTATTGAACATTTAATTAATATTGGTAGTTCCAAATTAATTAAAGAAAATATAAACCCTGAAATAAAAAAAGATCTTAATAATCGACTTGGAATTTATAAACCAAAAATATATGATGAAATGTTAGATGGAACTTTTAAAGCAATAAAAAATTTATCAGAAGTAGCCAATAAAGATGTTGGTGTAATGATATTAGAATTTGCAAATTCTTATTCTGAAACTAGAGAAAAATTTGAAAAAAAGCAAATTAATAAAAGTTCATTTTTTAAAGAAAAAATGAATGAATTTTTCAAAAAAAAACTAAATAAAATTTTACCAGATAGAGAAATTAGCAACAAAAAAACATATTCTCGATCAAGGTAAAAAATGAATAATACAATAAATTTTAATGAACTGTTTTCTCAAATAAGATTATCTTCTTACGATAATAATATTGTCAAGCACTATGATAATCTTAAACTTGTAGGAAAAATCACTCCAAAAATTGCTACATTAGAAATTATTCTTAGAAATAAACTTGATAATAAATTATCAGAACAAGATAGTAATTGGATAAAAAATTCTAACGATGAAAATATTAAAAAAGCCAAAGATGAAATTGAAAAGAGAGAAAAAAATAGAATTTTATCTCACCATCAATATCTTTCTCGTATAAGCTTAGGAACGATTATTTATCTTATTAAAGAAAATAGAATGCAAGATTCTATAATGAATTTAAAAAATATCAATTTTAGAAATTACAATCAATATAATAGAAATTTCTTTTTAAAAAATGGTAAAAAAAGAAACTTTGGAAATATATATAAAGTGGATATAGTTCTTAGCTTATTACAAAATCTAAGAAATAGAAGTTATCATTGGGAAAATATTCTAAAAACAACAGAAAAAAATGGCAAACATTATCCAAGATTAACAACAAAGATTGAAAATGTCTATATAGGCATCAATCCACAAAAGATAGAACTATTTTTAGATGATTTAATTAAAACATTTGATGAAAGAATTTTGAAATATTGCCAAGATTAGAAAGGTGGGACACAAGGAGTCCCTCGAATTTCATTTGGAATTATAACCAAAAAAACATTAAAGGAAACTAAAAGGATATACGATGCCACAAAAAAGAATTTATCTTTATGTTCCATTTAAAGACAAAGAAAAAGTAAAATCATTAGGGGCAATGTGGGATGATAAAGAAAAAAAATGGTTTGCTCCAAAAAGCTTAGATAAAAATATTTTCTCACAATGGCTTTATCCGCACCAAAATAAAGAATTTTCATTTGATGAAAATGAAGTCTTAACAGCTTTTAAATCTGCTTTAGAAAATCAAGGTTTAATTATTGAAGGCTTACCTATCATGGATGGTAAAATTCATAGAGTAAAAACTACTAATGATAAAGGTAGAGAATTAAGCGGTGCCTATAGCGGTTTTTTAGACGATTATCCTGCAGGGTTTGTGCAAAATTTTAAAACAGGCATTAAAGAAAATTGGAAAATGCCCATAGAAAAAAATCAAAGCAATAATATAAAAAATTCTCAAAAATTACATGAGCAAATAAAAAAAGATCAAGAGCTTAGAGAAAAAGAGATTTTAACTTTGCAAGAAAAAACCGCTTTAAAACTTGAAGATGAGTATAATAATGCAAAATGGGCTAATTCTAATCACGCTTATTTAAAGAAAAAAGGCTTTGATGAAAACTTTTATCTTAAACAGGATAAAATGGGTTCTTTGCTTATTCCTTTAAAAGACGAGAATGGAAAATTATGGTCTGTGCAAAGAATATTTCCAAATGGAGATAAGATCATAGGAGTCATTAAAACTCAAGAAGAAAAAGATCAAGGCGTAGAATATCTTGCAAAAAAACAAGGTTGCTTTCATATAATAGGTGCAAAAAGCTTGGAACATTGCAAAGAATTTATTATAACAGAAGGCTTTGCTACTGCTGCAACTATATACAAGGCACTTAATAAGCCTGTGATAATGGGTGTTGATGCTGGAAATTTATCGAAAATTGTTGAAACCCTAAAAAACAAATTTCAAAACACTCCTATTACCTTAATAGCCGATAATGATAAAAAAAGAGAATTGAAAGGTCTTTCTAATGTCGGAGTGGAAACTGCAAAAGAAATTCAACAAAAATTTTCAGATATTAAAGTTATTATTCCAAAAATCAGCAATCAAGAAGCAGAACAAGGAATAAGTGATTTCAATGATATTTTTTTAAATAAAGGGATTGATGAAGTCAAAAAACAATTAAATTTCATTGATTTTCATAATAAGCTTAAATCTTTTAAATCTATGGAAAAAACACAACCTGAAAAAGAGATAACTAGATAATAATAGTTACTCTTTGTAATCATAATATATAAAAAATATTTTTTATATATTATTAGTTAATAATAGTGTATTATAATTATTATAAATATACAAAAAAAGGATTAAAAATGAAAAATACAATCAAACTAGCTTTATTAGGTGCAGTTATTACTGGTGTTTTTTCTGCTTGCTCTTCAGAGCCAAAAACAGTACAATATTACGAAGATCCAAAAAATGCTACAGAATTAGAAGCTAAAATCAAAGAATGTGATAAAAATGCTAATTCTGCACAAACTGACACAGAATGTGCAAATGCTTATAAGGCAAACTATTCTAAGTCATTTCAAAAGCCACGAGAAAGTGCTATGGAATTTTTTAAGAACAACAAATGAATTTAGATCTTTTTCAAACTCTAGGTAAAAGCATACAACAAATTGTTGATGCTATAAGACAAGTAGGCACAAATGATAAGGTTGCAGAACTTTAAAAGTAAATAACTATTATATATTAAAAATTACTGATATATAATAGTTATTTTTAGTAATTAATGTTATATGTTAAAGTGTAATACAAAAAGATTATTATACACATTCTTTCACCCCTGCTTCTTATGCTTATTTTCTATTAAAACATTATATCATAATTTCTATTTCTATCAGCAACACTTTCTATTTGGAGTTTTTTAAAATAAAAGTTCAAAAATTTTAATTTTTGATTTACCTTATTTAATATTATAGAATTTAATAAATTTAAGAATTTAGAAATCATTACATTTAAGTCAATTGTTTTTTTAAAGTCCCTATTTTCCATATGTTATTTTCGTAAAAATGTCAAAAATCATTACATTTAAGTCAAAAATCATTACATTTAAGTCAATTTTATTTGAAAATAAGAGGAGCATTTAGCAATTTTTGTTGACTTTAATGTAAGTGCATATTACATTTAAGTCAATCTTATTTGAAAAAATTCTAAAATTGCTGCCTATTGACATAGATGTGATACTTTGATATAATTTATTTCGAAGATTAAAATATTTGTTACATTTAAGTTTTAAGTCAATCTTATCATTTTTTAATACAAGGAATCAAGATGCTATTAAATATTATTATTGAAAAAGATCAGGATGGATATTTTGCACGCATTTTAGAGCTTGAAGGTTGTGTTTCGCAGGGAAATACTTATGAAGAAGCTTTAGACAATATAAAAGAAGCAGGAGAGCTTTATTTAGAAAGTCTTGCAAATGAAGAAAAAAGAATTATTGAAAATAAGACAACTTCAATTATTCCAATGGTTTTAGCAAATGCCTGAATTGCCTAGAATGACTGCAAAAGAAGCGGAAAAGCTTTTATTGCAAAATGATTTTTCGATTGATAGGCAAAAAGGCAGCCATAGAATCTATAAAAAAGGACTTTATAGAATGGTTATTCCTCACCATAGTGGAGAAATATTGCACCCTAAAATCATAAAACAACTATTTGAGATCATAGAAGTAGCAAAGGATTAAAAAATGCCAAAAAGAAATACTATTGAAACTATTACACTCGGACTTTTTAGCGATGAAGATGTTTCTATAATCTGCGAAGATACGATTAAATTAGAAAGGGGCTCTGTAGCTGTATTAAGTGGCAATAGTGAAGTAGGCAAGTCTTTTTTAGCTTTAAAGGTATGTGCTAATGCTATTAATGATGGCTTAAAACCTTTTTTTTGGAGCGTAGAAGATAAAAATAAAGCGATTTTAGAACGCATAAAAAATATTGAAAGTTTTTATTCTTTTAATACTGCGGAACTTGAATTTTCAAATGAACTTCCAAAAATCAATAAAGAACCTATAAATTGTTTAAAAGAAGAGCTTAATGAGTTAGCAGATTGTGATTTAATTGTTCTTGATACCTTTAGTGCATTTTTCTCAACATTAGGTTTTAAAGATCAAAACAATCAAAACGATGTGCAAAATTTCTTTAATATTCTAACAGATGTAGCAAAATCAAATAATCAAGCTATCTTATTACTTCATCACTTAGACAAAAAAGGCGAAAGTCTTATGGGTAGCTCTGTTATTATCAATGCTCCTAGACTTGTTTATAAACTTTCGTTCGAAAAGGGAGAAGATAAAAATTCTACCACTTATCGTTTGCTCGAAGTGTTAAAGGATAATAATAATATTAATGCTGGAGAATTTCAAAAAACAATTAAAGTATTGCAAAATTCTAGTATTGATGAGCCTTCAATTGTAAATCTTAGAGCTAACAGCATTGATTCTAATACTTTGGAGATTATCAATAAAAAAGATATTTCTGCTGTAAGTGTTAATGAATTAGCAAAAGGCTATGTAACAATGAATGAAAATAGAGGTGTTTTTTATTTAAGCTCGCGAAAGCTTACAGACACGAATTTTTATAAAGTATTTAAAGAAAATGATAATAAAATAGATTTTAAAATGACAGGCGCAAATGGCTCATCATATGCCATAAGTTTAAAGAATTCTTTGCTTACGCAAACTCATAGGAATATTTTAGATGCTTTATTTTTATATATTAAAAAAAACGTGGATACAAGTGTTATTAAAAAATATCAAGAAAATTTTTGGGATATGGAAGTAAGATTAGAGCCCTATAAATTCTTAAAACAATATCTTAATAAAAATTCTAATAATTATTCTTGGTTAAAACAAAAATTTACAGAAATCTCTCGTTTTGCATATGATTTGGCTTTCACTCAAAATGTAGAAGATAAAGATAAAAAAACAATCACTCAAAGAGATAAAGGCATTTTAATGTTTGACTCTGTAGAGCGTATCACAAAAGAAAATGGAACAATTGTATCTGTATTCGTGCTAACAGTTCGTAGGGAATATATTAAAAAACTCGAAACAGAATCCACTCTTTCTTATGATGATGATTTATCAAAAATTCTTATTAATTTAAATTCTTTAGTCGCACAAGATTTGATTAGATTTTTAACAAGTTTCCCTGATAAAAAAATTCTTAGCTATAGTGAGTTTTGCGAGATTAAGGCATATAAATTTTATAAAGAAAATTCTATCATTTCAAGACAAAAAAAAGAAATCATTAAATTAAAAGACAAACTTATAGAGTTTGGTATCAATATCTATGGCAAAGGCGTAGAATTTGCTGATTATGATGATGAATTTTTTCATAATAAGTATAAAAATGAAAATGATTTATTTTTCATCTATCAAAGCAATAATAAGGTAAAAAGATATATTAAGCGTGATGATCCAATGAATCAACTAAACACCAAAGACAATAGATTTCTTTTACAAAAGTCTTTATTTGATTGATGGTTGATGGTATATAATTTTAAAATATTAAACTTAATTTTATATAATTAAAATATGCTTTTTTACATTTGATTAATTGTTCGTTAAATTTTATTACAAAATTTTTTATATTTTCTTAAATAAAAAATTTATTTTTGTTTTAATTTTCGTTTTTTAATAAACCATAATAGCCCATCGTAAGTTTTTCCACTATCTTTATAAAATAATTTCCAAATGCTTCTGATAGATAAATCTTTATCAAGCAAAGTTTGTATTTTATCTATATCCTTATCATAAATACTATTTAATGACCCTTTCGGGCGTCCTAGTTTTTTACCACTAGCCTTAGCATTTTCAAGTCCTGCTTTTGTTCTTTGGCTGATCAGATCCCTTTCATTTTCCGCCAAGTAAGCATAAATTGACAGAATGAGTTTTGAAGAAGGATTGTTAAAATTGCTGAGTTCTCTTTGTCTTAAAAATAGAAAATTAATATTATTTGCATTAAATTCAAGAACCAAATTAATTATTTCTAGCATACTTCTACCAAGTCTTGAAAGTTCTGTCGCTATTAATAAATCGCCTGATTGTAATCTTTGTTTTAAATCCTTGATTTTTCGTTTTTCTTGAGATTTTGTAGAGCTTATTTTTACTTCTAAAATTTCATCTAAAATGATATTGTTTTTATGACAATATTCCATAATTTCTAACTTTTGAGAATCTAATTCTTGTTTATTTGTTGATACTCTAATATATGCTATATTCATCGTTCTAAATCTTTTAACTTTTGATTTTTTGGTGTTTTTTGAGTAAATTCTTTAAATTTGCCATGAAAATCCTTATTGTAACCAGCTTGTTTATTAATTTCTTTGATACATAGATTTTGTATAGTATCTTTTAAGCTGTATTGCTCTCCTATTTCAGTAATATCAAATTCTTTAACACATTCGCCAAACCAAGTAAATTTTTTAGCAAGTTTAGTAACTATTCTAGCAACTCGTCTTTCATCTATTGGTTCTTTTGAAGTATAACCTGAATATTGTCTATGCTCAAAACCATTTTCGAGCATAAATTTTTTAATCAAAGAATAGGGTTCTCTTGTGTCTTAAATATTTTTCAAGACTTTTTGTAGATAAATCAAAATTAATTGCTTTGCGATTTATTCCCAAATTCCTTCTCCTTCGGCTTTACTTGCAGAAATCAAATCGCTATTTCCTTCTTTTTCACTAATCCAAATCCATTCTTTTGCATTTTTTGTAAACCATTCAGAATCAATCAAATATTTATATATAAATAAAGCCATACAGCCCAAATCATACTTATCTCCCTTGCAATGATAAGTTTCTTTGTTGATTTTTATCATTCCTGATTCTTTGGCATATTCATCTATCATTTTATACATATCTTCTAAATTATATTTGCCTTCTTTTAAAATTTTTTCTTCATCTAAAACTATTCTTGTGCCTAAAAGTGGATATGCCATTTTTTATCCTTTCATTAAAAATCTAATAAATTCTAGTAAAAAATAACTGATACTTAAATAAAAGCTTTTGAATAATATTAATCTAATTACAAAACAAAAATTAAATTATTTTTTAACTAATAATAAAACTAAAATTTAACGAACAATTTTTTTAATAAAGGATATAAAATGAAAATAAAATTATTGTCGTTAATTTTATTAAGCCCTATATTCGTATTTGCGGCTGGTGGTATTGACAAAGTTAATACCTTTATGGAAAATTTAAGCACTGCTTTGTATGCACTTGGAGCTGTGCTACTCACAATTGCATTTATGTGGGGTGGATCTAAAATTATGTTTCAGGGGCAAACCCTTAGAGAAGTTGCACCTATTTTCATTGGCGGTGTTATTTTTGGATCAGCTTCGGCAATAGCTGGTTATATCATTACATAAATAGGACTAGCTATGGAGAAAAATCCACTTTTTAAAGGCTTAACGCGTCCCCCTATGATTTTTGGCGTTCCGATGACACCTTTTGTTATAGCAATGGGAAGTATTATTTTAGTTGCGTTTTATAGTCAAAACATTTTTTTAGTTGGCTTTTCTATTCCTGTTTTTTTTATTATGAAAGCAATGACAAAAAAAGATGACTTTATTTTTCGATTAATGTTTTTAAAAATGAGATTTTTCTCTAATCCTGCGTCTAAGAATTATTATAAAGCTAAAACTTATAGCACAAATTCTTATAGACAAATGCCACCAAATTCTAATTTTCCAAAAATATCTGTTTTCGGACTTAATGCAGAACCTAATTTTGAAAAATTAATTCCTTTTTCATCACTAATAAACGATTCTGTAGTCATTACAAAAGATTATCTTTTAATGACAACTTGGGAGATTGGAGGAATTAGTTTTGAAGCAGAAGATGATGATGAGCTAGATATTAAAAATGATCTTTTGAATATGCTATTTAAATCATTTGCAAATGAACCTATAAGCTTTTATTTTCATAATTGTAGATATTCTATCGAAGACAAATTAACTTCAAAATTTAATAATGCTTTTTTAGAAGAAATTGACAGAAAATATTATGAGAGTTTTAAGCAAGGAACTCTTAAAAAAAATTCTTTATATTTAACTCTTATTTTCAATCCTTTAAAAGTGAAAATAGAAAAAACAACTTTTATGAAAAGTTCTTTTGAAAATAAAAGAAAAACAATTAGCGTATTTCTAGCTAAATTTAGTGAATTTGCTGATAGACTAGAAGCAAATATTAAAGATTTTAACCCAAAAAGATTAAAAACATATTCCAAAGATGATAAAACCTACTCTAAACAACTAGAATTTTATAATTATTTACTTGGTGGTAAATTTAATCCTATAAGAGTATTACCAAGTCCTATAGATCAGTACCTTAATGGTAATTTACAAAACATACAATTTGGACACGATACTATTCAATTTAACCAAAATGATAGCACAAAAAGATTTGCTAGATGCATTGAAATTAAAGACTATACAAATGAAACTTTTGCAGGAATTTTAGATATCCTAATGTATTTAGATGTGGAATACACTATAACTCAAAGCTTTTCTCCTATTCCTAGAGTGGATGCAAAATCAGCAATATCTAAACAGAAAAAACAACTCATTGCAACTGAAGATGATGGATTTTCACAAGTAGAGCAAATAGATGAAGCTTTGGATCAACTTACAAATGGGGAAATCTCTTTTGGCAAATATCATTTTTCAATTCTTGTGTATGGAAATACTATAAAAGAATGTAAAGACAACACAAATGAAGTTGTTACAAAGATGAACGAATTAGGATTTGGAGTAACTTTAGCAACGATCGCCCTACCTGCAACATTCTTTTCGCAACTACCTTCAAACTTTGCTATCCGCCCACGCATTAATCTCATATCATCCATCAATTTTTCATCGCTAATTGCTTTGCATAATTTTTCTATGGGTAAAAGAGATAAAAATTGCTGGGGTGATGCTGTTAGCATTTTGAAAACACCAAACAAACAACCTTATTATTTTAATTTTCACCAAAGTTCTGGTGTAAATAAAAATGATTTTGGAGAACTCTTTTTAGCTAATACCTTAATTTTAGGACAAAGTGGTGGCGGTAAAACAGTGTTTATGAACTTTATTGTAGATCAAATGATGAAATACGCTAGCAAAGATACATTTCCTGATGATATTCCTGAAGAAAACAAAAAATTTACAGCCATTTATTTAGATAAGGATAAAGGTGCTTTAGGTAACATTCTTTGTGCCGGTGGTAGATATATTAGTATTGAAAATGGTAAGCCTACAGGATTTAATCCTTTCATGGTTGAAAGCACACAAGAAAATATAAGACAACTTCAATCGTTAATGAAACTTTTAGTAACTAGAAATAATGAAATTCTTACAACTAGAGAAGAAGAAATGCTCAATAATGCTGTTAATTCTCTTATGAAAGGTTTTGAAAAAGAAGAAAGAAAGTATCCTATTTCTTTATTACTTGAAAATTTAACTGAAAATGTAGATGATGATAATTCTCTTAAATCAAGATTAGCACTTTTCAAAAAAGGCAAACAATTTGGCTGGGTTTTTGACAATGAATATGATAATTTAGATTTTCCTGATGATATTAATTTATTTGGAATCGATGGAACTGAATTTCTTGATGATAAAGATGTATCAGGGATATTAAGCTATTACATTCTTTGGCGTGTAATGAGTTTAGCAGATGGTAGAAGACTTTGTATTGATATTGATGAAGCTTGGAAGTGGCTAGAAAATGAAATTGTGCAAGAAGAAGTTAAAAACAAATTTAAAACTATTAGGAAACAGAATGGATTTTTAAGACTTGCTACACAAAGCGTAGAAGACTTTTTAAAGCTTAAAAATGCAACAACTCTTATAGAACAATCAGCAACAATGGTTTTTTTACCGAATCCAAAAGCCAAAGAAGAAGAATATGTTAAAGGAGTAGGTTTAAGCTATGATGAGTATATGATCATTAAAGGTTTCAATCCTGCAAAAAGACAATTTTTAATTAAAAGACAAGATGAAAAAGTGATTTGCACTCTTGATCTTAGCTCATTAGGTAATGAAAATTTAAAAATACTATCAACTGGAACAGCACATATAGACACTATAGAAAAGATTTTTTCACAAGAAAATAAAAGTCTTGATGAAAAAGTATTAGAGCTGAAAGAATTTTATAAAAACTCATAGGAGATAAAAAATGAGCAATAAAGTCATTATTAATAAACAAGAAGTGCAATTTGGCACCAAAGGTAATCAAGTTTTTTGCACAAGTTTAGATGTGGCTAAGGTTTTTGGGAAAAGACATGATCATGTTTTAAGGGATATTGAGAACATTTTAAATGATTTGCGAGAAATAGGGACTTCTCAAGATCTCCTCAATTTTGGGGAGACCTACAGAAATACTGAAATTAGGGGTTTTGGCAAAGTTAAAGGGAAAACAAGAAAAGATCGTTGTTATAATCTAACTCGTGATGGTTTTTCACTTTTAGCGATGGGCTTTACAGGCAAAAAAGCATTACAATTTAAAATTGCATTTATTAATGCTTTTAACGAAATGCAAAAACTTTTACAAAAAGAAATTAAAAGCCCTAACAAATACTTAACAGATTTGATGGAGCTTATTTATCCAAACTTACCACAAAACGATTACAAAGTTAGTGTAGTTATCACAGATAACCCTTATTCTAAAGAAGCTAAAAATGTATTTTCTTTGAATTATCTTGTTGATAATCGCACACCAAAAGATCCAAAGAAGTTGCAATGAGTGATAAAGAATTACAAAAAGAAATATTAGCTTTAGAAAACGATGTTAAGCAACTAGAAGCAACTATTGATGTAATTAAACAAAGAATCACTCATCTTAAAGATATTGCTTGGGATAGACAAAGTAAAAAAGAAAGTTCTCAAATGTATAAAGTGTTAAAAGAAGATAAAACACATACAAGGGTTAAAAGTAATGTAGGAGATATTAAAGTAGATAAAGACTTTATGGATAAAGAAATTAAAAAACATTTAGATAATCCAAATTTAAGAGGAATGGTTACTACACAAGAGATGTTATCTTTTCCTAAGGTGGCTAAAGGTGTGGAAGCTAACAACGAAGCAAGAGGCTATACTTGGCAAGTAAAAGCAAACGATGGAAATACTTTAGTTTATGGAAGTAGAAAATATGAAACCAATAACGAAAAAATTCATAGGTTAGCGACAAGCCATAGTAAAACAGAGAAGAATGAAAGACAAGCGGAAGTGGGTGGGCGTAGTCATCCCCACCATCCCATATTTAATGACTTCAATTTTCGCAAATCCGCTGAAAATATTATATCACAACAAAACAAATCCACAAATGATTTTAAAGCAAAATTAGAAGAATTTAGCACCAAAAAAACAAATGCAATTGAATCTATAAATAAGGAGTTTAAAAGATGAAAAAATATTACACCAACAAAAAGGAGTTAAACAATGAATAATGTAAATCTAATCGGATACTTAGGAAAAGATTTTGAAATAGGCACTACAAATAGCGGAAGAGTTTATGCAAAAAATTCTCTTGCAATTACTAAGCGATGGAAAAATGAAAGAGGCAATGAAGAAAGTAGCACGACTTGGATACCTATTGTTTTATTTGGCAAAAGTGCAGAAAGTGCATCAACACACATTAAAAAAGGTTCACAGTTTGCGTGTAGTGGAGAATTATCATCCAATCAATATCAAGATGAAGATGGAAATACTAGAACAATGCTAACCGTGATTGTATCTAAATTTTATTGGCTTGGCAAAAAAGATAAAGATGACAATGGAACACAAAATCAACAAGTCCCACCAAAAGAGCCAAATATTGATTATCAAAACACAAATATAGATGAAGAAACACAAGTATTTTAAGATTTAAGGATAAAAATGTCTATAAAAAATTTAAGTGTAGAAGAATTAGCACAAGAATTAGAAACTTCAAATCATGAAAAGCTGATTAAAGCTTTGTTTTTATTTGAAAAAAGTTCTTCAATGGAAGATCTTAATTCAGATCAAATAGAAATAATTTTAGATGAAGTATATGAATTTTATATCAATCATAAATCTATATCTTCTTTTTTACAAGAAGATATAAACCAAGCATTAGATGAAGCTATTGATAAAGAGCTTTGCAAAAAACAAGAAAAATCATTTGAAAGGTAAAAAATGAAAAAAAATATCTTTGGTGTTAATAAAGCCATAGGGAAATCTCATCCCCATGAAAATGGGGCAAGACTAATAAGCCTTGACTATAATTATACAAAGGAGTATAATTATAACTATGAGATTTGTGTAACTCAATTTAACCACCTCTTTTCTGAGGTTAAATCTAGCCACAGGGTTGCAGCCCTATGGCTAACCCCACAAAATTATATCCAAAAATTTAAAAAATCTATTCTTATTCTTACTTCCTTATTAGTTTTGCCTAACTTAGCATTTAGTGCTGGTATTCCTGTAGTTGATGTAACAGCAAATCAGCAAATGGCTACACAAAACGCTAAACAAGTGGCAGAATGGGCTAAAGATGCTTCAAGATGGACTGAAACAGTAGCACACTATCAAAAACAAATTCAAGCTTACAAAGATGAACTTTTATCAAAAACAGGCATTAGAGATTCAGTAACTTTTCTAAAAGATATTAAACAAATATATTCAGATTTTGCTGAAGCTGGGCAAAATATTCAATCATTTTACAATGATGTATTAAGAGATCCACAAAAATTTTTAAGTGATAAAGGTAATGAAATTTTTGGAAAATATACGAGCTTTGATCGATGTAATTTTGATTTTTTAAGTCAATCAGAAAAAAACATTTGCAAAATGAATTTAATCACTTATGCTGCTCAAGTAGAAACCTATAATCAAGCTTCAAAACAAATGGATACGATTAGTCAAACACTCCAAAAATTGCAAGATAAATTAGTAAATTCCAAAGATATTAAAGAAAGCACAGATGTTGGCAATGCTATTCAGTTGGAAGTGGCAAAAATTCAAATGGTTAAAAATCAAGTTGATTTAGCCAATGCAAGTTATGAAAACCAAAGAAAAATTAAAGAAGATATGGCTATGCAAGAATATTCTAAGTCATTTCAAAAGCCACGAGAAAGTGCTATGGAATTTTTTAAGAACAACAAATGAATTTAGATCTTTTTCAAACTCTAGGTAAAAGCATACAACAAATTGTTGATGCTATAAGACAAGTAGGCACAAATGATAAGGTTGCAGAACTTAGCGTATTGCTTTCTATTATTATCACTTTAGTCATTATGTATAAAGGCTACGAAGTCTTAATGGGTAGAAGTCAAAGCCCTATTAGAGAATTAACTTGGGATATAGTTGGAAAGCTTGTTGCCATTACTTTTGCCTTAAATTTAGGGGGTTGGCTAGATTTAACAATTTCAACAATGGATGGATTATACGAGTGGGCAGGAGGCGGAACGCAAATGTATAAAACACTAGATGAAATGTATGCAAACACAGCACAACTTACAAACATAATTTGGGCTAAATCAAGTGGTGTTGGAGGTGCTATTTTAGCTATTGTAGCAATGCTACTTTGTTATGTAGGATTTGCAATTGCTGTAGTTCCTGCACTTACAATCTTTGTTGTTACTACCTTCACACAAACACTGCTTGTAATCACCGCCCCTATAGTATTTTGGCTTTTAGTTTTTAAAGCCACTAAAAATGTTTTTACACAGTGGATAGGACTTTTACTTTCAAATACTTTAGTCATTTTGCTTGTAGGCTTATTTTTGGGTGTTTTTATGGAGCAAATATCAACTTGGATTAAGTATTTTGCAAAAGTAACTCAAGCAGGAGACGAAGTATTAGGCACAAGTATTTTCTTTGTCATTGCCGCTTTAGTTCTTGTCATTATGATTATTTCTGCAAAACTTTATGCCGAAAAAGTTGCAAATGTTTCAATGGAAGGAGCTATGGGCGGAGTAATAGGTTCTGTTTTAAACCCTGTTGGTAGATTAGCAGGTTGGGCTGGAGGCAAAGTCGCAGGAAAAACTGTAAATACAGCAAAAGCTGGTGGAAAATTAGCAGCCAAAGGTACTTTGGCTAGTGCTAAAGGCGGTTATAGTTTTGCTAAAAAAATGTATGAGAGGGCTAGAAATGCAGGCTAAATTAATTTTTATTTTATTACTTGGTGTTTTATTTTTTAGTGCTTGTAGCACTAAAAATCAGGGTAAATATGATGAATTTTTTAACAATCAAACAGGATGGATTCCTGTTAATACTCAAAACAAAGATTTAAATAAAGGAACTATGGATGAAAAATGAGTTTAATACTGCAATAGATTATGAAGCAAGTTTTAGATACTTAATTGAAAAAAGTAATAAAAGAGCTTGGCTTATTGCTTTTATTTCTATTTTTATAGCCATTATTTCCATTATAGCTGTTGTTTTACTTACTCCTTTAAAAACAATAGAACCTTATGTAATAAGAGTAGACAATACTACAGGAATGGTTGATATTTTAACCATGCTTGATGAAAAAGAAATTAAAGCAAATGAAGCATTAGATAAATATTTTATTAGCACTTATGTAAAAGCTAGAGAAGGCTATTATTATGATCTTTTAAATCAAGATTATTTACTTACTCAATTAATGAGTTCTGAAAAAGTAGCAAATGAATATAGGGCTTTATATGAAGGTGATAATGCAAGAGATCAAATTCTAAAAAACTCCAATGAAGTAAGTGTTCAAATTTTAAGTATTGTTTTAGGAGAAAGTAACGGAGTGAAAACTGCTACAGTCAGGGCAATTATTACTACAAAAAATTTAACTTCCAAAGGAACAACTCAAGCAACAAAAGTAATAACATTAAGTTATGACTATATCTTAGCAAAAGCTAGCGAAGAAAACAGATTTTTAAATCCTTTAGGTTTTAAAGTATTAACTTATAGAATTGATGACGAGGTGGCACAATGAAAAAAATAATCTTGATAAATTTATTGTTGTGTAGTTTTATTTGGGCTTTAAATATTCCAAAAACTTCTACATTTGATAAAAGAATTGCTTATGCAATTTATAATGCAAACGATGTATTTCAAATTAATGCAAAAAATGGCTATGTTAGCGTTTTAGAATTTGGTACCGATGAAAGAATTATCAATACTGCTACAGGTTTTGCAGAAGGTTGGGATTTAATTGAAAAAGACAATCTTTTATTTATAAAACCTAAAGCTTATAAAACACAACTTGTTCAACAAGAAAACAATAATATAGGAGAGAGTCAAGCATCACAAGAATTCGTTTTAGATCCAAATCCTCATGATTGGAAAACTAACCTAATTGTTATTACAAATCTAAATACTTATGTATTCGATTTAAAACTTGTAAACCAAAATAATAACGCTACCTATAAACTCAGTTTTTCTTACCCTAAAAAAGATTTAAAAGCCGCTAAAGAATTTTTAGAAGCACAAGAACAAGAAAATATACGCAGAGATTTAAATAAAAATACCATTCCTAGAAATTGGGATTTTTATATGAAAATTAACAAAGGTAGCGAAGACATAAGTCCAAATTTTGCTTATGATGATGGTGTTTTTACATATCTTGGTTTTGATAATACTAAAACTTTTCCTGCTGTTTTCATGTATGATAATGGTAAAGAAAGTATTTTAAATACTCATATTAAAAAAGATGGCAATTATGAAGTTTTAGTAATTCAAAAAATTACTAAACAAATCTTGTTAAGAAGTGGCGATAAAGTCGTTGGTATTTTTAATCGTGGCTATGCAAAAAATCCTTTAGATAAAACAAGAGAAACCTCCAATGAAAATATTCAAAGAGAGATAAATAAAAAATAAAACGAATGAAACTAAAAGGAATAAGTATGCAAGATAAAGAACAAGATAATTTAGACAATGATTTTGAAAATCATACAAGTGATTTACACGATCAAAAAAATCATCTTAGAAAGATACAAGCTTATGTAATTTTTGCTGTGGGTGGATTATTATTAGTTTTAATATTAGTTTATTTTTTAAAATCATTTTTAAGTAGCAATACAACTACCGAAGAAGTACAAAAAGAAGATAATAAAGATTTGGCACAAAGTGTTAAAACAAAGGAATTTATTCCACCTCCTCCACAAAAAACATTTGATGAACTAATTGCACAAGAATCACCAAAACCGACACAAGATTTAATACTTGAACCCAAACCTCCAAAGCCTAGAATTGTTAAAGGTGCAGGAGTTACTGTTGTCGCTTCATCTAATAATGATGGATTTGGAAATAATGGCACAGGAAACAGGGAAGAATTTGGAGAAAAACCTAACACAGTGTTTGAATTTGGACAAAATGGTTCAGGTGCTTTACAAAATTCTAACAATTTCCAAAGCGGTGGAGAATTTACAGGTGAAGTATTTACTCCGACAATTGCCAAAGTTAGCGAATTTGATCAAAATTTACTCTTACCTAAAGGCACTTATATAGGTTGTGCCCTAAAAACAAGATTAGTAAGCTCTATTAAAGGTGGTATTGCTTGTATTGTTTCAAATGATGTTTATTCAGCAAATGGAAATACACTTTTAATAGAAAAGGGTAGCACCATTACAGGAACTTTCAATGCTGGACAATTAGATGATGGCATGGATAGACTTTTTGTGATTTGGCAAGAAATTAGAACACCAAACAATATTATCATCCCTGTTTATTCTGGTGCAACCGATGAACTTGGAGCAAGTGGAATGCAAGGATGGGTAGATCATCATTATTTAAAACGATTTGGCTCTGCTATTTTATTATCAATGATAGATGATTCACTGGCTATCTTAGCGGATCAAATTACAGGCAAAGATAATAAAAATAATTATGCCAATTACACTGAAAATACAAGAGATTCTGCAAAAGAAATCGCAAATACAGCATTAGAAAAAATGATTGATATTAAACCTACTCTTTATAAGAATCACGGAGATTTGGTCGGTGTTTATGTAAACAGAGATATAGATTTTTCAAAGGTTTATAAGCTTACAAGGAAAAAGAATGTCAATAACGCTAGATAAATACACTCAAAAATTTTTTGGAGAATTTTTAAAAGATGATAATATCAATGAAATCTGCTATAACGGCGATAATAAAATTTGGGTACAAAACTCCAAAGGATTATGGGAATCTGTACAAACAGAACTTGATTTTGAGTCCGCAGGACATTTTGCAACTGCTTCAGCCTCATTCAAAAAAGATAAAATAGATGTATCACGCCCTATTCTTAGTTGTATTCTAGTAGGTGGAGAGCGTATGCAAATTGTTATTCCTCCTGCTACAAAAAGCGAACACATTTCAATTACTATTAGAAAGCCAAGCAAAACTCGCTTTAAAATGGAAGATCATATTAAAAGCGGACTTTTTGAAGATTTAAATCCTGATGATAAAAATAAAATCAAACCAAGCGATGAAGAATTAATCAAGCTATATGAAGCAAGAGATTATCAAAATTTTATATCCAAAGCTGTTAGTTATGGTAAAAATATTATTATCGCTGGTGAAACAGGAAGCGGTAAAACTACCTTTATGAAAACTCTTATTGATTTTATAAGCCTTGATGATAGGATTATCACAATAGAAGATGTTGAAGAAATCAAATTCTATGAACACAAAAATTTCGTGCAATTATTCTATCCTAGCGAAGCAAAAAGTACAGATTTTTTAAATTCTGCAACACTTTTAAAATCTTGTTTAAGAATGAAGCCTGATAGGATTTTACTAGCAGAGCTTAGAGGTGCTGAAACTTATGATTTTATTAATGTTTTAGCTAGTGGTCATGGTGGAAGTATCACAAGTTGCCATGCAGGAAGCCCCGAAGAAACATTTACACGACTTGCTTTAATGACTCTACAAAATCCACAAGGTCAATGCGTGCCTTTTGAAATTATCCAAAAAACACTTAAAGACTTAATAGATATTGTCGTGCATATCCATGCCCATCATGGAAAAAGGCGTATTAGCGGCATTTATTTTAAAGAAATGGAGAGATAAATGCAAAATAATAAAAGCATTCAAATGATTTTTCTTACTATAGCGAGTTTTATTCTCACTTACTTAATAACACCCATTGTTTTTTTCTTTTTAAATAAAGTAAAAATAATGAAAGCGATTGAAATTTATAACATAAATTTTACGCTACAAGCAATCTCTAATGGTTATCCAAAAATATGGCTTTCTTTAGGTATTACTTTTGGCATTTGTTTTGTTGTTTTTTCTGTTTTGGTGTTATCTTTAAAAGCCAAAAAATCTCAATTTGGCGAAGCTAGATTTGCAAATTTTAATGAAATTAAAAAAATGAATTTATTTTCAGATAATGGAATAATTATCGGAAAATACAAGGGAAAGATTTTAAGATTTAGCGGTCAGCAATTTGTAGCCTTAGGAGCACCCACAAGAAGTGGTAAAGGCGTAGGTATAGTAATACCAAACTTGTTAGAGTGGCGAGAAAGTGCTGTTGTTCAAGATATTAAACAAGAATGTTTTGACTACACAAGCAAATATAGAAAAGAGATTTTAGGACAAGAAGTTTATTTATTCAATCCATTTTCAAGACAGACACATCGCTATAATCCTTTAACTTATATTGATATGAGTGATAAAGAGCATTGCGATAGTCAATTAATGGATTTAGGTAACATACTCTACCCACAAGATGGGGATTCTACCTCAAAATTTTTCAATGGCTTAGCACAAAACTTATTTATTGGGCTTTGTTATTTATGGCGTGATTTACAATTAACCGATTATGGAAAAGAATTTCAAAGTGCGTTTGATATTAATGTAGGAGAATTTAACTTTTACAATATTTTGCAACTCTCAAAAGGTTTCTCACTTAAAAATGAAGGAAAAACTTTAAAAGGTTTTGATGATACATACAATTTCTTATCTTATTGTGAAGTTTTAGATGAAGCAACCATAAGACGTTTAGAAACTTATTTTAATATTAACTCAGATGCTACTAAATCCGGTGTAATGAGCTCTTTTAATGCTCCGCTTGTGCCATTTGAAAGTGAAACATTAAGATTAAGCACAGAAACAAGCGATTTTGATTTGCGAGATTTGCGTAAAAAGAAAATGACAATTTATATAGGAATTACGCCTGATCAATTAGCAAATGCACAATTTATTTTAAATATTTTTTGGTCGCAACTTATTTTATTAAACACCAAAGAATTGCCACAAAGCAATAAAGATTTAAAATATACTTGTTTAATGGTTATGGATGAATTTACTGCACCCGGTAGAATTCCTATCTATCAATCAGCAATCAGTTTTATGGCTGGTTATTGGTTAAGATCTTTGATGATTTATCAATCAAATTCACAACTTGAAACACAACCACCTTTGGGCTATGGAAAAGAAGGAGCTAAAACACTCTTAACAAATCATGCTTGTCAGATTTTCTATGCACCAAGAGAGCAAGAAGACGCAGAAGCTATCTCTAGGATTTTA
>CM000855.1:1672539-1678868 GCA_000163995.1 Campylobacter jejuni subsp. jejuni 414 | reverse complement strand
CGGAAAAGTTTTCAAAGAATGTGTAAGTAAAATTTAATTTATTATCCTCACTTTTTAAACCCTATAATTTAATTTCTAAACATAGTAAAACCAACTAAACTAAAAACACTATAAATATAAAACCATATTTTATACTTTTTAAACTTTTGAAATTTAAAATTTCATATTGGAATTATTATTTTTACTTAAACCTTAAAAAGAATAGATAATTAAAAAATAAAATATTATTTGTATAACAATGCAGATAAATTAACAAGTCCGCAATGAGCTACTTTCCCCCTGCCAGTAAGGCGTAGTATCATCACCCACGATGTGCTTAGCTTCTTGGTTCGGGATGGAGCAAGGCGTTTCCACATCTGTATAATCACGGACATTGTTATTTAAATATTCTTTTAATAGAACACTTAAAAAACAATGTTAAGAGCAAGTTCTAATACAAACTTTACTTGAAAGATTTTATTAAACTTGAATTATTGTTTATACACTTAAATATAAAAATATCCAAAGCTTTAAGTAAAAACCTTAACAAGGAAGTGATGCTTTATTAAAGATAAGCCAAACGCTCTATTAGTACTGGTCAGCTAAAAGACTTTCATCCATTACACACCCAGCCTATCAAACTAGTAGTCTTCTAGAGAGCTTAGAGAAGATTCATCTTAGAGTTGGCTTCACGCTTAGATGCTTTCAGCGTTTATCCTTTCCAAACTTAGCTACGCTGCGATGCTCTTGGCAGAACAACAGCTACACCAGTGGTTTGTTCAACCCGGTCCTCTCGTACTAGGGTCAAATCTCTTCAATCTTCTTACGCCCACGGCAGATAGGGACCGAACTGTCTCACGACGTTCTGAACCCAGCTCGCGTACCGCTTTAAATGGCGAACAGCCATACCCTTGGGACCTGCTCCAGCCCCAGGATGCGATGAGCCGACATCGAGGTGCCAAACCTCCCCGTCGATGTGAGCTCTTGGGGGAGATCAGCCTGTTATCCCCGGGGTACCTTTTATCCTTTGAGCGATGGCCCTTCCACACAGAACCACCGGATCACTAAGACCGACTTTCGTCTCTGCTTGACTTGTATGTCTTGCAGTTAAGCTGGCTTATACCTTTATACTCTACGAACGATTTCCAACCGTTCTGAGCCAACCTTTGTAAGCCTCCGTTATTATTTGGGAGGCGACCGCCCCAGTCAAACTACCCACCAGACATTGTCCCACTTGAGGATAACTCAAGCTGGTTAGCTACCCAAATAAGAAAGAGTGGTATCTCAACAATGGCTCCTATACAACTAGCGTCATATACTCAAAGCCTCCCACCTATCCTGCACATTCTTATCCAAATAGCAGTGTCAAGCTGTAGTAAAGGTCCACGGGGTCTTTCCGTCTTGCCGCGGGTAGGAGGAATTTTCACCTCCACTACAATTTCACTGGATCCCTCTTTGAGACAGCTCCCATCTCGTTACGCCATTCATGCAGGTCGGTATTTAACCGACAAGGAATTTCGCTACCTTAGGACCGTTATAGTTACGGCCGCCGTTTACTCGGGCTTCGATCAAGAGCTTCGCTAATGCTAACCCCATCAATTAACCTTCGAGCACCGGGCAGGCGTCACACCCTATACATCCTCTTACGAGTTAGCAGAGTGCTGTGTTTTTGGTAAACAGTCGGGAGGGACTCTTTGTTGTAAGTTTCTTCGCTTTCGGAGTAAATCCTAGTACGAAGCTAACCACACCTTATACCGAAGATACGGTGCTATTTTGCAGAGTTCCTTAAAGAGAGTTCTTCCACGCGCCTTAGAATACTCATCCCACCCACCTGTGTCGGTTTACGGTACGGGCAACATTAGCTAAACTTAGAAACTTTTCTTGGCTCGACGGCATCAGGGGTTCTTCTATCCATCCGAAGACTTCAAAAAGCCTTTCAGTTCTCGGAGTATGTTATACGGATTTGCCTGTATAACCTCCTACGACCTTAGACTAGCACTTCCATCCGCTAGCCCCCTTAGCCCTAAGCGTCCTTCCATCGCACACTAATGTTGGTATTGGAATATTAACCAATTTGCCATCGTCTACCCCTTTCGGACTCGACTTAGGACCCGACTAACCCTACGATGACGAGCATCGCGTAGGAAACCTTGGGTTTACGGCGTTAATGATTCTCACATTAATTATCGCTACTCATGCCTGCATGCTCACTTCTATTCGCTCCAGCACTCCTTACCGGTATACCTTCGACGCAAATAGAACGCTCTCCTACCACTTGACAAAGTCAAGTCTACAGCTTCGGTACTTACTTTAGCCCCGTTATATTTTCCGCGCAAAATCACTAGACCAGTGAGCTATTACGCTTTCTTTAAAGGATGGCTGCTTCTAAGCCAACCTCCTGGTTGTTTAAGTAACTTCACATCGTTTTCCACTTAAGTAAGATTTAGGGACCTTAGCTGGTAGTCTGGGTTGTTTCCCTCTTGACGACGGATTTTATCACTCGCCGCCTGACTGCTGTGATTACATATAAGGTATTCGGAGTTTGATAGGGTTTGGTACATTGGTGTATGCCCTAGCCCATTCAGTGCTCTACCCCCTTATATTACGACACAACGCTATACCTAAATATATTTCGGAGAGAACCAGCTATCACGAAGTTTGATTGGCCTTTCACCCCTATCCACAAGTCATCCCGGGGCTTTTCAACGCCTATGGGTTCAGTCCTCCACTAGTTCTTACACTAGCTTCAACTTGCTCATGGATAGATCACTTCGTTTCGGGTCTGCAGCATCTGACTAAGCGCCCTATTCAGACTCGCTTTCGCTACGGCTTCGCGTTTGCTTAACCTTGCCAGACACCACAACTCGCAGGCTCATTATGCAAAAGGCAGTCCATCACACTGTATTGCTACATAGTGCTCTGAATGATTGTAAGCAAATGGTTTCAGGTTCTATTTCACTCTGATCACCTCAGTTCTTTTCACCTTTCCCTCACGGTACTTGTGCACTATCGATCTGGTATTAGTATTTAGGGTTGGATCGTGGTCGACCCGGATTCAGACAGGATTCCTCGTGTCCCGCCCTACTCAGGATACTGCTAGCTAAAGTTTGTTTTTCGCATACGGGACTATCACCCTCTATGGCTATACTTTCCAGAATGTTCTGCTAAACTCACCTCTTGCACATTGCAGTCCTACAACCCCCAGTGCAAGCACTGGGTTTGCCCTCTTGCGCTTTCGCTCGCCGCTACTGACGCAATCTCTATTGATTTCTTTTCCTGAGGGTACTAAGATGTTTCAATTCCCCTCGTTCGCTCCTATATAGGTAATGTATATCTCTATACATTGGGTTGCCCCATTCGGAAATCTACGGATCAAAGCTTCTTGACAGCTCCCCGTAGCTTATCGCAGTCTAGTACGTCCTTCATCGCCTTTACCAGTCAAGGCATCCACCATTCGCTCTTAGTAGCTTACCTTTTTGATGTTCTTTTAGCGGATGAGAAAGCCCACCTAAAGAACCAAAGCTAAAGACCTACCCCGCCAAGCCTAAGAGATATTAGACTAAAAAAGCGTAATAAGCTAAAACTATTTATAAGCTAAAAGCTAATAAATAAATTCATCTAAATACTAATTAAAAAATTAATATAGATAATGAAAACTTTAGTTCTTAATCACTAAAAAGAACAATTTGTATAAAAGCTAGATAAATCTAACTTCTACCTTTATTATTAATTCTAAAACGCATCACTTCCTTGTTAAAGTTTTTATGATAAGACTTATTTATCTTAAGACGGAAAGCATTCAAACACTTAATATAAAACTAAAATAACTTAATTCTAAATAAGCTGTGAGTTTGAAACTTGTCTTTAGCATTGACTAAAGAAAAGATAAATGGGTTTTATCCTTTAACAAGTCCTGTAAAATTGTTTTTATTAAAACTTGCTTGTGACTCTTAACAATGATAATTAAAAAGAACATTTAGGTTTAAAACCTAAAGGAAGTATATGATTAAAGTATTATTTATTTATACCTAAAGTTAAAAATAAATCTAAATATAGCTATATTATTTTTAACATACTTTATATACTTGCTTTAGATTTTAAAGCTTATTCAAATCTTTTTTATATGGTGGGCCTAACAAGACTTGAACTTGTGACCTCACCCTTATCAGGGGTGCACTCTAACCAGCTGAGCTATAGGCCCTTAAAAATGGTGGAGAATAGCGGGATCGAACCGCTGACCTCCTGCGTGCAAAGCAGGCGCTCTCCCAGCTGAGCTAATTCCCCATAAACAATTAGCTTTATCATCAATCTTTGAAATCTAAACAAGAATCAATTGAGTTTATATATTGAAGTAATAGTTGTGAGACTTATTACTTTGTACTCTAGAAAGGAGGTGATCCAACCGCAGGTTCTCCTACGGTTACCTTGTTACGACTTCACCCCAGTCGCTGATTCCACTGTGGACGGTAACTAGTTTAGTATTCCGGCTTCGAGTGAAATCAACTCCCATGGTGTGACGGGCGGTGAGTACAAGACCCGGGAACGTATTCACCGTAGCATGGCTGATCTACGATTACTAGCGATTCCGGCTTCATGCTCTCGAGTTGCAGAGAACAATCCGAACTGGGACATATTTTATAGATTTGCTCCACCTCGCGGTATTGCGTCTCATTGTATATGCCATTGTAGCACGTGTGTCGCCCTGGGCATAAGGGCCATGATGACTTGACGTCGTCCACACCTTCCTCCTCCTTACGAAGGCAGTCTATTTAGAGTGCTCGGCCGAACCGTTAGCAACTAAATACGTGGGTTGCGCTCGTTGCGGGACTTAACCCAACATCTCACGACACGAGCTGACGACAGCCGTGCAGCACCTGTCTCTAAGTTCTAGCAAGCTAGCACCCTCATATCTCTATAAGGTTCTTAGGATATCAAGCCCAGGTAAGGTTCTTCGCGTATCTTCGAATTAAACCACATGCTCCACCGCTTGTGCGGGTCCCCGTCTATTCCTTTGAGTTTTAATCTTGCGACCGTACTCCCCAGGCGGTACACTTAATGCGTTAGCTGCATTACTGAGATGACTAGCACCCCAACAACTAGTGTACATCGTTTAGGGCGTGGACTACCAGGGTATCTAATCCTGTTTGCTCCCCACGCTTTCGCGCCTTAGCGTCAGTTGAGTTCCAGCAGATCGCCTTCGCAATGGGTATTCTTGGTGATATCTACGGATTTTACCCCTACACCACCAATTCCATCTGCCTCTCCCTCACTCTAGACTATCAGTTTCCCAAGCAGTTTAATGGTTAAGCCATTAGATTTCACAAGAGACTTGATAATCCGCCTACGCGCCCTTTACGCCCAGTGATTCCGAGTAACGCTTGCACCCTCCGTATTACCGCGGCTGCTGGCACGGAGTTAGCCGGTGCTTATTCCTTAGGTACCGTCAGAATTCTTCCCTAAGAAAAGGAGTTTACGCTCCGAAAAGTGTCATCCTCCACGCGGCGTTGCTGCGTCAGGGTTTCCCCCATTGCGCAATATTCCCTACTGCTGCCTCCCGTAGGAGTCTGGACCGTGTCTCAGTTCCAGTGTGACTGATCATCCTCTCAGACCAGTTAAGCGTCATAGCCTTGGTGAGCCATTACCTCACCAACTAGCTGATACTATATAGTCTCATCCTACACCGAAAAACTTTCCCTACTCAACTTATGTTAAGCAGGAGTATAGAGTATTAGCAGTCGTTTCCAACTGTTGTCCTCTTGTGTAGGGCAGATTAACTATACCTTACTCACCCGTGCGCCACTAATCCACTTCTAGCAAGCTAAAAGCTTCATCGTTCGACTTGCATGTATTAGGCACGCCGCCAGCGTTCACTCTGAGCCAGGATCAAACTCTCCATAAAAATTACAGATAGTTTAATCTTTTTCTTCAAAGAAAAAGTATGAAAGATTAATAAAGAAAAGTCTTTAATCTTTCATTATAATTTAGATTGATAGATTTTACATAATTGCTTATGCCTAAATCTTTCTGGCTCAATCGATCACTTATTTAGATTTCAAAGATTGACTAATAAGATTTGAATAACAATACTAAATTAAAAGAACAAAACAAAAAATCATTTTTAAAAGAAAAGTTTAAATTAAAAAACAAGATTTATAAAAAAGCTTTCAGTTTATAAATAAAAAACTGAAAAAGTTAATTTATAAAATCTACTAAGCTAGTGAAACTTTATAATTTAAAAGATTTTAAGTCCTTTTTTCAAAAAAGGAAGTAAAAGTATAACTAATTAAACTTAAAGAGGGATTAAATAAGGCTAATATTTAGCCTTATTGTTTGTAATAAAATGGGGATTA
>CM000855.1:1489009-1672439 GCA_000163995.1 Campylobacter jejuni subsp. jejuni 414 | reverse complement strand
GTGGAAAGGATATTTTTTAACTAATTTTTCATTTCCTAACCATTCTGCTGGCTCAAACCAAGTTGGGTGTGCTTTAAAGTCTTCTAAATTGTATTTTTCAAATTTAGGAGAATAAATTTGAATCTTTCCGCTTTCTGTTGCAAGTTTATTTGCTACTGGATCAGCTCTAAATTCTGAATGTCTTACATAATCATAGGCTTCTTTAGGTGGTTCAAAATGGATAAAACCTTGTTTCCAAAAATCAGCAAATTCCATATAATAAGGACAATCACTTCTTCCATAAAATCCTTCAAGCCATTGCTCTTTAGTCTTTCCTCCGGTAAATTTCTTATGTTCTCTTTCCCCTATTCTTTTTGCCATTTCTTCAAAAATATCATAATCATTTTTGCTTTCAAAAACTGGCTCAATAACTTTTTTCATTGCATAAACATAATCTTGAGAATAAGATCCGCCAAAACTAATATCATCTCTTTCTAAAGTTGTGGTTGAAGGTAGGACAATATCGGCCATTTTTGCCATAGGGGTCCACCAAGGCTCATGTACGATAACAGTATCTAGTGTGCGAATTGCACGAATAAGCTCGTTAGTATCTGGATGATGTCCTAAAATAGAAGCACCCACTACATACATCATTTTAATTTTAGGGAAAGTGATTTCTTTACCTTTAAATTTAATAGTCTTTCCTGGATTTAAAATAGCTTCTGAAATTCTACTTGCAGGAATATTAAAATCAAGATTGTTTTTACCTTGTGGCAAACCAACTGGAAGTCTCACACCTGAAAACGCTTGTCCGCCACCTGAATAATGCATAGAAAAACCAAATCCACCTCCTGCTAGGCCGATTTGCCCTATCATGGCTGCTAAAACCATCAAAGTCCAATCCGCTTGTTCGCCATGATGCGCTCTTTGCATAGCCCAATTTCCTGCTAAGAAAGTGCGATTTTTTACAAAAGTATCTGCTAAAGAAGTGATAACTTTTTCATCTAAACCTGTGATTTTTGCTGCCCATGCAGGAGTTTTATCTATACCATCGCTTTTTCCTAGTAAATAAGGTAAAAATTTATCAAAACCATCAGTGTATTTTTCTATGAATTTTTTATCATATTTTCCACTTTTATAAAGATAGTTCATCATACCAAGCATTAAAGCCACATCAGTATTTGGACGAATTTTAATCCACTCTGCATCTAAAATTTCTGCAGTTTGAGTGTATTGAGGATCTATACTTATGAATTTGATATTTGATTTGCGGTATTTTTTATAATACTCATCATTTCCACGATTTGCTACTTTAAAATCGATTTGATTACATTTATAAAGATCAGCACCCCAAAGTACATAAACTTGAGTATTTTTTAAAATTTGCTCATGGGCAGTTTGCAAAGAATAAACTTCTAAATCTCCCATAATACTTGCATTTACTTTTCCAGCTGCACCATTACTATACTCTCCATCTGTACCAATATGTCCGCCAAGTGCGGTATTGAAAAATCTCCCTGCTACAGAGTTACAGTTATGCAACAAACCCACATGACCCCAACCACCATAACTTGCGTTAAATAAATTTTCAATAGGGGTTTCTTTGAAATTTTGCAAAATAAGATCATAAGCCTTTTCCCAGCTTACTCTTACAAAGGGTTCTTTACCTCTTAAATTAGGTTTTTTATTACCTTCTAAAAAACTTTTTCTTACACAAGGATATTTTACTCTTGTATCTGAATAAGTTCTATCAATAATAGCATCAGTGATTACCGAAGGATGCTTATCAGATTGTTGAGGGGTAACTTTTACTATCTGACCTTCTGAATTTACATCGGCCCAAAATGCACCAAAGTGTGTTGCATGGGGAACTTTTTTTATGTCATAAAATTTGGTTTCTCCAGCTGCCATAAGTGGATTTACAGAAACAACTGCAGAGGTTGCAGCTAAGCCTTTAATAAAGTTTCGCCTTGAAATACCCATTTTATACCTTTCTTATGCATGAAATAATTTAAAGTAATTATAATATAGTTTTTTAAAATTATACTTTAATAAAAATAAAATAATTTTTGCCTTAAATAAAACCTTTTTTATAACTATCAAAAATAAATTTATATCCTAGAGAATTTATATAAAAATTATGTTTGAAATTTAAGATAGCAACCACAAATATTTAAATATTTTTTTCAAAGAGTTTGTGTTTATTTATTATAGTAAATGTCTAATATAACATTTTTCTATAAATACTCTTATTTTTAATATTTTAAAAAATATTCTTGAATTTTTTTAGGTTCACTTGTTTTTGTAAGTGCTAACATAAGCAAAATTCTTGCTTTTTGAGGATTTAAATCTTCAGCGCTAATAAAACCTAATTTCTTATCTGAATCGCTTACAACAACGCGTCCTGCTACAACCCTTGAGCTTACAACAACATCAAGTCCTTTTTTTATAAGTTCTTTTAAGACATTTTTTTGATCTTCATGTATACTTCCTGCACCACTTCCTGCAACAACTACGCCCTTAGTTCCATTTTCAAACAAAGCTTTTGCAGCTATACCACTACCATCATTTGAATAAGTATAAAGTATATCTACTTTTGGCAAGCTTGTTAGTTTGCTTACATCAAAAGGACTATTTTTTGTGTGTGCTTTAGCAACATTATTATAGAAAAAGACTTTGCCATCTATTATATAACCCAAATCCCCAAAATCAGGAGAAGAGAAAGCATCAACATTTAAACTATGAGTTTTTACCACACCCCTAGCACTTAAAATTTTATCATTCATGGCTACCATAACCCCTTTATCTTTTGCATCTTTATCAGCAGCCAATGCTACAGCATTGTAAAGATTTTTTGGACCATCTGCACTTATAGCGGTTGATGGACGCATAGCACCAACTAAAACCACGGGCTTATCACTTTTAATGGTTAAATTTAAAAAATAAGCGGTTTCTTCCATGGTGTCAGTACCATGAGTTATGACTACACCATCTACCCCTTCAACAAAAAGCTTATTGATTTCTTTAGCAAGCTTTAACCAAATTTCATCACGCATATTTGAGCTATCAATATTTGCTATTTGTTCCCCGCTAATATTAGCTAAATCTTGAATTTGCGGAACTGCTTTAATTAAAACATCTACTCCAACAACTCCTGCTGTATAACCTGTTGTAGCAACAGCACTATCAATAGAACCTGCTATCGTTCCACCTGTTGCTAAAATAGCAATCTTTGGTTTAGCTTCTGCCATACATGCTCCTATAGATAAAAATACTAATACACACAATAGTAGTCTTTTCACAATTCTCTCCTTGTTTGTTAAATTTAGTTTCACTAATAAAACTTATATAATGTTAATAAATAATAAATAAAATTTATAAATTTTATAAAATTTCTTTAATAACAAATTGTGGAGTTACTAATCCTCTAAATTCATTTTTAGAAATACTTCCAAGCAAATTGATATTTTGATTTAATTCAGGCTCTTTGTCAAAATTAAAAAATAAAGCTTCTATAGTTTTATTTTCTTTAGTTAAAATAAGCTTTAAATGTTTTTCATCTTTACCTAAAAGCTTTTTATTTTTTACACAAAGATTTTCTAAAACAAAAAAAGGTCGTGGATTTTTATGCCCGAAAGGTTCAAAAGATTCTAAAATTTCAAGTATTTCAAAATCAATTTCACTAGGCTCTAAAATTCCTAAAATTTCATCTGTATCCAAAAACTCACTTTCAGAAATTTGTGAGCATTCTTTTTTAATTTTATTTTTAAATTGTTCAAAATTTTCAAAATTTAGACTGATTCCAGCAGCACCTTTGTGACCACCATAATTACTTAACATAGAATTTGTCTTAGAAATTAAAGTCAAAATATCAATCTTACCAACGCTTCTTGCACTGCCTTTTAAGTGTTCTTCATTTTGCGAAAATACAAAAGCAGGCTTATTGAAATGTTTAGCTAAACGACTTGCTACAATCCCCAAAACCCCTTCATGCCAATTTAAACCCGATACTACAATACAAGAATCATTTTCATCAATTTGATTTAAACTGTCTTCAAAAAGCTGCTTTTCCTCATCTTTACGACTTTCGTTAAAACTAACAATTTGCTCTAGATATTCTAGGGCTTTGTTAAAATCTTTAGTGTGTAAAAATTCATAAGAAATACTTGCATCATCCATTCTTCCAGCGCTATTTATAAGCGGAGCAATTAAAAATCCTATATTGTCAAGAGCAAATTTATCTTTTTGATAATAATGCTTAATAGCCTTAAAAGCAGCTCTTTTGGATTTGTTGATATGCTCTATACCACGCCTTACTAAAGCACGATTTAGATCTCTAAGCTCCATCATATCTGCAATAATTGCAATCGCTAAAAGCTCTAAAAATTTGCTCATATCATAATTAAGTTTACAAACTTCCTTTAAAGCCGCTATCAAATACCATGCCACTTGTGCTCCACAAATTTCAATTTCTGGAAAATCACAATCTTTTTGCTTTGGGTTGATAATAGCAAAAGCATCAGGCAAAGTATCTTGAGGCATATGATGATCAGTGATAATCAAATCTATATTTTTTTCTTTACAAAGTACAGCCGCTTCAAAAGCAGCTATACCATTATCTACAGTTATTATCAAATTTACATCAAGCTTATTAATAATTTCAGCATTTAATCCATATCCATCTTTAAAACGATTTGGAATTCTTACTATATAGTCAAAACCTATATCATCAAAAAATTCCGCCATAACAACACAAGAAATGATTCCATCAACATCATAATCCCCTACTATAGCAACTTTCTCATTTTTCTCTATAGCCTCTTTGATGCGATTAGCCGCTTTATATGTGTCCTTTAAACAGCACGGTAAAGGTAAATCACAAAGCTTTGTATGCAAATCCTTTTCAAAGCGTGAAGCCAAAATTTTTTTAATTTCATTTTTATCAATTATCTTCATAGTTTATAGCCGCCTTGATAAAACCGCAAATCACAGGATTAACATGTTCAAGTCTTGATGTAAATTCAGGATGAAACTGTACGGCTAAGAAAAAAGGGTGGGAATTAAGCTCAACCGCTTCGATCAACCCTTTACTTTCACCACTTACAATTAAACTATGTTTTTCAAAATCTGCTCTATATTTTGGATTTGCTTCATAGCGGTGGCGGTGGCGTTCTTTTACACTTTTTGCCTTATCATAAACCTTTGCTAAAAGGGATTTTTCTTTGATATCGCATTTATAAGCTCCCAAACGCATAGTTCCGCCTAAAGGAGTTTTTGCAGTGCGAATTTGTTTTTCTCCATTAGTATCCATAAATTCATCAATCAAATAAACTACAGGATTTTGACATCTCTCATCAAATTCACTTGAATTTGCATCTTTAAGTTTTAATACATTTCTAGCAAATTCTATCAAAGCAAGCTGCATGCCTAAACAAATTCCTAAAAAAGGAATTTTATTTTCTCTAGCGTATTGAATAGCTTTTATTTTTCCTTCTACTCCACGATATCCAAATCCTCCTGCAACTAAAATTCCGCTCACATCTTTAAATACTTCAGTGCTTTCTAAATTTTCAAGTTTTTCGCTATCTACCCATTTTAATTCTACTTTAGTATCTAGTGCTGCACCTGCATGTATAATAGCTTCAGTAAGGCTTTTATAACTTTCTTTTAAATCCACATATTTACCCACAAAAGCGATTTTAACTTCATTGCTTGGTGCTATAACTCTTTTTACCAAAGAATCCCAATTTTCCATATTAGGTTTTAAATTTTTTAAATCCAAAATTTCAGCAATAGGGCTTAAAATATCTTGTTTTAAGAAATTAAGTGGAATTTGATAAATACTTGCTGCATCAACACTTTCTATCACGCAATTTTTTTCCACTCCACAAGAAATAGCGATTTTATCTTTTAAATCCCTATCAAGGGCTTTCTCGCTACGACAAATAATCATATCAGGACTAATACCTATGCGTCTTAACTCACCTACGCTATGTTGAGTGGGCTTGGTTTTTAACTCACCTGCAGCTTTGATAAAAGGCACCAAGGTAAGATGAATATTCATAGCATTATTTTTACCCACTTCTAAACGCAAAGCACGAATGGCTTCTAAAAAAGGCAAACCCTCTATATCTCCAACAGTTCCACCAATTTCAACAATAAGTATATCTTTGCCTTCTCCTGCATTTTTGATACGATCTTTGATTTCTCCTACTATATGCGGGATTACTTGAATGGTTTTGCCAAGATATTCTCCACGCCTTTCTTTTTCAATGACACTTTGATAAACGCGTCCTGTGGTGAAGTTATTATCTTGAGATAAACTCTCATCTAAAAAACGCTCATAATGGCCTAAATCAAGATCTGTTTCTGCTCCATCATCAGTAACAAAAACTTCTCCATGTTCAAAAGGGCTCATAGTTCCTGGATCAACATTGATATAAGGATCAGCTTTTAAAACACTCACTTTAAGCCCTGAATTTTTTAAAAGTGTTGCGATAGAAGCAGCGGCTATTCCTTTACCTAAAGAACTTAAAACTCCACCTGTTACAAAAATATATTTTGTTTGTTTCATTGATAATAAGCCTTATTTTTTATCTAATTATAACTTAATAAACTTTTTATTTCATTAGAATTTTAAGTAAAAAATGCAAGAATTATAAAAAATATTTTATCATAAAGGAATAACCATGCAAATCACCTTACTTTTCCACACTCCATTATCTGTTTGTTCTCATGCAACAAGAACTTGTTGGCAAAGTTTTGAAAAAGGTGATTGTGGTGGTGAAAAAGATAAAGAACTTATCGATCGCGTGGGTAATAAATTCAAACACGCTTCAACTTTGGAGCATTTAAACTATACTTTTTACATACAAGGAATTTCAAGAGCTTGCTTACAAGAAGTTGCAAGACATCGTCATACTAGCCCTAGTGTAAAAAGCACGCGTTATACTCTAAAAGAACTTCGCAATGAAAATGAATTTAAAGTAGGGGATTTTGAAAATGCAAGCCGCTATCTTGTGCTTTGCGGCAATGAAGAAGTCGATAATGCAAGCATTAAAGCTTTGGAAAATTTACGCACTATTTTACAAAAAAGTATCAGTTTAGATATAGCCAAATACTGCTTACCAGAAAGCTATAAAACCGAGCTTACATTAACAATTAATGCAAGAAGTTTGCAAAATTTTATTTCTTTACGTAGTTCAAAATCGGCCCTTTGGGAGATTAGAAATTTAGCAAATGCTTTGTTTGAAGCTTTACCACAAGAACACAAATTTATATTTGAGCATTGTTTGCATAAAGATATAGAATAAATCATACTAATTTTATCTTATTTAAAATATTTTTGTGCTACCATTTATAAAATCGAGCTTTATGCAAATATATTTTCATATATTTTGTGCTTGATTATAGTTTCTTATAAGGACTTTTTATGAATAAACAATTTTTTCAAGACTTTCTAATGCTTTCACAAGCTTATACTATAGCTACTCTTGCTATACTTTGTGTTATTTTTTACGCATTGAAAAAAATGCAAGATATTAAAATCAACTTTTCTCTTCGTATGCTGTTTGCACTTTTAATGGGTTTAGGATTTGGTCTTGCTTTACAATATTTGGCTAACTTTCCAAATGCTAAAGAAACAAGCAATATTCTTTGGTATAGTGAAACAAAACATTGGTTTGCATTTATAAGCTCTGTTTTCGTAGCTTTTATAAAAATGCTAGTTATTCCTCTTATAAGCATTTGTATTATAAAAGTTATTATAGAAATTGATAAAAATATCAAAATATCTTCTTTGCTTGGAATAAGTCTTTTTTGGATACTCTTTAGTACAGCCATAGCTGCAACTTTGGGTATATTTTTAGGTTATAGTTTTGATCTAGGAAGTAATTTTGCTATACATGAAGGAAATAAGCAAATTCGCGAAATTCAAACCTTTTCAAATATTATACTAGGACTAATACCTAGCAATATCGTTACGGCTATTAATAAAGAAAATATTATAGCTATTGTCATTTTTTCCTTTTTTGTAGGAATTAGTGCTAAAAAAATTTCTAAAAAAGAAGAACATGAACAAGCCTTTAAAAGTTTTCAGAATTTTATTTTGACCTTTTATAACATTATGATGAGCATGACTGCTACAGTTATTAGATTTATGCCTTATGCTGTAGTTTGCATGATGGCCAATGTTCTTTTAAGCAATGGTTTTGAAGCTATCAAAACAGCTGGACTTTTTATCATACTTATTTATATAGCTATGTTTATAATGTTTGGAGTACATTTTTTACTTCTTATTTCTCAAGGATTAAACCCTATAAAATATGTAAAAAAAGCCTTTCCTGTATGGCTATTTGCATTTAGCTCAAGATCTTCTTTAAGTACTTTACCTATGACGACTTCAACTTTGCAAAATAAATTTGGAGTTAATCCTGCTATAGCTAATTTTGTAGCATCCATAGGCACAACAACAGGACTTAATGGCTGTGCGGGATACTTTCCGGCTTTAGCGGCAGTTTTTGTAGCTTTTGCAACACATACACACATTGATTTTACTTTTGCTTTAATGATAGTTTTAGTAGCTGTTATTGGATCCTTAGGTATAGCTGGAGTGCCTGGAAGTGCAACTATGGCAGCTTCTATTATGTTAGCAGGGATTGGATTTGGCAACAATTTTGTCATGTTAAGTCTGATTTTAGCTATTGATCCTATTATAGATATGGCAAGAACAGCAAGTAATGTCTCAGGAGCTATGACTTCAGCACTTTGTACTGCAAAAAATTTAAAAGCTCTAGATAAGGAAATTTATAATTCTTAATCTTTAAAAAACCCAATGCTTTTCATTGGGTTTTTAGTGCTATTGGCAACCTTCACATTCTATACTACGATCTGTAACATTTACTTTTTCACTATCAGGACTTTCACTTCTTAGATAATAAGTAGACTTTACTCCAAGTTCCCAAGCAAGTTGATAAATTTCATTTAAATATCCACCACTTGCTTTATCAAGCGATAAAAAGATATTTAAGCTTTGTCCTTGATCGATCCATTTGCCACGCACAGCTGCAGCTTTTACAAGAATTTTTTGATCAAGTTCATAAGCTGGAGTATAGTATTGCCAAGTATCAAGACTTAAATTTGGCACAACCACAGGTATCATACCGCTTAAATTTTGCTCAAACCACTTTCTCTTATAAACAGGTTCGATAGTTTGCGTAGTACCCACTAAAATAGAAATAGAAGAAGTAGGCGCAATAGCCATCAAATAACCATTTCTCATACCATCTTTTTTAACTTTTTCTCTAAGTTTAGCCCAATCACATTCACTTTGATCAAATAAGCCTTCTCTTAAAGTTAAAGCTTTAGCCTTAGGACTTGCTACATCAATAGGAAAAATCCCCTTGCTCCAATTTGATCCTTTAAAATCTTCATAAGATCCTTTTTCAAGTGCCAAATTTGAACTCGCGTTAATAGCCTCAAAGCTAATTTGCTCCATAATCTCATCGATTTTATTTAAATGTTCATCACTTCCCCAATGAATCTTAGTCTCAGCAAGCATTTGTGCTTCACCCATCACTCCAAGACCTATAGCACGAGATTTCAAATTGGTATCTTTTACTTTTCTGTGAGGATAAAAATTTAAATCAATCACATTATCAAGCATACGAATAGCCGTTGGGACAACACGCTCTATATCTTCTTTAGTATATACCTTGCTAAGATTTATACTAGCTAGATTACAAACTGCCGTTTTTCCATCGTTTTTATACTTTTCTACTATATAAACTTTATTACCATTAATACTATCTAAAGTTGAGATTTTTTTAGCTGGTTTTTCATATCCTCCATCAATCATAACCTTTTGATCTTCATCAAAATGAACCTCATCCCCATTTTCAAAAACTACTTTGATTTGATAATAATTTGGCTCGGTATTTTGAAAAATTTCAGTACATAAATTTGAACTTCTAATGATACCCACATGAGCATTTGGATTTGCTCTATTAGCACTATCTTTAAAACATAAAAATGGCAAGCCCGTTTCAAAATAATTTAGCAAAATTTTCTTCCAAAGATCTTTAGCTTCTACGATCTCTTTAGTAATGCTTTCATCTTTTTCATATTTTTCATAACGTTTTTCAAAAGCTTCACCATATAAATCACATAAATCCGCCGTATCTGCAGGATCAAAAAGAGTCCATTTATCATTAGCTCTTACTCTTTTCATAAAAAGATCATTGATCCATAAAGCGGGGAAAAGCTCGTGTGCACGGCGTCTTTCTTCACCTGAATTTTTACGCAAATCAATAAAATCACCTATATCCATGTGCCAAGGCTCTATATAAACTGCAATAGCTCCTTTTCTAGTACCTAGTTGATCTACAGCTACAGCAATATCATTAGTAATCTTTAAAAAAGGTATAATCCCTCCTGCAGCATTTTTATGTCCATCTATACTTCCACCCATGGCACGCACTTTAGACCAATCCCAACCTATACCGCCACCAAATTTAGAAAGCAAAGACATTTCTTGATAAGAATCAAAAATACCTTCGATATTATCAGGGGTTGAGCCTATATAACAAGAGCTAAGCTGATGGCGTGTTGTTCTTGCATTTGATAAAGTCGGAGTTGCAAGCATGAGTTCAAATTTAGAAATAAGATCATAAAATTTTTTTGCCCATTCTTGAGAGTTAAATTCATTTTGTGCTAAAAACATTGCAATAGCCATAAACATTTGCTGAGGAAGCTCTATAGGCATACCTTTGCTATCTTTAATCAAATATCTATCATATAAAGTTTTAATACCAAGATAAGTAAATTGCATATCACGTTCAGGTTTAATATAGGCATTTAAATCATCTAAATCATATTTTTCTTTAAGACCAAGTAAAATTCTTCCTTCTTTTTCACCCTTTTGAAAATACTCACGCAAGTGATTATAACGATTCATACCATTGACTCTTTTATATAAATCAAATAAAAAAAGTCTAGCCGCAACAAAAGTCCAATTTGGACAATCAATATCTATCTTATCTACTGCGGTTTTAATTAAAGTTTTTTGAATTTCTTCAGTTGAAATTCCATCGCGAAATTGTATTTTTGCATCAAGTTCAAGTTCGCTTAAATTCACACCTTCTAAATCTTTTACAGCATCAGAAGTACATTTTTTAATCTTAGTAACATCCAATTCTTCTGTGCGACCATTTCTTTTAATAACTTTCATTGCTTTCCTTGCTTTTTATTTAAATGTTCTTTTAAAAATTGCATCAACATTTTTTGTATAGTAGCTATAATCAAAACATTTTCTTATATCTTCTTCGCTTAAACTTCTCCTTAAGTCCTCATCTGCTAAAAGTGCCAACAAAAACAAACTTTCATTTTTTTCATTGATACCAGCCTTACCATTTTGCAAATCTTCCCAAACTTTCATAGCATTTCTTTGAACTATTTTATACGCCTCTTCACGGCTAATGCCCTTAAATGGAAGTTCTAAAAGCACTCTCCCTGAAAACACAAGCCCACCTGTAAGATTTAAATTTTTCATCATATTTTCAGGATAGATCAAAAGCTTGTCAATCACATTTGTAAGACGCATAAGCATAAAATCAGCCGTGATAAAAGCATCAGGCAAAATAAACCTTTCAACGCTAGAATGAGATATATCTCTTTCATGCCAAAGCGCAACATTTTCCAAAGCAGGAGCTACAAAAGATCTAAGTACACGACAAAGTCCTGTGATATTTTCGCTTAAAACAGGATTTCTTTTATGAGGCATAGCTGAACTTCCTTTTTGTCCTACGCTAAAATACTCTTCAGCCTCATAAACCTCAGTTCTTTGAAAATGTCTTATTGCTACGGCAATTTGCTCACAGCTTGAAGCCAAAATTGCAATAGCAGAAATTACTTGAGCATAACGATCTCTTTGAATAATTTGATTTGAAACAGGAGCAGCTTTAAGACCTAAATTCTTACAAACTTCTTCTTCAAATTCTAAAGGAGCATGAGCAAAATTTCCCATAGCACCACTGATTTTTCCATAACTTATCACTTCTTTTGCATGCACTAAAAGCTCTTTTGCATGCAAAATTTCATCATACCAAATGGCTAATACCAAACCAAAAGTAATAGGCTCTCCATGAATTCCATGACTTCTTCCTACCATTAAGGTATTTTTATGTTCCAAAGCACGTTTTTTAATTGTTTCTAAAAGCAAAGAAACATCTTCTAAAATAAGCTCTAAACTCTCTTTTATCTGTAAAGCAACAGCAGTATCTATACAATCAGAACTTGTCATTGCATAATGCACAAAACGACTTTCTTCTCCTAAACTTTCACTTACACTTGTAAGAAAAGCAATAACATCATGTTTTGTGATTTTTTCTATTTCATCTATTCTTGCAATATCAAATTTTGCGTTTTTAAGAATTTTTTCGCAGTCTATATCATTAATGAGACCAAGTTTATTCCAAGCTTTTACAGCGGCTAATTCTACTTTTAACCACGCATCATACTTTGCTTGTATATCCCATTTTTTAGCCATAATTTCTCTGCTATATCTTTCAACCATCTTTGAAACCTTTTTAGCTATAATTTTATATTTTAAAAAGTAGGGATTATATCAAATTATCCTAAGAAAGTTATTAAATGGCTTATACAAAAATAAAACTCTTAAACAATGGAAAAAAAGCATTTCAAGTCCTTATGGACAATTTAAAAATTAGCATAAATGAAGCTCAAAAACTCATAGATAAGAAAAGACTTTTTTGTGATGGAATTTTAATAGAAGAAAAAAATAAAATTTTAAATGGTTTAGTAGAACTTATCATCTATGAAAACAATCCCAAAGGGGTGAAAATTGTCTTTGAAAATGAAGATTTTGCCGTGCTTGAAAAAGAAAGTGGAATTTTAAGTCATCCCAATGGTAGACATTGTAAATACAGTCTTAGCGACGAAATTTGGCATCTTTGGGGCAAAGAAGCTTGCGTGGCACATAGACTTGATAAAGAAACAAGCGGACTTATACTTGTAGCCAAAAACAAAAAAGCACAAATTAATCTTAAAAGCTTGTTTGAAAAAAAACTCGTTCAAAAAGAATACCTTGCCCTAGCTAGTGGAGAAATTACAGAAAATTTTATAGTTGATAAGGCCATGGATTTAGCTAAAAACTATGATGATGTAAAAACAAGGATGCAAATTTGTGCACAAGGAAAACAAGCTATCACTGAATTTGAAATTTTAGAGTATTTTCCTACACTCAATGCCACTCTTTTGCTTTGCAAACCCCTAACAGGCAGACAGCACCAAATAAGAGTGCATTTGCATTATAAAAATCACACCATTTTAGGCGATCCACTTTATGGACTTGCAAAAGAACAGATTGAAAGCATTTTAGATGAAAAATTAAGTCCTAAACAACGCTTAAAACTTACAGGTGCTTTGCGTTTATGTTTGCATTCTTATCGTTTAAAATTTCAATACAAAAAACAAAATTTTGATATTAACTCAAAAATAAATATAAAAGAAATTTTCAACAATTCTACAAAATAAAATTTGGCTATACTTTTTTAAAATCAGGAAATAAAGTACGTTGCGTTATAAAAATTTAGGAGAACTTTGCAATAAAATTAAATAAATAATATATTTACTAAATAAATAGCTATGAAATAATTAATCAATATGGTATAATAAGATTTCAAAACCAATTTAAAAGGAAATTATTGTTTATGAAAAAAATGATTACTATGATTTATTTCATGTTGTGTAAAGTCTTTGCAGTAGACATGATAACACCTATTCCAAATTCCATTTACTATGATAAAAAAAAAGCTGAACTTGGAAAAAGTCTTTATATGGATAAAAGCTTATCCAAAGATGGGAAAGTTTCATGTAATACTTGCCATAGGCTTGATCAATACGGTGTTGATAGACTTGAATTTTCAATAGGAGTTGATAATCAAATAGATACACCCTTTAACACTCCTACAACATTTAACTCCGTATTTAATTTTGTACAATTTTGGAACGGCAGATCCAAAGATTTGGTAGAACAAAGCAAAGAGCCTTTTTTTAATCCAAAAGAAATGGGGTTAACTCCTGAACTTCTTTTACAAAAAGTTAATTCAAATGAAAATTATGTAAAAGCTTTTAAAAAACTTTACGGGGGGGGGTTACGGTAGAAAATATAGCCCTTGCAATTGCTGAATTTGAAAAAAGCTTAATCACTCCAAATTCTCCCTTTGATCGCTACTTAAATGGAGATCAAAATGCTATTTCAGCTCAAGCTAAAAAAGGTTATGAGGACTTTAAAGCTAATGGCTGCATTTCTTGTCATCAAGGTCAAAACATAGGTGGAAATATGTTTCAAAAAATCGGTATTTTTGAAGAATACCCAAATCAAGAAAATTTAGGACGCTATGAAATCACAAAAAGAGAAGCTGATAAAATGGTATTTAAAGTTCCTAGTCTTAGAAATATAGCTAAAACCGCACCTTATCTTCATGATGGATCTGTACCTACTTTAGATGCTTGCGTTCAGTTTATGGCTTACTACCAACTAGGAAAATTTTTAGATCAAAAAACAGTTGATAATATAGTCGCATTCTTAGAAAGTCTAACAGGAGAATATGATGACAAATAAAAAAACTCATTTTTTGATTAAATTTATTATTTTATCTGCGTTAGTTTCAATTTTCATTCTTGTTTTGCTAGGTATTATTTTTAATAACTATTCTTCATCTAAAGATAATAAAGACTTGATTAATACGATTCAGCAACTAGAAATTTCAAACGAAAAAATCAATTCTGTTTTTCAAAATAGTTTTCATTTTATCAACTACGATTCAAGCGTTCAAGCGGTAAAAAAAATGCGAGAAAATTTTGAAAAACTTAAAATTTTTAGGATTGATATAAGCAAGGCAGAAGAAATTTTCAATGCCAAACTAATCCAGCTTAATTATTTTAAATCCGCAAATTCCATAGCAGTAAATTCAAAAATTTATTTATTTGAACTAGCTAAAAATTATTTTGAAGAATTAGAACAAAACCATGAATCAAATAAAGACAACTATAAAACAATGACTTCCATGTTAAGAGTTCTTGCAACAGAAAATATTTTACAAAAAACAACACTAAATCACCTCAACATGCTTATAAAAGAAATTAAAAACGATACAAAAAGTGAAAATTTACAACTTTTTTTAAAACATTATGCAATGATCGTAAAACAAATTTCTATTATGCAAGACAATTCTTCTATTTACGAGAATAATTCTCCTACGAAAGAGTTAAAACAAATTAACGCTTTTACTCAAAATGCTATAGAGCAATCTAATTTATTTAAATTTTACATCGCCTTAGCAGTATTTGGAATCACTCTTACATTATTTGTATTTTTTATTTTATTAACACTTAAAAAAGTCATCATGCCAATTCATAGCTTAGAAAAACTAAGTGCTAATTTAGCTAGCAAAGAAGCTAATCTACATTCTCGTTTAAACATAGATCCAAAAAGTGAACTTGGACAAAGTGCCCAATACATAAATTCATTTATATCTACAGTTCAAAACTCAATCATAGAAGCCATAGAAAATGCAAAATCAAGTCATCAAAATTCCCAAAAACTCAAAAACAACTCTATGATGCTTGAAAACAGTTCTAATTCTCAGCATGAGCAAATTCAAGGCGTTAAAGAAATCACCTATGTTTTAGATGAACATATCAATCTTGCAGGAAATTTAGCACAAGAAAGTATAGAAAATATGCAAGATATGCATATATTGATGGATAAAACAGAACTTACTCTATCTGAACTTATAAATTTGATAAATGAAAATAACGAAAAAGAACAAAATGTAGTGGCCAATATGGACAATCTAACTCAAAGTGCGGATAATATTACAGAAATCACAAACTCTATTAAAGATATAGCAGATCAAACCAACCTACTTGCTCTAAATGCGGCTATCGAAGCTGCAAGAGCAGGTGAACACGGACGCGGTTTTGCTGTTGTAGCTGATGAAGTTAGACAACTTGCTGATAAAACAAGTAAATCTCTTCTAAATATCAATTCTACCGTTAATACCATAGTTCAACAAATCAACGACAATAAAGCCTTGATGGATCTTATACATGACTCCATGAAAGAAACCTCTTTAAAAACCAATGATTTACAACAAGAGCTTGCAAATTCTATGCATAAACTAGAAAGTTCTATAGAATCAACCCAAACTATGAAAGATAGAAGTATGGAAATAAAAGACAAAATGCTTATCTTAGGGACAAATATAGACAAGGTTAATGAACTTGCAAATTCTGTTAAAGATTTATCATGTGAAATCGATAATATTTCTCAAAATGTTTTAAATGATGCTTCTAAACTCTCTGAAAAATTAAGTAGCTTTCAGTAACTTCTTTTTTCCTTGGTTAATTTAAGTTAACCAAGGAAATTTCAGTAAAAAATTTTATTTTTATTTTATATTTTTCAAATATAATGTAATCGTTTTTATTTCAAAGGAGATACTATGGAGTTTCTTGAACTTTTATTAGTTTTAATAGCTTTGATACTTATTATCAAAAAACCAGAAAAAGAAAATTTGGCTTTTGGTTTAGTAATGGTAGCTTGGCTTTTAATGGTTTTTATCTATGTTGGCCACAAAGCAGGCGCATTACTAACAATAATAAATCTGTAAGGAAGGGCTAAAATGAACGAAATCAATAAAACAAAAAATTTCTATACACTGCTATGTTTAGCAGGCTTTTTGATAATACTCTTACCTGTGGGTATTGCAAATTTTATATTTGGTTATATGTTGGGTGATAGCCCTTGCACACTTTGCTGGGGACAAAGAGAAGCAATGATTTTCATCGGTGTTATAGCACTTTTCATTGTACGTTATGGTATGAAAGGCAAATACCTTGCTGCTCTTTTAATCGTAACTGCAGTAGGACTTTATCAGTCTTTTGCTCACTATGGTAACCACGCTCATAGGGATTTAGATCAAGGATTTGGTTTAGCAGTTTTTGGTATTCATACTTATTTTTGGGCTGAAGTAGTATTTTGGGCTGTTGTATTGCTTTTAGGTGTTATTTTTGCTTTTGCTCCTAAATTTAACTCTTTTGAAGCCGAGTTAAACGGAGCAAAATTTAGAAAATACACTAAATTTAGTTTTGCAGCGGTTTTAATCAGCACTATCATCGTAGCATCAAATGTTTTCCAAGCTTTTGTTAGCACAGGTGTTCCTCCTTATCTAGGACAAGGCGATCCTGTAAGATTTAGCTTAAATCCAAAATACATTATTTGGAGCACAGATGGTTGGAATGGCTTATGGCAAAATATATCTTTCTTAGGAAAACGCGATGTTAAAGCTCCTGATTATGCTTTTGCACCTGCAAATGAAAAACTAGGTGTGAAATTTGATAATGACATCAACAACTCTCCATTTACAAAAATCGACGATGAGCTTAAAATCACAAGCGAACAAACCATAAATTTTGATAAAGCAATCAATACTCTTGATTATATCAATAATGAATTTGTAGCAAGCTCTAAATGGGATGTAGCTTTCTTAGATAATAATTTTAGTGTTAAAGAAAGCTTTGAACTTGATCCTTATTTTTCAGCTACCATTGATCCAATCATCGGCATCATACCTTACATGAACGATAAATTCATTCTTATGGGTTCAAACAAATCTTTCTTAAGATTTGAAAAGAATCCTAATGCTAGCGAAGAAGATATCGCTAAACAATACGCTGATTTTGTAAAAGGCAATGATAAATTTAAAGGCCAAGGTGAAGGTTTAGGTCGTGGAAGACTTGATACTGTAAGAGCGAAATTTAACCATGTGGCAAGTATGAGCACAGATGGAAATTATCTTTATCTTGCAACTGTTCCAAACAACAAGGACGCTAAAACTTTCGTAATCTCTAAAGTTTCTTTAAAAGATCGTGTTCTTTCAGGGGAATTTACTCCAAAAGCTAGTCTTAAAGAAGATAAAACTTTAGGTGATCTTTATGTAACCTCTATGACTTTCAAAAATGGAGAAATTTATGCACTTAGTAAAAATCACAATGTGATTGCTGTAATTGATCCAGCTAAAGAAGAAGTAGTAAAAACTATCGCTTTCCCAAGCTCTATCACCAATGCTAGAAGCATTTTCTTTAAAGATGGAAAAATCAACATTCTTTCTTATCAAGATGGAGCAAACAAGCTTTATACTCTAAACTAAATTTAAGTCCTAGTGCAAACTAGGGCTTATTTTTATACTTAATCTTATCTTTAAAACCTGCTTTTTCAAAACCTCTTAAACGAAGTAAACAACTATCACACTCCCCACAAGCCTCATCTTCACTTTCATAACAAGACCAAGTAAGCTCTAAAGGCACATTTTCTTTTAAGGCTAACTTTACAATTTGGGCTTTATTTAGTCTAACAAGTGGAGTTTTTATGCAAACTTTGAAATTCTTACTCGTGCCTTCATTGATAAATTTTTGTGCCTTTTGTATAAACTCATCAGTGCAATCAGGATAACCGCTACCATCTTCTTCTACCACTCCTATAAAAATACTCTCACAATTTTCCTTTTCAGCCAAAGATCCCGCTATACTTAAAAAAATTCCATTGCGAAAAGGCACATAAGTGATAGGCGGAGTATCATTTATACAAAGCTCATTTTTAGGAATATCTATATTTTTATCGGTTAAGGCATTACCCCCTATATCTTTGATAAAACTCACATCTAAAATATAAGATTTTTCTACTTTTAAAGCCTTGCAAATTTGCTCAAAACAGTCTCTTTCTTTCTCCTGCGTGCGTTGTTCATAGTCAAAATGTAAAGCAATTATTTTATAATCTTCTTTTTTGGCTAGATAAGCACACAAAGTACTATCCATACCACCACTTATGATACAAAGTGCTTTTTTACTCATTTTTATCCTTAAATTTGCTATAATTTCGCAATTTTAACTAAAATTTTTAAATTTAAATTGCAAAAAAGGCAAAAGCATGATAAACATAAAACTCATAGAACACATTTTTAAAGCTGCTTCAATTAGTCGCTGGAATGATTATCCAAGAATGGCAAATTTGGTCGAGCTTGACAAACAAGCTCATAAATTCATCATCGCGTATTTTATTGCTAAAATGGAAAAAGATGTAGATATGAGAGCTATCATAGAAAAAGGAATTTTTGAGTTTTTAGGCCGTGTGGTAGTAACGGATATACGCCCTGATGTGTATCATGAAATCGTGAGTCAAAAAAAGACTGAAGTGAATGCTTGGATTTTAAGTAAAATTGAGCCTATGATAGAAGATATAGAAGATGGAGAATTTTTAAAGCGTTTTGAAGCGTATTTAAACAGCAATGTTTGTGCCAAAGAAAGGCTTATCTTGAAAGCAGCTTCGTATTTTGCTACAAGATGGGAATTTAACATAGTTTATCAAACTTCAGCTTTTTTAAATGATATTGATGAGATTAAAAACAAAGTGGAAGAAGAATTAGAAGATTACTATGAGCTTATAGGGGCTAGAAAAATCGCTTTAAATCAAAAAATAGCCAAAATCATCGATCTTAGCGGAAGACTTCGTTTTCAAAAGCGTTGGGCTCAAACTCCACGCATACCAGAAACAGCGGTTTTAGGACATATGCTTGTGGTGGCGATTTTAGGATATTTTTACTCACTAAAAATCAAAGCTTGCGATAAAAGACTTGAAAACAATTTTTATTGCGCTTTATTTCATGATTTGCCAGAGTCTTTAACGCGCGATATTATAAGTCCTGTAAAATACGGAATTGACGGACTTCATGATATTATAAACGATTATGAAATGAAACTCATTAATGAAAAAATTTTACCCTTCGTGCCTGAAGACTTAAGGAGTGAGTTTTCTTATATTTTAGGCATTAGAGAAGGCAGAAACGATGAGCCAAATTTTGTAAAAAATGAGTTTGAAAACCGCACTTATAAAAACGATAAAATCGAGCTTTGCAGCGGAAGTTTAAATTCTTTTAATAAAAATGAATTTGGTGCTATTGATGGTAAAGCACTTAAATACTGCGATAAAATCGCTGCTTATATAGAAGCAGGACTTAGTATAAGTTATGGGGTAAAGTCTAAAGAACTTGAAAGTGGCTTTTTAGGAATGCATGAATTTTTCAAAGAAAATCCTACTATAGATGGGGTGAATTTTTTTGAAATTTGCGAAAGCTTAAGAGAGTATTTTAAAATCTAAATAAGACTTTTATTTTACTATTTTCAATATATTTTAAATAAAAATATTATAAATTTCGTATTTTATTTTTACATAAATACAAAGGAGTTGTTATGAATAAATACTTTCAAAAGCACTATACTCTAGCTTTTTTTATAGGTATATTAGCGGGTATTTTTGGTGCAATCGTAAAATGGGGTTGGGAAGTGCCTTTTCCTCCAAGAAATCCTAATATTTTTTGGCCATCAGATGCATTAGAACGCGTTACTCCGCCTAAAATTTTTCTAGAACAATTAGGCTTACCTACTGATTTAACCTATGTGTTTTCAGGTATGCAAATGCCTTTATCAATTTTTATAGTGCACGTTGGTTTTTCTATTGTTTTTGGTGTTGCTTATTGCATGATAGCAGAAAAATGGCACCGTATTACTATGTGGCAAGGTGCAGTTTTTGGATTTTTTGTCTATCTTTTTGCCCATGTTATCGTAATGCCTTTAATCGCACAAGTTCCACCGCTTTCTGAAATTCCTTTTGATGAACATTTATCTGAAATTTTTGGTCATATTATTTGGCTTTGGGGTATGGAAATAGTTCGTAGAGATATAAGAAATCGTATAACCAAAGAAATAGAAGAATGAAAGGAAACCTTTCATTCCATATCCAAAACCGCACCTTTACTAGCATTGCTAACAAGCTTTTGATACATTCTAAGCCATCTTGAAGATACTTCTTTTTGAGGTAATACAAATTCTTTTTTGCGTTTAGCGATTTCTTCTTCGCTTAAATTTACATGGATAGTATAAGCATCTACATCGATTTCTATTTCATCTCCATCTTTTAAAAGTCCTATAAGTCCACCTTCAGCTGCTTCAGGAGAAATATGTCCTATGCTTAAACCCCTTGTAGCACCACTAAAACGCCCATCGGTGATTAAAGCCACATCAGCACCTAAACCCATGCCCATTAAAAGTGAAGTAGGACTTAACATTTCTTGCATACCAGGACCTCCTTTTGGACCTTCATAGCGTATCACACAAACGTTTCCTTTTTGTACCTTGCCTTTAATGATACCTTTTATAGCTTCATCTTGAGAATTAAAACAAACAGCTTTGCCTTTAAATTTTCTTTCCCCAACTATTCCTGCAGTTTTTATAACACAACCTTGCTCAGCTAAATTTCCAAACAAAATAGCAAGTCCACCCACTTTTGAGTAAGCATTATCTACTTTACGAATGATGTTTTCATCTTTGATTTTGGCATTTTTTAAACGTTCTTTGAGACTTTCTCCTGTGATAGTAAGTGCATCAAGTTCTAAGATATGTGCTTCTTGGCTTGAAATTTCAGCCATAACTGCACTTACACCCCCTGCCTTATGGATATCATCCATATAAATACTATTTAGCGATGGAGCTATTTTTGCTATGTGTGCGACTTTGCTTGAAATGAAATTTAAGTCTTTGATATCTAATGCTACACCTGCTTCACGTGAAATAGCAAGCATATGCAAAACCGTGTTGCTACTTCCACCCATTGCCATATCTACCACCATAGCATTACGCACGGCTTTTTGAGTGATGATATTGCGAATTTTAAAACGCTCATCTAAGGCGATTTCACAAATACGGCGTGCAGCTCTTCTTAAAAGTTCTTCTCTTTCTTTACTTAAAGCTAAAATGGTTCCATTGCCTTCTAACGCTATACCCATAGCTTCACATAAGGTATTCATGGAATTTGCAGTAAACATTCCTGAGCAAGATCCACCACTTGGACAGGCTGAACATTCTATGTCTTTAAATTCTTCTTCACTAATTTTTTTTGCTTCATAAGCTCCCACAGCTTCAAACACAGAGCTAAGACTGATCTTTTCTCCTTTTTTGGTTAACCCTGAAGTCATAGGTCCACCACTTACAAAGATGGTTGGAACATTTACCCTTAAAGCTCCCATTAGCATACCAGGAGTGATTTTATCACAGTTTGGAATACAAATTAAAGCATCAAGCTGATGGGCATTCATCACTGTTTCAATGGAATTTGCGATAAGTTCGCGGCTTGGCAAGGAGTAAAGCATACCCTCGTGTCCCATAGCTATACCATCATCTACACCTATGGTATTAAACTCAAAAGGCACGCAACCATTTTTACGTATCTCATCTTTGATGATTTTAGCATAATCATTTAAAAAATAATGACCCGGGATTATATCTATATAGCTATTTGCTACACCTATGAAAGGTTTGTCAAAATCTTCATCTTTCAAACCACAAGCACGAAGTAAAGAACGATTAGGTGCTTTTAAATGTCCTTTTTTTATCGCATCGCTTCTCATTGTAACTCCTGATAATAATTTTTTAAAATTATATTTAGCAAAGCTTAATTTTTGTGAAATTTATTTTGATATACATTTTAATAAATAATAAAAATTACTAATTGATAAAAATATTTTTTATAATACAATGCTTTTTGATAATCAAAAAGGAGTTAAAATGAGACAATATGAAACCTATAAATGCCAAAAATGTGGCAATGAAGTAGAAGTTCAAAATGTGGGTGGCGGTAAACTTAGTTGTTGTAGTGAAGAAACGCAGTGCATCACTACGGATTTAACTGCACTAAATTTAATGAAAGCTTTTGCGGGCAAATCTATGGCAAGAAACAAATGCATTTATTTGCTGACGTGGCCGAAGAAGGTTGACATGCAGTTGCTAGACATTTTAGAGAAGCAGCCAAAAATGAAAAATGGCACGCAAGAGCAGAATTTAAAGCTTACCATGAAATCGTTGATGGTAAACCTTTAGAAGTGACTACTAAAATTTAGTAAATGCTATAAAAGGAGAAAATTATAAACATACAACCATGTATCCAAATTTTGCAAAAATTGCCGAAGATGAAGGTAAAAAAGCTATAGAAAGACTATTTACAGCTATTGGTAAAGTAGAAATCGAACACGAAAGAGAATATTTAGCACTTAAAAAAATGCTTGAAAAAGAATTATGAGTTTGTGAAGTGTGTGGATATATACACCGTGGTAAAAAAACTCCAGCAGCCTGTCCTTTATGTAAAGCACCAAAAGAATATTTTAAACGCGAATTTTTGGGCTAAATTAAGAAATTCTTATCTTTTTTTTAAGTATAGTGTTATAATTATTTTTAATCAAAGGATGAGAAAATGAAAAAATTACTATTTTTATTTTTTGTTTTAACAACTTTTCTCTTTGGTGCTGTAAATATCAACACCGCAACACTCAAAGAATTAAAAGGTTTAAATGGCATTGGCGAAGCTAAGGCTAAAGCGATTTTAGAATACCGCAAAGAAGCAAATTTTACAAGTATTGATGATATTAAAAAAGTTCAAGGCATAGGTGATAAGCTTTTTGAAAAAATCAAAAATGATATCACAGTAGAATAAAAGGGCGTTTTTTGCCATTCTTTTTAAAAAATTTGAAAACTTTATTTGATACAAAAGAACTTTTAAACGAATTTGATATAAATTTAATCGGTATTGATGAAGCAGGACGCGGTGCTTTAGCAGGTCCTATGATGATGGCAGCTTGCAAACTGAACAAACAACTTGATGGGTTGTGTGATTCTAAAAAACTAAGCGAAAAAAAACGCGAAGAACTTTATGAAATCATCATCAAAAATTCAAGCTATCTCATACTTGCTTTTTCTTCAGAACAAATCGACGCACTAGGCTTAAGCACTTGTTTAAAAACGGGCTTAAAGCTTATAAAAAAGCATTTTAAAACAGAAAATAACTTCTTATATGATGGGAACACCAACCTAGGTATAAACGGAATAAAAACACAAATCAAAGCCGATGCTAGCATTTTGCAAGTAAGTGCAGCTAGCATACTTGCAAAAGTTAGTAAAGATAGGGTGATGAATTTCTTAGCTAAAGACTTTCCTTGTTATGAATTTGAAAAAAACAAAGCCTATGGCACAAAAGCTCATAAAGAACTTATAGCCAAATTTGGAATTTGCAAACTCCACCGCAAAAGTTTTAAACTTTTATGATTATTTTGCTAAATTTTGATGCAAACTCAAAGCACATTCTATACCATCTTTTATAGCCCAAACAACTAAAGATTGTCCTTTTCTAGCATCTCCACAAGCAAAGATTTTTTTATGAGTGGTTTGGAAATTTTCTGTGCTTATGTTGTTTTTCTCATCTAATTTCACTCCGAAATTTTTAGCGATAGCTTCTTCACACCCGCTAAAACCCATAGCTAAAAGTACTAAATCCGCTTTATAAGTTTTTTTAGAATTTGGAATTTCAACATTTATAGCCTTGCCTTCTTTAAACTCGCGTTTTAAATCATTTGCTTCAACGCCTTCTACATGAGTTTCTCCTAAAAATTTCTTTGTCATTTTTTGATATTCTCTAGGATCTTTGCCATATACAGCAATAGCTTCTTCTAAACCATAATCAGTAGTAAAAATGTCAGCTTTTAAAGGCCAAGGATTGTTTTGGCTTCTTTGCAAAGGTCTTTTTGGACTTCTTTCAAAACGCACTATAGATTTAGCCCCTTGTCTTGTCGCCACAGCAATACAATCCACACTTGTATCCCCGCTTCCTATAACCAAGACATTTTTACCTTTGGCCGTATCTGCACCCTTACCTGTTTTTAGCAAGGTTTTGGTATTTTGCGTTAAAAAATCAAGAGCAAATTCAACCCCTTTTAGCTTTCTACCTTCTATATCAAGATCTATAGGCTTACTTGCTCCTGTACAAAGCACCAAAGCATCAAATTCTTTTAGAAGTTTTGAAACCTTATCTTTGCTGTCTATATTTTCATTTACTTTAAATTCAATCCCACTTTTTTTAAGCAAATCCACCCGTCTTTGAACTATACTTTTATCAAGCTTCATATCAGGGATACCATACATCAAAAGTCCGCCTATTTTATCACTTCTTTCAAAAACACTTACTTTATAACCTAGTGAATTTAGAGTATTAGCACAAGCAATCCCAGCAGGCCCACTTCCTATGATAGCGATTTTTTTGCCATTGTATTGCTTAGGTTTATTTACTCTTACTAAATTTTCTTTAAAAGCATTTTCTATGATAGCCAGTTCATTATTTTTAATACTCACACTTACACCATTTATCGCACACACACAAGAATCCTCACAAGGAGCGGGACAAACACGACCGGTAAATTCAGGAAAAGGATTAGTAAGATCAAGTCTTTCATAAGCTTCTTCCCATAAAGAACGATAAATAAGATCATTCCATTCAGGAATGAGATTGTTTAAAGGACAACCCACATCTTTTCCTTCACTCATCACACCCACATGACAAAAGGCCACACCACAATCCATGCAACGCCCGCCTTGAATTTCTTGTTCTTTTTTATCCAAAAGCATAGTAAATTCTTTATAATTTAAAACCCTTTCTTTAGGAGCAATTTTTTTAAAATCCATTCTTTTAAAGTCTAAAAAACCTCTTGCATTTCCCATTTTTACTCCTTATTTTTGTGTGATTTTCAAAAATGCTGCTAAATTTGGATCTTTTTCATTTTTACAAAGATCAAGCATTTTTAACATCTTTTCATAATCTCTTGGCATAACTTTAAAAAAGTCTTTCTTGTCAAATTTTTCTAGTATATCTTTAGCCTTTTTAGAATCTGTATAAGTAATATGTTTTTCTATCACGGCTTTTAATTCTTTTTCATCCTTGGCATTAAGATCTTTAATATCTACAAGCTCAGTATTTACATGAGCTTCATTGTGTCTTCCAAAGATATAAACAACGCCCCCACTCATACCTGCGCCAAAATTCGCACCCACATCTCCAAGAACTACAACTTGCCCACCTGTCATATATTCACAACCATGCACTCCTGTTCCTAAAACCACAGCTAAAGCTCCTGAATTTCTTACACAAAATCTTTCCCCAGCTATACCATCTAAATACACTTCACCTTTTGTAGCTCCGTATAAACAAGCATTTCCTGCAATGATATTTTCTTCAGGTGAAAAAGTGGCTTCATTTGAAATTTTTGCTATGATTTTACCACCACTTAAGCCCTTGCCTAAATAATCATTGCTATCGCCTATAATCTCAAGTTTAATACCCTTTAACAAAAACGCCCCAAAGCTATTGCCCGCATTGCCTATAGCTTTGATATGGATACTATCTTCATTTAAAGCATCTTTTCCATAAGTTTTTAAAATTTCACTTGAAAGCATAGTTGCAAAAGTTCGACTCTGATTTCCCACCTCTAAAGAAAGCTTGATAGACTCTTTTTTCTCCACAGCATTTTTACAAAGTGGAAGTAAAATTCTATAATCAATCGTTTTTTCAAGCTTATTGTCTTTATAGTCTTTAAAATGCACAGCAGTTCTATTATAAGTAGGCAAGGATTTTAAAATTTTATCTAAATTTAGCTTTCCTGCTTTACCTTGCACACTTTTTTGGCGGAGTTTATCCACACGACCTATCATATCATCAAGGCGTTCAAAACCAAGTCTTGCCATATACTCCCTAAGCTCCTCGGCTATAAAATACATAAAATTTATCACATCATTTACTTTGCCTTTGAAACGACCCCTAAGTTCTGTATCTTGAGTAGCTATACCAAAAGGACAGGTATTTAGATGACAAACTCTCATCATCGTACAACCCATGACAATCAAAGGTGCAGTTGCAAAGCCAAATTCTTCAGCCCCTAAAAGTGCTGCTATGGCTAAATCACGCCCATTCATAAGCTTTCCATCGGTTTCTAATCTTACCCTATCTCTAAGCTTATTTAAAATCAAAGTTTGATGCGTTTCAGCCAAACCTAACTCCCAAGGAATTCCTGCATGCGGTATGGAAGTTCTAGGACTTGCACCTGTGCCTCCATCATAACCTGAAACAAGGATTAAATTCGCTCCTGCCTTAGCCACGCCTGCAGCAACTGTTCCTATACCATTTTCGCTTACAAGTTTTACTGAAATTTTAGCGTCTTTGTTAGCATTTTTTAAATCATAAATAAGTTGGGCTAAATCCTCTATAGAATAAATATCATGATGAGGAGGTGGAGAAATCAGTGTCACACCTGCAGTAGAATGTCTAGCCTTAGCTATCCAAGGATAGACTTTAAAGCCCATTAGTTGCCCACCTTCTCCTGGTTTTGCACCTTGAGCGACTTTGATTTGAATTTCTTTTGCGTGACTTAAGTAATTTAAATCCACACCAAAACGCCCACTTGCTACTTGCTTAATGGCTGAGTTTTTATCCACTCCATCTTTAATTTCATAGCGTTCTTCATCCTCACCGCCTTCGCCTGAATTTGACTTAGCACCTATTTTATTCATAGCCTGTGCTAAACACTCGTGTGCTTCTTTAGAAATAGAACCATAACTCATAGCCCCTGTTCTAAAGCGTTTAACTATACTTTCTACACTTTCAACCTTATCTATGCTGATAGCTTCACTAAAATCAAATTCCATCAAAGAACGCAAATTAACTTGTTTTTCATCTACTAAAGCCGAGTATTTTTTAAAACTTTTATAATCTTTGTTACGACAAGCTTGCTGAAGATTAAAAATCACAAGCGGATCGATTAAATGTTCTTCTTTAGAACTTCTAAAACCATGAATCCCTTTAGAATCTAAAGCCTTGTGTGTATCATTAAAAGCGTGTTTGTGTAAAGCAATGAGTTCCTTTTCAAAATCTTCTAAATCCATACCTTCAATGCGTGAAGTTGTAGAAGTGAAGTATTTATCAATCACTTTAGAACTTAAACCCAAACACTCAAAAAGTGCAGAACCATTATAGCTTTGCAAGGTAGAAACTCCCATTTTAGAAGCAATTTTGACTATACCGCTTGAACTTGCCTTGATGAAATTCTCTACCGCTTTTTCATAGCTTAAATTTAAATCTTTATTAGCAATGAGTTTTTGTATGCTCTCATAAACCAAATAAGGATTAATAACAGTTGCACCATAACCTAAAAGACATGCAAAATGATGAATTTCTCTAGGCTCACCACTTTCGATGATAAGGCTTGTATGTGTTCTTAAATTTTTTCTTACTAGATGGTTATGTACTCCAGAAACAGCGAGCAAAGCAGGGATATAAGCATTTTTTTCATCTACTCCTTTATCACTTAAAATAATGATAGAAACACCTTTTTTAACCTCATCTTCTATTTTAACACAAAGTTCATCTAAAGCCTTTTCTAAAGTTTTTTTAGAATAATTATAAAGTATAGAAAATTCTTTAACTTGAAATTTATTTAAAGCCTTAACTTCAAAAAGTTCTTCATTGCTTATCACAGGTAAGGCTATTTTTACGCGTTTTGCATTATTTTCATCCGGTTTTAACAAATTCCCTTCACTTCCTAGATAAATCCTTGTAGAAGTAACGATCTCTTCTCTTATGGCATCAAGAGGTGGATTAGTTACTTGTGCAAAAAGTTGTTTAAAATAATTATATAAAGGTTGATAAGTTTTAGAAAGTATAGCCAAAGGAGTATCCACACCCATAGCCGCTATAGCTTCTTTACCATTTTCAGCCATAGCAGCCACACTCATTTTAAGTTCATCATAACTCCAACCAAAAGCTTTTTGAAGTTTTAAAACCTCATCTTCTTTTAAAAACTGATGTTTATAAACTCCACTTTTTTGTTTTTCAAGTTCAACTAAATTTTTAAGCCATTTTTTATAAGGTTTAGCATTGGCATAATGCTCTTTAATTTCATTATCAGCTATAACTCTACCTCTTGCTGTATCAACAAGCAAAAGTTTTCCGGGTTCTAAACGTTTTTTAGCTTTGATATTTTTTTCATCTAATTTTAAAACCCCTGTTTCACTTGAAAGTATAAGCATATCATCTTTTGTAAGATAATATCTTGAAGGACGAAAACCATTTCTATCTAAACTCGCCCCCATAATCACTCCATCAGTAAAAACTATAGCAGCAGGTCCATCCCAAGGCTCCATCAATAAAGAATGATACTCATAAAAAGCACGCTTTTTGCTTTCCATATTTTCATTTTTATGCCAAGGTTCAGGCACCATCATCATAAAAGCCTCTTCTAAAGTGCGACCATTTAGAGCTAAAAATTCTAAAGTATTATCAAACATTGCAGAATCACTACTAGGCTTTGCTATGATAGGAAAAATTTCATTTAAATTTTCAAAATACTCACTTTGCATCAAACCTTCTCTAGCACTTATGCTATCAACATTTCCACGTATGGTATTAATCTCTCCATTATGCACCATATAACGGTTTGGATGAGCTCTTTCCCAGCTTGGAAAGGTATTAGTCGAAAAACGAGAATGCACTAAGGCGATGGCTGATTTCATATTGACATCTTTAAAATCAAGATAAAAATCACTTAATTGAGTTGAAAGAAGCATTCCTTTATAAACTATAGTACGTGAAGAAAAACTTGAAAAATAAAATTTTGGCACATTTATAGCCCTTTTTTCTATAAGGCGACGCGTGCTATAAAGCACTCTTTCAAACTCAAGTCCCGCACTTACTTTGCTCGGTTTTTTCACAAAAGCTTGTAAAAAATAAGGCATAGCTTTTAAAGCACTTGCACCTATATCACTAGGATTAAAAGGCACTTCTCTAAAACCTAAAAATTCAAGTTTTTTATCTTTTAAACCTTGTAAAAATATCTCTTTTGCTTCTTCTTTTGCATCAGTATTGGGTGATAAAAACATCTGTGCTACGGCATAATCACCCTTTTTAGGAAGTTCAAAACCTAATTCTTGGGTTTTGAAAAAATCATGCGGAATTTGGATCAAAATCCCAGCCCCATCACCTGAATTTTCTTCAGCTCCCGCACCACCTCGGTGTTCAAGATTCATCAAAATTTCTAAAGCATCACAAATAACCTTATAAGAGGCAATACCGCGTATATTAGCAACTGCAGCGATACCACAGGCATCGTGTTCGTTCTTTGGGTGATATAAACCTATGCTTTGATTATTTTCTAGGATATTTTCTAAATCCATTTTGCCCTCCTTATAAGACTGATTTAAATTTTATTAGCTTTATAAGGATTATAGCATACATTTTTTAAAAACCGATATAATTTTTATCTTAAAAATAAATAAATTAAAAAATATTTTAATAGATTTATATAAATTACAAAAATATAGCAATAATACTACCTAAAACCAATAGTAACTCCATAGTTATTTCACTTCTTGTATCTCCTAGTAAATAGAATTAAGTGTTATCAAAATCAAAGTTATCAAAAATAATTAATTTTAATAAAAAAGATTGATTTTATCTTGTTTTTTTTTTTTGTGTTATACTAATATGGAAAAAACATAAAGGATTTCAATGGAAAACAAACACAATAAAGAAAATCGCAGAGATTTTCTAAAAAATGTAGGATTTGGTTTACTTGGTGTAAGTGTATTGTCAAATTTTTCTTTTGAGAATTTTTTAGGAAGTAAGGCTTTAGCAAAAGAATTACCTGATTTTAAAATAGAAGGTAAAAAAGATCTTATCTACCATGGCGAAAAACCACTAACAGCAGAAACTGAAATTTATGCTCTTGATTCTGATTTTACCAAACCTGAAAATTTCTTTGTTAGAAATAATGGTTTAGCACCAAGTTTAGAAACGATAAAAGAAAGGCTTCATAAAGGTTGGACTTTAGAAATCGATGGTGAAAGTGTTATCAATAAAAATTCTTACACCATAGAAGATTTAAAAAAGAAATTTAAAACCTATTCTTATGCCTTAACATTAGAGTGTGGTGGAAACGGTAGATCTGAAGTCATACCTAGCACAAAAGGAACTCAATGGGGATATGGCGCCGTAAGTTGTGGTAGATGGACAGGAGTGCGTTTAAAAGATATTTTGCAAGATTGTGGCATTAAAAATGATGCGGTTTATATCGGATATTATGGTATAGATACAAAATTAAATGGTGAAGAAACTTCACCTATTAGTAGAGGTGTCCCTATTTCTAAAGCTTTACAAGATGAAACTTTAATCGCTTGGGCTTATGAAGGAAAAGATATTCCTTATGAGAATGGCTATCCTCTTAGACTTGTTTGTGGTGGTTATCCAGGAAGTACAAGTGGTAAATGGCTTTATAAAATTTCAGTAAGAAATAAAATTCATGATGGTTCAAAAATGGAAAGTTCTTATAAAGTTCCTGTAAATCCAGTAAAACCAGGAGATTTTAACTATAAAGGTGAGATGAAAATCATAGAATCAATGCCTGTAAGATCTGTAATTACTAACATCAAAAATGGTTCTGAAATAAAAGCAAATAAAAAATTTGAAGTTAGAGGTAAAGCTTGGGCTGGAGAACTTGAAGTTAGTGAAGTTTATGTAAGCAATGATTATGGTGTAACATGGATTAAAGCAAAGGTAGAAAAACCATTAAATAGATTAGCATGGCAAAAATGGAGTACTCAAATATCAATACCAACAAAAGGATATTATGAAATTTGGGCAAGGGCTATCGATAGTCAAGGTAATAGTCAACCTATGGTTTTAGCACAATGGAATCCAGGAGGATATATCAATAATGCATGCCATAGAATTAATGTTTATGGAGTTTAAGTATGATAAAAAAATTATACTTAATTTTAGCATTATTTTTTAGTGTAAGTTGGGCTCAAAATCTTCAAATTAACCCTGATACAGGATTGATCATCGATCCTGATTCACCTTTAGTGGAAGCAAATTGTTTAGCTTGTCATAATTCAAATTTAATCACAAATATGCATGCAAATAAAAAAACTTGGTTAGCAGCTATAAGATGGATGCAAGAAAGTGAAGGTCTTTGGGAAATAGAACCTGAAGATGAAGAAAAAATTTTAAATTATCTTGAAAAATATTATGGAGAAAAATACGATACAAGAAGAAGAATTCCTCTAGCTATACTCTTACAAAAATAAATAAAATTCATTGAAGAAATCATTTCTTCAATGATAATTCATACATCCAAATGTTTTACATCTTTAGCATGTGCTTGGATATAATCGCGTCTTGGTTCAACCTCATCGCCCATGAAAAGATTGAAGGTATCATTAGCACTTTGAGCATCTTCAATAGTGATTTTTAAAAGTCTTCTTACACTTGGATCCATTGTTGTTTCCCAAAGTTGCTCAGGATTCATTTCTCCTAAACCTTTATAGCGTTGTATGGTAGCACCTTTTTTAGCATTAGTTTCAACATCTTCAAGAATTTCTAAAATGTCTTTATTAAATTCTAGGCCTCTATCTTTAATCTTACCAAAAATATAACTTGCCTCTTCATATAGTGGATGAGTGAAAAGTTCTTCATTGATCACAAGTTCTTCTAAACCATTTTGAGTTTGAACAAAAGCTCGAATTTCATTTTCATTGATATAATAATTTAAGATATTGTGCCCTTGTGTTTCCAAGAATTTCTTGATTACATTAAATAATTTTTCATTGTTTCCTTTAACTAAATTTGAATTTTCTATCATATAGCGTATCACAGAAATCACATTAAAGCGCTTTTCAAGATCTTTTAAAATCACACGATAGGCTGCAACAATTTTTAAATAATCTTTTAAATCATTCATTCCTATACCTTCATAGTTTAAACCTTCTATTCCAGTTTCTATAAGGTATTCGCTTAAAGCTTTTTCATCTTTTAAATAAATTTGCTTTTTAGCTTTTTTATAAAGATAAAGAGGTGGTTGAGCCAAATAAATATACCCGTTAGCTACAAGTTCATTCATAAAACGGAAAAAGAATGTTAAAAGCAAAGTTTGTATATGTGAACCATCAACATCAGCATCTGTCATAATGATGATTTTATGATATCTAAGTTTTGAAAGATTAAAATCTTCACCTACACCACAACCAAAAGCAGTAATCATATTTTGAATTTGTTCAGATTTTAAAATTTTATCTAATCTTGCTTTTTCAACATTTAAAATTTTACCACGCAAAGGCAGTATAGCTTGGAAAGATCTTTCTCTACCTTGTTTTGCAGAACCTCCCGCAGAATCCCCTTCCACAAGATAAATTTCACTTTCACTTGGATCTTTACTTTGGCAATCAGCTAATTTTCCTGGTAAAGTTCCTACACTTAAACTTTCTTTTTTACGCGTTAATTCTCTAGCTTTTTTTGCTGCTTCTCTACCGCGTGCTGCCATTAAAGCTTTATTCATTATAGCTTTAGCTTCGATAGGATTTTCTTCAAAATATTTACTTAAATACTCAAAGCTTGCTTTTGAAACTATAGGACGTACATAAGTTGACCCAAGTTTGCCTTTAGTTTGGCCTTCAAATTGTGGTTCAGGCACCTTTACACTTACAACAGCGATTAAACCTTCACGCACATCTTCACCTGTAATTTTATTGTCCTTTTCTCTAGCACTTGCATTGGCTTCTATATAGTTGCTTATCACACGAGTTAAGCCCATTCTAAAACCTGCTTCGTGTGTTCCACCATCTGGAGTTTTTATATTATTTACAAAAGAAAGTAAATTTTCACTGTAAGTATCATTATAAAGTAAGGCTACTTCTACATTGACATCTTCTTCATCTACGCTAAAAAAGATTGCTTTAGTTAAAGCTTCTTTTTTATTTAAGTCTGTAACAAATTGAGAAATTCCGCCTTCAAAATGAAAACTTTCATGTTTACCTATGCGGTTATCTTTGAAATTTATAGTAATTTTTGGATTTAAGTATGCAAGTTCACGAAATCTTTTAACCAAAATTTCATAATTAAATTCAGTCATTTCAAAAATTTGATCATCAGGCCAAAATTCTATAGTTGTTCCTGTTTTTTTACTCTTTCCTATCACACCAAATTCACTGATAATTTTACCTTCTGAAAATTCTTGGCGGTAAATTTTTCCATTTCTTTCAACTGTAGCTACAAGTTTTTTAGAAAGAGCATTTACAACTGAAACCCCAACACCGTGCAAACCACCTGAAACTTTGTAAGTATCTTTATCGAATTTTCCCCCTGCATGAAGAACAGTTAAAACAACAGTTAAAGTTGGTATATTTTCAGTTGGATGTATATCAACAGGAATACCACGACCATTATCACTAACTATACAGCTTCCTTCGGTAGTGATTTCTACATCTACAGTATCACAATGCCCTGCCATAGCTTCATCGATAGAATTATCTACAACTTCATAAATCATATGATGAAGTCCGCCTATATTTGTATCTCCTATATACATACCTGGGCGTTTTCTAACAGCTTCTAAGCCTTTTAAGACTTTAATATTACTCGCACCGTAATTTTCTTGCATATTTTTCCTTTATTTTTTACTCGTTTTTATTATAAAATCATAGGCATGATAATCATTGATAGTCCTTGAGATTTGACTATAAATGCTGAATTAGGTTCATTTACACTTAAAGTAAATTTTTCTTCTTCTATAGAAGTTAAAAAATCAAGTAAATATTTAATTTTTATAGTGAGGTTAAATTCCTCATTTACTCCTGTTTGAATTTCAAGTTCTGTTTTTGCTTCCATGTTATCTAAACTTATTCCTTCAAAGATGATTTTATCTTTATTAAAATGGAGTTTCATTTTTTCAGTTACAACGTTGATTTTTTTAAGACTGTCTATAAAATCTTCAGTTGAAAAGCTGAGTTCTTGTTTGAAAGTTTTTGGTATAACTTTTTCATAATCTGGAAATTTATCATTGATAAGCTTTGTAAAGAATTCAAAATTTTCATTTTTAGCAATAAGCATATTTTGATCATAAAAAATTTCTATTTTTTCATAGAAAAGTTTTTGCATTTCTATGATGGCTTTTTTAGGAATACTGAAGTTAAATTCTTGATTATTTGTTTTTTCTAAAGTATAAATTGCAAGGCGTTTTGTATCAGTTCCTACAAAGTTGATCTTATCTGTTTTTATGTCTAAAAATGCACCATTTAAAGAATATTTTGGGTTGTTTGTATCAATACTTGGTAATATCTTTTTAAGAGAGCGACTTAAATCACTTGAATCAATATCGAAGTGATTTTTTCCTTCTATATTTGGGAAATTTGGAAAATCTTCATGATTAAACATAGGAAGTTTATATTTTGTACTTTTTTGTCTTATAAATAAGAAATTGTCAATTGTTTCTAAAATGACTTCTTCATTGTTTAAGCTTTTAATAACATCTGCGATGCTTCTTGCGTTTGCAGTAGCAAAGCCATTTGATTCTACGCGGATTTTTTTTATTTTATAGTTAATACCTATTTCATAATCGCTAGCTCTAATAAGAAGCTTATCTTCATCAGCATGAAAAAAAAGATGAGAAGTGATGGTGCTTGAGTCTTTTTTTTCTACATAAGCATTACATAAAATCACTGCAGATTCTAAAGTATTTTTATTGATACTTAACTTCATTTTTTCTCCTTGGTTTATTTTAATTTTAAATTCGTTGTAATAATAAGCTTGTTGAAATTGTGAAATTCTTCAAAGCAAAATAATCAAATTTGTATTTTATCATACTTTGCTTAATTTCTTTTTTTCACACTCTAGTTTTTATTTTTCACATCCTTTCACTTAACTTTGACTTTTAACAAGAATTTTATTTTTTAGTTCTTCGATTTTTTGCTTTTAAAGAAGTATCATTTTCTATCATTTCTGTGATTTTTTTAACATTATGTGAAATAGCCGTATGATCTTTCATTTCAAAATAATTTGCAAGTTGCGGCATAGTCAAAGCCGTAAGTGTCCTAGCTAAGTAAATCACAATACGTCTTGCTGTGACTATATTTTGAGTTTTTTTGTTTGATTTCACATCGCTTGGTTTAATGTTAAATTCTTTACACACTAAAGATAAAATGTCATCTATGGTGATATTTTCTTTCTTTTCTTTGATATGATCTTTCATCACGCTTTTGGCAAGTTCGAGTGTGATTTCTTGTCCTAGTATGGTTGCATAAGCATTTAAACTTATGATGATACCTTCGATTTCTCTTATATTGTCCCCTAAAGAAGTGGCGATATAGTTTATGATATCATTAGAAAGATTGATATCATTCAATTCACATTTTTTTCTTATGATGGCTATTTTTGTATCTAGCTGAGGTGGAGTTATATCAGCTATGATTCCATGTGCAAAACGACTTTTTAAGCGTTCGGTTATACCTTTTAGTATATTAGGTGGATTGTCTGAAGTCATGATGATTTGTCCATCATTGTTTTTGATTTCATTAAATATAAAGAAAAATTCTTCTTGAATTTTATCTGTTTTTCCTAAAAATTGCACATCATCTATAAGTAAAACATCGCAGTTTCTATATTTTTCATGAAATTTATCTAAAGAGCCATTTTTTAAATTTGAAGTAAAATCATTGATAAAATTTTCACTTGTAGCGTAAATGACTTTTTTTCCCATTTCCAAACTTGCATTTCCAACTGCTTGAAGCAAATGCGTTTTTCCAAGTCCTGTAGGCCCATAAACAAAGATGGGATTATAAAGTTTTCCAAGTTTGTCTTTATGTATTATGGCTTTGCATGCCCCATAGGCGTATTTGTTAGAATCTCCTACAACAAAACTTTCAAAAGTAAAAGAAGGATTTAAAATTGTGCTTTGTGCTTTTATATGAGTTATATCAATTTTTGTGCTTTTATTGCTTTGTTTTTGGCTTTGTGCTTGTATGTTTATGATGGCTTTATTTCCACTTTGCACTTCGTAAAAATGTGCGATTTTTTTACCGTATTTTGTTTGTATGAATTTAGCCATAAGTTCATTTGGAGCGTTAAAGACCAAAAGATCTGCTTTGCTTAGCTTTTCATTAAATTTTAAATTTGATAGATAGTTTTCGTATTCGTTTTCGCTTAATTCTTTTTTTAAGTTTTCAAGTATTTGACTTGGATTCATAGTCTCTCTTTAAATTTTGCATAGTGTATAAATTTTATCTTAAATTTCATAAAAAAAGGTTAAAATCCGTTTTTGCATTTCATTTTCAAAAGGTATAAAATTTGAAAATTTTAGGTATAGATCCAGGTTCGAGAAATTGTGGTTATGCTATTATAGAAATAAACAAAACAAAAAACATTCTCATAGAAGCAGGACTTATAAAGATAAAACCAAGTACCTTACAGTATCAAATTACAGAACTTTGCGAGGGTTTGGACTTGATTTTTAAAAATCATTCTTTTGATGAGGTGGCTATAGAAGATATCTTTTTTGCTTATAATCCAAAAACCGTTTTAAAACTTGCACAATTTCGTGGAGCCTTATCTTTAAAAATTCTTCAAATTCATGGAGACTTTGCAGAATACACTCCCTTACAAGTAAAAAAAGCAGTTACAGGAAAAGCCAAAGCAACCAAAGAACAAGTTGCTTTCATGGTAAAAAGACTTTTAGGACTTAGAAAAGATATCAAACCTTTAGATATCACAGATGCTATTGCAGTGGCTTTAACTCATGCTGCGAATTTAAGAGTTAGGGTATGATTTTGGTAATTTTTATTACATAAAACCCTAAAGTTTCATAAACTCCCAAAATACCTTTAAATTTTTTATATATTTTTTTAAAATTTCATAGAAAATTTCAAAAGTTGGAATAGAACTTGCTTATAAGCTCCACATAAACGCAAAAATTTTTTAAAGTTAAAGCGTTAAATTTTTTAAAGCAATATTTTATAAAGGATTTAAGATGATGAGATCACTTTGGTCTGGCGTAAGCGGACTACAAGCACATCAAGTTGCAATGGATGTTGAAGGTAATAACATTTCAAATGTTAATACCACTGGTTTTAAATACTCTCGTGCAGATTTTGGAACCATGTTTTCTCAAACTGTTAAAATTGCTACAGCTCCAACAGATGGAAGAGGCGGACAAAACCCACTTCAAATCGGTCTTGGCGTTTCAGTGAATTCTACGACTAGAATTCATTCTCAAGGTTCAGTTCAAACTACAGATAAAAATACCGATGTGGCGATTAATGGTGATGGTTTTTTTATGGTGAGTGATGATGGTGGTCTTACAAACTATCTTACTCGTTCAGGGGATTTTAAACTTGATGCTTATGGAAATTTTGTTAATAATGCTGGTTTTGTAGTGCAAGGTTGGAATATCAATTGGGACGATCAAACAATCGATAGTTCAAGAACTCCGCAAAATATTTTTGTTGATCCAGGTATGCATATCCCTGCAGCACAGTCTACTGAAGTAGCTATCAAAGCAAACTTAAACAGTGGTTTAAATATAGGAACTTCAAGCAGAAATCTTTATGCTTTAGATTCTATTCATGGATGGAATAATAGAACAAGTAGATCAGAAGATGAAAATGATACAGGAACCACTCAGTTTTATACCACTTCTAAAAATTCTCTTGACGTTACAGAAAAAGGGGTGGATGCGGCATCGCTTTTCAATGCAAAAGGACAAGGACTTAATCTAAGAGATGGACAAGGAATTTGGATATCTTATGCGGATGCGGCATACTCTACTAATAAAGTAGGCCAAAGTGCTTTTGATCCAAATTTACAACAAAATCAAACCGCTGCTTTTTGGGGAACACCCGCTCAAAAAGTAAATTTAGATATAACTTTAAATGGAGTTAGAATTCAAAACGCTGACATTCAAAGTATTGATGATGCTATAGCTTATATTAACACTTTTACAGCTCCAACCGATACAAGAGATGGAACAGGAGTAAGAGCTGTTAAAAGTAAAGATGGTAGTGGAATTAATTTTATTAATACTAATTCAGATGGTACTACTGATAATATGAAAAATATCAATCTCGTAGTTGCAGGTACAAATACAGCAGGAGAATTATGGAATGCTGTTTGGAATGCTCAAAATCAAACATTTACTTTCAATAATGGTCAGGGTGCCGGTAATACTCCTGTTATAAATAAGAATAATAGCTCTTTATGGACTGCTGACACTGTTACATTCACTCCACCACCACCAGCTGCGGCAAATACTGTTCAGCTTAATGGTGCATTAAATGCTCAAGTAATAACAGCACATAAATATATCTATAGTTCAAATCCTGTAGATATAGGTCCTATGTATAATCCTGATGGTGGACCAGCATTTCAACCTGGTAATAATGCAAATACAAGACCAACTGATCCAGGTTCAGCAGCTTATTGGGATGCTGTTAATGGTGGACTTTTAAATACTGATGTAAGGACTTTTAGAACTACAGAAGATCTAAGAGAACTTTTACAAAGAGATGCTAGATATGGGGTGGATTATGATGGAAGTGGAACTTTTGCTACAAGTGATATCAATCAAAATATAAAGGTAGTGGTAACAGCAGATGGACATTTTGCCATTTCTAATGCTAATGAACAATCAACTGTTCCAGCAAATGCTATCAATGGTGTGGCAGCTCCTACTACAACGAATCCAAAAACCATGAGTTTTAATATAACAGCCTATAGCGATAGACAAGGAACTGTAAGTACCAATGATGCTTTTACATCTATTTTTAAAGCTTTTGATGGTCCTTTGGTTGTAGGAAATCAGATTAAAGAAAGTGAACAACTTAAGCTTTCTGCTTTTTCAGCCGGACTTGAAATTTATGATTCTTTAGGCTCAAAACACACTTTAGAAGTGCAGTTTGTTAAGCAAAGCACCACTCAAGATGGGGGTAATGAATGGCAAATGATCATCCGTGTACCTGAACCTGCAGAGATCAATACTACAGGTGAAGGACCAAATAATATCATCGTAGGAACAGCAAGATTTAACAATGATGGATCTTTAGCCAGTTATACACCAAGAACTATAAATTTTTCACCAAACAATGGTGCTGCACCGAATCAACAAATCAAACTTTCCTTTGGAACAAGTGGAAGTAATGATGGTCTTGTAAGCTCAAATTCAGCTTCAACTTTAACAGGACAAGCAACCGATGGTTATACTTCAGGAAACTTAAAACCTGATGCGATCCGTGTAGATGATAAAGGTAATATCTTAGGTGAATTTACCAATGGTAAGACTTTTGCAGTAGCAAAAATCGCAATGGCTTCAGTGGCTAATAACTCAGGTCTTGAAGAAATAGGTGGAAATCTTTTTAAGGTTACTGCAAATAGTGGTAATATCGTAGTAGGTGAAGCAGGAACAGGTGGTAGAGGTGAGATGAAAACCTCAGCTCTTGAAATGTCAAATGTGGATTTAAGCCGTTCTTTAACAGAGCTTATTATCATCCAAAGGGGTTATCAAGCAAACTCTAAAACCATTTCAACAAGTGATCAAATGCTTCAAACCTTGATTCAGCTTAAACAATAATTTAAGCCTGACCATTCTATAAAATATTGTTTTTGCTTCCTTTAAGGAAGCAAGCCTTGTTTTACAAGCCTATCTTGGTAGTTTTGTAATACTAGGCTTAGGCTTGACTGCCTTCAATTTATTGCTAACTCACTCTTGCTAAGGAGTGGGTTGCAATAAAATTTTTAAATAATTCACATAAATTCTTAAAATTTAGATCAAGCTGCAGTAAGGTTTAATCTTCAAAACTTAGCAATATTTACTCAAGACTTAGTAATCCTACAAGCGATTTTAGGATACTTGGCTAAATTATGATGTGTATCAAAGCAAAAAAATTGTGCTTTGATGATTTTGTCTTCTGTGAGGAATGTTTTTTATATAATTTACTAAAAATGTTTATTTTTCAATTACTCTAAAAGCAATTTTTTATATAATTTACTAAAAATGTTTAGTAAGGAAATCTTATGCGTTATGGTGAAAAAGAAATTAAAGAATTTGATGTAGAAAAAATGGAAATTTGGCCTAATGATACTAAAAATGATTATATTATAAAAATCACTTTGCCTGAATTTATGTGTTGTTGTCCGCGTTCGGGTTATCCTGACTTTGCAACGATTTATCTTGAGTATATACCGGATCAATTTGTAGTTGAACTTAAAGCGATAAAACTTTATATCAATACTTTTATGCATAGAAATGTTTCACATGAAGCAAGCATCAATGAAATTTATAATACCTTAAAAGATAAACTCAAACCAAAATGGATTAAAGTTGTAGGGGATTTTAATCCACGCGGAAATGTACATACGGTGATAGAATGCCGCAGTGATATGGTAGTACCAAAATCCATTTAAGAAAGAAAGTTATGAATAAAAATTTTTAAGCGTAATTGTAGGTATTGTATATTTTTAAGTTCAGTTTTAGCCGAAAATTTTTGAAAGAGTTAGAGCTGTTGCGGGCGGATATTTAGGCTATATGTAAAAAACATTAAAAACACCAATGAATTCAAAGCAGGTTTTAAAGTAGGAAAATCAAATACAATGCTAGAAATTTTTATCAAAAACTATGATAAACAAATTATACGTTATACCTACAAATTTTAATAAAATACTTTATTGATAGGATTTCAACCTCCACCGATAAAGTATTTTTCAACATCATCAAGTAACTTTTCACAAATTTTAGAATCTGTACTTTTTTCTACTACAAGATTGATATAAGTTTTGGTATCTCTGAAACTTCCTGCTGATTTTGAATTTTCACGAGTGAGTTTTTGATTTTCTTTAGTGTATTCTATATTGATGTTAAATTTTAAAGCAGCACTTGCTTCGCCTAAATTTGTTTTTACTACTACATTCATTTTAGAAGCTTTAGCGAGTGTGGTTTGGGTTTTATTTATGATCTCTTTAAAGCGTTGACAAGAGCGTATAAGCGTAGCGATGAATTTGTTATCAAGTCCTTCATAAGCTACTTTGAGTTTGTTTTTGATATCTTTTGTACTTTCTTTTTCAGGGGCGACAAAAACCATGTAAAAACCATTTTTTATAGTTACATTATCTGTTTTTACATCGCGTCCACTTGACATAACTTTAACATAAATGGCATTGTCAAGATAAACGCGATCTATCATAGGGCCGTAAATTTCGTATTCTTTCTTGCGGACTATAACTTCACGAGCTAGGACATTTAATTTCACATTAGCTTCGTGGATAACAGGTTCCATTTCTTTTTTAATATCTAAGAGTTCTTTTAACATCAACATCCTTTTTGTTACTTAAAATTGCAATTATAACAATAAATTTCTTAATTTATAAATTTTATTTTGCGTATTAACTAAAAATATGCTAAATTAAAAACAATAAAATTTATAAAGGAGGCGATAATGACACAGGTTGTTAAAATTTCAAATTCAAGTCAAATCAAAAAGCAAAAAAGTAAAAACAATACTTTTAACCTGCTACTGCAACTCTCACTCTAAAACTCAATTTTATTTTTAATCCGTTTTTTACTTATTAAATGGTTTAAGAAAAGTTTAAATATTTTTAATTTTTATCATTGTTTTTAAGTTTTTGAATTTTTAAATTCATTTAGTCTATTTAGTTTTAAAGGATTAAATCATGAAGGATAATAAAATCATAATTTTTGATACTACTTTGCGTGATGGAGAACAAGCTTTAGGCAGTTCTTTGGGTATCAATCAAAAATTACAAATTGCTTTAGCACTTGAAAATTTAGGTGTAGATGTGATAGAAGCAGGTTTTCCTGTATCTTCACAAGGGGATTTTAAAGCGGTGCAAAATATTGCTTGCAAGGTTAAAAACTCAACCATTTGTGCACTTTCTAGGGCATTGGATAAAGACATAGATATAGCTTATGAAGCTTTAAAAGTGGCAGAACATTTTAGAATTCATACTTTTATAGCCACTTCGACTTTGCATATACAAGATAAATTAAAAAAAGATTTTGATGAAATTTTGGCTATGGCAAAAAGAGCGATTATAAGAGCAAGATCTTATACTGATGATGTGGAATTTTCATGCGAAGATGCAGGAAGAACCCCTATAGATAATCTTTGTTTTATGGTAGAAAATGCGATAAAAGCAGGCGCTAAAACTATAAATATACCAGATACTGTAGGCTATACCTTGCCGAGTGAATTTGCTAATATCATCAAAATTTTATTTAATAAAGTGCCAAATATAGACAAAGCTATAATTTCTGTGCATTGTCATAATGACTTAGGCATGGCAACGGGTAATAGTTTAAGTGCTATTTTACAAGGTGCAAGGCAGATAGAATGTACTATCAATGGACTTGGTGAAAGGGCAGGTAATTGTGCTTTAGAAGAAGTGGTGATGGCGATAAAAACTAGAAAGGATTATTTAAAAGGTTTTTATACAAATATCAAATGTGAAAATATCTCTAAAACTTCAAAATTAGTTTCAGCTATCACCAATGAAAGCATACCCTCGCATAAGGCTATAGTGGGCAGCAATGCATTTTCTCATAGTTCGGGCATTCATCAAGATGGAGTACTTAAAAATAGGCAAACTTATGAGATCATCAGTCCTAGTGCTATAGGAATTCATGAAAATCGTATGCTAATGACAGCAAGAAGTGGAAGGGCCATGATAAAAACTTGTCTTGAAAATTTAGGCTATGATGAAAATACTTATAATTTAGATGATGTTTATGAACGTTTTTTACGCCTTGCGGATAAAAAGGGTCAAGTGTATGATTATGATTTAGAAGCTTTGATGTTTTTAAGCTATGAGAATGAAGAGAATGAATTTGTGCTTGAAAAATTAAACGTAATCAGTGGCAATATCCCAACTGCTTGTGTTTGTATGCGTATCAAAGAAGATCTAAAAACTGAAGCTTGCACGGGAAATGGTCCTGTTGAAGCAGTTTTTAACTGTATTGCTAGGATAACGAATTTAAAGCCTGTGTTAAAAGCTTATAGTATCGATGCAAAAAGTTCAGGAGTCGATGCCCAAGGGCAAGTGGATGTAGATTTGGAATTTAAAGGGAGAAAATTCCATGGAAAAGGACTTTCAACAGATGTGATAGAGGCTTCAGCACAAGCTTTTGTGAGTGCTTATAATGCGATTTATCGCTCTTTAAAAGTAGAAGAAAGGAAAATGGCATGAAAACTTATAAAATAGCAGTTTTAGCAGGAGATGGCATAGGGCCTTTGGTGATGAAAGAGGCTTTAAAAATTTTAATTTTTATTGCACAAAAATACGACTTTAGATTTGAATTTAACGAAGCTAAGATAGGCGGTGCAAGCATAGACGCTTACGGAGTGGCTTTGAGTGATGAAACTTTAAAGCTTTGCGAACAAAGCGATGCGATTTTATTTGGTTCTGTGGGTGGGCCTAAATGGGATAATTTACCTATAGATCAAAGGCCAGAAAGAGCGTCACTTTTGCCTTTAAGAAAACATTTTAATTTGTTTGCAAATTTACGTCCTTGTAAAATTTATGAAAATTTAATGCATGCTTCGCCTTTAAAAGATGAGATTATCCAAAAAGGAGTGGATATTTTATGTGTTAGAGAGCTTACAGGCGGGATTTATTTTGGTAAGCAAGATTTAAGTAAAGAAAGTGCGTATGATACTGAAATTTACACTAAAAAAGAGATAGAAAGGATAGCTCATATCGCTTTTGAAAGTGCAAAAAATAAGAAAGAAAAAAGTGCATCTAATCGATAAGGCAAATGTTTTAGCAAGTTCTATTTTGTGGCGAGAAGTGGTAGCAAATATTGCTAAAGATTATAAAGATATAAGCTTAGAATACATGTATGTGGATAATGCTGCCATGCAGATTGTAAAAAATCCTAGCATTTTTGATGTTATGCTTTGTTCAAATCTTTTTGGTGATATTTTAAGCGATGAGTTAGCTGCTATTAATGGATCTTTGGGTTTGTTAAGTTCGGCAAGTTTAAATGATAAAGGTTTTGGACTTTATGAGCCAGCAGGTGGAAGTGCGCCTGATATAGCTCATTTAAACATAGCCAATCCCATAGCTCAAATTTTAAGCGCGGCTTTGATGTTAAAGTATAGTTTTAAAGAAGAACAAGCTGCACAGGATATAGAAAATGCTATATCTTTGGCATTAGCACGGGGAAAAATGACTAAAGATTTAAATTCTAAGTCGTATTTAAATACCGATGGAATGGGGGATAGTATTTTAGAAATTTTAAAGGAGAATAATAATGGCTAAAACTTTATACGAAAAAGTCTTTGATGCTCATGTGGTTTATGAAAACGAAAATGAATTTCCTATACTTTATATCGATAGACATTTAATCCATGAAGTAACAAGTCCACAAGCATTTTCAGGGCTTAAAATGGCTAAGCGTAAAATGGCAAGAGCGGATTTAACTTTAGCCACTATAGATCATGATGTTTCAACTAAAAGTGTGGATTTAAACGCTTGTTCTGATATGGCAAGAGAGCAAATTACAACTTTAATGCAAAATACCAAGGAATTTGGAGTAAGACTTTTAGGGCTTGGAGACAAAAATCAAGGCATAGTTCATATAGTAAGCCCTGAACTTGGCTTTACTTTGCCAGGGATTACTTTGGTTTGCGGAGATTCTCATACGGCAACGCATGGAGCTTTTGGAGCTTTAGCCTTTGGTATAGGCACGAGTGAAGTAGAACATGTCATGGCAACGCAAACTTTAAAACAAGCCAAACTTAAAACCATGAAAATAGAATGTAAAGGACAGTTTCAAAAAGGCGTTTATGCTAAAGATTTGATTTTGTATTTAATCGCACAATACGGTACAGCAAAAGGAACAGGTTATGCTATAGAATTTTGTGGAGAACTCATAAGAAATTTAAGCATGGAAGCTAGAATGACTCTTTGTAATATGGCTATAGAATTTGGAGCTAAAGTAGGTATGATAGCTCCTGATGAGATCACTTTTGAGTATATAAAAGATAAAGAATTTGCGCCTAAAGGGGAAGAATTTCAAAAGTATTGTGAGTATTGGAGAAGCTTAAGAAGTGATGAAGGGGCAAAATATGACGAAAGCATTATTTTAGATGTAAGTAATATAAAACCACAAATTAGTTATGGAACAAACCCTTCGCAAGTGATTGCCATAGATGAAAAAATTCCAAAAATAAGTGATTTTAAAAATCAAAGCGAGCAGAAATCTTTGCTTGATGCTTTAAATTATGTAAATTTAGAGCAAGATCAAGCTTTAGAAGGAGTAAAAATCGATATTGTATTTATAGGATCTTGTACAAATGGGCGCTTAGAAGATCTTAAAATAGCCGCTGATATCTTAAAAGGGCGCAAAATTCATGAAAATGTTAAAGTTTTAATCGTACCCGGTTCAATGCAAGTAAGAAAAGAAGCTGAAAATTTAGGGCTTGATCAAATTTTTATACAAGCAGGATGCGAGTGGAGATATGCAGGGTGTTCTATGTGTCTTGGTATGAATGATGATAAAGCAAATTCAGGTCAAAGGGTCGCTTCAACTTCAAATCGCAACTTTATAGGCAGGCAAGGTAAAGGTTCTATTACCCATTTAATGAGCCCTGCAAGTGCGGCTGCTTGTGCGATAGAAGGTATTATTTGTGACAATAGAAAGTATTTAGGAGTTTAACATGCAAAAATTTATTATACACAAAGGCATAGCTTGTCCTTTAGAATATGCAAATATAGACACAGATCAAATTATCCCTAAGCAATTTCTACTAGCAGTTTCAAAGCAGGGTTTTGGTAAGCATTTATTTCATGATTTACGTTATTTAGATGATAAAGAAAGTGTTTTAAATATGGATTTTAATCTCAATAAAAAAGAATATCAAAATAGTTCTATTTTAGTGAGTTTTGAAAATTTCGGCAGTGGTTCTTCAAGAGAGCATGCGCCTTGGGCTTTGGTTGATTATGGTATTAGAGCTATTATCGCACCTTCTTTTGCAGATATTTTTAAAAATAATGCCTTAGGAAATGGTTTACTTACTATAGAACTAGGTAAAGATGAGGTTTTAGAGATAGTTGAAGAATTAAAAAAATCTCAAGATAAAAACATAGAAATTTCTTTGTTGGAAAAAAGAGTATTTTTTAAAGATAAGATTTTTTCTTTTGATTTAGACGAATTTCACAGAACTTGTCTTTTAGAAGGGCTTGATAATATAGCTTTAACCTTAAAGCATGAATCACAAATCAAAACTTATGAAAAAAACTCAAAAAGCTTTTTGGTTTAAAATTTTTTCATAAGCTAAAAAAGGATCTTGGTAATTAGGTATATCAAAGTTTCCACAAAATTTAAAATCTAACTTTTTAAAAAGCGAATTCATGGGAAAATTTTTACTGTGAGTATCTGCTCTTAAACTTGCCTTGTGATTTTCCAAGGCAAAATTTTCACAAAAATTTAAAAGTTTTTGTGCCACACCTTTACCTTTCGCGCTTTGCTTAACAGCTAAACGGTGCAAATAAAAGGCTTTATCGTCATAATTTTTGTTAAAAGTGATTTGTTCATAAAATTCAGGTTCAAATTTTTCATTGATACAGATAAATCCTAAAATTTCATCATTTTCTTTAAAAACATAAAGTTCTTGTGTTTGTATATCTTCTTGAAAAACTACTTCATTGGGATAATTTTCATCCCATTGGTGAAAATTCATAGCTTTCATAGCATTTAATGCATCTTTTGTGATTGCAAGTATAGAATTTAAATCTTCATGGATAGCTTTTTGTATGATTGTATTTTGCATGATGATCCTTTGTGTAAGGAAGAGTGATGGTGGCTCCGATTGGACTTGAACCAACGGCCACTACCATGTCAAGGTAGTGCTCTACCAGCTGAGCTACGGAACCATATGGTGGAGCATAGCGGGTTCGAACCGCTGACCCCAACGCTGCCAGCGTTGTGCTCTCCCAGCTGAGCTAATGCCCCTTATAAATCCAAGATTTTATCGCAATATTACTTTTTTTTGGCTGAAAACTAAAGTCAAATTTGTAATTTATGATGTAATGTATGTATAAAAAGATTTATTTTATGAAAAATTAGAGAATTAATTAGAGTAATTTTACTATTTAATTAATTCTAAAATATCTCTTTTTTTGCTAAGTTCAAGCTGTTTAGAATAATAAAAATATTTGGTCAAAACCAAAATTCCTATATGAAATTCTTTTTTCTTATCTAAAAATTTCTTAATATATTGATGGGCATTATTAATAATTTCTAATGCATCTTTTGGGTGAGCTTTAAAATATTCAATTACTGTTGGCAAATTCTCATTATCAATGAAAGCAAAGTGATAATTTGGTTTTAAAGTTCCTTCCATAAACCAAGTTTCGCAAGTTATTTTTGGAACTAAAACTAAAGAATTGGAATTCATAGCCCATTTTAAGTTGCTTGCTACATCGTTGCCCTCTAAAGAAATTATAAATTTATATTTCATTTGTTCTTTTTTATTTAAAAAGTTTTTTTTCCATTGGCTAGGTTGTTTTGAAGTATCTCCTATATCGCAAAATGTTTTACCAAAATAAGAATCAAAAAATTCTTTTCTATGTTTTTGATATACTGCTCCTCTAAATATTGCTATATCCTTTTTATTTTCGTAGTTTATGTTATCTTTTAAAAAACAAAAGTGCCTATTTTTATCAAGTTTTAATAAAATATTATTTATATTATTTTCCAAGGATCTTGATTTGCAAATAGTTGCTTCTTTAAAAGTATGTCTTATATCACCAAATTCTTTATTCCATAAAAATTCATCTTTAAAGTATTTACTGATTTCATAAGCATCAAAAGCATAAGAAGTGTCTTTAAAAGGAAATTTTCCTATTTTTTCTTTTTCTGTAGGTGTGAAAAATTCATTTATTTTATTATAATATTTAACTCTAGTTTGTATTTCTTCTAAGTCTTTAATATTGTATTTTAAAATATCATTAAAAATTTTATCTAAATTTATTTGAAAAAAATATCTTGGTATAAAAGATATTCCTATTCCTTTTAAATTCATTAAAAGTCTTGATTGTAGCATTATAAAACCTAAATAAATAAAATTTTTTAATATTTTATCAAAAAATTTAAGAATTTATAAATAATAAAATAACTTTTGGCAAAACAATAATATTTTGAATATTAAAAATAAGAATGGCAGACAGGAAGGGATTCGAACCCTCGAAAGCTTACACTTTACACGCGTTCCAGGCGTGCTCCTTCAACCGCTCGGACACCTGTCTTAAATAAAGCCTTTATTATATCCATAAAAGCTTTAAAATAAAGAAAATTTTTAAATATTGAAAATAAAATTATTTTTTAAAAATCAGAAAATTTTTAGTAAAAAGTAGTATAATTATATTTTTATTTTTAGTCAGGGTAGCTCAGCTGGTTAGAGCGCTGGTCTCATAAGCCGGAGGTCGGGAGTTCAAGTCTCCCCCTTGACACCATAAGTATGGTATTTATTTTTTTTCTTTCATTAGTACAAAAACAATTCCGCCAAAACCTATAACCACAACAGCTGTTATAAAAATGATTTCAAAAATATCTAACATTGTCATTGTTCTTTCACCCTTTCTTTAAGCTGTCCGCAAGCAGCTGAGATATCAAGCCCTTTGCTTTCTCTTATAGTACAAGTTACACCTTTACTACTTAGCAAATCTTGAAATTTTATAGCATTTTCTAAACTAGGGCGTTTATATATACTTCCTTCGTGTGGATTAAAGAGTATTAAATTCACTTTAGCTTTAATACCATTTAAAAGTTTAACCAATTCTTTAGCGTGCTCAAGTTTATCATTAATACCATCAATCAAAAGATATTCAAACATTACCCTTTTTCTTTGAACTATAGGAAATTCACGCACGGCGTCCATGATCGCAGCGATATTATAAGCTTTATTAATAGGCATAAGTTCAGTGCGAAGCTCATCATTAACTGCGTGTAATGATATAGCAAGCAAAATGCCTAAATTCATTTGACCTAATTCTTTGATTTGTTTTGCTAAACCACTAGTGCTTATGGTTTGACGACGAGGACTTATAGCAAGCCCGTCATTTTGTGCTAAAATTTTTACTGCTTTAGAGACATTTTTAAGATTATCCAAAGGCTCACCCATGCCCATATATACTATATTTACACGGCGTTCATAAGGGATATTGTTTTGTTTTTTGATCCATAAAATTTGTCCAACTATCTCTCCTGCACTTAAATTTCTTTTCAAACCACCCTTAGCAGTAAGACAAAAACTACAGCTACTTTTACAACCTACTTGCGAAGAAACACAGATAGTATATCGTGCATGAGAAATTCTTTTACCCTTTTCGTCTATTTTTTCTTCTTTCATAGGTAAAAGTACACTTTCTACCCTTAAACCATCAATGAGCTCAAAAAGGTATTTTATACTTCTATCTTTACTTTGTTCATTTTTAACACATTTTACAGGAGAAAAATGAAAATTTTGTGCGAGTTCTAAACGCAAATCCTTTGGCAAACTTGACATATCAGAAAAATTGTTGGCATATTTTTGATAGATCCATTGATAAATTTGTTTCACGCGAAACATAGGTTTGATTTTTTCTCCTAATTCTTCAGGTAAAAAATCTAAAATATTAACAAGCTCTTTCAAAACTATTTCCCTTTTAAATTTTTAAATATAATGATATTTTTTTAAATATTCTTCTAATTTTTCTTTCGCCTTTTGATGGTTTTTTATAAAATCTTCATGAGCATTTTCATTGCAAAAATTTGTAGCACATAAGATACATTCTGCATAAATACCAAAATTTTTAGCTACACTTAAAACAGAAAAAGCTTCCATATTTTCTGCAAAAAAACCTAATTTAGCAAATTCTTTTGCTGCTTTTGAATTTTGACAAATATAATTAGAAGAATTGATTTTGATTGTTTCACGAGAAACATTTTCTTTTTCTAGGCAAATTTCATCTTTCACAGGAGTATAAAAAGCATATGAAATTTTAGAAAATTCTATATTAAAAGCGTGAGAACTTTTATAAATTTCTAAAATTTCTCCTTTATCATAAAGCCCACAAGTTCCTATAAATATGAGTTTTGATGGCTTTTCTTTTAAGCAAAGTTGGCTTAAATGAAAAGCAGATTCTACTAAACCTATGCCTATGGCTTTTGCAAAAGAAAAATTTTCATTTCCACCTGCACAAACAATCATTTTTATCCTTATAAAATTTTACAAAAATAATTCTACCTAAAAAGACTTAATTAAGAATTTTTAGATAAAATTATTTTTTATGGTTAAAGCAAAAAAACAATACGGACAAAATTTTTTAATTGATAAAAGCGTATTAGCAAAAATCATCCAAGCCATACCCAAAGAAATGGATAATATCATTGAGATTGGGCCTGGCTTAGGTGATTTAACGCAAGATCTTTTAAAAATTTCTCAAGTAAAAGCTTATGAAATCGATAATGATCTCATACCTATTTTAAAAAAGAAATTTCAAAAAGAACTTGAATGTGGAAAATTTAACTTGATTCATCAAAATGCAAGCGAGGCTTTTAGTGCAAGTCTTGATGAAAAACCATATTTTTTGGTTGCAAATTTGCCTTATTATGTTGCGAGTCACATTATACTTAAGGCCTTGGAAGATAAAAACTGTTTAGGGCTTATTGTAATGGTGCAAAAAGAAATGGCTGAAAAATTTTGCGCTAAAGAAGGAAATAGTGAATTTTCTTCTTTGGGAATTTTAAGTGCAATGATTTGCGAAAGAAAAATACTTTTTGATGTTAATCCGCAGTGTTTTAATCCACCGCCAAAAGTTATGTCAACGGTGATAAGTTTGATTAAAATCAAGGATTTTGATGAGCTTTGTGAGATAGAAAATTTCAAAAATTTTCTAAAAGACTGTTTTAAAGCTCCTAGGAAGCAACTTTTAGGAAATTTAAAAACACACAAAGCGAAAGTTTTAGAAGTTTTAAGCATTCTTGGCTTAAAAGAAAACATCAGGCCACATGAAATTTGCGTTGATTCATATCTTAAAATTTATGATAAATTAAAGGATGAATATGGACGAAAACAAAGAAATTAACAATAACGAACAAAATCCAAACTCAAATTCAAAAAATAATAAACGCTATAAATACAAAAATCGTATAAAAAAATTGGTCAATTCTTTACAAAATGAAAACAATACTGCAACAAGCAATCAAAATTCTAACAAAGAAAATGCTCAAAACCCAGAAAACAAAACCGAGAAAAAGAAGAAAAAAAATACGTAATCTGCCTTTAAAGCTCACAGGCAATGAAGATTGGCAAATCGCTCTTGCAGAGTGTATAGAAGCAAATCGTGTTTCGCATGAAAACCGCTTACACCCTTTAAAATATAATAATTCTAGCGAGCATAAAATTCGCATCACTCCTTTAGGAGGTTTAGGGGAAATTGGTGGAAATATCAGCGTTTTTGAAACCAATAAAGACGCAATTATAGTAGATATAGGCATGAGCTTTCCGGATGGAACCATGCATGGGGTGGATATTATTATCCCTGACTTTGATTATGTGAGAAAAATAAAAGATAAAATTCGTGGTATAGTGATCACTCACGCGCATGAAGATCATATTGGTGCAGTGCCTTATTTCTTTAAAGAATTTCAATTTCCTATTTACGCCACACCTTTAGCTTTAGGAATGATTTCAAACAAATTTGAAGAACATGGTTTAAAAGCAGAACGCAAATGGTTTCGCCCTGTAGAAAAACGCCGTGTTTATGAAATTGGCGAATTTGATATAGAATGGATTCACATCACGCATTCTATCATCGATGCTTCGGCACTTGCAATCAAAACAAAAGTAGGAACTATCATTCATACAGGTGATTTCAAAATCGATCAAACTCCAATTGATGGTTATCCAACAGATTTAGGGCGTTTGGCACATTATGGAGAAGAAGGGGTTTTATGTCTTTTAAGTGATAGTACAAATTCTTACAAAGAAGGCTATACAAAAAGTGAAAGTTCTGTAGGACCAACTTTTGATCAAATCTTTGCACGCACTAAGGGTAGGGTGATCATGAGTACTTTTAGTTCTAATATTCACCGTGTTTATCAAGCTATCACTTATGGTTTAAAATATGGCAGAAAAGTTTGCGTTATCGGTCGTTCCATGGAAAGAAATCTCTATACTACTATGGAGTTAGGCTATATCAAACTTGATAGAAAAATTTTCATTGATGCTGATGAGGTAAGCAAATACAAAGACAATGAAGTTCTTATCGTAACTACAGGCAGTCAAGGCGAAACTATGAGTGCACTTTATAGAATGGCAACCGATGAGCATAAATTTATAAAGATAAAACCTACAGATCAAGTGATTATTTCAGCTAAGGCTATACCAGGGAATGAAGCAAGCGTTTCTGCTGTGCTTGATTATCTCTTAAAAGCAGGAGCTAAAGTAGCGTATCAAGAATTTAGTGAAATTCATGTAAGTGGACACGCAAGCATAGAAGAGCAAAAGCTTATGCTAACTCTTACTAAACCTAAATTTTTCTTACCTGTTCATGGGGAATATAATCATATCACCAAGCACAAAGAAACAGCGATGAAATGCGGTATTCCTGAAAGAAATATCTATCTTATGAGCGATGGCGATCAAGTAGAACTTTGCCAAAAATATGTCAAACGCGTAAAAACCGTAAAAACAGGCAAAGTTTTTGTAGATAATCAAATCAATAAACAAATTGCTGATGATGTAGTTATAGATCGTCAAAAACTTGCAGATAGTGGTATAGTTGTTATCATTGCACAAATTGATAAAGCTACAAAAACTCTCATTAACAAGCCAAGGGTATTTAGCTATGGGCTTGTAGCAGATAAACACGATCATGCTTTTAGCAAAGATATGGCCGAAGTTTTGGGGCAATTTTTTATCAATGTTAAAGATGAAGTACTTAATGATCCAAGATTTTTAGAAAATCAAATTCGTCAAGTCTTAAGAAAACATATATTTAGAAAGATTAAAAAATACCCTACCATAGTTCCAACTATTTTTGTGATGTAAAAAAGGGCAAACAACGCCCTTTTTAAGGAAGATCAAGTGAGAATTAATAAATTTGTATCCCACAATACGCGTTATTCACGCCGTGAAGCTGATGAACTTATCAAACAAGGTTTGGTAAAAATAAACAATAAAATAGCTCTTTTAAGCGATGAAGTCAAATTTGATGATAAAATCTTTATTAAGGGTAAAAGAGTGCAAAAAAAAACGCAATTTAGCGTGATTATTTATCATAAACAAAAAGGTGAAATTGTCAGCAAAAAAGACGATCGTGGAAGAAAAACCATATATGACACCTTACCAAAACAATTTAGCACTTGGCTTAGCGTGGGTAGACTTGATTATGCGAGCGAAGGTTTGCTTTTGCTTACAGATTCACCTGTAATTGCTGATGCTTTAATGCATAGTGATTTAGAAAGAGAATATTATCTTAAAGTTAAAGGCATAGTTACTAAACAAGTCATCGAAGCAATGCAAAATGGGCTTGAGATTAAAAACGAAAAAAAAGGTGCACACGCAAAAACTAAAATCACTTCTATGAGTTTTGCTCCTTTTATAGGCTTTGAAATTTTTGGATCAAGTGGAGGTTATACTAAACTTAGAGTGATTATAAATGAGGGTAAAAATAGAGAACTTAGACGCTTTTTTGGACATTTTGATGTTGAAGTAATGGATCTTAAGCGTGTTGCTTTTGGAGTCTTAGATCTTGGTATGTTAAAGCCGGGAAAACATCGCTATTTAGAAAATGGCGAATATGAAAAATTAAGAGATTTTTTAAAATTTAATGAAATAAGATATTGATTGAACATGAAAAATTAATAATATTTTTTAGATAAAGCATTTTTTTAAGTTTTAAATTTTTATATTTTTATCCTTTTTAAAAGGATAAAAATATAAAAATTTCATCAAATTCCTTGACTTTGAAAACAAGATTTTATATACTCTCATTTCAGTTTTTATAAATTTTTGGTTAGTTTTTAACTAACGAGTTCTTTTTAAAGGAAATATTATGGAAAGAATTAGGCTTAAGCTAAAAGCTTATGACCATCGAGTACTAGACAGAACAGTTGCAGCAATCGTAGAAGCTGTTAAAAGAACAGGTGCGGATATCAGAGGTCCGATACCAATGCCTACTAAAATCAAACGCTATACAGTTTTAAAATCTCCACACATTAACAAAGATTCTCGTGAGCAGTTTGAAATAAGAATTCACGCGCGTATGCTAGATATCGTAGCAGCGACTCCGGATACAGTTGATTCTTTAACTAAGCTTGATTTAGCGCCAGAAGTAAGCGTTGAAGTAAGAGCTATGGGTAAGTAAGGATAAAATATGGAATATATTGTAGAAAAAATCGGAATGAGCAGAACAATTACTAATCCAAGTATCGCTGTAACTTTACTAAGAATTGTAAATGTAAAAGTATGTGAAGTTGAAGGCGGAAAGGCTTTAGTAGCATATCCAAAAGGTAAAGCAAGTAATAAATGTGTTGCAGGGCAGCAAAAAAAATATAATCTTTCTGCAGAATATAATAGATTTGCGACTTTAGAAGTAGTAAATACTGAAGTAGGAGATTTAGATGAAACTCCATTAAATGAAGCAAAAATTTTAAAAGTAAGTTTTAACACTAAAGGTAGAGGTTATAGCGGTGTTATGAAAAGACATAACTTCTCAGGGGGTCCAGCAAGTCACGGTTCAAGATTTCATAGACGTCACGGATCTATTGGTAATAGAGAATGGCCAGGTCGTGTTCAACCAGGCATGAAAATGGCAGGACATTATGGAAATACTAAAGTAACCGTTAAAAATGAAGTTGTATCTTATGATGCCGAAAACAAAATTTTAGTAGTTAAAGGTGCAGTGCCAGGTTATAATGGTGCTATGGGTAAAATAAGGATTGCAAAATGAGTAAAGTAGTTGTTTTAAATGATAAATTAGAAAAAGCAGGTGAACTTGATTTACCTTCAAAATATGCGGAAGTAAATCCACATAATCTTTACTTATATGTAAAATCTTACCTTGCAAGTTTAAGAGCAAATACAGCTCATACTAAAGGTAGAAGTGATGTAAGTGGTGGTGGTAAAAAACCTTGGAGACAAAAAGGTCGTGGCGGTGCTAGAGCGGGTTCAACTAGAACTAACGTTTGGGTAGGTGGTGCGGTTGCTTTTGGTCCAACAAATGAAAGAAACTACTTCCAAAAAGTAAATAAAAAACAAAAAAGATTGGCTCTTGAAAGAGCTTTAGCAGATAAAGGAGTTAAGGGTGCATTATTCACTGCGGATTCTTTAGCTATTGAAAGTGGTAAAACTAAAGATGCAAACGCTGTGATTAAAAAACTTGGCATTAAAGATGCTTTGATCGTTAAAGATTTACTAGATGAAAAAACGCTTTTAGCTTACAGAAATTTAGCAAATTGCTATGTAGTTGATGTAACTGAAGTAAATGCTTATTTAGTATCTGTATTTAATGCTGTTATTATGGAAAAATCAGCGTTAGAATCTATTACAAAAGAGGGATAATTATGGCAGATATTACTGATATAAAGACTATACTTTACACAGAAAAAAGTTTAAATTTGCAAGAGCAAGGTGTCGTAGTTATTCAAACTTCACCAAAAATGACTAAAACAGGCTTAAAAGCGGTTTTAAAAGAGTATTTTGGTGTAACTCCAAAAAGTATCAATTCTTTGAGAATGGATGGAAAAGTTAAACGTTTTAGGGGTCGTTTGGGTCAAAGAAACGATTATAAAAAATTCTATGTTAAGCTGCCTGAAGGTGTTAGCTTAGAAAATACGGAGGCTTAAGATGGCAATTAAAACTTATAAACCATATACTCCAAGTAGAAGATATATCACAGGTTTAAGTTCTGAAGATATTACAGCTAAACCAAGTGTTCGCTCACTACTTGTTAAACTTCCAGCACATGCAGGTCGCAATAGTTATGGAAGAATTACAAGTCGTCATAAAGAAGCAGGTGCTAAAAAACTTTACAGAATTATTGATTTTAAACGTCGTAAATTTGGTATAGAAGGTAAAGTAGAAGCGATTGAGTATGATCCATACAGAAATTGTAGAATTGCTTTGATTACTTATAAAGATGGCGAAAAAAGATACATTCTTCAACCACGCGGATTAAGTGTTGGTGATATCGTTGCAGCTGCTGAAGGCGGACTTGATATTAAACCAGGTAATGCAATGAAACTTAAAAACATTCCTGTGGGTACCATCGTTCATAATGTTGAGTTAAAACCAGGCAAAGGTGGTCAAATGATCCGTTCCGCAGGTGCTTACGCACAACTTATGGGCAAAGAAGAAAAATACGTTATCTTAAGACTTGCAAGTGGCGAAATGAGACAAGTTTTAGCTGAATGTATGGCAAGTATCGGTGAAGTAGGCAATGAAGAATGGGCTAACGTAACCATCGGTAAAGCAGGTAGAAATCGTCATAGAGGTATCCGACCACAAACTCGTGGTTCTGCGATGAACCCAGTAGATCACCCGCACGGTGGGGGCGAAGGTAAGAAAAATTCAGGACGTCATCCAGTAACTCCATGGGGTAAACCAACTAAAGGTGCGAAAACTCGTCGTAAAAAAGCTAGCGATAAGCTAATAATTTCAAGAAGAAAAGGAAAGTAAGATGGCTAGATCACTAAAAAAAGGTCCTTTTGTTGATGATCATGTAATGAAAAAAGTCATCGCTGCTAAAAAGGCTAATGATAATAAACCAATTAAAACTTGGTCAAGAAGAAGCACAATTACTCCCGATATGATAGGACTTACATTTAATGTTCATAATGGTAAAAGCTTCATTCCGGTTTATATCACTGAAAATCACATTGGTTATAAGCTTGGTGAATTTGCTCCAACACGAACATTCAAAGGGCATAAGGGCTCTGTGCAAAAGAAAATTGGTAAGTAAGGGATAAGATATGAGTAAAGCATTAATTAAATTCATAAGATTATCTCCAACTAAAGCAAGATTGATTGCTAGAGAAGTTCAGGGGATGAATGCAGAATTAGCTATGGCTAGTTTAAAATTTATGCCAAATAAGGGTGCAAAATACATTGCAAATGCAATTTCAAGTGCAGTAGCAAATGGTGGCTTTGAAGCAAATGAAGTGATTGTAAAAAGTTGTCGTGTTGATGCAGCTGCTGTGTTAAAAAGATTTAGACCAAGAGCTAGAGGAAGTGCAAGTCGTATTAGAAAACCAACTTCACATATTTTAGTAGAAGTGGCAAAAGCGGAAGTGAAAGCTGAAGAGAAAAAAACAGTAGCTAAAAAAACTCCAGTTAAAAAAATAACAAGCACTAAAAAAGCAACAGCGAAAAAGGAAAGCTAATGGGACAAAAAGTTAATCCAATTGGTCTAAGACTAGGAATCAATAGAAACTGGGAATCAAGATGGTTTCCAACTAAAGCAAATTTAGTAGAAAATATCGGTGAAGATTACAAAATCAGAGCTTTCTTAAAAAGAAAACTTTATTATGCAGGAATCAGTCAAATTTTAGTAGAAAGAACTGCTAAAAAACTTCGTGTTACTGTAGTTGCTGCAAGACCGGGAATTATCATCGGTAAAAAAGGTAGTGATGTTGATAATTTAAGAAAAGAATTACAAGATTTAATCAGCAAAGATGTAAATATCAATATCAAAGAAGAAAGAAAAGCAGGGGCTTCAGCTCAACTTGCTGCTGAAAGTGTTGCAACTCAACTTGAAAAAAGAATTGCTTTTAGAAGAGCAATGAAAAAAGTAATTCAAGGCGCGCAAAAAGCAGGTGCTAAAGGGATTAAAGTTTCAGTTTCTGGTCGTTTAGGTGGTGCTGAAATGGCAAGAACAGAATGGTATCTTGAAGGACGCGTTCCACTTCATACTTTAAGAGCAAAAATTGATTATGGTTTTGCAGAAGCTAGAACTACTTATGGAAATATAGGGGTTAAAGTATGGATCTTCAAAGGTGAAGTATTACACAAAGGTATGCAACCTGAAAAAACTGAAGAAAGTACTCCAGCTAAAAAGCCAAGACGTACAAGAAGGGGTAAATAATCATGTTAATACCAAAAAGAACTAAATATCGCAAAATGATGAAAGGACGTAACAGGGGTTATGCTAATCGTGGAACAGAATTTACTTTTGGTGAATTTGCATTGAAAGCAACTGAAGCAGGACGCATTAACTCACGCCAAATTGAAGCAGCGCGTATCGCTTTGACTCGTTTTGTTAAAAGACAAGGAAAAACTTGGATTAGAGTTTTCCCAGATAAGCCTTTGACAAAAAAACCTTTAGAAACTCGTATGGGTAAAGGTAAGGGTGCTGTTGAGGAATGGGTAATGAATATCAAGCCAGGTCGTATTATTTATGAAATGGCAGGAGTAAGCGAAGAAATGGCAAGACAGGCATTGACTTTAGCTATGCATAAACTTCCATTTAAAACTAAGTTTGTTACAAGAGAGAGCCAAAATGAAATATACTGAAATTAAAGATAAAACAGCAGCTGAGCTTGCAACAATGCTAAAAGAAAAAAAGGTGCTTTTATTCACTTTAAAACAAAAGCTAAAAACAATGCAACTTACTAATCCAAAAGAGATTAGCCAAGTAAAAAAAGATATTGCTAGAATAAGTACAGCAATTAACGCTTTAAGATAAGGATGAAAAATGGCATTTAAAAGAGAAATTCAAGGCGTTGTTGTTAAAATCGCTGGTGAAAAAACCGCAAGTGTTTTGGTTGAAAGAAAAGTAGTTCATCCAAGATACAGAAAAATTGTTAAACGCTTTAAAAAATATCTAATTCATGATGAGAGAAATGAAGTTAAAGTGGGCGATACTGTTGTTGCAGTAGAGTGCAGACCGCTTTCAAAAAGAAAATCATTTCGCTTAAAATCTGTATTAGCTACAGGAGTTGAGTAATGATTCAAAGTTTTACTAGACTTGCAGTTGCTGATAATAGCGGTGCAAAAGAATTAATGTGTATCAAGGTTTTAGGTGGTAGTAAAAGAAGATATGCTACTGTAGGTGATGTAATCGTTGCATCTGTTAAAAAAGCTTTACCAAACGGAAAAGTTAAAAAAGGTCAAGTAGTAAAAGCAGTTATCGTTAGAACTAAAAAAGAAATTCATAGAGATAATGGTTCTTTAATTCGTTTTGATGAAAATGCTGCAGTTATTCTTGATAACAAAAGAGAGCCTATCGGAACTCGTATCTTTGGGCCAGTGGGTAGAGAAGTTAGATATGGTGGATTTATGAAAATCGTTTCACTAGCACCGGAGGTATTATAATGGCAGTTAAATTAAAGATTAAAAAAGGTGATAGTGTTAAAATTATCACAGGTGATGATAAAGGTAAAATAGGTAAAGTTTTAGCGGTATATCCAAAAACTCTTAAAGTGGTTGTTCAGGGATGTAAAATTTCTAAAAAAGCTATTAAGCCTAGCGAAAAAAACCCAAATGGTGGTTTTATTAATAAAGAAATGCCGATGGATATTTCCAATGTGGCAAAAGTTCAGGAGTAAGCAATGATGAGATTGAAAGAAAAATATAATCAAAGCATTAAGCCTGCATTGGTTAAAGAATTTGATATTAAAAATCCTATGCTTATCCCTGTGATCGAAAAAGTAGTTATCAGTGTGGGTGCTGGTGAGTTAGCTAAAGATCAAAAAGTATTGCAAAATGTAGCAGATACTATTTCTTTAGTTGCAGGACAAAAAGCTGTGATTACTAAAGCTAAAAAATCAGTTGCAGGATTTAAAGTTCGTGAAGGTTTTCCTGTAGGTGTAATGGTAACTTTAAGAAAAGAAAATATGTATGCTTTTCTTGATAAATTAATTTCTATTGCTTTGCCAAGAGTAAAAGACTTTAGAGGTTTAAATAGAGATGGTTTTGATGGGCGTGGAAATTATAATTTTGGTCTTGATGAACAGTTGATGTTCCCAGAGGTTGAGTATGATAAAATTTTAAGAACTCACGGTATGAACATTTCTATAGTTACAACAGCACAAAATGACAAACAGGCACAAAAGTTATTAGAACTTATCGGTGTGCCATTTACAAAAGGAAAGTAAGATGGCTAAAAAATCAATGATTGCAAAAGCGGCACGCAAGCCTAAATTTAAAGTTAGAGGCTATACAAGATGCCAAATTTGTGGGCGTCCGCATTCGGTTTATAGAGATTTTGGAATTTGTAGAGTTTGCTTAAGAAAAATGGGCAACGAAGGTTTGATTCCAGGTCTTAAAAAAGCAAGTTGGTAAGGATAAAATATGATAAATGATATTATTTCAGATTCACTCACTCGCATCAGAAATGCAGGAATGAGAAAGCTTGAAACAACCAAGCTTTTACATTCTAAAGTTGTAGAAGCTTTAGTTGGAATTTTTCAAGCTAAAGGCTATATTGAAAGTTTTAATGTTATTGAAGAGGATAAAAAGAAATTTATCAATGTAGTTTTAAAATACGATGAAAAAGGTAAGAGTGTTATCAATGAGCTTAAAAGAATTTCTAAACCTGGTCGTCGTGTTTATAAAGGTAAAGATGAAATCAAGCGTTTTAAAAATGGTTATGGTACTATCGTAGTCAGCACAAGTCATGGTGTTTTAGCTAATGACGAAGCTTATAAAGCAGGTGTTGGTGGCGAAATTTTATGTACCATTTGGTAAGAATCTGCTTTTTATGGCATTGGGTATCCATTCTTTTAAAAAAGTAGAAATATCCTAGACAAATAAAAAGGAAAAATATGTCTCGTATAGGTAAACAACCAATTGCTATTCCATCAGGAGTAGAAGTAAAATTAGAAGGGAATTTGCTTAAATTTAAAAAAGGAAATTTAGCAAAAGAACTTGATACTAAGGCAAATGTAAATATTGAGATTAAAGATAACAATATTCTTTTTTCTCCAAAAGGTGAAGACAGACAAAGTAGAGCTTATTGGGGAACTTATAGAGCTTTAGCTTACAATATCGTTGTAGGTTTAACTCAAGGTTTTTCTAAAACTCTTGAAATCAACGGAGTTGGTTATAAAGCAGCTTTAAAAGGTAAAGTTTTAGAACTAAGCCTTGGTTTTTCTCATCCTATTAACTATGATATTCCAGAAGGAATTGAAATTGTAGTAGATAAAAATACTATTGCAGTTAAAGGAAGTGATAAACAAGTTGTAGGTCAAGTTGCTGCTCAAATTCGTGAATTTAGACCACCAGAACCATACAAAGGAAAAGGCGTTAAATATTCTGATGAGCGCATTATCCGCAAAGCTGGTAAGACATCTAAGAAGTAAGGGTAGAATATGAGAGCAAATGTATTAAAAAGAAAACTAACTTTAAGAATCAAAAGAAAAAAAAGAATTAGAGCGAAAATTTCGGGTTGTGAAAATTTTCCAAGAATTTCTGTATTTAAATCAAACAGAACTCTATATATCCAAGCGATTGACGATGTAAAAGCTGTAACTTTAGCAGCAGTTGATGGACGCAAACTTGGCGTTAAGGCAAATAAAGAAGGTGCTAAAGAAATCGCTGCTGAATTTGCTAAAACTTTAAAAGCTAAAAAAATTGAACAAGCTGTTTTTGATAGAAATGGTTATGTATATCATGGTGTTATCGCAGCATTAGCTGAATCTTTAAGAGAAAATGGCATTAGGCTATAAGGGGTAAATCGATGGAAAAATATAATAGAGAAGAATTTGAAGAAGTAATAGTTGATATCGGCAGAGTTACTAAGGTTGTTAAAGGTGGTAGAAGATTTAGATTTACTGCTTTAGTTATCGTTGGAAACCGCAAAGGTTTAGTAGGCGTTGGTTATGGTAAAGCTAAGGAAGTTCCAGATGCTATCCGCAAAGCTGTTGATGATGCGTTTAAAAATATCGTTGAAGTTAAAACTAAAGGCTCGACTATTGCTCACGATGTAGAAGTAAAATACAATGCAAGTAGAATTTTACTTAAACCAGCTAGTGAAGGTACAGGAGTTATTGCAGGTGGTTCTACACGTCCTATTGTAGAACTTGCAGGCATTAAAGATATTTTAACTAAGTCTTTGGGTTCAAATAATTCAGCTAATGTGGTTCGTGCTACAATCAAAGCTTTAACAATGTTAAAAGGATAAGAAGATGAATTTAACAAAAGCAGCGGGTTCAACGCATAAAACTAAAAGAATTGGCCGTGGTCAAGGTTCTGGCATGGGTAAGACTGCTACCAAAGGCGGCAAAGGTCAAACTGCTAGAAAAGGTTATAATGAAAAAAGAGGTTTTGAAGGTGGTCAACAACCACTTCAAAGAAGATTACCAAAAGTAGGTTTTGCTTCTAAAATTCAAAAACCTTATGTGATCAATGTTGAAAAAATCACAGCTGTAAAAGAGCTTAGCGAAATTACACTTGAGAGCATTAAAAGTGTTCATAAAATTTCAAAATCCGTGAATAAAATCAAACTAATTGGTGTAAGCGCAAAAGGCTTAGTATCAAAAATCAAAGACGAGAACATTAGCGTCACCGGATCAAAATAATGAATAGAGCATTGACGAATAAGATTTTAATCACCTTAGCATTTTTGTTTGCTTATAGGGTTCTGGCTTATGTCCCAGTTCCTGGCGTCAATGCTGATGTGATTGCGGAATTTTTTAATAACAATCAAAACAATGCTTTGGGTTTATTTAATGTTTTTAGTGGTGGAGCAGCTGAACGCTTTTCTATTATTTCTTTAGGTATTATGCCTTATATTACTGCTTCTATTATTATGGAGCTTCTTGCAGCAACTTTTCCAAATATCGGTAAGATGAAAAAAGAGCGTGATAGTATGCAAAAATATATGCAAATTATTCGCTATGCGACTATCGCCATTACTTTAGTTCAAAGCATAGGTGTTGCTATAGGTTTACAAAGCTTGCATGGTAGAGGCGGTGCAGGGGCTATAATGATAGAAGATTTAAATATGTTTATTACACTTTGTGCTATTTCTATGCTTGCAGGAACTATGCTTTTAATGTGGCTTGGCGAACAAATCACACAAAAAGGTGTAGGAAATGGTATTTCTTTAATTATTTTTGCAGGTATTGTTTCAGAAATTCCAAGAGCAATTTCAGGAACTGTAGGACAAATCAATTCAGGGGAGATGAATTTCTTAACCGCTTTTGCGATTTTTGCTTTGATTTTAATCACTATAGGTGTGATTATTTATGTAGAACTTGGAGAAAGAAGAATTCCTATTTCTTATTCTCGTAAAGTTGTAATGGAAAATCAAAACAAGCGCATTATGAATTATATTCCTATTAAATTAAACCTTAGTGGGGTTATTCCTCCGATTTTTGCTAGTGCATTTTTAATGTTTCCAACAACAATTTTGCAAACAAGCACAAACCCTTATTTGCAAGCCATTAATGACTTTTTAAATCCAAATGGTTATTTGTTTCATGTTTTAACTTTCTTATTTGTAATTTTCTTTGCTTATTTTTATGCTTCTATTGTATTTAATGCTAAAGATATAGCAGAAAATTTGAAAAAACAAGGGGGTTTTATCCCTGGAATTCGTCCAGGTGAAGGAACTTCTAATTATCTTAACGAAGTAGCTTCTCGTTTAACTTTATCAGGTTCTATTTATTTAGGCCTTGTTGCAACCTTGCCTTGGGTTTTGGTGAAATTTATGGGTGTGCCTTTTCATTTTGGTGGCACTTCTGTACTTATCGTAGTTCAAGTAGCACTTGATACGATGAGAAAAATTGAAGCTCAACTTTATATGAGTAAATACCAAACTTTAAGTGCAGTAGGTTTGTGATATTAAAATAATCCAAGTAGAAAATAGATTTTTTCTACTTGGAAATTATTTATTTTTTATGAGCTTTTAGTGCGGATTCCATATCACTAATACAATCACCTATTTTTAAAATTCCAAAAACATCAAAACCTAAAATTTTGCCAATTTCTTTGTGAGTAACGGATTGGAAACAGATGTGATGGTTGGAAGATTAATTAACCCTAGTCTTTTGTTTTAAAAATAAAAACACTATACAAACTATAAAAATAACAATAGCCCATATCAAAAAAGCATCTACAAGACCTATTTGTCTAACGATAGGTTGAGAGATAATAGGGCTTAAGAATTGTCCTAAAAATATACAACTTGCTAAAATTCCACAAGCTCTAGCACGAGCATTTTCAGGACAAATTGAAAAAAGATAAGCCGTGTTGTTTACAAGCATAATACCTCCACCCATTCCAAGTAAAGCTAAAGCCATTAAAACGGCAAAAAAATTATCCACTAAAAAAAGCAGCAAAAAAGAACAAGAGACAATAAAAAGAGTTAAAACATAGATAATTTTAATACTCAAGAATTTTATAATATATTTATAGCCTAGAGAGAAAAAACCATAACATAGCGCAGATATAGACATTGAAATACCTATGTACTTAGGATCTAGTCCTAAGTGTTCTTCTATATAATAAGGTAGTTGAGTAGGAGATATATAATAAACCACCATGATAAAAAAACCTATAAAATAAATAGGGAAAAATTGCCAATAATTTGTTTTTGCTTCTATTTTTATGTGATTATCAAATTTAAATTTTCTAGGTTCAAAAAGATAAATGATAGCCATTAAGGTAATTAAAATTCCAAGTCCATATACTAAAAAAGGATAACGCCAAGAATAACTTGAAACAAAACCTGCGATAGAAATAAAAACAGCACCACCTACTGCACAAAAAAATCCTTGAAGGCTTAAAGCATTTTCTCTGCGATTAAAGCCACCACAACTATAATAGTCCCCAAGTAAAGCTGAAGCACCTGTCATTATAAAAGCAGTTGCCATGCCAAAAATAGCTCTTGAAGTCAGTATGTCATAAATATCATTTAAGAAAAAGCCACTTACCCCAGAAATAGTCCAAACTATCATGGCTGGAAGAATGAATTTTAATTTTCCAAATTTATCCATTAAAATGCCGGCAAATGGAGATAAAATGACGACAAAAATAGCAGGAATGGTTAAAACTAAGCGAGTGAGTATATCAAGATGAGTAAGCGTAAAACTTGAAGAAAGAGTGGCACCACTTTGGGTTAAAAGTTCTTCAAAATGTCTATTAATAGCAGGCAAGGCAGATGAAATTACTACGCTTCCTAGCATAGTCATAGCAGCCATAGAAAACACAGCCACTTTAAATCCAAACTTTTCAGTAATTTGAATTATTTTTTTATCCATCTTCGTGTCATTGGGGTGAAATTTATAAGTTTTACCATTCATGATTTTTACCTTTTTATTTTATTATACTCCAAAAATTATGGTTTGTATTTAAAATTACTTCAAATTATATTTTATTTATTTTATTATGATAGTTTTGTTTTTTTAAAAAATATTGAGCTTAGTTAAAAATATATTTTATAAGTAGAATTTTAAATATTTTTAGCTAAATTCAGTTTTTTATTTGACAAGGGTGTAAAATGAAGAAAAATTTAATCATAGTAGAATCTCCAGCCAAGGCTAAAACCATAGGAAATTTTTTAGGAAAAGATTATGAAGTTATCGCCTCTAAAGGACATATTAGAGATTTACCTAAATCAAGTTTTGGGATCAAAATAGAAGATGATGGATTTGTTCCAGAGTATAGAATTACAAGTGATCATAGTGCCTTAGTTAAAGAACTTAAAAACAAAGCTAAAGATGCAAAAGAAGTCTATCTTGCAACCGATGAGGATAGAGAAGGAGAAGCTATTGCTTATCATATTGCAAAGGCTATAGGCAAAGATGAAAATACTCTGCCACGCATTGTTTTTCACGAGATCACTAAAAGTGCCATAGAAAATGCTTTAAAAAATCCAAGAAAACTAGATATACACTCTGTAAATGCTCAGCAAACTAGACGCCTTTTAGATCGCATTGTAGGTTACAAACTTAGTCCTTTATTAGGACAAAAAATTCAAAGAGGTCTTAGTGCAGGACGTGTTCAAAGTGCGGCTTTAAAGATTATAGTAGATCGTGAAAAAGAAATTCAAGCCTTTATACCATTAGAATATTTTAGCATAGATATGATTTTTCAAAAAGATTTAGATGCAGAACTTATTGAGTTTGATAAGGCTAAGATAGAAAAACTTACCATTACTAATAAAGATCGTGCTAAACTTATCTTAGAAGCTTGTAAAAATGAAACTTATAATATAACTGATATTGAAAGTAAGGAAAGAAAAATCGCTCCACCACCTCCTTTTATGACTTCAACCTTACAACAAAGTGCAAGCAATCGTCTTGGCTTTAATCCCAAAAAAACCATGATATTAGCTCAAAAACTCTATGAAGGAGTAAATACTCATGAAGGTGTGATGGGGGTTATTACCTACATGAGAACGGATAGTTTAAATTTAGCCAAAGAAGCAATAGAAAATGCAAGAAAATTTATACAAATAAATTTTGGCAAAGACTACCTTCCAAGCAAAGCAAATGTATATACCACAAAAGCCAAAGGTGCACAAGAAGCTCACGAAGCTATACGCCCTACAAATTTAAATTTCACTCCAGAAATTGCAGCAAAATTTTTAGACAAAGATGAACTAAAGCTTTACGCTCTTATTTATAATCGCTTTTTAGCTTGTCAGATAAATCCTGCTATTTCTCAAACCCAAAATGTATTTGTAAAAAATGATAGAGCAGTATTTAAAATAAGTGGTAGAAAAATCCTTTTTGACGGATATTATAAAGTTTATGGCGATATGGATAAGGATAAAATTTTACCTCATCTTAAAATAGGCGAAAGCTTAAAAGTGCAAAATTTAGAGATGAACTCATGCTTTACTGAACCACCTTCAAGGTATTCTGAAGCAGGACTTGTTAAAAAACTTGAAAGCTTAGGTATAGGTCGTCCTTCTACTTATGCGCCTACTATTTCTATACTTACAAGCCGTGATTATGTGAAAATTGACAAAAAACAACTCATTCCTAGTGAAGTAGCTTTTAATGTAACCGAAGTGCTTGAAAAAAATTTCTGTGATATAGTTGATAGTAAATTTACTTCAAATCTTGAAAATACCTTAGATGAAATCGCTGAAGATAAGGCGGATTGGCAAGAAACTTTAAAAGAATTTTACTATCCTTTTATGAGAAAAATCGAAGAAGGTAAAACTAAAATTGCTAGTCAAAAAACTGTAACAAAGTTAGGTGAAAGTTGTCCTGATTGTGGAGGAGAGCTTGCTATTAGAAAAGGTCGTTTTGGAGAATTTGTAGCATGTTTAAATTTCCCAAAATGCAAGTATTCAAGAAATTTAAAAAACGAAAGCAAAAATACTTCCGTAAAAACTAAAGTAAATAGTACAGGTATTGCTTGTCCAAGTTGTCAAAAGGGCGAAATCGTAGAACGCTTTTCAAAACGCGGTAAATTTTATGGTTGTAGTGCTTATCCAAAATGCAATTTTATAAGCAAATACAAACCAAGCGATGAAAAATGTGAAGAATGTGGTGAAACTTTAGTGATAAAAGAGCTTAAAAAAGGCACATTCTTAGAATGCTTAAAATGTAAAATCAAAAAAGAATTAAAGGATTAAAATGCAAATTATGCTTTGTGCTATTTCAAATATAGCAAGTGGAAATTGTTCAGAAGACTGTAAATACTGCACTCAAAGTGCGCATGTAAAAACAGATATTCAAAAATACCGCCGCAAAGAAATTTCACAAATCGTTTTAGAAGCAAAAATAGCAAAGAAAAATGAAGCTTTAGGTTTTTGTTTGGTTACCGCAGGACTTGGGCTTGATGATGAAAAACTTGAATATGTTTGTGAGGCTGCTAAAGCAGTGCAAAAAGAAGTGCCAAATTTGCTTTTGATTGCTTGTAATGGTATGGCAAGTGTGGATCAGCTTAAAGAGCTTAAAAAAGCAGGAATTTTTTCTTATAATCACAATCTTGAAACTTCTAAAGAGTTTTTTCCACAAATTTGTACTACACATACTTGGGAAAGTAGATTTCAAACCAATTTAAATGCCAAAGAAGCAGGACTTATGCTTTGCTGTGGCGGAATTTATGGTATGGGTGAGAGCGAGGAAGATAGGCTAAGTTTTAGAAAATCTTTGCAGCAATTACAGCCTTTTTCAACGCCTATTAATTTTTTTATTGCGAATGAAAATTTAAAATTACAAGTTCCAAGATTGAGTGCTGATGAAGCTTTAAAAATCGTGCGTGATACTAAAGAAGCTTTACCGCAAAGCGTAGTAATGATAGCAGGGGGACGTGAAGTGGTATTACAAGAAAGACAGTATGAAATTTTTCAAGCGGGTGCAGGTGCTATTGTCATAGGAGATTATTTAACCACTAAAGGTGAAGAACCAAGTCAAGATATAGTAAAATTAAAAGAAATGGGATTTACTTTTGCATCAGAGTGTTATTGATTCGCAAGGTTTAATTGATTTAAAAATTCTTATTGTTATAGCTTTATGTTTACTTTTTTCTCCGCATATTGCAAAAATTTTACGCTTACCTCTTTCGGCTACCGAAATCATCTTGGGAGCAGTAATAGCATATTTTGGTTTTATAGGAAAAAGTGAAAATTTTGCACTTTTAGCAAATGTGGGATTTTACTATCTTATGTTTATAGCAGGTATGGAGGTAAATTTAAGAGCTTTTTTTAATATGGATAAAGAAATTGCTAAAAAAAGCTTTTTTTATATTTTTCTACTTTATGCTTTATCTTCTTTTATAGTATGGATTTTTGGACTTTCTTTAGTATTTGTTATCATTATACCTGTGATGAGTGTGGGGCTTTTATCTTTGCTTTTTAAGGATTTTGGAAAAGAATGTTACTGGCTAAATATTGCTATGATAGTAGCCACTTTAGCTGAGGTGACTTCTATCGTACTTTTGACTATAGCGGGAGCTTTTTTACGCGAAGGAACAGGCATTATCGATGTAGCAGAAAGTATTTTGTATCTTAATATCTTTTTGGGACTTTGTTTGCTTGGATTTAAAATGCTTGGTGTGCTTTTTTGGTGGTATCCGCAGCTTAAAGTTGTGCTTATGCCATGGGAAGATAAGAATGAAAAAGATATAAGATTTTGTATGGCAATTTTTATATTAATTATTGTTGCTATGGTTATTACAAAACTTGAAATTGTTCTAGGATCTTTTATAGCAGGCTCTTTTATAGCAACTTTTTTTGATCATAAAAAGGATCTTGAACATAAGCTTTCCACTTTTGGGCATGGATTTTTGATTCCCATTTTTTTCATTCACATAGGATCAACCTTTGATCTTAAAATGATCTTAGATTATGAAATTGTTTTACAAGCGTTCTTACTTATGTTTGTTATGGTGGGTTTGAGAATTTTGTGTGCAAGTGTTTTCTTGAAAAAAATCGGTTTTAAAAATATGATTTTATTTGGCCTTAGTCATTCTATACCTTTGACCTTACTTATAGCAACAGCCACTTTGGGATATTCTGGTAAGGTTATTGATGAAAAGCTTTATTCAGCACTTATTTTGACGGCTTTATTTGAGGCTATTATTGTTATGAGTATGATCAAATTTCTTTCTAATTCTAAGAAATGAAAGTTACTTTTTTACTCAAAAAAGCAAATAAAATCTTAAAAATTTATTAATAAAAAACTCATAATCGCCCTTTTTTGTTAGAATTAATAAAAGTAAACAATAAAAGGAGTGAAAATGTCAAATTCCGTTACTATAATTGATAATAGAAATGGAAAAAGCTATGAATTTCCTATATATGATGGTAAAACTGGCCCAAGCGTTGTAGATATGTCAAGCTTTTATAAACAAACAGGAATGTTTTCTTATGATGAGGGCTTGACTTCTACGGCTACTTGCAAATCAAAAATCACTTATATTGATGGAGAAAACGGAATTTTAATGCACCGTGGTTATCCTATAGAGTGGCTTGCTGAAAATAAACTTTATTTAGATGTGGTCCATCTTTTGCTTTATAAAGAGTTACCAGATGCTATGCGTCTTGAAGCATTTCGTTATGAAATGAAAAAGCGTTCTTTTATTCATGAAGGTATGCATCGTCTTTTTGATTCTTTTCCTGATAATGCCCATCCTATGGCGGTTTTACAAGGTGCTGTTTCATCGCTTAGTGCTTTTTATCCTGATCATTTAAATATGAATGTAAAAGAAGAATATATGGAAATGGCAGCTAGAATAGTAGCTAAGATTCCTACTATAGTGGCCACTGCTTATCGATATAAACATGGTTTTCCTATGGCTTATCCAAATTTAGATCGTGGTTTTACAGAAAATTTCTTATATATGCTAAGAACTTATCCTTATAATCATGTAGAACTTAAGCCTATAGAAGTAAAGGCGCTTGATACAGTTTTTATGCTTCATGCAGATCATGAGCAAAATGCTTCAACTTCAACGGTTCGTGCTGTAGGTTCAACCCATGCTCATCCTTATGCTTGTATAGCAGCAGGCATTGGTGCACTTTGGGGGCATGCACATGGAGGAGCTAATGAAGGCGTTATTAGAATGCTTGAACAAATAGGTAGTATTGATAGAGTGGATGAATTTATTAAAAGAGCTAAGGATAAAAACGATCCTTTCCGCTTGATGGGCTTTGGACATAGGGTTTATAAAAATTTTGATCCTAGGGCAAAAGTGCTTAAAAAACTTCGTGATCAACTTATTGATGAGTTGGATATTGATACCAGTCTTATCAAGGTGGCAACGCGTATAGAAGAGATCGCTTTAAGTGATGATTATTTTGTTCAAAGAGGGTTGTATCCAAATGTAGATTTTCATAGCGGTCTTATCTTAAAAGCTTTAGGCATTCCAAATGAAATGTTTGCTACTTTGTTTGTTATAGGACGCACTCCAGGCTGGATAGCTCAGTGGATAGAGCAAAAAGAGCAAGAAAGTCTTAAAATAGTTCGCCCAAGACAACTTTATTTGGGCGAAACTAGTAAAATTTAATTAAAAATTTTTGTGGAAATTTTAATTTTCACAAAATCTTCTTGTATAATTTTAATAAAATTCTTATAGAAAGTCTTATAATAATGCTTAATCTTGATAAATTTTTACAAATTGCTATAAATGCCAGCAATAAAGCTTCCAAAGCTATTTTAAAAGAGAGGGGAAATTTTAAAACTTGGGAAAAAGAAGATAAAAGTTCACTCACATCAGCAGATCTTGCTTCTAATAAAATTCTAGATGATATTTTAGGTTCTACAGATATTAAAATTTTATCAGAAGAAAAATTACTCAATAAAGAAGAATGCAAAGAGCTAAAAACTTTTTGGCTTATTGATCCTCTTGATGGAACAAGTGGATTTTTAAAAGGTAGTGATGAATTTTGCGTTATGATAAGTTTGATTCATGATAATCGTCCTGTTTTATCACTTATACAAAATCCATCAAAAGGTGACATATTCTATGCTCATGCAAAAACTAAGGTTTATAAAAATGATAAAATTTTACAAATTGATCAGCAAGAATATGAGAAAAATAAATATAAAGCCTTGCTTAGTGTTAATCATCTTAGCAAAGAAGATGAAAATTTTACAAAAGAACATCAATTAGAAGCTATTAATATAGGCTCTGGACTAAAATTTTGCGCTATTTTAGAGGCTAAGGCAGGAGTTTATAAGAGGTTTGAAAAGCTTAATATTTGGGATATTGTAGCAGGAGATTTTTTGGTTAATCAAAATGGGGGGTTTATGGGGGATTTTTCTAAAAAATATATTTTATATCACCCTTTAAATTATAGATCCAGCTCTTTTATTTGTGTTTCATCTAAGGAATTTTTACAAGATTTTTTATAAAATAAGAGTATAATTTCATATTTTAAGTAGTTTATAAGGGTCAAGATGAGGTATTGTTTCACTTTATTTTTAAGTTTATTTTTAAGTTCTAATCTTTTAGCAAATAATTTTTCTCAGAAAAAAATTATTAAAATTGAAAAAAGTGCAGATAATTTTGAAGTAATAGATCTAAATCAAAATGTTGTAAATCCAAATCTAAATCAACAAAAAGCATTATTTGATAGTTCCGCTTTGATTGAAAAAAAATCGCAAATTGGCAAAGATAAGGATATTGATTTTGCTATAGTGCTAACTTTTAGGAAAAATTTTGGTTATGTTTTAGATAATTTTAGAGTGAGTGATAAAGAATTTTCTACATTATTTGCTAAAAATTTGATTCAAAGTTTAAAGCTTAATTTGGTTAATTCTGCTGCAAATGGTATTTATCAAAGCCCTAAAACTTTATCATATTTTAGCCCTAAGGATGCAAAACTTATAAATGTAAGTCCTTTTTTAAGACAAGAAAAGGATAAGGCTAAGATGTATGCTAAATTTACAGATTATGTTGTAGTGGTAAATTTACAAGATTTTTATATAAATATCACAAATTACTTTATCACAACTAGTAAAAAGGGTGTGGCTAATATTAATTTTAAAATTATTTCTACAAGCAATGGAGAAATTCTTGCGGCAAAAAATGCAGAATTAAATTTTACATTAAAAACTCAAGATGCAAAACAAAATTATCAAGATATTGTAAATCAAATGCCAAAAATGTTATCTGATGTTATAGATAATGAAATAAAAAAATTAAAATTAGCCATAAATTAAGTCAAAGATACAGTTTGTAAACTTAGATAATAATCACTTCATTTTCTAAGCTTATGCCAAATTCTTCAAAGACTTTTTTTCTAGCCAGTTCGATAAGAAAAAATGCATCTTCAAAGCTTGCATTTTTTTTATTGGTTAAAAAATTTGCGTGTTTATCACTTAGCATAGCATCTCCTTTACTAAAACCTTTAAGTCCCACCGCTTCGATAAGGCGTCCTGCGAAGTCACTTTTTGGATTTTTAAAAATAGAGCCAAAACTTGCTCCACTAGGTTGATTTCTCCTTGCATTTTTGAAAGCTTCATCCTTAAAAGTATCAAAACCAAAATTTAATTTAAATTCAGCCCAAAAAAAAGGCATATTTAAAGGACAAAAACGATAATCAAAATTTATATTTTCTTTTAAAATTTCGCCTTTAGAAGTGGCAATTTTAAGTAAATTTTGACTGATACACTCTCCTTTAAGCCCTGCATTCATTTTCAAAAGTCCGCCTAAGGTGCCAGGAATTTTGCTTAAATACTCAAAACCATTAAGATTATTTTCTTTAGCAAAACGATACATTTTGCTTGATTTTGTTTTACAACCTATACGAAGATGTATAAAATCTTTATTTTGATCCAAAATTTGTATAAAATCAAAATTATCTCCTAAAATTCCTATATTTTTAGGCTTAGGACTAACTAGTAGGTTATTTGCACCACCTACTAAAAAACCATCAAAATCACAAATTTGATCCAAAATTAAAACTTCAAATTCATTTCCTATGCGTACAGAAGAGTATTTTTTAAAATCAATGATCATTTGATAAAAGTTGGAATTTGATTTAGTATATTTTCAGTAAAGTCAATCATAGTTGCAGTCATCCAAGGCATCAAAAAAATTAAAATGATTACAACCAAGATGATTTTAGGAACAAAAGAAAGAGTCATTTCGTTAATCTGTGTAGTTGCTTGAAAAATACTGATTAAAAGTCCTGCAATAAGTCCCGCTAAAAGCATAGGTAAGGAAAGTAAAAGCGTGATTTTAAAAGTTTGCACTCCAAGAGCAACTAAAGTACTTTCATCCATTTTAATCCTTTTTAAGAATTTCTAGCTTCTTCATATTCACTAGGGATAAGATAATCATTTACATGTATGATTTTATCATAAAATTTATAATCATATCCTAGTTTAAAAAGCGTATCTACAGCTAAAAGTTGTGTTTGATTCATGTTAATAGAATTTTTATTGGCGTATAAATTAAGATAAGTATCGAGCTTTTCTTCATTAACACGGATAAGTTTTCTTTCCATTAGCATAGGAGCTAAAATTTTACGATTTGCATCGGCAGTTTTTACAGCCTTAGTAAGATCTCTTTCAATCTTAATCGCGTCACTTAAAGGCAAAGAACGACGTAAAGCCATTCCACCTAAAGGCAAGGGTAAATTTTTTTTAGCAAATTCAAGCCATATATCCCAAAGTTCTGCTTCCACACAAAGACTTTGATCAAATTCTAAAATACTTTCATGGATTAAAACCCCTGCATCTACTTCACCACTTAAAACTGCCTTTTCGATCTCTAAAAAATTTTTATAAACAATTCTTGCTTCAGGGTATTTCATACGAAAAATTAAAGCATTGGTAGTATTTGCTCCACTTAAAGCGACTTTAAAATTTCTTTTTAAATGCGTATCTTTTTTCTTGATAAGTTTTGGTCCATAACCTTCACCAAAACTTACCGCTGTACGTAAAAGTGCGTATTCAGAAGTGATTAAAGGATAAAGTCCAAAAGAAATAGCTGTAGCATCAAATTCATTTTTTAAAGCAAATTCATTTAAAGTTTGTATATCTAAGGCTGTATTTTCATAAGCAAAATCATTTCCTATCCACCCAAATTTAATTGCCATATACATAAAAATATCATCAGCATCAGGAGAATGTGCAATAGTAATTTTTTTCATCTATGCTCTTCCTTGTAAATCTTTGCTTTAATTCTAGCAAAATAAATCATTATTTAATTTTATTTTGTTAGAATTCTAACTAAAAATTTTAGAATTTTTAAGGAAAATTATGGATGATAATAAAAGAAAATCTCTAGACGCTGCCCTAAAAAGTTTAGATAAAACCTTTGGAAAAGGTACTATCTTAAGACTAGGGGATAAGGAAGTCGAACAAATCGATAGCATAGGCACAGGTTCAGTTGGACTTGATCTTGCTTTGGGTATAGGTGGAGTTCCAAAAGGAAGAATCATAGAAATTTATGGACCTGAGAGTTCAGGTAAAACCACTTTAACTTTACACATTATCGCAGAATGCCAAAAAGCAGGCGGTGTTTGTGCCTTTATCGATGCAGAGCATGCTCTTGATGTAAAATATGCCAAAAATTTAGGTGTAAATACAGATGATTTGTATGTTTCTCAACCTGATTTTGGAGAACAAGCCTTAGAAATTGTAGAAACTATAGCAAGAAGTGGTGCAGTAGATCTTATCGTAGTAGATAGCGTTGCAGCACTTACTCCAAAAGCAGAAATCGAAGGCGATATGGGTGATCAGCATGTAGGACTTCAAGCAAGACTTATGTCTCAAGCTCTAAGAAAACTTACAGGTATAGTTCATAAAATGAATACCACTGTAATTTTTATCAACCAAATTCGTATGAAAATTGGTGCTATGGGTTATGGCACTCCTGAAACCACAACAGGCGGAAATGCTTTGAAATTTTATGCTTCTGTACGTTTGGATGTTAGAAAAGTAGCAACTTTAAAGCAAAATGAAGAGCCTATAGGCAATCGCGTAAAAGTAAAAGTGGTTAAAAATAAAGTCGCTCCTCCATTTAAACAAGCTGAATTTGATGTGATGTTTGGAGAAGGTTTAAGCCGCGAAGGTGAGTTAATTGACTATGGTGTAAAACTTGATATTGTAGATAAAAGTGGTGCATGGTTTTCTTATAAAGATAAAAAACTTGGACAAGGTAGAGAAAATTCAAAAGCTTTCTTAAAAGAAAACGCTGAAATTGCAGATGAAATCACAAAAGCGATTCAAGATTCTATGGGAATAGAAGGTATGATTAGCGGTAGTGAAGATGATGAAGGAGAATAATGCTAGTAATTGAAGATATTAGAGCCTATGAAGTTCTTGATAGCAGAGGAAATCCAACCGTAAAAGCCGAAGTTACGTTAAGTGATGGAAGTATGGGTGCAGCTATCGTTCCAAGTGGTGCAAGTACAGGCTCAAAAGAAGCTTTAGAATTGCGTGATAATGATGAAAGATTTGGTGGAAAGGGTGTTTTAAAAGCTGTTTGCAATGTCAATGAAACCATTGCAGATGAAATTTTGGGACTTGATGCTTTTAATCAAACTCAACTTGATGATACTTTGCGTGAGCTTGATGGGACAAGTAATTATTCAAATTTAGGAGCCAATGCAACTTTGGGTGTATCTATGGCAACTGCTCGTGCTGCTGCCACTGCTTTAGGAATGCCTTTATATCGCTATTTAGGTGGTGTAAATGCAAGTGTTTTACCTGTGCCAATGTGTAATATTATCAATGGCGGCGCTCATGCAAATAACAATGTAGACTTTCAAGAATTTATGATTATGCCTTTTGGTTTTACAAGTTTTAAAGAAGCCTTGCGTTCGGTTTGTGAAATTTATGCGATATTAAAAAAAGAACTAGCAAGTTCTGGTCATTCTACTGCTTTAGGTGATGAAGGTGGTTTTGCTCCAAATTTGACTAACAATACAGAACCTATTGATCTTTTAATGACTTGTATCAAAAAAGCAGGTTATGAAAACCGTGTAAAAATCGCTCTTGATGTAGCAAGTACAGAATTTTTCAAAGAAGGCAAATATCACATGGAAGGTAAAACTTTTTCAAGTGAAGATTTGATCGAACGCTATGTAGAGCTTTGTGCAAAATATCCAATTTGTAGTATTGAAGATGGTTTAGCTGAAAATGACTTTAAAGGCTGGATTAAACTCACAGAAAAATTAGGCAATAAAATTCAACTTGTAGGTGATGATTTATTTGTAACCAATGAAGATATTTTAAAAGAAGGTATCATTAAAAAAATGGCAAATGCTGTGCTCATCAAGCCAAATCAAATTGGAACTATTACCCAAACTATGAGAACCGTACGTTTGGCACAAAGAAATAATTATAAATGTGTGATGAGTCATAGAAGTGGTGAAAGTGAAGATGCTTTTATAGCGGATTTTGCCGTAGCTTTAAATACAGGACAAATTAAAACAGGAGCTTTAGCAAGAGGCGAAAGAACTGCAAAATACAATCGCTTACTTGAAATTGAACTTGAAAGTGATGAATACTTAGGAGAAAAACTCTGAGCGATTTACTTAAAGAATACGACGAAAGCACAAGAAAAAAGAGTTTTTATACACATGTTATAAAAATGGTTTTTTGGGCTTTTCTTGTTGTAATTGGAGCAATTTATTTTGGCAATATGTTTTTTGGGCAGTATTCTTTAGATACTTTATTAAGTTTAGAAAATACCAAAGAAGAGCTTAATAAAAAGATTATTTTGCTTAAAGAACAAAATGCCAAAGCGCAAAAAGATTATTTTGAATTAAAAGGATTATACCCAAATGAAAACTAAAATTTTAGCAATATTTTTTATTTTTACCTCTCTTTTGTATGCTGATGAAAATCCTTTTAAAACAGATCAAAACATAACTTTGATTGTTCCACCTGAATTTCAAAAAGAAGAAGTTAAATTTAACTCTAGTGCAAGAATTTTAAAAAGCATTACTTTTAATTATATTAACTTAGATGGAAGTGAAGATAAAATTGATTTAGATATTAATAAGAGTATTGATTGGCATGATATTTATACTATATCAAGATTTAAAAGTCCTGATCCTTCAAAAGTGCTTGATGTTTCAGTCACTATACCTGAAAAAAACAGCTCCAAGCAAGAAGCAAATTCAACAGCTAATGTTGAAATACCTCTACAAGTTGCAAAGATTTATGATTTTATTTCTTATGCGGTTTATAAAAATAAAATAAAGCTTAATACTAGTGATGAAATGATTACAGATTTTTCGGTGGGAAATCCTAGTAAAATTGTGATAGATTTTAGATCTAACTTGATCAGCCCTACAAAAAACATACGCCTTAGCAATTCTATTTTTAAACGCATAGATTTTGGATCTCATAAAGGGTATTATCGACTTGTAATATATCTTGATGGAATTTATAATTATAATATCCAAAAAGATGGAACTGGATATATGATTAATCTGCTTTGATGAGATTTATTTTTTTAATATGTTGTGTTTGTTTAGCTTTTGCTGATGAGATTTTACTTGTTAGCAAATTTAATAAACAAGATTTCAACTCTAAAGATTTTAATGCTTATTTGATGAGTGAAAAGCTTGATGGTGTACGCGGAATTTGGGATGGGAAATATCTAAAAACTCGTCAAAACTACAAAATAAAAACTCCTGATTTTTTTACAAAAAATTTCCCTCCTTTCGCTATTGATGGAGAACTTTGGATAGCAAGGAATAAATTTGATGAAATTTCAGCTTTAATTCGCAGTGGTAACAGCAATTTGGCCTTATGGAAGGAAGTAACTTATAATATTTTTGATGTGCCAAATGCTTGTGAAGAATTTCGACTTTCTTCTTGCAGTCTTAAAAATCGTTTGGCTGTTTTAGAAGAGTATTTGCAAAAATATCCTAATGCTTATATAAAAATTATTCCACAAATTCCAGTTGAAAATCAAAACAATTTAAATCAATTTTATGAAAATATTATAAAAAATCAAGGTGAAGGTATTGTTATACGCAAAAATTTAAGTCCTTACGAAAAAGGCAGAAGTAAAAATGCAATGAAACTAAAACCTTATGATGATGCAGAATGTGAATTGGTAGGATTTAGTAAAGGTAAGGGCAAATTTGAAAATCAAGTCGGTGCTTTGCTCTGTAAAATGCCAAATGGAAAAATTATTAAAATAGGTAGTGGTTTAAAGGATAAAGATAGAAAAAATCCTCCAAAAATTGGTAGTATTGTGACTTATAAATTTAATGGATCGACTAAAAATTCTTTGCCTCGATTTCCGGTTTTTTTAAGGATAAGAGATGAGAATCCTTGACTTTAAAATTATTTTGTGATAAAATATTTCCTTTTCGGGGTGTAGCGCAGTCTGGTTAGCGCACTTGGTTTGGGACCAAGGGGCCGAAGGTTCGAATCCTTTCACCCCGACCATTTTTTATAAATTTATACAAAATGGTGAGTGTAGCTCAGTCGGTTAGAGCATCAGATTGTGGTCCTGAGGGTCGTGGGTTCAATTCCCATCACTCACCCCATTCATAGCGCTCGTAGCTCAACTGGATAGAGCAACAGACTTCGGATCTGTAGGTTATGGGTTCGATTCCTATCGGGCGCACCACCAAGATTTTATATGCGTTCATAGCTCAGCTGGATAGAGCAACGGCCTTCTAAGCCGTAGGTCAGAGGTTCGAATCCTCTTGGGCGTACCACTTTTGCGGATGTGGTGAAATTGGCAGACACGCCAGACTTAGGATCTGGTGCAGCAATGCGTGAAGGTTCAAGTCCTTTCATCCGCACCACCATACTTTTAAAGTTATTTTGTAAGTTGATTTGCAATAAATTTTTATCTCGTTTTTAAAATATCTTTAGCAATAAATATTTTATAATGTCATAACTAATAATTGGTTAAATGTTTTTTAGTATGATTGCATTAAATTTAGATCAAGCGTGGTTTTTATTTGAGATAATCAATGAGTTTGATTATCTCGTGTATTAATTCTAAAATAAAAACTAAAAACTCAACGATTTTACTCATGAAAATCCCAACTCAAAGAGTAGTTATATTTAATACAAATTTATAAAAAATAATCTTAACGGAATTTTCTGCTTAATTTTACATTTTGGTTTTATTTTTATATTTATAGGTAAATTTTTATTTAAAAAATCCTTTTATAGTTTTAAGATAGAATTTTTATATAATGTGCTTTTCGTGTTAAAATATTATGATAATATTAAATTTATAAAAGTATTATTGTATATTTTTTTAGGATAGTGTTTATGAAAAAAAGTATTTTGATTTTAACCATTTTTTTAGCTGCTGCGCAGGCTAAAGAGATACAAATTTATGAAAGCCCTGCTTGTGGTTGTTGTGATCTTTGGGCTGATTATATGAAAGCTAAGGGTTATAAGGTTAGCATCCATAAAACTAATGATTTTCTTAAGATAAAAGAAAAATTGAGCATTAAAGATGAGTATCAAAGTTGTCATACAGGGGTGATTGAAGGCTATGCTATTGAAGGGCATATTCCTGAAAGTGTTGTAGCGTGGCTACTTGAAAACAAACCTAAAGATGTGATAGGAATTTCAGCTCCTAGGATGCCACAAGGAAGTCCAGGAATGGAACAAGGATATAATGAAAAATATCCTGTAATTTTAATGAAAAAAGATGGAAATTATGAGCTTTACGGATATTTTATAGGAGATAAAAAACTTTAATTTAAATGAAAAAGAATTAACTTTTTACTTTTTTGATTTCTTTTTCAAGTATGCTATATGGAGTTAAGCCTATAAATTTTTCATCCATTTTTCCTTCTTTGAAAAAACTAAGTACAGGCACTCCATATATATCCCCAATGGCACTTGAAAGGTATTTAGCAGCTCTTTTTTCGTAAAACATTGCTAAATTGGATAAACCTTTTTCATTGGCCCAAGCTTGTGCATCATTTGCATCATTTGCATCGCCTAAAACCACAAAGATATTAAAATCATAATTTTTGGCTAAATTCTGTAAAATAGGAATTTGTTCTTTGCAAACTCCGCAATCTTTGGTAAAAAACACTAGAGCAAAATTTTGTGCTTCATTATTTAGTTTTAAACTTTTTTCAAAACCATTATAGGCGAAATTATAAGTTTTATTGCTATTTAAAGCTTTAAATGTTTCTCCACTATCACAAGCTATAAAAGATAAAGCTATGATTAAAGCAAAGAAATAAGTTTGGACTCGAAAAATTCCCATGGTTTTTCTCCTAAAATTCTATCTTTTATCATTCCATCTTTAATGATGATGGTAGTAGGGGTTGCAAATACAGCATAGCGATCATTGGTTATTTTAAGATCGTCTTTTAAAACTTTGATATTTTTAAAATCAAATTGTTCGGCTAAAACTTTAACTACATTCGCATTATCTATAGAATTTATAGCATAAACACTGATTTTATTTGGATGATTTTGTACAAATTCATCCAAAGAAGGAAGTTCTTTTAAGCAAGAAGGACAGCCATTTTGAAAAAAAACTAAGACTTTTAAGCTTGTATTATCATCAGAAAGTTTTACAGCTTTTCCTAAAGTATCTTTGGCTGAAATTTCAGCACTTTTTTCTCCGATTTTTCCAGTATCTTTTGAATTTTCAAAAGAACAAGCGTTGAGCAAAAACAAAACACATAAGATTAAAAAGCTTTTTTTCATTTTAATACTCCATGTTGTAAGATAAGGGTTCGATCTGCAAATTTAGCTAAATCAGGATTGTGTGTGATTAAAACTATCGTTTTACCTTCGTTTTTTAATTTTTGTAAGGTTTGAAGAACGATTTTTTCATTAGCTTCATCTAAATTTCCCGTAGGTTCATCTGCAAGTAGAAGTTCTGGATTGTTGATTAGAGCTCTTGCTATACAAACTCTTTGTTGCTCTCCACCGCTTAATTGACTAGGTAAATGAGTGAGCCTATGTGAAAGTCCTACTTTTTCAAGAACTATTTTAGCATCTTCTTCATCTACGCTTGAGTGATAATACTGAGAAAGCATAACATTTTCTAAGGCATTAAGATAGGGAATAAGATGAAATTGTTGAAAGATAAGTCCTATTTTTTCACGACGTAAAGTGATTTTTTGCTCTTCGTCCATTTGCTCTAGGTTTTCACTATCTAAGAGATACTCGCCACTATTTGGAGTATCCATGAGTGATAATATATTTAAAAGTGTTGATTTTCCGCTTCCTGATGGACCCATGATGGCAAGCCATTCTCCTTCATAGACGCTTAAATTGATATTATTTAAGGCTTTAACTTTTCCAAATTCTTTATTTAAATTGCTTATTTTAATAAGTTCTTTTTTCATCATTCACCTTTCAAATTTTCACACACATTGATTTTTAATGCTTTTTTTATAGGAAAAAATGCAGCCAAAAAGGCAAAAATCAAAGAAATGATTAAAGCTATAAAAACAGCTATAAATCTAAAATCAATACTAGAATTAAAAATCAAATAACCAAAGATATTGGCTAGAAATATTCCACAAAAAGCCCCAATCAAACTAGCAAAAAAACTTACTATAAAGCATTCACTAGCAAAAAGTTTTAAAATTTCGCTTTTTTTAGCACCTAAGGCTAAACGCAGTGCGATTTCTTTTTTGCGAGAAAATATAATAGAGCTTAAAGTTGTATTGACACTAGTGGTAACTATGATCAATACTATAAGTATGATTAAAAACATTAAAGCTTTGATTTTTCCAAGCACTAAACCTTCGCTTAAAGATACAGAAGATATAGGTTTTGCATTGATGATTTCATTACTAATAGCTTTTGTTTTGGTTTTAACTTCATCAAAATTTCCATAAACTACAGCATTGGCATAGTTAATACCTGCTTTATCACTTAAATTTTGCACCACGTTCAAAGGAGCTAAAGCAATGCTATCAAATTCATCATTGCTTGAAAGTATGCCTTTTATGATAAGTTTTACGCTTTTTCCATTATTGGGATTATAAATTTGAAGTTCATTGCCTGTTTTTAAACCTAGTTGTTTGGCCAAATTAACCCCTAAAAAGACTGAATTTTCATCAAAATCATTTAGGGAAAAACTTCCTTCTTTGACTTCTAAAAAAGGTTTAGTGACTTTTAAGGCTCTAAAATCAGTACCCAAAACCACTCCGCTTGTGCTACCTAAATTTAAAAAATCATATAAAAAAGGAGTTAAAGCCCTAGCTTTTAAATTTTCTTTTATTTTTTCATAATCAGTATCGGATATAAAATTTTCATCTTGTTTAGGGCTTATCATTACATTTGCTCCATAAGCTTTTAATTCTTTAGAAAGCTTAGTGTCAATATCAAAGTAAATATTTAAAAAAGCTGAGCAAGTAAGTGCTCCTATAAAAACACTTAAAACTATAATAAAAAGCCTTTGATAAGAAAAACTAATACTTTTAAAAAGCTCATTAAGGAAAAACTTATCTACCATAAAGCACTCCTGCTGCCGAAAGTTGTGTGATATTTTTTATAGGAAGTAAGCAACCTAGCAAGGCAATAAGTCCTGCAAAAATAAAACTTAAAGGTAAAGCTATAAAGGCTATGTCAATAAAATATCCAAAAATGCTAAGACTAATGATTTGAGAAAGTGCTGTGCCGAAAATAAAACCAAATAAAGCAGCGAATAAAGCCACGATTAAATTTTCGCTAGCAAAAATTAGATAAATTTGGAAAGTATTAGCACCAAGTACTTTTAAAAGTCCTATTTCTTTTTTTCTGCGATGAATTTCAGAACTCATAAGACTTGAAATCGCAATGCTTGCAACAATAAGGCAAATGATACAAGTAATGCCCATTAAGGATTGAATTTTTTTAACTACTAGACTTTGAGCATCGCTTATGGAATTTAGTATTTTTGCGTCAGCCCCTGGTAAGCCATCGCTAATTTGACTAGCGATTGAACCCACATAAGCTGAGCAATACCATTTATCATATTCTAATTGATCTAATTTTTCTTCACCCATGCGACGCACTTTTTCAGAAAGGGTTGATTCAGGTATAGTAAAAGCCCTTACTTCCGCACTTGAGTAAAGCCCTTGTTTGTTAAGTAAATTTTGAGCTAAATTTAAAGGAGCGATGATTTTATTAGACATTTTAGGATTAGCATGAAGTAAAATACCTACAATTTTTACTTCTTTACTTTGATTGTTTTCTCCTATGAGTTTGATAGTATCTCCTATTTTTAATTTATTATTTTTAGCAAAGTCTTCACCTAGCATGATTTCATCACTATCATCTTTTGCCCATTCTCCTTGCGCCGCTAAATAAGGATAAAGACTTTTTATACCTGTGATAAAATCATCATCATCTTTAATTTTTATGGCTTTTTGAAAATAAGTACCATAAAGCAGCACTTTTTGCTGGGAGTTTTCAATTGTAATTTTTCCTTCTAAAAAAGGAGCAAGTGCGGTGATGTTGTTACGCCAATAAATGTCTTTAATCATATATAAATTTTTTTCTTCTAAGTAGTTTTTGTTTTTTAAGGGTTCATAAAGTTCATTGCCTATTTCTATGCTAAGACTTGAACCTTTAGGCAAAACAAGGATATTAGAGCCATAGCTTTTAAGTTGTTTAGTCACTTCATCTCCTATACTTAGGGTGATGTTTAGCATAGTAGAGAGTAAAAGTATGGCTAAAAAACAAGTAAGAAAGGCTAAAAATTTTTGAATTTTGTTTTTAAATATAGAGTTAAAAATCATTTTAGCCAACATCATTTCTCCTTTGAATTAAAAATAGGGCTTCATTTTCTTCTACATATTTCATAGGATCTTTTTTAAATTCTTCATAGTTCTTTTGATTTGAAAAATAATAAGTAATTCCTTTATAGCTATAAGAAAAAGGAGCTTGTGTGTTTATAACCTTAGTTTTTGATACAGGATCTTCCACTTCGATTTCTTTGATTTGACTAAAATAATTAGATCCTGCTATAACATCTTTAACATCTATAGTAATTTTTTTACCATCATATTCGTATTTTAGTGGGATAGGATTACAACCTCCGCTTTTACCTACACTAGGTAAGAAAATACGCACATTACAAGAAATGCAAATAAGCTGCCCATCTTTTTTGATATATCCCATATCCCCACAAATCATACAAGCATCAAAAACTGCTACAGGCGAATCTTTGTCTTCTCTTTTGTTGATAAGAAAAAATCTTATCACTTTGCCTTCCGCACTAATATAAGCAAAGCGGTGAAGTTTATTATCTCTTAAAAGAGTTATATCAAAGATAAATTTACCATTACTATCGGGTAAAATTTCTTTAGGCTCATCTATGGTTAGAGGTTTAGAGCTTACCATAAAAAAGTATAAAATAATGCAAAAGCTTACAACACAAGAGATAAAAACACTAGAAAAATAGCGATTAATAAGACTTGTTTTAGCTTCGTTTTTGCGATAGCTTATATCTAAAATTTGTTTTTTAGTTATATTTTTTTTGCGAATTTTTAAACTTAGAAATGCTAAAACAGTAATAAAAAATAAATAAACATAAATTCCAAAAATACCAAAATAATTACTTTTTCCTACAAAACTAACCAAAAATGCATGAGTTTCTATGATGGAATTTCGCATTAAGGTAAGCAAGATATTAGCTAGAGCTTTATCGCTTTCTATAAAAACAAGTAGTAAAAAAAGTATAAAGCTTGTTTTTTGATTAAAATTTTTTTGCCATTTTAAAAAGAAAAAAATTAAAATACAAACAAGCAAAGCTAAAGTGATAAAACCTAAAGAACTTATGCCTTCGCTATCGATTAAAGAACTAGTAAAAATAGGAAAATCTTGACTTAAAAAATAATAATGTAAGGCTATGCAAAAACTTAAAATTCCTAATAAAAATAAAATTTAAAATTTCAATTTTTTTCCAAAAATAAAATATAAAGCTTGCTAGCAATAAACTTATGAAAACAAAATCAAAATTAAAAATTAAATTTTCAGTTTTTAAAAATTGTGCTGCGATAAAAAAAGCAAAATATCCAAACAAAAAGCCTAAAAAAACTACTAAAAAACTTTTAAAAATATATTTTTTATTAGGAGTGATAAAAGCCATCAAAATACTTAGTGGTAAAACACTGATAAGAAAATGCACAAAATATATACTCATAATTTACTCTTTAAACATTTTTATTTGTAAAATTAAAAATAAAAATGTTTAAACACTCGGATATTCCGAGTGTAAAATCACTTTGGTGTACCTGTGTATTTGAATTTATAATCTACTTTAAAAGGTTCAAACCACTTGCCCACGCCTGTTTCTTCATCAACATGGCGTCCAAAGCCTTGCTTTTCCGGATTTGAGATATAAAAAGTTAATTCATAATTTCCTACGCCAAAACCACCTTTTTTATCTTTTTCCATAGCAATATTTGCACCATAGTGAGGACCATCATCGGCTACCATAGGCATTAAGGTTCCACGTTTAATGGCGCCTGTGTCTGTATTTTTAAGTTCGTAAGCTATGGTTAAATAAGGCATCCAAAAACCTTCTGGAAAACCATTTGGATTATTTTTAAGTGCGTGAATATCTGCTTCTAAGTGAATGTCTGCTAAAGACGCGGCTAAATCAATACCTCTTGGTTCCATTTCAATAGGTTGTAAATAAACAGCAGCTATTTCCATACCATTTAATTCTTTTGGATCGCCAATTGGTACTTCGCCTGCAAATAAATTTGTGCTAATAACTGCAGCTGCAGCAACTACTGATAAAACTTTTTTTATCATGATTTTACTCCTTTTTTTGAAATTTGTTTTGTTATTAAAATGCCAATAGTTAGCAAAATTAAAACTATAAATTGAGGGATTAAGGTTTCATAGTAAGGATAAATTCCAAGCCATAAAATCGGTTCAAAATTTATAGATATAAGACTAGGAATGATGACTTTTCCTTCTATAAGTTCAGCTATGCCTTTGCCCGTAAAAACAAAAACCATGTAAAAAATAATATAAGAGGTGATATAGAAAAATTGTTTTATAGGGATACGAATAGCTCCTGCTTTTAAAAGAAAATATAAAATGATAAGTATTAAAATTCCAAGTCCAAGTCCGCCAAAAACAGCGCTAAAATCAGTGCTTGTTTTAGCATCAAAAAATAAGGCTTGATAAAAGAGCACTGTTTCTGCACCTTCTCTATAAACGGCTAAAAATACGGTTATCCAGAGGGTTTTTGCACTATTGTTTGATATGGCATCTATGGCACCTTGTTTGATAAAGCTTGCCCATTTTTTATTTTGTGCGTTTGAAAGAAGCCAAAAGCCCACATAAAAAAGTAAAAACACAGCTATAAGCATAGTAACACCTTCTATAAGCTCTCTACTTTGTCCTGCATTTTCTTTGAAAAGCCAAGAAACTCCAAAAGCGGTAATAAAACTTAAAATTACTCCTGTAAAAAGAGCACTATAGGCGATATTTAAACGATTTTTATTGCCGCTTTGAACAAGGTATGAAACAATGGCTACAACGATAATTAAAGCTTCTAAGCCTTCACGGATAATAATACCTAAAGCCCATACAAATAGCGAATAAGGAGTGGAATCTTGAATTTTATCCACGCTACTTGTTATGAGTTGCTCTAAGTCATTAAAGGTGGTTTCAAGCTCTTTTTTGCCTGCATTTGCCTTAATGAGTGCTACCCCTTTGGAAAATAAACTTTCTATTTTAAGTTTTAAGCCACTATCTACGGCACCAATTTTATTTTCCATTCCACTTGCTTCAAAAATATCTAAATAAATCCCTTGTAGATCATCTACTATAGAAGCACTAAAGCCATCATAATTTTTTAAAATTCTATCTAAGGCAAGCTTGATATCATCAGAAACTTTAGCATAATCCTTACCTTTTGTTTCATCGTTAAAACCTGAAATTTTCAAATTTGAAAGTTCTGAATTTGGAATTTGTAGAAAAACATCAAAAATTTGCTCTTCTATATTATCCAAGCTATCTCTTAAGCTTTTTTCATCTATTTTTGTATCATTGATTTGGCGTATAAGGGTGCGTATGGCTTGTTGAATTTTTTGATCATTTCCTGCTTTGGTAAATTTATTTACTAAAATTTCTACCTTGGTGTTGCGATAATCACTAAATAAAGCATCGTTTAAAAAATCTTTACTCTGTTGATAGTTTTTTTCCTTAAAAGCATTGGCAGCTTCTAAAAATTTAGTAGAGATATTATCCAGTATAAATTGCAATCTTACATCCATTGCAGCAGCAGCTTGTAAATCAGCACTCGCATTGTCATCTGTAAGTTTACTTGTACCATTGTTTGTAGGTGTATCGGGAGTTTGGGTGGTTGAAGAGCTTTGTGCTAAATCTTTTTTATCTACTCCCATCATTTGTGCGATTAAAGCTTCTGCATCAGATTCGCGTTTGGCATTGGCTTCTAGGCTTGATTTTTCGGCTTTAGTCTTATCGTAGTTTGTATCGCTTGCCTCTGCTTTTAAACGATATCCATTTTGTAAAATTGGTGCTACTTCATCAAGATCATAATAAAGACTATCAATTAAAGCATTAATTTGCGTTAAAGGAGCTTCATCTTTATACATGCGACGCAAATTGACAAATTTACGTTCCATAGTGATGGCTTTTCTTCCTATATTTCTTCCTATGGGACCTTCCATATTTTCAAAATGCTGGAAATACGCATCTTCACTAAGCTTTTTAGCACCTAGGTTATCACCCTTTTTATAAGTTTCTATGCTTTGTCTTAGCATATCTTTGATAAGATTTGCTTCATTAATATAATCATCTACTCTAGCAAAAGCTGAGCTTACTAAAAAAATGCTTATAATAAAAAATATAATTTTACAAATTTTCATTATCATTATTCCTTTATTTTTGATAAAAATAATATTTATTATCAAAAATCGATAATAGTTTAGTATAATATAAAAATCTTAATATAGAACTAAAAAATAAGTTTTTATATTTAGAATATTTTTTATTAATTATATTTTAATGAATATTTATTGTTTCTATGATTGTAAATTTTTATGAATTTCTGCTTTAGACATTAGTTTCCTTGAAAATTTTAAAAAGCTTAGCAAAAAATATTAAGTTTTAAAAATATCATCCGATTTAATAAAGCCTTAAGACTATACTAAAAGGAGGACGATTATGGTTTCAGATGTTTCTATGGGTAATGCTAATTTAATGACTGCTGTTAATACTTCAGTTTTGAAAAAATCTATGGATACAAACGAGGCATTGATGAGCGAGCTCATCGAAGGTATGGAAGGTGCCTCTCAAGCTTCCACTCCACAAGCTTCTAGCTCTAGTGGCTTGGATATTTACGCTTAAATATCTTAAAAAAACAAGCTTAAGAATTTCTTTAGCGTCTTGAGCTTGTTTTTTAAATAATTATTTCTTTAGTATTTTTTCGTTATAATCTTATCATTATTATTTATCATAAAATTTTTATAATATTATTTAGGAGTTAAGCATGCAAATGATAAAGAAGATGGTTTTAAATGAAACTTTCCCCGGTATTTTACTCATATTTTTTACATTTCTAGCTTTGTTATGTAAAAATTCTTCTTTAAGTGTTATTTATACAGATTTTTTTAATGCTAATTTTACAGTAGGATTTGATCATTTTCAAATTTCAAAGTCGTTGGATTTGTGGATAAACGATGGTTTAATAGCTATCTTTTTTCTATGTATAGGGCTTGAGTTAAAATATGAAATTTTACGCGGACAGCTTAAAAATATAAGAGCTGTATCTTTACCTATATTTGGGGCTTTAGGAGGTATGATTATCCCTGCTTTAATTTTTGCTGTTATTAACTATTCTCATGATTTTGCTATGAAAGGCTGGGCAATACCTACAGCAACTGATATAGCTTTTGCTGTGGGTATTTTGATGCTTTTGGGAAATAAAATTCCTACAAGTTTAAAGCTTTTTTTACTCTCTTTAGCTATTTTTGATGATTTAGGCGCTATTGTCATTATTGCTCTATTTTACACAGATCAGCTTTCAGCTTTGGCAATTATCATTTGTTTGTTTTGTGTATTTGCTTTGCTTTTATTAAATTATTATCATATTACCCATCTTTCTTTATATGTGTTGGTGGGTGTTGTGTTGTGGATAGCTATGCTTAAAAGTGGTGTACATGCAACTTTGGCTGGTGTGATCATTTCTTTATTTATACCACTTGATACAAAAAATAAAAAACCTTATTTACATGAGGTTCTTAAGGATTTAAATCCTTGGGTGATTTATTTTATCTTGCCTTTATTTGCTTTTGCTAATGCTGGAATTGACATTAGAGATATGGATCTTGGTTCCGTGTTTTCACCTGTGAGTCTTGGAATTATTTTAGGATTATTTTTAGGAAAACAATTAGGTGTTTTCACTTTTTGTTTTATTGCTATTAAACTTAAGCTTGCAAAATTACCCGAAAATATTAAATATGGAAAATTTTATGGCATTTGTATTTTGACAGGCATTGGTTTTACGATGAGTTTATTTATCGATGGTTTGGCGTATAAAAATAGTGATATTTTTGAATATGCGGATAGACTTGCTATTTTAATAGCTAGTTTTTTAAGTGCCATTGTTGGCTTTATTTATCTTAAGATTGTTAAATGAATAATGTAATTATTAAATTAAAAACTTTAATTTTAAATGAAGCTTTTGGAGGTGTCTTGCTTATAGTTTGCACTTTGCTTGCTTTGCTTGTGCAAAATGGATCTTTTAGCGAATATTATCGAGAATTTTTAAATTTAAAAGTTGGATTTAGTGTCGGTGAATTTGAGCTTAATAAGCCTTTTTTACTTTGGATTAATGATGGGCTTATATCTATATTTTTCTTTGCTATAGGACTTGAACTTAAGAGAGAATTTTTGCATGGGGACTTTAAAAATCCTAAAAATATTGTTTTGCCTTTTATGGCTGCCTTAGGGGGTATACTTATACCTGCGATGCTATTTGCTTTAGTAAATATAGGAGATGCTTATACTTTAAAAGGTTGGGCTATACCTACAGCTACGGATACAGCGTTTGCTTTAGCGATTTTAATGATGTGTGGTAAGCATATTCCATCAAGTTTAAAAATTTTTTTACTTTCTTTAGCTATTTTTGATGATGTGGGCGCTATTTTAATTATAGCTATTTTTTATACGACAAAATTATCAATAGTTGCTTTTGTGGTTGCAGGAATTGCTATTTTAGTAATGTTTGTTTTAAATCTTTTAGGGATAACAAGAAAATCTTTTTATTTTATTTGTTCAGTTATTCTTTGGATTAGTGTTTTAAAAAGTGGTGTGCATGCAACTTTAGCTGGAATTATAACAGCATTTTTTATACCGATGCAAACTAAAAATGGGGAAGCATTTTTAGAAGAAATTCATGAAAGTCTAAAATTTTGGCTTGCTTTTGTTATTTTGCCTTTATTTGCTTTTGCTAATGCTGGAGTAAATTTATCCAATATCGATATTGGGGCAGTTTTTTCAGGCGTGAGCATAGGTATTTTCTTAGGTCTTTTTGTAGGCAAGCAAGTGGGTGTATTTTTATTTTCTTATTTGGCGATCCGCTTTAAATTTGCAGCTTTGCCTCAAGGTTCAGATTTAAAACAACTTTACGGGGTTTGTATACTTACAGGCATTGGTTTTACGATGAGTTTGTTTATCGATGGTTTGGCGTATGAAGTCAGTGATGTTTTTAATTATGCGGATAATTTGGCCATTCTTATAGCCTCATTTTGTTCTGGAATTTGGGGTTTTATTTATCTTAAATTTTTTGCTACTCGATCTTAAGGAAACTGATGAGACATATTTTTTTTATCATTGCAATTATATTTTTTATAAATGGATGTAGTTTTTATCAGAATTTAAATTCTACTCATCCAATTTATAATACAAGTAAAGAAACAAAACTTAAGACTATTGCAAACGAATGGAAAAAAACCCCTTATGTTTTAGGGGGAACAAGTAAAAGAGGTGCTGATTGTTCAGGATTTACACAGAGTGCATTAGCTCAGCTTAATATACACATACCTCGTACTACAAAAACTCAATTAGGTTCTGGAAGAAAAATTTCTAAATCGAAATTACAAGCAGGGGATTTGGTATTTTTCAAGACAGGAAGAGGGCCAAATGGTATGCATGTTGGTATTTATACAAGTCAAGGAAAATTTATACATTTATCTACCAAAGGCGGAGTAAAAGAGGTTGAGCTAAATACTTCTTATTGGAAGGCTCGTTATATAGGAGCAAGAAGGTATTAAAGTGAAAATAGGTGTATTTGATAGTGGAGTAGGGGGGATTAGTGTTTTAAAATCTCTTTATGAGGCTAGGCTTTTTGATGAAATTATCTATTATGGAGATACTGCAAGAGTTCCTTATGGAGTAAAAGATAAAGATACTATTATAAAGTTTTGTCTTGAAGCATTAGAATTTTTTAAACAATTTCAAATTGATATGCTTATCATTGCGTGCAATACTGCTAGTGCTTACGCTTTGGATGCTTTAAGATCAAAGGCACATTTTCCGATATATGGTGTAATTGATGCAGGAGTTAAATCAACAATAAAGACTTTACCTGATAAAAATAAAGAAATTTTAGTCATTGCTACAAAAGCAACGATTAAGTCAGAAGAATATCAAAAGCGTTTGTTATCCCAAGGATATACAAATATAAATGCTTTAGCTACGGGGCTTTTTGTGCCTATGGTTGAAGAAGGTATTTTTGAAGGAGATTTTTTGCAAAGCGCCATGGAGTATTATTTTAAAAACATTACAGTTCCAGATGCTTTGATACTTGCTTGTACTCATTTTCCTTTACTAGGCTGTTCTTTAAGTAAGTATTTTGGCGATAAAACAAAATTAATTCATTCAGGAGATGCTATAGTTGAATTTCTTAAAGAAAGAGAAAATATAAGCTCGAAAAATTATAAAGCAAAATTACATTTTTATGCTTCAAGTGATGTTGAATCTTTAAAAAATACTGCTAAAATTTGGCTAGATTTATAAGGAAATAAAATGATAGAATTAAAAAAACCAGATGAAATAGAAAAATTAAGAATAGCAAATCAAATTGTAGCAAAAACTTTAAATTTTTTAGAGAATGAGATTAAGATAGGAATGAGTCTAAAGCAAATTGATAAAATGGCTGAAGATTATATTTTAAGTCTTGATGCTAAACCATCATTTAAAGGACTTTACGGCTTTCCAGGCGCTATTTGTACATCTTTAAATCAAGTTTGCATCCATGGAATTCCAGATGATAAAATTATCAAAGAGGGTGATATTTTGGGTCTTGATGTGGGAAGTTTGATCGATGGATACTATGGAGATGCAGCAAGAACTATTGCTATAGGAGAAGTTTCAGCTACTGATGAAGCTTTGATCTCTTGTGCTAAAGATGCTTTATATTATGCTATAGATATTATTTATGAAGGAATGCGTTTTAAGGAACTTTCGGCTGCTTTGGGTGAATTTATTCATACAAGAGGTTTTGTACCGCTTCGTGGATATTGTGGACATGGCATAGGACGCAAACCTCATGGAGAACCTGAAATTTTAAACTATTTAGAAAAAGGTGCGAGTGCAAAAAGTGGTCCAAAAATTAAAAATGGAATGGTTTTTTGTATAGAACCTATGATATGTCAAAAAGATGGAACCCCAAAGCATTATAATGGCAAATGGGATGCTGGAAGTGCTGATGGACTTAATGCGAGTCATTATGAACATTGTGTTGCCGTGATTAATGGGCGTGCTGAAATTCTTTCTGTAGTATAATATTAAATTACAAAAATAATATTTTTTCTTAAATTCTTAAAAATTTAAAATTTTCTAAATAATATTATATTAATTCTTTAATAATTTAAGTTACTAAATAATATTTTTAGTATTATTTAAGTTTTTTTAGAATAAAATATCATATTATATTAAACTATTAAATAATTTAATAAAAATTGTTAAATTATTTAAATATCTATTTTAGTTTAGAGAGATTTTTTAAGATCTCGTTGAGTTAGGCTATTTCCCTCCCCCTTTTTTTATTCATAGTCTAACTCTCTTTTGAGTTTGGAAAATCTCTTTAAGCTAAAATATATTATATTTGCTTAAAGAGAACAAACGATTACTATTCTTATTTAAATAAATTTTTAAAATCCATTGTAGAATTATAAATTCCAGTATTATTCATGGTTTCGCCCATAGTAATTGCGGTTGCTAATTCTGATAGAATAGTTTTTATTTCATCTCTTTTATCTTGTATATAAGCTAACACACCTTCATAATTACTTGTTTGAAGGATTAAAAGTGGATTAGCAATTTCAAATTCAAAAAGTTTTTTACTGACATAAACATTAAAAATATTCCCAAAAAGAGCCGTTCCCATGAAAGAGCAATTTTGTATAAGTTGTGATGCTGTTGCATCAAGAGTTCTTTTTTGCATATCATCTGAATTTTCATCTATTCTTTCTAGAATGCTTTTTTCTATTTTTTTTAAAGACATATCAAGTACTTGAAGTGCTCCTATAAAATCATTTGCATCATTTATTTGAGAGCAAATTTGATTTGCTTTAAATTCATTCACGCCTTGAATTTCACCTAAGTGTTTTTTAAATATATTTAAATTACTTTTCATTGTTTACCTTTCAAAAATATTACTAAATATTTAAAAAGCAAAAAGTGTTCCTAAATTAAGATAAATTAGAATTTACCCAAAAAATTATCTCATTGCCAATTTTATTTAAGGCTTTTTGAAAAGCATTGTAGGTAGAGCGGATATCTTTTTTTTCTATGTTCTCTTTGATATTGAAAATTTTATGAGCTATTATTTGATTATTTTCAAGATTTATAAAATTTACACTTATGGAAATTTGAGCGTAGTTTTCATCGCCATTAAGAATTTGTTCAAAGGAATTAATTCTGCTTTCAAGGACATAATTTGCATTTAAAGAGCTTGTTGAAGAAAGTAGGGTTGTAAAAATATTGCTTTGTTCAAATTTCGACAAAATCAAAGAAGAATAAAGATTGCTTGGCAAATCTCCCCAAAAATAATGTGCGTATTTGTTGCTAAAACCATTATCTATATAAATGATGGCTCGCGAGTTTAAATATAAAGGTGCATTTGTGTTGCGAATTTTAAGAATTTTATCAGTTTTTTTAAAAAAATATTCGGGTGTATTCCTTCATCTTTTAATATGATGTTTTCATTTTTATTGATGTTTTCATGTCTTAAAGAGCACCCATATAGTATAAAAATAAAGGTCAAAATATAGAATAATTGCTTTAGCATTATTTTTCTCCTGGTCCTAGTTTAGGTTTAGTTTCTTTAAAAATCAAATCAGAGGGGCTATTTTGTAAAATTTCTATTAGAATATTGCTTTCAATTAAAACCTGTTTAAAAAGTTCTAAATTTTGCATCAAAGATACCCTTATATCATCATAGGTATTTAATTTTGCATCGGCTTTTTTTATGAAATTTTTTAAAGTCGTTGCACTTTCTTTTATGTCTTTAAGACTAGAGTTAAAATTTTGTGCACCAAGACTTATATTATCTGCCATTTTTCCTATTTTTAAACTGGCACTTGAAAGATTAAGACTTAAATTTTTAGAATTAGCGTTTAAATTTGCACTGAGTTCTGCTAAATTTTGCAAAAAGATTTCTAGATTTTTAAGATTTTTTTCGCTTAAAAGCTCTTTTGATTTATCATCGGCTGTTTTAACTAAAGAAAAAATATGTTCACTTTGTTTGTCTATAGTTGCTAGAAAACTTTCTTTAAAAGGAATGACTGGAAGTTTTCCGTGTGTAGATACCAAATCTTTGCTATTTTTACTTCCGCCTTGAAGTTGAACAAATTTAAGTCCTGTGATACCCTGAAGTTGTAAAGTGGCAAAAGTATCTTCTTTTATAGGGGTGTTGTTTTTGACTTTGATGCGTATATTAACGCCGAGTTCATCTTGATTATAAATGCTTATTTCCTCTACACTACCTACTTCCACTCCCAAAAGTCTTACGGGTGCTTTTATACCAAGTCCTGCAACGGATTCTTGTGTGTGAATTTCATAATACTTAAAACTTTCTTTTTTAGAGTATCCACCAAGCCAAAGTATAAATCCAAGGCTTGCAAAAAATACCCCAAAAACAAAAAGTCCTACAAAAAAATAATTTGCTCTATTTTCCACTTTTACTCCATAAATCTCTTAAAAAGTCTTTCGTTTTGCATGCGTAATTCTTCATAAGTACCACAAAATCCAACTTTTTTATTTTCTAAAATGATAAAGCGATCGAGTAAATTTTTCATACTTTCTTTATCATGCGTAACCAAAATGATATTTAAATCAAAACTTTTTTTTAACTCTAGAACTAAATCGTCAAATTCACGACTGCTATGAGGGTCAAGTCCTGAAGTGGGTTCATCTAAAAAAAGTAGTTTGCTATCAAGTGCCAAAGCTCTAGCTATAGCCACTCTTTTTTGCATACCGCCACTAAGTTCACTTGGAAATTGTTTTAAAACACTTTCGTTTAAACCCACCATTTTTAGTTTCATTAAAACCAGTTCTTGTATACAATTTTCATCTAAATGAGTATATTCTTTTAAGGGAATGGCGATATTTTCATAAACATTAAAAAAGCTAAAAAGAGCCGCAAACTGAAAAACCACACCCCATCTTTTACGCAAAGCAAGAGCATCTTCTTCGTTGATATTTTTGAGTTTATAGCCTAAAATTTCATACTCTCCATTATCAAAATGTTCGAGCATAAGCATTTGTTTTAAAAGTACGGATTTTCCGCTTCCACTGCCTCCTAAAATACCAAAAATTTCATTTTTTTTGATTTCAAAACTTACACCATTATGAACGATTTTTTCTCCAAATTTTGTAACGATATTTTGTGCTTTAATGATCATTTAAATTCCTGCAGAAGTTAAAACAACAGAAAATAAAGCATCAAAAGCTATCACCCAAAAAATAGCATTGACAACACTTTTTGTAGTATAAATTCCTATACTTTGTGTAGTGTTTTTAACCTCAAAACCACGAAAACAAGCAATAAGACCTATTAAAAATCCAAAAATCGGAGCTTTTACAAGTCCTATGAGGATATGTTTTATATCTACGGCTTCTCTAAAGCGTCTTAAAAATTCAGCAAAGGAAATATCAAGATTTAATTTCGCAATCATCATTCCACCTACAATACTGATTGCGTCACTAATGGCAACGATTAAGGGCATAGCCACTACCAAAGCCATAACACGTGGAATAATGATAAATTCAAAAGAACGAAAACCCATGGTATTCATAGCTGCAATTTCATCAGTGATTTTCATCACTCCAATTTGGGCAGTGTAAGAGCTTGCACTTCTTCCTGCGATCACTATAGCAGCTATTAAAGGGGCAAGTTCTCTAGTGGCTGAAATTCCCATTAAATCCACTATGAAAATATTGGCTCCAAATTGTGCAAGTTGATAAGCTGCTTGATAGGCTAAAACCACTCCTACCAAAAGAGCGGTTAAGATAACTATAGGCAAGGCTTTAAAAGCAGAATTTTCTATATGATATAAAAAAGCAATCAAGCGGAAATTTTTAGGATTTTTAAGGCATAAAAAAAGACTAGTAAAAAAAGCCCCTGTAAAATTGATAAATTCTCTTAAAATTTTTAAAAGTTCTAAACTTAATTTTCCAAGATTGATAAAATATTCACTGAAATTTTTATGTGATTTTTTTGTTTTGTTTAATCTTTGGTAGTTTTTTTCACAAAGCTCAAAAAGGGTTAAAAAGCGTGAATTTAAACCTTGTTTAGTGATTTTAATATTCTTATTTTTAAGATCATTTTCTAAAGCAAGGAAAAATCTTACTCCTGCAGTATCGATTTTTTCTAGATCTTTAAAATCAAAAATCACTTCCTTACTTTGAATCAAAGTTAAAAAATCTTTTATTTTTAGTTTGTAAATACTTGCTTTATCCCAAATTCCAAAGATAAAAAAAGTGTTATTTTGAAATCTGAAATCAGTATTCATACTATTTACTAAGAATGAAATTTACAAGCTTTGAAACACTAAAGCCAAAGTGCTTAAATACATCCTGATCTTTACCGCTTTCTCCAAAACTTTCCATACCATAAACTCTGTGGCAAAATTTATAAAGTTCATTAGAGCATGCTGCTTCAACGCCTATAATTTCACCTTTTAACAATTTTTCTTGATAAGTTTTGTCTTGTTTCTCAAAAATCTCAAAACAAGGCATAGAAACAACATTACATGAAAAACCTTGTTTTTCAAGTTCATTTGCACTTTCTAAACAAAGCCAAACTTCGCTTCCGCTTGCTAAAAGAGTAAATTTAGCATCTTTACTTTCTTTAAGTAAATATGCTCCATTTTTTACATCTCCAAAAACAGGCTCATTTAGAGCTTTGAGTTTTTGGCGTGAAAGCACAAAAGCACTTGGAATATCAGCATTTAAAGCTATTTGCCAAGCTTTAATATTTTCCACCCCATCAGCTGGTCTAAAGGTTAAAAAATTTGGCATAGCTCTAAAGGTGCTAAGTTGCTCTATAGGTTGATGTGTTGGCCCATCTTCGCCCACGCCTATACTATCGTGTGTAAAGATGAAAAAATGTTTAATTTTCATTAAAGCTGCTATTCTTGCAGCAGGTTTTAAATACTCGCTAAAGATGAAAAAAGTTGCTGAAAATGGCAAGAAAATTCCATATCTTGCAAAGGCGTTGTTGATCGCTGCCATAGCGTGTTCTCTGATGCCAAAATGAATATTTTTACCTTCTATAAAATCTCCCATACCGTGAAGTTCTGTTTTGTTTGATGGACCCAAATCCGCACTTCCGCCTAAAAATCCTTCTAAATTTTTGGCTAAAACATTTAAAATTTCGCCGTTGCTATCTCTTGTGGCAAGATCTTTTCCTTTAAAATCAGGATAATTTATCTTACTAAAATCAGGATTTAAAAGTCTTTCTAAAAGTTCTTTTTTTCCACTTTTTTCAAGTTTGTCTTTCCATTTTGCTTCTTCTAAATCTCCAAGTTCTAAAGCACTTTCAAAGCGGATTTTACTTGCTTGCGGTATATAAAAACTTAAATTTGGATCAAAGCCTGCTTGTTCTTTAGCTTTTTTAATTATTTCTTCACCCAAAGGTGCACCGTGGCTTTTATGACTGCCTTCAAGTTCTCCTGCACCTTTTGCTATAGTTGTTTTTGCGATGATAAGACAAGGTTTTGTGGATTTTTTAGCTTGTTCTAAAGCTTGATTGATTTCTTCATAATCGTGTCCGTTTATGCTTAAAACTTCAAAACCTTGTGCTTCAAAACGCATTTTTACATTTTCGTTAAAAGCTAAGCCTACATCACCTTCTATAGAGATATTATTACTATCATAAATAAGTATGAAATTATCAAGTTTGTGAAGTCCTGCCATAGAGCAAGCCTCATAAGAAATACCTTCTTGTAAATCTCCATCTCCGCAAAGACAATAAATTTTATGATCGATCAAATCACTGCTTAGTAAATTTTGCGCTTTTTTTGCTGCCATAGCAAAACCCACAGCATTGGCAACGCCTTGTCCTAAAGGACCTGTAGCAATTTCTACCCCAAGAGTTGAAATTTCAGGGTGTCCTGGAGTTTTAGAATGAAGTTGGCGGAAATTTTTAAGATCCTCTAGGCTTAAATCATAACCACTTAAATGTAAAAAACTATAAAGTAAAGCACTCGCATGTCCGCCTGAAAATACTAGTCTATCACGGTTTAGCCAAGTTGGATTTTTCGGATTGTGTTTTAAATGGTAGCTTAAAACGCTTAAAATATCTGCTAAACCTAAAGGTGCACCAGGGTGTCCTGAATTTGCTTTTTGCACCATATCTGTACTTAAAAATCTTAGAGTATTTGCCTGTTCTTGTAAAATTTGAATGTCCATTTTTTACCTTTATAAGTATTGAATTATTAAATTTTGTATCATTTGTGCGAGTTTTTGATTGAGTTTTTCTAAGTCTTGCTCACATTCACTAAGGAGGTTTTCTTTTGTTTTTATAGCTTGTTCAAGTCCAAGTAAATTGACAAAAGAATTTTTGTGAGTGTCGTTGTTAGTAGGCTTTCCGCTTTGCTCTTCGCTCATGGTTGTATCAATAATGTCATCATTGATTTGAAAAATCAGTCCTAACTTTAAACCAAGTTTGTAAATTTGATTGCTTTCTTCGTTGCTAAGTTGGCAAATTTCACAACCCATTTTTAAAGCTGCAGCGATCAATCTTGCGGTTTTGTGTGTATGTAAAAACTCAAGTTCATTTAAACTGAGTCTTTTATCCTCAAAAAAACAATCAATAGCTTGTCCTATCACCATTCCATTAAGTCCTGCATTAAAAGCAAGAGTTTTGATGAGTTTGATTTTGATCTCATCTTTTAAATTGGCGTGGCTTAAAACCAAAAAAGCTTCAGTATTTAAAGCATCTCCTACTAAAATAGCCGTAGTTTCATCATAGCTTTTATGTAAGGTTGGAATTCCTCGTCTAAAGTCGGCATTATCCATAGAGGGTAAATCATCATGTATGAGTGAGTAGGTATGGATAAATTCTAAAGCTAAGGCTGCATCAAGGGCTTGATTGATAAGCTCGGGTTTATTGCTTTGAACTACGCTTAAAAGTAGTTGTGCACGAAAATGTTTTCCTCCTGCTTTTAACATAAGTGCTAAAGCTTCATTAAAAAAAGGATGAAAGCTTTCAACTTTAGGTAGGTTTTTTTCCAAGTGGTGGATAAAAAGTTCTTTCAAATTCACTTAGTAAGCCTTATGAAAAATTGAAATTTACCATCACCACCTGAGTTAGCATTTCCATCCAATTCGTTGTTCAAATTTGATAGAGGTAATTTATTGCTTTTGCGTTCAATCAAGACGCTAAAGTCATTACCAGCACTTAAAATATTTTGTAATTCTTTAAAATTATTTAAAATAATATTATTAACGCGTAAAATTTTATCCCCTACCATAAATCCTGCATTTGATGCTTTTGATTTTGGATCTATTTTTGTTATAGTAAGATTAGTATTAACTGTTAAACCAAGATTGCTTGTGAAATTTGTAATTTTTGGTTTTGGTTTGGAATCTGGAAGGTTAAATTTACTTAAATCTTTTGCAAAGACTTCAGTAGAAATATTTAAATCCATATTGTCACGCAATACTTGAAAATAAAGAGTGCTTCCGCGATCCGCAAAAAGAATTTTTTCATTGAGTTTTCTTAAATCATTGGCAGGCAAACCATCAACGCTTATAATTTGATCATTGATTAAAAATTGTGGATTTTTTCTTACATTATGAACATAAATTTTATTTTCTCGAACAACAAAATCAACGCCAATATCTCCCCAATAAACATCATTATATTTCATAAAATGTTTTAAATAGCGATTGCCTATAAAAGAGCTATTATTTAAAGCAATTCCCATCATTTCACAACATGGAGTCCCTAAAAGTCCTATTTTAGAATTAAAATCAAGTTGATCTTTTTCATCGATATTTTGAGCTAAATACTTAATATGCCCTATATAAGGTTTATCAGGATCCCAAATTCCAACCCAATCATTACGAGTAAGCTTTTCTTCATCTCCCATAGGAGTAGGGATTAAGCTAAAGTCAGTTCTTACAAGATATAAATTTAAAAATGGATCGTATTTTACATATTTATTAAGCTTGGTATTAGGTTGTTTTAAAACAGCAAGTAAATTTTCGCTTAACGCAAAAGCTGACATTCCTTCATAGTTGAGCATGCTTGCCTTATTTCTTTCATAACCTGCTAAAAAATCTTCAAATTTAGGTCTTTCTATTCCAAAAGACAAAGTAAAAAGCATACAAACAATTAAAAACAATCTCATCATTTTATACCTCCAAAACCACCTAAAACATCATTTGCCATACTTGAGCGATTTTGTGCAACCATAGCTAAAACATCATTGATCGCAGAAATAAGTAAAATTTGCAATGATTCTTTATCTTCAAGTAAAGAATCATCAATACTAACATCAATAATTTCACCTTTTCCATTGGCGCTTACTTTGACAAGTCCTGCTCCGCTTTTGGCACTAAACTCACGATTTGCAAGTTCTAGTTCTATATTTTTTGCTTTTTCTTGAACTTGATTTAAAAGTTCACTCATTTTAGAAAAATCCATATTTTCAAACATTGATTATCCTTGATTTTTTAAAATTTCATTAATAACTACTTTATCACTGAAAGGGTATTTTACCCCTTTAATTTCTTGTGTAGTTTCATCACCCTTGCCTAAAATAACCACTAAATCGTCTTTTTCTTTCAGTTCTAAAGCCTTTTTTATAGCTTCTTTTCTATCTTCTATCGTTAAAACTTTTTCTTTTTTTTTAAAGCCCAATAAAATTTCTTCCATAATGGTTTTGGGTTCTTCACTGCGTGGATTATCGCTTGTAATAATGGCAATTTTTGCAAAATGTTCGACGATTTTTCCCATTAGAGGGCGTTTGGTTTTATCTCTATCCCCACCTGCTCCAAAAACTACTATGAGTTTTTTATTTTTAAGTGTGTTAAGTACTTTTTCAATACCATCAGGCGTATGAGCAAAATCCACAATCACACCTTTTGCTACTTGCTCTACTCTACCACAAACTCCACCAAATCCACTGATAGCTTTTTCTAAATCTTTTAAATTAGGCTTAGCAAGTTCATTTACGCAAGCACTAGCGGCTAGAAGATTATAAAGATTGAAAAGTCCTAGCAGGGGAGAGTCTATATGAAAAGTTTGATCTTTATTCTTTGCAATAGCACTGATACCTTCTTCTAAAGAATAAGCTTTGATTTGATACAAAGCCGGATTTTCGATACCATAAGTAAAAGCATTACACACGTTAAATTTAATAGCTAAAGCATCTTTGTTGATAAATTTTAAACTTTCATCAGTAAAAAAAAGTTCTTTTGCTTCTTTGTAATTTTCAAAATTTCCATGAAAATCCAAATGATCTTGAGTGATATTGGTAAAAATTTTAGCAGCAAATTTTAAGCCTTCAATACGGTTTTGAATAAGAGCGTGAGAGCTTACTTCCATGATGAAAAAATCACATTTTTTTTGAGTGGCTATTTGTAGATATTCTAAGGTTTTAAGTATAGGGGAAGTGGTGAGAGTTTTTTCATCGATTGACTCATCGTTGATAAAGGCCCCTCTTGTTCCACAAAGTCCGCATTTATAACCTAAATCAAGTAAGATAGAATAAATCGCTGCTGCGGTTGTAGTTTTGCCATTGGTTCCTGTGATTCCTATGATTTTAATCTTTTCATCAATCTTTAAAAGTTTTTTGCACTCATTTACATCAATGATTTTTGCACCTTTTTCTAAGGCTTGAGTATGAAATTTAGCATTTTGTGTAGTTTGTAAAAAAAAGCATTCTTTTTCACACTCTAAGGTATTATCCGTAATAAATGAATTTTCAAGTTTTAATTTCACTTTTAAATCCTATGAGTTTTTCTTGAAGTTTTATAAATCTGTCATTTGCCCAAAAATGAGGCATAACATTTTCTATATAATTTAAAGTCATATCTTTATAGCCATTATCAAGCAATTTTTCTAAAAAATCCAAAAAATCATCGCGGTTATCAATGACTAATTTAGTGCTATGGATGATATTTTCAAAACTTTTTTGAAAACCAAGTTCTTCTTCACTTTTTAAAAAATCTTGATAGTTTAACGCGTGTCCATCTTCAAATTCAATTTCTTGTTTATTTTCTTGTTTGTTAAATTCAATCGTATTTAAAATTTCTTCTAGGTCTTTATCAATGTTAGAGATTTTGTAGTGTTCTATATAAAAGTCAAAAAGCAAGGAAGCCTCTTTAGGGGATTTTAGAGCAAGATCGCAAAGACAGATAAAATTCAGTAAGCGTTTATTTTTGCGTTTTTCATAAGCCATAAAAAAATACATTTTTGCAGTTTTAAAATCTTTTTTGTAAAAATGCTCAATTCCAAGTTTTTTATAATTTTGCAAATTCTTCTACTCCGCCATTTAAATTAACTATAGTGATTTCTGGATGAATGTCAATTTTTAGTTGCCTTTCAAGGCCGTATTTTAGTGTTATTCCACTTGATGTACAGCCCTTGCAAGCTCCTATTAAATGGACATAAACGACTCCATTTTTAATTCCTAAAAATTCAAGCCCTCCACCATCGCGTTCAAGCATAGGTAAGCTCTTTTCTAGACTCGCTTTAACAGGATTTATAAGCTCTTCATCACTAAAAGGCATCATAATTTATCCTTAAAAATTTTTATATACTTTAGCGTGATTGTGTTTAAAAAAAGGTAAATTGAGGCTTGAAATTTAAATAAATTAAAAAGGTTCGTCATTATTTTGTATATCAAATCTTAAATCATAAGCTGTAAAGTTTTTTTTATGGAAGATTCTACTTAGATTTTTAAATGATTGTTGTAAATTCTCTTCATTTTTTTCATGTTTTAAGAAACTTAAATATTCTTTTAAAAAATTATTTAACTCTTGGGCATTTAAATTTTTAATTAAAAGATTTAAATTTTTATCAATAAGCGTAAAAAGTTGTTTTTTAAACCCAAGTGTAGAATTTTTAATCTTTATATTGTTTAAAAAAGCTAAATTAACCTTGCAAATACCCAATAAAAATTCGCTATAGCTTAATTTTTTTCGAATATTTTTACTTTCAAATTCTCTAATATCACTATCTTCATAACCCTTTTTTCCAAAATTTTATCCAATAGAATTTTATGCTTAAAACAAACACTATCGCTAATTTGTTTAAAATCACTACATATATCTGGATGTTGTTTTAAAAAAGCTATAAGTTCTAATTCTGCAATGTGAATTTTTTCTTTATGAAAATTGTATCTATTTTGAGAAATTAAAGGGGTTTGTATAGGTTTTTTTGGATTTTGTGATAAGATGATAAATTTTTCATCTACTTTTAATAAATTTGAAACTAGATTGGTATAGGAATTCGCTACTAAAGGTTCAAGATTAAAGGTGTATTTTTGTATAGTTTCTAAAGCTTTTTGTTTGTCAAGAGCAGAATTTATGGAATAAGCAGATATTAAGCGTCTGATGTAAAATTCACCAAGCTCTATTCCTTTATCGAGTATATCATGAAGTTTTGCACTTTCATTTTTTGCTACGAGTTCGGCAGGATCTTTTCCACCTTGTAAAATTGCCACTTTACCGTCTATTTTATTTGTGCTTAATAAAAATGCTGATCGTGTTGCAGCTTTTAATCCTGCTTCATCATTGTCAAAACATAAAATCACTTTTGCTTCATAACGACGGATTAAGGGTAAATGATGTTCAGTTAATGCTGTTCCAAGGACTGCTACAGCATTGTCAAATCCTGCTTTGTGAAAAGCTATTGCATCCATATAGCCTTCACATACTATTATTTCTTTTTTTTTGGCTATATTTTCTTTAGCGATATTAAAAGCATAAAAAATTCTACTTTTATCAAAAAGTACATTTTGAGGTGAATTTACATATTTTGCTGGTATATTAGGATTTAAAGTACGCCCTCCAAACCCTACTAATAAGTCTTTCTGATCGTAGATTGGAAAGGTTATGCGCCATATGAAACTTGAGTAAAATTCATTATTTTCATCCTTTTTTAGGGCGCCAACGCTCATAGCATCTTCTAAAGGAATTTTTTGATTTTGTAATAATCTTATACTATCTTCACTTGCTCCTGCAAAACCTAATTCAAATTTAGCTATGTCCTTATCATTTAAAGCTCTTTGGTAAAGGTAAATTAAGACTTCTTTGTGGTGTTTGAGATTATCTTTAAAATACGCATTTAAACTTGGTAGTATAGATTTTAGTTCTTTTTTGTTTTCTTGTTTTTCTTTTGTATAGCTTAAAGTAAAATTACTAAGGCTTGCAGCTTTTTCAACTGCATCAGCAAAACTTAATTTTTCATAATCCATTATAAATTTAAAAGCATCTCCACCAGCTTTACAAGAAAAACAATGATAAAAACCTTTGGCAGGGTTGATGTGCATAGAAGGGTTTTTATCTGCATGGAAAGGACAAATGCAAACAAAACTAGAGCCTTGTTTTTTTACTTCGATATAATTTTCTATAATATCAACAATATTAAGTCTTTGGGATAAATTTTCTATACTTTCTTTAGTTATCATTTTACAAACCTTGTTAAAATTATACAAAGATTTGGCTATAATTTGGCATAAAATTTTTTAGAGCGAGACTATGGATTTTTTCTTTGTAGAATACAGAGACCCTTTAGTGGGGCTTATAATTTTAACCATTTTAGTATTTGTTGTAGCTGTTGCTAATTATATTTGGAAAATATTTGCTAGCAAAGACGAAGAACAAAAGCTTGAAAAATTTATAAAAAAATTTGAAATGGATAACGCTCATAAAGAGTTATTAAGAAATAGCAGCTTGAGTTTTGGAAATTTAAGTTTTTTAGCTGAAATTTTTACTAAAAGTGGAGAATTTGAAAAAGCAACTCAAATTTATTTGATCGCTCTTGAGAAATGTAAAGATAAACAAGAGAGAGAATTTATTTTTCTTGCTTTAGCAAAAGTTTATTTTAAAGCAGGATTTTTGGAGCGTGCAAAAGAAGTGTTATTGCAAGTTTTAAAACTTCGTCCAAGAAATATACAAGCCTTAAAACTTTTAAAAATTGTTTATTTAAAACTTCGTTCTTATAAAGAAAATTTAGAACTTTTAGAATGTCTTTTTGAACTTAATGAAGATGTGCAAAAAGAGCATGATTTTATCAAAGCTTTAGAGCTTTGCACTTTTAATATTAGCGATGAAGAAAAAAAGAAAAAACTTTTAGAATTTAAAATAAAAGATAACCCTATGTTGGGGCGTTTGATTTTTGAAAAATATCATATGTTTTTAGGGCAAAACTTTTTTGATATTTGTGATTTGCTTTATAGGGAAAACGAAACATTTAATCTAGAAAATCAAGATTTTTTAGAATTTTTTTATGCTTTGGGTAAAATTTCAAAGCATGATGGTACACACCAGTTTGTTTTTAAAAATTCTAATTTCAAAATGTTAAAAATTTTAAAAGATAATTCTTTTAATGCGGGATTAGAATTTTCATATCGTTGTTCTGAGTGTAAAAATGTTATGCCTTTGTTTTTTTACCACTGCCCTGTTTGTTATGAGTTTAATACCTGTAAAATTATTTACGAAGTGAAAAATAATGAAACATATTAAAATTTATACAGATGGCTCTTGTCTTAATAATCCAGGTTTTGGTGGATGGGCTTATATTTTGTGTTATAAGGAATATCAAAAGGAAGGTTTTGGTGCTGAGGCTAATACGACTAATAATAGAATGGAGCTAATGGCAATCATTGAATCTTTAAAGGTTTTAAAAGAGCCTTGCGAAATTTCGCTTTTTACAGATTCTAATCTAATGGTTCAAAGTATTAATGAATGGCTAGAAGGATGGATAAAAAAGGATTTTAAGGGTAAAAAGAATATAGATTTATGGAAAGAATATATTAAAGTGGCAAAATCTCATAAGATTAAGGCTTTTTGGATAAAAGCACATAATGGACATTTGGAAAATGAAAGATGCGATACATTAGCACGTGAAGCTGCTTTAAAAATTGCAAGGGAAAATGATGAAAAACATTGAAAAACTAGAGCAAAATTTAACTTATGAATTTAAGGATAAAAATCTTCTTATGCATGCTTTAACTCATAAAAGTTTTAAAAAATCTTATAACAACGAACGCTTGGAATTTTTGGGTGATGCTGTACTTGATCTGGTTGTAGGTGAATATCTTTTTCATAAATTTGCCAAAGATGCTGAAGGGGATTTGTCTAAGCTTAGAGCAGCTTTAGTAAATGAAAAATCTTTTGCAAAAATTGCAAATAGTTTAAATTTGGGTGATTTTATTTTCATGAGTGTTGCTGAGGAAAACAATGGGGGTAAAGAAAAATCCTCTATACTTTCAGATGCATTAGAAGCCATTATAGGGGCTATACATTTAGAAGCAGGGTTTGAGTTTGCAAAAACTATTGCTTTAAGACTTATAGAAAAAAATTTCCCTCAAATTGATGCAAAAATTCTTATAAAAGATTATAAAACAAAATTACAAGAGATTACACAGGGAAAAATTGGACAAACTCCGCAGTATGAAACAGTGCGTGCCTTTGGTCCTGATCATTTAAAGCAATTTGAAATCGCTTTAATGCTTGATGGTAAAGAAATTGCAAGAGCTATTGCAGGAAGTAAAAAAGAAGCACAGCAGATGGCGGCAAAAATTGCACTTGAAAAATTAGGAGCTTTATAGTGAATACTTTTGGTACAAGATTAAAATTTACAAGCTTTGGTGAGTCTCATGGCGTAGCTGTTGGGTGCATTATCGATGGAATGCCTGCTGGGGTTAAATTTGATGAAGAATTTTTGCAAAATGAGCTTGATAAACGCAAAGGTGGAGGTAAATTTACAACGCCAAGAAAAGAAGGCGATAAAGTTCAGGTTTTAAGTGGGGTTTTTGAAGGATATACAACAGGTCATCCCATAGCTATAGTGGTTTTTAATGAAAACGCACATTCTAAAGATTATGACAATTTAAAAGATTTATTTCGTCCCGCTCATGCAGATTTTACTTATTTTTATAAATATGGCGTAAGAGATCATAGAGGCGGGGGTAGATCCAGTGCTAGAGAAAGTGTTGCTAGAGTAGCCGGTGGTGCAGTTGCAAGCATGCTTTTACGTGAATTTAGCATTTGTGTTCAAAGCGGTGTTTTTGGAGTAGGAGCTTTTGTATCAAATTTAAAAGAAGAAGAGTTTGATTTTGAATTTGCTAAGGAAAGTGAAATTTTTTGTTTAGATCCAAAACTAGAAAATGACTTTAAAAATGAAATTTTAAGTGCTAGAAATTCGAAAGATAGCGTAGGCGCTGCTGTTTTTACAAAAGTTAGTGGTATGCTTGTAGGGCTTGGAGAGGTTCTTTATGATAAGTTAGATTCTAAATTAGCTCATGCTTTAATGGGGGTTAATGCTGTTAAAGCGGTTGAAATAGGTGAAGGAATTAACTCAAGTAAAATGCGTGGCTCACAAAACAATGATGCTTTAAAAGATGGTAAGTTTTTAAGTAATCATAGTGGAGGAATTTTAGGAGGAATTTCAAATGGGGAAGATCTTATTTTAAAAACTTATTTTAAGCCTACTCCTTCTATTTTTGCCAAGCAAGAAAGTATGGATAAATTTGGTAATAATTTGGAATTTGAGCTAAAAGGTAGACATGATCCTTGTGTAGGAATTAGAGGAAGTGTTGTAGCTAGCGCTATGGTGCGTTTGGTTTTGGCTGATTGTTTGCTTTTAAATGCAAGTGCGAATTTAAATAACTTAAAAAGTGCCTATGGATTAAAATAAAAAAGCCCATTTTCATGGGCTTAATTGCAATATTTTGAAAAGATTATACACAATATCGTTTGTTTTTTAAAACTTTTAATACTTTTATATCTAAATTATGTAAAAAAAGAATAAATTAAACTTTTTAATATATAATAATTGAAATATCATTATTTTAGGAGGGATATTATGGAATTTAATAAAAAGAAAATTGTTCGTTTATCGTTAAACTTAACGCTTCTTGGTGCTTTGTTTCCTTGCGTATTATTATCAGCAGATTTACGTCAGAGAAATGGTAATATTATTGTTTCAAAAACAGCAGATTTTACGCAATCAAGCAATAAAACAGATGTGATTAATATTAAAAATCCAAATCAAAATGGGGTTTCACATAATCAATTTGAAGACTTTAATGTTAAAGATGGGGTGATTTTTAATAATAGCTTAGTCGATGGTAATTCTCAAATTGGTGGATGGGTAAATAAAAATCCAAATTTAAAACAAAATGCAGATACTATTATTAATGAAATTTCAAGCAAACAAGCTTCTAATATTAATGGTGCTGTTGAGGTGTTTGGAAAAAGTGCTAATTTAATTTTTGCCAATGAAAATGGTTTTAGTCTTAATGGGGCGTCTTTTTTAAATACAACAGGCGCGACTTTTACTACAGGTCAATTTAATGGGAATATTGTAGATGTAAAAAGTAATGGTAAAATATCTATTGGAGATAAAGGTGTTGCGGTTGATGGAGATTATTTTAATGTAATTAGTCGTAGTATAGATATCGCTGGTAATATTGCTCATTATCAAGCAGGAGAACATTTATCTAATATTAATTTTATAGCCGGACTTAATAAAGTAGATTTAAGCAATGGCAATATTCCTAAAATTCTTGCCTCAAGACAAGTGGATAATAAAATTGCTTATGGGATTGATGGTAGGAATCTAGGTTCTATGTATGCAAATACAGTTACACTTGTTAGTACAGAAGAGGGTGTTGGTGTAAGGCATAGTGGAATAATACGTGGACTTGAGGATGTTATAGTAAAAGTTAAGGATAAAGCAGAATTTCAGGCTATAGGTGTAAATGCAAAGGGAAGTATTAAAATAGATGCTAAAGATATTAAAACATCTTTGATTAATGCAGATAAAATTGATTTGAAAGCAGATGGAAAAATTATAAATGAAGGACTCTATAAAGGCCAACAAATTCAAATCAATGCTAATAGCTTTGAAAATGCAAAACAAGTAAATCTTAGTAAAGAAACAAAAGATCTTTTCAAGATAAATCAAGAAAATTCAAAAATTTTTACTGATAATTTAGTTTTAAATACTCAAGATAAAACTAGCAATTTTGGGTTTATTAATGCTTTAAATGATATTAAAATTGTTACAAATTCTTTTGACAATCAAGGAGAAGTCTCGGCAAATAAAGATATATTTGTAACACTCAATGATAATAATTTTATTAATAATGGTAAGGTTTTAAGTCAAAATGATATCAAAATACAAGCTAATAAAGATCTAACTTTAAATTATGGAGATTTATATGCGAATAATTTACTTTATATAAAAAGTTTAAACAATTTAGATATCAATTCAAAGCTTGAAAATGCTTCTTCGATAGAGCTTGATGCAAAAAATATTCATATTAAAAATCTTGTTGCTAGTGGAAAAGAATTAAATATTTATGCTGATAAAGATATTGTTAATGATGGTTATTTATTTTCAAACAATAATCTTAGAGCACATGCTACAACACTTACAAACAATTCAACTTTTAACAGTTTAAATAATTTATATTTAGATGCCAATACGATTAATAATAATGCTTTAATTTTTGCAGATAAAGATGTTAATATTGAAGCAAATACCTTAAATAATAATGCAAATTTAACAGGAGTGCTTAATACTACAACCGAATCTTCCCAGGGTTTTGGTCAGGTTAATTATGGTGATACTCTTTTTAAACGATGGAATATGGAAGTAGGAATTACTGATATTGTAAAATATAATAATTTATTAGACAGTAAGCAAGCCTCTATACAAGCTGGTAAGAATATTAATATCAACATACAATCAAAAGATAATTCTAGGCAAATAAATAATAATGGAAAAATCCTTGCTCAAGGAAATATTGTATCTTTTGGGAGTGTAGATAACAAGTCTTTAAGTAAAGAAATTTCTCTAAAAGAAATTTTAGAGCAAATTAAAGTTGATGGATTTTTTGCCAAAGAATATCTTGGAACTTGGAATACTAACTCGGCTCGTTATTTGAGAAATCATGAAAGCTTACTTGATGCTTTAAAGTATTTTTCTAACAATAAAGTGAAAGATCATCAAAGAGAATCAGCATGGAATGCTCTTAAGGATGCAGCAACCAAAAATTCCGCTTTAAACCAATATTTTTCTTTATTGTTTGGTAGTGACTATGCTTCAAAAAGATTTATTCCTGATCAAAAAGAATGGAATCTTGATGCTAAAATTATTTTTAAGGCAAAATCTGAAGCTATCATTACATCAAATGGTAAATTAGAACTTAATTCTAAAGAGTATAATCAAGGCTTAGTGAATAATCTAGATAAAAATTTTGCTTTAGTTGATTCAGATTTAAAAAAAGCAATAAATAGTCAAGATTTAATTTTAAATTCTATACCTGATATCACTAATTCTGGTTTATTTACACTTGAGAATAAGAAAATTGATGATATTTCTTATGAGTATACCACAAATACTTTGATCATAAACAAAGATGAGTATTTTGGATTTTTAAATGTTGTAAATCAATTTAAAAATAAAAATTTGCATAAATTTGTTGTAATAGGAGATTCTTTTTTTGAAAATCAGCTTATTAATACAATGTACTCAAATGCATTGCAATCTAATATAAAATTAAGTAAAGAAGATATTAAAAAATTGTTTGAAAATGGAGTAGAATATGCCAATGAACATGGTTTAAATTTAGGGCAAGGTTTGGCAGAAAATCAAACCATTGATCAAGATATGATTTTATATGTAGTAATCAAGCAAAATGATAAAAATGTATTAGCTCCTATGCTTTATTTTTCTAAAGAAACGATTGCAAATAATCAAATTAATTCCAATCTCGCAGGAAAAGCAGGTGTAGATATTAATACAGGGTCATTTAATTCTACGCTAAGCGGTATAGCCTCAAATGGTAAGATTAATATCAATGCTAGCAACGAAATTGGTTTACATAGTTCAAATTTAAACGCAAAAAATATAAATCTAAGTGCGAATAATGTTAATATAGATACTGTTTTAGGTATAGATGAAAAAGGTTCTTATAATTCAATTAAAAAAGGAGAAATCAAAGGGAATGATATTGTTAATATTGATTCTAAGAAAGATTTAAATATAAAAAATAGTGATATTTCTACTAGTGCTAATGATTCTAAAATTGTTTTAAGGTCTCAAAATGGTAATGTGAATATAGAAAATGATTATTCTAAGTTATCTTCATTTGAAGAAGTTAATACAGATAGTCAAAAATCAAATACCGCAACAACAATAAATGGAATTTTAAACACAAATATCAAAGGTTCTAATGTGGGGATTATCTCTAATAAAGATGTTAATATTATAGGCAGTAATATTGCTGCTAATTCTAAAATTGATATTAATGCTAATAATGTCAATGTTAAAGATGCACATGAGGTTAGTAAGGTTGAAATTAACGGCGTGTATTCAAAATCGATAGAGACTAGTTATGAAAATGCTAATTTAGAAACTTCAAAATCAGTAGGTAGTAATTTAAATTCAAAGGGTGATATTAATGTTAATACAAGTGGTAATATAGCGATTACAGGTTCGACTTTGCAAGCAAACAAATCCGCAAATTTAAATGGAAAAAATATCGTAATAGAAAATGGACAAACTCAAATTTCAAGTTCTGCCCATTCTTCAACAAGCTCAATTGTTGGTTATAAACAAAGTTCTGTAAATACAGATACTTCTTTGGTATCTTCATCGAAAGTTCAATCAGGTGATTTAAATTTAAATGCACAAAAAAATCTAACTGTCAAAGGTAGTGAATTTAGCGGAGGTGATGTTAATATTAAGGCAGATAATGTTGATTTTATAGCAGCACAAAATAAAACACACACAAAAAATAACTCATTTGCTATTGGAGTTTTTGCTGATAGTAATTTAGAATTGGCTGGACATGGCCTTGGTGTAAATTATAGTTTTACACAGGATAAATCAAGTGTTAGTCCAAAAAATAACACTAATAGCATTACACAAGACGGAGTTAAATCGGATCTTTTTGGAAGTGCAGAAGCTGGTTTGGAATTTTCTAAAACTGACAAAATAAGCGAGGAGCGTACTTATGTTTCTAATGCAGTTAAGGGTTCGAATATTAATATTAATGTAAATAATACTTTGGATATAGGTGGAGCTAATTTTGAAGCAGATAAAAATATTAATTTAAGAGCAGGGGGGATTGCAAGTACTAAATATGAGAATACTAAAACAGAGAATAATAGTGGTTTTGGCTTATATATTAAAGAAAGAGTCGAAACTAGTAGCCCTATAGCTTCTGCTATTAATCAATCAGTTCAAAATGTTGTTGCTAAGAATAATAACTTGGATATAAACTATGGAATACTAGCTTCTCAAGCTTTTGCTAATACTGTTAATATACTAAGTAATAATCTTGTAAATGCAGGCTCTAACGAAACTTTAGGTTTGAAATTTAATCAAGATAAAAGTCAAAGTTCTAGTGAAAATATTTCTAAAATTAATGCAGGTGGTAATTTAAATTTAGAAAGCACAAAAGGAAATATTGTTTTAAACGGAGTTGAGGCTAATGGCGATGTTATTAATATTAAAGCAAAGGATGATGTTATTCTAAATGCTGCTAAATCTAAAAATTCTTCATCTAGTACTTCTTTTGAAGCCGCAATAACTAATCAACAAAGTGCAGGATATCATGCAATTGATGGTGGAACTGTAGATAAAGGCATTGAAGATTGGGTTAGTTTATCATATTCTACATCGAATGAAGCTAAATTTGTCAATACTAATTTTAATGCCAATAATATCAATATTAATACCGGTAAAGATTTTGTTTTAAACGGAGCAAATGTTAAAACTTCTAATAATGTTGTTTTAAATGTAGGTGGAAATTTGGAAGTTAATTCTTTAACCGATACTTCTAAGTTCCAAAAATATAGTGCTTTGTTAGATGCATCAGTAGCTGGAGGTTTATCAAGTAATCATCTTATTACGGGTAGCGTTGTAGGAACTTTAGGTATGGGATACGCTAAAACAGATAAAACAGCAATCGCAGCTCAAAGTGGTATTAGTGCAGCAAATGAAATTAATGCTCATGTTAATGGAGATTTAAAGTTGCAAGGTGGTATTTTAAATTCTGATAGCCAAAAAGGAAATTTAGTTGTTGATGGAAAAATTAAAAATTCTGAGATAAATATTCATGAGAAAAGTGATGGAGCTACGGTAAAATTAAGTGGTGGCACAAATAAAAGTTTTGGTGGAGTGATTAAGATAAATGATCATATTGATAAAACAAGTAGTATTAATTCTGCAGCAAATATCAATATCAGTAAAAATCACAATATAAGTACAGATACTCAAAATACTATAAATACACAAGATCATTCTTGGGCAGGAGGTGCTATAAATCTCAAATCTTCAGCTTCTAAAATAAAAAATGGGATAAGTAAGATTACTGGTCAATCGTCCAATTCAGATGGGCCTTATGTAAATGAAAGCACTCAAACTACAAGGTTATAAGTGAAATTTTTTAAAATCATTTTTTTGCTTATGAGTCATATCTGCTTATTGCAAGCAGATGACTCTACAAAAATGTTTAATTTGCTAGATAAAAGACAACAGCAGTTATATATACAAAAAGAATTTAATGAGTTAGAAAAAAAGCAACAGAAAAAAGAAGATGGGTATTTAAAAAATAAAGACTTTGAATCTAAAATTTATATTTTTAAACAAATTCGATTTAAAAAAAACGATAAGCTTACCATGCAAGCTGAAAGCATTTTAAAAAAATATATAAACAAACCTTTAGCGGTTGGTGATATTTATAATATAGTTAAAGAACTTACCAATTTTATTGTTTCAAAAGGTTATTCAACTTCTAGTGTAACTATTGATGAGATAGATTTGCAACATGATATACTTTTTCTTGGTTTAGAATATGGTTTTGTAGGAGAGATATATCTTAATGGAGATAATAATACAACAAGATTAGATTTTGGCATGCCTTTAAAAAAAGGTGATAAGTTTAATATTTATGATTTGGATACAGGGATAGAAAATCTAAATAATGGTGCAAGGGATGTTAAGATTGCGGTAAAGGCTAATGAAAATTATGGTTATTCTGATATATTTATTAATCTTAAACCAAAGCTACCTGATCTGATATTAGACTTCGATAATAGTGGCTATAAAGCCAAAGGAGAATATAAAGCTAGCACATATCTTTCTTTAAGTAATATTTTTAATCTAAATGATTCTATACGATTTGGTTTTATTAAAGGATTATTGAAAAATATGAGTAAAGATCGGGAAAATGTTTATGTATCAAGTTATAATTTGCCTATACAAAGCTATCAGTTATCTTATTCTTTGCAATACAGTGATAATAGAAATTTGATAGAAGGGTATAATAATTCTTTTATACGCAATAAAGATACAAGCTTAAGACATAAAATTATGTTAAAAAAGATTTTACATCGCACAAGTAAAGATAAATTTTCAATTTATGCTAATTTAAATATTAAAGATGATATTAATGAAATTAATAATTTTCGATTAGAGAGTTCAAGTGGTAGATATTCAAGTGTTGCTAGCGGAATTGAGTATTCTACAGTAGCATTTGGTGGATTTTTGTTTTTAAATTTAGAATATGAAAAAGGAGTTCCGTTTTTAGGTTCTAAAAGGGATTCTAGAGATTCTTTATATAAAATTGAATTTAATAAAGCGAATTTTAATTTAAGTTATCAAAAAAATTTTTATACAAATGATGATTTAGCATTTTGGTATCAGAATAGTTTTGGTGCGAGTTATTCTAATGAACCCTTGCTATATGTTAATAAATTTTTAATAGGTGATGAATATACGGTTAGAGGATTTAAGGAAAGCTCTGCTGCTCTTGATTATGGAATGTATAGCAATAATACAGTTTATTTGCAATTATTCAATGTTCCTAGATATTTAAAAAAGCTAGAACCTTTTATTGGAATAGATGTAGGTTATGGTGGAGATTATCTTTTGCCCAATAAAGATTTCTTAGCTGGAGTCGCTTTTGGCTTTAGATATAATTTGAATCATTTCTCTTTAAATTTAACAGCTTCTAAAGCTATACATAAATCTTCCAATATGCCAAGTGAAACAATTCCCATTTATCTTAGAGCTTCTGCATTTTTTTAGTTTTAAGAAATAAAAAATGGATTGATTTCTTTTTTATCTTCAAAAGCTAAACTTTTATAGCTTTGGTTTTTAAATTTAAGTTCATAAATTTCTCCTATCTTATGTTTAGTATAAGTTAAAGCAATTTTTAAAGCAAGTTTTAAGTCTGTTTCATCTGCATTTGTACTAAGTATTGAATAAGCACCGATTAAATTTCCAAGTTCTATCACTTCATACTTTACCGTTTTTAAATTTCTTAAAAGCTCATTTTCTAATTCGTTACGCCCTATGATCATTTTAGCTCCATTTGGCAATCTTAAATGACGACCATATTTTAAAAGTTGTGCGTCATTAACTTGCATATCTTTATCAAATTCTATGAAATCTCGAATTTTTTTAGCAAAACTATCAAGAGTTAGCAAGCAACCTCCACCTGGGCTTTCAAAGTCTTCTAAGCCAAAAATTTTGGCAAGTTCAAGTTGTCTTTTGCGACTTCTTCCACTAATGCCTTCTAGTTTTTCTCTATCTACCCAACCTTCTCTTTCAGGTTTAGTTAGAGGTAAATTTTTTGCACACATAGGACGCAAGATTAGATCTTCCTCATCAAGAGCAAGTTTTTTAACCTTTGCCATAGCATCACTTCTTTGACTCATAGGGCGTTGTCCTAAGACTTCTCCTGTAATGATAAAGCTTGCATTCTCTTCTTTTAACATAGCAAGAGCAGTTTTAAACATAAAAGCGTGACAATCTATACAAGGATTAAAATGCTTTCCATAACCATACTGCGGGTTAAAAAGTACTTTTTGAAGATAGGAATTTCTTACATCTATCATTTCAAAATCAGCATCTACCATTGCTGCACGCTTTTTCATAATCTCGCTTTTATCACTCGTGCTTCCAAAACCTATGTTGATATTTAGAGCTTTAACTTTTATGCCTTGTGCAGTGATGAGTTTCATCGCAAGCATACTATCAAGTCCACCGCTAAAAAGAGCCAGTGCTTTCATTATGTTTTCCTTTTTTAAAATTTAATTTTTAGTACAAATAAATTTGATTTTTTGTTGATATCAAAATTTATAATTATATCAAATAATTTTAAGATCGCGATTATAAAGTATTTTTATTTTTTTGGAAGTTTACTATGAGAAAATTATTCTCTATTGTATTTTATTGGTTCTTATGCTAATTATATTGCTAGAGATGATGGTGCAATAAGGCTTAATGGTGAAGCTAATGAATTTGTTGTTAATTGATTTGAAAAAATAAGCGGTGAATTTTTTAATCCAAATTCATTAATTAATAAAGAAGAATTAAATCAATGCAAAATTTAGCTTTTAAAGGTGAAAATGGGTTAAGTTAAGATGCAAATTTACAAACTAGACTTAATTTTGCTATAGAAAAAGATGTGAATTTTGATGGAAATGTCAATGAAATTAATGTGAAAAAAGAAAGTTTGACAGAAATTTTAAGAGATATAAAAAATACAATAGATGGTGGTTTGGATACTACTAAAACCACAGATCCGCAAAAAAGTGATGAGGTAAACACTAAAAAGAAAAAGGATGAAAAAGATTTGCTTGAAATTGCCAAAGAAAAAGGACTAAGTGCTCTAAGTGCAGATGAACAAGCAAAACTTAAAGCAAGTAACCCACAAAGGCAGCGTAAAAGTAGAGCAGATACCGCGTATAAAAGAGACTTATAGAATGCTTTTCTTTGAAAAAATGCCGACGGAAAGATTACTATTTTAGAAAGTAATGGTTCTAAAGAGCAGATTTTAGCCAAGACACAAGCTATGTTTGATAACGAAAATCTCATAAGTAAGCAATTATTAGAAAAACTCAAAAGAATGCAAAATGCTATTGATGATGCTCAAGATGAACAAGAAAATTCCAGTCTTAAAGATAAAGCTTTAGAACAAGGATTTAGTGCTTAAATATGCAAGAACTTTTGGAATTAAAGCAAAAATATCCTGATGAATACGAGCAGTTAAAGCAAAAAGATTTAGATGATTTGAGTAAAAATTTAAATTCGGATTTACAAAAAGAAATAGATTATGAGAGTTTGGGTACTATTGATAAATTAACTTAAATTATAGCTTATAGGTAAAACTATCCTTAAATCGTTTTCATAAGAAGGAAAAAAAACAGAAGCTTTGCGTATGCTTTCTAAAGCACTTTTATCCAGCAAATCATATCCTGAACTTTCAATGATTTTTAAATCTGCTAGAGTTTTATTTTCTTTCCATAAAAATTCTATCTTTACAGTTCCTTGCATACGCATTTTTTTTGCTTGTCTTGGATAAAATTGTGCTTGTTGTATAGCTTGTTCGATTTCCTTTAATACAGGATGATTATCTTTTCCTTGTGTTAATTGGGTAATCTTGGGATTAAGATTTGCATTGTTTGTTTTTGTAAAAGTTTTAACTTCTTGAGTCGGTGTTATAGGTGTTTTATTTGGTATTGGATGTGGCGGTATGTTTTTCACCTTTTTTTGAATTTTCTCAGGTTTTGTTTTAATAGCCTTTGGCTGAGGTTTTGGTTTGATTGGTTCTATAATAGGGTCTGCTGATTTAGTCTCTTTTATTAGATTGGTTTGTGTAAATTGTTTTATTGCTAAAGAAAAGGAATCTTCATTTTTGATTTCCATTTTAAAAAATTCATTTGAATAAAAAATGACAAAAAGTAAAGGTATAAAGATTATAAAAGTTATATAAGAAGCTTGATATTTATGATTTAAAAATAAAGTTTTCATTTGTTTTTCTCAGTAAGAATCTGAAAATTTTCATGTTCTTTGGCTTTTAAAAAATCTATAATTTTTACAAAGCTTTCAAATTTAGCATTTTTGTCGCTTTTTAGTTCTACTATGGTTTTTTTATCAAGTGAAAAAATAGCATTTTTAACTTCGTTTAAACTGGCTAATTTGTCATTTAAATAAAAAGTATTTTTTTCATCTATGATTATAAGAAGTTTTTTTTCATTATCACTTATATTGGTAGCATTTTCACTTGAAGGAAGCGAAATTTGAATTTTTCCATGTGCAATAAAGGTTGAAATGCTAAGTACTATAGCAAGTAAAACAAGCATAATATCTATGAATGGAACTATATTTAAACCTTCATTTTTGGGTAGTTTAAGCATTTTTATTTGCCTTATAAGCATTGCTTAGGAGAGAAACTTTTCTAAGTAATGCATTGTAAGCCATTAAAGCAGGAATAGCAACCAGAAGTCCTAAAGCTGTAGCTTTAAGAGCTAAGGAAAGTCCTACAACTATGGATTTGACATCTATATTGCCTGTTAAGCCCATTTCATAAAATGTAACCATGATGCCTATTACAGTACCTAAAAGTCCTATATAAGGGGCATTAGAATAAATAATATATATAGTGGTTAAATTTTCACTAATTGCATCATCAAATTGCTCTTGATTTTCATAATTTTTAAAGTTAATTTTTCTAAAAAATAGTATTCTTTCTATCGCACACCAAAAGGCTATAAATGCCATAATTCCAAGAATTAAAAAGATAATTAAGTCGATATAATTTTTCAGAAATTCCACACTTTTCTCCAAAAATATACTTATAAATTTAAAAAATTATACTATATAAAAAATAAATTTATAATTAATATCAATTATCATAATTTAAGAAATTTTTGTTTCATAGTTTTTATCTTTTAAAAGTCAAGGCACAAGCCTTGAAAATAAAAGCTTAAAAATTATTTTTTAGGTTTCACATTCACTTCACAATTTTAAGTTAAACTTTCACCGACTAAAACAAAAAAAGGAGAAATTTATGAAAGCAAAATTAACTTTACTTGCTTTGTTGAGTGCTACGGTGCTTTTGGCTAAAGATATGGTTGTTCCTGCGAGTGAACTTCCAAATAATGCTAAAGAATTTATTTCTAAAAATTTTAAAACCGCTCAAATTAGTTTAGTAAAAAAAGATATAGATTCTTATGATGTGATTTTAAACGATGGTACTGAAATTGATTTTATGATCAATGGAGAGTGGAAAGAAGTTGATGGAAAATACAAGGCTTTGCCGCATACTATTTTACCTAGTGTTATGGAAAAAGTGAGCGCAACTCAGCCAAATGCTCAAATTCTTGAAGTAGATAAAGAAATTAACGGTTATAAATTTAAGTTTAATAACAACATAAAGGTTTATACAGATATGCAAGGAAATGTCCTAGGTCAAAAATTAGATTAATTTTTTGAAAATTTTAACTTCCTTAGAAAATTTGGAAGCATAGTCTTCCAAATTTTATTTTTTGATTATAAAATTAAAAATATATTTACCTTTAAAATAATACTTTAAATTAATGCAAGTGATTGTTTTTTATAAAATTAAATTTACAAAATGTTACATAAGATTTAAAATATTTTTTTAAAAAATAATTATTTATAAATATTTTGATAAAATATAAAAAGATACAATCTTAAATTTTTAAGGAAGAATAATGAATACTCCTAAATGGACTAGTCACGATACAAGATGGGTTTTATCTCTTTTTGGAACAGCTATTGGGGCTGGCGTACTTTTGTTACCTATTAGTGCTGGACTTGGTGGATTAATACCTTTGCTGATTATACTTGTTTTAGCTTTTCCTATGACCTATTTAGCTCATAGAAATTTGTGTCGCTTTGTGCTTTCAAGTTCTAATCCAAAAGATGATATTACTTTTGTTGCGGAAAGTTATTTTGGCAAAGGTGGTGGATTTTTAATTACACTTTTGTATTTTTTTGCTATTTTGCCTATTTTATTAGTTTATAGTGCTAATCTTACAACAACTTTACTTGAGTTTTTAATCAATCAATTTAATTTCAATGCAGATCTTATTTATGCTGCTCGTTGGTGGATAGGTTTTTTAATCGTTGGAGTTTTGATTCTTATTTCTATTCTTGGTGAAAATGTTGTAACAAAAGCAATGAGCTTTCTTGTTTTTCCTTTTATTATATTTTTATTTATTTTTTCATTACTTTTAATTCCGCAATGGAACTCATCATTATTTACAAATGTCGATCTTTCTATAATCTCAACAAGTAATTTTTGGGTTACTTTATGGCTTGTTATTCCTGTGATGGTTTTTAGCTTTAATCACTCTCCTATTATTTCTTCACTTGCTTGTTATTGTAAAAAAGAATATGGTGATTATGCCGAACCTCGTGCTAGAAAAATTATTTCTTTAGCAGTTGTTCTTATGGTTTTTGTTGTAATGTTTTTTGTTTTTTCTTGCGCCTTAACTTTCACACCAGAAGATTTTACATCAGCAAAAGATCAAAATGTAAATATTCTTACTTTTATAGCAAATAAATTTCCCGAAGTTTCTTTATTAGCTTATGTTGGACCTATTGTTGCACTTGTGGCTATTAGTAAAAGTTTTTTAGGTCATTATCTTGGCTCTCAAGAAGGCTTAAATGGTATTTTATATAAAGCAAGTAATGGTAAAATTCAAGGCAAATTAGCTCAAACTTTAACAGCAGTTATTACTTTTGCTATCGCTTGGTTTGTTGCGTATAAAAATCCAAGTGTTATAGGGATTATTGAAGCTATTGGTGGTCCTGTTTTGGCTATTTTACTTTTCTTAATGCCACTTTATTGTATTTATCGTTTTGATATTTTGGCAAAATTTCGTAATAAATTTTTAGATCTTTTTATTTTGGTAATGGGGATAGTTGCAATTTCTGCTGCAATTCATAATCTTTTATAAATTAAGGATAAAAAATGAGCAATTTAAGCATTTTTAAAATAGGTGTTGGTCCTTCGTCTTCTCATACTTTAGGGCCTATGCTTGCTGGAAATTTATTTTGTAAAAAAGTTGCTAAAAAGCTTGATGAAATCAATAGGGTTGAAGTTACTCTTTATGGTTCTTTGTCGTTAACGGGCAAGGGGCACTTGAGCGATAAGGCTGTAATTTGGGGGTTAAATGGTTTAGAGGCTAAAAACTTAAGTGCAGCAATACAAGATGAAGTGAATAAAAATGCTATTGAAAATGCTCAAATTGATTTTTGCGGTGAGAAAAAACTTAGTTTTAATTATGAAAAAGATTTGATATTTTCCAAAGATTTCTTACCTTTACATGAGAATGGTATGAAAATTAAAGCTTATGATTGCAAAGGTGCATTAGTTGATGAAGAAACTTATTATTCTGTAGGCGGTGGCTTTGTTTTAACAGCTGCGGAATTAGAAAAAGAAGGTAAAAATTCTAATCAAAACAAAAAGAAAAAACTAGACATAGAGCTTAATAATGCAAAAGAAGCTTTAGAACTTTGTGATAAAAGAGATTGGGATTTAGCAGAGCTTTCTTATCGTTATGAATTGCAATTTCATACTAAAGAAGAAATTCGTGCTTATTGTCTTGAAATTTGGGAAGTGATGCAAGAAGTGTATTATAATGGTACACATCCAAATGAAGATTATTTACCTGGAAAGCTTCATTTAAAGCGCAGAGCCAAAGGGCTTAAGAAAAGAGTAGCAATGACGGCTGATCCTATGGGTATTATCGATTTTATTTCTTTATACGCTATTGCGATTGCTGAAGAAAATGCTAGTGGAGCAAAAGTTGTAACCGCACCAACAAATGGAGCATGTGCTGTTATCCCTGCTGTTATGCTTTATCTTAAAAATCATACTATAGGTTTTAGTGATGAAAAGGCTATAGAGTTTTTATTAACAGCAATGCTTATAGGTTCTTTTTATAAGAAAAATGCAAGTATTAGCGGAGCAGAAGCAGGTTGTCAAGCAGAAATTGGCAGTGCTAGCTCTATGGCAGCTGCAGCTATGGCAACGGTTTTAGGAGCTAATGCTTTTAAAGCGTGTAATGCTGCTGAAATGGCAATGGAGCATCATCTAGGCTTAACTTGTGATCCAGTTGCTGGACTTGTGCAAATTCCTTGCATAGAAAGAAATGCCTTTGGAGCTATTAAGGCTATAAGTGCTGCTAGAATGACAATGACGCGTAAATCTACTCCTATGGTAAGCCTTGATGAGGTTATAGAAACCATGTATGAAACAGGAAAAGATATGAATTATAAATATAAAGAAACTTCTTTAGGCGGTCTTGCTACAAATTTAAAAACAGTATGCTAAAGTGTTTTTACACTTTGGTATATTTTTTCATTCTTTGACTTAAAAATTCTTTCATTTCTTCTTTAGAAAAGCTTTTAAGAATACGGATTTGCTTTAAAAGCAAGCCAAGATTAATTATCCCCATCACTAAAAGTAATAAGCAAATCATTAAAAACATAAGATCTATAGCTCCAAATTCATTAATTGCAGCTAAACTTGCAAAAAATATACTCGCTAATAATAAAAAAAATAAAAGCAATATTTGTTTTAATTTCGCTTCATTAAAATTATCACAATTTTGAGTAAAATTTCTAAAAAGTATGATTTTTTTACCCAAATTTGAAATTAAAATTTCATCATTTTCTTTAAATAAGCATTCTTTTAAACTTTGATAAAAAAAGATTTCATTATTTAAATTTAAGTCATCTTTGTAGCTTGCTAAGGTGTAATCCTTGTAAAAAAAGGATTTTAATTCATTTTTCTTTTCTATTTTAAATAATCTTAAATCATTTCTTGCATAAAAAAATCCACTAAAGTTCGTAAATGCCATAAGTATCACTCCCTAAAAAATTCCTATAAAGTGGCTTGAAATTTAAAGGTATTGTAACATTTTTTTTATCATTTAAACTTGAACTTTGGAAAATCAAAAACATATCCATTTCATCTTTAAAAATTTTGAGAAAATTTTCTCCACCCTCATACATTAAAAATTTAGTTTCACTTGGAATTTGAGTGTAAATTTGGCGATTTGGGACTTTAAACAAAGGGATATTTTTATCAAAATTTTCTAAATTTTGACGGCTTAAAATACAAAGATCAGGTACTTTTGCTTTGCAAAGTCTAGCATCTAGTATAGGGCGATCTTTTCTTATGGTTTCTCCACCTACTACAAGCAAGTCAATCACCGCTCTAATTTTGTGTGCATAAGTACGACTTAGTTCATTGCTTACAATTTTTCCAAAAGGTGAGCCATTCATAGAAAGAGCTAATTTAAAAAGTTTAAATTGTTCTTTTTGCCATTTTAAAAAAGGTTTTAAAAGTTTTTTTCCTTCTTCTTCAAGTATGCCAAATTCAACTTCTATGCCTTGTTTTTTTAAAAAATCAGCTCCACCACTTGCAACTTTATTTTCATCTTTAACACTGATAAAAACTTTTTTAAAACCTAGATCGCTAAAAAGTTTTGCACAAGGAGGTGTTTTACCTTGATGAGAACAAGGTTCAAGCGTAACAAAGGCTATGCTATCTTTAAAAATACCTCTATGGTTTTTGCAAATAAATTTATGCATCGCATTTGCTTCTTTAGGTAATGAAATTTCAGGATTTAAATTTTTAAAAGCATGAGCTATAGTGTTTAATTCAGCATGAGCAAATCCAGCTTTTTCATGAGCTTTTATAGCTAAAATTTTTCCATTTTTATCTAAGATTACACAGCCTACAGCAGGGTTTGGATAGGTTAAAAATTGATATTTCCAAGCCTCATTTAAGGCTAAATTCATATAAAATTCTTTCATTTGTTTCCCTTATATTTTAAAATTTTATATTATTTGTTGCAAGATAGTAAATTTTAACCTTTCTACTTACATTTCTTATTTTTCTAATCATATCAGCCATGGTTTTTTCATATAGCTTTAGTTTCAGTGTTATTTCGCTTGCTTGATTAGGATTTAACAAAAGTAAAAAAATAAAAAGACTGAAGTATTTTTTCATTTGTAGTATCCTTGATAATTCTAGGAATGATTAAGTTTAATAAACTAGAAAGTTTTTGGTGGCCGGGAGAAAGGGATTCGAACCCCTGGAGGTGTGACCCTCAACGGTTTTCAAGACCGCCGCTTTCGACCACTCAGCCATCTCCCGATAAGGTAAATTTTGCCTTTTGGAGGCGACATCCGGATTCGAACCGGAGATCAAGGCTTTGCAGGCCCATGCCTTACCGCTTGGCTATGTCGCCCTGATAATGTTGAAAAAGTGGTGCCCGAGGCCGGACTTGAACCGGCACGGAAGAAAAATTCCGAGGGATTTTAAGTCCCTTGTGTCTACCAATTCCACCACCCGGGCAGGTGATTATGGAGCGGGAAACGAGATTCGAACTCGCGACCCCAACCTTGGCAAGGTTGTGCTCTACCCCTGAGCTATTCCCGCATAAATTTTGTAAAGAATTGAAGATAAAAGTATAGCAAAATAAACTTAAAAGGAGTTTATTTTGCTTTAAGCTATTTGCAAATAAATAAAGCTTTTGCGCTTAAAATTTGTTCTTTTTCATTGATAATTGGAGATGAAAGTTCTATATTATCAGATTTTGCATTTAATATCCTAGGTGTGATATTGGCATTTGTATTTACTTGTAAATTTTTCAATATACAAGTTTTGTTAAGATCTAAAGAGTAGGTTTTTTCATATTCGTATGATGTTTTTAAAAGCTCTTTATAGAGATTTTCTTTATTGTTGTTTAGAGTATCTTTTGAAAATTTTGTTTGTATGGCTGGTGTTGAGACATCAATGAAATTATTTTTAGCTATGATGGAATTGATATCATTTAAAAGCTTGTTAAAATCTGCAAGTTGATTTTCTTTAAATTCGCATTCTAAATTTGCATCAAATCTTTGACCTTTTGGAGTTTGTATACCATCTTTGTAGGAAAAATTAGGTTCTAAAGAAAAACTTCCCCCGCTACAAAAATTTTCCTTCCTAGATCGTTCTAAAATTTGATTGAAAGTATTTGCGATTTCAGCCTTTTCTCCATTATCTAATGTGATTTTTGAAATTAAATTTTCTTTTCCCCAAAAATTGATATTTGTATATAAAATATCGGGTTTTAGTGTGTTGCTTACTTCTATATTTCTTGAAAAATATAAATCATGGTTAGAGTCTTTTTTACCCAAAAATTCCACATTAAAAACTACGCCTGCAACAAAAAGTAATAAACATAAAAAACCTATACCCAAACCTTTAAAAAAAGCTAACATTAATACGTCCTTAATAATTTAATTTGATCTAATTTTAGCAAAAAATTTTAAAATTTTTTGCTATACTCTAATTTATGCAAAAAAAAGAGCTTGAAAAACTGCAAGAAAATTTACTTCTTTGGTATGAAAAAAATGGACGCAAAACTTTGCCTTGGCGTAATTTGCAAAGTCAAAATTGCGATGAGAGTTTAAAGCATATTGATAGAGCTTATGGGGTTTATATCAGTGAAATTATGCTCCAGCAAACTCAAGTCAAATCTGTTTTAGAAAGGTTTTATTTTCCATTTTTGAAAAAATTTCCTACTTTACAAAGCTTAGCTAATGCTAATGAAGATGAGCTTTTAAAGGCTTGGCAAGGACTTGGTTACTATACTCGTGCTAGAAATTTAAAAAAGGCAGCCTTAGAATGTGTGGATAAATTTGGAGCTAATTTACCCAAAGAACTTCATGATTTAAAAAAATTAAGTGGTATAGGAGCTTATACAGCAGGAGCTATAGCTTGTTTTGGTTATAATCAAAAAGTTTCTTTTGTTGATGGTAATATACGCCGTGTGCTTTCTCGTCTTTTTGCTTTGGAAAATCCAAGTATGAAAGAACTTGAAAAAAGAGCTAAAGAGCTTTTAAATTTAAATCATGCTTTTGATCACAATCAAGCTTTGCTTGATATAGGAGCTTTGCTTTGTGTGAGTAAAAATGCAAAATGCGGCATTTGTCCTTTGTATGATTTTTGTCAAGGGAAATTTAATACAGAACTTTATCCAAAAGCTAAAAAAATACTTTATGAAAGCGTGAATTTAAATCTTTTTTTGTTTGAATTTAATAAAAAATTTGCCATACAACAAAGTCAAGATAAGCTTTATAAGGGTATGTATAATTTTCCTTTTTCTAAAGAAGGTGAGTATAAGCTTTCTAAAGATATGAGATTTGTAGGTGAGTTTAAACACAGTTATACCAAGTATAAACTCAATATCAAGGTTTATCATCAAATTTTAAACAATGAAAGTAAAAATTATCAATTTAAAACTTTAAAAGAATTAGAAAATACCGCACTTTCAGTACTTTCTTTAAAGGCTTTAAAATTAATTAAGTTCTGATTTTTTAGGCAGACATAAAGTAGCTATAAGCATGATGGTTGTAAAAATAGCTATATAAATAAAAAAGCCATTTTCTCACCCGCGTTTTAAATTGTAAAGCAACCCAAGGAGAAAAATAGCATTTGAAATAGCATAACCCAAACCTATTCTAAAGCTCTTATATGTTCAGAGAAAAGCTTGGCTTTAAAAGCTACCGAAGTATAAAAACTTAAGATGATAAATAATAATACCACTAAAATAAATATCAAAAAGAATTATTTTGTGCGTTATTGGCTATAAGTGTAAAAATAGGATAAATTCCTACCAATGTCAAAATACAAAATATAATTAAAGATCGTTTGTGTCCTATTTTATCTCCTATATATCCAAAAAGAGGTTGGATTATCATTAGTATAAATAAAGCACCTAAAAAAGATTATTAACAAGCATTTTATCCATACCTGTATTTTCCATGAAAGTTTTAGTATAGGTAGTAATGGTATAAAAAGCTAAAGAACCTTTAGAGTAACCAAGTACCATTTCCAAGATTTGCATAGTGCCTTTAAAATGTCACGATTTGTAGCACTTTCATTCATCATTTTTCTTACAAAAAGTGAGCCTAGTGCTAAAATTCCACCTATTACAAAGAGTATTCTCCAAGCATAATCTTTCATATCATCAATGCTAAAAAATAAAAACATTATACTAATGCTTGCAACGGCCAAAAGTTGACCACCTATTAGAGTTACATATTGCAAAGATGATAAAACCGTTTCCTTCCGTGGCAGTTCTGAAAGATAAGTAGCTGCTATGCCATACTCTCCACCTACGCTAAGACCTTGAATGAGTCTTGCTATTAAAGTAGGATAATAGCAAGATCGCCAACTGTATCTTTGCTTGGAAAAGCTGCTATCATAAAAGAGCCCAAAGCCATTAAAACCACTGATATAACCATAGATTTCTTACGACCTACTTTATCAGCTAAAGATCCAAGAGCCTATAGGACACATGAAAAATCCTGCAGCAAAAATTCCAAAGGCATTGATTTGCTGGATAACAGGATTATCTGAAGTTGAAAAAGTATGAGCAAAATAAGTTGCCGTAAAAGTATAGATATAAAAATCAAATCATTCTGCCAAATTTCCACTACTTGCAGCAATGATAGATCGAATTTTTTGCTTGCATAAACCCTTCCTTGATTTTAGATTTTTATTTAAGTATAGTGTGATTTTTGTTTAATATATTTAAAAATAAAGAAGAGAAATAAAAATGATAAAAATGTTTATAAACAATGTTGCATATTTTAGTAAATTTCATAAATTTTGATAAAATGTTTGCTCTAGGATGCATAATGAAATTTAAAAAAATATATATAGAATTAAGCGATATTTGCGGTTTAAAATGTGATTTTTGTCCTTCTCAAAAGGCTGTTCGTGGGGTAATGAGCGAAGACAAATTTCAAAATTTAGCCTATGAAATTTCTACTAAAGCCGAATTTTTCACTTTCCATCTTTTGGGTGATCCTTTACTTTTGCCTAATTTAGAGAATTATCTAAAAATCGCAAAAGATCAAGCTATGAAGCTTGAAATCACTACAAGTGGTTTTTATTTGGGTTCTAAAAACCAAGCTTTATTGCTAAAATATGATAATATCCATCAAATCAATATTTCTTTAATGTCTTTTTTAAGCCAAAGCAAGATTTCTTTAGAGCAGTATTTTAAGCCTATTTTAGAGCTTTGTAAAAAGCATTTAGAACAACAAAGCTCTTCTTTCATCAATCTAAGACTTTGGAATTTAGATCTTAATTTTAAAGCACCCAAGTCAAATTTAAAAATTTATGAGTTTTTAGCTAAAGAATTTGAAGTTGAAATTGATACAAGTTTAAGTAAAAATCGCCTACAAAGGCATATTTTACTTCATCAAAATAAAGTTTTTAAATGGCTCAATTTAAAAGATGAGCCCCTTTATAAAAAAGGAAAATGCCATGCTTTAAAAGAGCAAGTTGGGATTTTAAGTGATGGAAGTTTAGTGCCTTGCTGTTTGGATACTAGAGCGGATATTAAGTTAGGAAATGTTTTTGAAAATAATTTTAATAAGCTTCTTAAATCACCACGCGTAGAGATGATAAAAAAAGCTTTTGAGGAAGATAAACGCATAGAAAAACTTTGTCAAACTTGTGAATTTTTTAAAGCAAGGATTGAGTGATTAAAAATTGTTATTTTCTAGCTTTGTTTTAAATTTTTGAATTCTATCTATTATCTTAGGGCTAAGGCGTAATAGTATATATGTATCTTTGTTAAAATAAATACTTCCTGTTTTGGCTGCTTTAGTGTTTTTTAATAAAATATTTGTGTTTAAAAGATCATTTTTGGCATTGACTCCAAGAATGAGTATGTCCGGATTTTGTTTAAGTATATATTCTGCTGATATAACAGGTCTTGAAATTTGGCTTTGTGGACTTAAATTTTTAATTCCTATGAGCCTTAAAATATCAGTCATTAAAGAATTATCATTAAAGGCCATTAAAGGGTTGCTAGAATAAAGATAAATTGCACTTTTGTTTAAAGGTTTATCGCTTAGTTTTTTTAAATTTTGAGTGAATTCTTGCCTTAAAAGCTCTGCTTGTTTTTCTTTGTTGGCGATTTGACCTAAGATTGTGATGTTGTTTATTATATCTTCTAAACGTTCAGCTTTTAAATTTATACTTTTGATACCAAAATTTTTAAGTCCTTCTTCTAAATTTAAAGAATAAGAGCTTAAAATCACCAAACTTGGTTTTAATGCTACTATTTTTTCAAGCGAAGGGTTTGAAAAAGTGCCTACACTTGTAAGTTTTGAAGTTTTATCTTCTGGATAGATGTTTGAGTGTTGTAAATTTGCAATGCCTACAATTTGATCATCTGCATTAAGCATAAAAAGGGTTTCTATACTTGCAGGATCAAGAACTACAAGGCGTTCTTTTGCATTTAGTGTTATTAAAAACAAACTTATAATAATTAAAATTTTTTTCATTTTTTCTCCTTTAAAGCTAAAATATAAGGTTTAGAATTTTTATAAACAATCTCGCAGTTTAAATCATAAATTTCTTTTAAAATTTCTTGGGTAAAAAGTTCTTTACTAGTTCCAAAATATCTTATCTCACCTTCTTTTAAAAAAAGAATTTTATCGCAAAACATAGAAGCTAAATTTAAATCATGCAAGATGGCAACAACGGCTATATTTTTTTCTTTAATTAGTCTTTCGCAAAGACTTAAAAGCTCTATAGCATAGTTTAAATCAAGGGCTGAAGTGGGTTCATCTAAAAAAAGAATTTTTGGTTTTTTAAGCAAAGCTCTTGCTAAAAGCATTCTTTGAAATTCACCCCCGCTTAAAGAAAGAATACTTCTTTCTAAAAAATTTTCAAGTTTTAAATCCTTGGCAAATTCTTTAACTTCACAAATATCTTCTTTAGAATAAGAACTAAAAGCGTGTTTTAAATTCGAGTATTTGCTCATTAAAAGCACATCTATGACTTTTAATGGGGTATTTAATTCTGATTTTTGAGGCACAAAACCGCAAATTTTGGCAAATTCTTTAAGAGAAAAATCTTTGATATTTGTATCAAAAAGGCTTATTTCCCCTTTGTTTGGGTTTAGATTTTTAAGTATAAGTTTTAAAAGGGTGCTTTTGCCTGAGCCATTTGGACCTAAAATTCCTATAAAAGCTTGGTTTTTAAGTTCTAAATGAATGTTTTTGAGTAAATCTTTTTTATGATAAGCAAAGCTTAAATCTTGTATTTTTAGCATTACAAAAATCTCCTAGCATTTAGAGCTAAGTATAAAAAAATAGGAGCTCCAAAAAATGCAGTTAAAATTCCAATAGGAATTTGCACAGGAGCTAAAAGAGTCCTTGCCAAAGTATCGCATATAAGTAAAAACAACCCTCCAAGTGCCGTGCATAAAGGGATAACTAAAGCATTGTCATAATTTTTAAGCAAAAGTCTTATGGTATGAGGAATGATGAGTCCAACAAAGGCTATAAGTCCGCTAAAAGCAACCGCAAAAGATACGGCCAAAGATGAGACAATGAGTAAATTTATCTTTAATTTTTGAGCATTAACCCCTAGGTTTCTAGCTTCATCATCTCCGCTTAAAAGTATGTTTAATTCGTTTTTATGAGCGTAAAAATAAAATAAACAAAAAGTCAAAGGTAAGATTAAAATTCCTACGCGAAACCAAGAAGCATTGCCTATATTTCCCATAAGCCAAGCTACTATTTTAAAAGAATCCTCACCTATAAGATAGGTGAAAAAAGAAGTAAAAGCTCCTAAAAAAGATGAAGCAGCTATACCGATAATGAGTAAAGTGGCTATAGAGGTTTTAGAAGAAATTTTAAAAACAGCTAGGGCAAAAAAGGCAGAGCAAACAAAACCCAAAATTCCATAATAATAATCGCTCAATTTTAACAAATACGCCAAAACCGCTCCAAAGGTTGCTGCAGAAGCTATGCCTATGATATAAGGATCAGCTATAGGATTTGAAAATACATTTTGAGTAATAGCCCCGCTACTAGCTAAAAGCATACCAATTAAAATCGCCATGATAATGCGTGGCAAGCGTCCATTTATGATTATTTGACGCAAAATTTCATCTTGATTAAAGATATATGAAAAAAGTTCTTTTGGGCTTAAATTCTCATCTCCTAAACAAAGTGCTGTAAAAGAAGTGATTATATAGGCTATTAAAATCCCAATAATCGCTAAATTTTTAGAATGCATATTTAAATTCAACATAGTAGTTTCTACCATTTCCAACTAGGTATTGATCATTTATACTATCTTGGTAGGTGTAGTATCTTTTATCAAAAAGATTGCGAATTCCTGCTAAAATTTGTAATTTTTTATAATCATATCTCATGCCAATATCTGTTAAAAAATAATCCCTTGTCCAAGAATTTTTAGACATTTTTCCTGTATTTTCATCTATGGTTCCACCATCTTTTGCTCTAGAAAAATAAGTTAAATCAATAAAATTTGAGAAATTTTTATTCCAAGCGTATTCAAGTCCAGCTGTAGCTTTGATTTTTGAAACATAAGGAATTCTCATGCCATCATTAATACCTTTAGAAATTTTAGCGTCAAGATAAGTTAGACTTTCTCTAAAGATTAAATCATCATTTAAAAAATTTTGACTCAGACTTAATTCTACTCCTAAACGGCGGGTTTGATCTATGTTATAATATTTCCACCAAGAACCGCTAGTAGAATGAGGGTTTCCAAGATAAGAAATTTCATCTTTGCTTAGGGTGTAAAATAAGGTCAAATTAAAACCATAAAAATCCCACCAAAAATCATCAATACCTAGTTCAAAGGTATCAAAAATTTCAGCTTTTAGATTGGATGAAGAATAAGGCGGTAAATTTGTACCGGTTTTATTGCGATTGACAAATTGAGCAGGTGTAGGAGAGACAAATCCCCTTTCATATTTAAGATAAAGATTGCCCGTGTCAGAATACTTAAAATTTGGGGTGATTTCCAAAGCAAAATTATGAGTGTTTTTATCGGTATTAAAAAGAGTAGTTGTATCTATAATAGTAGGTGATGGGGGTCTTCCGTTCATGCTCATTTCGTTTCTATAAGATCTGTCCGTATTATAAGTACTAAATTCATATCTTGCTCCACCCGATAAAGTAAAAAAATCATTAAAATTATGAGAATCAAGAGCAAAGATAGAATGGCTTTGTTTAGTCATATCCATTAAAGTTGTCATTCTATGATAGTTTATAATACCTGGAACGCTATAATATACCAAGCTTTTTCTTTTTGCATCATGATTTGCAAATTCATAGCCAAAAATAAAATAAGAATTATTTGTGTAATTTAGTTTGTTTTTTAAAGCTATCCCTGTAAGCGTATCTTCAAAACCACTTCCATTTTGATAAGCTGTAGTCCCCATCATAGAAATTTCATCTTTTAAGTAATTGATCTTTTGATTTTGCCAAAAAGTTTCTAGGTTAAATTCCCACATATCATTATAGTAATGATAATCTAAAGAAATTTCAGGACGATTGATTTGCGTGATATTGTCATTGCTTCCTTTTTGAGTTCGATCGCTTTGAGCTTGTGCTTTTGTTAGATAACCACTGCTAGTATTTTTGCTTTTAAAATAATTATAAACCAAAGTTAAATCACTATTATCATTAAAATCGATATAGGTTTTTGTATTGATAAAATAACCCTTTTTATTATAACCTTCTTGATATCCATCATGGTTAAAACTTTGTATATCAAAGCTAAATGCTAAATTTTCATTTATTTGTTTAGCACCATTGATACCTAAATTTCCACTCAATCTACCATGATCATAACTACTGCTTTTAAAATTTATAGCAAAAGCATCTGATTTTTGTTTTTTTGTAATGATATTAATCACACCACCTCTAGTACCACTTCCATAAAGGACAGATCCGCCACCAGGTATGATTTCTATGCGTTCTATGTTGTCTAAATTTATACTTTCTAGCGGGGTTACACCATGAGAATTATCAAGAACATTAATAGCACGCCCATCGATCATAACTTTTACAGCTATATTGGATTTATTTCCTTGTCCACGCATGTCTATATTGCGTCCAAGTCCAAAATTTATAAAACTAATGCCTGAGATTCTCTCTAAGGCTTGCTCCAAAGAAATATAACCTTTATTTTGTAGATCCTTGCCCTCTATGCTGATTATATTACGTAAATTTGAATCCGCATCTTGTTCAAAACCTGTTGCACTAACGACAATTTTTTGCAACTTAATAGCTTCGTTTAATTCTTGTGCATTTAAATGAGCTGTTAATAATGTAAATAAAGATAAACTTAAAAATTTTTTATTTGGGTACAAATTTTCCTCCTTAAATAAAATAAATAATGATAATTTATATCAGAATAATTTAGAAAGAAATTTATCTTTTATTAACTTAATTTACTATAAATTTTTGTTAAAATAGATAATTTATACATTTTAAGTACTTTTTAATTTGATAATTGATACCATTTTTTTAATATTTTATTTTAAAATTTAAGAAAGGATAAACAATGAATTTTGAAAGCATTATTTCTCATATGAATGATCATCATAAATCAAATTTAGTTGATCTTTGTAAAAAGTTTGGTGGTATTGAACAAGTGCAAGATGTTTTTTTAAAAAGTGTTGATTTTAACGGCTTAGATCTTGTTTATAATAACAAAGAAAATTTACGAGTAGAATTTCCTAAAAAAGCTGATGAAAACACGATTAAAGATACTATAATATCTCTTTGTATGAGTGCAAAGACTGAACAAAATTTTAATGGCGTGGAAAAAGAATTAAATGAATTTATGCTAAGTTTTAATTCTGTATCTTTGGCGACTTTAAATGCAAATGGAGAAGTTGTTTGCTCATATGCACCTTTTGTAAGCACACAATGGGGAAATTATATTTATATAAGCGAAGTAAGCGAGCATTTTAATAATATCAAAGCAAATCCAAGTAATATAGAAATAATGTTTTTAGAAGATGAGAGTAAAGCTGCTTCTGTCATACTTCGTAAAAGATTACGCTATAGAGTGAATGCAAGTTTTTTAGAGCGAGGTGAAAGATTTGATCAAATTTATGATGAGTTTGAAAAACAAACAGGAGGAGAAGGAGGCATTAAAACTATACGCAAAATGCTTGATTTTCATCTAGTAAAACTTGAATTTAAAAAAGGACGTTTTGTAAAAGGTTTTGGTCAAGCTTATGATATAGAAAATGGAAATGTCGCACATGTAGGTGCTAGTGGAAATCCGCATAAATTCCCACATAAGCATTAATTTTGTATAAAAATCTTATAAATTTTGTTCTTGTAAAGTTTGGGCTTGATGATGAGTGATTAAAGGTTCTATAATTTCATCAAAAAGTCCATCTTGCATAATGGCATCTAAGCGGTATAAAGTAAGATTTATTCTATGATCACTGATACGATTTTGTGGAAAATTATAAGTGCGAATGCGTTCGCTTCTATCTCCGCTTCCTACTTGAGATTTTCTTGCTTCACTTTCTTTCGCCAGTCTTTCACTTTCTTGCATTTCATAAAGCCTTGCTTTTAAGACTTTCATAGCACTTTCTTTGTTTTTATGTTGACTTTTTCCATCTTGATTGACTACGACTATACCTGTAGGGATATGAGTGATACGAACAGCCGAATCAGTGGTATTTACACTTTGCCCACCATGTCCTGAAGATCGCATAACATCAACTTTAAGATCGTTTGGATTGATTTCAATTTCTATATCATCAACTTCTGGCATAACTGCAACTGTAATGGCTGAAGTGTGTACACGACCTTGAGATTCCGTTTGTGGAACACGCTGAACACGGTGCGTTCCGCCTTCATATTTAAGTCTTGAGTAAGCTCCTGTTCCTTTAACAAGCATGATAATTTCTTTAAAACCACCCATACTTCCTTCGCTAGAACTCACAATCTCAAGTTTATAACCACGATTTTCAGCATATCTTGCATAGGCTTTTACAAGATCTCCTACAAATAAAGACGCTTCATCTCCACCTGTACCTGCACGAATTTCAAGAAAAATATTTTTTTCATCGTTAGGATCTTTAGGAAGTAGTAAAATTTTAATCTCTTCTTCAAGTTTTGGCTTTAGTTCTTCTAAAGTTTTTAGTTCTTCTTTTGCAAGTTCTCCAAGTTCTGGATCATTTAGTAAGGCTTTATTTTCTTCTATATTTTCTAAAGTTTTTAAATACTCTTTAGCTTTTAAAACGATAGGTTCTAAATTTTTTTGTTCTTTAGAGAGTGTAGTCATTTTGCTGATATCGCTGAGTATATCAGAATTGCTAAGAAGAGAATTTAACTCTTCAAAGCGTTTTAAAAAAGGATCTAGTTTGCTAGCTAACATTAAAAACTATATAGAAAATTATGCAATTTTATTTACTAAAAGAGCTAAACGGCTTACACGGCGAGAAGCAGTTTGTTTTTTAATAAAACCACGACTTACCATAGCATGAATGCTTTTATTAGCTACTTTTAGAGCTTCATTTGCTGCATTTTTATCTCCATTTGCTGCAGCTTCTCTTACAGCTTTAGTTATATTTTTAAGTCTTGTTCTATAGAATCTATTTCTTTCTGTTTTTTTAATAGTTTGTCTTGCTCTTTTTTCAGCAGATTTATGATTTGCCATTTATATTTTCCTTTTTTGAAATTAAAGACTAAATTATATAAGAATAAAATTTAAAACTTAATTAATTTAAGCAAAATTTCAAAATAAATCTTTCAAATTTATATCCCAAGAAACTAAGTTAAATTTAAGTAAAAATCCGTAAATTACAGCGCTTAAAAGTCCAGCAAATAATCCTGCTAGCATATCATCAAGCATTACACCTAATCCACCTTTAACTTTTTTATCTACCTTACCGATAATAGAAGGCTTTGTAATGTCAAAGAGTCTAAATAAAATAAAAGCCAAAATAAAATTGATTATCGAGTTTTCGACACTTGCTGCAATAGCACAAGCAATAAAAACCCCAGCAACTTCATCGATGACTATATGTTTATCATCGTGAATTCCTGTTTTTTTCTCATAATCATCTATAACACGAATGCTCGCAACAAAAATTAAAATACTAAGTAAAAACAAAGTATTTATTCCAAGATATTTAAGTATAAAAAAAGCAGGGATTAAAGCAGCAATGGTGCCAAAAGTTCCACTTGCTTTTTTTATACAACCTGAATAAAAAAAAGTTAAAAATAGTTTTTGCATCTTGTTACACCATATAAGACATTTGATGAATTTCTAAAAGTTTTTGATAAAATTCTTCATCATTTTTGTATTCTAAAATTCCATCAGTTGGAAAAAGTTCGTTATAAATTTTTTGCATATTTTTTAACCTATTTGGAAAAAGAGAAGTTAAAATAACACTAGATACTTCTTTGCGCATAAAAATTGCTGGAGGAATAATACCTGCTCTTAGTAAATCTTTTAAAGATTGAGAGTTGTAATGTAAATGATGATGACAACCATGGGGACAAGATCTTGTACTAACGATCATACGACATTGATCACAAAATACAAATTCAGGCAATACAATTACTTCTATACCATAATCTTTGGAAAAATCATCAAGTATGGTTTTGGGTTGATTATCATCATAAAACATTCCAAGTCCTGTATGGTTTTGTCCTACTACAAGTTTAGTGCAACCTAGGTTTTTTGCGATAATGCTTTCTAAGCCAGGGTTTAAATGAGCATGAAAGATATTGATATTTTTTAATGGAAAAATGAAAATTCTATCTGGTGGAAGATAATTTTGAATAAATTTTTTCAAATAAGCTTCTTTAAGTTCAAATTCAAACCCATTTGTATCAAAAGATTCTACAAGAAAAATTACAACTAAATCTGCTTTATCGATAGTCCAATGAAAGATTCTTTCATGGGCGCGATGCAAAGGATCAAGACTTGAAACTATAGCAGTAACTTTTCGAGCATTAAGATTGTTTTTAGTTTGTTGAAAATTTTCTTTTATCTTTTTAATTTGGGAATTATAAATTTCTATTTTTCCACTTATGCAAGTTGTTCCCATGTCTTCTAAAGAGCAAGTGTTAGTGCTGAAAATATCAGAAAAATTTTTATTATTTTTAAATTTACTTTTAAAATCTATATGTCCTACTACTTTTTTATCTAACATGAGTTCAATTTTATTACCAGATTTAATATTATCTAGTGCTTCTTCGGCATTTTTGGGTGCGAAACTTAAAGGATAGGGAAAACTTTCTCCTTTGAATTTTCCTGATTTAATGATTTCATTAACTTCTTTTTCATTCATTAAATGAGTGCAACTGCCTAATAAACCTTCTTTGATAAGTGATAAGACTCCAAATTCATTTTGATCTATGATAATGTTTTTATTTTTTCTTACTGATTTCATATTTTTTCCTTTTTTCCCATAAAGACTTACGTGAAATGCCTAATTTTTTTGAAAGATCAGTATCAGGAAATATATTTTGGTAATTTATAATAACGTATTTTACATACTCATCTATAGTTAAAATTTCATTGCTATCGATATTTTTTTCATTATCATTTAAATTGATACAGTTTATTTTTAAATCATCTGTGCTTGAATTGGTATGTAAAATAACAGTTTTATTTTGTATAAAATCTAGAAGTTTTTCTTTTTCTGTTGCTTTTAATGCTTGAAAATTACTTAAAAATAAAAGATTATTTTCTGTAGGAAACTTCATGACTTTTTCAACTGAATTTGTAGATGTTAAATCAATAAAAGAAAGAGTAATATCACATTCATTTGCATAATTAAAAACAAAAGCATCAGCACTGCTTTGCTTGTTGGATTTTAATATCAGTGGAAGTTTTAATTTTTTATAGTTATATTCTGGAATTTTAATTGTCTCTAATCTTGATTTGATATAACTTTGATAGGCTTTATTAAGGATTGAAAGTTTTCTAAAATCTTGATAATGTTTAATTTTTCTAATCAGCTCTTCTATCATAAAAGGTTTTTGAATATAATCACTAGAACCTAATTTCAAAGGAATTAAAACTGTATCTGTGCTTATATAAGAAATAAGCAAAATAATAATACTATGTTTAAATTGCCCTACGGCTTTTAAAAAATTATTAGTATTTGTAGAAAGTAGTACAATATCGTAGTATTTTTCACCATTGTATTTATCAAATGAGCTAATAATTTCACAACTATATCCAGCATCACTTAGTTTAATACTAATACTTTGTGCTAGATAAATTTCATTTTCAATAATTAAAACTTTCATAATCTTGTCCAATCAAAATATTTTAAATTTACGCTGCTAAGCACTGCCATACCTTCTTTTCTACCAATAAAACCTAATTTCTCTGTTGTTGTAGCTTTAACATTGATTCTAAATTCGTCTAAATTTAAAGTATGAGCTATATTGCTTTGCATAGCTTGTTTAAAGTCTTTAAGCTTAGGGCTTTGTGCCATGACACAAATGTCTATATTAATGAGTTCAAAACCTACTTCTTTGACTTTATTATAAGCTTGTTTTAAAAGCTCCATGGAATTGGCATTTTTAAATTTCATATCTGTATCAGGATAAAGTTCTCCTATATCTCCAAGTCCTGCAGCACCTAAAATCGCATCGGTTAAAGAGTGAGCTAAAACATCTCCATCACTATGTGCTTTAAGCCCCATAGTAGGATGAATTTGCACTCCTGCTAAAAGCAAAGGACGATTCTCTCCAAATTCATGCACATCAAAACCATTGCCAGTAAAAATTTCAAAGCTGGGCTTAGGTAAATTAAGTTTTTTAAGATCCTCTTTAAAGGTTAATTTTCTTGCATTTTCTTCACCTTCAACAAACCAAATTTTTCCGCCCATTGCAGCTATAGCTGTGCTATCATCTGTAAATTCTAAATTTTGATCCAAAGCTTTTTTAAGCAGTTTGGTTTTGGAAATTTGTGGGGTTTGAATAAGTTTGATTTTTTCTCTTTGCAAGGCTTCATTGTCAAAAAGTGTTGTATCTGAAACTTTTAAGGCAGGAGTAATACAATCTGCCTTATCTAAATTTTCAATCAAACGATCAAATAAATTTTTACTTATCAATACTCTTGCCACATCACTTACCATAACAAATTCACTATCTATGAGCTCTAAGGCTTTTCTTAAAGATTCTGCTCTGGTATCACCACCTTCTATGAATTCATAGCTTTTAGTAAATTTTTTCATATAAGCAGTATTACTAGAGGTAACAACTATCTTTTTAAAAGGATAAAAAGAGCTTAAATTTTTTGTTGCATAAAGCCAAAGAGGATCATTTTCAAGTCGTAAAAATTGTTTTTTTACCTTTGCATTAAAACGAGTAGAATTTCCGGCTGCTAACATAATGAGACTAATTTCACTCACTTTTTCATTCCTCTTTTAATATTGTTAATTTTTAATAATGTTACCATATTATACACTTATAAAAAGCTAAATTTTATTATTTTATTAGTAAAATTGATTTTTTTAAAACAAGGAAAAGACATGAAAGAACAAATTTTAGAGAAATTAAAAACTGTAAAATATCCTGGTTTTGAAAAGGATATAGTAAGTTTTAATTTTGTAAAAGATATTAAAATTCAAGATAATGGTGTATTGATTGATATAGAAATTGTTTCAGCAAATCCTGAAGTAGCCAATGAAATTCGTAAAAATGTTAATGAAGCTTTATCAAGTCTAGCTTTAAAAAATATAGAATTAAATATCATCGTTCCGAAAATTCCTGAAGAAAAAAGCAATTCAAGAAGTGGAAAAAATATCGCTCCGCAAGTGAAAAATTTCATCATGGTTTCAAGTGGAAAAGGTGGCGTGGGTAAATCCACAACCACGGTAAATTTAGCAATTTCTATGGCTAAAATGGGAAAAAGAGTAGGAATTTTAGATGCGGATATTTATGGGCCAAATATTCCAAGAATGCTAGGTGAAACTAAAACTCAGCCTGAAGTAGTAGGACAGAGGTTAAAACCTATTTTAAGTCACGGTGTTTATATGATGAGTATGGGTGTTTTGATCGAAGAAGGACAAGGGCTTATGTGGCGTGGAGCTATGATTATGAAAGCGATCGAACAACTTTTAGCTGATGTGATTTGGCCTGAACTTGATGTGTTGTTTTTGGATATGCCCCCAGGAACAGGTGATGCGCAAATTACTTCTGCGCAAAGCATTCCTATCACTGCAGGAGTTTGTGTGAGTACACCTCAAACTGTATCTTTAGATGATAGCAAAAGAGCTTTAGATATGTTTAATAAGCTTCATATCCCTATAGCAGGTGTGATTGAAAATATGAGCGGATTTTTATGCCCTGATAATGGTAAAGAATACGATATTTTCGGAAAAGGTACGGCTTTGGCTATGGCCGAGGCTTATAAGAGTGAAGTTTTAGCACAAATTCCTATAGAAATGATAGTTAGAGAAGGAGCAGATGAAGGTAAGCCTGTGAGTTTTTACCACCCTGAGAGCGTAAGTTCAAAGCGTTATTTAATGGCGGCTGAAAAAATTTGGAATTTTATAGAAAAGATTAATAATGAAGGCGGTGTGGATAATTCTGCTATCCAACCTGTGATGAATGGAAAAAGTGCATGTTCGCATTGAAAATTAAGTGTATAAGGAAAAGAAAATGATTAACACTAAAGAAGATTTTTTACTTTTAATCAAACAAATCGAACAAAAAAGCGGTTATAAAAAACCTAAAGCTTTTGGTATAGCAAGGCTTGATAGAGGACAGCTTAATAAAAATAAAATTTTGCAAGCAAGTTTTGCTTTGATTAATTACGAACAAAATTTTGGTTCAGCAGCGATCATGCTTGAAGCTTTTATGCAAAGGGGCATAGAGATTGATTTTAATGCAAGTGAATTTGTACAAACTTTGAAATTAGAAGATATCGATTTTGCACTTTCGTGTTTTAAGCCTTTTTTGGAAGAAGAAGGGCATCAAAATATCGATCTATTAAAGATAGTCAAAGACAAATTTAAAGATGATGAATTTGCTTTTGTTTGTCTTTTTGAAGATAAAGAGCCTTTGAGTGTGGAGAGTGTTTATCTAAAACTTTATTTACTATCTACTAAAAAAGTGCCTTTAAGAAGCATCAATTTAAATGGTGCTTTTGGAATTTTAAGCAATGTGGCTTGGAGCGATGATAAACCTATTGAGCTTGAGTATTTAAGAGTGAATGAAATGCGTTTAAAAATGAGTAATCAATATCCAAAAATTGATTTTGTAGATAAATTTCCAAGATTTTTAGCTCATATTATTCCTGAGGATAATACAAGAATTTTAGAAAGTTCTAAAGTAAGAATGGGTGCATTTTTAGCAGCAGGAACAACCATCATGCCAGGAGCAAGCTATGTAAATTTTAATGCAGGTACAACAGGAGCTTGTATGGTTGAAGGGCGTATTAGTTCAAGTGCTATAGTAGGAGAAGGTTCTGATGTAGGCGGCGGAGCTTCAATTTTAGGTGTGTTAAGTGGAACAAGTGGCAATGCTATAAGTGTAGGTAAAGCTTGTCTTTTAGGCGCAAATTCAGTTACAGGCATTCCTTTAGGGGATAATTGCATAGTTGATGCAGGGATTGCAGTGTTAGAAGGAACGAAGTTTTTGCTTAGAGATGGCGAAGAACTTGCCAAGCTTAATCCAAATTTTGATTTTAGTAAAGAAATTTATAAAGGTTTGGAGCTTAAAGGTTTAAATGGACTTCATTTCCGTCAAGATTCCATTAGTGGCGCCATGATAGTGGCTTTAAACAAAAAAGCAGTAAAACTCAACGAATCTTTACATTAATACAAAATTTATTAACATAAAGCTTTAAGCTTTATGTCTTTCTTTTAACTTAGAAATCACATCTGAAAAATTAAGGTTTGCATCTGCAAGTAAAACGCTTAAATGATACATTAAATCCGCCGCTTCGCAAATAAGCTCTTCTTTATCTTTTATCGTTGCTGCTAAAGCGGTTTCCACGCCTTCTTCGCCGACTTTTTGTGCAATGCGTTTAGTGCCACTTTTAAAAAGTTTTGCTGTATAAGAAGTATTTTCATCAGCATTTTTGCGTGAATTGATAAGTTTTTCAAGTCTAGCTAGAAAAACAAAATCCGCATTCTTAGAAATTTTTTCAAAGCAAGAAATATCGCCTGTATGACAAGTTGGTCCTATGGGGTTTGCCAAAATTAAAAGCGTGTCATTATCACAATCTAAGCTTAAATCCACGATATTTAAGAAATTTCCACTTTCTTCACCCTTCATCCAAAGACGCTGTTTTGTGCGTGAAAAAAAGACTACTTTACCACTTTCTAAGCTTTTTTCTAAGGCTTCATTATTCATAAAGCCTAGCATTAAAACTTCGCAAGTTTTTGCATCTTGAATGATGACAGGTAAAAGATTATCCACTTTTTGCCAAGTGATTTTTTCATTAAGTTCTTTGAAATTTTGCATTTTATATCCTTATACTTAAGCCTTGATTTTTGAGATAAATTTTTAATTCTTTAATATCTATGAGTTTTTGATGAAAAACGGAAGCGGCTAAAGCCCCATCTACACCTAGTTTAAAAGCTTCTAAAAAATGCTCCATTTTTCCTGCTCCCCCACTTGCGATCAAAGGCACTTTACAAATTTCATATACAGCTTGTAATTGTTCTAAATCATATCCACTTTTAACGCCATCTTGATTCATCATATTTAAAACAATCTCGCCTGCACCTAGATCTTGTACTTCTTTTACCCATTCTAAAGTGCTTTTTCCACTATGCTTGCTTGTTTTTTCATCGCCTGTGTATTGAAATACTTTTAAATTTCCATGTTCATCTTTAAAACTATCAATCCCTACTACCACACATTGCACGCCAAAGCTTTTAGCAAAGCGTGTGATTAAGCTTGGATCATTTAAAGCAGGGGAATTGATAGAAATTTTATCCGCTCCATTGGCTAAAAGTTCAGCCGCATCTTCTTCACTTTTAATACCCCCTGCAACACAAAAAGGGATATTGATATTTTTTGCTACTTCGCTCACCCATTCTCTTGATATGCGTTCTTTTCTAGCGCTTGCAGCAATATCGTAAAAAACAAGCTCATCAATGCCATTTTCAGAATAATACCTAGCAAGTTCTATAATATCTCCCATATCTTTATGGTTTTTAAATTGTGTTCCTTTTACTACTCTGCCATCTTTGACATCTAAACATGCAATTATGCGTTTTGTAAGCATTTATTTCTCCAAAATACATTTTTCTTTAAGATATTTTTCCATTTCTTCATCACTTTTAATTTCATCAAAATTAGCTTGAATTTTTGCTTCTTTACCCACTTTAATTTGTTTGTTTATATCATCAATAAATTCTTTAAAATTTGGATTTTTATTAATTAGCATATTTAGGGTTTGAATATCAAGTTCTTTTTCTTTCGCACTAAGAATGATTTTTGAATTTAAAAGATCATTGCTTTCAAGTTTGATCACCCCTATGCCAAAACTTTGATTTAAGCGTCTTAACTCGCTTAAAACTTCACTATCGATTTTTTTTAAAACAACCAAATAGCCTTCATTTGCCCAGCTAAAATTACTTACAGCTTGAAAATAGCATTCTTTTAAATTTGAAAAATTTAAAGCAATTTTAAGTTCAAAAGAAAAAAGTTTATAGCTATTTTGTTTGATATTTTCTAAAAGTGTTATGGTTTCTTTTTCATAGTCATCATAAGGAAAATAAACCCCTACAATATCAGGATAATTCCATTTATCTTCCCCGCCTTTACCCTTTTTGCTTTGTTCATGGTAAATTGTTTTGCAATTTAAATTAAAATCTAAATTTTCATATAAAAATTTTACAAGTAGAGGGTGTAAATCTCTTTCATGAAATTTGTTTTTTTCTTGTTTTTCGTTGGTAATTTCATTTTTATTGTCAAGCTTTAAAACTTCATTTTCCTTTTCTTTCAACCAAAATGTTCTAGGTTTTTGAGAAACTTTGATAAATAAAGAATTGTGTTGTAATTCTTTTATATCTACATATATCCTAGCTCCTAAAGTAGCAATTGGAGTTTGTCCTATGCTAGAAAGTTTTTTATCTAAGCCTTTATCAAGAGCTTTTTGCCAAATTTCATTGACACTTAAAGGTTTATCACTTTGTTTTAAAATTTCTAAAGCAAGTTCTTTGTAACTTAATTTGTTAGACATCTTATCCCTTCTTCTACGCTAAAAACTCCATCAAGTAAAGCTTTTCCTACGATAACTCCGCTACAAATTCCTTTTAAGTTTTTAAGGTCTTCTAAACTCGCTACTCCGCCACTGGCTTGAATACAAATATGAGGAAAAATTTCATGAATAAGTTTATAAAGCCTTACATTTACTCCTTGCATGGTGCCATCTTTTGAAATATCGGTGCAAAGTATATGTTTTAAGCCTTTATTGCTATAAAAGTCTAAAACTTCCATAAGCTTTTTATCGCTTGCTTCTTGCCAAGCATTTACAGCCACAACATAATCTTCTTTTAAAATCGTATCTAAAGCCAAAACTATAGCTTCATTACCAAATTCTTTTAAAATTTCAAGACATAAAGCAGCATTCTTAATCGCCATAGATCCTATGACCACTCGTTTTACTCCACAATCAAGCAAAGCTTTAATCTCTTCTTTAGAGCGTATTCCTCCACCTACTTGCAAATTTACACTTACTTCTTTAGCTAATTTTTCTATCAAAGCAAGTTGTCTTTTACTAGTATCTTTTGCACCTGTAAGATCTACAAGATGAAGTTCTTTTGCACCTGCTTTTTCGTATTCTTTAAATTTTTCTAAAGGATTGTATCTGTATACTTTTTTTTGTTTATAATCCCCTTTTACAAGACGTACTACTTCGCCATCTATGAGATCAAGTGCGGGTATGATTTGAGTCATCCTATATCCTTAATAAAATTTGAAATTAAAATTTCTCCGGCTTCGCTACTTCTTTCAGGGTGAAATTGCACCCCGTAAAAATTATCCTTCATTATGCTGGCGCTAAATTTTTGTGAATACTCGCAATCTGCAATAGTATATTCTCCAAGTTCTACATAATAACTATGTACAAAATAAAAATAAGCCCCTTCTAAACCTTTAAATAAAGCATGGGAACTATAAATTTGGTTCCATCCCATATGTGGAAAAGTAAAGCCTTTTTTGACTTTAAATTTTTGCGTTGTAAAATCTATGAGTTTTAAAGTTTCTTGATTTAATTCTTCGGAAAATTTTCCTAAAATTTGCATACCTAAACAAATACCAAGCAAAGGTTTTTTAGTATTTTTGATAAAATCAATAAGATTAAATTGTTCTAAATTTTTCATCGCTTCTTTTGCAGTACCTACTCCAGGTAAAAAAAGCTTATCCGCATTTTCAAGCTCTTTTAAATCCCTGCTGATAGTCGCATTAAAACCTAATCTATCAAGGCAAAATTTTAAAGATGCTAAATTCGCACAGGCTGTATCAATGATGATGATTTTCATATTACTCCTTCAAGATTTATAAAATTTTTATACTCATATCTTAAAGAATCGATACTTATAAAATTTTCATTCTTAAAAATATAAAAATAACTCCAGCCATTATGATTTTCTTTGTTTAAATATTTTGCTGCCATTTTATGTATGCTTAAAATTTCGTTCTCATCGCTTACTTTATTACCATTAACTAAATAACAAATATAATTTTTATTTTTATCATAGAATTTTTCATTTTCACTTAAAAATCCAGCATTCAAAAGCTCTTCTAAGCTTACTTTTGGGGGTTTTGTTTCGAGTTCGTTTCTGGTAATTTCATTGTCAATTATATTTATTTGTCTAATTCGAGATTCTGCTATTTTAACATAAAATTTCTCTTGCTCTATACCTATATAATATCTCCCTAATTTTTTAGCAATAGCTCCTGTAGTTCCTGTGCCAAAAAAAGGATCTAAAATTAAATCCCCTTTTTTTGTACTTGATAAGATTATTTTTTCAAGCAAAATTTCAGGTTTTTGAGTAGAGTGAATTTTTTTACCATCTATTCCTTTTAATCTTTCATTCCCTATGCAGATTCCTATATTCCAAATTGACTTTTCTTGTTTGTTATTATTTAAAAATTTCATAGTTTTATAATTAAAAGTATATTTTGAATTTTTATGTTTAGAACACCAAATAAGAGTTTCATGGGAATTGCAAAATCTTGTCCCTTTAAAATTTGGAACAGGGTTTGGTTTGTTCCAAATAATATCATTTAGAATCCAAAAGCCCAAATCTTGCATTATATATCCTAGTCTAAAAATATTTTGAAAAGATCCTATAACCCAAATACTTGCATCGTCTTTTAAAATTCGTCTACATTCGCTAAGCCAAATTTTACAAAAATCATCATAGGCTTTTAAAGATTCAAATTTATCCCAATCATCATTTACACCACTAAAAACTTCACCATTGGTTCTTAAAAGTTCACCTTGTGTTTGCATAAAATAAGGTGGATCTGCAAAAATCAAATCAATGCTTTTATCCGGAATGGTTTTTAAAATTTCTAAACAATTACCTTGAAAAATAATATCTTTTTGCATTATTATAAACCTTTTAAATTTTTACCTGTTGGAAAAAGTTCTTTTCTAAGTTCTACAAATTCTTCTTTGTCGGAAAGTAGCTTTTGTATTAATTTTGGGTAATTTTTCTTAGTTTTTAAAAGTGCATTTTTTATTTCTTCGCTTATATCAAAATCTGGAACATTTAAAATATCCTTACTTCTTTCTTGTTTGTTTTTCTTAAGATGTGAAATAAGTTCATTGTAAATATCTATTCTTTGAAAAAGATTTTCAAACAATTCTTTTCCATAGAAAATAAAAATGTCAACTTTTTCATCTGTATTGTTGTTAATTTGTTCTTCATAAAATTTTTTATTTTTCTTTAAACTATCATCACTAAACCACATACAAGCAATAATGCGATAATTCGAGAATTTTTGTTTTAAAGCTTTGATTTTTTTAATTAAATTTGCATATTGTCCTCGTTTTTTTGTACTATCATGATCATCTCTAATTTTTTGTTCAATAAGGTAAATATTATGTTCATCATTGAAAACTTGATCGGCATTAAGTTTATTATTTTCTTCATCAAATCCTATATTTTTATCTAATGCTTTATATCCCATTTCAATAATATATTCACTTAAAATCTCTTCTATAAAATCACCAAATTTAATTTCACAACTTTGAGTTATATTTTGTATTAGTTTTGTTTTAGCATTTGTAATCCTAAATAATCCTATATAGCGTTTAGGGTTATTTAGCACTGTAAGTAGAATTTCATAATTTAAATCTTCACCAAAAATTTTTGTATCAAGTTTATTTTTAAAATTTTGATAAGTCATATCACTCCTTTAGAGCTGGCTAAATTTTCACTTTCTATTTTCACTGCCATTTTTAAAGCTTTAGCAAAGGCTTTAAAAAGTCCTTCGGCTTTATGATGATCATTTTTGCCTTTCACTTTTAAATGTAAACTCACACCCATAGCATAGCTTAAAGAATAAAAAAAGTGTTCGATCATTTCCGTGCTTAAAGCTCCCAAATGAGATTTTTTAAATTTGGCTTTATATACTAAATGGGGACGATTGCAAAAATCCATCGCACAACTTGCCAAACACTCATCCATAGGCAAAACAAAGCCATATCTTGCTATACCGATTTTATCCCCTAAGGCTTTTTTAATACAAGCTCCAAGTGCTAAGGCTACATCTTCAACACTGTGATGTTCATCAATTTCTAGATCTCCCTTACAAGAAATTTCAAGCCCTATACCTCCATGTACGGCGATTTGTTCTAACATATGATCAAAAAAATCAATACCTGTTTTAATCTCTATTTTACCTCCATTTAAACACACTTTTACTTTTATATCTGTTTCTTTAGTAGTTCTTTGATAGCTTGCACTTCTAAAAGAACTTAAAATTTCATTTTCTATATCTTTCCAAGAAAGTTCCCCATATTTTAAACCATGTACACCTAAATTTGAAGCTAAAACCATATCACTATCTCTATCACCTATGACAAAACTTTGTTCTTTATCATAAAGTTCATGCTTGATATATTCTTCTAGCATAGCTGTTTTAGGTTTTCTACAAGCACAATTTTCATTTTCAAAATGCGGACAAATAAAAATATCTTGAAATTCTATACCGCAACTTTGTAAAATATCAAGCATCTTTTCATGGGCTATTTCAAAATTTTCTTTTGGAAAACTTTGTGTTCCAAGACCGTCTTGATTGCTTACCATTACAAATTTAAAACCGAAATTTTTCAGTTTTAAAAGTGCAGGGATAGCATCTTTTTCAAAACGCAGCTTTTCAAGAGTGTCAATTTGAAAATCACTTTTTGGTTCTTCTATAAGAGTACCATCTCTATCTATAAAGAGGATTTTTTGATTCATTTTAAACTCTCCAAGCGGAAAGTCACTGCATTTTTGTGTGCGTCTAAATGCTCATTTTGTGCCAAAATTTCAACACTTTTACCTAAAGCCAAAAAGCCTTCTTTACTTAGTTCTTGCACAGCTATTCTTTTGCTAAAATCTGCTAAACCTAAGCTTGAATGCGTTTTTGTCAGCCCATAAGTAGGTAAAACATGATTAGTTCCACTTGCGTAATCCCCCATAGACTCTGGAGAATAAGCTCCTAAAAATACTGATCCTGCGTGTTTTACACCTTTTAAAAGTTCGCGTGGATTTTGAGTTTGTATGATTAAATGTTCAGGGGCATAAAGATTTGAAATTTCTAAGGCTTGATTTAAGTCTTTAGCTATAATAATGCGTGAATTAGTGATACTTTTGCTTGCAAGTTCTTTGCGAGGTAAAAGTTCTAATTGTTTTTGCACTTCATCACTTGCTTTTTTGGCAAAACTTTCGCTCAAACATACTAAAATCACTTGAGAATCCGCACCATGTTCAGCTTGTGAAAGCAAATCACTAGCTACAAATTTTTCATTAGCTAAATCATCAGCGATAACCAAAACTTCACTAGGCCCTGCTTGCATATCAATAGCAGCTCCATTTATATCACTACTTACTTGGCGTTTTGCTTCGGTTACAAAGGCATTTCCTGGACCAAAAATTTTATCTACTTTTAAAACACTTTGTGTACCATAAGCTAAAGCTGCTATAGCTCCTGCACCACCCATTTGATAAATTTCATCAACATCACAAAGCTTAGCACAAAAAAGCACAGCGTCGTTGATTTTTGCAGGACTAGCTAAAACGATTTTTTCACAACCTGCAATTTTTGCAGGAATAGCAAGCATTAAAACCGTTGAAAACAAAGGCGCTAAACCTCCTGGTATGTAAAGTCCTACTTTTTCTATAGGGCGTGTTAGAATTTCACATTTAACACCTTTTGTGGTTTCAAGAGCGATTTCATGTGGGATTTGAGCTTCGTGAAATTTTTTGATATTTTCATAAGCTACCAAAATAGCTTCTTGCAAATCCTTAGCCAAATGCTTGCTTGCTTGAGTGATTTCTTCTTGAGTGATTTTAATATTTGAAATTTTAGCTTTATCAAATTTTAAAGCTTGTTCTATCAAAGCTTGATCACCTTTTTCTTGCACTTCTTTGATGATGGAACTCACTATCTTTGAAATTTCATCTTTTGCACTTATAGCAGGGCGTTTTAACGCTTCTTTTTTTTGTTTTTCATCTAAATTATCATATACTAAAATTTGCATTTTTACTCACTTTAACATTTTTTCTATAGGTAAAACTAAAATCGAACTCGCACCTTCTTCTTTTAAAGCTTCCATAGTTTCCCAAAAAAGATTTTCTTTACTCACCATATGTAAAGCTACATTTTTTTCATCATGAGCCAAAGGTAAAATGGTTGGTCTTTCAGCCCCTGGAAGTAAGGCTTGAATTTTATCAAGTTTTTCTTTTGGAGCGTGAAGCATAATGTATTTAGACTCTCTTGCTTGCATCACTCCTGCAACACGCAACATGATTTTATCCACTAAAGCTTGCTTTTCTTTGCTTAAAGCATTTTCCTTTTGGATTAAACAAGCGCGAGATTCATAAATCACTTTAACTTCTTTAAGATTATTTGCTTGTAAAGTTGCCCCACTTGAAACAAGATCACAAATTGCATCAGCTAAATTTGCTCTAGGAGCTACTTCAACAGAACCTGTAAGCATACAATTTTTATAATTAATAGCATTTTCTTTCATAAAACGCTTTAAAAGTTGAGGATAAGAAGTAGCTATCCTTAAATCTTCAAAATCTTTCAAACTTTGAAATTTCTTTTCTTGAGGCAAGGCAAGAGAAAGACGACAAAAACCAAAATCAAGTTTTTTTAAAAGTTTATAGCTTGGATTTTCACCTAAAGATTGGCGTTCAAGTTCATTTTCTTCTAAAACATTTTCTCCTATGATACCCAAATCCACAACCCCATCAAATATAAGACCTGGTATATCATCATCTCTAACACGTAAAATATCTATAGGTAAATTTGTAGAAAAAGCGATTAAACTTTGTTCATGGATATGCATTTTAACACCGCATTCTGAAAGAAGTTCTATGGATTCTTTTGAAAGTCTGCCTGATTTTTGTATCGCAATACGTAAACGAGTGTTTTCTTGCATAACATATCCTTGAAATTAAAATTAAAAACTTATATTAGCATAAGTAGTTGAATTTTTAGCAAGGGTTTTGAAAAATAAATAAATTTAATTTTATTTAAAATAATTATTTAAAACTTTTTATTTTTAAAATATTTAATTGAAGTGTTAATCCTAGCAAAAGCTAGGATTTGTATTAGGCTACAAATTCGATAAAAGCCATTTCAGCAGCATCACCACGGCGAATTCTTGTTTTGATGATTCTTGTATATCCACCATTGCGATCTTTGAATTTTGGAGCAATTTCAGTTACTAGTTTATTAGTAGCATTTTTATCTTGTAAAGAAGCAAAAACTGCCCTATGAGCGTTAAAATCTCCAAGTCTTGCTCTTGTAATCAATCTTTCTATATAGCCTCTTAGTTCTTTAGCTTTTGGTAGTGTAGTTTCAATTTTTCCGCTATTTACTAAAGCTATGGTTAAATTTTTTAATAAGGCAGCACGATGAGATGAAGTTCTGCCAAGTTTTCTATATCCATGTTTATGTCTCATTCTTTATCCTTCGTTTTGTGCTTTTAATTCCACGATCTTATTTTTAAGTATTTCTTTGTTATCACTAAGTTTAGAAGTTCCTACAGGAAAACCTATGCTTTCCATAATGTTTTTAATTTCATCAAGAGATTTTTTACCTAAATTTTTAAGTCCTGCAAGTTCGCTTACACTCATTAAAGCAAGTTCGCCTATGTAAACTACCCCCGCTTTTTCAAGACAATTGTAACTTCTAGCACTTAAATTTAAATCTGTGATGTTTTGCAATAATTTAGTATTTTCTAATTCATTGCTTGTTGCTTGATTTTTAATTGCACTTCTAACATTAGTGATTTTATCAAATACTGATAGTTGTTTATACATAGCTTCTAAAGCATTTTGAAAAGCTTCATTTGGAGTGATTTGCCCATCAGTTGTTACGGTTAAAACTACTTTTTCATAATCAGGATTATCTTCAAATAAAACTTTTTCAATATCATAAGTTGCTTCTCTTACAGGTGTAAAAAAGGCATCTAAAGCTATAAATTTAGGATCATTTAAAAGTTCTTTGATTTCCTCACTTGGAACATAGCCGATACCTTTTTCAATGATTAATGTGAATTTAAGTTCAGTATCTTCATTGATTGTTGCTAAATAGGCATCTTTATTTACTACTTCTACTTGATCATTATTTAGATCTTTACCATAAATTTCTTTTGAACCTTTAAAATTAAATTCTACTATTTCTTTATTTGAATCGCCTTTAATTTTAAAGCGTAGTTTTTTTAGATTAATAATAAAAAGTGCTACATCTTCAAGCATACCACGCATACTATCGAATTCATGAGCTACGCCATCAATATGAATTGCAGTTGGAGCGTATCCTATGGTGCTAGTATAAAGCAAGCGGCGTAAAGGATGGGCTAGTGTAATTCCATAGCCAATCTCAAAAGGCCAAGCACTGATTTTAGCCACAGTATCACTAATATTTTCTATTGTAAATTCTGTTGGCGTATAAGCAGATGTTGTAATATTTCTCATATTTAACCCCTATTATTTAGAGTAAAGCTCAACGATAAATCTTTCCTCAACCGGAATGACAACTTCTTCTCTTTCAGGTTTTCTTGTGAAAATTCCAAATCTCTTATCTTTTTCAACATCAACCCAAGCAACAATTCCAGTTTGTGCTGTAAGTTCGATAGCTCTTGTTATCTGCGGGTTGTTTTTGCTTTTTTCAATGATTTCGATTTTAGCACCTGCTTTTACTCTAAAGCTAGGAATGTCCACTCTTTTACCATCTACTAAAACATGTCCATGTGTTACAAGTTGTCTTGCAAAACGACGTGTTGTAGCAAAACCCATTCTATATACTACATTATCTAATCTTTGTTCTAAAAGTTGGATAAGTAATACCCCTGTATTTCCTTCTCTTCTTGCCGCTTCAGCAAATAAACGACGGAATTGCTTTTCGCTTACTCCATACATAAATTTAGCTTTTTGTTTTTCTCTTAATTGAAGTCCATACTCACTAATTTTACCTTTTCTTGCTCCGTGTTGTCCTGGTGCATAAGGGCGTTTATCTAGTGCGCTTTTGCCAGCTAGTCTTCTTTCTCCTTTTAATGCTAAGCTAACACCAAAGCGTCTTTCTAATTTTTCTACTGGTCCTCTATATCTTGCCATAATATTCTCCTAAATTTTTCTTATATCTTAGACACGACGACGCTTAGGCGGTCTGCAACCATTATGAGCTAATGGAGTGATATCTTTTAAGAAAGTTACTTTGATTCCTTCTATAGCACCTACACTCTTAACAGCAGTTTCTCTACCGCTCCCTGGTCCTTGCACTTTAATGCCTACTTCTTTAATTCCGTGTTCTTTTGCTTTATTTAAAGCGTCCTCTACTGCTTGTTGTGCTGCATAAGGAGTTGATTTTTTAGAACCTTTAAATCCTAAACCACCTGCACTACTCCAAGCGATAGTATTTCCCATTTCATCAGTTACTGTAACCATAGTATTGTTAAAAGTTGCGCTGATATAAACAATACCTTTTGCTATATTTTTTTTAACTACTTTTTTCTTTACGATTTTTCTTTTTGCCATGATTTATCCTTATGATTTTGCACCAACAGTTTTTCTCTTACCTTTTCTAGTCCTTGCGTTTGTTTTTGTTTTTTGTCCGCGAACTGGTAAGCCTTTTCTGTGTCTTAAGCCTCTAAAGCTTCCTAAATCCATAAGTGCTTTAATATCCATAGCAACTTGTTTTCTTAAATCCCCTTCAACCATATAGTTTTCTTGAATTTCCTTACGGATAGCTGCTGCTTCATCTTCGCTTAACTCATGAACTCTTTTATCATAAGAAATTCCTACTTTATCTAGAATTTTTCTTGAAGCAAAAAGTCCTATACCATAAATATAGGTTAGTCCATACTCAATTCTTTTTTTCTTTGGTAAATCCACACCTGCAATACGAGCCATGTTTATCCTTGTCTTTGTTTATGTTTTGGATTTTCGCAAATAATGCGAACCACGCCTTTACGGCGAACTATTTTGCACTTGTCGCACATCTTTTTAACTGATGGTCTCACTTTCATGAGCGTCTCCTTGAATGTATTCCACTTGATTTACAACTACATCAGGTTTTATGAATAACCAACTATTTTTAAAATAAGTGGTGGATTTTAAAAATACTTCTTCATATAGTTCGATGCAATTTGTCGCAAAAACTCTAATTTTATCTAAAATTAGCTTTTAAATAACTTAGAATTATTTATATCTAAAAGTTATACGCCCTTTATCAAGGCTATAAGGTGTAAGTTCTACTTTGACTTTATCACCTGGCATTATTCTTATATAATGCATACGCATTTTTCCTGCAATATGACATAAAATTACATGTTTGTTGTCAAGTTCAACTTTGAAATTTGCATTAGGTAATGATTCAAGTACGGTGCCGTCAATTTCAATTACATCATCTTTTGCCAAAATTTTCTCCTTTCTTATGAAATAAAAAGGCTATAATTTTAGCAAAAATTATTAAAATTTTTACTTAATTTTTAAGTAATTAATCTAAAAATCTAGGTTCGCTAAAAGGTACGTGAGTTCCTATAACTTTGAGTTTTCTTTCTTTAAATTCTTTAAGCAATTTTTCTCTTGTTTGTATAGCTTCATTTTGATCTATATCGAATTTTATAGCTATTTTAGGTTTTGGGATTTGTATATCATAAAGATGAAGTAAATCTCCCCAAAAGACTATTTTATCGTTAATTATGATAGCATTTTGTCCTGGGGTATGTCCATAAGCAGGTAAGGCTTTAATGCCTGAATTTGTAAAAATCAAGTCCTTAGAATGATCTATAAAATTTATATTTTTAAGTTTAAGCAAGGTGTTTTTAATCTCTTGCCTATTGCTTTTGATCCAAAAATCATATTCTTTTTTATCAATTAAAATTTTGGCTTTTGGAAAAAGATTTTCTTCGCTCATTAAAGCGCCTATATGATCAGGGTGTGCGTGTGTTAAGATAATATGAGTGATATCTTTTAAATCAGTTTTGTGAAAATGTAATTTTTCTTTTAATGTATCAATAGTATCTAAAAATCCTGTGTCTATTAAAGCATTAAAATTTGGATTTTTTATTAAGACAACATTGTGCTCATTTCTTTTGATTTTTTCACGAGTTTTTTCTATAAAATTTTTATCTTCATCATTTTGTGGAATCAAAAAAGAAAATAATAAGTTTAAAAATTCATCATCAGATTGTTTAAGAGAGATTATATGGATTTGATTTGAATTTTTGCTTATGGTTTTTCTTCTAAAAAATAGAGATTGGTTTTTAAAAGAGTGGTTGTAAAATTAAACATATTTATCCTTAATTTTTGGATGATATTTTAGAAATGATTGTAGTATAATAAAAATAATGTTTTTAAAATTTAAGGTAATTAAACAATGAAAAAATCAAAATTTGGAACAAAAGAAATTAAAATCTTAGGACTTTCTTCACTGGGTGGAACTTTAGAATTTTTATGATTTTATTATTTTTTGTCTTTTTTGCTGAATATATAGCTAATGTATTTTTTCCTAAAGATATGGGCGAATTTTGGGCTTTATTGAATACTTATGGAGCATTTGCAGCTGGATATTTAGTGCGCCCTTTAGGTGGTATAGTTATGGCACATTTTGGAGATAAATTTGGGCGTAAAAATATGTTTATGCTAAGTATTTTGCTTATGGTTCTTCCTACTTTTGTTTTAGCTTTTATTCCAGGTTATGAAACTCTTGGATTTTTAGCTCCCATTTTACTTATACTTATAAGAATTTTTCAAGGTATAGCTATAGGTGGAGAATTACCTGGGGCTTGGGTTTTTGTAAGAGAACATTGTCAAGAAAAACAAAAAGCTTTCTTTTTGAGCTGTTTAAACTCAGCTATGGCTTTAGGGATTTTACTGGGAAGTATGGTATTTTTAATTATTAATGCTTTTTTTAGTGTAGAAGAAATTGCTACTTATGCATGGCGTATTGCTTTTTTTGTGGGCGGAATTTTTGGGATTATTTCTATTTATTTGCGCAGATTTTTGCAAGAAACTCCTATTTTTAAACAAATGCAAAAAGAATCGTCACTTAGTTCTTTTCCATTTAAAGATTTATTTAAAGAAAAGGATATTATAAAAAATTTATTTTCATCAATGATGATGACTTGGGTTTTAACAGGCTGTGTTATCGTGCTTGTTTTATTAATGCCTAAATTTATGCCTAGTATTTTAAATTTAAGTGGAGTTGAGGGAAGTTATTTGCAGGTATTAGGAATTTTAGGAATAGCTTTAGGTGGTGCTTTTGTAGGTTATCTTGTAGATAAATTTGGTTTATTTAAAATTTGTATTTTCTTTTCTTTGACTTTTGTATTTTCTTCTTTTTTATATTTTTATGCTTTATACGAACTTAAAAATTTGATTTTAGTGTGTATTTTATATTCATTCATTTGTTTTTTAGGTGGGATTAATGTGTTTGCACCTATTTTGATGAGTGAAGTTTTTAGGGCTAAAATAAGATTTTCAGGAATTTCTTTTTCTTATAATATTGCCTATGCGATTTCAGGTGGTGTCACTCCGCAGCTTGCTTTTTGGCTTAATACGCTTGCGACTAAAAATGAAAATCCATTTTTATATGGTATGAGTATGTATATGATTTTTTTAGCGTTATTAGCTATTTGTGCTGTTTTTATGGTAAAAGATAAAATTTGATAATCACTCCTAAAATGTTATAATTAAAATTATATTTTGGAGTTTATAAATGCCTTTTATTATAGAATTGCTTAAGCAAAATAAATTAAAGTTGATTTCTTTTTTACTTTTTTCTTTTCTTACAAGTACTGTTGGAGTTTTGACTCTTGTTTTTATTAATGATTATTTGCTTAAAAACGCACAAAATATTCCTATTTTTTATTTTATTGTTTTGCTTTTGATATTTTTTATAAGTTCTACTATAGTCGAACTTGGACTTAGTATTTTTGGGCAAAATTTTATCTTTAAAATGCAAAGGCGCGTAGTAAAGCAGATCTTAGATACCCCTTTGTTAAGAGTGGCTAAGGTAGGTAAAGCAAGAATTTTAGCTTCTTTAGGAAGTGATGTGAGAAATATATCTTTTGGGCTTTTAAGATTGCCTGATTTTTTACAATCAAGTATATTGGTTTTATGTACTAGTGTTTATTTATGCTATCTTTCACCACAAATTTTTGCTTTATGTGTGGTATGGATTATGGTTATTTTTATTACTAATAATTTTTTAATGATGAAAGTGTATCAGTATTTTCGCAAAGCAAGGGAAAATGATGATGCTTTACAAAATAATTACCAAAATATACTAGATGGACATAAAGAACTTTTAATCAATCGTGACAGAGCTAAGCTTTACTATGAAGATGAATTTGAAAATAATGCAAGATTGAAAAAGAAAAATAGTACTTTAGGCAATCTTTTTAACAATCTTTCAAATAATTGGACAAATGTAACTCTTTTGGCTTTGGTGGGGGTAGAGTTTTACTTAGCCTTAAAATTTGAATGGGCAAGTGCCGCAGATGCTACAACTATAGCTCTTTCTATTTTATTTTTGCGAACCCCTTTAGTATCTATAATAGGGTCTTTTCCTACTTTGCTTTTAGCAAAAATTGCTTTGGATAAGATCACAAAATTGGAATTAGATAACTATATAGAAGGTTTTAAGAAAACATGCTATATTGGCGAATGGAAAAAAATTTCTTTCAAAAATACTCAATTTACTTATGAAGAAAATTTTCACTTAAATCCTGTAAATATAGAGCTTAAAAAAGGTGAATTAGTATTTTTAATAGGTAAAAATGGAAGTGGCAAATCTACTTTTTGTATGCTTTTAACAGGACTTTTTAAGCCAAGCAAAGGTGGAATTTATGTTGATGATATGCTTGTAGATGATAAAAATTTAGATGAGTATAGATCGCTTATTTCTGCTGTTTTTAGTGATTTTCATCTTTTTACTAAAACTTTAAATAAAGAAAATTTTGCAAGTGAAGAAAAAATTGCTTTTTGGTTAGAGTTTTTAGAACTTAAAGATAAAACAAGCGTTAAGGATAATGAACTTACCTTAACTAAACTCTCTACAGGACAAAAAAAGCGTTTAGCTATGCTTATAGCTTTACTTGAAGAAAGGGATATTTTAGTGCTTGATGAATGGGCAGCTGATCAAGATCCAGTTTTTAGAAGGTTTTTTTATAAAAAACTTTTACCTTTGTTAAAAGAGCAGGGTAAAACAGTCTTTGCTATCACACATGATGATGCATATTTTGATAGTGCTGATAGAATTTTCTTAGCTCAAAATGGTGAAATCAGCGAATTAAAGGGTGAGAATATCAAAGAATTAGCTAAAAATTTAGTAGAAAAATTTGATTAAAGCCCAAAATGGGCTTATATTATTTATCATAGAGCTTTTTTTCTATATCGATATAAAATTCAGCAATTTTTCCATAAGCAACTTCCCAAGCTTTAAGAGTAGCTTCGTCAGGATTTAAAAGATTTTTAATAGCCTTTAAAAGGCAAGCTCCAACTATAGGATAATGCTCTTCTTTAACCCCTAAATTAACATGAGTTATGGCAACTTTATCAACAAAGCTTCTCATATTTTCCAAATTTTCTATATTTTTGGCTGCCATTAAAATCGCCATTGCTAAAGCTTTTGGTTGTTCTCCTGAAATTTGTTTTTCCATATTAAACATAGGTTTTACCTCAGGATAATCATTAAACATTATTTTATAAAACTCATTGGTTAAATCCTCTCCATTTTTTTGCAAAATAGGCACACAATCTTTGATGATTTGAATTTGTTCTTTTGTCATAATTTCTCCTTTTAGTTCTTTAAATTTTTGAAAATAGATGGTATTCTAACTTTGTAATCCAAATAAAAAATGACTTCGGTTAAATTTACACTCAAAAATATAAATTAAAATTGTTTTTAAATTATTAAGTTATAATTGATAATAAATTTAATAGAGGGATTATGGCAGATTTTAAAGCTTTTTATAATGAGGCTAAGTATATTTTTGAGGATAGAATTTTTAATGATTATGCTAGATGTTATGCTTATGGCATTGATGCGTCGTGTTATTTTTATATCCCAAAAATAGTGATTATTGCTAAAAATGAAGATGAAATTAAGCACGTTATTAAATTAGCAAATACTTATAAAACCCCAATATCATTTAGAGCAGCAGGTACAAGTTTAAGTGGACAAAGTTCTTGTGATGGAGTGCTTGTAGTGATTAAATTTGCCTTTAAAAAAATAAAAATTAACAAAGACGCTAGCGAAATCACCTTAGGATGTGGTGTAGTAGGGATTCATGCTAATGAAAGCCTTGCTTTTTTAAAGAAAAAAATAGGACCTGATCCAGCTACTATAAATTCAGCTTTAATTGGAGGGATTGTAAACAATAACTCAAGTGGAATGTGCTGTGGAACTAAGGATAATAGTTATAAAACTTTAAGAAGTATTAGGGTGATTTTGGCAAATGGTAGCATGCTTGATACCAGTGATGCTTTAAGTGTGGAACAGTTTAAAGATGAGAATAAAAAATTAATAAAAGAACTTAGAGAGATCAAAGAAGAGATTAATGCCAATCAAGAATTAAAAGATTTAATAATTAAAAAATTTAAAATCAAAAACACAACAGGTTATAGTCTAAATGCATTTGTTGACTATGATGATGAGATAGATATTTTAGCACATTTGTTTATTGGATCTGAGGGGACTTTAGGATTTGTAAGCGAAGTTAGACTTGCTGTTTTGGATGATTTGGAATTTAAAGTCTGTGCTTTATTATTTTTTAACAGTATTAACGATGCTGCGAATACTATAAAAGAATTTGCTAAAGTTGATTTTATAAGCTCTGCTGAAATAATGGACTATGCAAGTTTAAAAGCCGCATCAACTTATGATGAATTAAGAGATATTTTAGCTGATATTAAAGAAGGTAATACTTGTGTATTGATTCAAAGTGAGCATAGTGATGAGTTTAAGCTCGATGAAAACATAAATAAAATAAAAGAAATTTCTAAATTATCTTATAAGTCATATTTTAGTAAGAATAAGGCCGAATATGATTTATGGTGGAAGATTAGAAAAGCACTTTTGCCTATAGCAGCTAGTCTTAGAAAAGCAGGCTCAACGGTAATCACTGAAGATGTGTGCTTTAATATCGAGAATCTAGCAGATGGAATTAGAAGTATTCAAGAGTTGTTTTATAAATATGGTTTTAGTGATAATGGAATCATTTTTGGCCATGCATTAGCAGGTAATATTCATTTTATCATTACGCCGGATTTAAATAATGAGCTTGAATTTGATAATTTTTCAAATCTAGTTAAAGAAATGTCTAATATAGTAGCTTCGTATGGTGGAAGTATAAAAGCTGAACACGGCACAGGGCGTATGGTAGCACCTTTCGTAGAAGTAGAGTGGGGCAAGCAAGCTTATGAGATCAATAAAAAAATCAAGAGTATTTTTGATAAGGATAATTTATTTAACCCTGATGTAATCATTAGCAATGATAAAGATATTTATAAGAAAAATATTAAACAAGCCAGTTTAATTGATGAGAAATTAAATACCTGTATGGAATGTGGATTTTGCGAAAGATTTTGCCCATCTAATGAATACACAATTACTCCAAGACAAAGAATTGCTATTTTACGAGAGATAAAACGCCTTGAAAGCTTAAATGACAATGTGTCAAAAGTAAAGTTAAAGGACATAAAAAAATACTATAATCATTTAGTAGATAGTTCTTGTGCTGCTTGCGGAGTTTGCTCTTTTTCATGTCCTTTGGGGATTAATTTTGCTGATTTTTCATTAAAATATAGAAAAAATAATACAGGATTTATGTCTAAAATTTTGGGAAATTTAGCATATAAAAATCACGAAAAAACTCTAAAAATTGCTAAATTTTCATTAAGCATCGCAAATAAATTTGATAATTTAAGTCTTGATAATAAGCTTGAAAAAGCAAGAAATTTTATTAGTATTATACCAAGAACTAGGGCGTATTTGCCTAAGGTGAACGATTATGAGCTAAAAAGTTATAAAAAAGCTTGTAATATAGTTTATTTTACAAGCTGTCTTAATAAAAGTTTTAAACCAAATGAAAAAATGCATGATAAAAGAAGCTTGCAAGAAGTATTTGAGAGTTTGTGTAAAAAAGCAAATATAGGCATAATTTATGCATCCAATGATTTATGCTGCGGTAAGGCTTATGAGAATTTTCAAGCTATCCAAGAAAAAAATATACAAAAAATCAATGATTTTTTAAGCAATATAGACTCACCTATAGTGTTAGACCATAGTGCTTGTAGTGCTAAGTTAATTAGCAATCATGCAAAGTATGAAATTTATGATTTAAGTGAATATTTATTAAAATTTATTGCACCTAAGTTACGCATTGATAAAATCAATGAGGATGTAGGATTGTATATTATGTGTGCTGCAAGAAAACTTGGTTTAAATGAAAGTATAGTTAAGCTTGCAAAGCTATGCACAAATGGAAAAATATTAATAGATAATGATACATATTGCTGTGGATTTGCTGGATATAAGGGTTTTTTAAATCCTAAATTAAACATTAATGCCACAAAGGGCTTTAAAAAATTTTATGCCAAAACAAACATTAAGCGCGGATTTAGCACATCAAGCACTTGTGAGATAGGATTAAGCGATGCTACAGGTATATCTTGGCAGCATATTGCGTATTTGTTAAATGAATGCAGTGAAGCAATTTGACATAGAATAAATATAAAAACTTCAAAATCTAAAAGCGAATTATCCCCCTATAGGGCTTGTGAACTCTTGTTTTTTAGTTTATAATTTTGTAATTTTAAATTTTAGGAGTTGCAAGTGCTTAGATTGTTTGTTTTATTATTTTTATTATTTTTCAATGTTGAGGCCAAAATTCCAAAAGATACTTTGATTATAGCTGTGGAAAATGAAATTTCTAGGATAAATCCTGCTTATAGTGAGGATCATGATGCAGTGATTAATCTTGTGTTTTCAGGGCTTACGCGTTTTGATGAAAATATGAGTTTAAAACCTGATTTAGCAAAGTCATGGAACGTGAGTAAGGATGGGCTTATCTATGATATCTTTTTGCGTGATGATGTTTTATGGCACGATGGAGTGAAATTTAGCGCCGATGATGTTAAATTCAGCCTTGAAGCTTTTAAAAATACCAAGAACAATTCTTCAGTTTATGTGAATTTTGAAGATATTAAAAGTATAGAAATTTTAAATCCTTATCATCTAAAAATCACGCTTTTTAAACCTTATCCCGCATTTTTAGATGCTCTAAGCATAGGAATACTTCCTAAGCATTTGCTTGAAAATGAAAATTTAAGTACCACTTCTTTTAATCAAAATCCTATAGGTACAGGTCCTTATAAATTTGTAAAATGGAAAAAAGGTGAATATATCGAATTTAAAGCTAATGAACACTTTTATCTTAGTAAAATAAAAACTCCAAGGCTTATCATAAAGCATATTTTTGATCCTTCTATAGCTAGTGTTGAGCTTAAAAACGGCAAAATAGATGCAGCCTTAATCGATGTTTCTTTACTTAATATTTTTAAAAATGATGCTAGTTTTGAAATTTTGCGTGAAATATCAGCTGATTATAGGGCTTTAATGTTTAATTTGAATAATGAATTTTTAAAAGATTTAAAAGTAAGGCAAGCTTTAAATTATGCGGTTGATAAAGAAAGTATAGTAAAAAATCTTTTACATGATTATGCTTTTGTAGCAAATCACCCTTTAGAGCGTTCTTGGGTAAATCCTAAAAATTTTAAAACTTACAAGTATGATCCTAAAAAAGCCCAAGATTTACTTATGAGTGCGGGTTTTAAGAAAAACAAAGATGGAAATTTCGAAAAAAATGGGAAAATTTTAGAATTTGAAATTTGGGCGATGAGCAATGATCCTTTAAGAGTGAGTTTAGCAGGAATTTTACAAAGTGAATTTAAAAAAATTGGAGTTGTAAGTAAGGTAGTAGCTAAACCTGCTGGGAGCTTTGATTATTCTCAAGTAGATAGTTTTTTAATAGGCTGGGGAAGTCCTTTGGATCCTGATTTTCACACTTTTAGAGTGTTTGAAAGTTCACAAGATAGTGCTTTAAACGATGAAGGCTGGAATTTTGGACATTATCATGATAAAAAAGTGGATATAGCCTTACAAAAGGCAAGAAATACTTCAAATTTAGGAGAAAGAAAAAAATATTATAAAGATTTCATAGACGCTTTATATGAAAATCCTCCTTTTATTTTTTTAGTTTATCTTGATTTTGCTTTAGTTTATAATAAAGATTTAAAAGGTATCAAATCAAGAACTTTAGGTCATCATGGAGTGGGTTTTACTTGGAATATTTATGAATGGAGTAAATGAGTGCTAAAACGCTTAGTTTTTAGTATTTTTATAGCATTTTTTAGTACTTTTTTGTGTTTTATTTTGCTTTATTTTAGTAAAGGGAGTATAGCTTATGCCAATGGAATCAATTCACAAAGTAAAGAATTTATTCAAAGAATAGAACAAAATTTAGGGCTTAATAAGCCTTTGTTAGAGCAGTATAAAATTTGGCTTTTTAAGGCTTTAAAAGGAGATTTAGGGGTTTCTTTTTTAAGTGGAGAAAAAGTTACAAAGCTTATAAAAGAAAGAATTTTTAATACCTTGATTTTAGGTTTTAGTGCCTTAATGCTTTTATTTTTACTTAGCATTTTTTTGGCACTTTTGGGATATTATTATAAGGAAAGTTTTATAGACAAAATCATTACCTTTTTAGCTTTTAATTTTTTTGCTTTACCTCCTTTTGTTTTGGCTTTATTTTTTGTTTTGATTTTTGGAATTTTTTGGAAAGTTTTGCCTGTTATGGGAAGTAGTGATATAGGCTTTGAAGATGATTTTTTAAATCGCTTAGAACATTTGATTTTGCCTGTTTTGGTGCTTGTTTTATCACATTTGGCATTATTTTTAAGAATTGCTAGAAATTTTATCAATGAAAGTTTTTCTCAAATTTTTATTCAGAATTTATACGCTAGGGCTTTAAAGGAAAAAGATATTTATTTTTTAGTTTTAAAATATTCTTTAAGTCCTATTGTAGCTTATTTTGGTGGAAGTGCTTTAAGTTTTATGATGGGAACTTATGTGGTAGAAAGTGTCTTTGCTTACGAGGGACTTGGAACTTTGCTTTTTAAAAGTATTATTTTTAAAGATTACCCTGTTGTACTTGCACTTATATTTTTTAGTGTTTTACTTGCAGCATTTTTTACATTTTTAAGTGATATTGTAGCTAGAATTTTAAATCCTAGATTAAGAAGGCTTGATTTTGTTTAAAATTCTTATCATTCTTACGCCTTTAATATTTTTATTTTTATGTGCTTTATTTGCACCTTTTTTAGCACCTTTTGATATTTTAACTACTCATTTAGAAAATTTGCATCAAGCTCCTAATTTTACTTATATCTTAGGAACTGATTTTTTAGGCAGGGATTTGTTTTCTCGTTTGCTTTTTGCTTTGAGAAATTCTTTGATTATAGGCATTGGTGCATCTTTGTTGTCTATTATTTTTGCTTTTTGCTTTTTGCTTTTTTGCACGATGTTTTTTTTATGTTTTTTGGATGCGTGTTTTGGAGTTTTTTTTAGCTTTGCCTGCTTTTTTGCTTATGATGTTTTTTCAAAGTATGATAACTTCTAATGTGTTTTTAATGATTTTTTTAATCGCTCTAATTCATTGGTGTTTTATAGCAAGAATTATAGAAAGTGAATTAAAAAGACTTGAAAATTTAGACTTTTATAAAGCAAATATAGTACTTGGAAGAACTAAATTTAGAGCTTTTTTTAAAGATTTAATGCCTATTTTAAAAACATTGATTTTTACACTTTTTATATTCAATATCGTTCATGCTATAGCCACAGAAGCAACTTTAAGTTTTTTTGGATTGGGCTTAGGATTTGAAATTCCAACTTTAGGTACTCTTTTAAGTGAGTCTTCAAAGGCAGTTTTTATAGGTGCTTGGTGGATGATACTTTTTCCACTTTTAAGCTTGCTTTTGTTGTTTTTGCCTCTTTTGTGGTTGGGTAATTTTTTACAAAAAATTTGGGGTGTAAGGTCTTGAAGATTAGAAATTTAAATATAAGCCTTAAAAATAATGTATTGCTTAAGAATATTAATTTGGATATAAAAACAGGCAAGACTTTGATGATACTAGGAGAAAGTGGAGTAGGAAAAAGTTTGCTTGGAAAAGCTTTAGTAAGGCTTTTAGATTCTAATTTCACAATAAGCTTTGATGAGTTAAGCTTTCATGATTTTTGTATTTTTAATTTTAATAAAGAACAACTTAGAGAATTTCGTTCTAAAGTAGCACTTGTTTTACAAGATGCAGAGCTTAGTCTTTATCCTTATTTGGATATTGGAAATTTATGCCATCTTGTTTTAAAAACTCATACAAAATTAAAACAAAAAGAAAGAAAAGATTATGCTTTTTCTTATCTTCATAAATTAGGATTTGAAGATCTTGATCGGTTGTGGCATTCTTATGCTAATGAATTAAGTTTGGGTATGGCAAGAAGGGTGAGTTTGGCTTTAGCTTTATTGAATAAACCTCAAATTTTAATTTGCGATGAAATTACAGCTTCTTTAGATAAAGAAAACGCTTCTAAAATCATATCGATTTTAGAAGAATTAAAAAATACCACAGCCTTAGTTTGTATCACCCATGATTTAAATTTGGTAAATTCTTTGGCAGATGAAATTCTTATGCTAGAAAAAAGTGATTCAAATTTGTATGACTTAGATGAGTTTTTAAGGTATTTTCATGCTTAAAGTTTGTAATTTAAGTAAGTCTTATGAGCTTAAAAAGCATTGGTATTTAAAAAAAGAAAAACATATCATTTTTGATAATGTTAATTTTTATTTGAAAGAAAATAAAAATTTAATAATTTTAGGCAAAAGTGGTGCAGGTAAAAGCACATTAGCTAGAATTCTTTGTTTTTTAGAAAATCCAAGCAAGGGCGAAGTCTGGTATGAAAATCTTAACTTGCACAAGCTTGATAAAAACAAACAAAGGCTTTTAAGAAAGCAAATTCAGTATTGTTTTCAAGATCAAAAAATAGCTTTAAATCCTTATAAAAAAATCAAAAATCTCATACAAGATGGTTTGGAAAATTTTAATTTACAAAAGAATGATGACTTGATTTTAGAATTTTTTGATTTTTTTAATCTAAAAAAACAGATTTTAGAACAAAAACCTTACGAGTTAAGCGGGGGAGAAGCGACGCGTGTAGGACTTATCCGTGCTTTGGTTTTAAATCCTAGATTGTTAATTTTAGATGAAATTACTTCTGCTCTTGATATTAAAACTTCTAAAGAAATTGTGACTTTTTTATATAATTATCAGAAAAAAAATAATATTTCTTATATATTTATAACTCACCAAAGCAATCTTTTTTATAAATTTAATCATAAAAAACTAAAACTTTAAAAATATTTTTTAATATAAGTTTCAATATAGAAAGTTTAGAGTAAAATAAAGGAAAGTGTAAATTTAATTTTTGTTGTGGAGTGATTAAAGTGTTTTAAAAAAGGAGAATAAATGTCTCATATAGATGCTTCGCATCCTTATTTTGGTGTTTTTTTAATGCTAGTGCTTGCTAGTGTTATTTTTTTTGGACTGGTTTTTTTAGCTTCAAAAATTGGTAATAATTTTGCTGCAAAGAATCGCAAAAAATTAGGACTTGGAATTTATGAATGCGGTCCCATCCCTATAAAACAAGCTAACAAGATTAACTCTCAATTTTTCATCATTGCCTTAATCTTTATACTTTTGGATATAGAAGTTGTGTTTTTATTTCCTTGGGCTTTGATTTTTAAAGATTTAGGTTGGTTTGGATTTTTAGAAGTTTTTGTTTTTATCGTGCTTTTAGGAGTTGGATTTTTGTATGCTTATAAAAAAGGAGCGTTTGCATGGCAGAGCATCAAGTAAATTATGCAAGTGGTTTACCTGTAGTTTTAACAAGTGTAGATAAACTTGTTCAATGGGGCAGGAGTAATTCTTTGTGGGCTTTATCTTATGGACTTGCCTGTTGTGCGATTGAGATGATGGCAGCTGGGGGTTCAAGATATGATTTTGATAGATTTGGAACGATTTTTAGAGCTTCGCCACGCCATAGTGAAGTGATGATTATTGCAGGGACTTTATGCAAAAAACACGCTGAATTTACAAGAAGACTTTATGATCAAATGCCTGATCCTAAATGGGTAGTTTCCATGGGAAGTTGTGCCAATACAGGCGGTATGTTTAATACTTACTCCACCGTTCAAGGAGTGGATAGAATCATACCTGTAGATATTTATGTGCCAGGTTGTGCCCCACGCCCCGAAAGTTTTCAGTTTGCTTTGATGATTTTGCAGAAAAAGATTCGTAAAGAAAAAGCAAGTCGTAAAATGGCACCTAAAAGGTTGGTATAATGAGAAAGTATAGTGATAAGAAAAATGTCCAAATTCAAAATTATTACAAAGATAGGTTTTATCATGCGCCACATACTATAAAATCCAATGTTAATGAAAGTATTTTTAAAGATGATTTTGAAGTTTTAAAAACTGAAGTAGAAATTTTAAATTCTTATGTGGAGCTTGATTTTTGGGTGATAGAAATCAAAAAAGAAGACAATGTCAAAACCTTACAAATGCTTAAAACTTTAGGATATTTAAGTTTTACAGAAGCAAGTGCTATTGATTTTATAGCAAATAAAAATGGTTTTGAAGTGTTTTATCAGCTTTTAAATTTAGAAAAAAAATTAAGAGTGAGAATAAAAACTTTTATAGGTGTAAAAGAGCGTTTGCAAAGTGTAGCTCATATTTTTAAAGGGGCAAATTGGAGTGAGAGAGAAATTTATGATATGTTTGGAATTTTTATAGTGGGTCACCCTAATTTAAAACGCATTTTAATGCCCGATGATTGGTTTGGACACCCGTTTTTAAAAACTTATCCTTTAAAGGGCGATGAATTTGCAAGATGGTATGAGATTGATAAAATTTTTGGTAAAGAATACCGCGAAGTAGTGGGAGAAGAACAAAGAGATTCTGGTTTTGCTGATGATAAAGATACGCTAAATTTTGCAAGACTTTATCATGAAGTGCCAAAAGGTGGCCAAAAGAAAGAAATTTCTTTTAAACAAGAATACCAAGAAGATGAAGGCGTGGTTTTTGTAAAAAAAGCAAAACGCGATGAAGCGAAAATTTTAGAGAAAAGGCGTTAAAATGCAAATTCCTAGCAAGTTAAAACCTTATTATGAAAATATAGCTTTTGAGCAAGAAAACTCAAAAATGATTATAAATTTAGGGCCTCAACACCCTTCAGCACATGGAAATTTACGCCTTGTTTTGGAGCTTGATGGAGAACAAGTTGTAAAAGCACGTCCTTGTATAGGTTATATGCATCGTGGTATGGAAAAAATGGCTGAAAATATGATTTATCAAGAGTTTATTCCTACTACTGATAGAATGGACTATATCGCTGCTTCGGCAAATAATTATGCTTATTGTGCGGCAGTTGAAAAGCTTTGCGGTTTAGAAATTCCGCGTCGTGCAGCGGTTATACGCATGATACTTTTGGAATTAAACCGTATCGCATCGCATTTGCTTTGGCTTGCTACGCATGCGCTTGATATTGGTGCAATGAGTGTATTTTTATATTGCTTTAGGGAACGCGAGTATGTTTTGGATTTGATAGAAAAATATTGTGGGGCAAGACTTACACATTCTTCTATGAGAATAGGCGGAGTTATGCTTGATTTGCCTGAGAATTATTTAGAAGAAATGCTTGCATTTTGCGATAAATTTCCAAATGATTTAAAAGACTATGAAGATCTTTTAGATGATAATAGAATTTGGCGTTTAAGAACTGAAAATATAGGTGTGGTTACTAAAGAGCAAGCCTTAAATTGGGGTTGTACAGGTGTGATGTTAAGAGGAAGTGGTGTAAAATATGATATACGTAAAGAAGAGCCTTATTTGCTTTATAATGAAGTGGAATTTGGTGTGCCTTATGCTACACAAGGAGATTCTTATGCAAGATATAAAGTTTATATGCAAGAATTTCGTGAAAGTTTGAAAATCCTTAGACAATGTGCCGCACTTTATAAAGATACCCCGCCTGAAATTTTAGCCACACATCCTGAGTATGTGAGTGCTTCAAAGGAGCAAATTTTAACGCAAAATTATTCTTTAATGCAACATTTTGTTTTAATCACTCAAGGTTTAAAACCTCCTAAAGGCGAAGTTTATGTACCAACTGAAAGTCCAAAGGGCGAGCTTGGTTTTTTTATCCATAGTGATGGTACGGGAAGACCTTATCGTTTAAAGGCTAGAACTCCTAGCTATTGGCATTGTGCGTTTTTTGAAGAAATGCTTGTAGGTACTTATTTGGCTGATGTTGTAGCCATTATGGGTAATGTAAATATAGTTTTAGGTGAGATAGATCGATGAGAAGAGTAGATTTAAGAAAGAGCAAAGAGCTTTTTGAAGATTTGACACAAATTATAAAAGAAGCAAAACAAGGTGAAGTTTTGGTGGTACTTTTTGAAATCGGCGATTTTTCTCCTGTTGAAAAAAGTTTTTCTTTTGTAAAAGAACAAGGCTGTGAGCTTTTAAATTCTTTAAAATTCAATCAAGTAGATTGGACTATCGTTATAAAAAAGGAGAGGGTATGATTTATGATAATGCTCTTTGTTTTTTAGACATGCCAAGCCTTAAAAACAAAAATTTATGTGAAAAAATCGGTGCAAATAGTATTAATATTTCTTGTTTGGAAGATAAAAATTTAAAAGCTAAATTTTATAAATGTGAAATTGCAAGTTTGAGTTTCGTTTTGGCTTTGCTTTGTAAGCTAAGTGATGAAGGCCAGTTTTATAACTTAGACGAAGGATATTTGAGTGCTGAATCTTGTTTTGGCGAAGAAGAAGCAAATGAAGTACTTGGTTTTTTAAAAGAGGCTAAATATTTAATCATAGACAAAAATATCCCTTCTTACAAAGATAGCGAAAATATCAAGTATTTTTTATATTTTTTAAGTGCAAAATACGGACTAAAAATTTTAGACAGCAATGAAACAGAATGTGATTTTAAAAAAGCGACTTTAAGTAGTTTAAAAGAGCTAGATAATTATGATGGTTTAGTGCTTTTTAGGGCAAATTTAAAAGATAAAAATTTACATTGCTCAAAACAATTTTTACAAATTTCAAAATGCAAAGATCAAAGTGAAGTGGAAATTTTAGCTAAAGATTTTAGTTTTAAAACCAAGCTTTGTTTGGATGAAAATTTACAAGGCACTATAGCTTTTTTAAATCATGAAAATAATGGTTTTGATTTTACTCCAATTCGCATAAAGGAAGCAAAATGACAGTTAAGATTAATGGTATAGATTGCGCCTTTGAAGAAGGCGAATATATTTTAAATATAGCAAGAAGAAATGATATTTTTATCCCAGCGATTTGTTATCTTTCAGGCTGTAGTCCTACTTTGGCTTGTCGTATGTGTATGGTTGAAGCTGATGGTAAAAAGGTGTATTCTTGCAATACTAAAGCAAAAGAAGGTATGGTTGTAGAAAGTGATTTGCAAAATCTTTGGGATGAAAGAAATGAAATCATGCAAGCTTATTGTATCAATCATCCTTTAGAATGTGGAGTTTGCGATAAGTCAGGCGAATGTGAATTACAAAATTTCACCCATAAAAGTCGTGTAAACGTTCAAAAACATTGGATTAAAGACACGCATAAACCCCATAAACATTGGGGAATGATTAATTATGATCCTGCTCTTTGTATAGTGTGTGAGCGTTGTATTACTGTATGTAAGGATAAGATAGGTGAAAGTGCCTTAAAAACTGTCCCTCGTGGCGGAGATAGTGTGGATAATAGCTTTAAAGAAAGTATGGGAAAAGATGCTTATGCGATTTGGACTAAATTTCAAAAAAGCTTGATAGGACCTACAAATGGTGATACGCTTGATTGTTCATTTTGTGGAGAATGTACAAGTGTGTGTCCAACAGGAGCTTTGATAGGTTCTAAATTTCAATACACTTCAAATATTTGGGAGCTTAAAAGAATTCCTGCTTCAAATCCACATTCAAGTGATTGTGAGCTTATGTATTATGATATTAAGCAAAGTGGCATTAGCAATCAAAAAGAAAAAATTTATCGTGTGAGCAATGATTTTGCTTTTGCAAGTTTAAATAAGGCTGCAAGATTTGCTTTTGATACGCAAAATGAGGCAAATAAAGATGAGAAAGCTTTTAAAGAACTTGTAGAGCTTTTTGAAAAAAATGCAATCAAAAATATTAAATTTAATAGCTTTATCACCAATGAAGAAGCTTTGATTTTGCAAAATTTAAAAAAGAAATTTAATCTTTCTTTGATCAATGAAGAAGCTTTGAAATTTAAAGAATTTTTACAAGAATTTATCGCTAATTCAGGAGAGTTTTACAATGCTAACACTCAAGATATACTAAAAAGTGATTTTTTAGTTGTTGCTGGAACACTTTTACGATACGATGCTCCAACGCTTAGTTATAAAATCAATAATGCTTTAGTGATGAATAAAGGTTCAGGACTTTATTTTCATCCTATTGAAGATGTAGGCATCGTAAAATATTCTAAAAATTTTATTTCACATACTCATAAAAGTGGCGATGAAGAGCAAATTTTATATTTTTTACTTCAAAAATTCAGTCAAGATGAAGCCATTAAAGCAAATTTAGCGGAGTTTTTTATCAGTGAAAATAAAGAAATAGAAGAAAGTATCAATGAAGAAGTTGTAGAACAAGTTATAGAAAAAGATGAAGAAGGCAATGAAATTCAAAAAGAAGTAAAAAAAGTTGTGTCTAAAAAAGTGAAAAAAACCATAGAAGTAAAACGCTCTGTTTTTGCTAAAAATTTAGGTATAGATGAGGATAAGTTAGAAGATTTATTACTTAAAAAAGCAAATTTTATCCTTGTTGTAGGAAGTGATTTTTATTTTCATAAAAAAGCGAAAAAATTAGCTAAATTACTTGCTTTGATTCAAAGTACAACACCTTTTAAAGTCTTTTTAAATCCTATGCATACAAATACTTTAGGAGTAGCAATGATTTGCGATTTAGATGAGAGTATACAAGAAGGTAAGATTTTAGCTTATAATGAAAAGGGTGATTTTAGTTTTTCTTATGAAGAGCATGCAAATTTAGCTAGTGCGAGTTTAAATCAGCAAGAAGGTACTTTTTTAAATTACGATAAAAGAGTGGTGCCAACCAATGCCGCTTTGGAATTTAATGGATATTTTTTAAATGATTTAGCTAATGCTTTAGGTTTTGATGAGGAATATACTATAAACTATACTAAAAGATTGCCTATAAATAAAGGTTTTTCTCCAATTGATTTTGATCATTTAGAAAATTTTTATACAAATGGAGGTGAGTGTAAAAGAGGATATGAACTTAATTTAGAATGTTTTAAACAAGAAGCTAAAAAAGAATTTATTTCCCCAAGCTTTGAAAATTTAAGTTTAAAAGAAGATGAAATTTTACTCTACAGTGCTAATCCTAGTTATCAATTTGGTAGATTTTCAAACCGTGCTAGTGCGATTAATGAAGCGATTTTTTTAGGTGTAAGTGAAAATTTGGCCAAAGAGAAAAATTTATCAGACAAAGACCTTGTAAAACTTAAAATAAAAGATAAAGAATTAAGCCTTAGTGTGCGTGTAGATAAAGACATAAAAAATGGAGCTTTCTTGCCGTATTTTGATGAAAAACTTGATACGCTAAGCTTTTTTGATGAAAGATTTGTCGTAGCGAATTTAGAAAAAATAGGAGCAAACCATGAGTGATTTTGCTTTTTTTGCTTTGGAAACTTTGATTAAATGTATTATTGTCATTGCAGTATTTGCGAGTTTAGCAGGTCTTGCAACTTATGCTGAAAGAAAGGTTTTGGCGTATTTTCAAAGACGCATAGGGCCTGATATGGTAGGACCTTTTGGTTTGATTCAGTTGGTAGCAGATATGATAAAACTTTTTACTAAAGAAGATATCATCCCTTCAAATTCGCAAAAATTTATTTTTGCCATAGCGCCTTTGATTTCTGCTATTTGTGCTTTTGTTTCTTTAGCAGCTATTCCTATGTTGCCTGAATTTACTTTGTTTGGAATGGTGATTCAGCCCATAGTAGCAGATATTAACGTGGCTTTACTTTTTGTGATCGGTACTTCAGGACTTTGTTTTTATGCGGTGTTTTTAGGTGGACTTGCAAGCAATAATAAATGGTCGATTTTAGGTGCTGCAAGAGGACTTGTGGCTATTATTTCTTATGAAAGCGTGGGAGCTTTGGCTTTAATTGCCATTGTGATGCTTGTGGGTTCTTTTTCTTTGGTGGATATTAACAATTATCAAAGTGATGGATTTTTTTCTTGGCTTATTTTTAAGCAACCTTTAGCTTTTGTGCTTTTTGTGATTGCTTTATTTATAGAGACTAATAGAACTCCGCTTTGCTTAACAGAAAATGACGCTGAAATTGTAGCAGGTTATGGAACAGAGTATTCAGGTTTAAGATGGGGTATGTTTTTTATAGGTGAATATGCTTCTATGATAGCTGGAGCTATTTTAGTAACTCTTTTGTTTTTAGGGGGTTTTAATAGCTTTTGGATCATTCCTGGTTGGATTATGATGATAGTAAAATCAAGTTTTATTTTCTTTTGGTATTTTTGGGCAAGAGCAGCTTTTCCACAATTGCGTCCTGATCAAGTGATGAAAATGTGCTATTTGATTTTAATCCCTTTAGCGGTTTTAAACCTTTTAATTACTGCTTTAGCAGTTCTTTTATAGGAGTTTGATATGAAAAATTATTATTTAGTAGATGAGAAAAGAAAAACTCCTATTAGCACTTGGGAGAAAATTTTACAAGCTTTGCGTAGAAGTGTTAAACTAGAGCTTTTTGTAGGGCTTTTTGTGATGATGAGAGAATTACTCAAAAGAAACAATAGTGCCACGATTAAATATCCCTTTGAAAAAGTAAAACTTGATAATCGTTACCGTGCTGTTCATCGTTTGATGCGTTTTATAGAAAGTGAAAATGAAAGATGTATAGGTTGTGGGCTTTGTGAAAAAATTTGCATCAGTAATTGTATTAGGATGGAAACTTCTTTAGACGAAAATGGGCGTAAAAAGGTGAGCAATTATAGTATTAATTTGGGGCGTTGTATTTATTGTGGTTTTTGTGCTGAAGTTTGTCCTGAACTTGCTATAGTGCATGGAACAGAGTATGAAAATGCAGCTGAACAAAGATCTTATTTTGGTTATAAACAAGATTTTTTAACTCCTATTGACAAGCTTAAAAATCAAGTTGAATTTGAAGGGGCGGGGAGTCTTAGAAAGGATGCCAATTTGTGGGTTAAAAAAACGCCAAATTATTATGATATGATGCAAGAAAGGGCTTTAGAAAGTCAAAATATACAAGAGCAAGGAGAAAACAAATGATAGAAAATTTAGCTTTTGTGTTTTTTAGCGTAGTGGTTTTAGGTTTTTTTGGTATTGCGGTTTTAAGTAAAAATATGCTTTATTCTCTTTCAGCTTTAGCGGGTGGAATGGTGTTTTTATCAGGATTTTATTTTTTACTTGATGCAGAGTTTTTAGGTGTGATACAAATCATCGTTTATAGCGGAGCTGTGCTTGGGCTTTATAGTTTTGCGATGATGTTTTTTGATGCTTCTAAAGAATTTAAAGAACAGCTCAAAGCTAAGAAAAGTTTTTTTGGTTTAGTAATTTTAAGTGCAGTTTTGCTTTTGGCTATGTTTATAGGCTTTAAATACCAAAGTGTTAGCACAGATTTGGCTTTAAATGATCTTGCTTTGTTTGATTTTAATAAACAACTTGCTTTAGCAATTTTTTCAAAATATCTTTTAGCTTTTGAATTTATAGCTATTTTGCTTTTAATTGCTTTAGTTTGTGCCATCACTCTTACTCATAAAGAGCTTACAAAGGAAAAACAATGATAGAAAAGTATTTTTTCGTAGCTATTTTAATGTTTGTAATAGGGCTTGTAGGGGTTTTAAAAAGACAAAATCTCATTATGCTTTTTATTTCCAGTGAAATTTTATTAAACAGTGCCAATTTGGCTTTAGTAGCAGCTTCTAAAATGCATAATGACTTAAATGGACAAGTTTTTGCACTTTTTATTATGGGTGTGGCAGCTTGTGAAGTGGCTGTAGGTATAGCCTTGTGTGTACTTTGGTATAGAAGAAAAGGCACTTTAGAGCTACAAAGTTTAAAAGAAGTGGAGGCTTAGTATGCAGAATTTAGCTTTGATTTCACTTTTTAGTCCTTTTATAGCTTTTTTATTTGCAAGTTGTTTTGCTTTGAGCGAGAAAAAACAATTCGTAGGGATAATTTGCTCGCTTTTAGTCGCTTTAAGTGCTTTTTGTTCTTTATATTTATTTTTTTGCAATAAAGCTTTTAATGTGAGTTTATTTGAATGGTTTGCCGGGGTTAATTTTGGTTTTGATATAGATGCTATTTCACTTACTATGATGAGTGTTGTGGGTATTGTAGCAACTTGTGTGCATTTTTATAGTATTTTTTATATGGCTCATGATGAGGGTTTTAATAAATTTTTTGCTTATTTAGGACTTTTTGTCTTTTCTATGCTTTTTTTAGTTATGAGTGATAACTTTTTAGGACTTTTTGTAGGTTGGGAAGGCGTGGGACTTTGCTCTTGGTTGCTTATAGGTTTTTGGTATAAAAACAATATTTATTCTTTTGCAGCTAATGAAGCTTTTATTATGAATCGTATCGCAGATTTAGGTATGCTTTTGGGAATTTTTTGGCTTTATTTGCAAGCTGGAACATTAAAATACGATGAGGTTTTTTCCATGGTACAAAGCTTAGATCACAATGTTCTAATTTTAATTGCAGCTTGTTTGTTTATAGGAGCTATGGGAAAATCTGCACAATTTCCTTTTCACACTTGGCTTGCTGATGCTATGGCAGGGCCAACTCCTGTTTCTGCATTAATTCATGCAGCAACCATGGTAACAGCAGGAGTTTATTTAGTTATTCGTGCGAGTACGATTTATGATTTAGTTCCTGAAATTTCTTATATTATTGCTTTACTTGGAGCTTTTGTAGCGATTTTTGCAGCTTCTATGGCTTTGGTGGCTAGAGATTTAAAACGTATTATTGCTTATTCTACTTTATCACAACTTGGATATATGTTTGTAGCTGCAGGACTTGGAGCTTATAGTATAGCTTTATTTCATTTAGCTACTCATGCTTTTTTCAAATCTTTACTTTTCTTGGGTGCTGGAAATGTAATGCATGCTATGAATGATAAATTAGACATTAAAAAAATGGGAGGGCTTTTTAAACCTTTAAAATTTACAGCTATTTTTATGTGTATAGGAACTCTAGCTTTAGCAGGAATTTATCCTTTTGCAGGGTTTTTCTCTAAAGATTTGATTTTAGGATATTCTTTTATTTCTTTTCATCATGGTATTTTTTTAGTGCTTTTGATTGCAGCTTTTTTAACAGCATTTTATAGCTTTAGACTTTTAATGTTAGTGTTTTTTACTCCTTCAAGACATAATGAACATCCGCATGAAGCAAGTAAAATCGCACTTTTAGCTATGAGTCCTTTGATGATTTTAGCTATCATTGCGGGATTTTTTGAATATAGCTTTTTTGAATATTTAAGCACGAAATTAGTCTTTATTGATGCACAAAATCAAATTGTTATGATTTGTGCGAGTGTGGCGGCTATTTTGGGTGTGATTTTGGCTATTTTTGCTTATAAAAATTCTTGGTTTAAAGAGAGTATTGAAGAAAATAAAATTCATAAACTTTTAAGTAATGATTATTTTATCCCTAAATTTTATCATCAATTTATAGTTTCAAAATATGAAAGTTTATGTGTGATTTTAAGACATTGTGATCTTTATATTTTTGATAGAGTAGTTGAAAAAATCGCTTTTTATTCTCAAAGCATTTCAAAAAAAATGATTATGCCAAATAGCTTAAATTTAATGCTTAGATTTTTGGTAGCAGCTTTTGTGATTTTACTGATTTTGGTATGGGTGGTGTAAAATGCTAAATTATTTGATATTTTTTCCTTTGATTGCTGCTTTTGTGGTTTTGCTTTTAAATCGTGGAGGCGTTAAGGTTTTTAGCCTTGTTGTAAGTTTTATGATTTTAGCTTTAAATTTGGATATTTTTGCAGATTTTTTGCAAGGAACAAGCTTTGATTATAATATTTCTTTTAAAATTTTAAAATTTTTTAGCTTTCATATAGGAGTGGATAGCATTGCACTTGTATTAATGCTTTTAAGCTCTTTGATGATATTTTTAAGTTTTTTATTTTTAAAGGTGGAACAAAAAGCCCTTGCTTCTTGTATTTTCTTTCTAGAATTTGCTATTATGGGGCTTTTTAGTGCAAAAGATGGTTTGTTATTTTATGTTTTTTGGGAATTTTCTCTTTTGCCTTTGCTTTATATCATGGGGGTTTATGGTAAGGATTTTAGAGCAGGGGTAAAGTTTTTTATCTATGCTTTTGCAGGTTCAATTTTAATGCTTGTAGCCTTAATTTATCAAGCTTATTTAAATTATCAGCTTTTAAATATTTTCACTTTTGACTTAGAAATTTGGAAAAATAATGCCTCGGCAGTAAATTTCACAGAACAACTTTTACTTTTTGGAGCTTTCTTTATCGCTTTTGCTATCAAAGCTCCGTTATTTCCACTTCATACTTGGGCACCTAAGGTTTATGCAAATTCACCTGTGCTTGTTTCTGTGATGCTTGTGGTTTTTAAAATGGCTCCTTTTGGATTTTTGCTTTTTTGCTTACCCCTTTTTCCTGATGCGAGTGTGTATTTTATGCCTTTAATTATAGCTTTGTGTATAGTTAGTATTGTTTATAATGCCTTAATTGCTTATAAAACAGAAAATATCAAGGAATTGATTGCTTATAGTTCTATTTCGCATCTTGGTGTGATGATTTTAGGAATTTTTTCTTTAAATGCTTTGGGCATTAGTGGTGCGGTTTTTTATATGTTTGCACATGGTGTTGTTACAGGGGTTTTATTTTTAATGATTGAGGTTTTATATCAAAGATATCATACTCATGATATCGCTTTTTATCACTCCTTGGCTAAAAAAGCACCTTTATTTTCAATTTTCTTTATGTTAATTTTGCTTGCTAGTGTTTCTTTGCCTTTAACTATTTCTTTTGTAGGAGAGTTTTTAATTCTTCTAGGTATAGCAAAAATTAATTTATTCTATGCTTTTTTAGCAGGTTTGGTGATTATTTTAGGGGCGATTTATATGTTTGCAGTGTTTAGAAAAATATTTTTCATGCAAGGAGAAAGCGTTATAGAAGCGTTTTCTTTACGTTTTAGAGAAGTAGTAGCACTTGTGTGTGTGGTGATAATCATTTTTGGGTTAGGACTTATGCCAAATACGCTTTTAAAGCCTATACAAAAAGATGTGGATAATCTTATAAAAACAATGAATATTAGAGCTGTTGAGCAAAATACTTTAGATTTTTTATCCAAAATAGGAGAAGCAAATGTTAAATAATTTTTTAAATTTAGAACTTTTAAATATAAGCTTATCTTATCCATTTTTATTTTTAATTGTATCTGCAATCGTTCTTTTGCTTTGTTCTGGTTTTTGGAAATTTCACCGATCGTTTTATATTGGTATAAGTTCTTTATCTTTAATTGTAAGTGTTTTTTTAATTTTAAACAACGCAAATGCCCAAGGCTTAGAAGCAAAAGCTTTTTTAGCTACTTTAAATAATGATATTATTTCTTTTTGTGCTTCTTTGGTAATTTTATGTTTTTCTTTTTTATATCTTTTAATGCAAAAAGAAGAAAATCAAGGTGAATTTTATGCTTTGTTTTTATTTATGATCGCTTCCTTGCTTTTGATGGTTTCAAGTTCAAATTTAGTGCTTATTTTTATAGGACTTGAAAGTTCTTCTTTAGCGCTTTATACCTTAATAGCAATGCGTGGAAGTGATAATGCTATTTCAAGTGCGATAAAATATTTTAGTGTGGCGGCTGTAGGAGCTGGATTTTTTGTTATGGCTATAGCTTTTATTTATTTAAAAACAGGAACTTTGGATTTATCTGCTAATTTAGCATTGAAAAATGAATTTCAAAAAGACCCTATGCTTTTGGGTGCTGGAGTGATGATTTTTGTTCTTTGTGCGATCAAGCTTTCTTTAGCACCTTTTCATTTCTGGCTTAAAGATGTGTATTATGCAGCCCATACAAATTTAGTTGCTTTTATTTCAGTTGTGCCAAAAGTTGCAATGTTGGTCGTGATTATTCGTCTTTTTGATTTTTTAAATAATACAGGTTTTGAATATATCATAATAGTTTTAACAATTTTTTCTATGTTTATAGGCGCTTTTGCGGCTTTAAGTCAAAACAATATCAAAAAAATGTTTGCTTATAGCTCTGTGGTGCATTCTTCTTTAGTTTTGGTAGCTTGTATTCCTTTATTAAAAGAGCAAAATTTTGATGGAATTTTACTTGCGATTTTTGGATATTGGACTTTATTTGCTTTTGCAAACTATGCTGTATTTATGATTTTAAGCAATTATGAGAATAATTCTTATGAGAGTTTAAATGGACTTTTAGTTAAAAAACCTTTAACTGCTTTTTGTTTGAGTATTAGTGTGCTTTCTTTGGCAGGTATCCCGCCTTTTGGTGTATTTTGGGGTAAATTTATGATTTTAAATACAGCAATTTTAAATGGATATTGGTATTTGGCACTTTTTGTGGCTTTGTCTTCTGTTATTATGCTTTATGCCTATTTAAAAATTTTAATCCATGCTTTATTTATAAAAAACAATAGGATTCATAATATTAAATTTAGTTTTATACAAAATTTTATTTTAGCTTTTTGTGTTTATGCAAATACTTTTGCTATATTGTTAATGTTGTAAGAGTTTTGCTATAATTGCTTTATGAGAATATTATTTTTAATTTTATTAAGTTTTTTACATATTTTTGCTTTTGAGCTTGTTTTAAATACGGGTCGTGAAAACAATCAAGCTTTTGCCGTTTTGCATGCAAGTAACGATTTAGAATTTACTTGTCAAAAATTTATTACCGAAGCAAAAGTTCATTTTGAATGTGATATCGTAGGTATGGTCGATAATCAATTAAAAGATCAGAGTTTTTCTGCTTTTGATTTAAAATTTATACAAGAAGCTCAAAAAATTAAAATGATTATTTTACCAAAGATGCAAGCAAGAATGTTTGATACAGCTCAAAATATCTATATAGATAAAGAACTTAGTTTGTCAAATTCACATAAGAGTAAAGCTTTTACTTTTGTTTTCGCACCAGAACTAGTGCCTATTAGGGATTATGATGGACTTAATTTTAATATCAATTTTCCACACGAAAGCTTGCCTTATGTTGGGGCTTTAGATTTAAATTCTAATCCTGTTATTATTCCACAAAGTGCGGATATTAATACATATTTGCGTATTAAAAAAGAGTATGACAAAGCTAATTATAATCAAGTAGTAACTGATGCACAAAATGCTATCAATAGATATCGTAGTAGTATTTTCACTAGTGAATTTATGTTATATAAATTAAGAGCTCAAAATAAACTTTATACTCAAGATCCAAGTATGCGGGATCAGCAAATTTTAGAAAAGATGATTGATGATGCTAAAAATTGGATGCGTACTTTTACAAGTGATAGAAATTTTTCAGAAGTTTTACATATAATGTTAAAAACTTATATTGCCTTGGCTCAACGTGCAGATGTTGAATATATAATGTCGATTTTAGATAATGAACAGCCCAATAATTATTTCACCCAATTATCAAAACTTGATTATGCAGATTATATTTATAATTTAAACGAAAAAGAAAAAGCTGTAAATATCTATGAAAATACTTATTTTAATACAAAAAATTTAGATTTAGCCGCAAGGGCAGCTATGAGTTTGGCAAAGAATTTGCTTTTAAATGAGCAAACAGATAAAGCTATAGAGTATATTAACACCATTTTAAAAGCCAATCCTGAATATTTTGGAAAAGATATTCCAAGATCTTTGGAACTTGCTAAATTATTTGATCAAAAAGGACAATTTGATATAAGTGCAAGTATTTATGAAGATACTTTTGCTAAAATGTCTAAACTTGAACCAAATTATGAAGAAACTTTAAAAGATTTAGCCTTGGTTTTATCACATACTAACAGATTTGGTGATGCTAAAAAATATCTTGATTTGTATATGGATGATTATCTAGATGGCAAGTATTTGGATGAAATTAAAAAAGCAAGCGATGAGGTGTTCTTTGCTTTAGGTGATAATAATGCAAGCTTTTTGCATCAGCGTTACACAGATTTAATGAAACAATATGCAAATAAAGATGAGAATATTGTAAATAAAGCTTTAGATGAAGATGTTGCACTTTATTATAAAGAGGGAAATTTCAGTGCTATTTTAGCTTATAAAGATCTGATAGAAAGTAAAAAAATTCCAAATGCTACTCAATTTTTAGAGAAAGCAGCTATTAATGATTTAAAAAATGCAATAAAAGCTGATAATTGTATAAATGCTGCAAATATTTTTATGCGTTTTAGTGCTTATGATATAGGTCAAAAAATTGACAATAAGAAACAAATGTTAGCTTGTCTTATCAGAACTTCTAATGTTGAACAAGCACTTGATTATATAGATAAAAATTATAATGAAGATTCTATATTTTATGGTCTTCAAAAAGCATCTATTCTTTTTGGTAATAAACAATATTCTCAGGTGATTAAAATTTCTAAAGATATAGCTCATTCTAGAATTTTAAAAAGTGATGATGAAAATTTTAAGGCTTATTATTTGCAATTTTTATCTTTATTGCATTTAAATGACTATAATCAAGCTATTAAAATTTTGCAAATTTTGGAAAGTTTTCCAATGAATTTTAGTATGGTAGAAGCCTATGATGCTTTACTTTCTTATGCTAATGATCATAATATGCAAGCAACGATTTTAACTTACGCACCTAAGGCTATTGATTATCAAAATTTTAAAGGTATAAATCTTTTTAGTCCTAGTTTAGAATTTATGTATCTTGATACTTTGGCTAAAATTAATAAAAATGAAGAAAGTTTGGCTGTTTTAACAGATTTGCTTAAGTTAAAACTTTCAGATGAAGATAGAGCAAGGGCTTTATATACGCAAGCTTTAACTTATGAAAGAATGCAAAATACACAAGCTCAAAAAGAAAGCTTAAAACAATGTCTTG
>CM000855.1:1411472-1487774 GCA_000163995.1 Campylobacter jejuni subsp. jejuni 414 | reverse complement strand
CATTACAGGTTTATTTATCACGTCAGCACTTTCAGTCACGCAAGCTGTATAAGTAAAGACTTTAGTACAAGTTCCAAGTCTTTTTTGCTCATTAAGACTATAAGTAAAAAAATTATAATCCCCATTAGCTTTATATGCATTTAGAACAGGAGTGTGGTTAACAGATGGATCTAATAGTTGTTTATTGGCTGCAGCAAATATTTGATTTTGTCGATCGAATAAGAAAGCATTTCCAGGGATTCTTTCTATTTGATTTTGGAAGCTTGTTAGTAAAATATCAATCCCCAAAACCCCAATGAATTTACCATCTTTGTAAAGAGCTTTAGAATAGGAGATAACATGTTGTTTACTTGCTGCATCGATATAAGTTGGACTTGCAATAACTGAATTTTGATTTTTAGCATCTTGATACCAAGGTCTTGAGGTTGCATCATAGCCATTAGCTTTGCCATTGATGATAACATTGGTTTTTAATTTATCACTTGATTCGTCACTCACGATATTTTCACCGTTACTTTGTCCGATATAAACTGCAAGAGCGTTTATACCATGGCGATAACTTTTTAACAAATGCCCTGTATTTTGGATCAAGCCTTCTTCTGAATTAATAGCGTTTAAAGGTAAGCTTGTAATATCTTTTGCTAGATTTTCAATAAAAGCAATGTTTTTAGATCTAAAATCTTCAACGGTAGTTTGTGTAATTTTAAGTAAGTTGGTTTGGTTTTGAAGGGTAGCTTCGTATAATGAAGCTTGGGTAAAATAAAAACTTATTATACCTAAAGCAATTAAAGCAAAAATTGCAATAAAATTTGCAATAAAAGAAAGCTTGACTTTTATACTGTTCATGTTTTTCCTTTCAATATCTTATTGTTTTTTTAGCTTAAAAACTAGATTTAAATGTTATTCTATACAAAAAAAAAAAAATGAAATAAATTTTTTTTATTTTTTTAATTTTTTTTGTAATTATTTTTGGAGAAGAAAATTATGGCTTATACTATAAAAGAAGTAGAAAAAGAGACAAAAATTAGTGCGCATACTTTAAGATTTTGGGCTAAAAAAGGTTTGTTTCCTTTTGTTCAAAAAGATGAAAATAGTGTGAAATATTTTTCAAAAAGTGACATAGAATGGGCAAAGTGGATAGAGTGGCTTAGAATTTCAAGTATGCCAATAGAAACAATTAGACATTATATAAAGCTTTGTTCTTTGGGTATAAAAACCGCTAAAGAAAGACAAGATATGTTAAAGCAAACAAAGAAAAAATTACAAAATCAGATCAAAATTCTAAAAGAAAGTGAAAAAATTCTAGCTAAAAAAATAAAAATTTATGATGATATGCTAAAAGAGCAAATAGATGGGCTTAATCCAGAAAGTAAAGATTATCAATCTTGTGATAAATTGCATAAGCTTAAGGATTGATTCTTATTTTAAGGAAAATTTGAGTAATAATCTTTTTATTTTTCTAGTGCTATGTAGAGCAAGAACAAAGTGGCGTTAAAGCACCTAAGATATCTTCGTATTTTAATTGATAATGGAAATTAAAAAAGAAATACCTAAATAAATACAACTTACTACTTGACTTAGACCTACTCTCATCTTTTATAATTACAAAAATTTTTGAAAAGGAGATTTATAATGAAAAATAATTTTTTTAAATTATTGCTTATGATTTTATTGATTGGAGGTATGAATATGCTGTATGCAAATACTTGGGATAAAGTTTTTACTCAAAGTGATAAGGTTAAGATGCAAAAAGTTAGCTTTAAAAATCGCTATGGTATTACTTTGGTTGGAGATTTATATATTCCTAAAAATGCAGACACTAAAAAACTTAGTGCAATTGCCATTAGTGGTCCTTTTGGAGCAGTAAAAGAGCAATCTTCAGGATTTTATGCACAGACTTTGGCTGAATTGGGTTTTGCTGTTTTGGCTTTTGATCCTTCTTTTACAGGTGAAAGTGAGGGAAGTCCTAGAAATGTGGCAAGCCCTGATATCAACACAGAAGACTTTAGCGCAGCAGTGGATTTTTTAAGCAATCTTGCAAATGTTGATCCTGAAAAAATAGGTATTTTAGGAATTTGTGGTTTTGGCGGTTTTGCTTTAAATGCAGGTTCTATGGATACAAGGATAAAAGCCATCGTAATTTCTACAATGTATGATATGAGTAGGGTAAATGCCTATGGATATAATGATAATTTAGATAAACAAGCAAGATATGAGCTAAAGAAAAAGCTAAATGAAACACGCACAAAAGATTTTAAAAATGGAACTTTTGTTAAGGCTGAGGCTTTGCCGGAAAAACTTAGCGGCAATGAGCCACAATTTATCAAAGACTATTGGGAATATTATAAAACCAAAAGAGGATTTCATCAAAGATCAATTAATTCAAATGGCGCATGGAATGCGACCTCATCACTTGGCTTTATAAATGCTCCTATTCTTAAATTTAGCGATGAGATAATTGCTCCTGTGTTTATGATACATGGAGAAAATGCGCATAGTAGGTATTTTAGCGAAGATGCATTTAAAAATCTAAAAGGAGGCAATAAAGAGCTTTTTATCGTAAAAAATGCTAATCATGTGGATTTGTATGATAATGCAGATAAAATTCCTTTTGACAGAATTGCAGAATTTTTTAAAGAAAATTTAAAATAAGGAATGGGCATGAAAAAGATTTTAATGTTAGCCATGCTTAGCATGACTTTTACCTTTGCTAAAATAACAAATAAAGGATAAAAAATGCAAAAAAGAAAATTAAGAAATTTAGAAGTTAGTGTTTTAGGACTTGGTTGTATGGGCATGAGCTTTGGTTATGGAGAAGCTAAAGATGAAAAAGATATGATAACACTCATTCACAAGGCAAAAGATCTTGGTATTGATTTTTTTGATACAGCTGAAGTTTATGGTCCTTTTAGAAATGAAGAATTAGTGGGTAAAGCATTAAAACCTTTTAGAAATGAAGTAGTATTAGCAACAAAGTTTGGCATTAGGATTGAGGGTGATAAGCAAATTGTTGATAGTACACTTAGTAAAATCAGACAAAGTCTAGAAGGTAGTTTGAAGCGTTTACAAATAGATTGTATAGATCTTTATTATCAACATAGAGTTGATACAAATGTTCCAGTTGAAGAAGTTGCTAATTTGATGAGTGAGTTTTATCAAGAAGGAAAAATTAAGGCTTGGGGGATGAGCGAGGCAGGAGTTCAAAGTATTAAAAAAGCTCATGCGGTATTTCCACTTAGTGCGGTGCAAAGCGAGTATTCTTTATGGTGGAGAGAGCCTGAAAATGAGCTTTTGAAAGTTTTAGAAGAGTTAAATATAGGCTTTGTGCCATTTTCTCCTTTAGGAAAAGGCTTTTTAGCGGGAAAATTTGATGCAAATTCTACTTTTAAAAATAATGACTTTAGATCACAAGTTCCACGTTTTAAAAGTGAGAATTTAAAAGCTAATTTAGACTTAATTTACGCATTAGAAGATATAGTAAAATCTAAAAATGCCACTTTAGCACAAATTGCTCTTGCTTGGGTCTTAGCGCAAAAAACATTTATTGCACCTATTTTTGGAACAACAAATTTACAAAGGTTAGAAGAAAATATTAATGCTGTTAATATTGATTTTACTCAAGAAGAATTAAATCATCTAAAGAGTATCTTAGACAAAATAACAATCAAAGGGGATCGCTATGCAGGTGAAGCAGCTCTTAGAGTTGGGAAATAAAAAGATTGGTTTATTTCTTATAATGATTTTATGTAGTTTTCTTCAAGGAGTACAAATGCAAGAACTTGAAAGCAAAGGAATTCATGGAAATTTTAAAGGAGATAGTAAAATTTTTAGCGGAAATGTAAAAGTTTCTATGATGTTTAAAGTCAATGAATGGAGGAATTTTAGTGGAGCTTTGGTTGAATTTGAGCCTAATGCGAGAAGTGCATGGCATACACATCCACAAGGACAAACTTTAATTGTAACAGAGGGTGAAATCATCACAAAAGTTCCGGGACAAAAAGCCGTAATAGCTAAAAAAGGTGATGTGATAAGTTGTCCTATAGGAGTAAAGCATTTTCATGGAGCAACCAACACAAACAAAGGAGTACACATAGCACTTACAGGTGAAAAAGAGGGTAAAAATGTAGAATGGCTTGAACTTGTGAGTGACGAAGAATATGAAAATGCTTTAAAAGAAGCAATGGAGTAAAAGAATTTTAAATTACATAATATTTTGTATTTTTTGCAAAAGTTTATGAGCTTTTTTGGATTTTCTTTCTAAGTGCTTAAAATTTCTTGCACTTCAAGCAAGGCTTTCTTTTCTTTAATAAATTTGGATTTTTAGCACTTAGATTATAATTTCTTTATTTCAAGTTCCTTTGTACTGACTAGATAAGAATGAGAGGTAATTTTTCTTTCTTTATAGCATTAAAATTCTTTAAAATACGTATATTTAAAGGCTTATTTTGTTGCCTATAAGTTTGCGTCCATCGTAAAATAGTAATTTCTTATAATATTTTCTTCTTTTTAAGAACTAGCATAAAGCTTTGTATTTATGAGCTTAATCCTTGTATCATCTTCTAAATATAAATCTTGCATTTTTACCCTAAAGTGAAATTAAATTTTGAATTATAATTTATAATAATTTTTTAAAAAATATAATTTTCCCTTGACTTATAGCTACTCTAATGTTTTATAATTATAGAACAAAAAATAAAGGAGCAAAAATGCAATACAAGATTTTAGAAAGTAACCGCATTGCAAGCAAAGGCTATGCGATGCTTAGCAAAAATGCAAAATTCACACCTTTTGAATTCACACGCCATGCCATAGGTGATAATGATATTTTGATTAAAATTTTATACGCAGGAATTTGTCACAGCGACATTCACACTGCAAGAAGTGAGTGGGGAGAGGCAACTTATCCTTGCGTTCCTGGTCATGAAATAGCAGGAGAAGTTATTGCTGTAGGCAAAAATGTAAGCAAATTTAAAGTGGGTGATTTAGCTGGAGTTGGCTGTATGGTAAATTCTTGTGGTGAGTGTAATGCTTGCAAACATTCACAAGAACAGTTTTGTGAAAAAGGGCAAACTGTCTTTACTTACAATAGCTGCGATGTATTTCACGGCAATGAAAATACTTATGGAGGCTACTCAAACAATATCGTCGTAAGTGAAAAATTCGCTATTTGTGTGCCAAAAAATGCACCGATGGATAAAGTTGCACCTTTGCTTTGTGCGGGAATTACTACTTACTCGCCACTTAAATTTTCAAATATCAAAGAAGGTTCAAGTGTTGCTATAGCAGGTTTTGGCGGACTTGGTATGATGGCGGTTAAATACGCCGTAAAATTGGGTGCAAAAGTGAGTGTTTTTGCAAGAAATGAAAACAAAAAAGCAGAAGCTTTAGCTATGGGTGTGAGTAATTTTTACACTAGTACAGAAAAAAATGTAGTTAAAGAAAGATTTGATCTTATCATATCAACCATACCAACCCTTTATGATCCACTAGCTTATATGGATTTACTAAAATTTGGCGGTGAAATGGCCATAGTAGGATTACCTCCACATGAAGTAAGCCCTAGTATCAATATCATCAATTTTGTATATAAAGCAGGTAAAAAAGTATATGGTTCGCTCATTGGAGGTATTAAAGAAACTCAAGAAATGCTTGATTTTTCTCTAAAACATGAAATTTATCCAGAAATTGAACTTATCAAACCAAGTGAGATTGACAAAGCTTATGAAAACCTCACTTCAGGAAAAGCAAAATTCCGCTATGTGATTGATATGAGAGATGAGTAAAAATTTTAAGGCTTTTAAGCCTTAAAATTACACCAAAAAATGAAAAGCAAAAAAGCCAAAAATGCTAAAATTTTTATGCTTTATCATTTTTTATCCTCATACTTACACATTTTTTCTAAATCCAATAAAGTTTAAAAGCTGATCATTGATACCATAATAAGCCCAAATTCCTTTGCGTTTGACATAAAAATCCCGCATCTTTTAAATTTTTAAACGCCTTGAAAGTCTTGATTGTCCATGTTTAAAAGATGATATAAGATAAGCACTCTGCTTTCATTATTTACCGCAGAAATAATTGTTAAAAATTTTTGTATAAAATCCTTAAATAAAACTAATTAAAATTCCAAATAAAATGGCAATTAGAATAATTGTAAAAGCAAAAAGCATCAAAAAACTTGTTTTAAAATTTCTTTTGAGTAAAATTAATTCAGGAAAAGAACATCCCGCTCCCGTGATTAAAAAACTCATTATAAGTTCTAAAGGAATTCCTATTTGAGTTAAAGCTAAAGCCACAGGTATCATTGCCGTACAGTTTATATAAAGCAAAACGCCTATAAAAGCAGCGATAAATACTCCTAAAATTCCATAATTTTTTAAATAAATTTCGAAAAAATCTTGTGGAAAAAAGCCATGAATTAATGCTCCAATAAGTGTTCCTATAAGAACATAAGGTAGAATTTTCTTATATTCTTTTAAACTATCGATAAAAAATTGCTTGAAATTTATATCGGTTTTATTAGTACAGCATTTTTTTGCACTACAACAACTGCTTTTTTCATAAAAATTGTTTTCCAAAAAATCATTATTTAAAAATTTTGTTGCATCGATTTTTGATAGAAAAAATGTGATAAGTAAAATAATAGCGTATAAAAATCCTACATAAAATAATGAAATTTTAAGGCCAAAACTGACTATAAAAACCACAACTATAATGGGATTTATTAAAGGTGAAGTGATAAGGTATGCAATACAAACACTAAGTGGCACTTTTGTTTTTAAAAAGGCATTTAAAAGCGGAATAGATGAGCAAGAGCAAAATGGGGTTAAAGAGCCTAAAAATATGGCCTTGAGACGAGTTTTAAAATTATCTTGTTTTAAATGTTTGTCAAAAAAAATTGAATATTTTGTATTTAAAAAAGTTACCAAAATATTAATCCCTATAAAAAGCACAGAAAGTTCTATGAATAAATACAAAAATTCTTTGAAAGTATCTAAAAATGTTTGCATTATTTCTCCTTAAAAATATTTTTTGTGGAAGTATAATGCAAATATATCAATATATCTTTAATATATTTATTTTTTGTTTTCTTCTCCCCCAATCACACATTGCCTCTAAAATAGGGATAAAACTTTGCCCTTTCTTTGAAAGACTGTACTCTACTTTTGGTGGAATTTGTGGATATTCTTTGCGGATGATTAAGCCAGCATTTTCTAATTCACGCAAAACATTTGTCAAGGTTTTAAATGAAATGGGATTAAGTATCCTTTTTAGTTCATTATAACGCACGATTTTATCTTTATAAAGACAATAAAGCACACTCATTTTATATTTTCCAGAAATTAGAGCTAGGGTATAATTAAAGCCATATTCTTGATAATTGCAGGTAGAATTTTTTGTATTTTTCATGCTTGTTTCCTTAAAGATAATACTTTACTATCAGTTAGTATCTAACTTTTATTTATGTATTGACATTATAACTTGCATAAATTAAAATTGTGAGTTTAATTTTTCAAAAAAAGGTTTTTTTGATGCAAAATCATACAACTGTAAACAATATCCATCAAATCAAGATCTTAATCACGCTTTGTCTAGGTGTGTTTGGGCTTATCAGCATGGAGCTTGGGGTGATGGGAATTATACCGCTTATATCAGAAAAATTTGGTGTTAGTGTTAGTGATGCAGGGTGGAGTGTGAGTATATTTGCACTTATTGTGATGTGTTGTGCGCCTATTGCACCTATGCTTTGTGCGAATTTTAATCCTAAAAAACTCATGCTTTTTTGTTTGGCGATTTTTTCTCTTAGTTCTTTGTCGAGTATGTTTGTAAATGAGTTTTGGTTACATCTGATTTTAAGAGCAATTCCTGCTTTTTTTCATCCTATTTATCTAGCGCTTGCTTTTAGTACAGCTGCAAATTTAGCAAGTGATAAAACTAAAGTGCCAAATATAGTTGCAAAGATTTTTATGGCTATTAGTGCCGGATTAGTTCTTGGTGTGCCACTTAGTAGTTATTTTGGTGGAAATTTCAGTTTTGAAGTAGCTATGGCTTTTTATGCAATGATTAATTCTTTGGCATTTTTTATCACCTTATTTTTTATGCCTGATTTTAAAAAGACAACTAGGATCAAAGTAGGGAGACAACTTTTAAGTTTGCGATATGTGCTTTTATGGATTTCAATGCTTGCCACATTTTGTATTTCAACTGGATATTTAGGTTTTTATTCTTATTATTCTGAATTTTTATTTAGTGTAAGCAAAATGAGTTTTACAAATATTAGTTTAGCGCTTTTTATTTATGGTTTTGCAAGTATTATTGGAAACAATATCGCCGGAAAAACATTAGTCAATCATTCAAATCAAACGCTTATATTTACTTCCTTGGCAATGATTTTGATATATGCTTTGATTTTTGTAAATGCAAAGCAATTTTCAATCATGCTTACATTGAGTTTAGTTTTAGGAATTTTAAATGGAGTTATGAATAATGCAATGCATTATATCATCACTTTTCCTTTTCCTAAAGCAAAGGATTTTTGTAACGGACTTTACATAAGCGTTTCAAATATTTCTATTAGTGTTGGTGCTACTCTTTGCGGGTTAGTTATTTCTATAAAAGAAACTAAGTACATTGCGATAAGTTCTATTATCATGGTGGGATTAGGGCTTGTTTTAGTGTTTGTTAGAATGAGATTAGAAGATAAAAAAATGAAAATTTAAAACTATAAAGGAGAAAAAATGAAAAATATACTTTTGTTAAATGGTGGAAAAAGTTTTGGGCATTCAGGTGGCAAGCTAAATGATACTTTGCATGAAGTGGCAAAAGAAAGCCTTTTAAATTTGGGATTAAATGTCAATGAAACGCATATTGATAAGGGTTATGATATAGAAAATGAAGTTGTAAAGATCTTAAATGCTGATGTGATTATCTATCAAATGCCAGGATGGTGGATGGGTGAGCCTTGGATAGTGAAAAAATATATTGATGAGGTTTTTACTGCAGGACATGGAAAATTTTATGCAAATGATGGTAGAAGTAGAGAAGATGCAAGCAAAAAATACGGCAGCGGTGGACTTATAAGTAATAAAACATATATGTTTAGTCTTACTTGGAATGCGCCGCTTGAAGCTTTTAATGATAAAGAGCAGTTTTTTGAAGGTGTGGGTGTAGATGGAGTGTATTTACATCTACATAAAGCAAATCAGTTTTTAGGTATGAAACCTTTGCCGACTTTTATTTGTAATGATGTAATGAAAAATCCACAAGTAGAAAAATATATCAAGGAATATAAGGTGCATTTGCAAAAAGTGTTTAAAGGCTAAGGAAAATAGGATATCTAATGAGTTTGCCAAAATATATACAGGGCTTTTCTTTTCATAAGGATGATATAATCAAAATTCAAAAAGAATTGCGTGTTTTAAAAGATGATGAGGTTTTGATTCAAAATAAAACCATAGGATTAAATCCTGTGGATTGGAAAGTAAAAAAACCTAAAAATACAATTATTGGAGTAGATGGTGCTGGTGTAGCTATTGCTACAAATAGTATAAATATTAACATAGGGTCAAGATATGCTTATCATTGTGACTTAAATTTTGATGGCAGTTTTGCTGATTATACTATATTAAAAGCAAAAGCTTTGATACCACTTGATGAACATATTAGCGATACATTAGCCGCAAGTTTACCTTGTACAGGGTTGACTGCCATGCAAAGTTTAGAGAAACTCCCTTTTATTAAAATAAAATATTTTAATTTATGGTTGCGGTTCTATGGTGGGTAAAATACTTGCTTCTTTACTTATAAAAAAAGGAGCTAGGGTTTATGCAAGTGCTAGCGAAATTCATCATGAAGAACTTTATCAACAGGGTGCGATAAAATGTTATAATTATACAGAAAATATTGATATACATAACTTATATGCCATTTTTGACACTACAGGAAAGGCTGATCATTTAATCCATAAAATCACTTATTATGGACATATGATTAATATATTAAATAGAGTTAAAATCAATCCTTTAAATCTGTTTAGCACTTGTGTATCTTTTCATGAAATAGCTCTTGGTGCTATACATAGTTACGGGAGTGATGAGGATTTTAGTGATTTGATTAAAAAGGGTATAAAACTTTATAAAAGAGCAATTAACAAAGAACTTTTACTCCCAAAATTGGAGCTTATAAATTTTGATGAGATACCTCAAAAGCTTCAGAGTTTAAAAGAAGGTATTAAAGGAGTTAAATATGTAGCTCAAATTTAGATCAATCCTGATTTATGATTTTTTAAATCAGGATTAATTATATTTTATAGCAATTTAAAATAAATTTTAATTAGTTTATGATAAAAGATATATAGTATAAGATTTATTATATTGGATAATTTAAAATAAAAATGGATACATTATTTTAATGTTAAATATCCTTTAAATTTTTAAAATTATTGCGGTGCTAAAAAGTAATTTTATCTACAAATTTAAATAAACATTAATTCATGTTAGGTTATATTAAACTTGGCGTTTTAATCATAAAAACATTATTATTTAATTTCAAAAAGGTAGTAAATGAATCGTTTAAAATATTTATTTATCTTGCTTGTTATTGCTATGTTTTTATGGGGTTTATCATGGCCGACATCTAAGATTTTGGCAAATTATACGGATACTTCTATTATTACTTTTTGGCGTTTTTTCTTTGTTGTGATAGGTTCATTTTTTGTTTTAAGCTTCTTAAAAATTCCTCTTAAGCTTGAAAAAACGGCTTTAAAATGGGTTTTGATAGCAGGAATTTTAAATGGACTTTATGCCTTTGTATTTTTTATCGCCATAAAACATGGTTTAGCGGGCAAAGGAGGGGTTTTGGTGACTACTATGATTCCTATATTTTCTTATTTGATATTTATGATAGCGATATTATTTCAAAAAGATGAAAAATCAAATCACAAAATTACAAAGAGTGAAATTTTAGGCTTATTTTTGGGTTTGATTTCAGGACTTTGTTTGTTAAATTTAGGCTCCATAGAAGAGCTTTTTGGTAATTTTAATGCTTTGTTTTTAAGCTGTGCTTTTATATGGGCTTTGATGGCTGTTTTTACCAATAAAGCAAAAGAAGCTCATCCTTTAGCGATTAATTTTTATATTAATCTTATTTCATTATCGATGTTTTCTTGGGTATTATTCGATCTTAAGAGTTATGAGATATTCCATTTTGATTTGAATTTTTGGGCAAGCCTTTTTGTAGTGGCTTTTTTATCTACGGTTGTAGGCACAAGTATATATTATTATGGAATTCATATTTTAGGAAGTGTAAAAGCAAATTCTTTTGTTTTAATTACCCCCGCAAGTGCTTTAATCTGCAGCTTTTTGATTTTAGATGAAATACCTACTATACTTACTTTAATAGGCTGTGTTTTAGCGATTTTTGCTATATATTTTATCAATATTTATGGAAAGAAAAATCCTAATCATAGTATTTAAAATGAGTTTTTAAGCAAGGAATTTCCTTGCTTAAGTTTAATCTTTTCTCGTTTTTGCATCAATTACAAATAAAGGTTTGTTAAGAAGTTTAAAATCAGCAATGAAATTTAAAGTCTTATCGCTTGTAATCCATTGGATAAATTTGCTAGCTTCTGTATAATTTACATTTTTACAATGCTTAGGATTCGTTGCTATAACAGAATAGAAATTTTTAAGGCTGTCATCGCCTTCATTAACAATTACTAAATTTGGTTTGCCTTTTTCATTGGCTTCGTATTTGATATAAGTGCCACGATCGGTTAAGATTACACCTTTTTTTTCTTCAGCGATTTTAATGCTTGCTAGCATACCTTGTCCGCTTTGCTGATACCAGCTTTGTTTTTCAGGCACACCACCAAGATTTTTCCAAAGACTTTTTTCTTTATTATCAGTTCCTGATTTATCTCCTCTTGAAATAAAAGTAAGTTTTTCGTTTTTGATAAGTTCTAAACTTTCTTTTAAGTTTTTTCCTTTAAATTTAGAAGCTATTGATTTATCTGCAATGATGATGAAATCATTATACATCACAGGGGTTCTATCTACACCAAAACCTTTTTTTATAAATTCTTTTTCAGCTTTTGGAGAATGTACAAAAAGCACATCAGCATTACAATCTTCACCCATTTTTAAAGCCGCACCCGTTCCTACTGCAACCCATTTTAGGGTATTGCCGCTTTCTTTTTCATAAAGGGGTTTTAAAGCATCTAAAAGCCCTGTATTGTCAGTGCTTGTTGTGGTTGCCATCTTAAGTTCTGCTGCACTCACACTTAAAGCTAAAGCAAGGGCTAAAGAAATGATTTTTTTCATTTTTTCTCCTTAGAAATTTACATAAAGAAAATATTTTAGCATAATTATGCTAAAATTACTTATTTAAAGGATATTTTTGGATTATATTTTAGACGGTTTAAACCAGGCTTTATTTTTACTTTTCAATACTGATGAAAGCGTAATTTCGGCTATAAAAACTACACTTTTAAGTTCGAGTGTTTCTATAGTTTTAGCCTTGCTTGTAGGTTTTCCTTTAGGATTTATCTTAGGCTTTTTTGATTTTAAATTTAAACGCTTTATAAAACTTATCATAGATACGAGCCTTTCTTTTCCAACAGTTGCAGTAGGACTTATACTTTATGCACTTATTTCAACACGCGGACCTTTAGGGGAATTAGGGCTACTTTTTACTATAAAAGCTTTAATTTTAGGACAGTTTATCTTAGCACTTCCAATAGTAATCGCACTTTTTTCAAATTTGATAGAAAATATGAATAAAAAACATTTTTTACTCATAAAATCTTTCCATTTAAGTCCTTTAAAGCTTGTTTTAACTGTGGTTTATGAATTACGCTTCGCTTTAATTAGCATAGTTGCTCTAGCTTATGGACGCATTGTAGCAGAAGTAGGAGTGGCGATGATAGTAGGTGGAAATATCAAATACGACACAAGAACTATAACCACCGCCATTTCACTTGAAACCAATAAAGGTGAATTTGCTAGCGGCATAGCCTTAGCTTTAGTTTTAATTCTTATTGCTTTTTGTTTAAATTTCATCACACATAAACTCAAAAGAATAAAATGATAGAAATTTCTAATCTTTATTTCAATTATCAAAACAAAGAAATTTTAAAAATTAAAAGTTTAAAACTTGACACAAGTAAAATTAGTATTTTAATGGGGGCTAATGGAAGTGGAAAATCCACATTTTTAAGAATATTAAAATTCTTAGAAGGAGATTTTTCAAAAAATATCTCTTATTTTGGAAATTTCAAGCTTAACAATAAACAAAAACGTGAAATTTATTTGCTTTTTCCAGAACCTATTTTGTTAAATCGTAGTGTAAGGGCAAATTTTTTATTTACCTTAAAAACTTACGGGATTAAAGAAGATATTAAAAAACGCATAAAAGAAAGTTTAATGTGTTTAAATTTAGATGAAAGCCTTTTAAACAAATATCCTAGTGAGCTCTCATCAGGACAAAGTCAAAAAATAGCCTTTGCTATAGCTTTAAGCGTTCGTGCTAGGTATTATTTGCTTGATGAACCTAGTGCTTTTTTAGATAAGAATACTACAATTTTATTTAAAAAAACTATTCTTAAAATGCATAAAAATTTTAATACAGGCTTTTTAATTGCAAGTCACGATAAGCATTTTTTGGATTCTTTAGCACAAAAAAAACTTTACTTGCATAGTAGAGAAATTTTAGAATTTGAAAATACTAATGTTTTTGAATTAGAAAACCAAGGTGTGAAATTTAGCAATTTTATAGATTTTAGTAATTGTAAAAAATACAAGAATTTTAAAAAATCTCCAAGTAAAATTGCCATTAATCCTTATAAAATTTCTTTTTTTAATTCTAAAAATATGTCAAAAAATAATTATGAATTTATTTTAGATAAATGTTTTGTTATAGCACTTAGAAGTAGAAAAAGTGATGTTTTTATAAGAGTAAGTTGTATGGATAAAATTTTAGAATTTGCATTAGAAAAAGAAGAATTTTTAAAATCTGATTTAAAATTATACAAAGAGATCAGTCTTTATTTTTATGAAGATGCAATATGTTTCTTAAATTAACACGCATTATAAAATTTAAATAAAATATTACAAATATTCCCATTTTTTATAAAATTTATCTTAATTATTTTTTAAATTTGTATTTAATATAAATAAACTCTTATATAATTTTAAAAATAACTAAAAAAGGAGTTTTTATGCTTAATCAAAATGATCAAGAGCTTTTTAAGCCAAGTAAAGAATTTTCTCACAATGCCCGTATAAAAAATTTATGTGAATACTATGATTTGTGCTATGAAGCTAAGGAGGATTTTGAAGGTTTTTGGAAAAGACAAGCACTTAAGAAGATTGAGTGGTTTTCACCTTTTTCAAGAGTGTTAAATGAGGATAAAGCTCCGTTTTATAAATGGTTTGAAGGTGGAACTTTAAATGTAAGCTATCAATGCCTCGATCGTCATATGAAAACAAGACGCAATAAAGCCGCTTTGATTTTTGAAGGCGAAATGGGGGATTATGAAGTTTATACTTATAGAAGATTGCTGCATGAAACTTGCAAAACAGCTAACTTACTTAAAAAATTCGGAGTAAAAAAAGGCGATAGAGTTATAATTTATATGCCTATGATTCCAGAGACGGCTATAGTGATGTTAGCTTGTGCAAGGATTGGAGCTATCCATAGTGTGGTATTTGGAGGATTTTCTCCAGAAGCTTTACGAGATAGAATTATAGATGCAGGAGCTAAACTTGTAGTAACGGCCGATGGTGCTTTTCGTCGTGGCAAGCCTTATATGTTAAAGCCAGCAGTAGATAGGGCTTTAAGCGAAGGGTGTGAAAGTGTAGAAAAAGTGCTTATAGTTATACGTAATAACGAGCCTATAGAATATGTTAAAGGAAGGGATTATGTTTATAATGAGCTTGTGAAAAATGAATCTTATAAGTGTGAACCTGAAATCATGAATAGTGAGGATTTGTTATTTTTACTTTACACTTCAGGATCAACAGGCAAACCAAAAGGAGTTATGCACGCAAGTGCAGGATATATACTTTGGGCACAAATGACCATGGAATGGGTTTTTGATATTAAAGATTATGATAATTATTGGTGTAGCGCTGATGTGGGTTGGATTACAGGTCATACTTATGTAGTTTATGGACCTTTGGCATGTGGAGCAACGACTATAATGCATGAAGGAACTCCTACCTATCCAAATTCTGGGCGTTGGTGGAGAATGATAGAAGAGTATCAAGTGAGCAAATTTTATACCTCCCCAACTGCTATACGAATGCTTTATGCTGATGCTCCTGATGAACCAAAAAAATATGATTTAAGCATGCTTGAAGTACTTGGAACAGTTGGAGAGCCTATCAATCCTAGTGCTTGGAAGTGGTTTTACGATGAAATAGGTGGAATGAAAAGTCCTATAGTTGATACTTGGTGGCAAACTGAAACAGGTGGACATATGATCACACCTCTACCAGGAGCTACTCCTTTAAAACCAGGTTGTGCTACTTTACCTTTGCCAGGAATTTTTGCAGAAGTTATTGATGAAGAAGGTAATCAAAAAGATGAGGGCGAAGATGGATTGCTTTGTATTGTTAAGCCTTGGCCTTCAATGATTCGTGGAATTTGGGGTAATGATGAACGCTATATAGAAAGTTATTTTTCTCAGGCTAAAAAAGATGGAAAACCTGTATATTTTAGCGGTGATGGTGCTTTTTATGATAAAAATGGCTATATTACTATTATAGGAAGAACAGATGATGTAGTTAATGTTGCAGGACACCGTATAGGAACAGCTGAAATTGAAAGTGCCATTGCTAAGCATCCAAGCGTAGCAGAATCAGCTATAGTAAGTATTTTGGATACGATTAAAGGTGAGTCGTTATTTGCTTTTGTAGTTTTAAGTCCTGCATCAAGTTGTGATTTGGGTGCAGCTATAGAAACCTTAAAAGAATTGAATGATATTTTAAAGATGGAAATTGGACCTATAGCTAAAATAGAAAAAATTCTTTATACCCCAGGTTTGCCAAAAACTAGAAGTGGTAAAATAATGAGAAGAATTTTAAGAACTATAGCAAGAGGTGAAGAGATCAAACAAGATATTTCAACACTTGAAGATTCTGGAGTGGTAGAAACTATTGTTAAATTAGCTAAAGCAGAGTTTGAATGATAAGGTAAAAGAAACTTTGTCTTGTTCCGTGAAAATTCATAAAAATAAGCTATAATGACAAAAAAATAAAAGGAAATTTTTATGCTTCAAACTTGTATTTTCCCTGCGGCAGGTTATGGGACGAGATTTTTACCTGCAACAAAAGCTTTACCTAAAGAAATGCTACCCATTTTAACCAAGCCTTTAATCCACTATGGCGTTGATGAAGCTTTAGAAGCAGGAATGGAAAATATGGGCTTTGTAACAGGACGTGGAAAAAGAGCTTTGGAGGATTATTTTGATATTTCTTATGAACTTGAGCATCAAATTTCAGGCACAAAAAAAGAATACTTGCTTGATGAAATTCGTTCTTTAATCAATCATTGCACTTTTACTTTTACAAGACAAAATCAAATGAAAGGCTTAGGTGATGCGGTTTTAAAAGGTAGACCTTTAGTCGGTGATGAAGCTTTTGGCGTGATTTTGGCTGATGATTTGTGCGTCAATGAAGAGGGCTTAAATATTATGGCTCAAATGGTAAAAATTTATGAAAAATATCGCTGTACAATTATAGCTGTTATGGAAGTACCTAAAGAACAAGTTTCAAGTTATGGGGTGATTTCTGGAAATTTTGTAGAAGATAATCTTATTATGGTTAATTCTATGATAGAAAAACCAAGTCCCCAAGAAGCTCCAAGTAATCTTGCTATCATAGGAAGATATATCTTAACTCCTGATATTTTTGGAATTTTAGAAAATACTAAAGCAGGAAAAAATGGCGAAATTCAGCTCACAGACGCACTTTTAACTCAAGCAACTAATGGTATGGTTTTAGCTTATAAATTTCAAGGAAAACGCTTTGATTGTGGAAGTGTAGAAGGCTTTGTAGAAGCGACAAATTATTTTTACGAGAAGAGTAAATGTTAAATAATACACTTTTTTTTAAACAAAGTGAAATTTACACCATAAGCTCTTATGTAAACCGTATTAATGATGAAGTAAAAAGTGGAGATATAGGATATTATCATCTTATTGATACAAGTTTAGCTTTAATTGATGAAAGCTTATTTTTTATTCAAGATAAAGAATATATAAAAAATATTGTTTTAATAGGAATGGGCGGTTCAAGTTGTGGTGTAAAAGCTTTGCGTGATATGCTTTTTAATGAAAAAAATAATTCAAGAGAACTTTTCATACTTGATAATACAAGTTCACATTCTTTTAATAAAACCTTAGAAAAAATCAAACTTGAAGAAAGTTTATTTTTAATCATCAGTAAAACAGGTAGTACTATAGAAGTAGTATCGCTTTTTAAACTCCTTATCGAGAATTTTAAACTCGATATGCAAAAATTAAAAAAATACTTTGTTTTCATTACTGATAAAGATTCAAAGCTACACAAAGAAGGTGAAAATTTAGGCATTAAATGCTTTTTTATCCCTGCAAATGTAGGCGGACGTTTTAGCATACTTTCAGCTGTTGGTATAGTTCCGCTTTGTTTTTGTGGCTATAATGCTAAAGCTTTTTTAGAGGGAGCTAAAGTGTGTTTTGAAGATTTTTTTACTCGCAAAAAAGATGAAATTTTACAAAAGGCTTATCATTATTGTACACATAAAAATGCCAATATCAACGTACTTTTTTCATATAGTGATGCTTTTAAAGGTTTTAATGAATGGTATATTCAGCTCATTGCTGAAAGTTTAGGTAAAAAACAAGGCTATAAACGCATAGGTCTAACTCCTATTGCACTCATTGGTGCAAGAGATCAACATAGTTTTTTACAACTCATCATGGATGGACCTAAAAACAAAACTGTAACTTTTTTAAAAATCAAAGACAGTCAAAAAGCACCTATTATCCCTGATATCCATTTTAAATTTTTAGATTCTTTAAGCAATAAAGTCAATCTCCATGAGCTTTTAAACGCACAATGTGATGCAACCATGCACGCTTTAATCGCTGAAAATTTAAGTATCGATGTTATAGAGCTTGAAAAACTTGATGCTTGGCATGCGGGATATTTGATGTATTATTATGAGCTTTTTACTTCAACTTGCGGTGTTATGCTAGGAATTAATACCTATGATCAACCTGGCGTGGAAGTTGGAAAATTGATCTTAAAAAATATATTAAATTCTTAATCAAAATTCTTTTAAAAAAGAGTATAATAATTTAATTAAAATTTTTATGTTATAATTTTAAAAATTAAAAAAAGGAGTCAATCATGTCAGTTATAAAACAATTATTACAAATGCAAGCAGACGCTCATCATTTATGGGTTAAATTTCATAATTATCATTGGAATGTAAAAGGTTTGCAATTTTTTTCTATACACGAATACACAGAAAAAGCTTATGAAGAAATGGCAGAGCTTTTTGATAGTTGTGCTGAAAGAGTTTTACAACTTGGTGACAAAGCTATAACTTGCCAAAAAGTTTTAATGGAGAATGCAAAAAGCCCAAAAGTTGAAAAAGATTGCTTTACTCCACTTGAAGTGGTAGAACTGATCAAACAAGATTACGAATATCTTCTAGCGGAATTTAAAAAACTTAACGAAGTAGCAGAAAAAGAAAACGATACTACAACAGCTGATTTTGCACAAGAAAATATTGCAAAATACGAAAAAAGTCTTTGGATGATAGGTGCTACTTTGCAAAGTGCTTGCAAAATGTAATTTAAAGGGCTTTATGCCCTATCTTTTATTTTTAAAATTACATAAACTAGACTCTATAATATCCTTTTTTAAAGGATAAGATTGAAAGTACTTAATTTTTTTTATGAAAACCATCCTAAATTTGAAGTAGGCTATGAAAGAAAAATTCAAATTTCAAAGCCAAATATTATTGTAAAAGGCCCACAATTTTGTGGCAAAAAAACACTTATTTTTAATTTTTTATCTCAATTTAAAACAAATGAAATTTTATTTTTAGATTTGTATGATACACGCTTTGAAAAGCAAAGTTTAGAAAAGATTCCTGATTTTTTGAATGAAAATTTACAAATTAAAATTCTTTGCCTTTATAATTTAGATTTTATCCCTAATTTAGAAAGGGTTAAAATTCCCATCATTTTAAGTACAAATATAAAAGATTTGCGTATAAATGGGTTTAAAGAACTTGAGCTTGATTATTTTGATTTTGAAGAATTTATCAGTGTGAGTAAGAAGAATTTACCTGTAAATCATTTAGTAGGGCTTTTTTTACAAAGTGGACGCAGTAAATTTGGAGAAAAAAATACACTTCTAAGACAAAATTTTACTCTTTTAGAATTAGAAATTTTAAAGTATTTATCCTTAAATTTAGGCCAGCAAATTAGTATTTCTAAGATATTTATAGAACTCAAAAAAAGATTAAAAACTTCAAAAGATAGTGTTTATCAAGCTATAAAAAGATTAGAAAATACTTATGTGATTTATACTTTAAAGCATGATGAAAAAAAACTTCAAAAGATTTATTTTAGAGATTTTGGTTTAAGAAACAATCTTTGTATCTCAAAGGATTTTTCACATTTATTTGAAAATTTGGTTTTAAGCGAGTTGTTTAAATTTAAAGAAGAATTTTTTTATAATAAATATTTCAATTTTTATAGTCAAATATCCAAAATCGCTTATATTTCAAGTCCAACTTTAGATATTGATTTGATTAAATTGCGTGCTAAGAAAATTTTACCAAAGGCTTTGGAGCTTGGAATTTTTCATGTGATTTTTATTACTCTTTCGAGTGAAGATAGTTTTTTTGAACAAGGGGTTAAATTTGAAATTATATCTTTTGATAAATTTTCACTTGGATTTTAGATATTATTTAAGTCAGTATCGTATTTTTCAAGATTATATTGTTTAATAATTTTTGTAACAAGATTGATATAATATCCTTTGCGTTCAGAGTAAGAATCTAAAGTTTTAATAGCTTCTAGTCCTGTTATTTCCTTACCTTCGCTTTCAAATTTAGCTCTTGCATCGCGAAATTTTTCATAAGCAAAGTGACGATTTAAATTTAAAACATAAGAATCAACACTATCTTGCAAACTATCAAAAATTTTAATTTTATGTTTTTTATTTGGATGTCTTAAATCAGGAATTAAACCCTTTTCACCCCAAGTCCATTCCCCAAAAAGATTATTTGCTTCTCTTGCAAAGCGGCTTGTGCCCGTAGCACTTTCAACTAAAGCTTGGGCTATACCCATGGATTTTGGAATTCTTTGAACGCGTTTTTTGTATTCTGCAAAATCATAAAGATTTTCAATGCGGTATTTGTTTTTTAGTGTGATAAGTTTTTCAAGATTTGTTTGGCTTGAAGTTCTAAAACCTGTTTTATAAGTATCTTTAAAAAATGCTTCGATAAAAGCTCTTTCTTGTTCAATTTCTTTGAAGCTTTGATCAAACATTTCATTCATTTTTGTAAAAAAAACTTGCCTTTTTTGAACTATATCAAGCTTGTAATAATCCTCTCCAAACGCATTTTTTAAATCATCAATAGCGAAAAGTGGGATTAAAAAAAGATTAAGAAAAATTATAATTGGCTTCAAAACAATACTTTACCTTTCCTTCGAAAAACAATTCTTCATTTTTGTATTTAAATCTTACCTCTTCACCACTTTTAGGGGTGATTTTGACTTCATTTTGTACTTTTTTATTTAAAAATGCTAGATAAAAACAAGCTCCCATACCTGTTCCACAAGCTAAGGTTTCATCTTCAACTCCGCGTTCATAAGTACGAACTTTTAAACTATTTTTATCTAAAATTTTCACAAAATTAACATTAGCATTATATTTTTGTCTCATTTTTTGACAAAGTATTGTATCAAATTCATCTAAATTTTCACAAAAATGCACTAAATGTGGAACTCCAGTGTCGCAAAGTTGCCAAGTTTTTCCTAGTTCTTCAAAAGTATTTTGCACGCTTTTTATTTTACCTAAGGATACTTCAACTCTATCGTGATTTACATTTGCTTTTATTATCTTTGCACCAGTTAAAAAACTCATATTAGGGTTTATTTTATTGATATGATGTGCAAAATGTGCCGCAGCTCTTGAGCCATTACCACACATAGGAGCTCTTGAGCCATCATTGTTGTAAAATTCCCATTCAAAGTCGTATTTTTCGTGAGGCAATATCACGATAAATCCGTCTGCACCTATACCTTCATAACGATTACAAAGTTCTTTAGCTAAGGTGCTTCTATCTTGTTTTTCATTAGCATTTGCTATGATAAAATCATTCCCACTTGCACAATATTTATAAAATTTCACATTTTTCCTTTAGAAATTTCTTGTATTACTTTAACACATTCTTGCCTAAAATCGGCATAAGAACTAGTATTTTTAATGATAAAATCTGCTTTTTTCAGTTTTTCTTCAATATCTATTTGAGAACTAAGCCTTGCTTTTGCAGACTTTAAGCTAAGCTTATCCCTTTGCAATATTCTTTTTAGGCTTAATTCTTTAGATGCGTAAATTACTATGACTTTACCTAAATTTTTGTAAGCTCCACTTTCAAAAAAAAGAGGAATTTCTACAAAAAAAGTTTTATTTTCTTTATCTAAAATTTGCATTTGTTCTAAAATTTTAACTCGAATTTTAGGATGAATAAAATTTTCTAAAATTTTTTTAGCTTCTTTATTATTAAAAATAATTTCTCCAAGGATTTTTCTATCGATTTTTTGTTCTTTTGTAAGTAAATTTTTTAAGCTAAATTGAGAAAAGATTTTTTCAAGCTCTAAAGCATTTTCATTTAAAATTTCATGAGAGATTTTATCCGCACTAATGCTTTTAAAACCTAAAGAATTGGCTATTTCTATAAAGGTGCTTTTGCCACAAGCAATTGAAGCGGTTACAAAAAAAGCATTTTTCATCTTATGCCTTATTAAAATTTTTTTCGTTAAAATACCTTTTTAGTTCTTAAAGGAAAATAAATGAAAATTTCATACGAAGATGCAGGTGTAAGTATAGATAATGGAAATGCCTTTGTAGAGGCTATAAAACCTTTGGTTAAAGAAACTTTTAATGATAATGTTGTCGGTGGAATTGGCTCTTTTGCCGGTGCTTTTAGAATGCCAAGTGGTTTTAAAAAGCCTGTGATTTTAGGTGCAACAGATGGTGTTGGTACTAAACTTCGCTTAGCTATTGATGCTAAAAAGTATGATACTATAGGGCAAGATTTAGTAGCAATGTGTGTGAATGATTTGGTTTGTAATTTTGCTACACCTTTGTTTTTTTTGGATTATTACGCTACGGCTAAGCTTGAAGTAGAAGTAGCAAAAGCTGTTGTATTAGGCATTGCTAAGGGATGTAAAATGGCAAATTGTGCATTAATTGGCGGAGAAACTGCTGAAATGCCTGGAATGTATGCGAAAGATGATTTTGATCTTGCGGGCTTTGCGGTAGGTATGGCTGAAGAAGATGAGATCGATAGAAGTAAATTTGTTAAAAATGGTGATATTTTGTTAGCACTTCCTAGTTCAGGACTCCATTCAAATGGCTATTCTTTAGCTAGAAAAGTACTTTTTGAAAGCTTAAAATTAAAATTTGATGATAAGATAGAGGGTAAAAATTTAATCGATGTTTTATTAGAGCCTACTCGAATTTATGTGCGTGATTTTCTTGCCTTAAAGCCTTATATCAATGCTTTAGCGCACATTACGGGTGGTGGTTTAGTAGAAAATTTACCTCGTGTTTTACCTCGTGGCATGGGTGCAACTATACGTAAACATCATCTTAAAACTCCTGAAATTTTTTATACCATAGGACAAATTGTAGAAGAAAGTGAAATGTATAGAAGTTTTAATATGGGTGTAGGTTTAGTAATGGTTGTAGATCCATCTAATGTAAGTAAGATTTTAGAAAGTTCGGATGCTTTTATAATTGGTGAAATCGTAATTAATGAAGGTGTGATTTTGGAGTGAAAATAAAGCGTTGATATGCTTTATTTTTGTATTTTAAGTTCTATTGTAGTGTTTGGATCTACTTTTGCAAATCCAGCTAAAGCTATGATTCCGCCTGCTATGGGCGAAGCTGCACGACCTAGACACGATGCTATTTCTATAGGCAAAACTAAGGTAATAGGTGCAACACCTAATTTTGTGGCTATATCAGGAGCTAATTTTCCAAAAGCATTAAAGGCGGCAATCCCACTTCCCATAATTACTGTGGTAAAATAAACCAAAAAGCTTAAAATAGTTATACTCAAAAGAATTCCAAACCATGCAAAATTTCCTGTTCCAAGATCTGAAACTGCATTAGCAAGAATATTAATTCCACCTAGTGCTTTAATGCCTTCGGCAAAGACTCCAGCAGCGATGATTATGCTTACAACGGAGATGAAAATTTCAGCCATAGCTTTTAAAATAACCATCATATCTTCACCCAATTTCCTAGCGTTTTTGTGTCTTGCAAATTCAACGAGAAAAATCAAAGAAATGCTTATAAAATTTGCGGTTACAACATCGAGTTTGATTGTAAAAAAATACGCTGTAAATAAAAATATAACAGGCAACCAAGGAAAAAGTATATAAAAAGTAGGGCATTTAGGATCAATGATTTGTGGAATTTCAACTTCATCATTTAAAACTCCTTTTTCTTTATCTCTTTTATCAATCCAAACAAAGTAAAAAGGGATTAAAATAGCCATAACCACCACATAAGCAATCACGCTATAAATTTGGTAATTTAAAAAAAGACCCACAACATTATCACTTTGTCCTACTATATCTGCCATATTGATTGAATTTCCATCTTTTGGACCATAATCAAGTGCGATTAAAGAAAGTACACATACAGCTGTAATAGGGCGGATTTTAGTGAGATTAAAACAGGATAAATACATGCTAATAAAAGCAAAAGTAAGCCAGTATAACTAGAAATAACGATTTTTAAAGCCATTCCAACAACAAAAGTTCCACTTAAAACCAAATATTTATTTTTGATTTTCCCTAAAGGTTTGTTTGCTAAAAAAGCAAGTTTTGCCGAAGCATTGATATGTTTCATATAAGCAGCAAAACCTGCTACACTCATGATGATAAGTCCAACTCCACAAAGCTGACTTTTAAAAGTTGCTGTGATAAAAGCATAACTATCAAGCAAAACATTTAAAAAGTTTGTGTGTTCTCTATTTGGGGCTTTTGGTATAGGTGTTCCTGTGATGTAAAAAGCAAAAATAAGCAAGATAATACCTGAAAGGAAAAATACAAAAATAGGATTGTATTTTTTAAGTATATAATAAGCAACAACAATCACCCCTAAAAGTGTAGAACATATCATAACAATTGGCATGATTTCTCCTAGAATTATTGTTAGCTTTTATTCTATCTTAACTAAAATTTAACTAATAAATATGTTTATTTAAAATTTTACTCGTTTTTTGCATTATAAAATTAATATATGTATAGTTTGGTTGCTAAAAATTTGTGTTTGCATAAAAAAGATTTTTGTATTATAATTATAAATAAATCATAAATATCCAAAAGGGTATATCATGGCAAAAATTTTAGCATTTGATATAGGTATAAGTTCTATTGGTTGGGCGTTTGTAGAAAATGATGAATTAAAAGATTGTGGAGTTAGGATTTTTACAAAGGCTGAAAATCCTAAAACAGGAGAATCGCTAGCGTTGCCAAGACGCCTTGCAAGAAGTGCTAGAAAACGCCTTGCTAGACGTAAAGCAAGGCTTAATCACTTAAAGCACTTGATTGCTAATGAGTTTAAGTTAAATTATGAAGATTATCAAAGTTTTGATGAGAGTTTAGCTAAGGCTTATAAAGGGACTTTAATTAGCCCTTATGAATTAAGATTTAAAGCTTTAAACGAGCTTTTAAGCAAGCAAGATTTAGCAAGAGTGATTTTGCACATTGCAAAAAGGCGTGGTTATGATAATATTAAAAATAGCGATGATAAAGAAAAAGGTGCGATTTTAAAAGCCGTAAAAGAAAATGAAGAAAAACTAGCAAATTATAAAAGTGTGGGTGAATACCTTTACAAAGAATATTTTCAAAAATTCAAAGAAAATTCTAAAGAATTTATAAATGTTAGAAATAAAAAAGAAAGCTATGAGCGTTGTATCGCACAAAGTTTTTTAAAAGATGAATTAAAGCTTATCTTCCAAAAACAAAGAGAATTTGGCTTTAATTTTTCAAAAAAGTTTGAAGAAGAAGTGCTTAGTGTAGCATTTTATAAAAGAGCTTTAAAAGATTTTTCTCATTTAGTGGGAAATTGTAGCTTTTTTGTGGATGAAAAAAGAGCACCGAAAAATTCCCCTCTAGCTTTTGAATTTGTAGCACTTACAAGGATTGTTAATCTTTTAAATAATCTTAATAAAAACAATTCATACATAAAAGATGACTTAAATGCACTTTTAAGCGAAGTTTTAAAAAATGGCACTTTAACTTATAAGCAAACAAAAAAGATTTTAGGTTTAAGTGATGATTATGAGTTCAAAGGACAAAAGGGAAATTATTTTATCGAGTTTAAAAAATATAAAGAATTTATAAAAGCTTTATGCGAGCATAATTTAAATCAAGATGATTTAAATGAAATAGCAAAAGATATCACTCTTGTAAAAGATGAAACTAAACTTAAAAAAGCTTTAGCAAAATACGATTTAAATCAAAATCAAATTGAAAATTTAAGTAAAATTGAGTTTAAAGACCATTTAAATATTAGTTTTAAAGCTTTAAAACTAATCGTGCCTTTGATGAGAGAAGGTAAAAAATACGATGAAGTTTGCAATGAGCTTAATTTAAAAACAGCCATTAATGAAGATAAAAAAGAGTTTTTACCCGCATTTAATGAAACTTATTACAAAGATGAAGTAAATAATCCTGTGGTTTTAAGAGCTATTAAAGAATATAGAAAAGTCTTAAATTCCTTGCTTAAAAAATATGGTAAAGTACATAAAATAAACATTGAATTAGCAAGAGAAGTAGGTAAAAATCATCGCGAAAGAAGTAAAATTGAAAAAGAACAAAATGAAAATTTTAAAGCCAAAAAAGATGCTGAGCTTGAGTGTGAAAAATTAGGCTTAAAAATAAATAGTAAAAATATTTTAAAACTAAGATTATTTAAGGAACAAAAAGAATTTTGTGTTTATAGTGGTGAAAAGATTAAAATAAGCGATTTACAAGATGAAAAAATGCTTGAAATTGACCATATTTATCCTTATTCTAGAAGTTTTGATGATTCTTATATGAATAAAGTTTTAGTTTTTACTAAACAAAATCAAGAAAAACTCAACAAAACTCCTTTTGAAGCCTTTGGAAAAGATGATGTAAAATGGCAAAAAATTGAAACTTTAGCAAAAAATTTACCTGCAAAAAAACAAAAAAAGAATTCTTGATAAAAACTACAAAGATAAAGAGCAAAAAGACTTTAAAGATAGAAATCTAAACGACACACGCTACATAGCAAGACTTGTTTTAAATTACACTAAAGATTATTTAGAATTTTTACCTTTAAGTGATGATGAAAACATAAAGCTAAACGATACTCAAAAAGGCTCAAAGGTGCATGTAGAAGCTAAAAGTGGTATGCTAACATCTGTTTTAAGACACACTTGGGGCTTTAGTACTAAGGATAGAAACAACCATCTTCATCACGCCATTGATGCAGTCATTATAGCTTATGCAAATGCTTCTGTTGTCAAGGCTTTTTCTGATTTTAAAAAAGAGCAAGAAAACTACACAGCGGAGCTTTATGCGAAAAAAATTAATGAGCTAGATTTTAAAAATAAAAGGAAATTTTTTGAGCCTTTTAGTAATTTTAGACAAAAGGTTTTAGAAAAAATTGATGAAATTTTTGTTTCAAAACCTGAAAGAAAAAAACCAAGCGGAGCTTTGCACGAAGAAACTTTTTACAAAGAAGAAGAATTTTATAAAGAATACGGGGGAAAAGAAGGGGTTTTAAAAGCTTTAGAGCTTGGTAAAATCCGTAAAGTAAATGGTAAAATCGTTAGTAATGCTAATATGTTTAGAGTGGATATTTTTAAGTATAAAAAGACAAATAAATTTTATGCTGTGCCAATTTACACTATGGATTTTGCTTTAGGAATTTTACCCAATAAGGCCGTGGTGGGAGGCAAGGATAAACAAGGAATTATAAAAGATTGGCTTTTAATGGACGAAAATTATGAGTTTTGCTTTTCTTTATATAAAGATAGCTTAATTTTGCTACAAACTAAAGATATGCAAGAGCCTGAATTGGTTTATTTTAAATCTTTTAAAAGCTCTACAGCTGGTTTGGTTGTTTCAAAACACGATAATAAATTTGAAAATCTAAACGAAAATCAAAAAAAATTATTTAAAAGTGCAAATGAAAAAAAAGTTGTAGCAGAAGGTATAGGAATTCAAAATCTAAAAGTTTTTGAAAAATACATAGTTTCAGCTCTTGGAGAAATCACAAAGGCTGAAATTAAAGAAAGAGAAAATTTTAAGAAAAAATGAGTTATGATGAAGCTTTTAAAACAGTGTTAATCAGCTCTAATGCTAAGCTTAATTTAGAGTTAAATCATCTTGTAATTAAACAAGATGAAGATATAGCAAAATTGTTTTTAAAAGATATCAATATCGTCGTTTTAGAAAGCTTGCAAGCAAGTCTTAGTTCTGCACTTTTTAATGCCTTTGCAAAGTATAAAATCATCTTGCTAACTTGTGATGAAACCCATAGTATAAATGGTGTTTTTAGCCCATTTTTAGGGCATTTTCAAAGTGCAAAAATAGCCAAAGAGCAAATGAATGTAAGCACTCAAAAAAAAGCTATTTTATGGCAAAAGATCATTAAAAATAAAGTCATAAATCAAGCCTTTGTTTTAAAAAAGCACAATAAAATAAAAGAAAGTAATGAGCTTGTGAATTTAGCTAAAAAAGTAAGCCTTAATGACAGTAAAAATATTGAAGCTGTTGCAGCGGCGTTGTATTTTAAAACTCTTTTTGGTGCTTCTTTTTCAAGAGATGAGCTTTGTTTTCATAATGCAGCTTTAAATTATGGCTATGCAATTATTAGAGCTTGTATTATTAGAGCAGTTTGCATAAGTGGGCTTTTGCCTTGGCTTGGCATAAAGCATGATAATATTTATAATGCTTTTGCACTTTGCGATGATTTAATAGAAGTATTTAGAGCTAGTGTTGATAGCTGTGTTTTAGAGCTTAAAGGTGAGAGTGAGTTTTTAAGAAAAGATGATAAAAGAGCTTTGATTGGCAATTTACAAAGTAAAATTAATTTTGATGGGCAAAACTACCCTTTAAATAGAGCCATAAATCATTATGTAGCAAATTTTAAGAACGCTTTGCTTTATGAAGGTGAGTTAAAGATAGTAAATTTTGATGATTGAAGATAAATTTATGCGTGTGCTTTTGATGTTTGATGTGCCAACTAAGAGCAAGCAAGAGCAAAAATTAGCGAGTAAATTTAGAAACAATCTCATAAAATTGGGCTATTTTATGCTGCAATTTAGCGTTTATATGCGTATTTGCAAGGGTTTAAGTTCTGCAAAAAGTTCTATTGAAAATGTAAAAAAGATTTTGCCACCTTATGGAAATATAAGGGTTTTAATCATAACTGAAAAGCAGTTTGATAAAATGGAGTTTTTGCTTGGTGGTGTGGTTTTTAATGAAAAAGTTAATAATGAAACCAATCTAACGCTTTTTGATATAGACAGTCATGGAGAATTTAAATACAAAAATTCAAATAACGAAGAAGTTCAAATAAATAAAAAACAAGAAAAATATCGTCAACAAAATTTATTTGAATTTTAATGCGGTTTTAAGGGATTGTAACCCCGCAGAGTCCCGCAAACTCTTTATTTTAGTCCCTTTTTAAATTTCTTAGAAAAATTATAGCATAATTTTAATATTTTTTGTCAAAAGTCTTTTAAAAACCTTGAAAATTTCGTTATTTGGTAAAAGTATATTTTACCATAAAGAAATTTAAAAAGGGACTAAAACAGAGAAACTCCAAACCTGTTGCCAATGCTTATTTTACCATAAAGAAATTTAAAAAGGGACTAAAACTGATTTTTACGAACTCTTTTTAAAAATAGTATTTTACCATAAAGAAATTTAAAAAGGGACTAAAACGTTCAAATGTTCGTTTTTTACGTGTAGTTATTTTACCATAAAGAAATTTAAAAAGGGACTAAAACGGTTCTCTTATGGATTATTTTGGTATGTATATTTTACCATAAAGAAATTTAAAAAGGGACTAAAACCAAATATTAGTTTTCTAAAGAGAAATAGTAATTTTACCATAAAGAAATTTAAAAAGGGACTAAAACAAGAACCAAAAAAACAAAATACGTTATTTTATTTTACCATAAAGAAATTTAAAAAGGGACTAAAACTATGATTTCTTAAAGGATATTGATGATGAATTTTACCATAAAGAAATTTAAAAAGGGACTAAAACGCATATTAACTCCTTTCCTACAATTACAACATTTTACCATAAAGAAATTTAAAAAGGGACTAAAACCCAAAAATCCAAAACCTATGCCCGGCCTCCATTTTACCATAAAGAAATTTAAAAAGGGACTAAAACTTAGGAAATAGCAAGCATGACTTAGGTTCTATTTTACCATAAAGAAATTTAAAAAGGGACTAAAACTATCAAATCACTAGAAATAGCACCACCAAGATTTTACCATAAAGAAATTTAAAAAGGGACTAAAACTTTCACTCCACTCGTAACTTCCAATTTCAATTTTACCATAAAGAAATTTAAAAAGGGACTAAAACAAGCCCACTCTTTGCCTTTTGGAGCCGTTTATTTTACCATAAAGAAATTTAAAAAGGGACTAAAACAAACTTCGCTGAGCCTCGGGTAAGCCGTTAATTTTACCATAAAGAAATTTAAAAAGGGACTAAAACGCGGGGTTACTTACCCCTAAGCCCTGACGGATTTTACCATAAAGAAATTTAAAAAGGGACTAAAACTTCGGATGGTAAAGTTAAGATTTTGGTTAAATTTTACCATAAAGAAATTTAAAAAGGGACTAAAACATGCAACAGCTTGTCCCATAGCAGCTCCCAATTTTACCATAAAGAAATTTAAAAAGGGACTAAAACTATGCGTTATATTGAGTATTTGCAGAATATATTTTACCATAAAGAAATTTAAAAAGGGACTAAAACTATCAAGGTAAAAAGTGGAAAGTTAGTTCTATTTTACCATAAAGAAATTTAAAAAGGGACTAAAACATTGTACCTTCGTGATGTTAAGAAATTACGATTTTACCATAAAGAAATTTAAAAAGGGACTAAAACATCCTAATTCTACTTCTGGTCAGAGTTACTATTTTACCATAAAGAAATTTAAAAAGGGACTAAAACAATGGTGAGTTATATTATACTGGTTCGGTTATTTTACCATAAAGAAATTTAAAAAGGGACTAAAACATAGTACTTCAGGTCAGAGTTACTCAGAAATTTTACCATAAAGAAATTTAAAAAGGGACTAAAACCTTCTATTAATAATTTTAACTATAATGCTATTTTACCATAAAGAAATTTAAAAAGGGACTAAAACCTTCTATTAATAATTTTAACTATAATGCTATTTTACCATAAAGAAATTTAAAAAGGGACTAAAACCGCGGGGGTTTAGCCCCCTAGCCCAAAACTATTTTACCATAAAGAAATTTAAAAAGGGACTAAAACTAGATTTACTAGGTTTTTCGAAGAGCACGGATTTTACCATAAAGAAATTTAAAAAGGGACTAAAACCTTAATGCAACCTGAGTTGTACCTTCGTGAATTTTACCATAAAGAAATTTAAAAAGGGACTAAAACTCAAAAGCCATTATCAAGTGCTAAAGACTTATTTTACCATAAAGAAATTTAAAAAGGGACTAAAACCACCATATTCACCACATGCAAAATAACGTAATTTTACCATAAAGAAATTTAAAAAGGGACTAAAACTCTCAGGTTCGTTTTGTTCGTGTAGTTTGCATTTTACCATAAAGAAATTTAAAAAGGGACTAAAACTCACTCATTGCCATTATGGATGCAGATAAAATTTTACCATAAAGAAATTTAAAAAGGGACTAAAACCAAAAAATATGAACGATTTTAACAGTTTAATTTTACCATAAAGAAATTTAAAAAGGGACTAAAACTGCATTTGCATGTTAAATCCTTTATGTTTAATTTCAAAGAATTTAAACATAAAATTACAAAAAGAAATGAAAATATTTTATTTTGAAAGGATATCTTTATTTATTAGCAACTTTCTTAATACGCTATTTTGTGAATCTATATATTTTAAAACAACACTTTTTTTTATTTTGTTTTCTTCTAAATCTAAAAAATCTAAATAAGCTCGAAGCAAATTATTGCTTAAATCATCATCAAATTTATGATTTACAGCCATATTTATAGAAAAATGATTGAAGAATTTCCTATAAAATTCATTGTTTTCTTTAAATAGCTGTATTAATTCTTCTCTTTTAAAAAAATTATACTGTTTGATTGCTTCAAAATTAAAGCTACTTTCTATGCTTTCATAGCTATTAATAAAAGCATTAACATTTTCATACTTGTTTGTTTTGTATTTTTCTTTAGTTTCTTCATAATAATGCTTCCATTTTTCATTTTCCAATAATTTTAAAAGTGCCATGTCGGATTTAAAATCATCATGAAAATCAAATTCTAATTCTTCCGCAACAAGAGCTTCTATATAGTGTTTGTTAATCTTTTCTTCTATTTTGGTTAATTCTTTCTTTGTAATTTGTGTATAGGCTGAAAGTAAATTTTGATAAAAGCTATAAGAACAATGAGTTATTCCATTTTTTGAATAAAGATCTATTTTTGAGAGTAAATTCTCAATATCTTTTACAAATTGATCATCGCTTAAATTGCCTGCTAAATATTCTATATTGCAGTTTTGAAGCTCGAAATAAAAATCAATTTTTAGGGTTTGATAAAAGTCATATCTTAGTTGATATTTTTCTTCTTTACTTAAATAAAACATATTTTTTAGATATTTTTCATAAAGATGGTAATTTAAAGATGAGTCATTTTCTTCTATTTTAATAGAAAGATATTTTTTAGTCTGAAATATTAATGATTTGTAACTTAATTTTAGAGCATCTGAAAATGTTTTTTATTGCCATATTCGCAAAAGAATAAAAAACATTGCGTGTTAAAATAATCTATATGTTCTAACACATGATATAATAATCTTAAGTTGTCATTACATTGCTCTTGATACACTTTAAAAATAATATTTTCAATAATATTTTTTATTTCGTTTGCAATCTTAGTATATTTGTTTATCTTATCTTTTATAATTGCTTTTGCTACTTCATCATTATTTCTTATGGTTATTTCACAGTCAATAACTTTCTCTTTGTATATTTGATACCAGTTTTTACTATTTTGTTTGGCATGTTCAGTCTCTTCTTCCTTATTATTTTCAGCCAAATTACTGTCTTGTTCTTTTAATTCTTCCTCGTGAAAAATCATAACAACATTACATTCTTTTTCTTCTTTGAGTAAATTTACAAGTCCTAAAATTTCTTTTAAAGAAAGATTATCAGATTTTCTTTCTATATTATCAAAACACACAATAATATTTTCAAAATCTTCTTTCTTTAAAAAAGAAAAAATAGCATCGGGATTAATGTTAATTACTCCAGCAGATTTAAATTTTGCAATTTTAGATATAATTTGTGAAGCAACATTTGCTATTTTATTATAGCTCGCATGTATTTTAAAAACCATTTCTTCTAATATTTGCTTATAACTTTCTTTACCAAATAGATCTATATAAACAACTTTTCTATCTTTGTTAATTTTAGAAAGTTTCTTTTCAACTTGTTTCCATAAATAAGTTTTACCTATACCCCAAGGCCCATTTATAGTTAAACATTTTTTAGATTTTTCATTTAAAAAATTTACAATAATATTAATCTTATCTATTATATGCTCCTGTAAAATATTTATATAATTATATAAAAATATTTAAGTTTTCTATGTAACTATCTTCCAAACCTTAAAGCTATAAATAGTTACATATTCTTTTTAAAATACCCCTTACAGAAAAGTAACTAGATGAATAAAAATTTTATTTTAATAAATTTAAGTTTTATCTTATCTTATACGATTTATAATAGATCATGCTTTAAATTAGCTGCTTAAGGAGAAAAAATGAAAAACATTATCTTAGGTTTAGCAGTCATTGTTTCATTATCTAGCATTGCTTTAGTTTCAAATCATAGTTATCATAGCAAGAAAAATCTTAGCAATTTACAACAAGATGGAATTTTAACTTGCGAAAATTTTCATAATTGCCAGACAACAAATCAACCTATTTACCAACATCAAGCTTGTGCTAAATTAGGTATTTGCATAAATCACTAAAGGATTATTATGGGATTAGTATATTCTCAATGTTGCAATCAAGTTATTGATACAAGTTTGTATTATACAGCAAAACCATTATTAAAACTTGAACAAGCTAGACTTGAACAAGAGAAAAAAACTGAAAATGATAATGTAAAAAAAGTAGAAACCCAAGCTAAAAAAGTAGAAGAACAAAGCGATTCTACAAATATTGATAATCAAGCAGATAAACTTTTAGATATATCTGCTTAATCTTAAAATATGCTTTAATCTCCTTAAAGGATAACAAGCTATCCACTGCTTGTGCCAAGTGTCGAGCTTGTAAGGGGTGTGACCCTTAACCTCTAGTAAAAATCAAAAATCATTTATTGATTTTTACTTAGCCATTTTTAAACACCAAAATGAGAATTTAAAAATGCCAAAAAATATCCTGAAGTGCATGGCTTAGAAAAAAATCTTGCGATACTAAAAAATATAAAGATGATGCAAATAAAGAAGATTATGAAGGTAAAATTAGTTTCATACAACAGTAAAGTATTTACATGAATGAATTAGATGTTATTGTATGATAAAACAAAGTGCTGATAAAATCATCGCTGAATACAAAAAAAGATTTGTAGAGTATGCAAAAATTACCACTGCTCATTGTGATCCTAAAAACAACCCGCATTAAATTACAAATGGAACAACGATAAAGCTAAAACAATTAGAAAAAAACTTACACACCTAAACAAATTATTCTTACACTAGCGATGAAGCAAGGAAAAACATCGATAAGTTATATAAAAAAATTTATAAATATTGTGAAAATAAGAACGGCTTAACTAAAAGCAGATTTCAAAATTTTACCAAAAAAGAAAAATGCTACCACGAGTTTATATACGAAATCGGCGAAAATACTACAATGAAGTAATGCTAAGAACTCAAGCAAAAAATCGCAGAGCCTGCAGGATTTACACCTTGTAATCCATAGAGATGAAGTAAGCAGAATGCTAAAAGGGAAAAACAAACCCATGCCCACGTAGTATTTTACACTTGATGAAAACAAGCTTGAAAAAGCCAATCTTAGAAAAATACATAACCGCACAAAGTTTAAAATGGATAATCGCTATGAGAATAACGAAAAGCAACCTTAATACATGCAAGATTATAAAACTTATGCTCAATATAAAGAACAAGAGCATAAATTAACACAAATAGCTCTAGAATTAAAAAAGAAATTTTTTATAAGGTTTAAAAAGTTAAAATCGAAAGAAAATGAATTGCAAGAGAAAATAGAGCAACACGAAAAACATATACAAACTTTAGAACTAGGACACCAAAAAAGCTTTAAATGAACTCACGCAAGAATTTAAAAGCGTTTGAGCCTATGGAAAAACATTTTAATCCTTGGAGAAAACATATGACAAGAATGCCTTTTTATAAGCATCAATGAAAGAAAAAACAAGCTAGTAAAGATTTAGAAGAGTTAAAATTTGAATATCATAGAGTCAAAGATGATAGAGATAATTTAAAAACTTTGTTTGAAGTACATAAGAAAAAATGAAAGATTAGAAACACAACTAAAAGAAATATTCCCAAAGAAAGCTGAAAGAACTTAAGTATCAAAGATCTTTTGAAAATCTTTTGAACAATCAAAAAATTAAAAGAAATCATAGAGAGTTTGGGTTTAGTAGATAGTTTATTCCTTTTTAGTTTAGTAAATCGCCATTAGGTATAATGATTTGCGTAAATAGGGTAAGGGGTGTGAAGCTTTCCTAGAAAAAGCTAATGGAAAAGCCCTTTAATTTATATCATCAAAAATGTTTTTTTAAGATAAAAATTCTCTCACGCGTATTTTTATAGGGCTTTCTAAGCCCTATATAGCGTAGGCTAGCTAAATATTATTTTACCATAAAGAAATTTAAACAAGGGAATTTTGATTGAATAAGTTTTGTGTAAATTAAAATCAGAACAAAATTCCCTAAATAATTCTAAGGCATAAAGATAATATCCACCAAGCTTTCATTTTCTAAAATTTCACATTTCTTTGAAACTATCATGAGGGCAGCTTTGTTATTAAGGTTGTTTATAATCGCACTTGAGCCTTCTTTTTTGCCTTCTAAATTTGCTAAAATACGCCCATTTTTAAACTCTATATTGCAAGCTACAAATTCCAAATAAGGCGTTTTTTTCTTATAGCTACCTTGTAAAAAGGCTTTGCAAATATAGTCTTTAGGTTGAAGTAGCCAAGAGTTTAAAATTTCTCTTGCATAAAGATTAAACATTACCATAGCTGAGTAAGGAAAACCTGGTAAAGCGATGATGAATTTTTCATTGGCTTTAGCTATTTTGATATGTCTACCTGGTTTTATATCTGCTTTATCGATGATGATTTCATACTCTTTTACAGCTTTTTTTAAAAAGTCAAAATCCCCCATAGAAACCCCACCTGTTGTGACTAAAATATTACAACTTTGCAAAGCACTTTCAAGGGTAGAAAAAGTAGCTTTTTCATCATCTTTTAAAAGTGGAAATACTCTTGTTTCACAGCCTAAATTTTTGGCTAAATTAGCTATGGCAATATGATTTGAAGAGCGGATTTGAGCAGGATTTTCTAAGACTTCTCCTAGATCTTTAATCTCATTTCCACTACTTAAAACTCCTATAACAGGCTTTATAAACACGCTAATGTGAAAAAATCCAAGTTCAGTCAAAAGAGCTATCTCGCTATAATTTAACTTTGTACCTTTTTTCAGTAAAATTTCATCTTTTTTATAGTTTTCTCCTATCGCGCGTACAGCAAAAGCTTGAGAAACTTTTTTTTCTATAAAAAGGGTGTCATTTTCTACACGTACATTTTCTACAGGAACTAAAGTATCACTTCCTTCGCTCATCAGCGAGCCTGTAAAGGTTTTTACACAGGTGCCATTTTGGACGATAAATTGGGGCATGGTACCTGCAGGAGTGATACCTAAAATTTTTAAAGCCTTGTCTTGATCTTCAAATTTGATTGCATAACCATCCATAGCTGAGATTGGAAATTCAGGCTGATTTTTACTCGCTTTTATATCTTGAGCTAAAATGCGTCCCAAACACTCTGTAATAGCTATTTTTTCAATCTTTTCATAAGCTTTGATATGAGAGTGTAAGATTTTTAAACTTTCTTCATAAGACATTAACATTAGCTACCCTTTTAAAAGTCCTGCACCGCAAAGTTTAGTCGATCTTTCTTTGGCGTAAATTCTTTCTTTGTTTATGATATCGTATTTCCAAATAGGTGCGCTTGCTTTAAAATCTTCAACAAATTCATTAAGAAGTTTAAGTCCTAATTTTCTTTGTTTGCTTAAAATTCCTGCAAAATACGAGCTTTCATGTATAGCCACATCACCTATAGAATGGGCAAAAAGCAAGGTAATACCATCAAATTCTACTCTTTTTTGCCATTCATCAAACCATTTTTTTAAAAGCGGTTCATAAATGTCAAAGCTAAGTGCTTTAATACCTCCTTCTTCGCGTACAATCCCACAAAAAGTTAGCAAAGTACCGCAGTTTTTATCCTTGGCAAATTCATACCATAGGCTATAAATTTTAGGAATTTCTAAGGAGCCTTGATAAAGTGTAAAATGATCCATTTAACCCCCACAAACTGGCGGTAAAAGTGCTATTTTATCACCATCTTTTAAGTTAGTGTTTTCATCAAAAATAATTTCATCATTTAAAGATACGGCACAAAGTTCTAGCCATTCTTTTAAATTCTCATCTTTTTGTAAAAATTCTTTTAATTCTTTTAGGTTTTTTACTTTAAGTTCTAAATTTTCTTTATTTATGGGGCCTAAAAATTCCACTTTTACCATTTTATTCCTTTACTTCTAAATTTCCCATCATTCCTAAATCTTCATGTTCTAAAATATGACAATGATACATTCTAAGCCCTTTAAAATCTTGTTTCATTCTAAGTCTTAGCTCTTCATTGGGGAGTACATTTATAGTATCTCTTAAGGCTCTAAATTCAGCTTTTTGAACTTTGCCATTTAGTTTTGATGAGATGAGTTCAAATTGTGTGCCATGTATATGAAAAGGATGATCCATGTGGGATTTGTTAATTACTATCCAATCTTCAACTACACCAACTTTAGAACTTAAATCAATACGTTTTAAATCATAGGTTTTGCCATTCATTAAAAACATAGAAGCAAGAGCAGTTTTTAACTCACTTTCACTTTTACTCATCATATCATGCATTTTCATATGATCTTCACTCATAATTATTTCTTTAAATTCCTTAGGTTCTTCTGAAGGTTTAAAAATTTTTAAATTTTTTGGAAATTCTAAATTTTCTTTTTTTAGACTAATATCAGCTAAAAATAAGGTATTAGGTTCTTCTTTTACCATCATTTTATCTCTATCATAATAAGTGCTTTCTAGTGTAAATTCTCCATCTTTTAAAGCATCGATTAAAACTTCTACACGAGAAGCAGGACTTAAGAAAAGCTCATCTTTAAAAATAGGTTTTTCTATAAGCCCTCCATCAGTACCAACAAGTATAAATTTAACCCCTTGTATGCGTAAATTTAAATATCTTGCCGCAGTAGCATTATAAATGCGTATGCGTTCGTTGGTGGCGAGTTTGATTTTAGGTTTAAATTGTCCATTGATAAGTACAAATTCACCTTCTCTGCCATTAAGCCAATCATTTAGGTTATTGTTTGGAATTTGAGCGTTTTCATCAAGGCGTAAATCACTAATCATAAGATCTTTTTCTTTTAAATGACTTAAGGCATCTTTTTTTGCTTTAATCACAAAAGCCCCTGCTAAGCCCATGAAAACTTGTTTAGAAGTAGTAAAATGAGGGTGTGGATGATACCAGTAAGTTCCTGCACTATCTTGAGGAATTTCAAAACGATATGTTTTTTCACCTCCTGCTAGAATAGGATCATGTGGGCTTCCATCTTGATCAGGCGGTACAGCAACGCCATGCCAATGTATGGTTGTAGCTTCTTTGAGTTTATTTTTGACTAAAATTTCAAGCTTATCTCCTTCAAAAACTTCTATTTTTGGAGCAGGTACTAAGCCATTGTAAGTGTAAAATAAGGTTTTTTTACCTTTGATGAGTTCTATGTGGTTTTCTTTGATTTCTATAGTGGCACGAAAAATATTTTTTTCTTTACTTTCATTTTTGAGTAAAGGTAGAGCTTTTAAAATTTGTCCTTTGGGAAATTGTTTTGGGTCTAAAAGTTTTAAATTTTTTGGAGCAAAGTCGATAAAAGAAGTGTCTAAATGATGATTTGTGTTGTTATTTTTATGCATGGAGTGCATGTCATGCATAGGATTAGCATAAGCTATACCCATGCTTGCTAGAGTGAGTGTATTAAATTTTAAAAAATTTCTCCTATTCATTTTTTTCCTTTTGCTTGATTTTTTGTATTATAATCATTATTTTTTTAGTTTTAGTAAATATTTGTTTTGAAAATTTGGCTTTATTTGTTATGATTTTAGCGATTTAATCAAGGAAAAATTAATGTTTTATGAAAAAATTCAAACTCCAGCTTATATTTTAGAAGAGGATAAATTAAGAAAAAATTGCGAACTTTTAGCAATGGTGGGCCAAAAAAGTGGTGCTAAAGTACTTTTAGCCTTAAAAGGTTTTGCTTTTTCAGGGGCAATGAAAATCGTAGGAGAATATTTAAAAGGTTGTACTTGCAGCGGACTTTGGGAAGCAAAATTTGCCAAAGAATATATGGATAAAGAAATTCATACTTATTCGCCTGCTTTTAAAGAGGATGAAATAGATGAAATAGCTAGTTTATCTCATCATATAGTGTTTAATTCTTTAGCTCAATTTCATAAATTTCAAGCTAAAACGCAAAAAAATTCTATAGGCCTTCGTTGTAATATAGAATTTTCCATAGCTCCAAAAGAACTTTACAATCCTTGTGGAAGATATTCAAGGCTTGGAATTCGTGCTAAGGATTTAGAAAATTTAGATTTAAGTGGCATAGAAGGACTTCATTTTCATGCACTTTGTGAAGAAAGTGCCGATGCTTTAGAGGCTGTTTTAAAAGCTTTTGAAGAGAAATTCGGTAAGTGGATAGGGCAAATGAAATGGGTGAATTTTGGAGGAGGACATCATATCACTAAAAAAGGTTATGATGTTGAAAAACTTATTACTTTGTGCAAAAATTTCAGTGATAAGTACGGTGTGCAAGTTTATCTTGAACCTGGTGAAGCTGTGGGTTGGCAAACGGGAAATTTGGTTGCTAGTGTAATAGATATCATAGAAAATGAAAAACAAATTGCTATTTTAGATACTTCAAGCGAAGCACACATGCCAGATACTATCATCATGCCTTATACGAGCGAAGTTTTAAACGCTAGAATTTTAGCCACAAGAGAAAATGAAAAAAAATCAGAATTAAGAGAAAATGAATTTGCTTATTTACTAACAGGAAATACCTGTTTAGCGGGTGATATTATGGGAGAATACGCCTTTGATAAAAAGCTTCAAATCGGTGATAAAATCGTTTTTTTAGATCAAATTCATTATACTATTGTAAAAAATACAACTTTTAATGGTATAAGACTTCCAAATCTCATGCTTTTAGATCATAAAAATGAACTTCAAATGATAAGAGAATTTTCTTATAAAGACTATTCTTTAAGAAATTAATATTATTTATAATTTGCATAAAATGTTAATTTTGTTTGAAAAAGTATTAAAGAGATAAATTTTTATGTAAACTATTTGATTTTTTAAAATATAAAATCGATTTAAATATCTAATTTTAAATAGTTTAGTATGATTTTTAATATTTTAAATCCTTATGAAATTTTACTAAAATTTCAGTGATTTTTAAATCAAATAGTATTAAGATAAATTGATTTAAAAATCGGCTTTAAAATGAATATTAGGTATATTTTGCATAATATTCATTCAAGCAAAATTTAAAGCTATTTTTGAAAATTTTTGAATGCATGGGAGCTTTAATGGACTTAGAAAAATTAAGATTAGCTAGGAGTCTTTATTATCAATGTCTAGGTGAGCTTTTTGTCTTTTCATTTTCTAAGGAAAGATTGTCAAAATTACAAGAGTATTTAAAGACAATGCAAGAATGTTTATTTGATGAAAATTTAAAATCAAGTTTTGATATTTTGCTCAAACACTTAGAAGATGAAAATTCTATACAAGCATTTTTTAAAGAATATGATTTGCTTTTTTTAAGTCTTAAAAACAGCATTCCAACAACTTTTTCTTATATAGAAGAAGGTTTTGAAAATTCAAACCCTTTACTTTGCGTGCGTCAAATTTTAGTTAAAAGCAAAATAAGACGCAATGAAAAAATTTTTAAAGAAAGTGAAGATAATGTTGGATTTTGTTTATTGTTGATGAGTGAATTTTTAAGACAAAATGAAGATGATTTGGCCAAAGAACTTTTTGAAAAAGTAATCAATAAGAGTGTTGATGAGTTTTTAAGTGATGTTTTTATGAATAAAAATGCAAATTTATATAAAGAAATTGCAAGTATTGCATCGGCTTTTATGGAATTTGAAAGACTTTGTTTTGAAGTGGAAAAGCCTGCAAAAATGAATTCTAAAAAAGTGCAAAATGATCTATCGCGTTCAGAATTTTTAAGAAGAGAAGCAAATAAACAAAGGAGAACTCGTGAAAAATCGCAGAGAATTTCTTAAAAAATCCGCTTTTGCCTTAGGAGCTGCTGGAATGCTTGGTAGCACGACTTTAGCTCTTGCTAAAGATGAAGAAAGAAAAGATTTGGTCAAAGGTAAAAGTAAGAAAAAAGAAGTGCTTTTTCAAAGAAGTGCTAATTGGGAAAATTATTATATAAAGGCTGAGTAATGTCAAGTGTAGGTGAAAATATTAAGCTTACGCGTCGTTCTTTTCTTAAAATGGCAGCACTTTCAAGTTTAGCAACACCGTTGCTTGCTAGAAATGAAACCTTAAGAGAAGCGAGTGTTGATGAGCTTAAAGAAGCGTATGAAGACAGTAAAAAAGTAAAAACAGTTTGTACAGCTTGTTCTGTAGGATGTGGAATTATTGCAGAAGTGCAAAATGGTGTTTGGGTACGTCAAGAAATCGCTCAAGATCACCCTGTAAGTTCAGGTGGACACTGCTGTAAGGGATCTGATATGATTGATATGGTGCGTTCACATGTACGTTTAAAATATCCTATGAAAAAAGAAAATGGAGAATGGAAACGTATAAGTTATGAACAAGCTTTAAGTGAGATTGGAGAAAAGCTAGCTGCTTATCGTAAAGAAAATCCTGAAAGTGTTATGTTTTTAGGTTCTGCAAAACTTAATAATGAACAAGCTTATTATATAAGAAAATTTGCAGCGTTTTTTGGTACAAATAATGTAGATCATCAAGCTAGAATTTGACACAGTGCAACAGTCGCCGGTGTGGCGAATACATTTGGTTATGGCGCTATGACAAACCATCTTGGAGATATTCAAAGAAGTAAATGTATCATTATCATTGGAGCAAATCCAGCGGTAAATCACCCTGTAGGTTTTAGACATTTCTTAAAAGCAAAAGAAAAAGGTGCGAAGCTTATCGTTGTGGATCCTAGATTTACAAAAAGCGCAGCAAAAGCGGATATTTATGCAAGAATTCGTCCAGGAACTGATATTGCTTTCATGTATGGAATGCTAAAAATCATTTTTGATGAAGGTTTAGAAGATACAAAATATCTTGATGAAAGAGTTTTTGGAATCGATAAAATTCGTCAAGAGGCAGCAAAATGGACAGCTGAAGAAGTAGAAAATGTTACAGGAATTTCTAAAGAAGTTTTAGTGCAAATTACTCATGAAGTAGCTAAAAATAAACCAACTACACTTATTTGGGCTATGGGTTTAACCCAACACACCGTAGGAACTTCAAATACGCGTTTAGCTCCTATTGTACAAATGGTACTTGGGAATATAGGTAAATTTGGCGGTGGAGTAAATATCTTACGCGGACACGATAATGTCCAAGGTGCTTCAGATATGGCATGTTTGAGCGAAAATTTACCAGGTTATTATCCTTTAAATGAAGCAACTTGGAGGTACTATGCTAAAATTTGGGGTGTAGATTATGAGTGGCTTTTAGGAAATTTTGTAAGTAAAGATTGGATGCATAAAACCGGCCTTTCGCTTGCTAGATGGTGGGCGGCAGCTTTAAATGGTAAAGATGGAAATGATGCCATTGATAATGCAGGAACGCCTTTAAAAGCTTTAGTGGTTATGGGAAATGGAATCACTTCAACTGCACAGCAAGTTAAAGTAAAAGAAGGTTTGGAGGCTTTAGAGCTTCTTGTTTTAGCCGATCCTTTTGTGAATGAAGCAGGGATTATTGCAGAGAGAAAAGATGGAATTTATCTTTTGCCTGCAGCAACACAGTTTGAAACAAGTGGAAGTGTAACAGCAACAAATCGTAGTGGGCAATGGAGATTTAAAGTTGTAGATCCGCTTTATGAAAGCATGGAAGATCAAGAAATTTTATTTGAACTTGCTAAAAAATTAGGCTTTTATGAAGACTTTACTAAGACTTTGCGTGATGAAAAAGGCAAAATCGTTTGGCCTGAAAATGCTACAAGAGAAATTGCAAAAGCAGTTAGAAGTATAGGGCTTAATGGTTGGAGTCCTGAAAGACTTAAAAAACATACTTTGTATTGGGATAAATTTGATGAGATAACTTTAGAAGGCAAAGATGAAGTTGCAGGTGAGTATTATGGACTTCCTTGGCCTTGCTGGAGTGATAAACATCCAGGTTCTCCTGTGCTTTATAACACTGATATTGAAGTGGCAAAAGGTGGCATGGGCTTTAGAAATAATTTTGGGCTTGAATATGAAGGAGAGAGTTTATTGGCTAAAAATGCACCTTTAAATTCGCCTATTAATACAGGTTATCCACAAATTACCAAAGATAACATAGAAAAAGTTTTAGGCATTACTTTAAGTGCAGAAGAAAAGGATAAAATCGGATCAACTTGGTCTTATGATGATAGCAATATCATAGCAACTAAATGTATAGAAAAAGGCATAGTTCCTTATGGAAATGCTAAGGCTAGAGCCGTGGTTTGGACCTTTAAAGATAAAATTCCACTTCACCGTGAACCTTTGCATTCTCCAAGAAATGATTTGGTGCAAAAATATCCAAGTTTTGAAGATCAAAAAGCACTTTATCGTGTAGATACTAAATTTGTTTCTGTGCAACAAGCTAAGGATTATTCTAAAGAATTCCCACTCAATCTTGTTACCGCAAGACTTGTAAATTTAAACGGTGCAGGTATGGAAAATAGAGCATCTATGTATTTAACGCGTTTAACACCTGAAATGTTTTGTGAGATTAATCCTGAGTTAGCAAAAGAGCAAGACATTAAAGCAGGAGATATGATTTGGATACATTCTCCAGAGGGCACTAAAATTTATGTAAGAGTGAAGGTTAATCCAGGTGTGGCAAAAGATATGATTTTCCTACCTTTCCATTTTACTGGAATAATGCAAGGTGTGGATTTAACGCACAATTTCCCTAAAGGAACTAAGCCTTATGCAAGTGGAGAAAGTGCTAATACTGTAACAAATTATGGTTATGATATCATGTGTCAGATTCCAGAGACTAAAGGTGGGCTTTGTAAAATCAGTAAGGATGGAAAATGAGTAAGGTAAATTTTGCAAATTTAGAAAAAGAACGCTTAAAATTTTTTTGCGATAATGAGCGTTGTATTGACTGTAATGGTTGTGCGGTAGCTTGTGATGAAGCGCATGAACTTCCTATTCACATTCGCCGTCGCCGTGTGATTACTTTAAATGAAGGAATTCAAGGAAAAGAAGTTTCAACTTCTATTTCTTGTATGCATTGTGATGATGCTCCTTGTTCTATTGTCTGTCCTGTGGATTGTTTTTATATCCGTGCTGATGGTATTGTTTTACATGATAAAGAAATTTGCATAGGCTGTGGATATTGCCTTTATGCTTGTCCTTTTGGTGCACCGCAATTTCCAAAAGATAGTGTTTTTGGAAATAAAGGCATTATGGATAAATGCACTATGTGTGCGGGTGGTCCTGAAGCTACAAATTCAGAAAAAGAGAGAGAACTTTATGGACAAAATCGTATTGCAGAAGGCAAAGTTCCTGTATGTGCAGCCATGTGTTCAACAAAAGCGCTTTTAGTGGGTGAAAGTTCTAAAATAGAACAGATTTATCACAATAGACTTATGAATAGAAATTATGGCATTCCAAATCCTTCGGAAAGTTTGGAATGGAAGATTGCTTACACGGGAAAGGAACGCTTATGAGAAAAGTATTTGTAACGCTTTTATTAAGCGTAGTGAGTTTATTTGCTTATGGTAATGAAAGAATGGGACAAGATACTCAAATTTGGGATTTTCATCGTATTACAAATATTCCAAATTATGATACTTTTGGCAAGCTTTGGACAACTTTACAAGGTGAATACATAGCTACTATAGCTTTAATTGCTGTTATTGCTGTGTTGGCTGCTTTTGCTTTGCATTACATGGTCATAGGTCCTAAGCAATTTTCTCATGATGGAAAGAAAATTTATGCTTTTACTTTATTTGAAAGACTTTTTCATTTCATTGCAGCAATTTCTTGGGTAATTTTAGTACCAACGGGTTTTGTGATGATGTTTGGAGCAACTTTTGGTGGTGGAGTTTTTGTAAGGGTTTGTAAAAATTTACATGCTTTTGCGACAGTTTTATTTATCATTTCCATTATTCCTATGTTTTTATGGTGGATTAAAAGAATGCTTCCGGCAAGTTATGATATCAGATGGATGATGATAGTGGGTGGTTATTTAAGTAAAATAAAACGCCCTGTGCCTGCGGGCAAGTTTAATTTTGGTCAAAAATCTTGGTATTATATCGCTGTATTTGGTGGATTTTTGATGATAATTACGGGTGGATTTATGTATTTTCTTGATTTTAATTCCACAGCAATTCAAGGTCTTTTTGGTTTAACTCAAATTGAACTTTTAAGAATTTCAGCCATAGTGCATAATTTCTTAGGTATAGTGTGCGCAGTATTTTTTGGTGTGCATATTTATATGGCAGTGTTTGCAATCAAGGGCAGTATCCATTCTATGATCAGTGGCTATAAAGAAGAAGAAGAGATTTATATTTTGCATTCTTATTGGTATAAAGAATTAAGTAACAAAAAGCAAATTGAACCTAGTTTTTTTTATGATCCTAATATAAAAATTTAATTTTTATCGCTATGTTATTGCATAGTGATAATTTTAAGTTTTTTTGAAATAAATAAAACTATTTTTTCTTTTATAAATTAATTCTAAAATCTATTTTTCCATATATAAATTTTAGTTATTTATGTTTTTTTGATATAATATTATTTAAAGATATTTATAAGGATAAGGTATGGATCCGTTATTTACAACTCAAATTTTAAAATACAAAGGTGATGAATCTTTTACATGTAATGATACTTTGGTGCGTGAAATTAAACTTGAAATTTTTATTAATGATGAAAAAGTAGGTGCTTTAATGGCAACTCCTGTAGATGAACAAGCGTTGGCAATAGGATATTTGATGAGTGAAAATATCATTGCTAAAGTAAGTGATATTGAAAGTATAAAAACAAAAGATGATGGCATGAGTGTGTTTATCAAAGCAAAAATTGATAAAGAAAATTTAGCAAAACTTAATGCCGAAGGTGTAGTAATAAGTGGTTGTGGTAGAGCACATACTGCAAATATAGATTTAGAGGCTATTGAAGCAAGTAAAATTAGTTCTAATGTAAAATTTAGCAAAGATGAAATTTTAAAACAAATGAGCACTTTTTATACTCAATGTGAGCTTTATGAAAAAACAGGCTGTGTGCATACAGCTAAACTTTTTGTAGATGATAAAACTTTTTTTATAGGTGAAGATATTGCACAACACAATACTATAGATAAAGCTTTGGGAAAAGCATGTTTAGCCGGGGTTGATTTAAGTCAATGTTTTTTAATGGTTAGTGGAAGGCTAAGTTCTGAAATGGTAGCTAAAGCAGTTATGCATAAAATTCCAGTACTTGTTTCACGCACCGCCCCTACTTGTTTAGGGGTTATGATAGCAAGAAAATTTAATTTAACACTTTGTGGTTTTGCTAGAGAAAATAAGATAAATATTTATAGTGGAGAATTTAGAATTCATGGATAAAAATCAAGAAAAAGAAATTATTTCTTATATGAAAGAATTGTTAAATAGCAATGAAAAGTTAGATTGTGGAACAGCTTTTAAAATTGCAAAAAAATTTAGTGTAAATATAGAAAAAATTGGAAAATTAGCCAATGAAAATCATATGAGAATTGATAATTGCGAATTAGGGCAATTTGGACATTTAGACTTTGAAAAAGCAAAGATTGAGGTGCTTAAAAAAATAGAACCCAGTTTAGATGAAAAGCGTAGAATTTTTTGTAAAGACGCAAGAGATATTGCTAAAGAAGATTGTGGACTTAAAAGTATGCGTTCAGCTTTAAAGGCTTATAAGGTTGATGTAAAGTATTGTCAACTTGGCTGTTTTAAAGAAAAAAAAGGTAAGCAATTTATAGTAAGAACAAAAACTTGGATAGAAAATGCAGATGGAGATTTGCTTTTTGGAAAAGGAAAAACCGAACTTTTAGAACTTATTGGACAAACAGGTAGTTTACTTCACGCTTCTAAGCTTATGGGGATTAATTATAAAAAAGCTTGGATGCATTTGCAAACCTTGCAAAAAAATTCTCAAGAAATTTTAGTTAGCACAAGACAAGGACGTTCTAAAGAATCAGGAACAAAACTTACTCCTAGAGCCATGGAATTGATGGAAAATTATTCTATTTTGCAAAAAGATATCGAAGAATATGCTAATAAGCGTTTTAAGGAATTGTTTCTAAAAGGAAAAAAATAAATTTTTTGTCGTAACAATACTAATACATAGTATTGTTATAATTAATTAACGTTATTTTCTAAAAATATGTTAAAATTACAATCTAAATTTTTATTTTTAGGAGTTATAGATGTTTAAATCTTTAAATATAGGTTTAAAGCTTATTTTTTCTGTGGCAACTGTCGTTGTTATTGGGCTTGTTATTTTAATTTCTTTAATTACAAAACAAGTAAGTCAAAATATTACTAAAAACACAGAAGATATTCTTGCTTCTATTACAAAAGAATATGCTACCCAAACTCAAGGAATTTTTGGAGAAATGATCGCTTTAAATAAAAGTATTTCAGGAACTTTAACAGAAATGTTTAGATCAACTTCCAAAGAAAATTTAGATATAGATAGTATAACAAATATTATAACTAATACTTTTGATAATAGTGCTTATTCTAATTTCACCTATTTATATTTAATTGATCCACCAGAATATTTTAAAGAAGAAAGCAAATTTTTCAATACTCAAAGTGGAAAATTTGTTATGCTTTATGCTGATGAAGAAAAAGATAACAAAGGTGGAATAAAAGCAATACAAGCTAGCGATGAAATAGCTAATTTACAAGTTGTCCAAGATATATTAAAAAAAGCAAAGTATGGAGAAAACAAAGTATATATAGGTCGTCCTATTAGGATGAATTTAGAAGGTCAAAATTTTAATGCTGTAAATGTTGCTATGCCTATTTTTGATCAAAAGAATCAAGTTGTAGGTGTTGCTGGTATGACTTTGGATTTTTCGGCTATTGCTAGTTATCTTTTGGATCCTAAGGGTCAAAAATACAATGGAGAATTAAGAGCTCTTTTAAATTCAGATGGTTTTGTTGCAATTCATCCTGATAAAAATTTGGTTTTAAAAAATTTAAAAGATGTTAATCCTAATAAAGGTGCACAAGAGACCTATAAGGCTATGGGTGAAGGAAAAAATGGAGTTTTTAACTATATAGCTTCTGATGGTGATGATTCTTATGCTGCGGTTAATAGTTTTAAAGTACAAGATAGTTCTTGGACAGTTTTAGTAACTGCCCCTAAGTATTCAGTTTTTGAACCTTTAAAAAAATTACAATTAATTATCATTGGTGCATCTTTTATTTTTATTTTTATTGTTTTAGGAGTGGTTTATTATTGCGTAAGAAAAATTGTTGCATCTAGATTGCCTGTTATTCTTAGTTCTTTAGAATCATTTTTCCGTTTTTTAAATCATGAAAAAATTGAACCTAAGACTATTAAAATTCGTGCTAATGATGAGTTAGGAGCAATGGGTAGAATTATAAATGAAAATATTGAAAAGATTCAAATGTCTTTAAAACAAGATCAAAATGCTGTTGATGAATCGGTGCAAACTGCTAGAGAGATCGAAAAAGGTAATTTAACTGCAAGAATTACTAAAAATCCTATAAATCCTCAACTAGTGGAACTTAAAAATGTTCTTAACAGAATGCTTGATGCTTTGCAAAATAAAATTGGCTCTAATATGAATGAAATTAATAGAGTTTTTGATAGCTATAAGGCTCTTGATTTTAGCACAGAAGTATTTGATGCTAAAGGTGAAGTTGAAATTACGACTAATATTTTAGGTAAAGAAATTAAAAAAATGCTTGTAGCTTCTTCAAATTTTGCTAAAGATTTGGCTAACCAGTCAGAAGAGTTAAAAAATTCTATGCAAAAACTTGCTGATGGTTCTAATGCTCAAGCAAGTTCTTTAGAACAATCAGCTACAGCTGTAGAGGAAATTAATTCTTCTATGCAAAATGTAAGTGGAAAAACAGTTGAAGTTGCTTCGCAAGCTGATGATATTAAAAATATTGTCAATGTGATTAAAGATATTGCTGAACAAACCAATCTTCTTGCTTTAAATGCTGCTATTGAAGCTGCTCGTGCGGGAGAGCATGGGCGTGGTTTTGCAGTTGTTGCAGATGAGGTAAGACAGCTTGCAGAAAGAACAGGAAAATCTTTATCTGAAATTGAAGCAAATATTAATATACTTGTTCAGAGTGTAAATGAAGTAGCAGAATCTGTAAGAGAGCAAACAGCAGGGATCACGCAGATTAACGATGCTATAGCACAACTTGAAAGCGTAACCAAAGAAAATGTTGAAGTTGCAAATGTTACCAATAATATAACAAATGAAGTCAATCAAATTGCCGCAGCAATTCTTGAAGATGTGAATAAAAAAAGATTTTAAAAAAGCTCATTTTTTGAGCTTTTAAATTTTAAACACAAAACAAGTAATAAAATAATATTACTTTCCAAAGTTCTAATATCAAGGAAAAATAATGAAAATTGATTGTCGCAATCTTTCTTGCCCTCAGCCTATAGTTGAAACAAAAAATGCTCTTGAAAAGCTTCAAGAAGGCGAAACTTTAGAAATTATTTTAAATTCTTTTATTTCAAAAAATAATGTTGTAAAATTTCTTAATTCTTTAAAGTTAAACCCCATCGTAGATGAAAATGCACAAGAGTTTTATATCAAGGTGCAAAAAAAGAATTTTAATTCTAGTGAAGTAAATGTACATGATTATAGTGTTTTGTTTTTAAAAACTGACAAAGTAGGTAAGGGTGAATTAGGGCAAAATTTACTTGTAGGATTTTTAAATACTTTAAAAAATTTAGATCATGCTCCAAGTAAAATTCTTTGCGTAAATGAAAGTGTTTTAATCAATGTTGATGAAAATCATAAGGCGCATTTAGTTATGAAAGAACTTGAAAATTTAGGTATTGAAATTATAAGTTGTGGAGCTTGTTTAGAATTTTTTAATAAGAGTAAAGAGCTTAAAATAGGAAGTATGGGCAATGCTTATGAAATTTTAAATGAACTTTTTAGTAAAGCAAAAATCATTACTCTATAAGGAAAAATACTGAAATATAAAAATCAAAATTTAACACATTTTGTTAAAGCGGCAGGTTGAGCAGCGAAATTAAGCCCGGGTGGTCTTAAAACAATTTTAAATTTCATGCAAAAATCTCCCGCTTTGCTTAGTGATATCGGTAGTAATGAAGATGCAAGTGTGTATCAGATCAGCTCCGATTTGGCTTTGGTGCAAACGCTTGATTTTATTACACCTGTGGTGAATAGTGCTTATCATTTTGGAGCTATTGCCGCAGCAAATGCTTTAAGTGATGTATTTGCTATGGGTGCAGAGGTGATTAACGCTTTAAATATAGTAGGTTTTGATACTTGTAATCATGATTTAAGTCTTTTAAAAGAGCTTTTAGAAGGAGCAAATGACAAGGTTCAAGAATGTAATGCTTTAATTGTGGGTGGACATACTATAGAAAGTAGCGAGCTTTTTTTTGGACTTAGTGTTACAGGAAAAGTGCATCCTAGTAAATTTATCGCCAATAATACTGCTAAAATTGGAGATTGTGTTATTCTAACCAAGCCTTTAGGAACGGGAGTTTTAAGTACGGCTTTAAAGGCACAAATGCTAAAACAAAAACATTTAGATACAATGCTTGAAAGTATGATGGAATTAAACTATAAAGCCAGTCAAATCGCTCTTAAATTTCATCCAAATGCTATGAGTGATGTTACAGGTTTTGGTCTTTTAGGACATTTAAAAGAGATGTTAAATGAGAATATTTCTTTTGAAATTTTTGAAAGCGAACTTCCTTTTTTAGATGGGGCAAAAGAATATTTTAATATGGGTTTAATTCCTGCTGGAGCTTATAAAAATTTAGAATTTATGAAAGAAATTAATCCTAATTTAAATGAAGAAAAATTATTGCTTTGTGATCCTCAAACTTCAGGTGGACTTTTAATTTCCATAAGTGAAAAAAAAGCCTTAGAATGTTTAAAAAAACTAGAAGATGAAAATATTCAAGCTAAAATTATTGCTAAGGTTGTAAATAAACAAGAAAATGATATTATCATTTCTTGATTTTTGTTACCTATATACTCATTAAAAATTTTTCTATCATTTTTTATACATTTTCTATGATTTAAAATATTATTTTTTCTTATTTTATATTATTATTTATTTAGAATTTATTTTATCTTAGGAGTTACAAAATGATACAAAAAGCTTTGGCTTTAGCTGAGGAGTTGCAAAAAAAAATAGAATTAAATATTTCTAATGCAGAAAAAGAATTTCATTCAAAAATGCAGAAGCTTCTTAACAATCCCAAAAATAAAGTTATGCTTATCGAGCTTTTAGATCGTTCTTTTAGATGTAAAGATAAAAATGCAAGTTTTGAACTTATAGAATATACTTTAAACAAATATGGTATAGCTGATTTTTTTAGTGCGTTTGAAAAATTCCTACTTTTTAGCTTTTTAAATTTTGGTAAATTTGCACCAAGTTTGAGTGTGCCATTTTTTATAAAACATTTAAGAGAAGATACAAAAGCTATGGTTTTAGATGCAAATCCTAATGTATTAGAGCCTCATATTAGGAAAAGAAAAGAACAAGATAAAATTACTTTAAATGTGAATTTAATTGGCGAAGAAGTTTTGGGCGAAGCAGAAAGTAAATATCGCATGCAAAAGTACGAAGAAGCCTTAAAATCAAGTTATATTACGTATATTTCTATTAAAATCACTACCATTTTTTCACAAATTAATATTATAGATTTTGATTATTCTAAAGAAGAGGTGGTAAAAAGATTAGATTATCTTTATGCCTTAGCTTTAGAAGAAGAGAAAAAGCAAGGTTTATCTAAATTTATCAATCTTGATATGGAGGAATTTAGAGATTTAGAGCTCACTGTTGTAGCTTTTATGGAAAGTGTGGCTAAATTTGATATCAAAGCGGGCATTGTTTTGCAAGCTTATATTCCTGATTCTTATGAGTATCTTAAAAAACTTTTTGCTTTCTCAAAAGAGAGGGTTTTAAAAGGAATGCAGCCTATAAAAATTCGCTTTGTTAAAGGTGCTAATATGGAAAGCGAAGAAACCATTGCAAGCCAAAGAGGTTGGGAACTTCCCACTTTTTATAAAAAAATAGATACCGATAGTAATTATAATAAAATGCTTGATTTTATCCTTGAAGGAGATAATTATAAATACATTAACATTGGTATAGCCAGTCATAATATCTTTGAAATTGCTTATGTTTATACACGTATTAGTGAAGCGGGCGCTTTAAAATCTTTTACTTTTGAAATGCTTGAGGGTATGAGTTTGCAATGTTCTTATGAATTATCTAAAATGCATGATTTAATTCTTTATGCTCCAGTTTGTGATGAAGAACATTTTAACAATGCTATTGCTTATCTTGTAAGACGTCTTGATGAAAATACTAGCGAAGATAATTTTATGCGTTATTTTTTCAATCTTAAAGTAGGCGATAAAAATTGGAATATCCAAAAAGAACTTTTTTTAAAATCTTTAGAAGGTATAAAAAATCTTGATAATACTACACATCGTAAACAAGATAGAAATAAAGAGTCAAATATTGTAAGTTCGTATGAGAGTAAAAAATTTAATAACGAAAGTGATACGGATTTTGTCTTAATGCAAAATAGAGCGTGGGCTAAAGATATTAAAGTCAAATATGAAAATTTAAAAGATTATGATGTTTATCCTGTTATAGGTGATCTTGATTTTAAAGCAGCAAATTTAAATGCTTTAGAAGTTAAAGATAAGATTAAAAACAATCTTATAGGAAAGGCTTATTTAGCAGGAGAAAAAGAAATCAAACAAGCTTTAGAAATAGCTAAAAATTCTAAATTTACACAAAAAAGCCATGATGAAATCTATCAAATTTTAGCCAAAAGTGCAAAACTTATGAGGGAAAGAAGAGGTGATTTAATAGGCTTAGCAGCTTTAGAAGTGGGAAAAACCTTTTTAGAAATTGATCCTGAAGTGAGTGAAGCTATTGATTTTACAGAGTTTTATCCACATTCTTTAGAAGAGCTTAAAAAACAAAATCCAAAAGTTCAATTTAGTCCTAAAGGTATAGGTGTTACTATAGCTCCTTGGAATTTTCCTATAGGAATTTCAGTAGGTACTATAGCTGCTCCTTTGGCTGCGGGTAATGTGGTTATCTATAAACCTTCTTCGCTTTCAATTCTAACAGGTTATATGCTTTGTAAATGTTTTTGGGATGCAGGTATTCCAAAAGATGCTTTGATTTTTCTACCCTCAAAAGGAAGTGATGTTTCTAAGTATTTACTTGTTGATGAAGCAATTAAATTTTCAATTCTTACAGGAGGAGAGGATACCGCTTATGCTATGCTAAAAGCTAATCCAACTTTGCTTTTAAGTGCTGAAACGGGTGGAAAGAATGCTACTATAGTTTCTAAATTTGCTGATCGTGATAGTGCGATTAAAAATATCATTCATTCTGCTTTTAGCAATAGCGGACAAAAATGTTCAGCTACCTCTTTACTTATTTTGGAAGAAGAGGTTTATGATGATGAAGAATTTAAAAAGACTCTAGTCGATGCTGCAAGTTCTATGGCTGTGGGTAGTCCTTTTGAATTTAAAAATAAATTAGGCGCTTTGGCTGATAAGCCAAGTCAAAAAGTTCAAAAGGCTTTAAATGAATTGCAAACTTATGAAGAATGGGCGTTAAAACCTAAGTTTTTAGATGATAATCCTTATTTGATGACACCAGGTATAAAATACGGCACTAAAAAGGGGGATTTTACTCATATGAATGAACTTTTTGTACCGATTTTAAGCGTGATGAAGGCTAAAAATTTAAAAGAAGCTATTGATATAGTAAATTCAACGGGTTATGGTTTAACCGCAGGTTTTGAAAGTTTAGATGAGAGAGAATGGGAGTATTTTCACACTCATATAGAAGCAGGCAATATTTATATTAATAAACCAACCACAGGTGCTATAGTGTTGCGCCAACCTTTTGGTGGAATCAAAAAATCTGCCATAGGTCTAGGTAGAAAGGTTGGAATTTATAATTATATTACTCAATTTTTAGAGATCAAACAAGAAGGTTTTGATGATCATCTAATCGAAGAGAAATTTTCAAAAAAATTAGCACAAATAAATTTAAAAGAAATAAAAGATATTGTCAATGACTTGATTAAAATGTCTCAATCTTACGCTTATCACTATAAAAATGAGTTTAGCATTTCAAAAGATTATGTCAATATACGTGGAGAAGATAATCTTTTTTCTTATACTAAAATAAAAAATATGGTTTTAAGACTTTGTGGAAATGAAAGTTTAAGAGATGTTTTGGGTGTGGTTTTAGGTGCAAACATTGCAAATATTGATCTAAGTATTAGTTATGATGAACAAGATATTAGCATGATAGAAGAAATTGTTCAAAATATAGGAGCAAAAGTATTATTTTTAAAAGAAAATAGAGAAAATTTTATCAAGAGTATTGAAGAATATGAAAGAGTGCGTTATTTAGCAAAGCCAAATGTAAATGATGAGATTTATAAAGAGGCTGCAAAGCTTGCTAAAATCATCATAAGGGAAAAGCCATTATTAAATGGTCGTTTTGAGCTTTTAAATTATTTCAATGAAAAAGCTTTAAGCATATCTTTTCATCGCTATGGAAATTTAGGCATTAGAGCAATATCTTAATTATCAAGGAGAGATTTATGGAAGTGGTTCAAATTAATACCCCAATAGCAGTGACGTTTGTAGCTTATGCCTTGTTAATGCTTTATATAGGTTTTTATTTTTATAAACAAAATAAAAATACAGAGGATTATTTTTTAGGTGGGCGTACTATGGGGCCTGTGATATCTGCACTTAGTGCAGGGGCTTCTGATATGAGCGGTTGGCTTTTAATGGGTTTACCTGGGGCTTTATATGTAAGTGGTTTTGTGGATTCTTATATCGCGATTGGACTTACTATAGGGGCTAGTTTAAATTGGATTTTTGTAGCAAAAAGACTTAGAATTTATACTAGTGTTATTGCAAATTCTTTGACTATTCCTGATTATTTTGAAACTCGTTTTGATGATGATAAACATATACTTCGTATAGTATGTGCTGTGGTAATTTTGATATTTTTTACCTTTTATGTTTCATCAGGGCTTGTAAGTGGAGCAAAGCTTTTTGAAAGTACTTTTGGTATCAGATATGATTATGCGCTAACCACTGGAACTATTATTATTGTTGCTTATACTTTTTTAGGTGGATACAAAGCGGTTTGTTGGACGGATATGATACAAGGGCTTTTAATGATGACAGCTTTAATCATCGTGCCTTCAGTTATGCTTTATCATTTAGGTGGCTTTAGTGAAGCGATGAATATAGTAGAAGAAATTAAACCACAAGCTTTATCTATGGATGGGGTAGGAGCTATAGGCATTATATCGGCACTTGCTTGGGGTTTAGGTTATTTTGGTCAACCGCATATTTTAGTTCGTTTTATGTCTATTCGTTCCACTAAGGATATTTCTGTAGCTACTTTTATAGGTGTTGCTTGGATGATGATTTGTCTTTTAAGTGCTTGCATAATAGGTGTTTTAGGGATAGCTTATGTGTATAAATTTGAATTAAGTTTGCAAGATCCTGAAAAGATTTTTATCGTGATGTCGCAACTTTTATTTAATCCTTGGATAGCAGGTATTTTGCTTAGTGCTATTTTAGCGGCTATTATGAGTACTGCAAGTTCACAATTGCTTGTTTCAAGCTCTACTATAGCAGAAGATTTTTATAAAAAGATTTTCAGAGAAGATGCGCCAAGTCATGTTGTATTAAATTTAGGTAAATTAGGTGTTTTACTTGTAGCTGTAATAGCGTTTTTGATTTCTACTGATAAAAACTCAAGCGTTTTAAGTATAGTTTCTTATGCATGGGCAGGATTTGGAGCGTCTTTTGGTTCTGTAATGCTTTTTTCTTTATTTTGGAGTAGAATGACAAGAGTAGGAGCGATTTTAGGTATGATAACAGGAGCTGCTACTGTGGTACTTTGGAAGAATTTTGCAAATTCAGATCTTTATGAAATAGTTCCGGGATTTTTAGCAGCTTCAGTGGTGATAATCATTGCTAGTTTACTTACTAATGTCCGTTCAGGAACCAAAGCTGCTTATGAAAAGATGTTGAAGGAACTTTGAAAACAAAAGCCTTTTTTAAGGCTTTTGGATTAAAAATCTTAGTGTAGGTCCACTTTGATCGATTTCAAGAACTTTAAAGCCACGATTTTTTGCATCTTGTGGTATGGAATTAATACTTTGTGGGCAATCACAAAGCACTTCTAAAATTTCCCCACTTTTAAGTTGAGGCAAGACATCAAGTGTCGCTATAGCAGGATAAGGACAAGCCTCACCTTGTAAATTTAAACTATAGGTAATTTTCATTGTTTATCCTTTAAGCTGAATTTTTCAAAGAAGTGTTTTTTGTAAAATACTACAAAAGCAAACATTAAGATAAATAAAACAAGATTGATAAAAAATCCATTTAAATTTCCAAATTCAGCTAAAAGATTAATTTTCACCCCTTCTTTGAAAGCCTTTGGTAAAAAATCATAACTCAAAGCTAAAATCATAGTTCCTACTATATTTGCAATTCCTACTATCATGAAATGACTTTGTCCTTCAAAAGCACGATAAGCCCAACCACACTCACAACCTCCGGCAAAAACTATACCAAAACCAAATAAAAATGCCCCCACAGCTACAGCAGGAGAAAGTTCTATGAGTTTGCTGGTATGACCTTGCAAAATAAAAGCAAAAGCGATTAAAGAAGCGATAATCATGCCGATTAATGCTCCTTTTATAGCATTATCTCTACCAAATAAAAATAAATCTCTAAAGCAAGAAGTAAAACAAATTTGCCCTCTAGAAATAATAAAACCAAAAATAAAACCAAAAATAAGTGCCAAAGCTAAAAGACTTTGTTTGTTTTGCGCGCTAATATTACCATTTACAAATACAAGATAAAGCACCCAAACTAAAAAGGCTATGAAAAGCACTATGCCTAAGTTAAAATATAATTTTGCACTCAAGTTTTGCTTATTTAACGGTAAGTTTTCTTTATTTACGCGTTCTAGTTTGGCTTTGGGTTTAAAAAAGGAAGTATTGCAAATTTTTACCCCTAAATAAATTCCTAAGACCATAAAAACAGTAAAAAGCCAAGTGTGTAAAGAAAAATAAGGCAAGCCTGTAAAAAAATTAGCCAGATTGCACCCAAATGCAAGTCTTGCACCATATCCTGAAAGAATTCCACCTATTATAGCTTGAAAAATTCTTATATTGCTAGCAGGTAGGCGAAATTTGACTTTATTGGCTAAAAGTGCAGCTACTAAACAACCTATAAACATGCCTATGAGCATAATGCCATCAGTTCTTGTTAAAGGAGTTCCATCTAAATTTTGCTTTTGGTAATAAGAATATCCATCTAAATTTATACCTAAAAGTTCTAAAAACTCACCACCCCAACGGGTCATTTCTCCTGTAACAGCCCAAACATTACCAAAAATTCCAAAATACACTGCACTTAAAATTCCAAGCGCAATCATAGAGCGGGAATTATCCCAAAAATTGATGAAATATTTTTGTTTAAAAGAATTCAAAGAAAGTTCCTAAAAATGTAATCATCAAAACTTGATGCTAAAAAAGAGTGAGATTATAGCTTAAATTTAATATGAAGTCAAAAAGATTGTTGATAAATTTATTTTGTTTTTCATTAAAAATCGCTATAATTATCACTTTGGAAGATTAGTGTATCTGGTGATCGCCACTGACTTCAAATCAGATGAAAGGATAGTTGACTATTCTTTGGGGAGTTCGATTCTCTCATCTTCTCGCCAATACAAAGTAAAATCAAGGAAATTTTTATGAGTAAAGCAGATATCATTGTCGGCATTCAATGGGGCGATGAGGGAAAAGGTAAGGTAGTTGATAAATTATGTGAAAATTATGATTTTGTTTGCAGAAGTGCAGGCGGACACAATGCAGGACATACGATTTGGGTAAATGGTGTAAGATATGCACTTCATCTTATGCCAAGCGGAGTTTTGCATCCAAGATGTATCAATATTATCGGTAATGGAGTTGTGGTTTCTCCTGAAGTATTGATTGCCGAAATGGCTCAATTTGAAAATTTAAAAGGTAGATTATATATCAGTGATAGAGCTCATTTAAATTTAAAACATCATTCTTTAATAGACATTGCAAAAGAAAAACTTAAAGGTAAAAATGCTATAGGAACAACAGGTAAGGGTATAGGACCTTCTTATGCAGATAAGATTAATCGCACAGGGCATAGAGTAGGAGAGCTTTTAGAACCTGGGAGGCTTTGTGAAGTTTTGATGAAAGATTTTGAAGCTAATAAAACTTTTTTTGAAATGCTTGAAGTTGAAATTCCAAGTGCTGAAGAATTGCTTGCTGATTTAAAACGCTTTAATGGAATTTTAGCTCCTTATATTACAGATACTACTAGAATGCTTTGGAAGGCTTTAGATGAGGATAAAAGAGTCCTTTTAGAAGGAGCCCAAGGTTCTATGCTTGATATTGATCATGGAACTTATCCTTATGTTACAAGTTCAAGTACTATTTCAGCAGGTGCTCTAACAGGACTGGGTTTAAATCCCAAAGAAGTGGGAAATATTATAGGTATTGTAAAAGCTTATACTACAAGAGTAGGCAATGGGGCTTTTCCTACTGAGGACAAGGGCGAAGAGGGGGAAAAAATCGCACAAATTGGAAAAGAAATGGGTGTAAGCACTGGCCGTAAAAGACGCTGTGGTTGGTTTGATGCGATTGCGGTAAGATATACAGCAAGGCTTAATGGACTTGATGTTTTATCTTTGATGAAACTTGATGTTTTAGATGGTTTTGAAAAGATAAAAATTTGCCGTGCTTATGAATATAAGGATATGGAGATTGACTATATGCCAAGCGATTTAGAAAATGTTCGGCCTATTTATGAAGAAATGGATGGTTGGGATAAAGTTTTTGGAATAAAAGATTATGATTTATTACCAGAAAATGCTAAAAAATATATTGCAAGAATTGAAGAGCTTGTAGGGGTCAAAGTAAAGTATATTTCTACCAGCCCTGAAAGAGATGATACTATCATTTTATGAAAAGTAAATATAATTCTGTTATAAAAGTAAGAAAACAACAACTTGATAAGGCAGAATCAAATCTCAATCAGGCTAAACAAAGACAAATTGAAAATGAAAAAGCTTACGAACTTTCACGCCAAGAGTATGAAAATTTAGGTGTATTGCCAAGATCAGGATCTATAGCAGAATTAAGATCGAATTTAAGCATGGCTCAAGTAGGGCGTGAAGCTTTAGCAAGGGTTAAAGAAAAGGTAGAGCTTTCTAAAAAGGAAATAAATCATTATCAATTTTTATATCAAAAAGCACATTTAGATTATGAAAAAATAAAGGTTTTAGAGGCTGAAGAAATTAAACAAAAACAAAAAGAATTGGCTAAGGCTGAAGAAAAATTTTTAGATGAAATTGCGATCAGTCGTTTTTTCAGAGGAGAAAAAGATGATTAAAAAATTTATATTTTTAGTTTTTATTTCAAGTACAGTTTTTGGAGCTGAACAAGATTGTGAGCAGTATTTTGAAGCTAGAAAAGCTCAAATTGAACTACAAACTAGAGAATTTGATGAAGCAAGACAATCTTTAGAAGCTTATAAAGCCTCTTTTGAAGCTTTGCAAAAAGAAAGACTTGAAAATTTGGAAAAAAAAGAAGGCTGAAGTGAATGCAACTTTAGCAAAAATTGAAGAATTAAAACTTGAAAATGCAAGACTTGTAGAAGAGCAGCAAAAAATTCTAAATTCAATCAATGATAAAACTCAAGGTAGGGTTAAAGAAATTTATTCTCAAATGAAAGATACGGCTATTGCAGATGTTTTAAGTCAAATGGACGCAGAGGATGCAAGCAAGATAATGCTTTCTTTAGAATCGCGTAAAATTTCAGGCGTTTTATCTAAAATGGATCCAAAAAAAGCTAGTGAACTTACTCTGCTTTTAAAAAATTTAGATAATAATGCTAGCAACTAAGTAATTAAAAATGAAAATTTTTCATTTTTAACATTCTTTTACCAAAAATAAGCTATTATTTTAAACATTATTAAATAAAAGGTTTTTAAGATGCGTATAAAATTGCCACATATTCCTTATATTGCAAATAAAATGATGTTAGATATAGCTAATTCTTCTTTTGTAGAAATTAAAGATCAATTAGAAAAGCTTAAGGTATGTATAATAGAAGTTTTAGAGAAAGATATTTTAAATGAAAGAAAATTAGACGAAAAAGTGAAAGAGCTTTTAGAACAACAAGAAGATGAAATGGAACTTATGCAAGTGGATCGTAAAAATATGTTTTGGCTTGTAAAGAAAAAATTAGCTCCTCAGTTTAGTGTAATTTTAGATTCTGAAGATCGTCATAATCATCTAGCGCATCGAATTTTAGAAGAACTTGTAGAAAATGATTATATTAATTTTATAGTGAGCGAAAATAGGGTTAAAAATTTAATTTTTTCAAGCATAGAATCTTATCTTAAAATTTATGAAAAACTTGAAGATGAGGTTTATGAAAAAATTAGCAATTATAAAACAAAACCTATTCCAGGCAGTGAAGAATATGAGCTTATTTTTGAAAAGCTTTATCAAGAAGAGCTTAGAAAAAAAGGTATGTTTTAATGAAAGCTTATATTTATCTAGAGAATGATGTTTTTTTAATTACTAAGGCTTTTGGAAAAGGTGGTACTTTTTTTGGAGAGCTTGTATTTAACACCTCTTTAACAGGTTATCAAGAAATCATTTCAGATCCTTCTTATGCAGGCCAATTTATCGTATTTTCTATGCCAGAAATTGGTGTAGTAGGAACCAATGAAAACGATAATGAAAGCAAAGAAATCTTTGCAAGCGGTGTTTTAATGCGTGAATTAAGTCCTAGTTTTTCAAATTTTCGTGCCAAAGAAAGTTTGCAGGATTATCTTGAAAAACATGGAAAAATAGGAATTTATGAACTTGATACGAGATATCTAGTAAAAATGATAAGAAATAATGGCAATTTAAGAGCTGTGATTTCAACCGAAATTTCAAATAAAGAAGACTTAAAAATTGCCTTAGAAAAATCAGCAAAAATTGATGAAATAAATTTTGTAAAAGAAGTCAGCACTAAGAAAAATTATTCTCATAAACAAGGCGTTTGGAATTCAAATTTGCAAAAATTTAATGACGCTAAAAGAAGCGAGAAAAAAGTTGCTGTTATTGATTATGGTGTTAAAACAAATATTTTAAATGAGCTTGTAGAAGTAGGCTTTGAAGTGGAAGTTTATCCATATAATGTTAAAGCAGATGAATTGATTACTTTGTATAAAAAAGGTGAAATTCAAGGCGTGTTTCTTTCTAATGGCCCAGGCGAGCCAAGAATTTTAAAACAAGAGATTGTAGAGATTAAAAAACTTATAGAAGCTAAAATTCCTATGTTTGGAATTTGTTTAGGTCATCAGCTTTTAAGCAATGCTTTTGGATATGAAACTTATAAAATGAAATTTGGGCAACACGGAGCAAATCACCCTGTGATTAATCTTGATACAAAAACAGTAGAAATTACTGCGCAAAATCATAATTATAATGTTCCAGAAGAATTAGCTCAAGTGGCTATTATTACCCATAGAAATTTATTTGGGGATAATGTTGAAGGAGTAAGATATAAAAATTATCCTATTATATCAGTTCAGCACCATCCAGAAAGTTCTTCAGGTCCTCATGAGAGTAAGTATATTTTCAAAGAATTTATGAATTTGATGTGAATATAGATTTTTTAGCCATTATTGGCGTTGCTTTTTTATCTAGTTTTGGACACTGTTACTCTATGTGCGGTGGTTTTACTTTACTTTTTATAAATTTAAATTCAAAAAGTAATAATTTATTTTTATTAACTTTAATTTATCATTTATTTAGAATTTTTGCTTATATTGTTTTAGGTATAATTTTTGGGACTTTTGGAAATATATTAGCAATTAATGCCAATATTCAAGGTTTGTCGTTTTTTGTTCTTGGCGTATTTATGATGATTTTAGGTTTTGCTCTTATTTTTAGAGGTAATATGTTATCTTTTATTGAAAATAATGTTTTTTTTGATGGTTTTATAAAGAAAATTATTAAAAAATCTAAAAATTTTAAAGGATTAAAATCAGCTATATTTTTAGGATTTTCAAATGGTTTTGTTCCTTGTGGATTGGTGTATTTTTTTATAGCCAATGCAATGAGTAAACAAAATGTTTTTGAAAGTATTTTGGTAATGATGATTTTTGGAGTATCAACTTTACCTGCAATGTTATTTTTCTCAAAAATTTCACAGTTTTTCAGCGATTTTTTGAGAAATTTGTTTAATTATTTATCGTATGGCATTATTATTTGTTACGGTATAAATCTTGCCTATATAGGTTTTAAGGCTTTTCAATGAAAAATTTTTTAAAGCAATTGAAAAATACAATTTTTTCAAGAATGGATGCTTAAGGAAATTTATTTTTTGTCAGCGATAAGCTTTGCTAAATAATGTGAATATAGTAAAAAGAGCTTATAAGAAAAAAGCATTCAAAATTTAACATCTAGATGTTAAAAGTGTTATCAAGAGTTAAAAACTTTCATATAAAAAGCCTTGTTAACAAGTTATTTTAAAATATAGATAAATCAGGCAAGACTTTCTATCTTGAAACCTTATTAATTTCTATTTTGAATAAAATAATAAATTTATAGATATAGTAGCATTTTCTCATGATGTTAGTAAGTTCTTTTTAAGTTTAATGAAAAGCTTATTCTAAATTACGCTAAATTAAGAGAATTAAGCATAAATCTCAAAAATATAGTTAAAAATCACCAAAAGAATTTATACAGTTAGATAAAAATTTGAGAAAAAAATGCGAATTGTCTTGGAAAAAAATCAAAAAGATATTAAAATAATCTATGAAGAGATTTTGAAATCTTCATTTAAATGAGTTTGGTATTACTATGTTTTAAATGAAACAAAATCTTAAAGATGAAAAAAGGATTTATCGAGATTTATTTACAATCAAAAGATATAAGAATATGTCAGAAACATTGATATGTTTAGAACTTTGTTTGATAAGGGAGTATAGAAACTGTTGTATTTATAAAAAAGACTTAAATAAAGCCTTAGAAATTGCTTTTGAAACTATAGAAAAAAATCATGTAAATATTGAATATTGTTTCAAAAAGTTGATTATAAAGTTTTGGCATATGATAATGGCTTGATAAGAGTTTTTCTCAATTTGATTTTAAGTCATACAGAAACATTTAAAAATAAAAAAGAAAGATTGTAACAATAACTTTTTTAAAATTTGAAAAAAATATCTGAAAATTAAAATAAAAGATAATGTTGGTGAGATTGATAAAGAAAACTTAGATAAAATTTTTCAACCTTACAATAAATATCCTATCAAAGTATAGAAGGGCTTTATAAGTAGATAAATTATCGAAAGTTTCTAAGGAAAAATAAAAGTTAAAAATGAAAGATGGGGCTTGTTTTGAAGTATTTTTAAAGCTAAAAGAGAGGGTAGAGTAGAAATGTCACAAGAATGTAAAAAATTAATAATATTAGTAGTTGAAGATGAAATTAAAACTAGAGAATCATTAATTAAAGTATTAAGTGAACGTTTTAGCAAGATAATTGGAGCTCGAAATGGGGTCGAAGGGCTCAAAAAATTTAAAAAATTTAAACCGGATTTAGTTATCACAGATATCGCTATGCCTATTATGGATGGATTGGATATGGCAAGAGAGATTAAAGAAATTTCAGATGATGTGCCAATTGTCGTTCTTAGTGCATATTCAGAAAAAGAGAGACTTTTGTGTTCTATTGATATTGGTATAGATAAATATTTAATTAAACCTATTGATATAGAAGAATTATTTAAAGTTTTAAATTGTTTAGTTGGTGAAAAAATCGAAGCAAATATGCTTGTAAAAATTTCTGAAGAATATCAATTTAATAAAACTAAACGAACTTTGATTCATAATGGTAAAGAAGTTGTTTTAACTAAAAAAGAATTAGCTTTTATTTCTTTACTTTTAAAACAACCCGGAGTTTTGGTTTTGCATGAAGATATTAAGAAAAATGTTTGGATAGGTGAACATGTGAGCGATACTGCTGTTAGAACTTTTATCAAAAGAGTAAGAGATAAAGTGGGTGAAGATTTTATAAAAAATGTGCCAAGTTTAGGTTATAAGATAAATATCAATAAATAAACTGATTTAACTTTAAAATATAACAAATAGTTAACAAAATTATTATTTTTAAGAAAAAATGTATAATTAATATTGTACAATATTTTCTTGTTATCAAAAAAATTTTAAGGAGAAAGTCGATGCATCCAGGTAATGTATTAAATTACGACTATACGGTTACAAGATATTTTATGTTTGCAACCATATTGTTTGGCATTGTTGGTATGGCTATAGGAACTCTCATAGCTTTTCAAATGGCATATCCTAACTTAAATTATTTAGCAGGAGAATATGCCACTTTTTCAAGACTTAGACCACTTCATATTTCAGGTGTGGTTTTTGGTTTTCTGATTTCAGGGATTTGGGCAACTTGGTATTATATAGGTCAACGTGTTCTTAAAGTGAGCATGGCTGAATCAAGATTTTTAATGACTGTTGGCAAGCTTCATTTTTGGCTTTATATGTTTACTATGATTTTAGCTGTTATATCTTTGTTTATGGGTGTAACTACATCTAAAGAATATGCAGAGCTTGAATGGCCTTTAGATATCCTTATTGTTCTTGTTTGGGTTTTATGGGGCGTAAGTATTTTTGGACTTATTGGAATTCGCCGTGAAAAAACTCTTTATATTTCTCTATGGTATTATATAGCTACATTTTTAGGCGTAGCTATGCTTTATCTTTTCAATAATATGGAAGTACCAACTTATTTTGTTACAGGAATGGGTAAATGGTGGCATAGTGTATCAATGTATGCAGGAACAAACGATGCTTTAGTACAATGGTGGTATGGACATAATGCTGTGGCATTTATATTTACTGTGGGTGTCATTGCTCAAATTTATTATTTTTTACCAAAAGAAAGTGGTCAGCCGATTTTCTCTTATAAACTCTCTTTATTTGCATTTTGGGGTATAATGTTTGTTTATCTTTGGGCAGGTGGACACCATTTGATTTATTCAACTGTACCTGATTGGATGCAAACTATGGGTTCGGTTTTCTCTGTAGTATTGATTTTACCTTCTTGGGGTTCAGCGATTAATATCTTGCTTACAATGAAAGGTGAGTGGAGTCAACTTCGCGAGAGTCCATTGATTAAATTTATGATTTTGGCATCAACTTTTTATATGTTCTCAACACTTGAAGGACCAATTCTTTCGATTAAATCTGTTAATGCTTTAGCACACTTTACAGATTGGATTCCAGGACATGTCCATGATGGAACACTTGGTTGGGTAGGATTTATGACTATGGCTGCACTTTATCATATGACTCCTAGAGTTTTCAAAAGAGAGCTTTATAGTAAATCTTTAATGGAAGCTCAATTTTGGATTCAAACTACAGGTATAGTTCTTTATTTTTCTTCAATGTGGATTGCAGGCATTACTCAAGGTATGATGTGGAGAGCAACAGATGAGTATGGTAACTTGCTTTATAGCTTTATTGATACTGTTGTGGCTATTATTCCTTATTATTGGATTAGAGCGATTGGTGGATTATTGTATCTTATCGGTTTCTTTATGTTTACTTATAATATTTACAAAACAATTGCTTGTGGAAGAGTGCTTGATAAAGAACCAAAAAGCGCTTCGCCTATGGCAGCATAAAAAGGAGAAAATATGTTTAGTTGGTTAGAAAAAAATCCATTCTTTTTTGCTGTAGCTGTTTTTGTGGTGATTGCTTATGCGGGTATAGTTGAAATTTTACCGAATTTTGCAGAAAATGCAAGACCAATTGAAGGCAAAAAACCTTATACGGTTTTACAGCTTGCAGGGCGTGCGGCATACATTAAAGATAGTTGTAATGCTTGTCATTCACAACTTATTCGTCCATTTAAATCAGAAACAGATCGTTATGGTATGTATTCTATAAGTGGTGAATTTGCTTATGATAGACCTTTTCTTTGGGGTTCAAAAAGAACAGGGCCTGATCTTGCTCGTGTAGGAAATTATAGAACAGCTGATTGGCATGAAAATCATATGTGGGATCCTATTTCTGTTGTTCCAGATTCTATTATGCCTTCATATAAGCATATGTTTAAAAATAATGCAGATATTGAAACCGCTTACGCTGAGGCTTTAACTGTGAAAAAAGTTTTCAATGTTCCTTATGATACAGAAAATGGAACAAAACTTGGTTCTTGGGAAGATGCACAAGCCGAAGTTAGAGCAGAAGCTCAGGCTATAGTTGATCAAATGAAAAATCAAGAAGTAAAGGATGCCTTTGCTAAAGGTGAAATCAAAGAAATAGTTGCTTTGATCGCTTATTTAAATAGTTTAAAGTAAGATGATGGAACATTTATCAATAGTTTTTAATGTGATTAAAAATTTAATCACACTTGATTTAGCAGCAGTTCAAAGACATGAGTGGGAGATTTTCCAAGGTTATGGTTTTTTTGCACTTGTGATGTTTTTGTCGATAGTATTGTATACATATTGGTATCATTTATATAAAACAGAAAAAAAAGGTGAGAGGAATTATGAAAATTATGCAAATCTTGCCTTGAAAGATGATATTGATGATAGTGTATTAGAAAGTAAAAGGAGTGCTTAATGCAATGGTTAAATTTAGAAGATAATGTTAATCTCTTGTCTTTAATTGGAGCTATTCTTATCATTTTAATCACACTAGTTATTGTGAGTAGAATGTTTAAGCAAATGAAAGAAAAAAAAGGTGAGTCAGAGCTTAGTGAGCATAGTTGGGATGGAATAGGAGAGTATAAAAATGCCGTTCCTACCGGTTGGGCTGTGGTGTTTTTTCTGACTATTGTTTGGGCTATTTGGTATTTTTTATGGGGATATCCTTTAAATTCTTTTTCAAGTATAGGTCAATACAATGAAGAAGTAACAACTCATAATGCAAAATTTGAAGAAAAATTTAAAAATTTATCTCCTGAAGATAAAATAGCAATGGGACAAAATATCTTTTTAGTTCAGTGTTCAGCTTGTCATGGAATTACAGGGGATGGTATTAATGGTAAAGCTCAAAATTTAAGTATTTGGGGTAGTGAAGAAGGTATAATCGATGCGATTAAACATGGTTCAAAAGGTATGAATTTCCCAGGTGGAGAAATGCTTGGGGCAGCTGATTTAGGTATAGCAGAGGAGGATATTCCTGCTATTGCTGCTTATGTGGCAAAAGATCTTTCAGCTATTAAAAAAACAGCTAATGAGAATTTAGTAGCAAAGGGCAAAGAAGCTTATGCAACTTGTGCAGCATGCCATGGAGAAGATGGAAAAGGCCAAGATGGAATATTCCCAGATCTTACAAAATACGGTTCTGCAGCTTTTGTAGTAGATGTTTTACATAGTGGTAAGGCAGGTTTTATAGGAATAATGCCAAGTTTTCCAGCACTTAATGATATTCAAAAAGAAGCTGTTGGCGAATATGTAATTTCTCTTTCAAGGGGTGAATAATGGAAAATAATAACAGATGTATATTTTCTCTTTCAGGTGTTACAGGTATGTTAATTGCTACGGTTTTATTGCTTGTGATCTTAGTAATTTTAACTATTTGGGGTCTTAAAGCTCAGCAAGAAGTCATGCAAAAGCCATACAATCTTAAAGATATACAAAGTGTAAAGATGTTTGGTTCAAAAGAGCAAGATCATAGAAGTATAAAGGAAGCACAATGAACAAGGCTTTAGAATATTTAATTGTTATTGGTTTAGTTGTTGCTGCTGCAATCACTGCTTGGTCAGTTTTGACTGTAAATCATCTTCATATAGGATGAAAAAAATATTACAAGATGGCTTTTTAGCCATCTTCTTCTTTATTTTATTACCTTCTAAAATTTTTGCTCTTGATGCTGTGCTTTTTAATGAAAATATTTTAAGTCAAAAAGTAAGCAACGAGATTAATCTTATAGGAAAAGAGCTTTATCAAAAAAGCAATATTTTTGTCGGCGTTATGGTTGGTGATAAAACCGAAATTGAAACTTTATTAAATATGCAAAAAGAACTTCCTCAATCTTATATATTGCTTCTTTTGTCTAAAAATTCTCATAAAGTTGATATAGTAGGTTCAAAAGGTGCCTTAGCTTTGATTGATAAAGAAGCTGTGCTTAGTCCTTATTCTGGTACAGGATCTATTTTGCCGATATTAGCTACAAGTAAAGGTGATATTTATAATGCTGCTATACTCAATGGTTATGCTGATATAGTAGATCGTGTGGCAAAGTCTTTGAGATTACAATTACAACATTCTATAGGTAATGCAAATCGTGATACTATAAATATTTTAAGAATACTTATCTATGGATTTATTTGCTTTGCATTGTTATACTATACGCAAAGAAGAATAAAAAGGAAAAAAAATGATAGAAACTAAAAAAAGTTTTTGGCCCTATGGTATTTTGCTTTCACTTTTGGCTATAATTATTGCTTGTATTGTAACGATTTTTATAGCAAGTTACTATCCTGTATACGAGGATGATTTTTATTTCGACTCTTATCAGAATGTTGAAAATAATTATAATAAAATACAAAAACAACAAGCAAATTTTGATAAATTTTTTAAAGTAGATTTTCAAAATGATAAAATTACTTTTATAGGTAAAAGAAGAATTCCTAGTTATGAAGTAGATCAAAATTCTTATGTTGCAAATTTTAAAATTTCTGCATTGCAAAATATAAATTCTGATGATTTAAAAGTTCAAGTTCTTCTTACAAGACCATTCACTAAAGATTTTGATCAAAAGCTAGAAGGACAAGTTAAAAATGGAATTTTAAGTATTGCTTTGCCTAAATTAGATAAAGGTAGATGGGAGCTTAAATTAAAATTTTATGGAGAAGAAATAATAGGTTTTTTTAGCTACGAATTAAATGCTCAATGAAATTAAGAATCTTTAGTTCTTCAAGACAAATTAGAGAGTATTATAATCAAAATAAAAAACAAAATGCTTTGTTGGATAATGCTATTTGTATAGGTGAGTTTTTAGATAAGGTTTGTTTGAGCAATTTTCATAAGGCGAGTTCTTATGAAAGTTTACTTTTAATGCAAGAAGCTTGTTTAAAAAGCAAAGATTTAGAAAAAAAACTAGGAATTTCAGCAGAATTTTTTTCATTTTTGAAAAATAACGAATACCTTTTTTCTTTTTTTAAAGAGCTTAGTTTAGAAAAAAAAAGCATAGAAGATCTTAAAAATAATGATTATTATGCTACTTATAATGAACATTTAGAAATTTTAGATGAAGTCTATAAAAACTATCTTGCTTTGCTTGAAAAAAACTCTTTTTATGATAGTCTTTCTTTGCCTAAAAATTATACACTCAATAAAGATTTTTTAGATGAGTGTGAAGTTATAGTTTATGATTTACAAGGTTTTTTAAGTAAATTTGAGGAAAACTTATTGAGTGAAATTTCTCAGATTAAAGAAGTAATTTTAAGTTTTAAAACAAGTAAATTTAATCTTGAATATCTTTTAAAGCTTGATTTTTTAAAAACATTTGATCTAAAAATAAATACCCATTATGAAGTCAATCTTTCAAAACAAGAAATTTTAAAAGAAGAAAGTTTTGAGGCAAGAAATTCAAAAATTAAACTTAAAGCTTTTGAATTAAGGGCTTTGCAATGTGCTTTTGTAATGGATGAAATTTCACATTTTGTACGTAAGGGTTTAAAGCCTGAAAATATTACAGTTATAACTCCAGATGAAAGTTTTTGCGAGTTTTTAAGGCTTTTTGATAAAGAGAATATGCTTAATTTTGCAAATGGGATCAGCATTAAAGAAAGTTTATTTTATCAAAAATTTCAAGCGCTTTATGAGAGTGCTAGCAGTGTTTCTTTTGTTTATAAAAATCAAGAAGATTATTTTGAAGATACACAAATGGTTTTTGATTATCACAATACACTTTTACATTCTTTAAAGCTTGATTTTATAGAGTTTAAAAAGCATTTTGATGAGAAATGTGATTTTGAATATTTTGAAAAATTACTTGCTTTATTTTTAGAAAATGAAAAACAAGAGCTTATTTATTTGATAGAAAAAGAACTTTATTTTATTAAAAATTTATTGAAAAATCAGTCTTTAACACTTAAAGAGTTGATCCATCTTTTTTTCATGCAAATCTCACAACTTTCCCTTAGTGATGTGGGTGGAGGTAAGGTTACGGTAATGGGGCTTTTAGAAAGTCGTGGGCTTTGTTTTGATGGGGTGATTTTGGTTGATTTTAATGAAGAATTTATACCAAAAAGAAGTATTAATGAACTCTTTTTAAATAATGAAGTGCGTAAAAAAGCGGGATTAATTAGCTATGACAGAAGAGAAAATTTACAAAGATTTTATTATGAAAGTTTGATGAAGAATGCCTTAGAAGTAAGTATTTGTTTTGTGGAAAATGAAGAAAAAAGTAAATCACGCTTTTTAGATGAGCTTGATTTTGAATTTTTTTATGAAACTCACACTCATCAACAAGCTTATCTTAACGCTTTAAAATTAGACTATGAGGGTATAAAACCTAATTTAACTCCTATAAAAGCCCCTGTTTTAAAGCATAATCCTTTTGAGTTTCCACTTTCTTTTAGTCGTTTTAATTTATTAGAAAACCAAAAAAGAACTTATTATTATCGTTATATTTTAAATTTAGCAGAACCTAGATTTTTAAGCGATGAAAGCAAAGCAAAAAATCAAGGAAATTTTATTCATAAAATGCTTGAAATTTATTATAAAAATTATGCAAATAATGATTTTGATATAAAAGTTTTTACAAATTTATTAGAAAAAGAATATCAAAAATACAATATCGGTGAACTTGATCTTGAAGTATTTAAATTAAAATTTATACAATTTGCTAAAAATGAAAAAGAGCATTTTTCACAAGGTTTTTATGTGGCACATACAGAGCTTGAGTTAAATAATATTTTAAAACTTGGAACAGATAAGATCAAACTTAAGGGTACTATAGATCGCATTGATAGTTCTAAAGAAGGCAATTTGATTATTGATTATAAAAGCGGAAAAGTGCCAAGCAATTCTTATCAACTTGCTTTTTATCAAGCTTTGTATGATCAAAATGCGAGCGTGAGTTTTTACGATTTAAATAGTATGCAAATGTTGCATCAAAAGGCTAAAAGCTTAGATGAGCTTAAAGAGAGACTGAAAGATTTATTCCTTATGAGCAAGGAAGAAATAGAATTTGAAAATGAACAAGATGGGTACTGTCCTTACCAACTTATTTATAAAAAGGAATTAAAATGAGCCAGTTTGAACCTTTTTTAGCTCTAGAATCGAGTGCAGGAAGTGGGAAAACCTTTGCTTTGAGTGTGCGTTTTGTGGCTCTTATTTTAAAAGGAGCTAAGATTAATGAAATTTTAGCTTTAACTTTTACTAAAAAAGCTGCCAATGAAATGCAAAAAAGGATTGTTGAGACTTTTTTAAATTTAGAAAAAGAAAATAAAACAAGTGAATGTAATGAACTTTGTAAGCTTTTAGATAAAAGCAAAAAAGAGCTTATTTCTTTGCGAGATACTAAAAAGGAAGAATTTTTAAGAACCGAGTTAAAAATTAGTACTTTTGATGCTTTTTTTGGGAAAATTTTACGTGTTTTTGCTTTAAATTTAGGTTTAAGTAGTGATTTTACAATGAGTGAAGAAAAACTTGATGTAAGAGAGATTTTTTTAAAACTTCTTAAAAAAGATGAATTAAAAGATTTGGCTTATTATATTAATTTAGTTGATGAGAAAGAAAATTTTTTTAATGAACTTGAAAAATTTTATGAGAATGCTTATTTTCAGAATTACCCTAAAATTCCAAACCCATCTAAAGCTTATATTAATAAAGCTTATAGCGAGTTAAGAACTTATTGTTTAAGTTTGACTCATGTGAAAAATTATAATTATTTGTGTAATAATTTTAAAAGCGAAGTTTTAGATTTAGCTGAATTTATGAAATCAAGTTTTATGGAAAAATTTAAAAGTACAAAATATCTGCAAGATCTACAAAACATAGATTTGCATTTTAGCACAAAAAGAATGGAGCTTATAAATGCTTTAAATGCTTATGCTATAGAGCTTGAAAATTATAAAATCGCTAATTTAATGAATCTTTTAAATCATTATAACGAGGCTAAAAACATACTTCATAAAGATAAAAATACCTTAAATTTCCAAGATGTAAGTAAAAAAGTTTATGAGTTGATTACAAGTGATTTTAAGGATATGATTTATTTTCGTTTAGATGGTTTTATTTCTCATTTGCTTATTGATGAATTTCAAGATACTAGCGTAATCCAATACCAAATTTTACGTCCTTTAATTGCTGAACTTGTTTCAGGAGAAGGGGTTAAAAAAATCGTACTTTTTTTTATGTGGGAGATAAAAAACAAAGTATTTATCGTTTTCGTAAAGGAAAAAAAGAGTTATTTGATTTGTTAAAACAAGAATTTATACAGATTAAAAGCGATAATTTAAATACCAATTACCGCTCTAAAGAACTTTTGGTTGATTTTGTTAATGAAACTTTTAAAGAAAAAATCAAAGATTATAAAGAACAATTTGCCTTAGAAAGTAAAAAAGGTGGTTTTGTGCGTATTGTGGAGTCTAAGGAGCAAAAGGTTAAAAATCAAGCTCAAGAAATTAAAGAAAAGACTTTAAAAACTTTGCTTGGGCAAATTAATTTTTTAAGATCTAAAAATATTTCTTATGATGATATTTGTATTTTATGTTGGAAAAATAATGATGCAGATATGGTATTGGATTTTTTAAGAGAGCAAAAAATTCCAGCATTTACTCAAAGTAATGTTTTGCTTGAAAATAAAGCAAGTGTGAGACTTGTTTTAGAGTACGCTAAATATTGTATTTTTGGTGATGCGTTTTATTTGGTATTTTTAAAAGAACTTTTGGGTTTTAAACCAAGAAAAATCACTCTTGATTTTTCAAAAAATGCTATGGAAAATGTGCTTTTTTTGATAAAAGAATTAAAACTTGATTTAAATGATATAGCTTTAATACAATTTATCGAACACGCTAAAACAAAGGAAAATTTTTTAAAACTTTTGTTTGAGCCTTGTACTTTGAAAATAGTAAGTGAACAAAATGTGGGCATTAGTATTATGAGCGTGCATAAATCTAAAGGTTTAGAGTTTGATCATGTAATCTTGTTAGACAGTCTTTCTAAAAACAATCCAAATAATGAAAATATCATGCTTGAATACGATATCAATCAAGGTTGGCAGCTGCATATCAAAGATAAAATCCGAGAAGTCACCAAAGAGCCTATTTACACTCTTTTTAAAGAAAATATTGCAAGAGCAAATTACGAAGATGATATCAATAAACTTTATGTGGCTTTTACAAGAGCTAAGGAAAGTTTGATTGTCATAAAAAGAAATGAAGAATGTGTTAATGGACATTATCCAAGTTATTTTAAGGGAGAGTTTTTAAATATAGCCTCCCAAGAAAGAGGTTTTTTAGAAAGTAAAGAGCAAATTTCAAGTGTCAAAAAAGAAAGCCTTCAAAATTTACAAAAATTTGAAAAAATTGCCTTGCAAGAAGTTCAAAGCGAAGAAAGACTTGGTAGTAAAGAAATGTATTTTGGAAATGCTTTTCACTTTTTTATGCAAAATTTAAAACTTCCTAAGGGTGAAAATTTTCAAACACTCATTCAACAATGCAGGAGTAATTTTAGGCATTTTTTAGATGAGAGTGATTTTGAAAAGCTTTTTAAAAGGATTGAAATTTTACTTAAAAATACTCAATTTCAAGCATTGATTAATGATAAAAAACTTTTAAAAGAACAAACTTTAAGTTTTAATGGGGAGATTAAACAATTAGATTTACTTGCTTTAAAAGATGAAGAAGCTTTCATAATTGATTATAAAACAGGTCTTGCTATGCAAGATAAACATAAAGATCAAGTAAGAACTTATAAGATTGCTATTAGTGAAATTTTAAAAAAAGATAAAGTGCGTGCTTTTGTGATTTATTGTTTAGAGGATAAAATTTTAATCGAAGAACTTATCGAAGAATAGGGTGAAATTCAAATCCTTGTGATTTGTAATGCTTTATCGATGGCAAAAAAACAATTAAACATAACAAGCTTTAATCTCTTCTTTTGCAAAATACTCTTGTATAGACTTGTCCATGCTGCGTTTTCCTACTAGCTATAAAATGCCCAACTTTCATACTCCACATAAAAATGTAACATTATAATCAAATCAAGGAGTTATTATAACAATTTATTGTTATAATAATTAAAATATTTTTTTGAGATAGGAAACACTGATAAAATTTTTTGATACCTTATGATGATTATGCAAAAAAGCATTTTTAGTGTGGAGATAAAAGATGAGCAAAAAATATAATATATATTGGGATAGTGATGAGTGTGAAAAAGATGAAAAATATATGGATAAATATTGTAAATTGTTAAACGATGCTATAAAAAAGGCTAAAGAAAATGAATGAAAATATAAAAATTGACTTTGCTCAAGTTAATTTTCATATTAAAGAATTTCAAAAGGTTTATATACTAGAAAATTGTAAATTGTATTTTTATAAGCCTTATCATTTAAAAACACAAGATAAAGAAAAAGGGAGAGAATTTAAAAACCAAGATAAAGATAATAAAGAAGTTCATAAAGAACAAGAAATCATAAAAATAAATTCTCAAGATCAATTCAATCAAAAACCCGATATCACAAAAGAACAAGCAAATGCCCATGCTCAAGAAATCGATAAAGAAATAAACAAGCTTAAAAAAGATAATTTCACTTTAAACATAAAAACACAAACCAAACAAGAACGACAAAAGAAATTTCAAGATTATGATATATTTTATGATGTTTATACAAGCAAAGATAATAATATCGAAAGTATAAATAAAGAATTAGCTAATGATGGCTTTAAGGTTAAAAACGGTATAGCTACAGTCCCAGCAGATTTTTTTGATCAATGTTTTAAAAAAGGAATTTATGTTTTAATACCAAGATTGCTATCTTTAGGAAAAGATAAAGAACTACACTTTGATCCTGTACCTTTAGAAGATAAGGGCTTTGTGCTTACTGATTTTAGAAAAGGAAGAAAAGAAAAAACTATAGATATAACTTTTCAAAGAAGCATAGCTAAAATACAAAATCCTAATTTAATTTTACAAAGTCCTAAAGAATTCTTAGAAGCTTTAAATGAAGATAGAAAGTTTACACAAAACGATAAAGAAGAACAAGCACAAGCCATCCAAGAAGCTTGCCAGAAAAAAGCAGATGAAATGGAAAAAATATTGATTAAAGATAATAAAAGATTAAAAGATATCATTGCAGATGAAAAAAAATTGAATGAAAAAATCAATAGGTTGAAAAAAAATCAAAACAAATCAACAAAAGAACTAAGCCTACAAGGCCGACTTGAATTTTTACAAAAAAACAGACAAAAAGCTAAAAATTATGGAAAAAACATTACAAACCCTCAAACACAAGCTAATGATGGTAAACAAAATAACACTAGTGGAGATGATTTCTTAGATGATGAAAAAAGTGATACCACCACCCAAGACAAACCAAACAACAAAAATATAAATTCTAAAGATATAGGAGATGCAGGAGAATATGCTGCTTCTATGCTTTTTACTAAAAGATCTACTAGATATTTATCCAATAGAAGAAAACTAGATGCTAATTTTAATACCAAAGGTTTTAATCACACTATACCTGATTTTTTAGTAAGCTTAAATGATTATCCTACCTTAGTAGAAGTTAAAAATGTCCAAGATCAAGCCTTAACTGAACAAATAAGCTTTGAATTAAAACTTGCTAGAGAATATGAGCTTGATTATTTATTTTTATGCAATCATTACACTAAATTAATAGACAAT
>CM000855.1:1374844-1411372 GCA_000163995.1 Campylobacter jejuni subsp. jejuni 414 | reverse complement strand
TTTGCTCAAGTTAATTTTCATATTAAAGAATTTCAAAAGGTTTATATACTAGAAAATTGTAAATTGTATTTTTATAAGCCTTATCATTTAAAAACACAAGATAAAGAAAAAGGGAGAGAATTTAAAAACACAAGATAAAGAGAAGTGAAAGAAAAAGCAAGAAATAACCAAAATGAATTTTTGAGAATTAAAATCTTTGTTTTGGAAATACTTTTCATTTTTTATGTAAAAATTTAATTCCTATAAGGAGAAAATTTTAAGCTTCTTCGTCAAAAAAGTTAATAGCGAAAAATAAAGATTTGATTAAAAGAATAAGCTTTAATGTAGAGATTAAGCAGTTTGATTTAATTGCTTTAAATGGACTATCATTATAGACTATAAACAGATGGATTTTAAAAGCAAATATAAAATAGGTAAAATTTATAAAAAGGCCATAGAAAATATCTTAGTTTTGTTTGTGGTTTTTTTAAAGATCTTATAATTGTAGAAAAAACATAGCAAGCATTTATATCGCCTTCATTGCGTTTTTTCAACTCATTCATTTTGTTTGATTGTCATTATAGAAATAAGCACACTTAATCTTAAAAAAACTTATTAGCACAAGGATGTTGGAATAATGACAACTTTCATAGTTTTTAATCTTTGCCAAATCATTTTTTTCTCTTTATTATAAAAATGATAAATAAAATAATTTTTAAATTTTACAAAAATAAAATTATAAATAATTATTCTAAATTCAATAAACATTAAAGTATATTATTTCTTACATATTTTAATAAAATAAATTATTTTATTAATCTTTAAATATTCTTAAATTAAGTATTTATTAAGCTAAAATAATTATAATCATGTTTTTAAAAAATTTTTGGCAAAGGTAAAAAATTATGACAAAGATCACAAAGCCAAACGAAGTAAAACGAGAATGGATTGTTTTAGACGCAGAAGGCAAACGTTTTGGTCGTCTTTTAACTGAAGTAGCAACGATTTTAAGAGGTAAAAACAAGCCTTGCTTTACCCCAAATGTTGATTGCGGTGATTATGTGATTATCATTAATGCTTCAAAAGCCGTATTTACAGGTGCTAATAAAGCAGAAGATAAGCTTTATCATAGACATTCAGGATATTTTGGAAGTGTAAAAAGCGAAAAATTTGGAGATTTACTTGAAAAAAATCCTGCAAAATTATATAAATTAGCAGTCAGAGGTATGCTTCCTAAAACAAATTTAGGTAGAGCAATGCTTAAGAAATTAAAAATTTATGCGGGTAGTGAGCACCCACACACTGCACAAATTGCTAAAGAAGGAAAATAATCATGGCAACAACATATGCAACAGGTAAAAGAAAAACTGCTATTGCAAAGGTATGGGTAAAACCAGGTAGCGGTAAAATTAGTGTTAATGGCGTTGATTTAAACACTTGGCTTGGTGGACACGAAGCGATTAAGCTTAAAGTGGTTCAACCTTTACTTGTAACTAAACAAGAAACTTCGATGGATATTAAAGCAACTACTTTAGGCGGAGGCTATAGTGCTCAAGCTGAAGCTTTAAGACATGGAATTTCAAGAGCTTTAGCAGCTATGGATGCTGATTTTAGGGCTTTATTAAAACCTAAAGGACTTCTTACTAGAGATAGTAGAACTGTTGAGCGTAAAAAATACGGACGCCGCAAAGCAAGAAGAAGTCCACAATTCTCTAAACGTTAATATTTTCAGGTGGGATTTTCCCGCCTTTCTACATTTTTTATAAAACTCATTCTTTTTTTTATCATTTATGATATAATTAGAAGATTTAAAATTTTTATTTTGTAACGCAACGAAAGGTTTTTTCTATGAAAAAAATATTATTATGTTTAGGTTTAGCAAGTGTTTTATTTGGTGCTGATGACAATGTAAAATTTGAAATCACTCCAACTTTAAACTACAATTACTTTGAAGGTAATTTAGATATGAATAATCGTTATGCGCCAGGTGTTAGGCTTGGTTACCATTTTGACGATTTTTGGCTTGATCAATTAGAATTTGGCTTAGAACATTATTCTGATGTTAAGTATACAAATACAGATAAAACTACAGATATTACAAGAACTTATTTGAGTGCTATTAAAGGTATTGATGTAGGTGAGAAATTTTATTTTTATGGTTTAGCAGGTGGAGGATATGAAGATTTTTCAAATGCTGCTTATGATAATAAAAGCGGTGGATTTGGACATTATGGTGCAGGTATAAAATTCCGCCTTAGTGATTCTTTGGCTTTAAGATTTGAAACTAGAGATCAAATTAACTTCAATCATGCAAATCATAACTGGGTTTCAACTTTGGGCATTAGTTTTGGTTTTGGTGGTAAAAAGGAAAAAGCTGTAGAAGAAGTTGCTAGTACTCGTTTAGCTCCACAAGCAAAATGTCCTGTAGAACCAAGAGAAGGTGCTTTGTTGGATGAAAATGGTTGTGAAAAAACTATTTCCTTAGAAGGTCATTTTGGTTTTGATAAAACTACTATAAATCCAACTTTTCAAGAAAAAATTAAAGAAATTGCAAAAGTTTTAGATGAAAATGAAAGATATGATACTATACTTGAAGGACACACAGATAATGTAGGATCAAGAGCTTACAATCAAAAGCTTTCAGAAAGACGTGCTAAAAGTGTTGCTAATGAACTTGAAAAATATGGTGTAGAAAAAAATCGTATCAAAACAATAGGCTATGGTCAAGATAATCCTCGCTCAAGTAATGATACCAAAGAAGGTAGAGCAGATAATAGAAGAGTGGATGCTAAATTTATTTTAAGATAATAAATAAAACTATTTTGTTTGATTTAGATGACACTTAATTGATTCTAGATGCTATTAAATTCTTTCCAAGGAGCTTTAAGCCCTTGGATTAACTTCTAATAATAAAACAAAAATCTCATAGCTTATCCTTTAGAGCAAATATTTTGAATGCTTTATCCTGATAAAAATTTAAGCAAAGAATTTGAATTAGTTTATCGTGAAATTTATTTAGAGCAAACTATTTTTGCCTAAAGTAAAAGAAGCATTAGAGTTTGGAAGTGAAATTGCTAACTTAGTATAGTACAACAAAAGGTGGTAAATTTATCCCAATTTTGCTTGTTTATTTGGGGATTAAAATTTAATTATTCTTGAAGATGTCACAAATCTCAAGTTCAATCCCGAACCTATAGTTTTAGCTTTAAAAAGACTTAGTAAAACTCGAAAAATGCCTATATGATAGGTGATACAATACCGGATATTCAAGCTACAATTTCTGCTAATATCATTTCTTTAGTCTTAACCTGTGGTTATGGAATGAAAATGAATTAAAAGCCCATTATATAGTATTTTTGAATACATATGAGGCTGTTAGTCATCTAAATCTAGATTAAACTAATTTCAAGTTTTTGTTAAACGCCTTTTAAGAGAATTTATAGTAAATTGATAGTTAAAAAATTATAAAAATTATCATAATCAAAGGAAGGTCTCAATGGGTAAAATTATGAAAACTATGGATGGAAATGAGGCTGCTGCATACGCTGCGTATGCTTTTACTGAAGTTGCTGGAATTTATCCTATTACACCTAGTTCTCCCATGGCTGATTATACCGATATGTGGGCGGCTGCGGGTAAAAAAAATCTTTTTGGAGTTCCTGTAAAAATCGTAGAAATGCAAAGTGAAGCAGGTGCTGCAGGTAGTGTGCATGGATCTTTGCAAGCAGGGGCTTTGACTACGACTTATACAGCTTCTCAAGGATTGCTACTTAAAATTCCAAATATGTATAAAATAGCTGGTCAATTACTCCCCTGTGTAATCCATGTAGCAGCACGTTCTTTAGCTGCTCAAGCCTTATCTATCTTTGGCGATCATCAAGATATTTATGCAGCAAGACAAATTGGTTTTGCTATGCTTTGTTCACATTCTGTGCAAGAAACTATGGACTTAGCTGGCGTGGCACATTTAGCTGCAATTAAGGGAATGGTACCATTTTTACATTTTTTTGATGGTTTTAGAACAAGTCATGAAATTCAAAAAATTGAAGTGATGGATTATGCACATTTTGATAGATTATTGGATAGAGAAGCTTTGCTTGAATTTAGAAATAATGCTTTAAATCCAGAAAATCCAAAAACACGTGGAACGGCTCAAAATGATGATATATATTTTCAAACTAGAGAAGTAAGCAATCGTTTTTATGATGCTTTACCTGATGTTGTTAATGAATACATGCAAGAAATTTCAAAAATCACAGGTAGAGAATATAAACCATTTACATATTATGGCCACAAAGAACCAGAGCGCGTGATTGTTGCTATGGGTTCTGTAACTCAAGCACTTGAAGAGGTAGTGGATTATCTTAGTGCTAAGGGCGAAAAAGTAGGGATTTTAAAAGTTTATCTTTATCGTCCATTTAGTCTAAAATATTTCTTTGATGTTATGCCAAAATCAGTGAAAAAAATTGCGGTTTTAGATAGAACTAAAGAACCAGGAAGCCTTGGAGAACCGCTTTATCTTGATATAAAATCAGCTTTTTATGGAAGGGAAAATGCTCCTATTATAGTGGGTGGAAGATATGGACTTTCTTCAAAAGATGTAGATCCTGCTCAAATGATAGCTGTATTTGAAAATCTTAAGCTTGATAATCCAAAAGATGGCTTTACAGTTGGTATACTTGATGATGTAACTCATACTTCACTTAACACAGGAGAAAAAATTTCACTCGGAGATGAAAGTACTATCGAATGCTTATTTTATGGCCTTGGTGCTGATGGAACTGTGGGTGCAAATAAAAACTCGATTAAGATCATCGGAGATAAAACAGATTTTTATGCTCAAGCTTATTTTGCTTATGATTCTAAAAAATCAGGAGGTTATACAAGAAGCCATTTAAGATTTTCTAAAAAACCTATTCGTTCAACTTATCTTGTTTCAACTCCGCATTTTATCGCTTGTTCTGTAGCTGCTTATCTAGAAATTTACGATGTTTTAGCAGGAATTCGTAAAGGTGGAACCTTTCTTTTAAATAGTATTTGGAATGCTGAAGAAACTATAAGACAACTTCCAGATGCAGTAAAGAAAACTTTGGCTGAAAAAGAGATAAATTTTTATATTATCAATGCGACTAAACTAGCTCGTGATATAGGCTTGGGAAATCGCACAAATACCATTATGCAATCAGCCTTTTTTAAACTTGTAAAAATCATTCCTTATGAAGATGCACAAAAATATATGAAAGAACTTGCCTATAAGTCTTATAACAAAAAAGGTGATGCCATTGTAGAGATGAACTATAAAGCTATAGATGTAGGTGCTGATGGACTTGTAAAAGTTGAAGTGGATCCAAATTGGAAAAATTTAGAGATTAAAGAAAAAGAACAAACTAATGCTTATAAAGGCACTGAATTTGTCGAAAAAATCGTAAAACCTATGAATGCATCTAAGGGTGATGATTTGCCTGTTTCAGCCTTTTTAGGCTATGAAGATGGAAGTTTTGAGCACGGTACAACCGAATACGAAAAACGCGGTGTTGGGGTTATGGTGCCAAGATGGATAGAAGCAAATTGTATCCAATGTAATCAATGTGCTTCAGTTTGTCCGCATGCTGTTATCAGACCGTTTTTAATTAATGATGAAGAAATGGCAAATGCGCCGCGTGGAGTAAAAGATCACGCTTTAGAGGCTAAAGGAGTTAAAGGAGAAAAATTAAGTTTTAAAATCCAAGTTTCTCCGCTTGATTGTACAGGCTGTGAGCTTTGTGTTCATGAATGTCCTACTAAAGAAAAATCTTTGGTTATGGTGCCACTTCGAGAAGAAATGGATTTTGGTGAACAAGAAAATGCGGATTATTTATTTAAAGAAATCACTTATAAAGATGATATTTTAAATAAAGAAACCACTAAAGGAGCACAGTTTGCACAGCCTTTATTTGAATTTCATGGTGCATGTCCTGGGTGTGGGGAAACTCCTTATATTACTTTAATTACAAGATTATTTGGCGAAAGAATGATTGTAGCTAATGCTACAGGATGCAGTTCTATTTATGGGGGTTCAGCTCCATCAACTCCTTATAGAAAAAGTGTGAAAAACGGACACGGTCCTGCTTGGGGAAATTCACTTTTTGAAGATAATGCCGAGTTTGGTTTGGGTATGAAAATCGCAACTGAAAATACAAGACATCGCATTGAAAATATCATGAATGAAAGTATGCAAGAGGTGCCAAATGCTTTATCGGCTCTTTTTAAAGATTGGATTGCAAATAAAGATAATGGTGCTATTTCTATCGAAATCAAAGATAAAATGATCCCTATTTTAGAGCAAAATAAAAATATTAAAGCTGTGCAAGATATATTAGAACTTAAACAGTATTTAAGCAAAAAATCTCACTGGATTTTTGGTGGTGATGGTTGGGCTTATGATATAGGTTATGGTGGGCTTGACCATGTTTTAGCAAGTGGAGAAAATGTAAATGTTTTAGTGCTTGATACAGAAGTTTATTCCAACACAGGTGGTCAGAGCTCAAAATCTTCTAGAACAGGTGCTGTGGCGCAGTTTGCAGCAGCGGGTAAACCTATACAGAAAAAAGATTTAGGTCAAATTGCTATGACTTATGGTTATATCTTTGTTGCACAAGTGAACTCAACTGCGAATTATACCCATCTTATCAAAGCTATTACTGCAGCTGAAGCTTATGATGGACCATCTTTAGTGATTTGTTATTCTCCTTGTATAGCTCATGGTGTTAAAGGTGGGCTTGGTTACTCAGGAGAGCAGGGTGAACTTGCTACAAAATGTGGTTATTGGCCACTTTATACCTTTGATCCTCGCTTAGAAGAACAAGGAAAAAATCCTTTAACCCTAATAGGAAAAGAACCTGATTGGGATTTGTATGAGCAATTTTTAATGAATGAAGTGCGTTATAATTCTCTTAAGAAAGCAAACCCTGAACATGCTGCTGAACTCTTTGAACGCAATAAAAAAGATGCTCAACGCCGTTATAGACAGCTTAAGCGTATTGCTATGGCTGATTATAGCAATGAGGTTGAAAGCTGATAAAATGTATTTTTAGTGCAACACTGTGTTTTGGCACTTTGTTTGCACAAGATAATTTTGAAGAGTATTTTAAACTTATAGATAAGCAAAATCATGTAAATTTTAACGCTCTTCAAAACCCGTTTGTTAATCCTACTTTTGAAAAATTAAGACAAATAAAAATTACTGCAATTATGCTTAATAAAGTAAAGATTTATGATCGATGGTATAAAAAAGGTGATATGATTGATGATGCTACTATAAATGAGATAAATACCAAAGAGATTAAGTTTAAATACGATAATTTAGAAATTGCAATCCAAATAAATAAAAATGATAAGATTAATATTAATTAACTTTCTTTTTTGGCATTGTCTTTATGCTATAGATTGTCAAAAGCGTCTTTTTGACATCAATATCAATGAAAAATTAAGCATACAAGAGAGTCTTGATGAGCTTGCAAAATATTGTTCTTTTAGTATTATTGTTAAAGATAAAATTGCCAAAGAAAAATTAGAAAAATTGCAAAATTCTGTCAATATTCATCAAATGAGTTTAGATGAAATTTTTAATTTTTTTATCAAAGAGCATGATCTTAGCTACGATTTTGATGGTAAAATTTTAAGAATTTCAGGTATTGATACGAAGATTTTTAAGATAAGTTATATCACTTCTATTAGAGAGGGACAAAGTATAACCAAAGCTTCTGTAGATGCCAAACCAAGACAAAATGAATATAGCGGTAGTTTTGATGATGCAGAAGATAATATGATTAAAAGTATGGAAAAATTTGATTTTTGGCAAAATATAGAAAAAGAGATTATTGTATTATTAAAAAATTCCCATGAAGATTATGAAGCTAAAACTCCCATTATAAATTCCAATGCAGGTATTATTATAGTAACTGGAACAAATTCTCAGTTGAAAAGTGTGAAAAATTATTTGCAAAAATTAGAAAATCGTCTTAAAAAACAAGTTATTATTGATGTTAGTATACTTGCTGTGAGTTTAAATGAAAATCATTCTAGTGGGATTAATTGGCAAAATTTTAATATAGGTTTAAATTCTCAAGCAAATAATGAAAATTCTTTTATTCAACTTCAAAATGGGCAAGGTTTTGTTAAAAATTTGGGTCTAAGGGCAAATTTAAATTTTGATTCTATTGTTAACTTTCTTTCTCAAAATGGAAAAACTAGTGTACTTTCTAATCCAAAGCTTATGGCTTTAAATAACCAACAAGCCATTATTTCTGTAGGGGATACTATAAATTATCAAGTCAAAGAAAGCTCTAAGGGTACTGAAAATGGAACAACTGTTAGTGAAAGTTATAATAATTATTCTATTTTTGTGGGTATTTTACTTAATATCTTGCCCGAAATTTCTGATGATGGAAAGATAATGCTTAGGATTAATCCAAGTTTAAGCGATTTTAAGTATCCAGAAGATAATAAAAGGCAAAAAGAACCAAGAACTATCGCTCCTGATACTATACAAAAAAAGCTTTCTAGTGTTGTGCAAGTGGAAAATAATCAAACTTTGATTTTAGGTGGATTGATTTCGCATGATAAATCTAATGAGAAAAATTCTATCAATTTTTTATCAAAAATTCCAATTTTAGGTTCTTTATTTAAAGGAGAAGTTTTAGATTCTAAAGCAACTGAAATTGTTTTTATTATCACTCCAAGTATAGTAGATAGTACAAATGCTCCAAGTCTTAAAGATCTAGGATTTAAACATTATGAGTAAAATTATTCCATTTAGAGAAGAAATTTTTCACCAAATCAATCAAATTTTAGAAAGTCAAAAAGCTTTTATTTTTTTATGGGGAAAAAGTGGCAGTGGTAAAAGTGTATTGCTGCAAAGATTGACAGAAAAATATAATATTGATTTTATTAATGAAAATTTTAAAGATCAAAGTTTTTTAAAAGAAAAAATTGAGTTTTTGATTTCACAAGGTCAGAGTTTAATTATTCTTGATGAAGTAGGAATGTATGATCATGCAATGTTAGAAAGCATCAGGATTTATAGTGATTCTATAAGTTTTGTTTTAAGTTCTCACAAAAAGTTAAATATACTTAAAAAAGAGCATTTTAAAAGTCGTCTAAGTGCTTGTTTTGAGTTGAAAAATATCAGTCTTTTAGAGCTTGATAATTATATCAAATTGAAATTTGAAATGAATTTTTCAAATAAATGTCTTAAATTTTTGCAAAAAAATTTCCCAAGGAAATTTAAGATATATTGATAAAACTTTAAAGACTTTTTGTGAGATAAATAGTTTTTTCGATAAAAATAAAAGTCAAGAGTATATTTTAAAGCTTAGCGCTTTAGAAAATGACTTATTAAGGTAAGATATGCAAGAAAGAATTTATGAGCTTGAGCTTAAGTATAAATATTTTTACTTAAAAATATTTAAAATATTTGTTTTTAATTATTTTGATATCGATAATAGCATTTTGTTCTTTTATGGCAATACAAAAATACAATAAGCAAAAAAATATTTATTTGCAAGCTATTGAACATAAAAAACATTTAGAACAAAAGATTCTTCAAGCACAAATTCTACAAGAAAAAAATAAGATTTATAAGGAAAAATTATATAAAGAATTAGAAGAAATTAAAGCAATACAAGAAAATACATATGTTAGCAAGATAGAAATTGATTCTAAGATTTTAAATATTTCTGATTTAAAAAAATCTTTTTATCAAAATCCAAGCTATGAAAAGGCATTAAATTTGGCTAAGAAGTATTTTGATATTAAAGCTTATCAAAAAACGATATTTTGGGCTTTAAAAGCAAATGAACTTGACAGACAAAAACAAGATTCTTGGCTGATTTTTGCTCAAGCTAAAAGAGCTTTGGGTGAAGAAAAAGAGGCTCAGAGTGCTTTGGATGCTTATATAAATTATTATGGTTTTATGGAATTAGATGAGAAATAGAATGGATAAAACTTTTCAAGCTTATATTGATAATGAAATGAGTCTTGATGAAATTTGTGCTAAATTTAGTATCACTTCTGAGAATTTTTTTAAAAAATTAGCAAATTTTTACAATTTAAATTTTATTGATTTGGATAAAGACGGTGATTTTATTTATGAAGCTATACCTTTTTCTTTGCTTTTGAAATTCAAGTTTTTGCTTATTAAAAATAATCATGACTTTGTGATTATTAGATCTAAACCTTGTTCTTTAGAGCTTTTAGAGCAAGTTAAGACTTTTATGATTTGCGAGAAAATAAATACTGCAATTGCTGATGAGTTAAAGATAGCTAAAATTCTAAATCAAATTCGCATACAAGAGGAGATTAAAAGATTAAGCATCAAACTTAGACTTGAATGGCAAGAAAGTCAAAAAAGAGATGAACAAAGTTGTATCAGTCAAATTTTTGATTTTTTATTACATGAAATTTTATCTTTTCATGCGAGTGATATTCACATAGAGGCAAGGAGTGATGATGCTATGATTAGGTTTAGAGTTGATGGAATTTTGCGTGAATTTGCTATTTTTGAGAAGGATATTTATGAAGCTTTGGTATTTCATATTAAATTTTTAGCTTGTTTAAATTTGGCCGAATCAAGAAAAACACAAGATGGAAGCTTTGAGTTAGATTTTGAAAATGAAAAATACGATTTTCGTGTTTCATGTTTGCCTTTGATTTATGGTGAAAGTGTCGTTATAAGAATTTTAAAACATGATAAAGAAATTTTGGATTTATATAAATTAAACCTTGGGGATAAAAATTTAGAAATTTTAAAAAAGATTTTACATCGTCCTAATGGAATGATTTTATTAACAGGCCCTACAGGTAGTGGTAAAAGCACAACTTTATATGCGTGTTTAAATGAGTTAAAGAGTGTGGAAAAAAAGATTATTTCTGCAGAAGATCCTATAGAATATAAAATTCCTTTAGTGCAGCAAATTTTACTTAATTCAAAAGTTGGAGTCGAATTTAACAGTATTTTAAGAGCAATTTTAAGACAAGATCCTGATATTATCATGATAGGAGAAATTCGTGATGAAGAAAGTTTAGATATTGCACTTAAAGCTTCTTTAACAGGCCATTTGCTTTTAAGCACCTTACATACTAATGATGCTCTTAGTACTATTGATAGACTTTTAGATATGCAAGCAAAAAGTTACTTGATAGCATCAGCTTTGAGTCTTGTTATAGCACAGCGTTTGGTTAGAAAACTTTGTCCTTGGTGTAAGCAAAAAAGCAAAAAACATTATATTGAATTTGAAGGTGAATTTTTTGAACCAAAAGGATGTGAGCGTTGCCATCATAGCGGATTTTTTGGCAGAGAATTAATCGCTGAGTGTTTGGAAATCAATGAAGATTTAGCTTGTGCTATTAGAGAAAGCCAAAATAAAATGATTTTAATGGAGCTTGCAAAAAAACATGGTTTTCAAACCATGTTTGAACAAGGTTTGAAAAAAGCCAAAGAAGGTCTTACAAGCATAGATGAGCTTTTAAGGGTTGTAAGATGAAATTTTATGAAGTGGAATTTCTTAAAAACAATCAAAATTATAAAAAAACTATAAAAGCTGAAAATTTAAATACAGCTCAAACAAAGGCTTTGTCAAAGAATTGGAAAATTATTAATATAAAAGAAATTCAAAAGTCTAATTTTCAGAGATTAAAGGATGAAAATTTTATACTCTTTTTTAAAGAATTGGCTTTATTGTGCGAAGTTGGATTAAGCGTTCAAGAAGCAATTAAAGAATTATATCTTATGCATTCTTGCAAGATTATGAAAAAAATATTAGACAATTTAATTTTAGCCCAAAGTCTAAACCAAGCTTTTGAAAATGCTAATTTTGGATTAAATCGTGCAGAGTTGGCTTTGATAAAAACAGCTGAAAATACAGGAAAAATCAGCGAAATATTTAGCCAAATTTCTAAACTTCGAGAAAAAAGTATGGAGAATCAAAAACAGTTGAAAAAGGCTTTGAGATATCCTACTTTGGTTTTTTTAGGTATTATTGGAGCATTTTTATTTTTAATGCTTTTTGTGGTGCCAAATTTTAAAGATTTATTTGAAAATTTAGACGCGAATTTGCCTTTTATCACACATGCAATGTTAGAAATTTATAACTTTTTAGACACTTATGGAATTTTTTGTACATCCTTGCTTGTTGTTTTTATTTTTATGACTGTTTTAGCTTATAAAAATTTTTATTCTTTTGCGTTTTCTTATGATTTTTTACTTTTAAAAATACCTTTGCTTTCTCGTTTGATTCTTTATAATCAAAATTATTATTTCTTCATGGTTTTTTCCTTGCTTTTGAAAAATGGAATTTCAATATCTAAGGCTTTTGACTTAGCCATCATGGGGCTTGAAAATAAATTTTTAATTTTTCAGTATAAGAAACTTTTTAGTTTTATAGATTCTGGTCTTGAGCTAAGTCAAGCTTTTAAAAAGATTGATATTTTTGATTCTTTGGTATTTTCTATGCTTAATGTTGCGATGAAAAGTGGAAAACTAGAAGTTTTGAGCGAAGAAATTGCTAAATATTATCAACAAAAAAGTGAAAATTTGATGGATAGATTTTTGGTTTTTTTAGAGCCTATGATGACTTTATTTGTGGCACTTTTGGTTTTATTTTTGGCCTTAGGTATATTTTTACCTATGTGGGATCTTGGTTCTGGGGTGAATTTTTAATTAAAATAATCCCAAGCTACTTTAATGATAGTAGCACCCACAATGATTAAAAATAAAGTTTTTATAAATTTTCCATTGGTTTTTAATACAAGCTTTGAGCCAAGATAAGCCCCTAAAACTTGTCCTATGCCCATGAGTAAACCTATAGCCCATAAAAGTTCGTATTGCCATAAGAATATAGCAAGAGCAATGATATTGCTTGTAAAATTTAAAATTTTGGTATTAATACTTGCTTTTCTCATGTTAAATCCTAGCAACATCACACAAGCAAAAATCCAAAATGAACCCGTCCCAGGTCCTAAAAATCCATCATAAAAGCCTAAGGTTAAGCCGCAAATTAAATGAAAAATTTTGATATTTTTTAATTTAGGTTTGCTTTCATGTTTGCCTAAATTAGGACGTAAAGCTGTATACAAGAAAGTAAGAGTTAAAAAGATTAAAATAATAAGCTTTAATTGTTCATCTTTTACAAAAAGAACACCATAGCTTCCTATGCCTGCTCCTATGGCTGTGAAAAAAATACCCCAAGCAAGATGAGGTAGAGTGGTGGATTTAAAATAAGTTAGAGTTGCTGTAAAAGATCCAAAAACACTTTGGAGTTTGTTTGTTGCTAAGGATAAATGTGCAGGAATTCCACAAGCTATCAGTGCTGGCAGAGTGATAAGTCCACCTCCACCTACAATAGAATCTATAAAACCAGCAAAAAGAGCTACAACAAAAAGTATAAAATAATAAATTGTATCTAAGTGCTCAAAGCCCATTTTCATTCCTTATAAATTTATCAATTTCCTTGTTTTGCCCTAAACGATAAAGTGCAAAGTCATATTTTATAGGATCATTTGCATCTAATTTTTTTAAATTTTGTGTGAGTTCTAAAACACTTTTATAATCATATATTTTACGCTTTAGAAGTCCTAAAGTCAAGGAAATTTTATGCGTATGCGTATCAAGTGGGATTAAAAGATTTTTGGTGTGAATTTTGGTAAAAAGTCCAAGATCAAGCTTATCTTTTCTAACCATCCATCTTAGATACATATTATAGCGTTTAAGAGGCGAAGTAGGGGTGCTTTGCCAAATTTTACCAAAGAAAAAATCATAACCATAACTTGAATAAGAATTTAAAGTTTTAATTTTTTGCATAAAAGCTAAAATTGCATCTGTGGTATTTTCTCTTTTTTGATAAGCTTGATTAAAAAGTTCATGGAGTGAAATTTCATTTTTAAGTCTTGAAAGAGTGATAAAAATTTCTTGTATATCTCTTTCATTTTGAAATCGGTATTTTAGACCTTTAAGTTCTTTTTTGATCAGTTCTTCTTGAAGGCTTAACAAAGAAAAATCAAGTTTTTTTAGAAAATTTACTATGTTTTTGGCATTTCCATAAGCAAATAAAGCACAAAGCAAAGCAATAAATTCATCGTTGTGAATTTTAGCAATTTGCAAAGGATCTGGAGTTTCAAAAAGAGAATGAATAGTATTTTTCTGATTAGCTAAAAAATCAAGTTTGGTTTTAAGCTGGATGAAATTTTTCACTTTATTGCTAGAGCTTAAGATTTAAGCCCTAGTAGGGTATCAAGCATTTGATTTACGGTTGAGACAATTTTTGCTGCAGCACCGTAGCTTGATTGATATTGTATAAGAGCAGCTAATTCTTCATTTGTATTTACGCCGCTTTTAGATTGGTACTCGCTGTAAACAGAATTGTAAAGAGTTTCATTGCTTAGATTTACAACATTGTTATTTTCACCATCTGAAGCTATTTTACCTGTAAGTTTACGATAATATTCTTCCATAGTAAGATTATCGATAGTCCCATCTTCATTGTAAAAATTAACTTTTTCATATTGAAGTTGGATGATTTTATTTGCCATATCATTGCCGCTATCAACACCATTTGAGCTTGCTCTTACTGTGCTTGGATCATTTAAGATGGAATCTTTTACTTTTATATCACTTGCATCAGTTCCGCTAAAAAAACCACCTATGCTAAATGCACCTGCAAAATTTGTACCTTTATCTTCAATGGCCACTTTAAAACCTGATTTTGCATTGATTTGAAACAACCCATCTCCAGTTTTTGCATCATAGCTAAAACTTGCATTGATATGGTCATCAACATCATCGTTTGAATTTTTATTGTTATTATCATCTGTATTGGCATTGATTTGACTCATGATGTCATTCATGGTTGTATTGACATCTATTGTGATGGTTTTAGTGAGTTTTTTATCACCTTTATCATCATAAATAATTATATCAAAACTTCCTGGTTGTATAGTTCTATCATAATTGACTAAAGGAATATCTCCTTTAAGTCCAGATAGATAATCAGAAGTAACAGAGCTTTTTGCAGAACTTGCATAAAGATTGTTAGTTTCATTGATCATAGTTTTAGCAAAAGTGTCTAAAGAATCCATATAGCCTTGGATAATTCCATCTTCATATTTTCCCTCATTTTTGCTATAATTTCTACCGCGTAAGTCAAGTTGAGCTCCAAGTTGCCCTCCGTTAATTTTTGCAGTAAGATCACGAACTTTTTCATCAGGAGTTTCATAATAAATACTATAAGATTTATTTTTATCATCATAATCAAGCTTTAAAGGATGAAAATTAATCCCATCTACTATACTAAAACCTTCTATACTTAGATTGTATTGATGTCTTGGATCAGTGATGGTTGTATCAAGGCGGTTATCTTGATTGATTTCATTTTTACTTGCAACTGCACTCACTAGTTTTGAAAGAGTAAGCTCAAGTTCATCTCTTCTATCTCTAAGTTCATTTGCATGTTCTGTTGGCAAGGCTTCTTGTCCATAAATTTGCTTATTTATAATAGCGATTTCTTCGCCAATTTTATTAATCTCATTAACCGTATTTTTAATATCATTATCTACTTTTTTTTGGATTTTATCTAAGGTTGTAAAGGTATTATTAATGCTTTCTGTTAAGGTTTGAGAAGCTTTTACAAGGGTTATTTTTGTAGCATTTTCATTGGGATTAGATGCAAAATCATTCCAAGCTTTGTTATAATTTTCTAAGTTTTTTAAAATTCCAGTATTTTGCAAATCAGGAAAACGCTGAGCAATTTCTTGTAAGGTTGAAGCCATATATTTAGTGTATTCTAGTTGATTTGATGCACCTTTTAATTTATAGTAAGAATACTCATCATGCAAACGCACTATACTTTCTACAGCAGTCCCTGTACCTACTTGGACTCCACCTGTTGTGATGTATCCGTTTGTAGTTTGCACTACTCTTTGGCGAGTATAAAAAGTTGCATTAGCATTTGAGATATTATTTCCAGTTGTTGCGATTTGGACTTCACTTGCCTTTAAGCCTGTAACACCTGTGTGTAATGTTCCAAAAATACCCATTATAAATCCTTATACATTGATTTTGAAAATTGACTCCGGATTTGTCTTTTTATCTCCATAAGCATTATTTGTTCCATCGTTGATATCAAACATTTTATTTACCAAACCATCAAGAAAGTCTTTGACAATAAGAACAAATTTAGCATACTCTTTGTTTTTGTTATGAAGGTTTTGAAGATTTTTTTTGAGTAAGTCTAGTTTTTGTTTATCTTCATCATCTAAGAGTTCGCTAAGTCCTTTTGTAGAGCTGTTGTTTAATTCAACCAAGGCAACATCAAGTTGTTTTTTAGCTGTAATAAATTCAGCGATAAGTTTGTTTTTTTCTTCTACACTTGGCGTTACACTCTCATGTTTAGCCACTTTGATATTTTCTATATCTTCTTCAGTTAAAGCAATAAGTTTTGCTAAGATAGCATTTACTTCATCAAGTCTTTGTTTAAGCATATTTTCTCCTTTTTTCTCTCTCAAAAAAGGAGAATGAAAGCTAGATCAAAGAGTCGGCAATCGCAGCAGCTGTAGCTTTTGTATCGATTTTATAGGTACCATTTTTAATCTGCTCTGCGATTTTACTCGCTTTATCATTTTCCGTTTTTTGAGTATCGTTTGTTTTAGTTTCTTTATCTATTTTATTTGTATTTAATGTGGTATTTGCCACATAACTTTGTTGTATAGGATTGATCATTTCTGCCTCCTTGATCTTAGTTATAATCCTCTACAAACCATATCGACCTAAATTTAAAAAACTTAACCCCTTTCTTTTAAAAAATCGTATAATAATTTTGAAAAACCCATACTTCCGCTTAAAGCTTTACTCATAGTATCGTTATACATAGAAGAGTATATTTCATCACTTGCATCTTTTCCAAAGAGTGAATTTTGATTTTTCAAAGATACATCTAAAACTTGCTTTAAAAAAAATGCTTCAAAAGCATCGGTTTGCTCTTTTAAGGCTTCATCTTCTTTGGTTTTTGTAACTATATCATTATCATTTATCTTGATACTTGATTCTAAACCCCTTGCTTTTGCTGCACGATCAAGCAAGGTGCTATTCATACTATAAGTATTTAAAAAATTATCTACTTTCATCAGATGATCTCCAAATCTGCGTTAATTGCACCTGCGCGCTTTAAATTTTCCATAATAGCGATGATATCATTTGGTGTTGCTCCAAGTTTGTTAAGCATTCTGGCAATATTTGCAACTGTGCTTTTTGCATTGTTGATTCTTAAGGTATTTGAACTTGGATCTACAAAACCACCATCTTTCATATCAATTTCATTTTGGTTGGCTACTGCATTATTATTTGGATCTATTTTTATAGTGATGTCTTTATGAGTGATTAAAACAGGTTCTACTTCTACATCAACTCCAGCAATCACTGTTCCTGTTCTTTCATCAATGATGACTTTGCTTTGTGGTTTATAAGCTATATCTTGTTCTAAAACTCTTGCCATAAAATCAACATTTGAAAGATCTTCAGGTTTTTTGAGTCTTATTGTACGAGAGTCGATAGCTTTGGCCACTTCTTCGCCAAAGACAGTATTTAAAACTCTTTCTATATCATTTGCTGTTTTAAAGTCTGCTACTTTTAAGCTTAAGGTTAGATCGTTATTTTGACTAAAATTTTGTGGAATTTCTCTTTCTACATTAGCTCCACCCATTACAATTGCAGCGGTTGAGTGAGAACCTGCTCCTCCTGGTCTAGGTGTCAAACCTCCTGTTGAGATAGAGCCTTGTGCTATAGCATAAATTTCACCATCAATTCCACGAAGTGCAGTAAGCAAAAGTGTTCCACCTTGTAAAGATTTTGCATCACCCATAGATGAAACAGTAATATCAAGTTTATCTCCACTTTTTGCAAAGGCTGGGAGTTTAGCTGTAACCATAACAGCTGCGGTATTTTTTGATTTGATATCATTAGGATCTACTTTGATATTCATACCTTGTAAAAGGTTTGAGATGGATTGTAGTGTAAATTTAGAACTTGTTCCATCACCACTTCCATTAAGTCCTACAACAAGTCCATAACCTATAAGTTGGTTATCTCTTACGCCCACAGTGTTTGCTACATCCTTGATTTGCACTGAAAAAATGCTTGTCATAAAGAGTAAAAATATCGTTAAAACTCTCATGGATTCTTCCTTTAATCTATTGTTGATTATAGATAAAGCAATAAGTGTTCCAAGTAAGCTAAAAAGTATAAAAACTTAAACTCGTTGAGCCAAATTTCTTTTCTTTGGTTTTTTGAAAATTTTGGATTTTTTCAGGAGTTTTGATAGTGGAATGGTGTTCAAAAATAATTAGTTTTAAAGTTTTTAAATGCAAATTTTCTAAAAAATGATAAATTTTTTCATAAATATTGCTAAAACCTTCTCTGATATCAAAAGGTGGATCAAGATATAAGATGATTTCATTTTTTGAATTTTTTATAAGTTTTGGTAAAATTTCAAAAGTATTTGCGTGAATGACTTCTAAATTTATGTTTATATTTTTAGCATTTTCTAAAGCGATTTTATAAGCTTTTGTATCAAGCTCTATAGCATAAGCTTTTAAAGCGTAATTACTCAGCGCTTCAGCTGCCATCAAAGCACTTCCGCCAAAGGCTTCAATAAAAATTTTATCTCTTAAATTTTCTCTTATCACATTAAAAACACAACTTTTTACTATGCTTTTTGTGCTTCTTGTGGTTGTAAGACTAGGTAAAAGTAGTTTTTTTCCTTTATATTTGCCACTTTCTATACTTGTATAAAGCTTTGTTTCTTTTGGTTTTTTTCGTTTTTTCTTTAGGGGAGTTGATTTCTTGTTTTTGAAGAATTTTTTCCTTTTTTTCATTATGGTTAAAAAAGTCTTTAACGCTTATAAATTCATCATTCATCATTGAGTGCTTTTATGAGTTTGTTTTTAAGATCTTTTATAGCAAGATCGATCTTATTTTCGTAATCTTTTTTAAATTCGAAAGCTATAGCATCAATTTTTTTTTCAAGCAATCTTTTTTGTTCAAGTGCAAGTTGTAAAGCAGCAGCTTTTAAGGCATTGTCAAATTCATTTAAGGACTCAAATAAGGCTTCTTTACTAAAAGGTATACTTAAAAATGGCGAGTTTTTAGAAATGATAAATAAGGGTTTTGCAATGTGAATTTTTTCATCACTAATGATAAAATCACAGTCTTTTTTCATCACCAAATGATCCTTTAAAAAAAGTTCTAAAGTTTTTTCTATGATGAGATCTTTGCATTCTAAAGAGATTTTCATATCAAACTAACCTTTAAAGTGTGATTTTTTAATGATGGGGCTTGTATACCTTGAATGAGAGCTAAAAATTCAAAACGACTCAAAATATAAAAATCCTCAAATTCCCTACCACTTGTTTGCATAAGTTTTTTGGCACAAGTATCAAAAAGATAAAAATCTTTTTCTTCTTTTACTACTATAAAATCAGCTCCACTATCATAAGCATCTAAAACAATATCTGCAGCCATTTCATAACTTAGTGTAGGATTTAAATTTAACAAAGTAAAACCATTGTTTTTTATGCTGTTTTCATAGGAGATAAATTTAGCCTTGAGTTTGGATTTTAAAGTATCACAAGCATTAAAACCATAAAAAGCTATATTGAAATCTTTAAAATCATATTTAATTTCTTTAAGTTCTTTGATTTCATTATCAAAAGCACCAGTTTTAGGTAAATCAAAGTGTAAAATATTTTTATCAAAAAGCCCTAAATTTAAAATTTCATTTTGTAAATTTTTTATTGTTGTTTCTAAAATTTCATTTTTGCTTTCAAGATGGTAAAAAATTCCCTTTTTTTATCTGCAAGGGTTTTTAAAATTTCTATCTTTTTTTCAGGATATTTTTCTATCATTTTTGAAGCTAAATAAAACACCCCATTTCCCATATAATCAGGATGATAGTGCAAAATTTCACTTGCATAATATAAATAATCGTATTTTGTATAAAGCTTTTTATCTTCTTCATTACCAAATTTTTCAAGATATTTGTATTTGTCTAAAAAATCATTTTTATCAATGATAAGATCTTTAATAGCTCTTTTTGTGCTTAAAGGTTCGATACAAAGATTAAAATCAAATTCTTTTGCTACTTCTTCTAAAGGTGTAAAAAGTGGTATAATCTGTTTATTTACTACTATGTAAGTGTTTTCATCTTTGTCAAAATCAAAATAAATATCATCATCTTGAACTTGCAAAAGCAAATCATAAAAACTTGCAAAATTTTCATAATTATTATAAACATAGGGTTTATAATAAGCCTCATAATCCTTAGTTTTATCAAATCTAAAAATTCTTAATTCTAATTTTTTCATAGCTTTTCCTTAAATATTTCTATATTATATAAAATTTTTCTAAAATTCACTAGAATTTAAAAGCAAATTTTATAAAATCACGCATTATGAATAAAGAAGATTTTATTATTAAAGCTTTTTTAAATGAAAAAAATGGCGATGATGGAGCTATTATTGATAATTGGTGTTTTAGTAAGGATTTGTTTTTTGAAAATGTGCATTTTAAAAGAGAGTGGTTTAGCCTAGAACAAATTGCTACAAAAGCAATGCTTGTTAATATTTCAGATGCTATTGTGATGAATGCCATTCCAAAATACGCACTTTTAGGACTTGCTTTACCAAAAAATTTCAGTGAAAATGAAATCAAAGCTTTACAAAAAGGTTTTTTAAAAACAACTAGGAAATTTAATATAGAAATCATAGGCGGTGATACTATAAGTAATGATAAAATAGACATTAGTCTCACTATCATTTCAAAGATCAATAACAAAGCTGTATTTAGAAAAGGTTTAAAGAAAGGACATTTACTTGCTCATACAGGAAGATTAGGGCAGAGTTTAAAGGGACTTGAAATTTTACAAAATGGGGGTATTTTAAGCCCAAATCATGTATTTATAAAGCCAAAATTAAGATCTAGTTTTTTTTATGAAATTGCACCTTTAGTATCTTGTGCTATGGATATTTCAGATGGCTTAAGCAAGGATTTATCAAGACTTTTATCCTTGAATAAGTGTGGAATTTTTTGGTTTAAAAAGCTTGATGATTATGCACTTTATAGTGGGGAAGAATATGAAATTTTATTTGCTTTTGATGAAAAAGAGCGTCAAAATATACAAACAATAGCCAAAAAACACGGTGTGAAATTAAATATTTTTGGAAAAGCAGTGAAAGGAAAATATGAATTTAGCGGAAGAGAACACCATTTTTAAACCTTTGTATAGTTTAAAACACAGTCCTATTAATGCGTATTTTAGTAAAAATAGCGATGATTTTGTGGTGCGTGAAAAACCTTTGTATAAATTTAGTGGTAAAGGTGAGCATCTTATCTTGCATATTAATAAAAAGGATTTAACTACAAACGAAGCTTTAAAAATTTTAAGTGAGGCAAGCGGAGTTAAAATGCGTGATTTTGGTTATGCTGGGCTTAAAGACAAACAAGGATTAACTTTTCAATACCTTTCTATGCCTAAAAAATTCGAAAGTTTTTTGTTAAATTTTTCTCATTCTAAGCTTAAAATTTTAGAAACTTTCATCCATGAAAATAAGTTAAGAATAGGCCATTTAAAAGGAAATTCTTTTTTTATACGCTTAAAAAAAGTTCTGCCAAGTGATGCTTTAAAACTAGAACAAGCTTTGATAAATTTAAATAAACAAGGTTTTGCGAATTATTTTGGTTATCAGCGTTTTGGAAAATTTGGAGATAATTATAAAGAAGGACTGGAAATTTTACGCGGAAAAAAGATGAAAAATGTAAAAATGAAAGAGTTTTTAATCTCAGCTTTTCAAAGTGAGCTTTTTAATCGCTATTTGAGCAAAAGAGTGGAGTTATCACATTTTGCAAATGATTTTAGCGAGAAAGAATTAGCGCAAATTTATAAAATTTCTAAAGGAGAAGCTAAAGAACTTAAAAAACAAGAGCAATTTTTTAAGCTTTTAAAAGGCGAAGTTTTAGGGCATTATCCTTTTGGAAAATGTTTTTTATGTGAAGATTTAAGTGCTGAACTTGAGCGTTTTAAGGCAAGGGATATTAGCGCTATGGGGCTTTTAATCGGTGCTAAGGCTTATGAAACAGGACAAGGCTTAGCTTTAAATTTAGAAAATGAAATCTTTAAGGATACTTTAGAGTTTAAGACTAAAATGCAAGGTTCAAGACGCTTTATGTGGGGATATTTAGAAGATGTAAAATGGCGTTATGATGAAGAAAAAGCTCATTTTTGTATAGAATTTTTCTTACAAAAAGGCTCTTACGCTACTGTGGTTTTAGAAGAAATTTTACATAAAAATTTGCTTGAGTGAAATAGTTTAGTAACAAGTATTAATTGAAATTTTTATTATTGAATAATGAATTTAAATTTAAGCAATAAGATTATTTATTAAAGAGTATGGTAAGCAGAAAGGAGTTTTGTTTATGTATAATTTTTTGTTTTGTTAAATTATTTGATACTTAATTATAGTCATTGCTCCACTTTTAAAGCGATTAAAACACCTTCTATCATTTTTTTAATATCCCCATCAAGGATATTATCCACTTGAGAGAAAGCTTCTCCGCTGCGATTATCTTTGACTTGCTGATAAGGAAAAAGCACATAAGATCGGATTTGATGCCCCCAGCCTATCTCACTTTTTTCGCCAGCATTGGCATTATCTTGTTGTTTTAAAAGCTCAAGCTCATAAAGGCGAGATTTTAGCATTTTAAAAGCAGTAGCTTTGTTTTTGTGTTGGCTTCTGTCATTTTGACATTGTACGACTATGCCGGTTGGAAAATGTGTAATTCTTACGGCTGATTCTGTTTTATTGACATGTTGCCCACCCGCACCGCTTGCTCGGTAATAGTCTATTCTTATATCTTTTTCTTCGATTTCTATTTCTATATCATCATCAAGCTCAGGGCTTACCATAACGCTTGAAAAGCTTGTATGCCGGCGTCCTGCACTATCAAAAGGAGAAGTTCTTACTAAACGATGAATACCATTTTCAGCCTTTAAATAACCATAAGCATTTTCACCCTTAACCAAAAAGCTTACATCTTTAAGTCCTGCTTCTTCACCTTCTTGAAAGTCTAGAGTTTCAACCTTAAAACCTTCTCTTTCGCAAAACCTTAAATACATTCTATAAAGTATGCTTGCCCAGTCATTGCTTTCTGTTCCGCCTGCACCAGGGTGAATGGAAACAATGGCATTTTTACTATCATTTTCTCCGCTTAAAAGCATGGAAATTTCAAGACTTGTAATAGTATCTTCAAGTTTTGGTACGTCATTAAATAAAGCTTCAAGCGTTTCTGTATCGTTTTCGCTATTGGCTAGATCAAAAAGTTCGCTTGCGTCATTTAAAGCATTGAAAGCATTTTCATAGTTTTTAAGTAGATTGGTAATTTTAGTTTTTTCTTTACCTATGACTCCTGCTTGTTTGACATCACTCCAAAAAGAAGGAGAATTTTCAAGCTCTTCAATTTCTTTAAGCCTTGTTTGGATATTTTCAGGCTTGATGATGGAGGCTATGTTGCCAACTTTGTTTTTTAAGATTTTTAAAAGTTCGCTAAATTCGTAATTATCCATAAAAATTTTCTTTCTCGATTTTTACAAGATATTATTCTAGCAAATTTTACATTAAAAAAATCTACGCATATGTTTTTTACATCTTGAATAAAGAAAAGAATTTTATGATTTTTTAACTTTTTCCAAACTCCCTCTTCAACCTAGGCACATCTTTGAATATAAATTTGATATACCCCCCCCCATACCAATTATTACTTGCTTTCATTAAAGCTTCACCTAATTTATAAGTAAAACATTCTTTTTCTTTTAAAGCTTCATTATAATCAGGATAAGTTTCCAATGGTGGTAAAGTAAAGCTTGGGTTTTGTTTTATTTTTTCTTTATATATTTTTTGTTCAAGTTTGTGTTTATCTGCTATATAAGATAAAATAAAAGGCATTCTTATATATCCAAATACACTTTTTGAATTTTCTATTAAAGCTTGCCCTAGTTTATAAGATAGATGATTATGAATTCTTGCTTTAGCTGAATTTGGATTTATCATAGTTAGTTTAGGTATTATAGTATTTAATTTTATACCCATTTGTTTAGCTAGTTTTTTATTTTGTAATTTTTTAAAGATTAAATCTTGTTCTAGATTTTTTATTTCTAAATTTTGTTTTTTAATAGGAAAAGAACTAAGCTCATTTTGTAGCGTTGTTTTTTCTTGATTTAAAGTGGAGATAACACTATCTTTTTCTTTGATTTGATTTTGCAAAGGAGCTAGTTTTATGGGATCCATTATAGAACAATATTCATCTATAATCTCCTTGTATAATTCTATTGGAGGAATTAAATGATTGAAATTATATTCTTTCGGTATTTCTATATTTTCATTAGCTAAAGCTTCAAAATCTATTTTTTCGGTATGGTAGTTACCTTCAGGAGAAGCTAGGAAGAAAGAGATAAGATTTATATTGTTTACCCCATTATTTAAAATTTTAGTATCATTAGCGAATTTAAATTGTCTATCGTATATGTCAAAAAAGTATGAGAAATTATAATTTAAACTTCGATTGAAAATTTGATCTTTTGGATTTTTAATTTGAATTTCACAAATACCTGAATCATTCCAAAGATGAACTCCTAATAAATTTAGATTAAAAGTATTTTTATTAAAACTAATTACTTCTTTACTTTTTATGCAATAAACTTTTTCACTGCATAACCAACTTTGTTTGAATTTGAAATTAGCGAAATTTAAATTTATTGCTTTTTCAATTGGATAAAAATAAAATTGTGGATTATCATTTATAATATTTATTTTTTTGGAAAAGAAAAATTTTCAATATTATTTGCTATATTTCTCCCAAGTTCTCTCATAATACAATCAAAATCATGAGCTTCATCTCTTTGTATTAAGCTATATGAAGATTCTAAATGTTTTTTATTTATGTTAATTACATTGAATCCATATTTAATTGCTAATTTTATATGGAGTGTATTTACATATTTTATACAGTTTTTATTCAACCATTTTTGAGGTGTTGGAGCAATAAAGCAAATAATCTTTTTCTTTAAAAAATATAATTCTTTGTAAAGCCAATTGATCACTTGATAGCTTTTTGGAAATAAATCGAAAGAATTATATTGTGCAATATCATGAGTATTTGATCCTGTAATAATTAAATCCGCATTTTCTAAAAGTTTTTTATTTCTGATTAACTCATATAAATTTTGCAAACTTGGAGTTCCACCTAAAGATAGATTAAAACACTTAAATCCGGCATCTAGAATTCCTTGAGTTATTCCATTTTTGAATGCAAAATGACTTTCGCCAAGCAAAACAATATTTTTGTTAATCATAAAAATTTCCTTATCAATCTTTTGATATAATTTTAGAAATTTATTTTATCAAAAAAAGCGAGAAAAATGTCAAAACTTTATCTTGTGTCTTTAGGTTGTAATAAAAATTTAGTCGATAGTGAGATTATGCTAGGACGCCTTAGTGCTTACGAGCTTTGCGATGAGCCAAGCAAGGCTGATGTTTTAATCGTAAATACCTGTGGTTTTATTGATAGTGCAAAAAAAGAAAGCATTAATGCGATTTTAGATTTACACGAGCAAAGAAAAAAAGATTCTCTTTTAGTGGTTACGGGTTGTTTGATGCAGCGTTACCGTGAAGAACTTATGAAAGAACTTCCTGAGGTTGATCTTTTCACAGGTGTGGGTGATTATGAAAGAATCGATGAAATGATACTGAAAAAAACAAATTTATTTTCAAATTCGACTTATTTGCAGAGTGAAAATTCCAAACGTATTATTACAGGTTCAAATTCACACGCTTTTATCAAAATCGCTGAAGGGTGTAATCAAAAATGCTCTTTTTGTGCGATTCCAAGCTTTAAAGGCAAGTTAAAATCCCGCGAGATTAGTAGCATTATAGCTGAACTTAAAGATTTGGTAGCTAGAGGTTATAAGGACTTTTCTTTTATCGCACAAGATACGAGTTCTTATTTGTTTGATAAGGGTGAAAAAGATGGGCTTATACGCTTAATCGATGAGGTGGAAAAAATTCAAGGCATAAGAGCGGCTAGGATTTTGTATCTTTATCCTACGAGTGCGAGTGAAGCTTTGATCAAACGCATTATAGCTTCTGAAATTTTTGTAAATTATTTTGATATGCCTTTACAGCACATAAGTGATAATATGCTTAAAATCATGAAGCGTGGGGCAAATAGCACAAGACTTAAAGAAATACTAAATTTAATGAAAAGTGCGCCAAATAGCTTTTTACGCACAGGTTTTATCGTAGGACATCCAGGTGAAAGTGAGGCGGATTTTGAAGAGCTTTGTGAATTTGTTAAAGACTTTGGTTTTGATAGAGTGAGTGTTTTTGCGTATTCTAAGGAAGAAGATACGGCTGCTTTTGATATGGAGCAAGTGCCTTTTAAAGTGATCAATAAAAGACTTAAAATCATAGAAAAAATTGTTGATGAAGTCATAGAAAAAAGTTTTGAAAAAGAAGTAGAGCAAAAGCGTTTAGTAGTTTGCACAGGAGAAAGTAGCGAGGGAGAGTTTTTCATCGCAGCTAAAGATTTAAGATGGGATAGAGAGATTGATGGGGAAATTCTTATCAATGAAAGCGAATGTGGAAATTTGGAAATGGGGGCAAATTTATGAATGTGAAATTTTGCAAAACCTTGATAAAAAGCTTCTTGCTAAGGCTTTAAGAAAAGTAGATGCAAATTAAAGATGAAATTTTATCCCTTTTAAAAAGGGGTAAAAATTTACTCGCTTTTTCTTATGGAAGCGATTCTAGTGCGCTTTTTTATCTTCTAATGCAAGAAAAGATCGACTTTGATCTTGTGATGATTAATTACAAAACTAGAAAAAATAGTGATTTAGAAGAGTTAAAGGCCAAAGAACTTGCTTTGAAATTTCATAAAAAAATTTTCATAAAATATGCTCCTAAATTTCAAAGTAATTTTGAAAAAAAAGCTAGAGATTTTCGTTATGATTTTTTTGAAAAAATTTGCTTTGAGCAAGATTATGATCATCTTATTTTAGCCCATCATTTAAACGATCAATTTGAATGGTTTTTGATGCAACTTTCTCGTGGATCAGGTTTGGCTGAAATTTTAGGTATGCAAGAGTGTGAAAAACGCTCAAATTATACACTTTTACGCCCTTTACTCTTTATAAGTAAAGATGAAATTTCATCTTTTTTAAAAGAAAAAGATATTTTTTATTTTCATGATGAGAGTAATGAAAATGAAAAATATTTTAGAAATTATATAAGAAAAAAATTCTCTAATGCCTTTGTGAGTGAATTTCATCAAGGTTTAAAAAGAAGCTTTTCTTATCTTGGTGAAGATAGGAAAAAACTTTATGATTTTGAAAATATTAAAGAAGTTCAAGGACTTCTTATTTGCCCTAAAAATGAAAGTTTGATTGCTAGAGCGGTGAAAATGAAAGGTTTGCTTTTAAGCACGGCACAAAGAAAAGAGCTTTTAAAGGGTGATTGTGTTTTAGGTGGTAAAATAGCACTTGTATATAAAAACGGACAAGCTATTGTTTTTGAGTATGAAACTTGTCAAAAATTACCTAAAAATTTCAAAGAAGAGTGTAGAATAGCTAAAATTCCAAGACTTTTAAGAGCTTATTTATATAATCATAAAATCGATATTTCAAGCCTTAACCTCTAGTTTTAAAATTCTTTGATAGCTTAAATGTGTGAGAAAAATCACAAAAAATACTTGTAAAAAAAGCCCTAAAAGTGGCACTGATGAGATTAGATAAAAACAAAGGGTGCTAAATTTAAACTCTAAAGGTGAAAAATTAGAATGAAAGCTTTTAAAACCTTCTTTGTCTAAAACCGTGCTTGTAATATCGAGCATTAAAAGTTTATGAAAGAGATAATAAAAGGTAAGATAATATACAAAAAGATTGATAAAAGGTAAAAATAAAGCTAAAGTGCAAAGTAGAAAAATCCCCATAAATTTTATAAATATTTTAAAAATTTCAAAGATAATTTTTAAGTTAGAAATTTCATCTTTTTTGTGGTGTTGGTAGTATTTTTTGTTGATGTCTTTGGCGATAAAAGGGGTGAGAAAAGAAGTGATTAAAAGTGCTAAAAAAACTGAAGCAAAAATAACAATAAAGCTTGAAAATAAAAAACTTATGATGGTGATTAAAATTTGCACAAAATGAAGAGCATAAAACCATGCCCAAAAGGAATCTTCCCCGACGCTAAATAAAGAATTAAAATAATCAAGTAAAGCTGAAAAACCAAGCGCTCCCAAAAAAAGCATAAACAAAAGACTAAAGATCAAAGGAATCAGAGCAAATTTTAAAAATTTAAGAGTGAAAAAATCTTTGACCGCAAGCTTTACAATATTCAAATTATGCCTTTTTATAGCATTCTTCTAATTTTTTATAAATAGTATCAAAATCAAGTTCTTGTTCTAAAATTTGAGTTAAAACTTTATTGTCTTCTTTTCCATTCCAAGTTTTTTTATAACTTCCATCTTTATAGCCATTATTTTGTCTGAAGATATTTAAAACATTTTTACCTATGTAAGTTTTATAAAGAATTTCAAGATTAAGCCCACATTTAATAGCTAGAGTAAAATATGTTGAAAGTAATTCTCCAAGATTAAACCTAAAGCCACTGCATTTGTGAATAATAAGCTCTATGTCATTTAAAATTCCGTAAATATCACTTTCACTAGGATGTTCTTCTTTACAAAAATCTTGAAAAATACTTACTGAAATCACTTCATTGGCTATAATTTTAAAATCATTTCTACTTTTATTGTGATATTCTTCAAGTAAAAGACTTAAAATAAAATGCCAAATATCGACGATCTCTATACGCACATTTTCCCAATTTGTTGGACTTGAAATGTTTTTCCAATGTTTCCATGCAAAAGAGTCTATAAGCTCTGCACATTCCATATAGATACAGCGTCTCCAACTGATAAGTTTTCCTTCTTTGGTATAACCATTTTCCCAGTTTAAACCATTGGTTTCATCATTAAGTTTTTGTTGGAGTTTAAGCATATTTTCTAAAATTTCAATATTTGTCATGTAAAAACTCCTTGATAATTTTTAATATTATATGATTTAAGCGTAAAGATTTAAATTATCATCTGCTTTATTTTGATTTTCTTTGGCTTTTTCTTGCTGTTTTTCAAGTTGTTTTTTCATTTGTTCTAAAACTTCACCTAGTAGTTTTTTACTGTCTTCAAGCATGGAAGCGTTGATATCTTTGTTGTTTGTTTGATTTTGTTTAAGTAAATCATTAAGTTTGTTTGTAAAATTATTCATGATGGCATTTTGATGATTTTCATCATTTGGTGTTGGTAGAACATTTGCAATTTGCATAGCTGATTTTATAATTTCTTTTGGTTTTAGCTCTTTAACCTTGGAATTTGCCAAAAAGTCTTTGATCATAGGTTCAACTTCTTTCATGGCATTTTTAATTTCATCAAGATCATTTTGAGTTAGTTTAGAGCCTTCAAAAGTAAAACTAAAGCCGTATTGACGCTTAAGATTAAGAGTTTTACCTTCTTCGTTATTTGCATAACTTATACTTTGATTATCATACATGGATAAGGCTAAATGTTTACCACTTTTTGTTGTATAGTCCATAGAAAAACTTTGGTTTTTACTAGCATCAATTTGCATTTCTTCTCCTCATATTTTATAAGACAAAATCGGCTATTTTTAAAATTATTTTAGTATAATTTTTACCAATGGATGAAAGAATTTTAGAATTTATAAAAAATGAGCAGCTTTTATCTTGGGCTATGATCGATGAAAAAGGTGTTTACACAGCCAGTGCTTTTTATGCTTTTGATGAGGAAAATTTAGCTTTTATCATTGCTTCTCATAAGGATACTAAGCATATAACATTAGCCAGTAAAAACTCAAGTATCGCAATCAATATATCCAAAGAAAGTAAAATAGCTTTTTTAAAAGGCGTGCAAGCTAAGGCTGAATTTAAAATGGCAAGCAAGGATCAAATGAAAATTTATTTTTCTAAGTTTCCTTTTGCAAAACTTGATAAAAGTGCAAAAATTTACGCTTTAGAGCTTTTTTGGCTTAAATTTACTAATAATGCTTTAGGGTTTAGCAAAAAGCTTGAGTTTTGTAAAAAATAAATTTTCATAATTTGTTTAAAAAAATGAGTTATGATTATAGTTTATGTAAAAATTATAGGTATATAAAATAAATGTTAAATGTAATTTATGCTTTATTTTTTAGAGAATTAAAAACGAGATTTGGTAAAAATAGGTATCTTGGATATATATGGGTAGTTGGAGAACCTATGAGTATTATCGTGGTGGTAACTACTATTGTAACAATCATTCGTGAATATCATCATCAGGTAATGCCTGAGGGAATTTCTATTTTTATGTTTTTAATTTCAGGTATTATGCCTTTTTTCATGTTTAGAAGTATAGTAACTCAACTTATGAATGGCACTCAGGCAAATTTATCTTTATTTGCTTATAAACCTGTAAAGCCTATACATGTGTTTATTGCTAGAACTTTGCTTGAGTTTTGTATTTATTTTGTGATTTTTATCACTGTACTTTTTTTGCGGGGTGGTTTTTTAGGCTGGATGTATTTCCTGTTCATTTGCTTGGGGTTTTATTTTGTATTTTTTTACTTATATGTTCAGCTTTTGCTTTAGGGATTTGTTTTGCTATTGTTTGGCATTTTATAGAGCCTTTAAGAACTTTGTTAGGTTATTTTAGTATAGTATTTTATTGGACATCAGGTATTATATTTCCTACTTGGCTAACTCCTCGTCCTTTGCTTGATATATTTTATTATAATCCTTTACTTCATATAATGGAACTTTTAAGGTTTAATTTTTTTGAGAATTATCCCTTGCAAGATGAATATAGTTATTTTTATCCTATATTTTGGATCTTGCTTGTTTTGTTTATAGGACTTTTTATCTATTACTATAACAGACAGGCTTTAACGGCGGCAAAAAAAGAATGATAAAACTAATTAATCTAACAAAATCTTATCCTCTATTTAGTGGTGGAAGGCATTATGTTTTTAAAAATTTTACTTTTGAATTTCCTGAAAATTGTAGCATAGGTTTAATGGGATATAATGGAGCAGGTAAATCCACTCTTATGCGACTTTTAAGTGGAGCAGAACTTCCTGATAGTGGCAAAATAATTACGAATAAAAAATTATCTTGGCCTTTGGGTTTAAACGGTGCTTTTCAAGGTTCTTTAACAGCTAGAGATAATGCTAAATTTGTAGCTAGGGTGTATGGTTATAAAGGAAAAGAACTTCAAGAAAAAGTGAAATTTGTTGAAGATTTTGCAGAACTTGGAAAATTTTTTGATGAGCCTATGAAGACTTATTCTTCAGGAATGAGTGCTAGGATAGCTTTTGGACTTAGCATGGCTTTTGATTTTGACTATTATTTAATCGATGAAGCAGGAGCTGTTGGAGATCCTGCTTTTAGGGAAAAAAGCGTGAAATTATATAGGGAAAGATTGAGTAAATCAAAAGTTATTATGGTATCTCATAATGTAGCTGAAATTAAAGAATGGTGTGATAAAATAATTTATATGAAGAATGGACAAATTACGGTTTATGATGATATAGATGAAGGAATAGCTGTATATCAAGGAAAAGCTTAATGGAAGAAAATAAAACTTTGCTAGCAAAAATAAAAGATTTGAGCATATTTAATTCTTTTAAAATTGTTTGGTTTATAATGATTTTTGTTGTGATTTATTATGTATTAATTGCAGCGCCAAGATATGTAAGCACGATGATTTTAGATGTTAGATCAACAAGTGGAGAAAGTACACAGGCAAGTGGAATTTTATCTTTGCTTAGTAGCACTTCTACAGCAAGTGAGGATTTAAACTATCTCAAAGGTTATATAGAATCAAGCGATATGTTAAAAATTTTAGATGAAAAAATCAAGCTTAAAAGTCTTTATCAAGAACAATACATAGATTTGCCTTTTAAAATTTGGGATTCAAGTTCTATGGAATCTTATCTTGAATACTATCAAGCAAGAGTTAAAGTGCATACAGATGAAACTACTAAACTTTTGAAAGTTGAAGTAGAGGGTTTTACACCTAAATCAGCTCATTTGATTGCTCAAACTATTATGCAAGAAAGCGAAAAGTTCATTAATGAAATCTCACATAAAGCAGCTAGAGAGCAAATGGCTTTTGCTGAAAATGAAGTGCAAAAATATAAAAAACGATATCAAAAAGCGCAAAATGATTTGATTGCTTTTCAAAATAAATACGGAGTTTTTGATCCTTTAAAACAAGCTGAAACTAAAGCAAGCTTGGTTGCACAAATTGAAGCTAATTTAGCTCAAAAGGAAGCCAAACTTTTAACTTTGCAAAGCTATATGAATGATGCAGCACCTGAAGTAGTTGCACTTAAGGCAGAAATTGAAGCAATTAAAAAACAACTTTTAAGAGAAAAATCCAAAATTTCGGCTAATAATTCTTCTCAAAAGCTTAATGATTTGGCTGCTAAATTTCAAGATTTAACCATAGAAGCTACTTTTGCACAAAAAGCCTATGAAGCAGCTTTAAAAGCTTATGAAAGTGCTAGAATAGAAGCATTAAGAAAAATAAAACAACTTGTAATTATTCAAAGTCCTGATATCCCAGAAAGTGCAAAATATCCCGAAAGAATTTATGATATTTTAACAGCGTTTATTGTATTATCTTTGATTTTTGGGATTATTAAATTTATTAAAATGATTATAGAGGAGCATAAGTATTAAAATGAAAAAAATATTAATTTTATTTTTTAGTTGTATTTTATGTTTTGGAGCTGTAGATGTTTCACAAATCATTTCAGCAGAAGATCAAAGTTCTACTACAACTAGCATAGATCAAAATTTAAGCTCAAGCTATGATATGGAAAATAAAGAAAATAATCTTACAAAAATTCATCAGATTTTAGTATTTGGAGCTCATCTTTTTAATGGAAATTTTAAAAATTATAATCAAAGAGTTTATAACCCAGATTATAAGATCGCAGTAGGCGATCAAATCAGTCTTAAAATTTGGGGAGCTGTTGAATTTTCTCAAGTTTTAGTAGTGGATTCTCAAGGAAATATTTTTATCCCTAAAGTAGGAGCTGTAAATTTACTAGGTGTGAAAAATAGCGCCCTTGTAAGCGTTATAAAAGCGCATGTCAATAAAATCTATAAAAATAATGTTTTTGTTTATGCAGATATGAATGCTTATCAAAATGTTAGTGTTTTTGTAACAGGAAGTGTTAATGCTCCAGGGCTTTATCAAGGGCTTAGTTCTGATTCGGTGATACAGTATCTTGATAGAGCAGGAGGTATAAATTTAGAATATGGAAGTTTTAGAGATATTCAAATTCTGCGTAATAACAGCGTGATAAAAAATATTGATTTATATGATTTTTTATTAAAAGGACAAATGAATCTTTTTCCTTTTAGAAGCGGAGATGTGATTTTGGTGGGAAATGTTCAAAATTACGCTTTTGTTGATGGCGATGTGCAAAGGCCTTTTCGTTTTGAACTTTCAAATGATATTAAAACTTTAGCCGATTTAGCTAGGGTATCAGGTGCTAAGCCTATCGTAACTAATGCTATCGTAAAAAGTTATGGTGAAGATCATAAACTTGATGTCGATGCTTACAATAAAATGCAATTTTCAAAAGTTTTACTTAAAACGGGGGATGAGGTAGAATTTCACCCTGAGTATATTTCTGAAAATCTAACCATAAGTGTAAATGGTGAGCATAATGGTTTAAAAACTTTAGTTGTAGGTAAAGGAACGACTTTAGAAGATATTTCTAAACTAATTAAAGCTAATATGCAATCAAACATGCAAGCTTTGCAAGTATTTAGAAAAAGTGTAGCTAGAACTCAAAAAGAACTTATCAATGCTCAGCTTAAAGAGCTTGAAACTTTAGCTCTAACTAGCGGTTCTGTTACAGCTCAAGGTGCGGCTATAAGAGCCCAACAAGCAAAAACGATTTTAGAATTTATCCAAAGAGCTAAGCAAGTACAACCAAAAGGACAAATTGTAATTGATAATCCAAAGTCTTATAGTTCAGTTATTTTAGAAGACGGTGACACTATCAATGTGCCAAGTAAAAACAATCTTATCATAGTTCAAGGTGAAGTTTCTCTGCCCGGAGCTTTTGTGTATGATAAAGGAAAAGATTTAAGATATTATATCAATCTTGCAGGAGGTTATGGAGAAAGAGCTGATACTTCAAAAGTTTTGGTGATACGAAGCAATGGAAAAGCTGAAAAATACCATAGTGGTATAAATATGAAGCCAGGTGATTCTGTACTAGTATTACCAAAAGTAGATAGTGAGAATTTGCAAATTTTTTCAATGTTAACACAGATACTTTATCAAATTGCCATTGCAACAAATGTTGTACTTAAACTTTAAGGCTTAAACATGAATACTCTTGAAATAGCTAAAGAAGTTTTTGAAAAAGAAGCACAAGCCATTTTGGATTTGGCTAAAAATTTAGATGAAAATTTCAATCAAGCTGTTAATTTGATGCTAAATACTAAAGGGCGTTGTATAGTAAGTGGAATGGGTAAATCAGGTCATATAGGAGCTAAGATAGCAGCTACTTTGGCAAGCACGGGGACTCCAAGCTTTTTCATCCATCCAGGAGAGGCTTTGCATGGAGACCTTGGAATGCTAACTCCTGAAGATGTTTTAATCGCTATTTCAAACTCAGGAGAAACTGAAGAAATTCTAAAAATTATACCTGCTATTAAAAAGCGTAAAATTCCACTCATAGTAATGTGCGGTAAAGAAAATTCTACTCTTGTAAAACAAGGTGATGTGTTTTTAAATATAGCTGTAGAAAAAGAAGCTTGCCCTTTGCAGCTTGCTCCTATGTCTTCGACAACTGCAACTTTAGTTATGGGGGATGCTTTAGCGGCTGCTTTGATGAAAGTAAGAAATTTCAAGCCTGACGATTTTGCACTTTTTCATCCAGGGGGAAGTTTGGGGCGTAAGCTTTTAACCAAAGTAAAAGATCTTATGGTTGCAAACAATCTTCCTATAGTGCATCCTGATACAGAATTTAACGATCTTGTTGATGTGATGACTAGTGGAAAACTAGGACTTTGTGTAGTGCTTGAAAATGAAAAATTAGTCGGTATTATCACTGATGGGGATTTGCGTCGTGCTTTAAAAACAAATGATAAGCCAAGATTTGACTTTAAGGCTAAAGAAATCATGAGTACAAATCCTAAAGTAGTTGATGTTGATGCTATGGCAAGCGAAGCAGAAGAGATCATGTTAAAGCATAAAATTAAAGAAATCATAGTAGGAAAAGAAGAAAGAGTTGTAGGCATTATCCAGCTTTATGCTATAGGAAATGTTTAAAATGAAATATAGTGTAATTATTCCTGTTGATTTAGATCTTAGGCCTTTTGATATACTGAAAAAAGTTAAAAGTATTTTAAAAAGATCTAGTAATGAGGTTGAGATTGTTTTTGGACATAATGACCGTGGAAGTATATTTGATAAATATCTTAGAAAAATTTGTTCAAAAAAAAGTAATGTAAAATTAGTTTCAGGGAAATTTTATACAAAACTTATTTGTCAAAGTTTGCTCAGAAATAGGGCAGTAGAGCAGTGTTCAAGTGAATTTATTTATCTTATGGATGTGGATTATTTGTTTGATGAAACATTAAATGATGAATGCATTGATGATATAAAAAATGCTAAAAATCCTTTTATAATTTTACCTTGTTTGTATCTTTCAAGAAAAGGTTCAAGGGAGGTTTTTAAATTTAGTAGAGAAGAAATGTTTGAAAAGTATATTTCTTTTAGAAAAGATTTATTCATTAGCCTTGCAAGTCCTAGCGGCGGAAGTATTTTTATGAAAAAAGAAGACTATTTTGCCGTGGGTGGTTTTGATGAAGATTTTATAGGGCGTGGTGGAGAAGACTTCGAATTTATGATTAAACTCGCACTTTATAAAAATGTAATCAAGCCAACTAAGGATTTAATGCTTAATAAATTTTATAAAGCACCACTTTTGAGTGAAGGTTTTAGAAAATATCTTACTTTTAATGGTTTGCCTTATTTTTTTGAAAAAAAAGTTGCTTTTCATATTTATCATGGTAGAAATAGGCTGCGTGGATATTTTAGGCAGTATGATAAAAATTCAAATATCTTGCAAGAAAAAATTAAACTTGGCTCTAACTTAGAAGATAGTGGAGAGAGTTTAATAGAATTTTATGAACAACTTTGTAAAAAATATAATGTAAGCATTGATGCATATGCTATTTTATTTGATGCTTATAAGCCAAAACTTTTTAGTTTAGAGCGATTTTTGCTTTTTTTGAGAAGATTATAAATGCTAAAATTTTCAAGTGAAAATAAAAAATTTATTAAAGTTGTATTAGATGGAATTTTTAGAATTTATCTTGTTAAGTTTTTTTCTAAATTTC
>CM000855.1:1372290-1374483 GCA_000163995.1 Campylobacter jejuni subsp. jejuni 414 | reverse complement strand
TATTAAAAAATATAAAGATGATGATATTTGTATGGTTTCTTGTAATATGATATTTTATTATGAAAAATATCGTACTTATAGAGATAATCATCCTTTAAACTATAAATATAAAAATAATAATACACTATTAGAGAATAATAATTTGAATGATTTTATTCAGCTTTCTGCTTCATCTTGTTTTTTAAGACCATCTTTAATCAAAGATTTGGTTTTTGATGAAAAGTTAAAGCCAAATTTTGAAGATGCTAGATTTATAAATGAGTATTTATTGCAAAATATAGATAAAAACTCAATTTTTTTAAAGCATGCTAGATATTTTTATAGAAAAAGAAAAGATCAAAATTCCACCCTTGATAGTAAAGGCAAAATCAAAGATTATTATACAGTAGTTCCTAAGCTTGGTTATTTAAAGCTTTTACAAAATGTAAAAGGTGTTATTCCTGCGTTTATACAAAATGTTGTTTTATATGATCTTTGTTGGCGTGTAAAAGAACTGCTTAATTGCAACGAAAAATTACAAATTTTAAATTTTAATGAAAAGCAGGAATTTTATGAAATTTTATTTGAAACTTTTACTTATATAGAAAGTTTGACAATAAAAGAATTTAAAAACAACTCTTTTAATTTTATAATAACTCAGGGTATATTAAATTATTTTAAAAATGAAGATTTAAGCCAAAATTTAGCCTTTATTGAAAGTATTGATGATAAAAATGATGAAATTTTAATAAAGTATTATTTTAGTGATATTAATCATGAAAGCAAGATTTTACTAGATGAAAAAAGTGTTATTATTAAGCATTCTAAAATAAAGCAATACGATTTATTGGATAAGGTTTTTTTGTATGAAAAAAGATTATGGATTAAAGTTAATCAAAATTCTAAAATACTTGATATTTTTATAAATTCTCAAAAATTAAAACTTCTTTTTAATAATAATTTTATAAATGATTTAAGCTTAGTATTAAAGGCTTTAAATAAGCAAAAAAAGCAAAGAGCAAAGAATGCTAATTTGTGGATTTTTGCAGATATGGCTAGTAGAGCTGATGATAATGCAGAGCATTTATATAGATATGTAATGAATAATCATCCTAAACAAAAAATCGTTTTTGCTTTAAGAAAGGATAGCACGGATTATTTAAGACTTAAAAAAGAAGGTTTTAATTTGGCTGATCCAAGAAGTTTGTATTTTAAATATCTACTTTATAAGGCTAGTAAAATCATTTCTTCTCATATAGATAAGTATATTTTTAATGCTTTTGGTGGGGATACTTTAAAAACTAAAGAATTTGTATTTTTGCAACATGGAGTAATCAAAGATGATATTTCAAATTGGGTAAATAAACGAAAAATAGATGTATTTATTACAAGTACAAAAGCTGAATATAATTCCATTGCAGGTGATTTTAATCATTATAAATTTAGCACAAAAGAAGTAGTTTTAACAGGGCTTGCAAGGTGGGATGCTTTGATTAAAAATAATGTTTTAAATACAAAGCAGATTTTAATTATGCCTACTTGGAGAGAGTATTTAAGTGGAAAAATGCAAAAATATGGAGTTAGGGCCAAAAATCCTGATTTTATAAAATCTCTTTATTTTCAAAAATGGCAAGAATTTTTATGCAGTAAAGAATTAGAAAAATTAGCAAAGAAATACGGATATCGTGTTGTTTTTATGCCGCATCCTCAAGTAAGGATGTATTTAGATGATTTTAATCTACCAAGTTATATTATAACTTCTTATAAAACAACTATACAAGAGCTATTTTGTAAATCTTCTTTAATGATAACGGATTATTCAAGTGTTGCTTTTGAAATGGCTGTTTTAAATAAACCTGTGCTTTATTATCAATTTGATAAAGAAGAATTTTTTGCAAAACATATTTATTCTCAAGGCTATTTTGATTATGAAAAAAATGGTTTCGGGGAGGTTTTTACAGATAGTTTAAATTTATTTTTTTATTTAAATAAAAAAATAAATTCTTTAGAGAATATTATATTTAATACTTTAAAATACTATAATTATACAATATGTGAAAGAATTTTTACTATAATTAAAATTAAGTAAATGAGTGGAGAATGTTAGGATTAAATCAGAGAAAATTAGAAAAATTAAAAATAGATCCTTTTTTATTTTTTAAAGATGCTTTTAGAAATAAATATAGGATTTTAAATAGAGTATTCAATAAAATC
>CM000855.1:1367872-1371929 GCA_000163995.1 Campylobacter jejuni subsp. jejuni 414 | reverse complement strand
TTTTTGTCTAATAATAAAAATAAGATGGTTTCTATTGTTGCAACAAATGTAATGATTTATAATCACCAAAATAAATTTGTTTCATCTCATCCATTAAGTTTTAAGTTTAATATTGATAAGCAAATAAAATATTTTAATTTATTAACAAATGAGATGCAAAGTTCAACAACAGCATTTTTTATATTGGATAAAATTAAAAAAAAGAATATTTGCTTTAATGAAAGTTTAGCATTGCGTAGTAATTTTGAAGATGGGCTTTTTTGCTATGAATATATGTTAAAAAATTTTAAAGATGCTATCGTCTATCTTAAAAAACCATTATATTTTTATAGAAAGAATATTATTAGCACAACTTCAAAAACTCAACTTAATAAAGATTATTATTTATCTATAGGGAAATTTATTTTAAACCTTTTTTTAGAATTTGAAAAAAAATTTGGAAATACTATTTACATTCAGAATATTGCTTTGTACTTTTATTTTTGGCAAATTAAAAATTTGATAAATAATTCAGAAAAAATTTCTTTTATGAATGATATTGAAAAGAAAAATTATTTACAATTACTTTATGTAATTTTTAAAAATATTACAATAGATACAATTATGAATTTTAATTTATTTGGGAGTTGGTTTTTTTATAAAGCAGGCTTTCTTAATTGTTTTAAACAGGAAAATCCACGGTTTAATATTTTGTATTTAGATAATAAAATAGATAATAAAGATCAAATTATGCTTTGTTATTATAGTGGTTCAAGTACAGATATTTTAAGAATCGAAATTGATTATGAGCAAATTTATCCTAATTTTATAAAAAAATTAAATATGATTTTATTGGCAAGAATTTTGTATATCAGCATAGGTTATGGGTTAATATTAATCAAAAATTAAAAGGAAAATTGAGAATTTATTTAAATGGAGTTATTACATATATTAGTTTTAATGGTAGAATGTTTCTTGAACTTGATATTTCAAATTTTAAACAAATACTTAATAAAGATATAATTTATAATAATCCATGGATATTTATTGATAGGGATATTGAAGCTGATGATAATGCTGAATGCTTATATAGATATTTTATGAAGCATCACAACGAGTTATTTGTATCTAAAAGATTGTTTTTTGCTTTAAATAGAAATTCAATTGACTGGGAAAGATTGAAAAATGAAGGCTTCCATTTATTAGATTTTAATTCATATTCTTTTCGGAAAATTGCAAGAAAAGCAAGTGTTCTAATATCCTCACATGCTGATAATTATATTTTAAAACATTTTAATAAAAATGTTTATTTTGTATTTTTACAGCATGGTGTTATTAGAGATGATTTATCGCACTGGCTAAATTCTAAACCTATTAATATTTTCATTACTTCAACTGAAAAAGAATTTTATTCAATTGTAAGCAATGATAGTAGGTATAAATTTACAAAAAAAGAAGTGATTCTTACTGGATTGCCAAGACATGATAGATTGAGTTTGGCAAATAGTCAACCTAGTAAATATTTGCTTATTATGCCAACTTGGAGAAGATGTTTGGTTGATAGCATCCATTCAAATTCAGCTCAAAAAAAATGCAATTATCAAATTACAGAGAGTCAATTTTTTATTAGATGGAGTTCATTATTACAAAGTCAAGAGTTAAAATATATAGCTGAAAAATATGGATATGAGATTATTTTTTGTCCCCATATAAATATGCGTCCAATATTACATTTAATGAATGTTCCAGATTATATTCATGTCTATACAAGAAGCAATCATAGAAGCTTAAGCGAGTTATTTATTAATTCTTTTTTAATGATAACGGATTACTCAAGTGTAGCTTTTGAAATGGCATTTTTACATAAACCAGTTATTTATTATCAGTTTGACTTTAATGACTATTTTTCTCTTGATAATCATACTTCACAGCTTGGATATTTCAATTTTAAAAGAGATGGATTTGGTCCAGTTGTTCAAACTGAATCTGAACTTATTGCAGAGCTTAATAATATAATTCAGTTCGGTTTTTCCAATGAGAATTATTATCTTAATATTAAAAATGCTTTTAAATTTAGAGATGGAAAGTCTTGTGAGAGAATTTATAATGAAATTGTAAAGACCTTTGATTCTAATTTTGATTTAAATTATGATTGTAAATATATATTAAAGCGAGCTAGAAATGCAATTATCAATAGAAATCATCAACAATCTTTTGATGATTATATGTTTGCATTTAAACACGAATTTAATTTAAATGAATTTGATTTAATAAATTGCCTTAAATTATTTTTTATTTTAGATAGTGATATAATCCTTAAAGAAGTTAATAGCAAGATCAATAAAAAATTATCTTCGAAATTTTTTATTGAATATATTGATATAATGTTATTAAAAAATAAATGTGATAAAATAGAAGAGATGTTATTAAAATTAAATCATATAGATGGTGAATTGATTTTTTTATATTATCAAATTAAAAAGTGTATTTTAAATAATGATATAGTTGGTTTAAAGAATATATATAACAATAAATTATCTGAGAATTATATATTAGCAAATAAAATATTAAAGTATATTTTTAGAAAGGTTAAAGAATGGTAAATATTATTCTTTGCGGTGGAAAGGGTACAAGACTTTGGCCATTAAGTACAAATTCTATGCCGAAACAGTTTATAAAGTTTTTTAATGATAAATCATTATTTATGTTAACTCTTGAAAGAAATGTTAAATTATGTTCTGATACAATTGTTGTAACTTCGGAACAGTATTATTATTTGGCTCTAGAGCAATCAAATGGAAAGAAAATAAGATATATATTAGAGCCTAACGGAAAAAATACGGCCGCATCTATAACCTTGGCTTGTCTTGCTTTGCCAAAAGATGAGATTGTTTTGGTTACTCCAAGCGATCACTTAATTAAAGATAATATAGCTTATAATAATGCAATTTTAGAAGCAGAAAATATGGCAAAATATAATAATATTATCATATTTGGTATTAAACCGAATTATCCTGAAGTAGATTATGGGTATATAAAAATTAAAAATAATGATGTTTTAAATTTTTACGAGAAACCGAAATTAGATAGTGTGCTTAAATTTATACAAGATGAAAATTATCTTTGGAATTCTGGGATGTTTATATGTAGAGTTGATTTTTTGCTAGAGCAAATAAGTCAGCATGCTCCTAATATTTATAAGTCATGTTGGAAGGCTTATGACAATGCTTTGAAGACTGATAATACAATCAGGATTAAAGCTGATGAAATGTTTTCTATTCCTTCGAATAGTATTGATTATGCATTATTGGAAAAAACTAAAGATATTAAAATAATTCCTTGCAATCTCAATTGGAATGACTTAGGTAGTTTTAGGAGCTTGTCAAAAGAATTTAAAACAGATGAAAGTGGAAATTATTGTAATACAATAAATAATTTATTAAATTCTAAAAATAATTTTATTTATTCAACTTGTAAGGAAAAAAATATTATCGCAATTGATATTGAAGATTGTTTTATAATTGACACAAATAACACTCTATTAGTAGGAAAAAAAGAAAGTAGTGCTAGAGTGAAAGAAATCTATGAAAAAATTACATTTAAGGAGAGAGATAAGTTAGTTTACCGCCCTTGGGGTAAATTTACTGTTTTAGACCAAGGTCAAGGTTATAAAATTAAGAAAATCGAAGTAATTCCAGGAAAGCGACTTTCCCTTCAAAAACATTTTTATAGAAGTGAATATTGGACAGTTTTAAGTGGAGTTGCTACTGTAGAAGTTGACGGCATAGAAAAGTTGATTGGCAAAGATGAATCAATAAATATTAAAGTAGGTCAAATTCATCGTTTAAGCAATAAAGGAAAAATGCCATTGATATTAATAGAGATTCAGATTGGGCAATATACCGAAGAAGATGATATTATTCGATTGGATGATGATTATTCTAGGATAGATGTTAAATAAATATTTATTTAATTTTTTATTTTTAAGTGTATAATAATTGATCTTGATGTAAAATATTATCAAGGGTAAAAAATAAAGGAGTGTAAAAGTTAATGACAACCCACATCTATGATTTCC
>CM000855.1:1365246-1366905 GCA_000163995.1 Campylobacter jejuni subsp. jejuni 414 | reverse complement strand
GGAAGTTTGGAAGAGATAATTTAACAGAAAGAGGATTTAATGAAAACTATTTTAGCTAATAGGACTGATGGTATGGGTTCTAGAATTGTAGCCATTTTAAATGCACTTTACATATCGCAACGATTTAAAAATTATAGTGTTAAAATTTATTGGGAATCTAATGGATTTTATAAAGATAATTCTTATAATATTAATTTTAGAGGAGATGAAAAATCTAGAATTATAGGAATGAGTGTTGAATACAAGGAAAATATTTTCGATTCGAATTTTTTAAGCAGGTATTTTCTTAGCAAACTTCCAGAAAAACATTTTGTAGTTGATTTAGATAGCAAAAATTTAACATTAGATCAAAATATTACACAATTTGAAAAATCGGAAAAAGAATATTTAGGAGTTGAGATATATGAATTTAACCATAAATTTAGTGATGTAAATGAAAAAGAATATAGAGATTCATGTGCAATTTTATGGAATACTATAGGTTTTAAATCTAATTTAAAGTCAATAATGAAATATGCAGAACAATGTGCTAATAAATTAGATAATTTTTTTTCAATTCATATTAGAACTGGGGATGCTATTCATGGATATTCTAATATTAGAAAATTTCATTTAACCTCTATGTATCATGCGACGAATGCTGCGTTAGCTTATGAAATTATTAAGGTAAATTTAGAAAAAAATCATTCAATTGTAATTGTAGGAGATGATGTAGATACTAATGAAACGATCGTAAGTTTATTTAATGATAAAAAAGTAATAAACATTAACTCAATAAGGAAATTTGAAAAATTTAGTAATTTAGAGCTTTTGTTGTTTGATATAGTTTTTATGTCTAAGTCAAAAAAAATTTATGGAACAAATAGTGCAGTTGTAAAAATTGCTAAGTTAATATCAAGTGCAGAATTTTTTAATAATTATGAAATTTTTAATGATGAAGATTATTATGAAATTTTAAAATCAAACTATAGATTGTTATGTAGTAGAATTAATTGTTATCAAAATGCATTTATTTTATTTCATTTATTTTGGATTGGCGTTAAAGTAAAAGAAAAGTGCGGTATATTGTGTCAATATTTGGATAATGCACTTGAGTATGACTATGACAATGATAAATATAGGATTTATAAGATGTATTGTTTGCTAACAAATGATAGAATTGATGAAGCAGAAGTATATCTTAAAAAGGTTGTAATGGAAAGACAAGAAAAATTTATTAATTTATTATTTTCTAGCAACTGGGCGGGATCATTTAGGATAGTTTTTATTTTTTTTATTCAAAATGCAAATTCTAAATATCCTTATATTTCATTTATTGCAGCTAAGATTTGTGAATATCAACATAAATTTTATGATGCAATAAAATTTATAAATTTATGTTTACATATGGATATAGATGATAAAAAAATATTAAATTTAGAATGTAATTTTAATTCAATATTAATTAAATATGTTAACGAGTTAGAGAAAAAAAATCAATTTACAGAAAAAGAATTGTTTACATTGCAAACTCAAATTTCAAACTTGATTCAAGAAGATCAAGTTTTACAAAATAAATTTCAAAATGAGTTTAACTCTATTGCTATTAAAAAACAAAACTTAGAAATAAAAAATTTAGAACAAGATTTGGTTATTAAAAAATTAGAAAGTAAAAAACTT
>CM000855.1:1288442-1364740 GCA_000163995.1 Campylobacter jejuni subsp. jejuni 414 | reverse complement strand
AGAGTTTGAGAAGGAGAACTAGTCATGACAATGGATTTTAATATAGAAGAGTCAAAAATTTTAAAAGGAGTGTATATCATAACTCCTAATAAATTTAGAGATTTAAGAGGTGAAATTTGGACAGCTTTTACAGATGAACATTTAAGCAAGTTGGTTCCAGATGGAATTAAATTTAAGCATGACAAATTTATAAATTCCCATTTCAATGTTTTACGTGGAATACACGGAGATGTGAAAACTTACAAACTTGTAACTTGTGTCTATGGAGAAGTGCATCAAGTTGTGGTTGATTGCAGAAAAGATTCTTCAACTTATTTAAAATGGGAGAAATTTATTATAAGTCATAAAAATCAGCAACTTATTTTATTACCGCCAAATATGGGGAATTCTCATTATGTGAGTTCAAAGGAAGCAGTGTATTATTACAAACTTGCTTATGAGGGAGAATATATGGACGCACCTGATCAATTTACTTATGCATGGAATGATGAAAGAATTGGTATAGATTGGCCAACAAATACGCCTATTCTTTCCGAGCGCGATATTCTTGCAACTAAAAATAAAGGATAAATTATGGAAAAATTATTAAAAGAATTAAATAATAATATTAAACTTAGCAATCAATTGTCCTATCAAATCTTAATGTCAAATATTATTTCGAATTTAGATATTGATAAAAAAGATAAAGAAATTTTACTTTTATTATTACAAGCAAGAGATAGAAATTATATTCGTATAAATAATAATGAACAGTGTTATAGGAATATTGTAAATTATTTAAATCTTATTCGACCTTTGGAATTGCCTTTGTGTGATTTGTTAAGAATAGGTGGTAATGGAGATGGTGGTTATGTGATGTATAATGGGGGGGGGGATATGAGTGATATTAATGCAAAAGCTCTTTCTTTGGGTGTTTCGGATAGTTCTCCTTGGGATTTAGAAATGGCTCAGAGGGGATTTAAGGTGATAGAATATGATGCTAGTATAGAAAAATGTCCTTATGACCATGAAAATATTGTTTTTCATAAAAAATTTATAGGTAATGTAAATAATGAGAATACAATTACTTTGGTACAAGCTTTAAAAGATAATAATTTAGATGAGAGCAAGCCAAATATTTTGCAATGTGATATTGAAAATTGCGAATGGGATATGCTTGAAAATATTGATATAAGTATTTTAAATAAATATTTTTCACAAGTTATATTTGAATTTCATGGGTGCAATCCTGAGGAGCAAGATGGGGTGGAAAAAAGAATAAGTTTGCTAAAAAAACTTAATGAATATTTTGTTCCAATACATACACATTTTCACAACCATGGGAAAATTTTTTATTCTCAAGGATTATTTTTTAGTACCACTTTGGAGGTTAGTTATTTAAGAAAAAATTTGATTAATCTTGATATTGTGAAATATAGAGATGTTGCAGGGGGATTTAAAAATTTAGATTTTCCTTGGATTTCAAATCCAGAAATTCCAATACGATTTAGAGGTTATTGATGCAAACAAATTCAAAAATATATATAGCAGGGCACAAAGGAACCGCAGGCACAGCATTAGTAGAAAACTTACAAAAAAGAGGGTTTAATAATCTTGTTTTAAAAACAAGACAAGAGCTTGATTTGGTTAATCAGCAAGCGGTTGCTAAATTTTTTAAAGAAGAAAAGCCAGAATATGTTTTTTTGACTGCAGTCTTACCTTGTGGTGCTGCAAATGTCGCTCAAAGGGCTGATTTTATTTATGAAAATTTGATGATTCAAAACAATGTTATTCACAATTCATTTCTTAATAATGTTAAAAAATTGGTATTTTTTGGTTCTGGGTATATGTATCCTGAGAATGCTAAAAACCCATTGAAAGAGGAATATTTATTTCAAGGTGATTTAGAATATGGCGCTTATTCTTTTGGTGCAGCCAAAATAGCTGGAGCTATAATGTGTGAAAGTTATAATATTCAGTATGGTACTAATTTTATTACTCTTGTTTTAAATAATCTTTACGGAACTAAAGCAAATTTTGATTTTGGAAAATCAAGAGTCTTACCCGCATTGCTTAGAAAATTTCATTTAGCAAAATTGTTAAGCGAGGGTAATATAACTCAAATCCTTCAAGATTTGAAAATGAATAATTTTGAAGAAGCAAAAGAATATTTATATAATTTTGGGATTAGCGAAAAGAGTGTAGAAATTTGGGGAATTGGCAAAGTTAGGAGAGAATTTATTCATAGTGATGATCTAGCTGATGCAGCTATCTATACAATGCAAAATATTGATTTTAAAGATCTTATTAAAGATGAAAGTAAAAATACTCATATTAATATAGGGACAGGCATTGACTATTCAATCAAAGAAGTTGCCTTGATGGTAAAAAATATAGTTGGATTTAGTGGAGATTTAGTTTTTAATGCTTCTAGGCCAGATAGCACAATGGATAGACTTATGGATTGTTCAAAAATTCATTCTCTAGGTTGGAAACATAAAATTGAACTTGAAGATGGTATCAAAATGATGTATGAGTGGTATAAAACACAAAATTGATTTTAAAAAACGAAAGGAAAAATATGTCAAAAAAAGTTTTAATTACAGGTGGTGCAGGTTATATAGGTTCGGTTTTAACACCGATTTTACTTGAAAAAGGTTATGAAGTTTGTGTAATTGATAATTTGATGTTTGATCAAATTTCTCTTTTAGCTTGTTCTCATAATAAAAAATTTACTTTTATAAATGGCGATGCTATGGATGAAAATCTCATTAAGCAAGAGGTTGCAAAATCTGACATTATCATCCCTTTAGCCGCTTTAGTTGGAGCTCCACTTTGTAAAAGAAATCCAAAATTAGCTAAAATGATTAATTATGAAGCTGTAAAAATGATAAGTGATTTTGCAAGTCCTTCTCAAATGTTTATTTATCCAAATACAAACAGTGGTTATGGCATAGGAGAAAAAGATGCGATGTGTACTGAAGAATCTCCCTTGTGTCCTATCTCAGAATATGGGATCGATAAAGTGCATGCGGAGCAATACTTACTTGATAAAGGAAATTGTGTAACTTTTCGTTTGGCTACCGTTTTTGGAATTTCACCTAGAATGAGACTTGATTTACTTGTTAATGATTTTACTTATCGTGCGTATAAAGATAAATTTATAGTGCTTTTTGAAGAGCATTTTAGACGCAATTATATTCATGTTCGCGATGTGGTTAAAGGATTTATTCATGGGATTGAAAATTACGATAAGATGAAAGGTCAAGCTTATAATATGGGATTAAGCTCTGCAAATTTGACCAAAAGACAGCTTGCTGAAACGATTAAAAAATATGTTCCTGATTTTTATATCCATTCAGCAAGTATAGGAGAAGATCCAGATAAAAGAGATTATTTGGTTTCAAATGCTAAATTAGAAGCTACAGGTTGGAAACCAGATAATACTTTAGAAGATGGTATTGAAGAGCTTTTAAGAGCATTTAAAATGATGAAAGTTAATCGCTTTGCAAATTTTAATTAAAGTTAAAGGGGATATTAAATAATGAAAAAAGAACAATTGGAATCATTGAAAGAGGCTCTAAATAGCTTGGTTTATCAAATTGACAATCATCAGCAGGCTAGAAAGCCGATAGCTGATGTAGAAAGAATAATTTCAGAGTTGCAAGCATTAAGCTATTGGAATAAGCAAGAAAATGTTTATAATACGTTGCATTTGATTGAGGGAGCTATAGCTGATCCACAAGGACTTGGTAGATTAAATTTATTATTAGATAATGCTAGAATTCCTAAACAATATTATGATATTTTTTACAATATGCTTTATATTAATGGAGGGGGGGGGTATCGTCCAATATGTATTGATTGCGGTGGACATGCAGGCTTAATTACTGATATTATTTTACATTGTGGTGGACAAAGTTATATCTTTGAGCCAAATATTTATTTGAATTATTTTTTAAAGAAAAAATATGAAAATAATATAAATGTAAAACTTTTTCAAAAAGCAGTATCGGATAGAAGTTATGAAACAGATTTTATTATGTTTGGAAATAGGATACTATCTCAAGGTAATCGTATAGTTGAAAGTGCACAAGACGATCAGACAGAAAAAACATATAAAGTTCAAGTAATTGATTTGTGTGAGTTTATAGAAAATGAAATTTTAACACAGCATAAAAGAATTTATTTTCTAAAACTTGATATTGAAGGAGCCGAATTTGAGATAATGAAAAAAATTATTGATAGAAAAATATATGAAAGAATTGACTATATTGCTTGTGAAACACATGAATATATGTTTGATGATTCAGAGAAAAAGATAGGAAAGTTGAGGCAATTGATTGATAAGTATAATATTCAAAATATTTTGCTTGATTGGATATGATAAATAAATATTGGGAGATTTATGACAACCATACGCACGCAAACTCCACTTCGCCTCGGTCTAGCAGGCGGTGGAACTGATATAAATTTATATTGTGATAAATACACAGGCTATGTTTTAAATGCGACTATATCTTTATATATACATTGTACTTTGATTGAAAGAGAAGATGAAAAAATCATCTTTGATTCTCCTGATACGAATTCTTATTCTGAGTATGAAAGTAAAGAATTTTTAGAAAATGATGGAAAACTAGATATTTTTAAAAGCATTTATAATCGCATTGTAAAAGATTTTGCAAAAAGACCTTTAAGCTTTTCTTTGCATACTTATTCTAATGCGCCAAGTGGTAGCGGATTAGGTGGAAGCTCAACTTTGGTTGTAGGTGTTATAAAAGCCTTTGCAGAATGGCTTAATCTTTCTTTGGGAGAATATGAAATTGCTAAACTTGCTTATGAGATAGAAAGGGAAGATTTAGGTATTGTAGGGGGGGGGCAAGATCAATACGCCGCAACTTTTGGTGGGTTTAATTTCATGGAATTTTATGATAATAAAAGAGTTATAGTTAATCCTTTGCGTATTAAAAATTGGATTGCAAGTGAGCTTGAAGCTAGAACTGTGCTTTATTTTACAAATATCACAAGAGAAGCAAAAGATATAGAAGAGCATAAACAAGGAAAATTAGGAGATGAAAAGTCTCTTGAAGCAATGCATGCAATAAAACAAGACGCTATAAAGATGAAAGAAGCTTTATTTAAGGCAGATTTTGATACCTTGGCACAAATTTTAGGTAAGTCTTGGCAATCAAAAAAAATTATTTCTGAAATTGTTAGCAATGATGAGCTTGAAAGAATTTATAAACTTGCTATAGATAATGGAGCTTATAGCGGTAAGACAAGTGGAGCTGGTGCGGGTGGATTTATGTTTTTCTTTATAGATCCTACGAAAAAATACAATTTAATTAAGGCTTTAAGTAAAGAGCAAGGCTACGTGCAAGATTTTTCGTTTACAAAAGAGGGAGTTAAATCATGGAGAATTTAAATTCCTATATAAAAGAACACTTTACAGATTCCATTTCTGTGAAAGAGCAAATTTTAAAAGATAAGAATTTAATAACTCTCATTAAAAATGTTTCATTGGAAGTTATAAAAGCTTATAAAAATGGTAATAAAACTTTATTAGCAGGAAATGGTGGTAGTGCAGCGGATGCACAACATATTGCAGGGGAGTTTGTAAGTAGATTTTATTTTGATAGGCTAGGTATTGCGAGTATCGCACTTACAACAGATACTAGTGTGCTAACGGCTATTGGAAATGATTATGGATATGAAAATTTATTTGCTAGACAAGTGCAAGCTCAAGGCGTTAAAGGCGATGTTTTTATAGGGATTTCAACAAGTGGAAATAGTAAAAATATTTTAAAAGCTTTAGAGCTTTGTAAAGAAAAAGAAATCATAAGCATAGGTTTAACAGGAGCTAGTGGTGGAGTAATGAACGAGCTTTGTGATTATTGTATAAAAGTGCCTTCAACTTGCACGCCAAGAATTCAAGAAGTACATATTTTAATAGGGCATATCATCTGTGCTATTGTCGAAGAAGAACTTTTTGGCAAGGGGTTTGATTGCAAGCTATAGTTTTAGCAGGAGGTCTTGGCACAAGATTAAGAAGTGTAGTGCAAGATCTTCCAAAACCTATGGCTCTGATAAATGATAAGCCTTTTTTAGAATTTATTTTTGAGTATCTTAAAAAGCAAGGCATAAAAGAAGTTATTTTAGCAGTTTCATATAAGTATGAAGTGATAAAGGAATATTTTAAAGATGAGTTTTTGGGTATAAAAATAAAATACAGCATAGAAAAAGAGCCTTTAGGAACGGGTGGAGCTATAAAAGAAGCTTTGAGATTTATAAAAAATGAAGCTTATGTTTTAAATGGTGATACGATTTTTGATATTGATTTAAAAAAACTTACTTTAAATGATAGTAAAATTTGTCTTGCTTTAAAGCAAATGAATGATTTTGATAGATACGGCACAGTAGAGCTTGATAATAAAAATTATATTAAGTTTTTTAAAGAAAAAGAATTTAAAAAGCAAGGATTAATAAATGGTGGAATTTATCTTCTAAGTAAAGATATTTTTAATGATTTTACTTTGCAAGAAAAATTTTCTTTTGAAGAATTTTTACAAGAAAATTATGAAAAATTAAAGGCTAGAGCTGAAATTTTTGATAATTATTTTGTAGATATCGGTACAGCTGAAGATTATAATTTATTTTGTAGATTACAATATTAAATTTTCAAGAATGTTTAATAAGGATTTTTTTGCAAAAAGAACGATTTTTTATGCTAGGCTTTACCTTATGGAAAAGGCATTTTATTAAACCTTTTTTTAAAGCTAAAAACAGTGAAATTATTTTTTTAAATTCGCTAAAGTCTTTAGATAGATATAAGCTTAAAGAAAGTGATAAATTTTTCATTTGGGGTAAAAGGATAGATTATAAAACTCTTAAAACTACTCTTGTAAAAAAAGCACAAGATGAGAATTTAATCAATTTTACTCCTAAAATTTCTTTAGTAGAAGATGGTTTTATTCGTTCGATCTCTTTAGGCTCTGATCTTACGCGTCCCTTTTCTTTAATCGTTGATGATCAAGGGCTTTATATAGATCCAAATAAAGCAAGTAAATTAGAAGAGCTTTTGCAAAATGAAATTTTTGATGAAAATATGCTAAATAGGGCAAAAAATATCATAAAAATTTTACTTGAAAACAGGTTTTCAAAATACAATGGTTTAAAGCACGAGGATTTAAAAATTAATGCTAAAAAAGGACAAAAAATCATTCTAATCCCTGCCCAAGTTGAAGATGATGTTTCGATGATTTTAGGGGGTTTTGGTCTATCTACTTTTGATTTGCTTAAGGAGGTAAGGACTAAAAATCAAGACGCTTATATCATCTTTAAACCCCATCCTGATGTACTAAGTGGTAATCGTGTGGGCTTAAAGGATGAAAAACTCATTTTGGAATTTTGCGATGAGATCGTAAAAGATTGCAGTATTGATAGTGCTATAAAAATTGCCGATGAAATTCATACTATTACTTCCACAAGTGGCTTTGATGCTCTTTTAAGAGCTAAAAAAGTTTTTACCTATGGTATGCCTTTTTATGCAGGTTGGGGTTTAACAAAGGATAAACATAAATGTGAAAGAAGAACAAGAAAATTAAGTCTAGAAGAGCTTGTAGCAGGTGCTTTGATCACATATCCAAGATATATAAATCCTAAAACAAAAACTTTATGTGAAATTGAAGTTTGTTTAGATATAATGCTAAATTTACAAAAAGATTATTTTTCAAAAAAACATATAAAATTAATGATAGATTTTAAAACGTTTATGCTTAGAAAAATAAGAAGATTTTATGAATTTTTAGCAAAGAAATGAGATTTAGTAGTAAAATTAAAAAAGAATTTAGCGGCAAAAATGTTTTACTCTTGCAAGGACCTGTGGGAAATTTCTTTCATTATCTTGCGGCAAAAATGAAAAAAAATCAAACTAAAGTTTTTAAATTCAATTTTAATGGTGGAGATTTTTTTTTCTATCCAAATGGAACAAGGTGTAAATGTGATGAAAAAGATCTTGAAAATTTCTATTCAGGTTTTTTTCAAAGTAAAAAAATCGATGCTATTGTAATGTATAATGATTGTCGCACTATTCATGTAAAGGCTATTAAAATAGCTAAAGAATTAGGAATTGAAATATGGATTTTTGAAGAAGGATATTTAAGGCCTTATTGCATTACTTTAGAAAAAGATGGGGTGAATGCAAATTCTTCTTTACCGCGTGATAAAAATTTTTATCTTTCTCAAAATATTTTTACCAAGGAAAGCATAAAAGAAATTCCAGGTGGCTTTAAATTTATGGCTTTTGATGCTTTTTTGTATTGGTTTTTTGCTTTTATTTTGGCTCCATTTTTTAACAACAAACTCCATCATCGCACTTTATATCCTTTTGAATTTTTATTTTGGTTTAGATCTTTATATAGAAAATATCTTTATAAGATTACAGAGAAAAAACTGAATGAAAAAATTTATAATTTAGAAAAAAATATTTTTTAGCGATTTTGCAAGTTTATAATGATACACAAATTAAGCACCATTATAAAAAAAGTATAGAGCACTTTATAGAAGAGACTATACTTTCTTTTGCAAATCATGCTAGGGCTAAATCTTATCTAGTTTTTAAACACCATCCCATGGATAGGGGTTATAGAAATTATTCTAAACTTATAAATGAGTTGAGTCAAAAATATCATGTAGAAGGAAGGGTTTTGTATGTTCACGATACTCACTTACCAGTCCTTTTAAAAAAGGCTTTAGGTTGCATTACTATAAATTCGACTGTAGGGCTTAGTGCTATTTTAGAGGGCTGTCCAACTAAGGTTTGTGGTAATGCTTTTTATGATTTTGAAGGCTTATCTTATCCAAAAAAACTTCAATTTTTTTGGCGTGAAGCTCATGCTTATAAACCTAATCCCGTTTTAGTATATCATTTTAAGAAATATCTTTTGCAGACTAATCAATTCAACGGCAATTTTTACAAAAATTTCTTTTTAGACAAATAAGATTGAAAAGCTTTGATTAAGAGAGCTTTTAAAGCAAAGTTGTTATAATAAGCAAAAAGAAATATTTTATGACTAGAGATGTTTTTTATATAGCAGGATATGATCCTAAGAGTTATAGATTTTATTATGATTTATTTAAAAAAAATCTAAAAGATTATTCTTATAATTTTAATATTAAAGCTGATATAAACAAAATTGAAAAAAATGAGCAATTTCCTTTTTTTAAAATTTCTTACGAAAGCGTGCAAACTAAATATCATTTTTTAACATGGAATGATATTGTTAAGAAAAATTGGTCAGAAAATTATAAAGATGCTTTAGCAGATTGTTATAGTTTTTTTAGAATTTATACTATCACAGGGCTTTTTATCAAATTTGGTAGAGAGTCGATTTATCAACTTATCACAGGTTATTATCCTTTTTTTTATGTATTGTTTTCTTTGATATTTTCTTTGACTTTAGCTTTGGGAAGTTTTGCTTTTTTACAAAATTATATGCATTTTTCTTTAGCTATCATTATAGGATGTTTTTTAGGATTTTTACTTAACCATTTTTTATTTAAATTGGGTAAGAAATTAGCTGTATTTTGGATAGCAAGAATTTGTGCTTTTTGTGCTACTTGGCAAGATAAAAAAATAGGTGCTATGCAAGAAAGAATCAAGCTTTTTGCAAACACTATAGTGGATAAGTTAAAACAAAATGAAAATAAACAAGATTATGAGCTTATTTTAGTAGCACATAGTGTTGGAGCTATAGTTTGTATAGAAGTTTTAGAGTATCTTTTAAGACAAAATTTAGATCCATCTTTACTTCATAAATTAAAAATTCTTACCCTAGGAGAATGTATCCCTTTAGTAAGTTATCAGAAAAAAGCAGATGAATTTAGAAAGAAGCTTGAATTTGTTTCAAAGTTTGATTTAAAATGGTATGATTATACATCGATTATTGATGGAGCATGTTTTCCTCAAGTAGATTTTTTCCGCACAAGTGGCGTAGATGCTAAATTTACACCTCTATTTTTAAGTGCTAAATTTCACACTTTATATGAAAAACATGAGTATAAAAAAATAAAAAGAGATAAAAACAAAGCACATTTTTTATATCTTTATAGCATTGGTGTTAAAGGTGATTATGATTTTTTTTCTTTTATCATAATGCCTAAATTTTTAGAAGAAAAGGTAAAAATATGAGTGAATGTCCCTTTTTTCCAAAACCTTATAAAAATAAAGCTTCTACGCTCTTAACTTTTTTATTAAAACGTAGATCTTGGCTTGACGGGCTTTATGAGCGTAGTTATAAAATGCAAACAGGCTATGTGAAGATGCCAAATTTTGATCTTTATGTGATTAATGATACTAAAGAAGTTAAAAGAATGATGGTTGATGAGGTTAGAGAATTTCCTAAAAGTGAGTTTTTACATGAACTTTTAAGTCCACTTTTAGGGGAGAGTATTTTTACTACAAATGGTGAAGTTTGGAAAAAACAAAGAGAACTTTTGCGTCCAAGCTTTGAAATGACTCGCATTAATAAAGTTTTTAATCTCATGAGTGAAGCTGTAACTGATATGATGGAACGTTTTAAGAAGTGTCCAAATCATGCTATTATTGAAGTGGATGAAGCAATGACTTTTATTACTGCTGATGTGATTTTTCGTACTATTATGTCTTCAAAGCTTGATGAAGAAAAGGGCAAAAAAATCTTAAATGCCTTTGCGACTTTTCAAGAGCAAAGCGTGCATACAGCTATGCGTCGTATGTTTTGTTTTCCAAAATGGCTTTCTTATGTATTAGGCGATCGTAAGCGTGCTAAAGCAGGAGATGTGATCAGGCAGATTTTAAGTGATATTATAAAACCAAGATATGATATGGCAAATAATGCAGAATTTGAAGATATTTTAGGTTCTTTGCTTTTAGTGGTAGATGCGAATACAAATAAGCGTTTTTCTTTTGAAGAAATTTTAGATCAAGTGGCCATGCTTTTTTTAGCAGGACATGAAACCACAGCAAGTTCTTTGACATGGACGCTTTATTTGCTTAGTCTTTATCCTAAGGAACAAGAAAAAGCTTATGAAGAGATTATACAGGTTTTACAAGGTGGAGGCATTGAAATTTTACATCTAAGACAGTTTAAATACTTAACGAATATTTTTAAAGAATCTTTAAGACTTTATCCTCCTGTTGGATTTTTTGCAAGAGAAGCGAAAAAAGATACCCAAGTTAGAGATAAACTTATAAAAAAAGGTTCTGGAGTAGTGATTGCTCCTTGGCTTATACACAGACATGAGAAATTTTGGACAAATCCACATGGATTTAACCCTTCTCGTTTTGAAGGAGAATACAAAAAAGATGCTTACTTGCCTTTTGGAGTAGGGGAAAGAATTTGTATAGGACAAGGTTTTGCTATGCAAGAAGCAATTTTGATTTTAGCTAATATTTTAAAAGTTTATAAACTAGAACTTGAAGAAGGTTTTTTACCTGATGTAGTAGGGCGTTTAACAGTACGTTCGGCTAATGGTATGAGGATAAAATTTAGTAAAAGAGAACTATGAAAAGAGTTAGAACTAGAATTCGTGTCAATTTTCGCCGCTGTGTAAAACGCACTTTAAAAGGAAGCTTGAAAGAAAAATTGGCAGGGACTATTCTACTTTGTGCTATAGTGCCATTGGCAGTTTTGGGATATCTTTTTATCGTGATTATGGGAACTTTTTTCAATACTGCACGAGCAAGACAGGGTGTTAGAGCCTTAGATCATTTTGTAAATGCAAGTTTGTTTAATGGTTATGCTTGGGAGAGCGTTTCTTCTCATGCATGGCGTGAAAGAAATCACAAAAAATGGGCAAGGATTGTTATAAAAATCACAGATTTTTTTCAAAAAGATCATTGCAAAAGAGCAAATAAAAGAGAACAACCTGTAGTAGATTTCATACTTTCAAGAAATTTAGATAAACAAACTATAGGAAAATAAATCAAACTATAGCCACTATGGCTATAGCAAAACCATTATCATGAGAAATGCTTAGAGAAGTTTGAGTGATATTAAAATCTTTTACAATTTTTTGAGAATATTTTAATTTAGGGGCGTTTCTTTCATCTTTTGATATTTCAATGTCGAAAAAACTGCATAATTCACAAATTCCAACACCTAAAGCCTTGCTAGCGGCTTCTTTGGCAGCCCAAAGACCTGCTAGGGTTGCTGGATTTTTAATAAGCATTTGTTCTTTTGGGTTTAGGAATTTATCTAAAAAATTTTTGCCATTTCTAGAATGAATTTTTTCTATCCTAGAAATGGCGATGATATCACAGCCTACACGCATTTAAGAAACTACAAAATCTGTAAAATAAATATTTTTAATAAAGCCATCAGTTAAAATTTCATTGATTTTTCCAACTAGCTCATCTTTTAAGCGTTCTTTACCTTTTTGCGTGCTTACTTCCTCAAAAGTCTTAGCTGTTAATACGCGAATAATAATATCACGAATCACTGAAACTTTTTTATCAAGTTCAGGTTTTAAAAGTTCGCTATTTTGTTCTAGTTCTATAGTACATTTTACATATCTTGAGCCGCTATCACTAAGTAAATTTAAGGTAAAGGGATCAAGTGGATACATAGGACCTATATTAGCAAAATCGCTACCTCGCTGAGTAGGAGCTGAAACTTTAGGTTTGTCGGCTTTTGCTTCTTCTTTTGGAGCTTCTTTGACTTCACTTTCATCACTTGAGCTACTTGAAATAAGCCAGGCAATCATTCCCATAATACTAAGAAGTAAAACAAAAAGTAATATAACGATAATAATTACAAGTGAACCACCTTTTTTCTTTTTCGTTTCTTCATTTTCTAATTCATCATCCATAAATTTTCCTTCATTTAGTGAAATTAATGTAAAATTGTAGCAAAAATTTCTTTTCTATCCAAATTTACTTTATAAAAACGATAAGTTTAGATTAAAAAAGGATGACCTTAAGGAAAAAAATGTTAGATGTGATTTTTAGAGAATACGATATACGCGGACTTTATGGTAAAGAGCTTAATGAAAAAAGCGTTAAGGCTATAGGTTTTTGTTTGGGACAAACTATGCTAAATAAGGGTTGTAAAAATGTAAGTGTGGGTTGGGATGCAAGATATAGTGCAAATGAGCTTTTTAATTATTTAGTTAGCGGGCTTAACAAAGCAGGGATAAAAGTTTATGATATAGGGCTTGTGCCAACTCCGCTAGGATATTTTAGCCTTTATGAGGGGTTAAAATTTGATGCAAATATTATGATAACAGGTTCTCATAACCCAAAAGACTATAACGGCTTTAAGATTACTATAAATAAAGAAAGTTTTTTTGGTGTAGAATTAAAAGAGTTTTCAAAAGAAGTTTATAAGCATTTAGATGATGAGATTGAAGAAAATTTAGAAGTCCAAAAATACGATATTTTAAGTCTTTATGTGAAATTTATGTGTGAACAATTTAGCTTTTTAAAAGATTTTAATTATAAATTTGCTATTGATTGCACAAATGGTGCAGCTGGAGTAGTAATAGAGCCTTTAATCAAAGCTTTAAATTTAAAAGCACATGTAATGTTTGCAGAACCTAATGGACAGTTTCCAAACCATGCGCCAGATCCTACAGAAGAAGAAAATTTAAGTGTAATTAAAGAATTTTTAAATCAAAATCAAGATTATTCTTTGGCCTTTGCTTTTGATGGGGATGCTGATAGAGTGGTTACTTTAAGTAAAACTCATGTATTTTGTGGAGATGAGCTTTGTTATTTATTTGCTAAAAATATCCCCAATCCACGCATTTTAGGTGAAGTAAAATGTTCTAAAAATCTTTTTGATGAAGTGGCGAAATTTGGTACTATTTTTATGGGAAAAACAGGACATTCTAATATTAAAAAAATGATGAAAGAAAAAGATATTGATTTAGCAGCTGAAGTAAGCGGACATATTTTCTTTAAACACAGATATTTTGGTTATGATGATGGAATTTATGCATTTTTAAGAGCTTTAGAGCTTGTTTATAAAGGTTTTGATTTAGAAAGCATGATTAAAGCTCTACCAAAACTTTATACTACGCCTGAAATTAAAATTCCTGTTAACGAACAAGAAAAATTTAAGCTTGTTGAAGAATTTCAAAAAGCGGTTGAAAAAGGAGCTTTAAAAGGTGTTAAAAGTCTTTGTGAAATCGATGGAGCTAGGGTAGATTTTGGTTATGGTTGGGCATTGTTACGTGCTTCAAATACTAGTCCTTATTTGATAACGCGTTTTGAAGCTAATTCTTTAGAGCAAGCAAAAGAGCTTGAAAGGATGGTATTTGCTTTATTTGATGAGATAAAAGCTAGACTTTAAGAATTGATGAGATAATATTTTCGCGATTTAAAATTATTTTAAGAAGAATCAAAAGAGTATTGAATTTTTAAATTAAAAGGCCAATCAAATTAATTTTTTTAAACCCTGCTTTTTTTAAGACTTTCTAGTAATTCTTCTATATTATAAATTCCTCTGTGTTTAGGTGTTAAAAGATGGATTAAAATATCGCCAAGATCAATCACGCTCCATTCTTCGCTACTTTCTATGTTTATAAATTCCTCCCCTTTAGTTTTAAGCTTTGTTTTAAGTTCATCAATTAAAGATAAAGCATGTCTTTCTCCTAAAGTAGCTGCGATAATGACATATTTTACAAAGTATTCTTGTTCACTCATATCAATGGTTTTAATGTCTTCTGCTTTTTTTTCGTCTAAAATTTTAACGATTAAATCTATTCTTTCTTGCATGATTTTCCTTATTTAATTTTTGAAATTGTATCAATTTTTTTGTAATTTTTCGTAATATTTTTTTACTTCGTCTTTAATTTCTTCGCAAACTTCATTTGTGTTTAAAGTGTTGCGTATAAAAGAAGAAGCGATTTTTTTATCTGTTTTTAAATCTTTAAAATTTTTAGGAATTTCTATATCATTACGATTGGCGATAACAAATTCTACTAAAGAATTGAGTTTTTCAAAATCATGCCAAAGATGCAGTTTTTCCAAATGATCAGCACCGATTAAAAGATAAAATTTATTAGGATTATAAAGTTTATAAAGATATTTAACACTTTCTATACTAGGAACAGGACGTTTTTGCTTGGTTTCAAAATCGCAAATTTCAACTTTTGGCAAGTGCCCCCAAAGTTTTTTTACCCATAAAAATCTTTGTTTTTCATCGGCACTAAAATTTTGTTTAAAAGGATTAATATAAGTAGGCATAATAATAAGTTTATCTATGTCTAATTTTTTTAAAGCCTCTAAAACAACGCTGTTATGTCCATTATGTGGCGGATCAAAACTACCTCCAAAAAGTGCTATTTTCATTAAAATTTTTAACCTTTTTTTGTAGAATATTAACATTATATTTTGCAAAAGGAAATTAAATGACTGTAAAAGTTGCTATAAATGGTTTTGGACGCATAGGAAGATGTGTTGCAAGAATTATCTTAGAAAGAAATGATATTGAAATTGTGGCGATAAATGATACTACGGATATTGAACTTACAAAATACCTTTTTAAATACGATACAGTACACGGTGAATTTAAAGGTAGTGTTGATAATGAGAACGATGATTTGGTGATTAATGGTAAAAAAATCAAAGTATTTAAAAGTCGCAATGTAAAAGATCTTGACTTTGCAAAATACGGTGCACAAATTGTTTTAGAGTGTACAGGGGCTCATTTAACTATGGCAAAATGTCAAGAATTTTTGGATATGGGGATGCAAAAAGTGATTATGAGTGCCCCTGCAAAAGATAATACACCTACTTATGTTTTAGGGGTAAATTCAGAACTTTATAAGGGTGAAAATATCATTTCTAATGCAAGTTGTACGACGAATTGTTTAGGTCCTGTATGCCGTGTTTTGCAAGATAATTTTGGCATAGAAAAAGGGCTTATGACAACGATACACGCTTATACAAATGGACAAAGTATTATTGATGCTAAGGCTAAAGATAAACGCCGTTCTCGTGCTGCAGCACAAAATATCATTCCAACTTCTACAGGTGCGGCAAAAGCTATGAAACTTGTTATGCCTGAACTTAATGGCAAGCTTCATGGACAAAGTATGCGTGTACCTGTTATTGATGTATCAAGTGTGGATTTAACGGCACAACTAAGTCGTAAAGTTAGTAAAGAAGAAATTAATGATGCTTTTAGAAAAGCTGCGGTTACAAATTTAAAAGGCATTTTAATGGTGGATGATGATGAAAGAGTTTCAAGTGATTTTATCACTTGTTCTTACGGTGCTATTGTGGCAAGTGATTTAACTCAAGTGATTGCTGATGATTTTATTAAGATAATTGCTTGGTATGATAATGAATGGGGCTATTCAAGTCGTCTAGTGGATATGGCAGTATACATTGCAAATAAGGCTTAATAATGAGTGATATTATTTCTATAAAAGATATTGATTTAACAAAGAAAAAAGTTTTTATAAGATGTGATTTTAATGTTCCCCAAGATGATTTTTTAAATATTACCGATGATAGACGCATAAAATCGGCTATTCCTACGATAAGATATTGTTTAGATAATGGTTGTAGTGTGATTTTAGCTTCTCATTTAGGACGCCCAAAAGAAATCAGTTCTAAGTATTCTTTAGAACCTGTAGCCAAACGCCTTGCTAGACTTTTAGATAAAGAAGTTATTATGGCAAAAGATGTTATAGGCAAAGATGCAAAAACTAAAGCTATGAATTTAAAAGCGGGTGAAATTTTATTTCTTGAAAATTTACGCTTTGAAAAAGGTGAAATTAAAAACGATGAAAATTTAGCTAAAGAACTTGCTTTTATGGCTCAAGTTTATATTAATGATGCTTTTGGAGTATGTCATAGAGCGCATTCTAGTGTAGAGGCTATTACTAAATTATTTGATGAAAAACATAAAGGTGCGGGATTTTTACTTCAAAAAGAAATTGATTTTGCAAGCAATCTTATCAAGCGCCCAGCTCGTCCTTTTGTTGCTGTTGTTGGAGGTTCAAAGGTAAGTGGAAAACTTCAAGCATTGAATAATTTATTGTCAAAGGTAGATAAATTAATCATAGGAGGTGGGATGGCATTTACTTTTTTAAAAGCACAAGGTTATGATATAGGAAATTCACTTTTAGAAGAAGAGCTTTTAGAAGAAGCCAATAAAATTCTTACTAAAGGTAAAAATTTAGGAGTAAAAATTTATCTTCCAGTAGATGTTGTGGCTGCTCCTGCGTGTTCACAAGATACGCCGATGAAATTTGTTCCAGCGCAAGAAATTCCAAATGGTTGGATGGGTTTAGATATAGGACCTGCGAGTGTTAGACTTTTTAAAGAGGTAATTTCTGATGCTCAAACGATTTGGTGGAATGGACCTATGGGTGTTTTTGAAATTGATAAATTTTCAAAAGGCAGTATTAAAATGAGCCATTATATTAGCGAAGGTCATGCAGCTTCTGTTGTTGGAGGCGGTGATACAGCTGATGTTGTTGCACGTGCAGGTGATGCAGATGAGATGACTTTTATTTCTACAGGAGGCGGTGCTTCTCTTGAACTTATAGAGGGTAAAGAGCTTCCAGGTGTAAAAGCTTTAAGATCTAAGGAAAATGAATGATATTTGCTGCAAATTTAAAATGCAATCACACAAGAGCAAGTTTTAGAATTTATGCCGAAATTTTAAATAAAACTATGGGAGCTAAATCCGATGATATTATTGTTTTTCCTCCTAGTATTGCTTTTTTAGAAAGTCAGACTCATTTTATACAAGGAGCACAAAATTTTTATCCTTGTGTTAATGGAGCTTTTACAGGTGAGCTTGGAAAAGAACATTTGGATGAATTTGGGATCAAGTGTCTTTTGATAGGACATTCTGAAAGAAGAGCTTTAGGAGATGAGGAGCTTATCAGAGCTAAATTTGATTTTGCTAAAGAGCATGATTATAAAATTGTTTTTTGCATAGGCGAAAATTTAGATATAAAAAATTCAGGCAAAACTTTAGAGTTTTTGAAAAAGCAACTTCAAATCATTGATTTAAATTATGAAAAGCTAATCATTGCTTATGAGCCTATTTATTCTATAGGAACAGGGGTGAGTGCAGAAAGTAAGGATATTACAAAAGTGCTTGAATTTTTAGCAAGTTTAACTAAGGTACCTTTGCTTTACGGTGGAAGTGTGAATGAAAATAATATCAAAGAAATTTTGAGTGTAAAACAATGTGGCGGAGTTCTGATAGGCTCTGCGGCTTTAAAAGTAGAAAATTTTATAAAATTAATCAAAGGATAAAAGATGATTATGAAGGGTAAAAAAGGCCTTATTGTAGGGGTTGCAAATAATAAATCCATTGCTTATGGTATAGCAAAAGCGTGTTTTGATCAAGGAGCCGAGCTTGCTTTTACTTTTTTAAACGATGCCTTAAAAAAACGCGTAGAACCTATAGCAGAAGAGTTTGGCTCTAAATTTGTTTATGAACTTGATGTAAATAACAATGAGCATTTAGATTCTATCGCTGAAAAAATCAAAAAAGATTTAGGTCAGATTGATTTTGTAGTACATGCGGTTGCTTTTGCTCCAAAGGAGGCTTTGGAAAATTCTTTTTTAGAAACCACTAAAGAAGCATTTGATATAGCTATGCAAACTTCTGTGTATTCTTTGCTTTCTTTAACACGTGCGGTTTTACCTATTTTAAAAGATAATAGTTCAATTTTGACTTTAAGTTATCTTGGTGGAGTAAAATATGTGCCTCATTATAATGTTATGGGTGTGGCAAAAGCTGCACTTGAAAGTTCGGTGCGTTATTTAGCAAGAGATTTAGGAGTAAAAGGAATTCGTGTCAATGCTATTTCAGCAGGTCCTATTAAGACTTTAGCGGCAAGTGGAATAGGGGATTTTAGAATGATTTTAAAATACAATGAAATCAACTCTCCGTTAAAACGTAATGTCAGTATAGAAGATGTGGGAAATTCAGCCATGTATTTACTTAGTGATTTGGCACATGGTGTTACAGGTGAAATACATTATGTGGATGCAGGATATAATATCATGGGTATGGGTGATGTTGAAAAGAATAAAGAAGGGCAAACTGTTCTTTGTTGGGATAATCAAAAAGAATAAAAAATATGGCAAAGCTTGGCAATGAAGAATTAAAAAATATACTTGAAGATCGTATTAAAAAACTTGAAATTTCCACTTTAAAAGATGAAAAAATTATCAATGAAGAAAGTGTAAAAATTCTTGCTAGGCATCTATCTTTGGGTAATAAAATTCCAGTTCTTGCTCAAAGATTTTTTCAAATTGCACCTAAAACAAAATTAGTATGGCTTCATCTTTGTGAGTGTACAGGGTGTAGTGAGAGCTTGTTGCGTTCCGAGTTGCCAAGTTTTGATGAATTGATTTTTGATTTTTTTTCTTTAGAATATCATGAAACTTTAATGCTAGCTAATGGTACTAAGGCTGAAGAACTTTTAGAACATGTTTTAGAAGAAGATTTTATTTTAGCAGTTGAAGGCGGTGTGGCAGCAATTGATACCTTTTTTCTTACCTTAGGAATACAAGGAGAGAGTGGGTATGAAATTTTAGAAAAATTAGCCGCTAAAGCTAAGGCTATCTTTGCGGTAGGCACTTGTTCAAGTTACGGTGGTATTCAAGCTGCTTATCCAAATCCTAGCAAAACCTGCGGTATTAGTGAAGTCTTAAGCCAAAAGGTAGTAAATATTCCAGGTTGTCCGCCAAGTGATATCAATATCATTGCAACCTTAAGTTTTTTTGCTTTATTTGGAGTTTTACCTGAGCTTGATGAGCAAAACCGTCCTGTGTGGGCTTATGGTAAATGTTTGCATGATATGTGTGAAAGAAAGGCTAAATTTGAAAGTGGAATTTTCGCAGAACGTTTTGATGATGAGACTGCAAAGAATGGAGCTTGTTTATTTAAGATAGGCTGCAAAGGACCTTATACTTATAATAACTGCCCTAAAGTGAAATTTAATGCCAAAACTTCTTGGCCGGTGGCTGCGGGACATTTGTATAGCTTGTAGTGAGAAAAATTTTTGGGATGAGTTTGGGAATTATGAAAAGCCTATGGCAAATATTTTTTCTTATACCAAGCTTTACAATGAAAAATTAAAACAAGAATTTTTCTTAGAAGATCAAATTAAAATTTTAGAACAAACAAATTTTGAATTTGAGAGCAATATAAAACTTATTTTACAAAATATAGCTAAAAACAAATTAGGGACTTTACTTGTAGAAAATTATAAAAAATCTTTTGAAAGAAACTATACTTTTATAGAGCAAAATTTTGATGAAAATTCTATATCTTCGAAAGATTTTTGGAAATATCTTGAGATTAATTTTCTTTTGGTTAAGGGTGAGTTTTTAAAAGATAAGAATGATTTTTTAGTTGCGGCAAAAAATTATGCTTTTAAGCATGCAAGTCCCTATGATTTTAAACTAAGTATCAATGCTGAAAAAGTAAAGCTTGATGTGAGTAAATCTTTTCGTATGACTTTGATCTATCTTTGCGGTGGGCTTGATTTTGAAGGAATTGCTTATAGTATTTTAAAGGCTTTTGAGGATAATATTGCTAAAATTTCATCGTTAAAAACAAGTTAATTTATATAAATTTAAGCAATATGAAGTCTTATAAACGCTACTATACTTATGCAAATAAAAAGAAAGAGAAAGCGTATTTTAGTTTTCTGCTTTCTTTCGAAAAAACTGTATTTACTGCAAAGTTTAGCCTCGGTATTGTAAGATAAATTTGTGTATTTGCTAAAAATTTAGCTTTATAAGTACTATTTAGAGTATATTTTGCTTCCAAAGGATCGCAGGTAAAAAATAGAAACTTCATCTACAAAATAACGAATGCTTTTATCAGGCTTTAAACATCATTTTTTAAAGAATAGCATAACCCGTGAGCAAAATGATAAGGTTTGATTGAAACTTGTATGGTCTGCCAAATTTCACTCAAGGCTTTATTAAGTTCTGTTTTCTCACGTTCTTGTTCTATGCCAAAACATTTAAAAATATTATTTCTATCTTCAAAAATGTTAAATCCACTTATGTTGTTTTTGGCAAAATGAGCTACTATGATACCGTTTTTAATGGCATTGGCAATATGTAAACTTTAAAACCATTGGATAAAAACTCATTTATTTTGCTTGCAACACCCACTCTAGCTGCAACTTCTTAGTTAACAATAAAAGCTTTGATGATTTTTCTCGCGTCTTTGCTAATGTGAGAACTTATAACTTAAACAAAGCGGAGTTAAATCACACGCATACAAAACGTTTTGTATGCGTATCATCAAATCTAGCGTATGAGAAGCAATACCATTAAATAACTACTAATTTTTGATCATTTGCTCAAATAGACGTATTTTTTTCTGTGTTTAAATTTTCAAAAGTCTTAAAGCGTTTAAAACATTTTTTTTGCTTGCTGCTATAGCTGTTCCAAGCCTATTAAGCTCTTTAAACAAAACTATAAGGGATATTTTTATGTTTAAGATCGAAAATAAAATCCGCTAAAATTTCACTATAGAACATCATTTTTCTTATTTTAAAATGGCGCTATTTTTGATTTTTGTTAAAAATTCATCTACAAGTTTTGGCGCGTATCCTACATAGGTTGTTGTATCAAGCAAAGCATCAATTTCTTTTTCTTTTAATACTTTAGACACTCTTTTATCTGCAAGTAAAACTTCTTTAAAGGTTTTTTGTTTTTCAATGCCTAGCATAGCATTTTCATAAACAATTTCGTGAGCATGTTGTTTTCCATAATGATCACTTAATGCAAACATAACACGTTCTGCTAAAACAAAGCCATTAAGAGTATTTAAATTTTTAAGCATTTTATCTTTTTTTACTTCTAGATTACTAAGAGCAAATTTCATGTTTGCTAAGACTACAGAAAGCATTAAAAACATTTCAGGTAAAAGTTTCCACTCCATTTTCCAAACTTGACCGTCTCTTTCATGTTCGTGTCTTTCAATATCACTTAAGATGGCTAAATTTGCTTTAAAGGCATTGCTTACTGTAACTGCATTTTCACTTATTGCAGGATTTCTTTTATGTGCCATAGTGCTTGATCCTATTTGTCCTTTGCCAAAAGGTTCTGCAACTTCATCGATTTCATTATGTGAAAGGATTAAAATTTCATGAGCGATTTTGTTAAAAGTTGCATTGATATTGCCTAGCACAAAACCAAGCTCTATAAAGCGATCACGTGCACTTTGCCAAGAGATATTAGGTACTTTAAGCCCTAAATTTTCTAAAGTGAGCTTTTCTACTTCATTGCACTGATCACTTAAGCTTGCTTTAGTTCCTACAGCACCTACTATACTACCTACATAAAGTCTTTTTTCAAGTTCAAGTATTCTTTCAAAATGACGTTCAAGCTCACTTAGCCAAATAGCCACTTTATGTCCAAAAGTAATAGGTAAAGCTTGAAGTGCTAAAGTTCTTCCCATCATAGCGGTATTTTTATGAGTTTTGGCTAATTTTGCTAAGGCTTTTGCAATAGCTTTTAATTCGCTTTTTACAAGATTCATAGCTTCTTTAAATTGTAAAACAAGCCCTGTATCGATGATGTCTTGAGTGGTTACTCCAAAATGCACATATTCACCTAAATTATTATCACAAGCTTTTTCTAGTCCTCTTACGGTAGGAACTAAAGTATGTTTAGTCTTTTTAAATTCAGCAAAGATAAAATCCATATCCATAAATTTATAATGAGCTTTTTTTGCGATCTCATCGGCTGCTTTTTTAGGAATAATTTTGAGTTTTGCTTGTGCTTTTGCTAAAGCTGCTTCAACATCGAGCCATTTTTGTATATGGTTTTGCTCACAAAAAATAGCACGCATATCTTGTGTGCTCCATGAATCTGCTAGTAGTCTATGATCAAATACGCTAATTCCTGTCATTTTATCTCCTTATTTTTTGATACTATCAAAAGCTTGTGTTAAATCAGCAATTAAATCTTTGGTGTCTTCAAGACCTATATGAAATCTTACAAATGGACCTCTTGTGCTCCAATTTGTTGCAGTTCTAGGTGGAGTAGTTACAGTTGCTAAGCTTTCATAACCACCCCAACTAGCGCCTATTGAAAAGTATTCTAATTTATCTACAAATTTAATAGCATCATCTTTGCTATAACCTTCTGTAAATTCTATGGTAATCATACCATTTGCCCCTTTATGATCGCGCATAAAAATTTCATGATTTGGGTGGGACTTGAGTTTTGGATAGAAAATAGTTTTAATTTCTTTTCTGCTTTGTAAAAATTCTACGATTTCATCAGCACTTTTTTCATGAGCTTTCATTCTTATATCTAGTGTTCTCATACCACGAAGTACTAAGTAAACATCATCAGGACTTGTTGTAAAACCTAGAATTTCTGGAAGTTTGTCAAAATTTTTCCATTCTTTTTCATTAATTACTACTATGCCCATAGTTACATCAGAGTGTCCGCTAAGATATTTTGTAGCAGCAATAACTGAAATATCTACTCCAAGCTCTAAAGGATTTAAAAAATATCCACTAGAATAAGTATTATCAATAGCTACTGGTATATTGTGTGCATGAGCGATTTTGCAAAGCTTTGGTAAATCTATGATTTCATAAAGTATAGAACCTGGACTTTCGCATAAGATAAGTTTAGTATTAGGTTTGATTTTTTCTTCTATATCGCTTGCATCAGCTTTTAAAAAATCAACTTCAATACCCATTTTGGCTAAAAATAATTCACAAATTGTTCTTACAGGTCCGTAAATTGCATCAGTGATTAAAAAATGTGCATCTTTGCTTGCATAGTTTAAAAGTACCATAGCTAATGCTGCAAGTCCTGTTGGGAAAAGTTGTGCTCTATATCCACCTTCTAGAGTGCAGATAAGTTTTTCAAGTTCAAAATTAGTTGTTGTTCCTCTAGCACCATAACTTAAAACGCGATCTGTTTTTCTTAATTTTTTGTATTTTTGCCAAGTTGTGTGATCTTTAAAAAGTATGGTTGATGCACGCATAAGTGTAGGATTGACTGATCTTATTTCAGCACCTTGATCGCCTCTACCACAATGAATAAGTTTAGTTTTTGAGTTCATTTTTTCTCCTTTTTAAAGATAGATATAAATCATAATAACATTTACAATAGCCGCTACAAGCATAGGAATAGCTAAAACCACTAAGATTGCTGGTGTAATATAGGACTAACACATCTTTAAAACCTGTTATGATTTGAATTGGTGTTATTATAGTGGTAGTTTCTACTCTAAAATATTTTGCTATATTTAGGATAAGTGGAGCAAAGCCAAAGAATGCCGCACTTTCTAAACCTATTAAAAAAGTACAAACTGCAAGCAAGATTGAAACTGTGATAATAGCTAGAATTCCAAATCCTGCATTTTTACAAAATTCTATTAAAGTATCTACAAAACCTACAGATAAAAGACTACTTGCAAATACTTTACCACAAACTATAAGTGAATTTGCATGAGAAGGGATACAAAGAACTAAAAATTGCACGATAAAATAAGCAATGATAAGTAAAACATAAGGAAATTTTACTGTTTTTAAAGACTTTTCAAAAACTTTAAAAAGTACATAAGAAGCCCTTATATGATCCATATAAGAAGAAAAACTTAGCACAGTCATCAGTGTAAGTCCAAGTTCTGCTAATGTGCTTGACATGGTTTGATCGAAAACTTGAAAAATATTAAAAAAACCTAAATTTAAAGAATCTTTAGTGACAATGTGTGGAAAAGGTCTAAAAATGAAAACTAAGGAAAGCAAACTGCTTAAAAGTAATGCCATGTGAGCATTGATTTTTTTATAAAGCGTAAAGACAAGTAAAAAAACGCTAAATAAAGAAAAAACAATGCCTAGCATATTTTATCCTTTTTGAGCGATGATTTCTATCTCTACTTTAGCATTTTTTGGCAGATCTTTTACTGCAAAAGCGCTTCTTGCTGGATAAGGGGCTTTAAAAAATTCAGCATAAATTTCATTAAATGCTATAAAATCATTGATATCAGCTAAAAAACAAGTGGTTTTAATAACCTTATCATAACTGATACCGTTTTCTTCTAAAATAGCGCCAATATTTTTTAAAGATTGTTTAGTTTGCTCTTTAATATCAGAACTTTCTATTTCTCCTGAAGCAGGGTTAATAGGAAGTTGCCCTGATATAAATAAAAATCCATTTGCTTCTTTATAAGCTGAATATGGACCGATGGCCTTTGGATAGTTTGACATGAATTCTCCTTTGTTAAATATAGATCAAACAGAATGCATTTTATCACTACAATAATAATTTGTCAATAGTTTATTATTATAATAATAAAATTTTATTATTAAGAAATGTTTTAAAGTATAAAGAGTAAAATTTAATATTATATTAATTTTTTATTGAAGGCAGTTTTATGAATGAAGGGCAAAAACAACAGTTTATAAAGTTGACATATTTTTTAGGAGAAGTTTTAGGTGAGCAATATGAGATAGTTTTTCATGTGATTACTGAGGATGGAGCTTGTATTGCAGCAATTGCCAATAGTCACATCAGTGGAAGAAATTTAGATTCTCCTTTAACTGCTTTTGCAAGTGAGCTTATACAAAATAAAAAATATTTAGAAAAAGATTTTTTATGTGATTATAAGGCTCTTGTTGGAAAGTCAAAATTAATTAGAGGATCTACTTTTTTTATTAAAAATTATGATAGATTGGTGGGTATTTTGTGTATTAATCATGATACTAGCATTATGAGAGATTTAATATGCAAGATGGTTGATTTGGAAAAAATTGGAAATATGGGTGAAATTTTAGGAAACATTAATTTTTCTCAAAATGATTCAAATATAGAAATATTAAGTCACTCTATAGAGGATATTTTAGCCCAAAGTGTAGATGCTAGTTATTTAAATTCTGACTATCAATTAAGCATCACCCAAAAAGAAGAAATCGCTGAAAAGCTATATGAAAAAGGTATTTTTAATATAAAAGGATCGGTTTCAATTGTAGCAAAATTTTTAAAAATTTCAGAACCTAGTGTTTATAGGTATCTGAAAAAATTTAAAAAATAATTAAATTTTTTTATAAATTTTAGTATTTTTAGGCTTATTTTCTTTAAAAAATTATTTTTAGATTTTTTAAGCAAAAAATTCTGCCACATCTTTGCGTCCAAACATAATAGCAAAAGTATAAGGCGTCATTCCTAAACCATTGTTTTCATCAATGTTTGCACCATGTTTAACTAAAAGTTCACACATGGGTAAATATCCTTTAAAACAAACTCCTGCTAATGGGGTTTGTCCGCGATCATTTTTTTCATCTACTTTTGCACCTTTTTCTAAAAGCATTTTAGCGCTTTCATAAGAATTATTATAAGCTGCAAGCATAAGTAAGGTGTCGCCTTTATGAGTTTTTAAATTTACATTTAAACCCGCTTCTATCATGATTTTAAGATTCTCACATTCGTCATTTCTTGCAAAATTAAAAGCCATTTTGCAAAGTTCTTCAAATCTTTTTTCTTCTTCTAAACTAAGAGTTGTCATTGTTTTTCCTTATATTATAATCTTTAGTTTGCCATTAAAAAATGGCAAGTAAAAATTATTTTTCTAAAGCTTTTTTAACTCCATTTGCATAATCAGGTGAAATTTTTTCAAAATGCTCTAAAGTTCTAGAGATAATTTTTTCATCAACTCCTTCCATGGAAGCGGCGATATTATGAAAAAGTTGAGTTTTTTGATTTTCATTCATAAGATTAAATAAAGCCCTTGGTTGAGTATAAAAGTCATTATCTAGTGGAGCGTATCTTTGGACTGCACCTTCTAAGGATAAATCAGGTTCAAGATAGCTTTTGTCTTCTTTTGGGCTATTATTATAGCTATTTGGTTCGTAATAAGCCGCGTCATTTTTATAAGTGTCAAAATTCATAGCACCAGCGACATTATAAGTATTCACTTCGCTTTTTGCACGATTTACCGGTAAAAGATGGTAGTTGGTTCCTATTCTATATCTTTGTGCATCAGGGTAAGAGAAAATTCTAGCTTGTAGCATTTTATCAGGACTAAAGCCAATGCCAGGAACTATATTACTTGGACTAAAAGCAGCTTGCTCAACTTCATTAAAATAGTTTTGTGGATTTTTATTTAAGATCATTTCACCTATATCCATCAAAGGCACGAGACTATGAGGCCATATTTTTGTTAAATCAAAAGGATTAAATCCGAGTTTTTCTATATCTTTTTCAGCAAGAATTTGAATTTGAACTTTCCATTTTGGAAAATCTTTATTTTCTATAGCATTATAAAGATCTCTTTGGTGGCTTTCTCTATCTTTGGCTATAAGTTCAGCGGCTTCTTGATTGGTAAGATTTTTGATTCCTTGTTGGGTTTTAAAGTGAAATTTTACCCAAAATCTTTCATTCTTATCATTAATAAAACTATAAGTATGACTTCCAAATCCATGCATATGGCGATAACTTGCAGGAATTCCCCTATCACTCATAAGAATAGTTACTTGATGTAAACTTTCAGGACATAAACTCCAAAAATCCCAAGCAGCATTGTTACTTCTTAAATGAGTTCTTGGATCTCTTTTTTGAGTGTGGATAAAATCAGGAAATTTATATGCATCACGAATAAAAAAAGTTGGAGTATTGTTTCCAACTAAATCCCAATTTCCTTCTTTGGTGTAAAATTTAATAGCAAATCCACGAACATCACGTTCAGCATCTGCTGCACCTGCTTCACCTGCAACAGTTGAAAAACGTAAGAAAAGAGGAGTTATTTCTCCTTTTTGAAATATTTTTGCTTTAGTATAAGCAGATAAATCAGCAGTGATTTTTATTTCCCCATATGCTCCACTTCCTTTGGCGTGAACGGTTCTTTCTGGAATTCTTTCTCTGTTTTGATGAGCAAGTTTTTCAAGTAAAAGGTAATCTTGTATAAGCAAAGGACCCTTTGCACCGGCACTTAATGAATTTTGGTTATCGGCTATAATGTTTCCGAAGTCATTGGTTAATTTTTTCATTTGGTTTTCTCCTAATTAATAAATTTTATTATTTAGTAAATTATATCTTATAAAAATTAAAATTAACTGAATAATTTTGCTTTATTAATAATAAATTTCAAAATAAATTTAGTTTTTTATATTATAATAATAATTATCAAAATATATTTTAAAAATCACAAAGGAGAATTTATGTCAGTTTTGGTTGTTGGTGCAGATGAAATCACTCCTATTAGAGCTGTTTTGCATGATTTAGGTGCTAAAAAAATAGAACATTGGGATGCGCGTAATGAGAATAGAGTTAATCGCAAGCCGATTCCTTGTGATACAGAATGTATAGTGATGTTAACAAGTTTTTTAAATCATAACACTATGAAAAAAATCAAAAATGAAGCTAAAAAACGCAAAATTCCATTAGTTTGCGCAAAAAGAAGTGTAAGTTGTGTGTATTGTGAATATTGTAAAATTTTTAACCTTAATAAAGAATTTTCTTGTTATAAAGGTTAAGAATGTTATTTGGGTTTAATGATAGACAAGAGTTTATACCCCAGTTTATCACTCTTTAAGTGATCAAGAACTCATGTTGATTTTTTTAAGCTCAATATAATGCAAGTGTTGATGATACCTTAAGAATTCCTCTTTTACGCAAGAAATACTAAGAGTTTAAAAATGATATTTAGAAATTTTTTATACGATTAATGCATGTTTCATTTGGTAAAATCAAAAATATAAACACCAAGCATATATGCTTTTTATTTTCAAAAAAAGCTTGATTTTTAATACCAAAATATCTAAAAAGATTTATCTTTTAAGAATTTATTTTTACGGTATTTGTTTTGATACGCAAATTTTATTTAGTTCTTATGCTTATGATAAGATTTCTTTTAGAAGTAGTGAAAAAAATATAGATCAAAATGGTGATCTTATGATATATAGATGAGAAATTTGCAATTTTACCACTTTGTAAAGAGGTTAATATACATAATTAAAAATTGAAAATGAAATTCATAGATTGTTAAATTTTGATAAAAGAAAATAATTTTGAAAAATTTTATATTGTTTGTCCGCATAACAAAAATTTCACACATTTTATTTGAAATAAAACATTTTTTGTGTGATTTAAACAAAACTATGTTAAAATTAGTTCTGTAAAAATATCAAATCAACTTATAAGGAGAAAATAATGTCAGTAGCAGTAATCTATGGTAGCGCTATGGGAAATACAGAAGGAGCAGCTAACACAATTGCTTCAAAACTTGGAATTAGTGATGTTTTTAATATCTCAGATATTGATGCAGCTAAAATGAATTCTTATGATAAATTAATTTGCGGAACTTCAACTTGGGGAAGTGGTGATTTGCAAGATGATTGGGATGGTTTTGATTTTTCAGGACTTAGCCTTGGCGGAAAAACTGTAGCTGTGTTTGGTATGGGTGATAGTGAAAGTTATTCTGATACTTTTTGTGGTGGTATGGGTAAATTAGCTCAAAATTTAAAAAATGCAGGTGCAAACTTAGTAGGAGAAGTTTCAACTGATGGCTATACTTTTGAAGCAAGTGATGCGGTTGTAGATGGTAAATTTGTTGGACTTGCTCTTGACAATGATAATCAAGAAGATCAAACTGAATCAAGAATTGATACTTGGGTGGAGCAAATCAAACCTTATTTTGCTTAATGTTTATAAAATCAAGAGCCTTCATGCTTTTGATTTTATTTTGTTAAAAATAAAAAAAACTCATTATTTGATTTATAATCTTATTTTCCAAAGATAATTGACAGCGTTTTTTATTTCCAAGATAAGTTGTTCTTGCAATAAGACTTGTTTTTTGAGAATTATGATTTTTAGAGTTAATTTGTAAATTAACTTGCATGATGTAGTAGTTTTCTACCATCCATTCTCCATTGCTTTCTAAAGGATCGAAGTCATAAAAAAATCTTGCCGAAGTCGTAATTTTTTGAGCATAAGAATGCTTTTTCATATCTACAAGATTGATTAAAATTTCGTAGTCTGTATTCTCTTTTGCTTCTTTTAAACCTAAATTTTTAAGTTTTAAAGCTAAATCTTTATCCAGGGTAGTTTGAAGTTGGCTAGGATTTTGAAAAGAAATTTTAAAACTTTGTTGTTTTTGTGATTTGATAAAAATACCTTCATTGCTTGTTTGAATGGAGCTTTGTATGAAAGTTGTATTAGCGCAAGCACTCATAAAGAGTGCTATAAATAAGTTTAAAATTAAAGTAAATTTAGACATTAGGTTTTATTTAATAATAATTGGAGTAGCACTAAGACCTAATGAGCGGTATTTTTCATATAAAGAAAAAGCTTCTTTTAATTCTGTATCACTTACTTTTGGATAGTCTTTGATATTTGCATCATAATACTTGTTTAAAATCGCAATTTTTTCTTTATCGTTTTTTGCTTTTTTTGTTTCTTTATAAATTAAGGCTGATTTTTCAAAAGCAGATTTGCCATGTACTGGAGTTAAAATATAATTAACTTGGTAGTTTTTAAGTTCATCTTCAATTTGTGCTAAATGTTCTCTACAATAGGGACATTCAGGATCTGAAAAGACATAAATTGCAGGTTTATTTTTATCTCCTAGAGATATTACCATAGTTTCTTTTTGTGCTACAGCTTTAGCATTTTTTGTAAAATTTTCTCTTACTTCTTGAAATTTTTTCATTTCATATTCTTGAGCATAAGAAATTCCGGTTTTTAAATCAATAAGATCAGGAGTGATAAGATTATCTTTTGTAAAAAGAATGTTTTCTTGTTTTTGTCCATTTAATTCAACGCTTACAATAACGCTTTCAAAACCTGTATTACCAACTTTTTGACGATTTGCTACACTAACAGTAGCATTTGGAAATTGTACTTTAATGCTTTTTGAATAAAAATCACTAATTTCTGAATTGCTTGCAGCAAACAAAGATGCTGAATAGGCAAGAATTAAACTTAATTTTCTCATAGTTTATAAATCCTTTAATATAAATTGTATTTAATTCTATAATGATTTTCTAAATGTTTGTTAAAAATCTTTTTTCAGCCTCTTTACTTACTTGAGGAAATTTATCTAAGTGTTCCAAATAAGCAATAGCATATTTTCTTGAAAGATTAAAATATTCTTTCATGCTTTGTACATCAAGACTTTGATTTTTTAATAAATTTAAACATTCTTGCATAAGTTTTTCAAGTGCTTGTTTTTCTATAAAAAGATTGTACGAAAGTCTTATAACTAAGCCTTTTTGAGTAAGTTTTTTGAGTATATTATCTCCACTTTTTCTATCAAGTTCTAAAAAATCATAAAGATTATAAGGAGCTTCAGGTTTGATGCCTTGTTTTTTTAAAATTTCATACATTTCGTTATTATTTTTTTCTTGAAGTTTTTCAAAATCTATACCTTTTTTAAAATAAATTCCATTTTGAAAATCCAAAAAATTTGACATTTCTTTAAGTCCAAGTTCGCAAAAATTTTCACTTGCCCAAGCAATCCTTAAAGCTAAAGAATGTGCTGAAAGCATAGCGTAAGGATTTTTTTCAAGTATAAATTTGATGAAATTTTTAATTTCTTCTAAACTTTGTAAATGATAAATATTAAGATTTTTTTCGTCAACAAAAACTTGATTTAATTCTTTTGCTAATTTTAATGCTTTTTGATGAGAGAGTTTAAATCTTTGATAGCTTGAAAGCAAGCCAAAACCGTATTTGTGCGTGTCTTTTAAGAAGGAAAAAGCAGCTTTAAAATCTTTATTTTTTAAAAACATTAAAAATTTATTTTTTTGTTCTTTTTTTAAAGGTTCGCTTAAAGGATTTAAAACTCTACCTCCACCTATAACACGATTATTTTGTAATAAAACAAAAGCCTCATCAAAACTTAAAAATATATTTTTATCAAAACTAAAATGTACAAAAAATTCATCATTTCCTAGTTCTTTTAATATATTTATCTTGCATTCGATTTGTTTTGAACCCACGCAAAAAACCATTTTGCTATTTTGCAAATTTTTTGCTCTAACTAAGGTATCGCATTCTTTAAAGCCTTTAAAATAACCTTTTTTGCTTAGCAAATAACCTTTTTTTAATTCTTTGTAGTCACAATTTAAACTCAAAGCTACACGGTTGCAAGCTTTGATTTGCTCTAAATTAGTATCGTGATTTTGTATATTTTTAACAACGAGTTCTTTTTGGGTGTCTAAACAGATGATTTTTTCATTTAAAGTGATACTTCCTTCATTAAGACTACCTGTAACAACAGTTCCTATACCTTTTAGAGAAAAAACTCTATCAATATAATAATGAAAAATAAGTTCTTCATCGTTTTCTTTATTTTCTATTGTATAAAAATAATTTTTTAATTCTTCTATACCTTGATTATTTTTTATACTGGTGTGAAATACCTTTAAAATAGGGTAGTCTAAATTTTTTAATTCTTCTAAAATTTCTGCGCTTTTTTGTTTTATATTTTCGCAAAGATCACATTTGCTAAGCACTAAAATGGTATTTTCAACATTAAGAATTTTTAAAATTTCTAAATGTTCCAAGCTTTGTTCTTTTAAGCCTTCGTTAATATCTACAACAAATAAACAAATGCTAAAGCCAAAAGCTCCACTTACCATAGTTTTAACTAAATCTTTATGTCCTGGAACATCGATAAAAGAAATGTTTTTATCTTTTAATTTGAGATTTGAAAAACTTAAATTGATAGTGATTTGTCTTTCTTGTTCTTCTTTTAGGCTATCACCTTCAAAACCATTTAAAGCTTTAATTAGTGAAGTTTTTCCATGATCAATATGTCCTGCAGTGCCTATAATAACAGATTTCATAAGATTTCCATTTGATTGATTGTAAAAATGAGTTTTTGTAGTTCATTTTCTCTTATAGTTCTAAAATCAAGGATAAATTTATCATTTTCAATGCGTCCTATGATGTTTTTATCTCTAAATTGAGCTTGTAGTTTTAAAGCATTTCCTTGAAAAGCTAGTATATAAGTATCTAAGCTTTTATCAGGCATCGAGCCTCCTCCTACTAAACTTTTACTTATTTTAAGTTGAGTTTGAAATTTTAATTCTTTTTGCACTTTTAAAGCTTTTTTTTCTATGAAAGATAAGTCATCGTTTAAAAGTTTTAAAGTAATAATTTTTTCATAATCTTTTTGCAAATAAGCTTTTAAACTTTCATTTAAAAAAGATAAGGTCAGTTTATCTACTCTTAACATTCTTAAAAGTTGATTTTGTTTAAGCTTTTCTATAAGTTCTTTTTTTCCAAGTATAATACCTGCTTGTACGCTACCAAAGAGTTTATCTCCACTAAAACTTAAAATGTCGCATTCTTGTACGAGTTTTCTGATTTTAGGCTCATGTTTAATCAGTTTTTCATTTAAATTTTCACACCAGCCAGAACCTAGATCATAATAACTTAAAAGCCCTTTTACTTTAGCCAAACTATGCAAATCTTTTATATTTACTTCGCTATGAAAACCCATAAGGGCAAAATTGGATTTGTGGGTTTTTAAAAGCATTTTTGTGTTTTCATTGATGGCTTGTTCGTAGTCTTTTAAATACGTTTTATTGCTAGTCCCTACTTCGCAAAGTTTTACTCCTGCAGCTTTAATGACTTCAGGCATACGAAAATTTCCACCAATTTCCACAAGTTCTCCTCTTGAACTTATTACTTCTTTATCATAACAAAGAGAATTAAGCACCAAAAATACTGCCGCAGCGTTATTATTTACCACTAAAGCATCTTCGCATTCAAAAAGCATTTTAAGTTTTTCTAGTACTAAAGCATAGCGAGAACCTCTTTTTCCATTTTCTAAATCAAACTCTACATTAGAATAATTACAAAGTATATCTTTACACGCTTTATAAAGTTCCTCATGAATTACACTTCTACCAAGATTTGTGTGTATAACCACTCCGCTTGCATTGATCACGCTTTGTAAATCTTTGCGGTAAAAAGCTTTGATTTCTTTCTTGATTTCTAAAAGTAAATCATCTTTAGAAATTTCATTTTGAGAAAAATCATCTTTTAATTTTGCGACAACTTTTTTACAAAAAAATGCTTTGATATAAAAAGGATAGGATTTTAAATTCTCATCTTCGATAAGAGTATTGATTTGTGGAAAAGTTCTCAATTTGTTCATCTTAAGCCTTAAGAAAATATTTGGTTATTTTAACATAGAATTTATAAAATGATGTTTTAAAAGAGATTGAGGAAGATAATGCAAGATTTTGTTTATATAAAAAATGATGTTTTAATCCCTTTACCCGACGCTATTGAAATTTTAGATCAAGCAAATGATAAAGAAACATTGATTTCAAATGATAAAAAATCAAAAGGCGCAAATTTATGCTCCTGAGATTAATTTTTATCTTAAAAATTCTCAAGATGAAATTTTAGAGCAAAGTAAAAATGTTTTAACGCTTTATGAAGTAAGAGCTAGTGTTTATGATTTAGGACTTGATTTAGAACAAAGTAAAGAAGTGCAAAATCGTCTTATTGTAGTGGATGCCGATACTCAAACTGTAGAATTTTTAAAAGAACATGGATTTAAGGTTATTGCTTTAAGTAGTGCAGAAATTTTAGCCGTTTTTGGCAGTGTGGGTGAGCTTTGTGCTGTGGTTAAAAATCAAGGCGAAGAAATGGAAGTGGATTTTGATTTTTTACTTTTTAAAGCCGAGGATTTAAGTGCTTTGCGTAAAGATTTTACAAGACAAAGTGGATGTTATAATCTTTTCGATTTTAAAAATCTTGAAGCCTTGCTAAAGTTTTTGCAAAGTAAAAGCCCAAATTATCATTATAAAACTTATATTACTTATAATGCTAGTGTATGCCAGTATCATGAAAGACGCAGTGAACATTGTGCAAAATGTGCCGAAATTTGTCCTACTGTAGCGATTTTAAAAGATGATGAAAATAAACATTTAGAATTTTCTCAAGTGGATTGTTTAGGTTGTGGTGGGTGTATTAGTGTGTGTCCTAGTGGATCGCTTGATTATGCTCCTATGCCAAGAGAAAGTTTTTTTACACTTTGTGAGTTTTATAAAGATAAAAAATTTTAATTATTCCTAAAAAAATGCCTTTAGAAAATTTAAATCTTGTTTTACCAAAAGATGTATTGCCTTTTATAATAGAAGGTGAAAAATGGCTTTCTTCCATGCATTTTTTAGCACTTTTACAAAGCAGCGGAGCTAATTTGGTTTTTTATACAGATTTTGTATCGCGTGGTAGCAATGAAGCTATTATGCTTTTAAATACTTTTTTTGAGAGAAAATTTCAAAAAAAAGCTATTTTTATTGCTAAGGATGAAAAAGAATTGCAAAATGCTTTGAAAGAGCAAGAATTCATACAAGATTTGAAATTTGATTTTCATAACAATACCTTAACCACAAGAGAAAATTTTGCCCAAAGAATGCAAAAAATGATCACAAATGAAGATTTTGGTAGCATACAAAGTGGCGAGTGGTTGCGTTATGGTAGGGTAGAAATCAATTCTAATACCTGTACGCTTTGTCTTTCTTGCGTGGGTGCCTGTAATGTTGGCGCTTTAATTGCTGATGCTAAAGAAAATACTTTGAAATTTAATGCTTCTCTTTGTACGACTTGTGGGTATTGTGAGTTAAGTTGTGCTGAAAAAAATACTTTAAAACTTGTGCGTAGTGGAATGGAGTTTAGGGCTTCTTATTTTGAGTATCAAACCATGGCAAAAGATGAACTTTTTGCTTGTGTAGAATGCGGTAAGGAATTTGCAACTAAAAAAGCTGTGGAGAAAATAGCAAATTTAATGAAGTCTAAATTTGGCAATGATGAAAATAAAATTAAAACTCTTTATTGTTGCGCAGATTGTAAGGCAAAAGTAATGATAAAAACAATGATCAATTAAGATTAAAAAACTCTTTCATCCATAGCATAGCTTTAGATGTGACGCTTCCATGTGTTTCGTTTTCAAAAAATTTAAAATGAGTTTTACAAGTAGTTTCTTTAGATATTTTTTCGCTAAGTTCTTTAGCATTGAGCTTAGCTATTCCTTTAATAATACTTGAATTTATTTCTAATGAGCCCAATCCAATGTAAATTTTAGGACAAGTTTGTAATTTTATAGTACTAGGTAAAAAATTACTATTATTCCACCATAAAGAAGGCGAAATAATAAAATAATGGCTAAAAAGCTTTGTGTCATAAAGAAGTGTATCGATGGCAAAAAGTCCGCCAAAAGAATGTCCAAAAAGGATTTGATAGTTAAGATCAATGGAATATGTTTTATTAATATAAGGGATAAGTTGGGTTGTTAAAAAATTTCTAAATTCTTTGCTACCTCCACCTTGTTTATTTAGATTTACTGTAGGTGTATAATCTTTGGTACGTTTTTGTGTATCAAAAGCTAAATCATTATCATAACCTATGCCAACAATTAAAAGATTTTCTTTAACAGGTGTATTGAAGAGATTTAAAAAAAGAGGAAAAAAAGCATTTCCATCAAGCAAATAAATGATTTTATATTTATAATTTAAGTTTTCATTTTTATTTTTAGCTATAAAAATTTTATATATTGTGCCATTATGGTTAAATTTGATATTTTTTAAAATAAAGTTTTGTTTTGCTTGATCTGAAAGTTTGGGTATTTCTAAATTTGGTTTTGCAAATGCGAATAAAAAAGAACAAAATAAAAATAATATTTTTTTCATATTTTTTTTTCTAATTCTTCTTTATTTGTAAGTTTATTATCAAATTTCACAACAAGATTTTTAGAATTTTTATAAATATCTACAACTCCTAAATTTTGACTAAAATTCGTGAAATTTAAAGGTGTTTCTAAGGGTAGATAAAGGTTTTTAAAATCAGCTGGATTTTTTAAGAAAAATAAAGCCACAAGCCAAATTAGGGCTAAAATTACCAAAATTATAGCTAAAAGATTTAAGGCATCTAGGTGTAAAAATATCCCTCCGATAATACCACCTATAAAACTTCCACCATATCCAAAAGCATTAAACAATCCTAACGCTGCACCTTTTTCATGAACTTTGCAAAATTTTGATGCACAGCTTTGCATGATGGGTTCGTGTAAATTAAAACCTATGAAAAAAATCACAACCGCTATAATAAAAAATTCCATAGAATTGCTAAGAGCAAAGAAAAGATAAGAAAGTATGAAAAAAATAATTCCTAAAAGTAAAATTTGCTTTGCTAAGCCTCTTTTTTCACCTAAACTTCCAGCAAAACCCATAGCGATAAAACCCGCTATCATAGAAGCACTATAAACAATCCAAAGTTTATCAGAAGCAAAACCTAAGTGTTTTACTAAAATAATAGGAATACTTAAAAACGCTATACTCATAAGCATTTTTTGCATGAAATTAGTAAGATTCATAAGGGCTAAATTTTTTTGTTTAATAAGATGAAAAAAAGGAGTTTTTTCATTTTCATGAATGATCTTATTTTCTTTAGGTACAACGGTATAAAGTAGAATTATACATAAAAGAGACAAAGCCGCACTAAGATCAAAAAGGCTAGATAAGCCCCATTTTACAGTCATTAAAGGAGAAATTACCATGGAGACTGCAAAACTAACTCCTATAAAAGAACCCATTACTGCCATAGCTTTACCACGATTTTCTTCTGTGATAAAATCACTTATCATTGCTGTAGCTACTGCCCCGATAGCTCCTGCTCCTTGAAGCATTCTCCCTAAAAGCATAGTATAGATATTTTCTGCAAAAGAGCAAATCAAAGAGCCTATTATAAAAATAATAAGTCCAATGAGCATGGTTTTTTTGCGACCAATTTTATCGCTTAAAACCCCAAAAGGCATTTGTAAAATCATTTGAGTTAAGGCATAAACACCGACTAAAAGTCCAACTAAAAATTCATTAGCCCCTTCAAGTTTTAAAGCATAAAGACTCAAAACAGGTAAAACGATAAAAAGCCCAAAAAATCTTGTTCCAACTATGAAAGATAAGGGTAAAACATTATTTAGCATTATCAATTTCCTAATTTAAATTTTGAAATTTAAAGTAGGATAATTTTACTATGAAATGGATTAAGCATTGATTAATATCGGTTTATCTTCGGTATTTAAAAGCTACGTACAAGGATAAATTTTATAAAATCATATTTTTGTTTTTGATATTATTTTGGGGTTTTTGTTATGAAAATTATCCTAGCTACGAGTAATAAACATAAAGTTTTAGAACTTAAAGAAATTTTAAAAGATTTTGAAATTTATGCCTTTGATGAAGTTTTAACGCCTTTTGAAATTGAAGAAAATGGAAAAACTTTTAAAGAAAATGCATTGATTAAAGCAAAAGCGGTTTTTAATGCTTTAGATAAAGAGCAAAAAAAAGATTTTATTGCTTTAAGTGATGATAGCGGTATTTGTGTAGATGTTTTAGGCGGAAATCCAGGAATTTATTCTGCACGCTTTAGTGGTAAAGGCGATGATAAAAGCAACCGTGATAAACTTGTAAGTGAAATGATGAAAAAAGGTTTTAAGCAGAGTAAAGCGCATTATGTTGCTGCTATTGCTATGGTGGGTTTAATGGGGGAATTTAGCACGCATGGAACTATGTATGGACAAGTGATTGATACAGAAAAAGGTGAAAATGGTTTTGGCTATGATAGTCTTTTTGTTCCAAAAGGTTTTGATAAGACTTTAGCCGAGCTTAGTAAGGATGAGAAAAATAATATTTCCCATCGTTTTAAAGCTTTAGAGATTGCAAAAACCATTTTAAAGATTTTAAATAAAGGATAATAAATGAAAAATTTTTTAAAATATATAGCTATTATTGTTTTGATATATGCCCTTTATGTTGGTTTGGAAGCTTGGTTTTCCTAGAATAAATAGTGACTAAAAAGCTTGGTAATAAAAATAAACTTCCACTTAAAAGCAAAATCATTACAAAAACGGTTAAAATTCCAAAATAAATTGTCGGAATGAAATTACTACTCATCATAACACTAAAACCTAAAACTATACTAATGGTAGTATAATAAAGTGCCGAACCTATACTAAGATGCGAATTCATAATAGCTTCTTCTATGCTTTTATTTTTAATTTCTTCTTTAAAACGATAAATATAATGTAAGGCATCATCAACGCCTATACCTATAGCAATAGCAGCTATAGTAATACTCATCATATCTAAAGGAATGCCTAAAAGTCCCATGAGAGCAAAGACTACGCTTAAAGGAATGATATTTACTAGTATAGCGGCAATTGAAAATTTTAAATCTCTAAAAACAATGATAAAAAGTATGAAAATAGCTAAAATTACAAATATAAGTGTATCAAACTGCGATGAAAAAAGGCTTTGGAGCATATTGTTATAAAGCACCATTATACCTGTGATTTGAACTTCTACTCCATCATTTTTTACAAGTTTATTGAGCTGTTTTTTAAGATCTATTAAAAACTCATTGCGTCTTAAATTTGGATCAGAATCAACAATACGCATACTAAATCTTAATTCGTTATTTTCTATGCTTACAAAAGGTGAGAGTAAATCTTGTTTAAATTTAGCAGGTAAATTTTCGTTTAAAAATGCAAGGGTAAAATCATCTAAATCTTTCCCATCATTGATATTTTTTCCTAAAGTTAAAAGGCTATTAAGGCTTAAAACTGAACCTACAAATTCTTTATTTTCTAAAAATTCATGAACTTTTTTCGCAATACGCGTTTTTTTAGAATCAAACCAATAAGTTTCTTGTGTGGCTAAATTTTCAAATTCGCTTTCAAAACTATCAAGAGGGTTGTTTATGCTTTGATTGTTTTCTTTATTTGGAAAGTGAATGATTACTTCTAAAGGTAAAGTTCCACCTAGATTTTTATCAATAACCAATAAACCTTTTTTAATTTCACTGCCCTCTTTAAAATAATTCACAAAAGAATTTTCAACTCTAAGTTTTGAAATGCCTAATAAAGCTAAGATGATGGCAAGAATTGAAATTCCATAAATAATGCGACGCTTTTTAGAATTAAGAGCGGTTTTGGCACAAAAAGCTAAAAGATTAAATTTAAATTCTTTTTTATGATAATTTTTTGGTTTTAAAAGAACTAAGATACTTGCTAAAAATAAATAACTAAAAATAAGAGCTAAACCTATACCTATACTCATCATAATACCAAGTTTTATGATAGGCTCGATATTTGAAAGGATTAAAGAAAAAAATCCTATCATGGTTGTAACAATAGCATAAAGACTAGGGTTTGCTTTAGCTAATAAGGTTTCAAGCACTATGCGTTGAACCTTAGCTTTGGGGTGACGTTGAGTGCTTTCGATAAAATGTGTGATCAAATGAACAACTACGCTCAAAGTGATGATTAAAACCAAAGCAACATAATTTGATGAAATGACGGTGATTTGAAAATTTAAAAGTGCAAAAACTCCACTGGCTGCACTTAAGTTTATAAAACAAATAAAAAGAGGTAAAAAAACAAAACGCCACGAACGGAAAAAATAATAAAGTGCAAGTCCTAGTAAAAATACAAGAGAAACACCATAAAGTACAAGATCAGATTTTATATAAGTTATCATATCATCAGCAATTATACTTACGCCACCAAGGTAAAGCGTATCTCCGTTTTTTTCATAATTTTGAACTATGCTTTTAATAGCATCCAAGCTTTGTTTTGTAATAATTTTTTGCTTATCTTGATGTTCCTTTATAGCAAGGCGAATTTGTTCTTTTTCTTTTTCATTGGTAGCAAGATCGCGTTTTTCTACAAGATCATTATAAATTTTATCAGGCTTTAAGTAAATAATAAGCCCTGTTACTTTTCCATCTTTTGAGATGATATTATTTTTATAAAATGGGCTATTTAAAATTTCATTTTGGGCTTTGGTATGGTTTATATCTTGATTTTCTATGTTTGGGATATTTTTTAAAAGTTCTTTTAAATCTGTATTTTGCGAACTTTGAAGTAAAGGGGCATTGATGATGCTAAAAACGCGTTCTACTAAAGGAGCTTGTTCTAATTCTTCATGAAGTTTTTTTAACTTAGCTAAATTTTCGTTTGAGAAGGGTTTTTCATCATGGGGTTTGAAGGCTAAAAGTAAAAAATTATCACTTTTATAATGCTTTGAAATTTCTCTAAAAGTTTTTAAGTCCGCATCATCTTCTAGCAGTAAGCTTTCAGCACTTGCATCTACGCTAAGTTTAAAAGCAAAAAAGCTTAAAAACAGACATATAAATAAAGTTCCAAAAAAAGTACTTTTTGGATGAAAAATAAAAAACTTTAAAAGCTTTGCAAACATTATTCTATAACAATATTTTCAAGTTTTTGAAGTAGGGCGTCAAAGCCTTGATTGGCTAAAATATCTCCAAATTGTGACCTATAAGTTTGCACTATACTAACACCTAAAACATCTACATCATAAATAAGCCAGTTGTTATTATCATTGTAAAATTTAAAAATGATATTTTTTTCTTCCCCATCTACCACCATAGAAGTGGTTAAGAAATAGCGTTTTTCATTTTTTAACTCGCCATTTTTGACTTTTAAAACTTGATCTTTGTAAAGACTAAGTTTATCGGTAAAACTTTTTTTAAGACTTATTTCAAAGGCTGTGGTAAATTTTTCTTGTTCTTTCGGGGTTAATTTAGAATAATTTTTTGAAAGACTAAGTTCTGCCATGAGTTTATAATCAATTATACTGTCAAAAAGTTTGAAAATTCCATCAGCAGCTTGTTTTTTATCTTCTTTGCTATCTTGTAAAAGTTTTAAACTTGCACTAATGTTTTTTTGCATAGTGCTAGAAATTTCATCTAGTTGTAAGCCAAAAGCATTTAACAATAAGACTAAAATTAAGCATATTTTTTTCATAATTTTCCTTTATTTACTAAGTTCATTGCGTCTTTGTTCATAAGCATCACGCAAGAATGGATATAAATTGGGTGTATTGTGATAAATTTCATCGATTTCATTGAGTCTAAAACTAAGTTCATTGCCAAATCCATAAGCACTTATAGCTATACTTGCCCAAGTAGGATTAATGTAAGCTGTTGGACTTGCATACCAAGTTGCAGGCAAAGCAAGAGTATCTCTTAGATTGCTAGGGCCAAGTATAGGTAAGACAACATGAAAACCACTTCCTACTCCCCAGTGAGCTAAAACGGTTCCTAGATCCGCAGGATGTTTTTTAAACCCCATTTTTGATGCCACATCCATAAGTCCACCAAAACCCATAATGGTATTGGCACTAAATCTTTTAAATTCTTCTCCTGCTTCTTTAAATTTAAATTGTAAAATATTGCCTAAAAAACGCAAAGGGGCAAGTAAATTGTCAAAGAAATTCCTTGCCCCCACTCTTACAAATTTAGGAGTGATGGCATTGTAACCCTTAAGTATAGGACGCAAACCATAATCATATAAAGCCACATTAAAATTTGTCATAGCTTTGTTATATCCTGAAAGCGGGTCGTTTACTTGATAATTTTGGTATTCTTGTTCAAAATCATCTAAATTTTGTTCTTTGGCAAAAGCAAAAATAGTAAAAAAAATTAAAATAAAAAATACAAATTTTATTTTCAAACAAGAACTCCTAAAAATTTTAAAAAGTAAAATTATAGCAAATATTTTTAATCAATATTTATATCCCAGTAAAAATCCACCCATTCTGTAGCTTCTTTTATTTTAAAATCAGGTTCTAAAAGAGCGGTTTTTTTATAAAAAATCGTTGCGATTTTAAGCTCAATATGAGGAAATTTTTCAAGCAAAACTTTTTTTATTTCAATTAAGCTTTCCCCGCTATCTACTATATCATCAATGAGTAGAATTTTTTTATGTTTATTAAGATTAGGAATGTTGAAAATTTCAATAGTATCAAGTTTTTTTGTATCATCATAATGAATGGAATTTAAAGTAAAAAGTTGACGCGTTTTTAAAGCTACTGCTAAAGAGTGTCCTAAGCTCATTCCTCCTCTTGCTATGGCCAAAAGTGCATCAGGATTAAAGTCTTTTTTAATTTCTTTAGCAAGAATTTTTACATCTTTTTTAAATTCTTCATAGGAATAAAATATCATTAGTGTATCCTTATTTATTGTAGTGCGATAAGTAAAAAATTACCCAAAGATAATAAACTCAAAACTATGATACCAAGATTGATTTTATCCCACTCGCGTTTAAAAATTCTTACAAGCAAATAAGAAAGAAATCCAAAAGCAAAACCTGTAGTGATTGAGTAGGTAAAAGGCATCATAATGATAGTAAAAAAACTTGCTACAGCTATGGCGCTATCTTGAAAATCTATATTTTTGACTTCCATAAACATTAAAATTCCAACCATTACAAGTACAGGATAAATAGCATTAGCAGGAATGGCTTTAAAAAGTGGTAATAAAAAAAGTGTAAAGGCAAAGCAAATGGCTACAACTAAAGCCGTAAGTCCGGTTCTACCCCCGCTTTCAACTCCTGTGGTGCTTTCAACAAAAGCAGTAACCGTAGAAGTTCCTGTTATCGCTCCTAAAGCCGATCCTGTTGCATCTGCCATTAAGGTTTTACTTAGTTTTTTTTCTCCATTTTTTGGATCGTCAAAAATCTTTCCTCTTTCACCCACGCCCGTGATAGTTCCTATGCTATCAAAAAGTTGAGTGATAAAAAAAGTTAAAATTATAGGTATCATAGTAATATTTAAGGCATTTTTTATATCAAGTTGTAAAAAGATAGCTCCTAAACCATTTTCCATGCTAAAATTTGGTAAAGAAAGAATTTGCATAGGAAAACTTGCGTTATCTAAATGAAAAGTCCAAGCGATAATAGAGCTTGCTAATACCCCTAAAATAAAAGCTCCACGAATTTTTATAACCCAAAAAAAGATGATTAAAGCTAGGGTAAAAATTCCAAAAAGCACATGAGGGCTTTTGAAATTTCCTATACTGACTAAAGTATCTTTATTGTATATTATTGCGCCCATTTGACTTAAACCTAAAAATGCAATAAAACAACCTATACCCGCACAAATTGCAAGGCGTAAATCTTTGGGGATATTGCGGATTACCCAAAGACGAAATTGGGTGAAAGAAAGTATGAGAAAAATAATACTTGAGATAAAAACAGCTCCTAAGGCGCTTTGCCAAGGTATGTTTTGGCCTAAACAAACTGCAAAGGTAAAATAAGCATTTAAACCCATTCCAACACTCATAGCCACAGGAGTGTTGGCAAAAAAAGCATTAAAAGCACTTGCAACTATGGTGATTAAAGCTGTTGCAGTAATAAGTGCTTCTATAGGCATTCCCGTATTCCCTACTATACTAGAATTTACAGGAATGATATAAACCATAGCTAAAAATGTGGTAAGTCCAGCTATAACTTCGGTTTTAAAACTCGTATTGTTTTCTTTGAGTTTAAAAAAATCCATCTATTCTCCTTAGTAGGTTTTTAGTTCATTATAAAGACTATCGCGTTCCACAGGAATAAGATTTGAAGTTTTTATCATATCGATAAAGGTTTTTAAACTCGTCCCTTTAGCAGATTTTGCACCACCTGCACTTTGTATACTTTCTTTTTCTATAGTGCCATCTAAATCATTTGCACCAAATTCTTGTGCTACCATAGCTAAATTTAAAGTCATTGTTGCCCAATAAGCTTTGATATTTTTAATATTATCAAGCACCAAACGAGCTATGGCTACAGTTTTTAAAATTTCTTCGCTATCCATGATTTTATCAGTTTGTATAAAGCTATTATCTCTTTGCCAAACTAGAGGGATAAAGGCATTAAATCCACCTGTTTGATCTTGAAGATCACGTAATCTTAGCATATGATTGATTCTATGATGCCTTTCTTCTATGTGCCCAAAAAGCATGGTAGCATTGCTTTGCTTGCCTTTTTCGTGCCAAAGTTTATGGATCTTAAGCCAATTTTCACTGCTAACTTTCCCATGACAAATTTTTTTACGTACTTCTTCGTTAAAAATTTCAGCCCCGCCACCTGGCATAGAATCAACGCCATATTCGAGCATTTTTTCTATCACTTCTTCATAGCTCATAGCAAAACGACGATGTAAAAAATCAATTTCAGCTGCTGTCATAGCTTTTACATGAAGATTAGGATATTTTTCTTTTATCATTTTAAAAATTTTTAAATACCATTGCCAAGTTGTATCTTTATTATGAGCCGAAACAATATGTACTTCTTTAGTTTCACGTTTTACAGTTTCATCGACAATTTGCATAATTTCTTCATGAGTCATTAAATAAGGATTAGGATTTTTTCGGTGTGCTGAAAAGGCGCAAAATTTACAAGTATCTGCACAGATATTGGTTGGATTGATATGGCGATTGATATTAAAATAAACTTTTTTTCCATGAAGTTTCGTGCGTTTTTTGTGAGCGTATTTGCCCAAGGTAAAAAGATCTAAATCCCAAAGTGCATTTGCTTCTTCTTGGTTTAATCTCTCTTCGTTTTCTAGCTTGGTGATTACTTTTTTCATTTGATTTTACTCTTTTGTTGTTTTTAAATAGAGCATTATAATTTTTGCTTACTGAAAAAGAGTTTATAGAAAAAGCCAAAATAAAAGATATTTTTGTTAAGATTATTATTAAAATATTAAAATAAAAGAGAGTAAAAATTTTGTTAAATAAAGAATTGGAAATTTTTAAAAAAATCTTAGCTCCTATACTCAAAGTTGTAGAAAATTTTTTCTTAAACAAGGGGCGTTTAGCTTATATCATTCCAAAAATATGGATAATTTCATAAAAAAAGCTTATGATATAGTTCTTAAAGATTATTTTGATGATTTTTCACCTCCAAGTGATAATATCCCTTTTTGTGTTTTAGCAAGCAAGGCATATGCAAATAATAGTCTTTGTTTTAATGAAAATATTTCTTTGATTTTTGTTTATAAAGATATTAAAGCTTTTCATTTAAAGCCTATAATCAAGGCTTTTATCGAAATTTTAAATGATGCGCGTTTGCAAATTGATTCTGTTGTCTTAGAATTTAATGGGCTTTATAATGCTAGCAATGAGCTTAAGACTTCTATAATACAAACCCGTTTTATATGTGGATCTAGGATTTTATTTAAAGGGATTAAGACAAAATTCGAAAGTATTTTAAAAGAAAATAAAAATGATTTTGCTAGGCTTTTGCTAGAAAATTTTAAAGAATTTGATATTCCATTTATAAAGCAAGAATTTAATATTTTAAAAGATTTTGGCGGGTTAAATCATTTAAGATCCTTAGAGAGTTTGCTTGTTCTTTTTAAAGCTTCTCCAAAAAATTATGCTTTAAATTTTATAGATGAAAAAAATTTAAGTGAGTTGCGTTTAGCTGGAGATTTTTTACTTTCTTTGAAATCAGCGATGAATTTATTAAGTGCTAAAGATGAAGATGAATTTTTGCTTGTCAATGTTCATGATTTGAGTGAATTAATGCATAAAAAAGCTAAAAAGCATTTTGGAGCAAATGAGTTATTAGTTCAAAAATCTTTGCAAAGCATGCATACTATAGGTTTTTATACCCATTTTTTAGCAAAACAAATTCAAGATCAATTAAATCATACCCTTAAACAAGGATATAAATTTAAAACCCTTGTAGAAGTTTTAGAATACTTATTAAAGCTTGAAGATAAATATGTTATTTTTGATCTTAACTTGGTTTTTGTATTAAGAAATTTAAAATACGCTAAAAAAGACATAGAAAAAGCTTTAATGCTTTTTGAGAAGATTTTTTACAAAAGGTATAGTTTTTGTATTTTAAAACTTTTGCTTGATAGTGGAATTTTAAAAGAGTTGTGTAAGCCTTTTTGGGCGGTTCGTTTTTTAAGTGATGAAGAAGGAAATTATAGTTTTGATGAGCAAGTTTTTCTTATGTTGAATGAATTCGAAAAATACGAAGATGAGCTTGAGATACTCCAAAAATTGAAAACCGATGAAAAAATGATTTTAAAGCTTGTAATACTTTTAAGTGCTATAAAAAGTGAAAATGAAATTTCCTTAGCAGGTATATACAGAGCGTATTGTTCCAAATTTGATTTAAAAAATGAAATTTTAGAATTAGGCCTTAAAATATTTAAAAACAATAATGCTTTAAAAGATCTTGTGGAAAAAGAAGATATATACAATCCTATTGTTGTAAGTAGTTTAGTTTCTAAACTAGAAAATTTGGAAAATTTAGAACTTTTATATACTCTAACTTGGTTAAAGGCTAAGGCTTTAAATTACAATGCTTTTTATTTTAGAGTTCTTGATAAACTTTTAGAAAATGCAAAACAAGGTTTTGAAGATGAAAATCTACTTGAAGAGAGTACAAGAAGAGTAAAAAAAGAATTAACACTTAAAAGAAGTAGAATTTTTTTAGATCAAGATGAAATTTTACAAGATAAAATCATACATATAAAATCAAATCTTTTTATTATAAAAAATACTTTCGAAGATATTGTTATGATTTCTAAAATAGCTAGAGAGAATGAATTTAAATTTTGGTTTAGCAATCAAACAAATCTTAGTTTGCAGATTGTTGCACCTCTTCATTTTAATATAGCCATTATTTTAAGCTCTTTAACAAATTTAAATCTTATTTTTATGAATTTTTTTGAACTTTTTGATGATAAAATTTATTTAAGATTTGAATATGATAATATTATTAGTGATGAGCAAAAGCTAAAACTTTGTGAGCTTTTAAATTCAAATCTTTCTGGTTTTAATTTGAAAAAAATTAAAAAGCCAATCATTAAAAAAGATGAGCTAAAATTAGACTTAAATTATTCTAAAATGTATGCCAAATTAGGTCTTAACACTAAAGATCAGCAAGGTTTAATGGCATATTTAATGAATATTTTTAATGAACTTGAACTTGTCTTATGTGCAGCAAAAATTCAAACCATAAGACAAAGAACGCGTAATATTTTTATTTTTCAAAAAAATACTAAATTAGAATATAACGAGCAAAAGTTAATTAATTTATTAATAAGTGAGTAAAAAATGTGTGGAATTGTAGGCTATATAGGAAATAATGAAAAAAAACAAATTATATTAAATGGGCTTAAAGAATTAGAATATCGTGGTTATGATAGTGCGGGTATGGCTGTGATGCAAGAAGGAGAGCTTAGTTTTTTCAAAGCCGTGGGAAAGCTTGAAAATTTGGCTAATAAATGCACAGATTTTCAAAGTCAAGGTTATGGTTTTGCTATAGGTCATACAAGATGGGCAACTCATGGTAAACCTACTGAAATCAATGCACACCCTCATTTAGGGCAGTATTCTTGTGTGATTCACAATGGTATCATAGAAAACTATAAAGAGATTAAGGATAAACTTGAAAAAGAGGGTGTGAGTTTTTTAAGTCAAACTGATACAGAGGTTATTGTTCAGCTTTTTGAATTTTATGTTGGGCAAATGGAAGTTTTTGAAGCTTGGCAAAGAACTATTAAAGAACTCCGTGGCGCTTTTGCTACTTTGTTGGTAACAAAAAAAGATCCAAATCATGTATATTTTGCTAAAAATGCTGCTCCTTTGATCATCGGTAAAAATGCAAGTAAAGAATGGTATTTTTCTTCAGGTGATGCACCTTTGATAGGAAATTGTGATGAGGTAATGTATCTTGAAGATTTAAGCTTAGGATATGCAGGTAAAGATGAGCTTGTAGTTTATGAAAATGATTATTTAAAACAACTTTGTTTTTCTAAGCTTTCAGGTGATAAGGCTTATGCAAAAAAAGATGGTTTTCGTTTTTTTATGGAAAAAGAAATTTATGAGCAAAGCCGTGTGATGAGTGAAGTTTTAATGGGGCGTATTCAAGGTGATGAAGTCGTTTTTGATGAACTTAGCAATGAAAATTTAAGCCAAGCAAATGAAATTACACTTTGTGCTTGTGGGACGAGCTATCATGCTGCAATGGCAAGTGTTTATTTGTTTGAAAGAATTGCTAAGGTTAAAGCCAAAGTGGAAATTGCAAGTGAATTTCGCTACCGTGAAGCGATCGTAAAAAAAGATTCTTTATTTATTGTTATTTCTCAAAGTGGAGAAACGGCAGATACTTTAGAAGCTTTAAAAATTGCAAAAGAACAGGGTGCTAAAACTTTTGCAATTTGCAATGTAGATAATTCTAATATAGTGCGTTTAGCACACTTAAGTCTTTTAACTCGTGCGGGCATAGAAAAAGGGGTGGCTTCAACTAAAGCTTTTGCAACTCAAGTTTTAACGCTTTGGATGCTTGCTATTTTTATGGCACAAAAAAGAAATTTAAATGTTTCGGCTGAAATTAAAGCACTTTTACATACTCCAAATTGTGTGAGTGTAAAACAAGCTTTGCATGAAAAAATTCACCGTCTATCTAAGCGTTATTTAGATGGTCATGGCTTTTTCTTTATAGGTAGAGATGTGTTTTATCCTTTGGCTTTAGAAGGGGCTTTAAAACTTAAAGAATTGTCTTATTTACACGCTGAAGGTTATCCTGCGGGAGAAATGAAACATGGACCTATTGCATTGGCTGATTCTAAACTTTATACGATAGCTTTAATGCCAAAACACATGCTTTATGAAAAAACAAAATCAAATGTTGAAGAGCTTATAGCTAGAGATTCTACGGTACTTAGTATTTCACCTTTGGAATTTAATTTGAGTGATGATTTTATAAAAACCAATGAGCAAGATCATTATATGTGTGAATTTTTTGAAATGATGGTAATTACTCAGCTTTTAGCTATGGAAATTTCCATAAGACTTGGTAATGATGTGGATATGCCACGAAATTTAGCTAAAAGTGTAACAGTGGAGTAGAAATGAAAAAAATTTTTTGTTTAACTTTAGTTTCTAAAATATTTGCTTTAAGTGAATTTGAACTTCATAATATTGATAAAGTGCATAAGCTAGGATATAGTGGAGATACTATTATAATAGGTGTAACCGATGATGCTTTTAATCAAAATCATATCAGTTTAAAGGATAAGATTTTAAAGTCGACTTATCCTACTGACATAAATGGGAAACAGTTAGTGCCTGATTTGCAAAAATCAACACACGGAAGTCATGTAGCAGGTATAGCTGTTGGGGCAAAGATAGATGAGAATAAGCCTTATGGAGTGGCTTATGGGGCAAAATTTTATGGAGCCGGAGTATTTCCAGAGGGTTCTTACACTCAAACTCCTGATGTTTATAATTTTTTCAAAGATGTGAGTATTATTAATAATAGTTGGGGTATTTCTTATTATCCTCATCTAGATCTTAGGGCTTCTACTTCTGGATTGGTTGGTTGTACTCAAACTTTAAATGGACAAAATGTAAATATTTGTCAAATTCCTTTAACTTACATCAAACAAGTCGATAGTGTAGCTAATGATTTATACAAACTTAGTTTAGATAAAAAGCTTTTAAATGTGTTTGCTGCTGGTAATGAAGGAATTCTCACTCCTGCTTTACATGCAACCTTGCCAAGTTATGATGAATCTTTAAGAGCTTGGTTAGCAGTTGGAGCCTTGGATGCAAATGAGATTACTTTAGAAGCAGATGGGACTTTAGTAGTGGCAAGTAAAGGTTTGGCTGATTTTAGTAATGGTTTTAAGGGGGCTACGAATTTTTCTTTAGTTGCTGCTGGAGCAGATATTAATAATGTTGATTCAAGTACCAATAATGGTTTTACGAAAAAAAGCGGCACCTCTATGGCAGCACCAATAGTAAGTGGAACAGCGGCACTGGTAAAGCAAAAATTTCCTTTTTTGGATGGTAAGCAAATTGCTGATGTATTATTAAGCACAGCTAATAAAAACTATAAAGCTCCAAAATTTACCGTTAAACAAGTAACTGATGGAACAAATCAACCTAAATTTCTTATTGTGTATATTTCGCAAGATCCACCTACTGTAGAAGATGAAATAAAACGGGATTTAAAACAGCTTTATAATGGAATGCAAGTTCAAATTAATGGACAATGGGTTGATTATAGTGATTATATTTGGAATAACAGAGATGGCGTGCAGTCGCAAAAACTCAATACTTCTACTGTTAACTTTATCAATGGAGTGGTTAGAGTTGAAAAAGAAGAATTATTTGGGCAAGGAATTTTAGATGCACAAAAGGCACTGAAAGGACTAAGCATTTTAGATGCAAACAGACTAAGTGATCAGGATATACTAAAATATGAAAAAGAACCTGATACAGCTTATTATACTATAAACACTGCAGGTCATGATGCCGAATTTTCTAATGACATCAGTCAAAGAAAATGGGATGAAAGTACTCATTTATCAAATGCTGCTAATAAACCTATGCATTTGACTGATCTTAATATAGGATTAGCTAAAGAGGGCGAAGGTGTTTTAATCATCAGTGGTAAAAATACTTATGAAGGTGCAACTTTAGTTAAACAAGGAGAATTAAAGCTTAAAGGAAAACTTAAAAATAATGCTTATGTAGAAAAAAAAGCTATATTGAGTGGCAATGGTATCGTAGGGCAAGATTTAAACAATAAAGGTATAGTTAGACCTGGGAACGAAGATTTGAGTGATTTAACTGTGCAAGGAACTTATACTCAAGAAGGAATTGATTCTAAATTACAACTGGATTTTGGTAATTATAAAAATTCCAAGCTTATTGCAAAAACCTATGATATTAAAGGAGGAAATTTAGAATACATTCCTTTGCCTAAATATTATACCTTATATAATCCAGTGAAAATCAATTTAGGAGATTTAGGAAAAAGTTTATCATCTTTTAATAATGTTTTGGTGCAAAATACCTATGCTTTAAATTTTGATTTTGTCTTAAGTAATGATTTAATCAGCATTAATGAAGCTTTAATAAAACCTAATTTAAAACCAAATGCTTACGAAATTCCTAATACAAGTTTGGGGAATGCTTTAAGACAATTACGATCTAGAACGGATTTGAGTCAGGCTTATCAAGAATTTTTTGCTTCTTTAGATAATGGAATAGATGTAAAGACTAAATTAGATAGAGTAGAAGGTTCAGCATACTTAAGTGCTTTTAATAATTACGATCAATCAAATTTAATACAAAATAACATTTTATTTACTCTTAATCCTCTTAATATCAATAATTTTGCACAAAATAATATATTACTTGCTAGTACTTATTTACCTAGAATTTTTAGTGATGAAGAATATTTTTGGTATCTTACTCCAAGCTATAAATATTATAAAGATAAAGATTTTTCAGGTCAAAAAACGGGTGCTAATATCTCTTTGGGAGAAAATTTTTCATCAGGTTTTTTAGCTTATGCTTTATCTCTTTCTAGTGCTAAATTTAACTTTAATAATGGTAGTGATTTGAAGGGTTATAATGTGGATTTATTGCTTAATTATAACCATGATTTAGATTTTATAAAAATACTAAGTGGATTAGGTATAGGTGTGGGATTTAATACTATTGATCGCTTTGTAGTAGAGCCTATAGAAGGCAAATATAAGACCTTGCAAGCTTCAGCCCAGCTTGGGGTAACTAAAGATATTATTTTAGGTGAAGACTTTGTTATTAATCCTTTAATGTATTTTACTCATAGTTTTTTTTATCAAGAAGATTTTAAAGAAAATAAAAGTCCTTTTGCAAAGGATTATGAAAGTTTGAAACATTATAGTGTGAATGCAAGTTTAGGTTTTAATCTTGCTAAAAATATAGAACAAGATGATTATCGAGCTTCTTTTTCTACTTTTGCAATTTTTGAAAAAAGAATTTATGGAAAGACTTTAGAAAATAAGGCTAGCTTTGTTGATTTTCCTATTGGTTTTATTCAAAAATATAAATTGAAAGATAATATTTTAAGTCAAGGTTTTAATTTAGAATTTTTATATAAAAACAATATGTTTTGGCAATTTATGTTAATGAATAGATTTTCTCATAATGCTTATGAGTTGCATTTAATGAGTTCAATAGGAAAACGCTTTTAAAAGTATTTATTTTTTTAACTTATATTTTAAAAGTATTTATTTTTTTAAGCTATAATATAAAACTTTAATAAAAAGGAAAAAATATGGAATATAGAATCGAATACGATACAATGGGAGAGATTAAAGTTCCAAATGATAAATATTGGGGAGCTCAAACTGAAAGAAGTTTTGAAAATTTCAAAATTGGTTGTGAGAAAATGCCAAAGGTTTTAATTTATGCTTTTGCAAATCTTAAAAAATCTTTAGCTTTGGTAAATAACAAACTTGGAAAACTTGATGATGCCAAGAAAAATGCTATAGTTCAGGCTTGCGATGAGATTATCACAGGTAAATTTGATAATAATTTTCCTCTCGTGATTTGGCAAACAGGTTCAGGTACGCAAAGCAATATGAATATGAATGAAGTGATTGCAAATCGTGCTACTGAAATTATGGGTGGAGATTTTCGTAAAGAAAAGCTTGTGCATCCAAATGATCATGTAAATATGTCTCAAAGTTCAAACGATACTTTTCCAACTGCTATGAGTATAGTTGCAGTTGAGCAAGTAGAGAAAAAACTTATCCCTGCTCTTGATGAGCTTATTGCGACTTTTGAAAAAAAAGTAAAGGAATTTGATGGTATTGTTAAAATAGGGCGCACTCATTTGCAAGATGCCACTCCACTTACTCTAGCACAAGAATTTAGTGGGTATCTTTCTATGCTTTTACATTCAAAAGAACAAATCATCGCTTCTTTGCCAACCTTAAGAGAATTAGCCATAGGAGGAACTGCAGTAGGAACAGGACTTAATGCACATCCGGAATTAAGTCAGAAAGTAAGTGAAGAACTTACTAAACTTATAGGCACAAAATTTGTTTCAAGTCCAAATAAATTTCATGCTTTAACAAGTCATGATGCGATTAATTTTACCCATGGCGCAATGAAAGGTTTGGCTGCAAATTTAATGAAAATTGCAAATGATATAAGATGGTTAGCTTCAGGTCCAAGATGCGGTCTTGGTGAGCTTATTATCCCTGAAAATGAGCCAGGAAGTTCGATTATGCCAGGCAAGGTAAATCCTACTCAATGTGAAGCTGTCACTATGGTTGCTGTGCAAGTTATGGGAAATGATGCAGCTATTGGTTTTGCGGCGAGTCAAGGAAATTTTGAACTCAATGTATTTAAGCCTGTAATTATTTATAATTTCTTACAAAGTCTTGATTTATTAGCTGATTCTATGCATTCATTTAATATCCATTGTGCTGTAGGCATAGAACCAAATCGCGCAAAAATTGATCATAATCTTCATAATTCTTTAATGCTAGTTACTGCTTTAAATCCACATATAGGTTATGAAAATGCTGCTAAAGTAGCTAAAAATGCTCATAAAAAAGGTGTTTCTTTAAAAGAAAGCGCGATGGAATTAGGTTTAGTTAGCGAAGAAGATTTTAACAAATTTGTTGATCCTACTAAAATGATAGGTCCAAAAGCCTAAATTATTTAACTTGCCTTGTTTTTTTTACTAGGCAAGTTAAATTAAATTCTTTTCTTTTAAAATCATATACATTCTTAAGGTTGATACAAAAAAGGTTAAAATCGCAGGGCCTAATATAATACCCCAAAAACCAAAGGTTGAAATTCCTGCTATCATGGCTAAAAAAATTAAAAGTTCGTTGATTTTAGTTGGAGTTTTAACAAGTTTTTTATTGATCCATTTGATAATTAAAGGTTTGATTAAAGTGTCTGCTATAAAAGAAATTACAATTACAGAGTAAATAAAAATAACAAGAGCCGAGTTAAGATTGTTTGAAGCAAATTCGTAAAGACTTACAGGTACATAAATTAAAGCGCCCCCTATAGCAGGTATGAGAGAGCTTACGGCAAAAATTACTCCCATTAAAATTCCATCATAGCCATAAAACATTGTGATTAAACCAAAAAGTGTACCTTGAAATATAGCTACAATTACCATGGAATAAAGCACCACGGCCATAACATTACCCACTTCGCTTAAAACATCATCGAGTTCTTTTTTATCAATGGGAATGATAGATTTAAGATAAATAACAAGTTCTGTTCCATATAGGTTTGCAAAGAAATAAAATACACAAATTAAAACCATATCTACAAGAAATTTGGCTCCTGATTTTGTAAAACTTGAAGCATAGCTTAAAATTTGTTTAGAAATACTATTTAAATCTATAGAAGCTAAAAATTCTTTGATTTTAGGGTATAAAAAATTAAAGCTTTCAGGCAAGGTGAATTGATAGTTTTTCACATAATCAAGCGTTTGTGTAACTAAATTAATATCAAAATTTTTTGAAGCTTTGGCAAGTTCTATCATGGTATAAACAAAAGGCGTAAAGAAAAGCAAAACCATACAAGCTGTTGTAAGGATAGAGGCTAAAAATTTATGTCCTTTAGTAAGGTTTAAAAATTTTGCATTGATATTTGAGGTGGCTACCGCCATTAAACTAGCTATGATAATTACGAGTAGAAAACCCTTGAAAAGGTAAAGTAAAAGAAATAAAATGACTAAAATAAAGCTTATAAGAAAGAATTTTCCATTTTGCAAAATTTACTCCTCAAATAAAGTTTTTTCATAGTTTAATTTTAAAGCATTATAACTTTTTGTACTTGCTATGCGTCCTTTTGCAGTGCGTTCTATGTAACCATTAGCTAGTAAATAAGGCTCAATCACATCTTCAACCGTATTTTCATCTTCACTTAAAGCTGCAGCAATGCTTGCAAGTCCGATGGGTCTTTGTTTGGCAGCGGTTAAAAGTTCAAGATACTTTAAATCCATTGCATCAAAACCAAGCTCATTAACTCCTAAAGAATTTAAAGCCTCATTGGTTCTTTTTTCTGTGATGATTTCTTCATCGCTGACATCAGCAAAATCTCTTACTCTTTTTAAAAGTCTTAGGGCGATTCTTGGAGTAGAACGACTTCTTTTGGCTATTTCAAGAGCGGCTTTTTCTTCGCAAGTTTTATTTAGCTTTAAAGCTGCTTTTTGCAAGATAAGCGCAAGTTCACTGTCTTTGTAAAATTCTAATCTAAATTGCATACCAAAGCGATCGCGTAAAGGATTGCTAAGCATGCCTGCACGCGTTGTGGCTCCTATGAGAGTAAATTTAGGCAAGTCGATTTTTATAGTTTGAGCTGCAGGACCACTACCTATGATGATATCAAGGCGATAATCTTCCATTGCAGAGTAAAGCACTTCTTCAATTGCAGGACTTAAGCGATGAATTTCATCGATAAAAAGTATATCTCCTTCGCTAAGATTGGTTAAAATAGCTGCTAAATCTCCGCTTTTTTCTATCATAGGGGCAGCGGTTGTTTTGATATTTGCACCCATTTCATAGGAGATAATATTAGCCAGTGTAGTTTTTCCAAGTCCTGCAGGACCACTAAAAAGTATGTGGTCTAAACATTCGTTACGTTTTTTAGCTGCAGCTATGAAGACATTTTAAATTTTTTTTAATATTTTCTTGACCTATATAGCCGTTAAAATTTGAAGGACGCAACGAGGTTTCGTAAGTTTCATCAAAGGAGTATTTTTCTATTTCTACTATTCTATCCATATCTTTTGCTTGTATTTTTTGAAAAATTAAAATAAGATTTTAGCTAAAATTTGTTAGAATTTAGATTAAACTTTAATAATTATGGTTTGAAAATGGGAATTTTAACAAAATTAGAATTAGATTATGAAATTGACGACATAGAAAAATTTTTACAATTTTTTAGGACCATGTGTGATAGGTTTGAACCTTTAATCATCAAACTTGGAAGTGATAGTGTGCGTTATAAAGAAGCTGTAAAAGAGCTTGAAACTTTAGCACATAATACCGCTTGGGCAGCAAGACGCTTAAATCTTGAAGAAGTTACTGATTTTTGTGTGTTTTGTGAAGAGATGATGGCGCAAGCAAATCGCTTTAATGGGCCTGCTAGTGATGAATTTACTGATTGGATGCTTTTGATGAGTGATCAGTTTGAAAAGTATTGTCGTTCATACGAAAATGATGATTCTGTTTTAGCGGTTTTTAATCCTTTAATTGTTAATGTTCCAAATATTATTTCCAAATAAGGGAGCGACTTGGCTTCGACAGGAGTAAGTCTGCTTAGATGGCATGCCGCTTTGGGCAAAGCGTAAAAAGCCCAAATAAAATTAAACGCAAACAACGTTAAATTTGCTCCTGCTTACGCTAAAGCTGCGTAAGTTCAGTTGAGCCTGAAATTTAAGTCATACTATCTAGCTTAATTTTCGGTCATTTTTGATAGTGTAGCCTTGCGTTTGACAAGCGTTGAGGTGAAGTCAAGTCTTAACCTTGCTTTTAAGTTTTGGAAGATGAGCGAAGTAGGGTGAAAAAGTCATCTTTGCTAAGCATGTAGAGGTCTTTGTGGGGTTATTTTTGGACAGGGGTTCAATTCCCCTCGCTTCCACCAGTCTTAAAATCGGTTTTAAAGATTAAAAAAATCATAGTTGAAAGTTTTTAGAGTATGAAACCCTAAAAACTTTTTAGTTTTCTTTAAAAAGTTTAGAAGCTAAGTGTGTTGCACGACTTTGATCTGTATCTTTTTTAAGAGTTTTGTAAATTTTACTCACATATTCTTCCAAGGTTTGTTGAGAATCTATGGTTTTTTCAGAAGAAGGAATTTTTTCATATTCTCCATTATTTTTAAGTTCATAAGCTAAAACATTATCGCTAAGTTGCAAGCGTAAAAATTGAGCCAATTTAGCTTTGCTTCTTTCATCATATATAGGAGTCATGAGTTCTAAGCGACGCTCTAAATTTCTTGGCATCCAATCTGCACTTGATATAAAATAATTTGGATCGCTATGTTTAAAATAAAACACTCTAGCGTGTTCTAAATATTTTCCTATGATACTTCTAACGCGTATGTTTTTACTATATTCTTCATTAGGTTTTAAACAGCAAATTCCGCGTATGATAAGATCAATTTGCACTCCTTCTATGCTTGCTTCATAAAGGGCTTGTATGATATTGTTATCTACAAGAGAATTCATTTTAGCAACAATCACACCTTCGTTTTTTTTGTTTGTTTCAATGCGTATCATTTCTAAAACTTTTTCTTTGATTTGATTTGGACTCATTGAAAGAGTTTGAAGACGACGATTTTTGCTAAAGCCTGATAAGATGTGAAAAAAACTTGTTGTATCTCTTGCAAATTCTGCTTTGCTTGTAAAATAACTCGTATCGGTATAGATTTTAGCACTACTTGCATTGTAATTTCCTGTGCTTAAATGCATATAAAATTTAAGTTTATCTCCTTGTTTGCGTATGACTTGAGAAACTTTAGCGTGGACTTTAAAACCTGTAATACCATAAATAACATGAGCCCCAGAATTTTCTAGAGCTTTTGCCCAGTGAAGATTGTTTTCTTCATCAAAGCGTGCTTTTAATTCTACCATTACGGTTACTTGTTTTCCATCACTTGCAGCGTCAATTAAAGCTTGAACTATATTGGAATTTTTTTCCACTCTATAAAGTGTCATTCTTATGGAAATTACTTCAGGATCTTTGCTTGCTTCTTTGATAAATTTATAGACCGGATCAAAACTTTCAAAAGGTTGTATGATAAGTATATCTTCTTTTTCTACAGCATCAAAAATAGATAAATTTTCATCAAAAGGTGGCAAAGTTTTGGGTGTGTAAAGTGGACTTAAAAGGTGTGTAAAGGTTTTATTTCCTGCGATTTGCCAAAGACTAGAGAGATTTAGTAAAATAGAATATTCATAAATATCTTTGTGAAAAATTTTCATGTGAGTATTAAGAAATTCTACGATTTGCTCATCCGCATCTTTTTGGATTTGTAATCTTACAAAAGCTCCTTTTCTACGAAGTTTTAAACCTTGTTCTAAAATCATCATAAAATCATCAGCTTCTTCCTCTTCTATTACCATATCTGCATTTCTAGTTACCCTAAACGCTGCTGAGGCTAAGAGTTTATAGCCTGGAAAAATTTCTTCTGCGTGTTGATGAACTATGTTTTCTATAGGAACATAAATATTTGCACTTACTTCATAAAAACGAGGCAAAACTCTTGGAATTCTAATCATTCCAAATTTCACAAGTTCAGGATGTGCTTTATCACAAATTTTAACTGCTAGTGAAAAAGATAGATTGTTTAAATGTGGAAAAGGGTGCGTAGCATCAACAGCTATTGGAACAATAACAGGAAAAATATTAGAGAAAAAATACTCATCGCATTTTTGTTTGAAATTTTCATCTAAATTTTCATAATGTTTTATAAAAAGATTTTCTTTTTCTAGCTCGTTTGTAATTTCGTTAAAATAATGCTCTAAAAGTTTTTTTTCTTGATGTAAGTATTTGCGTATAGCTTTTAATTGTTGTAGAGGAGTCATTTCATCACTACTGCTTGCATTAACTCCAGCTGAAAAAAGTTGTTTTAAGCCTGCAACGCGTATCATATAAAATTCATCTAAATTAGTGCAATATATAGCTATAAATTTTAATTTTTCTAGCAAAGGCAAATTTTTAGAACATTGATCTAAAACACGAGAATTAAAGCGAAGCCAAGAAAGTTCGCGATTGATAAACATATCAGGACTTGTTTGCATTAATTTTTCCTTTTTTTGTTGTATTTTATCATTTATTTTGAAATTATTGGATAAAAGTTTTAATTTTTTTAGTTAATTAAGAGTAAATATATCTTTAAAATTATATTAAATTTATTATGTTAAAATCAAAAAATCTACTTCTGGGAAATTTTGTGACATTTTTATTTCATTTAAGATTTTTAAGAAATGATAATTTTAAGGAGGAAAATTTTGAAGAAAACTTCGAATCTTTTTACTATTTTTCTTGTTTTGCTTTTTGTTTTCTTTGCGGTTGGTTTTTATACTTTTTATAACGCTAAAGGCACATCTTATTTAAGCAATACAAGTGAATCCTGTAATAACTGCCATATTATGAATGAAGTTTATAACGAATACATGGCAGGACTACATTCTCAAAAAGTTAAGGGAGAACCTAGAGCAACTTGTGTGGATTGTCATTTGCCACATAATTTTGTAGCTAAATGGATAGCTAAAGCACAAAGTGGTTTAGGACATGCTTATGCTTTTACTTTTAAACTCGATGAATTACCTACAAATTTGAGTGCGACTGAAAAAAGCAGAAAAATGGTGCAAGAAAACTGTATACGCTGCCATGCAGATTTTGCTCAAACAGCTATTAATGCTACAACAAATCCACATGCAGATAAGTCGTTAAATTGTGCTTCTTGTCATAAAGATGTTGGGCATAAACACGGAATTTAATAAGGAGAAGATAAATGAAAAAAATATTTTACGCTTAGGTATTGTTGTTTTGGTTTTATTTATAGGGGGAGTTTTATGGTTAAATAATGATATAAATCAAAAAAAAGAAGATGAGGCAAATAAAAATGCCATTGCAGCAAATGCCGATTTTTCTTTGCTTAGTGATGATAATCCCAATTTTGAAAAATGGGGTAAGGTTTTCCCAGAACAACTAAAAATGTATTTAATGGTTGAAAAAGAAGAGACTAAGGCCACTGAATTTGGCGGTAATTTAGCTTATTCAAAATTGATTCGCTTTCCTCAATTGATCATACTTTGGGCGGGATATCCTTTTAGCCTTGATGCTAATGAAGAAAGAGGACATTTTTGGATTCAAGTAGATCAAATGAAAACAGCAAGAAACAATAAAGATTTTCTTAATGCCCATGGATTTGCTGCTTTTAAGGGGCAGCCAGCAGCTTGTATGAATTGTCACAGTGGATGGACCCCATGGCTTATTAAAAATGTTGCTAACGGGGATTTTATTGCTTTTAACTCAACAAATTATTGGACTATGATTAAAAATATCCCAGCGGTTGATGGCATAGTAGAAAATTCACCTGAACATGCAGGTCCACATGGTGGTAAAAGAATGGGTGTAACTTGTGCAGATTGTCACAATCCAAATGATATGAGTTTAAGACTTACCCGTCCAGCGGCTATCAATGCTTTAGTTTCTAGAGGATATGAAAAAGATCTAGTACAAGGTGTAAAAGCTACAAGAGAAGAAATGAGAACTTTAGTTTGCTCTCAATGCCATGTTGAATACTATTTTAAACCAACAGGAGAAAAAGTAAAAGTAATGGGTGAAACTATTGCAGATGATAGTTCTAAAAAATGGTGGAATGGAACTCAGAAAAATTATGATGAGTATGAGTTTTGGAGAGATGGTAATAAAGCCAAAGAGATTGAAACTGATGGTATAATTCTAACCTTTCCTTGGAGTGAATGGAAAAAAGGACAACCATTTAGAATTGAAATGTTAGATGATTATTATGATAAAATTCGTGGAGTATTTGGAGCTGATTTTACTCATAAATTAACAGGAGCGCAAATTATCAAAATTCAACACCCAGAAAGTGAACTTTATAGCGGTGGTGTGCATGCTGCAAATGGAGTAAGTTGTGTGGATTGTCATATGCCTTATGTTAGAGAAGGAGCTAAAAAAATTACTCAACACAATATCACTTCTCCTTTAAGAGATATTAATTCTGCTTGTAAATCTTGCCACAAGCAAAGCGAAGATTACTTAAAAGCTCAAGTATTTGATATACAAAATAGTGTTGCGCACGATCAAAGAACAGCTGAGTATGCAATCGTTAGTTTGATTATGGATACTAAAAAATTACGCGATGAACTAGGTAATATGGAAAAATTCCAAACAGATGAAAAAGCTGATGCGAAAAAAATTAGCGAAGAATTAAAAGAAGTTTTAGAACTTCATCGTAAAGCTCAAATGAGAGCAGATTTTGTTAATGCTGAAAATTCAACCGGTTTTCACAATCCTCGCGAAGCTTCAAGAATGTTATTACAAGCTGTTGATATGGCAAGAATGGGACAAACTAAACTTGTAGAAATTGCCGCAGCAAATGGAATTAAAGATTTTAAAACTTCAAATTTAGGTTTTGAAGATATTCAAAAATTTAACCCAGGAGAGCTTTACTATAAAGTTGATGTTAATACTCATAAAGCAGGAGAGCTTTACTATGCAGATGAAAAAGATGTTAATGGTAATCCTCCAAAAGAACTTTTAGAGTATGATAAAGAACTTGCTCCTTATAATTATCAAGTGATTGATACAAAATAATCTTAAGCCCTATAAATCATAGGGCTTTTTCTTCTTCATTTTAAAAAATATAAACTTTTTATTTAAAATTCACTTTTACTTCACTTTATTTTGTCACAATACCATAAATTTTGATAATCAAAAAGGAGTTAAAATGATCAATAAAAATAAACTGTTTAGACAAGTTCATATTTATCTTAGTTTATTTTTCTTGCCTTGTGCTTTGCTTTTTGCTTTAACTGGTATAGCGTATATTCTTGGTGCTAATCAAGATGTAGGTTTGAAGGTTGAGCAGTATAGATTGTCAAAAGTTATAGAAAATGGCAAAGAAAGAGAAGCTTTAATACAATATTTAAAAGAAAATAGTTTGAAAGTACCATCTAATACAAATATAATTAAAAGCAAAGATAAAGGCGTAACAATAGGCGGAGCCCATTATAGTGCCAATATAGCTCAAAATTCTACCAATGAATATTACATTACTTTAAAAACAAGATCTTTGCTTGGAGATATGATTATGCTTCATAAAGATAAGGGTGCTTGGTATTTTTCTGTGCTTAGTGTAGGTTTTGGTATTGCTTTATTTATGCTTTATACTTCAGGGCTTATGATTGCTTTGTTTGCAAATAAAAAAGATAGAAGTAAACAGTTTGCAGTTCTTGGAATGGGAGTTATTGTGACTTTGCTTTTGGCTTATCTTAGTCTTTGATTTTTCTAGATTTTAAGCTGGGTATTATTTATTTTTTTATATAATCATACTTTACTTTATTGGACAGATGGGTGAGCGGCTGAAACCACACCCCTGCTAAGGGTGCAGATCTTAACGGGTCTCGAGGGTTCAAATCCCTCTCTGTCCGCCACTAAATTTTATAAATTTGGATATCTCTTTTAAAATTATCTTTCAAATCATCTATATTATTTAACATAAACTTTAAAAATCAAATCTCTATATATTTTTATCATCACAGGATAAAGATTTTCAAGACTTTTTTCTAAATTATCTAAAAATAAATTAGCTTGTTTTATACTGCCCAATGAAATAAAATTTGCAATTTCTTCTAAATCAAGTAAAAATCTATAAGTTTGTATAATTTGCATTAATTATTAATTTTAGCTCTAATTTTTGAAAAACTTGATTAGAAGTATGAGTCTTTAATTTACCTTGTTTATAAAGTTCTACATTTTTTTATAACCATTAATTCTTATTTTATGTTCTAAATAACTTAAATCAAGTTCTAAAACTTCTTTTTCACTTAAATTATTATCTTTACAATAATTAGTTAAAAAATGCTGTGTTTCTTTTGAAAATTCTAAGTTCATTTTTAATCTTTTTTAAAAATTTATTAAAATATAAAAACATTTTCTGCTAAAACTTTTTTGGAAATTTCAAAATATTTTATAAGAATTAATGCAAGAGACTAGCCCTTGCGAAGTTGTGTCATTTTACAGCATTTTTGATTTCTAAAATCATAGTTTTTAATGATTCTAATCCATTTCCATTTGCTAGATACCAGTATTCTGGATCAAGATAGATGATTTTTTTGTTTTGTGCTGCTTTGGTCTTGGCAACAAGTGGATTATCGAGTATGCCTTGAGCGCGTTCTTTATTGCCTACGATGACATTTCTATCAATAACAAAAATATAATCAGGATTTTTTTCTAGTATAAATTCAGAATTGATACTTTTACCATGTGTGCCTACTTTTATATTTTCATCTATTGCGTTAATCCCTAAAACATCGTGAATAATTCCAAAGCGGGATTGAGGGCCAAAGGCTGAAATTTTGTTAGAATTTGTAAGAACGATAAGAGCTTTTTTATCTTCATCAACTATACTTTTGGCTTTTTCAATTTCATTTTTAATATCTGCAATTTTTACTGAAGCTTCTTTTTCCAAATCATAAAGTTTTGCAACGCTTAAGACATTGTTTTCAAAAGAGCTTAAAAAATTTGCACTATCAAGTCCTACAAATAAAGTCGGAGCAATTTCTTTTAATTTGTCATAAAATTTACTTTGGCGTCCAGAAATGATAATAAGATCAGGTTTTAAAGCACTAATGGCTTCAAAGTCAACTTGCTGCACTCCACCTACACTAGGTTTGTTTTTGAATTGCTGTAAGTATTTTGGTAAATTTTTAGCAGGAACGCCTGCTACTTTATCATTTAATTTTAAAGCGTCAAAAGTATCTAAAATTCCAAGATCTAAAATCACCACTTTAGAAGGATTTTTAGGGATTTTATTTTCTCCTAGACTATCTTTTACTAAAAAGCTATTGCCTTCATCGCTTATGCTAATAGGTACAACTTTTACCGTGGCGCTAGTCTTTGTTGTAGAACTTGCGTTGTTTTCATTTGAGTTTGAATTACAAGCTATTAAAATTAAACTTGCAAAAAATGCAAAAAATAAAGATTTTTTCATATTTTCTCCTTTTTAAAAATAAATACAAATTTTCTTACCATCAATTTGACTTACGGGTATATCCATATCATAAATTTGTTTTAAAATTTCTTGATTGATAACTTCATCTTTTAAACCTTGTTTTAAAAGTTTTCCATCTTTTAAAGCTATGATTTCATCTGAATAAAACGAAGCAAAATTAATATCATGCAATACAACAGCTATACTTTTGTTAAAGTCTTTGACTAAATTTTTCATCAATTGCATGATTTGCACGCTATGCTTCATATCAAGATTATTTAAAGGTTCATCAAACATTATAAATTCAGTATCTTGTGCGATGATCATAGCTATAAAAGCTCTTTGTTTTTGTCCACCACTTAGTGTATCTAAAAATTCATTTCTTAAATTACTAAGTCCCATGTATTCTAAAGCTTCATTGATTTTGATTTTATCATTTACATTGAGCCTTCCTTGAGAATGTGGAAAACGCCCAAAAGCGACTAATTCCTCAACTTTTAATCTTAAATTGATATTATTTTGCTGTTTAAGAATGGAAATTTTTTGTGCTAAGATTTGCTCTTTATAATCTTTTAAATTCATTCCATCAATATAAATTTTTCCACTGCTAGGCTTTATCAAACGACTTGCAAGAGCTAAAAGAGTAGATTTTCCTGCACCATTAGCTCCTATTATAGAAGTAATTTTACCTTTGTGAAAATCAAGACTAAGATCTGAAATAATAGCTTTATTATCATAAAATTTGGTAATGTTTTTTAGTTTAATCATAATTTATTGCCCTTTAATACAAGATAGATAAAATATATCCCACCTAAGAAATTGATAATCACGCTTATAGTAGTGTTGTGATCAAAAACTCTAGAGACAAAAAACACCCCACCAAGTAAAGCTAAAATGTTAATAAGTATACAAGCACTTAGTAAAATGCTATGTTTTGCAGTTTTAAAAAGCTCGTAAGTGATATTTACCACCAAAAGTCCTAAAAAGGTTATAGGACCTACAAGCGCAGTGCTAATAGAAGTTAAAATAGCAATGATAATCATCAATTGTTTTGAGATTTTTTGATAACTTATACCTAAATTTATTGCCAAATCTTTACCTAAATTTAAAGGATCTAAAAATTTAATATAGGGAAAAATCCATATAAAGCTTAAAAAGGTAATGATATAAGCAAGAACTAGAACATCAAAAGCTATATTGTCAAAACTAGCAAACATTCTTCCTTGTATTACCATAAATTCATCAGGGTCGATTAATACTTCAAAAAAAGAGCTTAAAGTGCTAAAAAGTGTTCCAAAAATTAAGCCTAAAAGCATGATAAGATAAATGCTTCTATCATTACTAAATAAAATTTTATAAAGTCCTAATGAAAAAACTATCATGCAAACTAGGGTGATTAAAAAATTGATATCATTTTTGTAAACACTTAAATTGGCCGCACCAAAAGAAAAGATAAGAGCACTTTGAAGTAACATATATAAAGAATCTAGTCCTATGATAGCAGGAGTTAAAATTTTGTTATTACATAGAGTTTGAAAGATCACTGTTGAAACAGCGATACAAATAGCTACTATGATAATAGCTGCAATTTGCAAAAAACGACTTTTTAAAGCATATTCATCAAAGTTATTTAAACCTACAAGCATAAAAATACCCATCATGATAAGTGTTGAAAAGCTTAAAATCAGTATTTGTTTACGCATAAGCTTTCCTTTTTAACAAAAGAAAAATAAAGACTAAAGATCCTAAAATACCTGTAGTGATACTTAAGGGCATTTCAAAAGGAAAGATAATAAGTCTTGAAATGATATCACAAATAAGTAAAAATAAAGCCCCGCAAAATGCTATATGAATGAGATTTTTTCTAAGATTATCACCTAAGTAAAGAGCTACTAAATTTGGGATAATCAGTCCTAAAAAAGGTATAACCCCAACGCTTACAATCACCATACTAGTTATAACGCTTATAATCATCAAGCCTAGAAATAATATCCCATTATAAGAAATTCCAAGATTTAAAGCTATATCTTCGCCCATACCAACTATGGTAATTTTATGAGCTAAAAAGTAAGCAAGCATAAAAAGTGGTAGAGAAATGTAAAGCAATTCGTAATTTCCTTGCATGACATTTGTCATACTGCCTTGTAACCAACCTTGGATATTTTGTATGTAATTTAAAATATAAGCAAAAAAAGTGGTTATAGCACTGATAATACCCCCAAACATCAAGCCTATCAAAGGCACAAAAATCACATCTTTGAGTTTAATTTTTCTTAAAATTTGGATAAAAATAAAAGAACCTAAAAGCGCAAATACAGAAGCAATGATAGCTTGAGTAAGAAAAGATGCTCCAGTAAAAAATATTAAAGAAATGAGTATGCCAAATCTAGCACAATCCATAGTCCCTGCTGTTGTTGGGGAAACAAATTTGTTTTGTGTGAGTTGTTGCATGATAAGCCCACATATACTAAGACTCATTCCTGTAAGTAAGATTGCTATAAGCCTAGGAATTCTTGTAAGGGTTATGATTTCTAATTGGGTGGAGCTAAGATTAAAAATATCTTCTACATTGATACTGATAACTCCTATAAATAAACTTATCACCCCTAAAAATAAAAGTAAAGCTATAAGTACTTTTAAATTCAATATATGCTTAAAAAACAAATTTTTCCTTATAGTAATAATAATTATCAAAAACTAAATTGTAATGAAATTTGTTTTAAGAAATGATAAAACTATAATAATGATATTTAATAAGAAATCAAAAATCCAGTTGAAAGTCTTTGTAGGTGTTTATTATAATCTATAAGGCTTTCTCCATAACCATTGAAGTATTGTAAATACCAATAAATTCCATTGTTAAAAATATCATATCCTAGATCAACTTGTATGGCAGCTTTATTATCGTGGAATTTAAGATTGTTTCTTAGCATAAGATTGATAAAATAATCATTACCCAAATACGCTAAATTCACATCAAAATTTCCCATATAGTGCAAGATAGCAGGGTTATCATCATCTTTTTTACTTTCAGGAATTCTATACCAAAGGCGCGGAACAAATAAAAATTTATTATATAAAATAGCCGTAGATACATAAATTCTATTCCACGAGCGTGATTGTAAATTCTCATCTCCTTTGCCATTGCTTTCATGTAATATACCTAAGCGTAAATTATTAAAAAATTCATAATCTTTAAAATATAAAGGAAAATCCACAAAAAATTCAGGTTGATAATTGCTTTCCCTAAAAGGAGAAGAGTGTTTATAAATTTGCCACCAAGAAGTTTGAGTATAGGCTATATAATATTTTTCATCCAATCCTAGTAAATTTTCAAAAAGTCTTTTCTTAACGCTAAGTTGAAATTTTGCTTCACTTTTACGATTTTTTGCTCCTAATGAGTTAAAACTATAAGTAAAAGGTAAAAAATAATTCATTTTATAAGAGCTAATGCCAAGAGGATTAAAGTTTTCATCTTTGCCAAGATAATTGGCTAAGGCTAAGTGAGAAAAGTCTTGCTTTTCTTCTTTTTTTGCAATGATAGAATTTTGTGTTTGTGTTGATTGACTTGAGTTATTTTGCTCTTGAGAAATTAAAACAGGTGAATTTTTTAAAGCAAGTTTTTTGTAAATTTCCATAGCTTTTTTATAATCGCCTTGTTTTTCATACTCTAAAGCTTTTTGCAGATCGCTAGCCCATGTAAAAACACATAAGCTTAAAAATAAAACAATTTTTCTCACTTTAACTCGCTTTGAAATTTTTCATATTCTTCGTAAAAATTAAGATTTAAAAAAGCATCTTCATCTTCAAATTCTACAAATTTAGTTTTAATTTCAGAAAATAAAAGTCCTATTTTTTGTGCATCTTTTTCTAAAAATTTTTTGCAAGTTTGAGCTAAAGAGCTGTGATAAAATCCACACAAAGGATGTTTGTGCAAAGGAGTTTTGGCTATGATTATTTTATAGTTTTGCTCTAAAAAGGGAAGCATTTTTAAAAGCTCATTTTCACCTACTTTAGGGCTATCTACACTCAAAACAAAAACAAATTCATTTTTAAAATTTGAAAGTATGGAGTAAAGTGCAAGCATAGGAGAATAAACTTCAAATTCTGAAGAATCTTTAATCAAGCTAAAATGGTTTTCAAATTTGTCTTCTTTTACGCTCACATAGACATTTTTAAAAATTTTAGAAAATTTATCCACTTGAAATTGAGTTAAATTTTGATTTTTAAGAATTAATTTACTTTTATCTTGCCCCATACGACTGGATTTGCCACCACATAAAATCACGCAATTTAGCTCATTAAGCTGCACAAATTTCCTTTTTTAATGTAATTTTACCACAAATTCGCTAAAATATTTTATAATTTCTTTTATGAAATACACAGAACTTTTGCAATTACAAACTTTTTTCTCTCAGTTTAAAAAAATCGATTTTATCAAGCGTATTAATGACAATATTTTGGAATTAAGCTTTGATAAACAAAGATTTATTTTTGATCTTACTCGTGGAATGAGTGCGATTTATACAGCTAAATTAAATGTAAAAAATTATAATGCACCTTTTGATTTTATGCTTAAAAAGTATTTTAGCAATGCTTTTATAAAAGAAGTTAAGGTTCTTAAAGATAATCGTATTTTATACTTTAGCGTAAAAGCCAATAAGGCTTATAAAAGTTATGAGAGTAAGATTTATTTTGAATTTACGGGTAAAAATACCAATGTTATCGTTACAGATGAGAAAGATTTAATCATGGAGGCTTTAAGGCATATTGATAAAAGCTATCGTGTTGTAAAACCTAATGTAATTTTAAAACCTTTAAAACCATATAAAATGGATGAAAATTTTGAGGAAATTAAAGATTTTAAAGATTATTTTTCTTACAAATTTGCAAGTATTTATGAGAATAAAATCAATCAAATAAAAAGTTTAAAACTTGCACAAGTGGATAAAAAAATACAAAATTTACAAGAACTTTTTTCTAGTTTAGATGAAGAAAATTCTTTGCTCTTAAAGGCTTTAGAATACAGGAAAAGAGCTGATGTGTTGTTTGCAAATTTGAGTGTTTTGAAAGATTATGAAAGAGAATTTAAACTTGATGATTTTGAAGGCAAAGATCTTGAATTTAAACTTGAATTTAGTCCTAAACAAAGTGCTAATTTGTATTATAAAAATGCTAAAAAATTAGAGCAAAAGGCTAAAAATTTAAATATACAAAGATTAAATTTAAAAGAAAAGTTAGATTTTACTTTGAGTTTAAAAGAATTATTATTTCAAGCTAAAAGTGAAATAGAACTTGAAATTTTATTGCCTAAAAAAAATAGCAAAAAAAATCAAGATCACAAACAAGAAGATCTTGTGGCAAATTTTTATTTTAATGAGTTTAAAATTTGTGTGGGTAAAAATGAAAAAGGTAACGAATTTTTACTTAAAAATGCCAAGAAAGATGATTTGTGGCTTCATGTAAGGGATATTCCTAGTGCACACGCTTTGATTATATCAAACAAGCAAAAAATCAGTCTTGATGTGCTAGAATTTGCTGCAAGACTTTGTGTAAGCTTTTCTAAGTTAAAGAAAGGTTCGTATTGGGTCGATTATACCTTAAAAAATTTTGTTAAAGTTCAACAAAAGGCGTTTGTAAATTATACAAATTTTAAAAGTATTAATATCATAAAGGATTAAAATGCCAGTTAGCCCTCTAGGAAATGTCAATTATGTAAATCAAAATATGGCTTATCCAGCTACACAAGTAAGCAATGAGCTTGCAAAAGAAGGTTTTGCAGCTACGCTAAATATGGCTGAATTTAACGAAAAAGAAAAAACTTTAAACAAGCTTGAAAAAGTCAATGAGACTCATGAAATCAAAGAAGAGATTAAAGAAAAAGCCGAGCAAGAAGAAAAAAAGAAAAAACACAATCAAGAAACTAAAGCTAGCGATGATGAGAAAAGTGAAGAAGATGAGTTTAAAGATCCAAATTTTAAAGACGCACAAAGCATTCATCGATTAGATATTAGTATATAAGGAAAAATATGTTTAATACAGCTAGAATTATTTCAGCTCTTGTGATGATAGCAGCTATTATCATCATTGCATTGGTTGATCAATTTTTTATCAATTTTATCGTTTTTGCAGTTTTGTTGTATTTATCTTTTAGCGAAGCAAAAAAACTTTTTGCTTTAGAAAATATTTCTATTATCCCTTTGGCTATAGCTTTTATTTTAGGAAGTTTGTCGCATAAAGCCTTACTTTTTGGAGTTTTGGCTTTGTTATTGGTTGTTGGATATTTGGTTTATAAAAAGACTTCTTTAAAACCAGCTCTTATTTATATTTATCCTAGTTTACCTATTTTAGCACTTTGGCAAGTGTATTTAGATCAGGGCATGTTTGCACTTTTTTGGCTTATTATTATTGTTACAGCGTATGATAGCGGGGCGTACTTTATCGGAAAACTTATGGGTAAAATCCCTTTTTCTCCAACAAGTCCAAATAAAACTTTAGAAGGTGTTGTAGGTGGTTTGATTTGTGCAAGCATTATAGGAACTTTTTTAGGAATTTTTGTTTATAGTTTTTGGTTTTCTTTGCTTTGTTCATTTCTTGCAGCGATTTTTGCAGTGATTGGAGATTTGCTTGAAAGTTATTTTAAAAGAGAAGCAGGTGTAAAAGATAGTGGAGATCTTATCCCCGGTCATGGTGGTATACTTGATAGAATTGATGCGGTGATTATCGCTGCTTTTGTGATGGTTGCTCTTTTATGATACTTTTTGGAAGTACAGGCAGTATAGGGGTAAATGCTCTTAAACTTGCTGCTTTAAAAAATATTCCCATTTCTGCTCTAGCTTGTGGGGATAATATCACTCTTTTAAATGAACAAATCGCAAGATTTAAACCCAAATTTGTCGCCATAAAAGATCGAAAAAATAAGCATTTAGTTAAACACGATAAAGTTTTTATAGGGCAAGAAGGCTTAGAGCAAATTTTAACAGAATGCCAAGACAAGCTTTTAATTAACGCTATTGTGGGTTTTGCAGGGCTTAAAAGTACTTTAAAAGCTAAAGAGCTTGATAAAAATATAGCTTTGGCTAATAAAGAAAGTCTTGTAGTGGCGGGAAATTTTTTAAAAGGAGCCAAATTTTTACCTGTTGATAGTGAGCATGCGGCTTTAAAATTTCTACTTGAAGGCAAAAAAAATATAGCAAAACTTTATATTACAGCAAGTGGTGGAGCTTTTTATAAGCATAAAATAAAAGATTTAAATCAAGTTAGCATCAAGGATGCTTTAAAACATCCTAATTGGAACATGGGAGCAAAGATCACTATAGATAGTGCAACTATGGTAAACAAGCTTTTTGAAATTATAGAGGCTTATCATCTATATGATTTTAAAGAAATCGATGCTTTAATAGAACCAAGATCTTTGGTGCATGCAATGTGTGAGTTTAAAAATGGGGCTAGCACGGCGTATTTTTCAAAAGCAGATATGAAACTAGCTATTTCAGATGCTATGTTTAAAAAACATGATACGCCTATTTTAGAGGCTGTTGATTTTAATAAAATGCCTGCTTTAAAATTTCATCAAATCAGCACAAAAAAATATCCTATTTTTAAGCTCAAAAATGCATTCTTAAAAGAGCCAAATTTAGGTGTTGTGATCAATGCAGCTAATGAAGTAGGCGTTTCTAATTTTTTAGAAAATAAAAGTGGATTTTTAGATATTGCTAAATACATTTTCAAGGCTCTTGATCATTTTGGAGTACCTAAAATTTCAAGCATAGAAGAAGTTTTTGAGTATGATTTTAAAACAAGGGAGTATTTAAGGAATTAAAAATGAAATTTTTTTTAACAATTTTATTTTTTATAACAAGCATTTTTGCTTTAGGGCTAGATTTTAGCGTGGGGGAAAATGGAAAAAGTTTAGATGATAATAATACAGTTTTGATTTTTGGAGGAATTCAAGGAGATGAGCCTGGTGGATTTCATGCGGCAAGTTTGCTTTTGAGTGATTATAATATCACTAAAGGCAAGATTATAGTAGCTCCAAATTTAGCTTTTGATAGTATCATTAAGCGTTCGCGTGGAAATAATGGAGATTTAAATCGTAAATTTGCAAGCATTAGTCCAAAGGATCCTGATTATAAAACCGTTCAGCGTATTAAAGAGCTTATCTTACTTCCTGAAGTTAGTATGGTGATCAATCTTCATGATGGTTGGGGTTTTTATAAGCCTATTTATATCGATGCGATACAAAATCCTAAGCGTTGGGGAAATTCAAGCGTGATTGATACGAGTGAAATCAATGCAAGCAAATATCCTGATCTTGAAAATATTGCCATTCAAACCGTAAATAGCGTAAACTCTTCACTTGCCGATTCAAAGCATGCTTATCATCTTAAAAATACCAAAACTCAAGAACTTGGTGATACTGAAATGCTTAAAGCCTTGACTTATTTTGTGATTTCAAACCATAAAGCTGCTTTTGCAAATGAAGCGAGCAAAAATCTACCTGTAAATTTAAGAGCTTATTATCATCTTTTAGCTATTGAAAATTATTTAAAAACAGCAGGGATTGAATTTAGTAGAGATTTTGAACTCACTCCACAAGGGGTTAATAAAGCTATTAACCGAGAGCTTGAAGTGAAGCTTTTCAATGATAGAATTTTGCTTTCTTTGAAAAATCCAAGAAAGGTGGTTAAGTATGTACCTTTTCCGGTAAATAAAGAGCTAAATTATAATACAAGCAATGAGCTTACCGCTGTTATTGCCGAGGGAAATTCTTTTTATATCCAATATGGCAATCGTTTTCAAACAAGATTATATCCTGAGTATTTAGAATTTAGCAATGCTTTTAATGAAGTAGCTTTTCAAGTAGATGGCAATGAAACCATTGTGCCTTTTGCGACCAAGGTAAAAGTAAAAGAAAATTTTCTTGTCCCAAAGATAGCTAATGTACGTGTAAATATCATAGGTTTTGATTATGGAAAAGATGAAAGCGGTATTTTAGTTCATAAAAAAAATATGCAAACACAATACTCTTTAGATATGGCAGGTAAAATTTATCGGGTGGAATTTTATGAGTTAAGATGGGCGAATTTGCAACAATTTTTAGAAGCAAATACCAATAGCAAGTTGATTAAAAATGTCAAAAATTTGGATTTAAATACCCTTAAAACAGCAAGAGCAAAAGATAAATTCTTAGGTTCTATTTTAGTGGAATTTGAATGAAAAATCTTATCTTAGCTATAGAAAGTTCTTGTGATGATAGTTCTATAGCTATCATTGATCAAAATACCCTTGAGTGTAAATTTCATAAAAAAATTTCCCAAGAATTAAAGCACAGTGTTTATGGCGGAGTAGTGCCTGAACTTGCTGCAAGACTTCATAGCGAGGCTTTGCCAAAGATGCTTAAACAATGCAAAAAATATTTTGAAAATCTTTGCGCTGTAGCCGTAACAAATGAACCAGGACTTAGTGTTTCTTTACTTAGTGGCATTTCTATGGCAAAAACTTTAGCAAGTGCTCTAGATTTGCCTTTAATCCCTATAAATCATCTTAAAGGTCATATTTATAGTCTTTTTTTGGAGGAAAAAATTTCCTTTGATATGGGAATATTACTTGTTAGTGGTGGTCATACTATGGTGCTTTATCTTAAAGATAGTGGAAATTTGGAGCTTTTAGCAAGTACAAATGATGATAGTTTTGGAGAAAGTTTTGATAAAGTAGCTAAAATGATGAATTTAGGTTATCCTGGTGGAGTTATCATAGAAAATTTAGCCAACAAAGCCAAGCTTAAAAATATCTCTTTTAATGTACCTTTAAAGCATTCTAAAGAACTTGCTTATAGTTTTTCAGGGCTTAAAAATGCGGTGCGTTTAGAAATTTTAAAGCAGGAAAATTTAAGCGATGATATAAAAGCAGAAATAGCATATGCTTTTGAAAATACAGCTTGTGAGCATATTATAGATAAACTAGAAAAAATTTTTAATCTCTATAAATTTAAAAATTTTGGTGTTGTGGGCGGAGCTAGTGCAAATCTTAATTTGCGTTCGCGTTTGCAAAATTTATGTCAAAAATATAATGCAAATTTAAAACTAGCTCCTTTAAAATTCTGTTCTGATAACGCTTTGATGATAGCAAGGGCTGCGGTTGATGCTTATGAAAAAAAGGAATTTATAAGCATAGAAGAAGATATTTTAAGTCCTAAAAATAAAAATTTTTCAAGGATATAGATGAGAAAAGCCTTTACTATACTAGAACTTGTTTTTGTGATCGTTATTTTAGGAATTTTAGCTGCTATTGCCTTGCCAAAAATGAGTTCAAGTAAAGATGAAGCCGAAGTTAGTAAGTCTTTAAATAACCTTAAAACTTTTATCAATGATATAAGTATTTATACTTTAAAAAATGATCGTTTAAATTCTATCAAAATGATGAGCAATGTAAGCGGAGTTGAAAATGTCGATCTTAACAATTTTAGTGGTGTAAAAGAAGTAAATTTTCGTGTAGGTGATGATAAAGAATGTTTAAAACTTGTTTTTATAAATAAAGCTGATTTTATACTCATGGGAATTTCAAGTAATAAGGCAAGTAAGAATTCCATCATTAACGCGGTTAACCAAAATCAAGAAGATTTAGAAAATATTGACTTTGCAAGTACTTCAAGCAATAAAGCTTGTGTAATTTTAAGTAAGAGCGAACATTTTAAAAATCTAGCTAGTAAAACTTATCTTTTAATAGGAGGAAGGTAATGATAGTGAGTAAAACTTATGAGATTGACTCTTGTGATGATGTAGAGCTTGGTATAAAAAGAGAATCAAAGCTTGAGTTTAAGCTTTGGTATGATGATGAAAAAAAACCTGAAGCTTTAGTATTTGTTATTCAAGGTATGGGTGATGATATATCATCAATCCAATATGTTGGTGATTACATGACAAGACAATTTAATGTTGCTGTAGTTGGAGTAAATTATCATTGCATCGGTAACCGTCCACAAACTGGTTCTACTTTTTATTTGGATGAAATTGACAAGCTTATTTTAAAGGCAAGTTGCGAAGCTATAGATATCAAACTTCCTTATAGTGTTAATGAAATGCAAAATTTTGAACAAATGAGTGAGATTTTTCGTTTTATAAATAATCGGATAATTAAAGGTAAGCAAGAAGGAAGATTTTTACCCCATTATTTTTTAAATTTGCATGTGAGTTTGCAACCTGCTAAAAATGAGTATCAAAATTTTGGAATAATGCAAGCACAAGATCTTTTAAATGCTGCACTTTACCTTAAAACTCATGCACCTTTTGATACTAGGGGGGGGGTATACCAGTTATCATGATGGGTAGTTCTCATGGCGGATACTTGGCACATTTATCTGCTAAACTTGCCCCTTGGCTAGTAGATGCAGTGATAGATAATTCAAGTTATGCTAAATTTCTTTGGCGTCTTGTAGGATTTGGAAAGGAGATAGACTTTATGCAATATAGCGAATTTGCTACTTTTGATTTTTTTCATCATATTAATACGCATTGTTCAACAAAAACTTTTTGGACAAGCAATAGCACTTCTTCTAATTTTTTTTCTCCTGCAAGAAGAAAAATTCGAAATCTTTTAGAAGAGCATCATCTTACAAAACAAGCAAAATATTTAAAAACTTGTTTTGTAAGCTATCATTCATTATATGATGAATATGTTTCTTTGAAAGAAAAAACTAGTTTTTATAAAGAACTTAAGAAACTTGGCTTTGATGTAACTTTGCATTCTATTACTAAGGAGTTACAAGTTGATGGAAAATTCATTAAAAATTTAAATCATGGCATGGGAATTCCTATTAAACTTTTGGTTAAAAAAGAACTTCCTTTAATGCTAGATAAAATAAAACAAAATTCAAAAAAAGATTGTAAAGACAAATGCATATCTTATCCTTGTGAGGATTTGTTATATCAGTTTAGTGAGAAAGATAATAAAATATCACTTAAAATAGATAAAA
>CM000855.1:1286569-1287232 GCA_000163995.1 Campylobacter jejuni subsp. jejuni 414 | reverse complement strand
CTTTATACCAACGCTTTAATCTCAACGATTTTGGTTATATAGATACAGGCACTCATGTAAGTCATTTTTCTTATACTTTAGCCTTAGCCTTAGGATTTAAAAATATTATCATGATAGGACAAGATTTAGCTTTTGATAAAGATGGAAATTCTCATTCAAAAGGCTTTAGTTATGGGGAGCAATTTAGCGAAGAAAAAACTGTACCAACCTTAAAAATCCAAGCTTATGGAGATAAAGGAGAAGTTTTAACTCATATGACTTGGAATGATTATCGTGTAAAATTAGAATATCTTTTTGCTTGCAATAGTCAAAAAGCAAAATTTTATAATGCTACCGAAGGTGGAGCTAAGATTAATTTTACTGAGGAACTTTCTTTTAAAGAATGTTGTGAAAAATTTCTTACCAAAACAAAACCAAAATTTGAACTCCCAAAAAGTTTAACCAAAAATAGAAGTGATAAACTTCTTTTTAAATTTAAAGAAAAAATAGAAAAAGATAAAAACAACTCACAAAGATTTTTAAATGATGCTTTAGCTTTAAAGCAAATTCTAGAAAATATACTTAGCAAAGATTTTCTCTTGCCTTTAGAATTTTTAGAAAAAGTTTATCAAAACATACAAAATTTCAATCATGCTTTAGATACGGATGAGTTTATACAGGATG
>CM000855.1:1284477-1285144 GCA_000163995.1 Campylobacter jejuni subsp. jejuni 414 | reverse complement strand
TTCTAGTTCAAATCAAAGCATAAAAGCTACTATAGGAGCAACTCAATCTTCTAAGATAGGTTTAACACGTTTTGAAACAGGAGCAAGAATTACATCTAGTGGTGAAGTGCAACTTACTCTTAAAAATTACAATGGTATAGATGATTTTAAATTCCAAAAAGTTGTGATTTCAACTTCAGTTGGAACAGGACTTGGAGCTTTAGCTGATGAGATTAATAAAAATGCAGATCAAACCGGAGTTAGAGCTACTTTTACAGTAGAGACTAAAGGTATGTCAGCAGTTAGAGCTGGGACTACTTCAGATGATTTTACTATCAATGGAGTTAAGATTGGTGCAGTAGATTACAAAGATGGCGATGGTAATGGAGCTTTGGTTTCTGCAATTAACTCAGTTAAAGATACAACCGGAGTTGAAGCTTCAATTGATTCTAATGGAAAACTTTTGCTCTCTTCAAGAGAAGGTAGAGGGATTGAAATCACAGGAGATATCGGTAGAGGTGCTTTTATTAATCCGGATATGAAAACAAACTATGGTCGCTTATCTTTGGTTAAAAATGATGGTAAAGATATTTTATTAAGTGGTACAGGTCTTAACTCTATCGGGTTTGCTGCAGGTCAATTTATCTCTCAAGCTTCTGTTTCTTTAAGAGAATCAAAAGGACAAATC
>CM000855.1:1282325-1282992 GCA_000163995.1 Campylobacter jejuni subsp. jejuni 414 | reverse complement strand
TGCTAGTTCAAATCAAACTATAAAAGCTACTATAGGACCAACTCAATCTTCTAAGATAGGTTTAACACGTTTTGAAACAGGAGCAAGAATTACATCTAGTGGTGAAGTGCAACTTACTCTTAAAAATTACAATGGTATAGATGATTTTCAATTCCAAAAAGTTGTGATTTCAACTTCAGTTGGAACAGGACTTGGAGTTTTGGCCGAGGAGATTAATAAAAGTGCAGATCAAACCGGAGTTAGAGCTACTTTTACAGTAGAGACTAAAGGTATGTCAGCAGTTAGAGCTGGGACTACTTCAGATGATTTTACTATCAATGGAGTTAAGATTGGTCAGATAGAGTATAAAGATGGCGATGGTAATGGAGCTTTGGTTGCTGCAATTAACTCAGTTAAAGATACAACCGGAGTTGAAGCTTCAATTGATCCAAATGGGCAACTTTTGCTCTCTTCAAGAGAAGGTAGAGGGATTGAAATCACAGGAGATATCGGTAGAGGTGCTTTTATTAATCCGGATATGAAAACAAACTATGGTCGCTTATCTTTGGTTAAAAATGATGGTAAAGATATTTTAATAAGCGGCACAGGTCTTAACTCTATCGGGTTTGCTGCAGGTCAATTTATCTCTCAAGCTTCTGTTTCTTTAAGAGAATCAAAAGGAAGGTTT
>CM000855.1:1279194-1281645 GCA_000163995.1 Campylobacter jejuni subsp. jejuni 414 | reverse complement strand
TTGAAACTGCTACAACAAATCTTGATCAAATTAGAGCTGATATAGGTTCAGTGCAAAATCAACTTCAAGTTACTATAAATAATATTACTGTTACTCAAGTAAATGTCAAAGCAGCCGAATCAACCATAAGAGATGTAGACTTTGCTGCTGAAAGTGCAAATTTTTCTAAGTATAACATACTTGCACAGTCAGGTTCTTATGCTATGAGCCAAGCTAATGCTGTGCAACAAAATGTTTTAAAACTCTTGCAGTAAATTTTTACCTTAGATGGATAACATCTAAGGTATTTTTAAAGCATTTTTTTTCTTTCCAAAAGATCTTGCAGAGGAAAAATAGCGATTTTAAGTTTTTTATCTTGAGCTTCTAAAAGATCTATAATATTTTCCATCAAAGATTCGTGTGCATAAATCCAAGCAAAAAGTTTATTTTGTTTATCTGATTCGTCTTTAATATCTTTAAGATATAAAGGTGTCAATATACTTTGCTCATGATGTAAAGTAGGACCTAAAATTTCTTGTAAAAAGAGATATTTTTTATTTGAAAGTTTTTCTTTGATTTTGTCTATATTTTGATTTATTTGATCAAGGGATAATTTGTTTTTTCCATGAGTAAGATTATAAATTTGTTTTTGGACTTTTTTACATTCTTTTTTAAAATTTAAAGCTAAATTCATATTTTTTTTGATAGCTTTGTAGATTTTAACCCCAAGGTTTAGTTGCTCTTTGGTATTTAAAACTTTTAATTTTTTAAAATTTTTATCTTTTTTGCAAGCAAGTAAATTTTCACAAATTTCTTTGAAAGGTTTTTCTATAGTTCCTTCTATCCTTGCTCCACCTTCGGTGCAATTATAAGTTTTGCTTTGGCTAAAAGCAATGAAATTTTCAAAAATTTGTCTAAAAAGCGTCCAAATTTCAGAACTTTGAACTTTTCCATTTCCTCCATAAGCAGTAGCTGTAAATCTATTTAAATCTCTTTCATAATCTCCATTGTGTAAATTAGCATGAATAAAACCTTGAGAATGTGTTTGTCCATCTTCTGCATAGGCTAAATCCTGTCCTATGAGAATGATATTTTTGTGTCCTAAATTTTCAGCCAGTTCATAAGCCATATGAGATACACTCATGCCCGCGTTAATATATCCATAATCATCTAGTCCTAAACATCTAGCAAAAGGTTGGCCTTTTATGATTAGGATATATTTTCTTTTGTTGCGTTCTAGATAATTAATGGTTTTTTTATGCACTAAAGAAGCTACTAGAAAAATGATATCCTTATCAAATTCTCCAAAATCATTATTAAAACACTCAGCTACTATTTCATCGCGCTCTAACATACAAACATAATCAGGCTTAATACCATGTTTAGCCAAAATAGGATAAGAAGAATCCGCACAAAAAATAGTTGCTTTATTAGCATACTTTTTTAATAAAGCTAATTGTTTAGTTAAACTAGGTCCTGTTGAAACAATGATGGCTGTATCATTTATACCTTTTCTTTTAGAAAGCAATTCTTTATAACTTGGATGAGTGATCATTTGAGGAAGATTGTAAACAAATTGTTCTATGCCTTGAAGAGCATCTGTTGGATCATTGCCATGCATAAGATTATGATTTTTGATGATTTGTATATTAAGTTTGTTGATTTTTAAAATATCTTCTTTGTAATTTTCATAAAAATCATTGGCAATGTGCAGATTATAAGAACGATAAAACAAATCTCCTATTAAGCGAAAAACCTTATCCATCTTAGGAACATTAATATCATCATGATGTAAAATAATAAGTCTTCCCGAGCTTAAATCCTTACTAAAGTCTATAAAATTTAAAGCTAAAAAGATAAGCTCTAATTCTTTTTCAAAGATGATTATTTTTTTAAGCGCTTTATTTTGAAGTAAAATTTTATATAAAATTCCATTTCCAAAACCATAAAAAAATAAAACGGGATAGCGCGCAAAGTCTTTAAAATATTCTAAATTTTTTCAAGTTCTTTAATGGGATCTTGATACTATTTTTTTTAAATTTCTTTTTTTGATGATATTAAGATCTAGATTATCTTTTCCTTGTGTAAAAGTAAATTCTCTAAGTTCTTTTAGATCCTCAAGTTTTTTGCGTAAGTTGTTGTACTCAAAACCGCTTAAAGCTTTTAAATTTTTTTTAAAATTGTTTTCTTCTTTCACTTTCTCACCTTTTGCATCCATTTATCTAATTTTCTTTCTTTAAGTTTTTCTTCTAAAGGAGGTATATTTTTCATCAAAGCATTTTCTTGTGCTTGGATATATCCATAAACTAATTCTATCAATTCTAAATGTTCTTTTATCCAAAGAATACTTTTATTAAAAGCATCTTCTTTGGTTTTAGGATTTAAAACATAAATTCTAGCAAGATTAAGTTCAAATTGGATCAGTAAAGGACGTAAAATTTCATACAAATCTCGCATTTTCTCGATATTTGC
>CM000855.1:1274216-1277198 GCA_000163995.1 Campylobacter jejuni subsp. jejuni 414 | reverse complement strand
TTAAAGGTCATAGAAAATCCTTATTATTTTCTATTACATCGTCAAAAATCCAATCTTTTAAACTCGTTTCTATGGTTTGATTTTGAGTATCAAGGTATCCCAAACCTTGAATAAACCAATTATGTTGTATTTTTAAAAATTCTATCAAACCTTCTTTTTGTTTCTTGGAGTTTAAAACTTCAAATTTTAAAATTTCACATTCATTATGAAAATAAATTGCTTGACAAAGCTCATTAAAAAGTTTGAGTTTTTTAAATTCTTGAAAAAGATTTAAAAGATTATTTTTAATTTTTTCAAGAGTTTGGAAATCATCTTCATTTTTTTCTAAAGTGTATCTGAGTTTTTGAAGTTGAATTTGAGTTTTTTTGATAAATTCTTTGGATTCTAAAATGCTTTTTTGAAGGTATTTTTTTGTTTTTTCTAGTTTATCTTTGGCTAGTTTTTTATCTAGAAATTTTGGAAAATCAAAAGGTTTATTTAAATCTTTATCAAGTAAATTTTCACAAGCCCATAAAAAAGGTTTTTCTATAGTTCCTTCTATCCTTGCTCCACCTTCAGTACAGTTGTAGGTAGTGATATTGAGCTTTTCTTTTGTCCAAAATATATCTTTTTCAAAAGCTTGACGAAATAAATTCCACGTGAGTTGAGTTCTTACTTTGCCTTTCCCACCATAAGCTAAGGTGTATTTTTCCCCTCTGATTTCTTCGCCTTGACTTCCATATATATGCTCTTTAGGGTGCGAACTTCCATCTTCACCATAAGCTAAATCCTGTCCTATGAAAATGATATTTTCAAATCTTAAAGCTCCTGCTAGTTCATAGATCATATTAGAAACACTATGTCCTACTCCAAGATATCCATATTCATTAAGTTTTAAACTGGCTGCAAAATTTAAAGGGCGATGTACAAGCATATAAGCTCTTTGATCTTTTTCTAAAAAATCTAATACTTCTTTATGAACCACAGAAGCAAGTATAAAAAGAATACCTTTGTTAAATTCCCCAAAATCATTATCAAAACATTTAGAAACTATATCATCACGTTCTAGCATACACACATAATCAGGTTTTATGCTATATTTATTAAGAATGACATAAGCACTATCCGCACAAAAAATAGTTGCTTTATTAGCATACTTTTTTAATAAAGCTAATTGTTTAGTTAAACTAGGTCCTGTTGAAACAATGATGGCGTTTTTGACTTTAGCTTTTCTTTCCTTGAGAAATTCTTGAAAAATTCCATGATTTAACATTTTAGGAAGATTGTCTAAGGTATGCTTGATTCCTACTAAAGAATCATGCGGATCATTGCCTTTGTTTAAAACGATAAATCGTATCATTTCTATAAGTCGAGTGTTTACATTTTGTATTTGATTGCTGTAAAATTTTTGATAAAAATCACTATGGATAAAAAGATTAAAAATTTTTATACTTTTTTGAATGATTTCATAGTTAAAAAGAGTAGTAAGTTGTGCTGCATTGAGATTTGGAGTATAAAAAAGTATTAGTTGTTCTTTTTTTAATTCTTCGCTAAAATCAAACAAATGGAAAGCTAAGGCTAAAATTTCAAGATTATCTTCAAAAATGATAATGTGTTTATGTTTTTTATTTTTACATAGATCTTTGTAAAACATTCCATTTCCAAAACCATAAAAAAATAAAACGGGATATTTTTCATATTTGTCTTGAAAAAGAGCAAGATTTTCTAAAAATTCTTGATTGGGATTTTGATAAAGTAAGATTTTATCTTTTTTAAAATTTATCCCATTTTTATCTTGGATAAGTGTAAAGCTTAAGCCTTTAAGTGATCTTAATTTATAAGCTAAAAACTCATCAACTTCAAATAAAGCTTGAGTGTTTTTTAAAAAAAATTCTTCTTTCACTTTCTCACCTTTTTCATCCATTTATCTAATTTTCTTTCTTTAAGTTTTTCTTCTAAAGGAGGTATATTTTTCATCAAAGCATTTTCTTGTGCTTGGATATGTCCATAAACTAGCTCCATAAATTCTAAATGTTCTTTAATCCAAAAAATGCTTTTATTAAAAGCATCTTCCTTGGTTTTAGGATTTAAAACATAAATTCTAGCAAGATTAAGTTCAAATTGGATCAGTAAAGGACCTAAAATTTGTATTAAATCTTCTTGAATGTTGCAAAGATTATCTATTTTGATTTTGGTTTCATCTATGTTTTTGATAATTTCTTCGATAAATATTTCATTTTTTTGATAATTATCTAGAATAAGATAAGAATTTTTTATTTCATTGTAAGTTTTAATAAAATTAGTGTTAAATTCCTTACAATGCTTAATACTTTGATAAACTTTATAATAAGCCTTAAGTAAAAACTCATTTTGTTTATTTAAACTTAAAGGTTCTAATTTTACAAAAGGTTTATTTAAATCTTTATCAAGTAAATTTTCACAAGCCCATAAAAAAGGTTTTTCTATAGTTCCTTCTATCCTTGCTCCACCTTCAGTACAGTTGTAGGTAGTGATGTGATAATTTCTTTTTATATGGATTATATCTTTTTCAAAAATTTGTCTAAAAAGCGTCCAAATTTCAGAACTTTGAACTTTTCCATTTCCTCCATAAGCTAGACATTGAAATTTATCTTTATCTCTTTGAAAATGTCCTTCATGCTTATTAAGATTGCTATAATCTTTAGTGTGTGAAAATCCATCTTCTGCATAGGCTAAATCCTGTCCTATGAAAATGATGTTTTTGTATTTTAGATGAATTGCTAATAAAAAATTCATATGTGCTACACTAAGCCCCATATTAAAATACCCAAAATTATCTAATTTTAAATATTCTATAAAACTTGCATAGGTTGAAATAAGCATAAAATTTCTATTATTTTGTTGAAGATATTTAAGAGTGTTAGGATGTGCTACGGATTTAATAACAAACACAATATCCTTATCAAATTCCCCAAAATCATTATTAAAAAATTCAGAAGTTAAAGGAATTCTTTCTAAAGATGC
>CM000855.1:1263219-1273686 GCA_000163995.1 Campylobacter jejuni subsp. jejuni 414 | reverse complement strand
AAATTGTTCTATGCCTTGAAGAGCATCAAGAGGATCGTTGCCATGAGAAATAATAGAATTTTTAAAATGCTGCATAAGTTTTTTATTTAATTCTAAAATATCTTCATGAAATCTTTCATAATAATGACTCATTAATTCTAAAAAATAAACTCTAGAAAATTGAAAAAAAGGCTTATTAGAGCAAAAATTAGAAAAAAAATCTGCATCTAAAGAATTTGTTTCTAAAATTATCAATCTTGTATTTTGTAATTCTAAACTAAAATCTAAAACATGAAACATCATCCAAATGATTTGTATATCTTTTTCAAAAACTACTATATGTTGATGATGTTTGTTTTGAAGTAAGGCTTTAAATAAAATTCCATTTCCAAAACCATAAAAATACAATACAGGATAAAGCAAGTATTTATCATTGTAAATACCAAGCATATTATTTAATTCATCTATAACATTTTCATAAAGAAAGGTGTTATTACTTGTATCTTTTAAATTTATATCAAGATTATCTTTACCTAAAACAAGTTCAAATTTACTTGTTTGAATTTGTTTTAAACTCTCTTTTAAAAGAGTGTTGTTTAAAGCTTTGATGTTTTTATTAAAGAGGTCTTTTTGGGTTTGAGTGAGAATCATTAAAGTCCCCATCCATCTGCTACGACTAAGGTTTGTCCTGTAATAAATTTACTTTCATCGCTGAGCAAAAATACTAAAGTTCCACACACATCATCTGCATCTAGCATACCTTTGCTTGCGCAACAATTTCTATAAGCTTTTAAAAAAAGTTCATTTTGATTGTCTAAAATTCCACCACTTGCTAGAGTATTTACGCGTATATTTTGATTAAAAAGTTCTTTAGCAAGCCAAACGCCCATGTGATTAATCCCTGCTTTTATCACGCTGTATTCTAAGGAACTTTGCATATTTGTGCCTTTATAGTTTTCAAATTTAGGTGCATAAACTCCCATGATAGAGCTAAGATGGATGATATTGCCATACCCTTGTTTTTTAAAAAACTTAACAAATTCTTGAGCGGCTAGCATAAAACCTGCTAGATGTAAATTTAAACTTTCGCAAATTTGTTCGTATTTAAGTTCATAATAAGGTGTTTTACCCCAGTTTTTACCATAAGGATAGCTTGAATTTACAAAAGCATCAATTTTACCGTATTTTTCTTTGCTTTTTTTAAGGCTAAATTGCAAACTTTCTTGCTGAGTAATATCAAGCTCTAAGCTTAGAAGTTTTGTTTTAAAATTTTGTTCTAAATCTTTTTGAAGCTCCTTTAAACACTGTTTGTTAATATCTGCAAGTATAGGGATGCCTTTGTGATTAAGTATTTTTTTGCAAAGTGCTTTACCTATACGTCCGCAAGCTCCTGCTACAAAGATGATTTTATTTTCAAGCATTAAAAATCCTTTGGTGATAAATTTTTTGAAGAGATTAAAAATTCTACGATTTTAAAATCTAGCTCACTATCTATATCAAAAGCCGTGCTTTCATCCATGACAAAAAGTCCTGTTTTTTCACCAAAAACACTATCGTTTTGCAGTAAAAAATCTCTTTTGAAAATATAAATACTCGCATTCATATCATAACATTTTGGTGCACTTTGACGGGTAGTAAAATTTCCTTCTTTAGATTTGCAAATTTTACCATCTTGTATCTCTATGAGATTGAAATAAGGATTACGTCTAGCAGGAACTGCGGTGATGAGATTGGAATTATTGTTTTTAATAAAGCTTTCATAAGCATTTTTTATATCAAGACTTGAACGCAACGGAGCTGAAGCATCTAAGTCTACTAGGATTTCAAAGCAGGTTTTAAAATATTCTTCACTCCTAAGTAAAGCATCACGTATGACCGGAAGTTTAGCGGCTTTATCATCTGCAAGGTGAGCTTCTCTTTTAAAAAAAACTTCCGCGCCGTATTTTTTAGCTATGCTTGCTATCTCATCGCTATCAGTGCTTATAACTATATGCTTAAAAAGCTTGGAATTTTGTGCTTGTATGATGCTATAAGCTATCATTTCAAGATCGTTGATTTTTCTAATGTTTTTATTTTTAACACCTTTGCTACCATCCCTAGCACAAATGGTGCATAAAATTTCAGCCATTTTGTTTCCTTACTTCATCGCAAATTTCAAGCACTTTTAAAGCTTGTTTGATATCGCAAAGCTGTTTATCATTTTGAAAAACTGCTTTTTGTAAGTTTTGAAGTGTTTTTATTGTATCATTTTTAAAATTTAAGCATTCTCGACTTTTGTCTTTGTGATAAATTTCGATTTTATTGTGTATTAAATCGGCTTTAAGACTTTTTTCTAAAGTATGAATGTTGATTTCTCTTTTATTAAATTTAGAAAAATAGTCTAATTCTATATGAATTTTTGTTTCTTGTGAATTTTTTAAAGCTAAAAATGCAAAATCATCACTTGTGATGCAAAGTTCTGAAATTTTAGCATTTTGAGAGTATTCAAGCTCTAAATCCCCAAAAAGAAAAAAAGCTAGATCGATTTCATGAGAAAGATCGAGCAAAACACCACCACCTAACTCTTTTTTAGCACTATAGTTTTTTTTATAGTCTAAAGTTCTCCAATGAGGTAAATAAGAATTACAAACAAAATTAGCAAAATAAATTTTTTCATCTTTTAAAAGCTCTTTTAGAGTCAAAATTACAGGATGAAAACGCAGTAAATACGCTACAAAAATTTTATTTTTAAAACTTTTAAATTCAAGAGTTTTTTCAAATAAAGGTTTTTCTACTAGTATGATTTTATCTTTTACGAGTTCGTCAAGAGTTTTTAGCGTTTTAAAATGTTCTGTAGTGATATTAGCAATGATAAAAAGATCAAATGTATTTAAGTTGCATTCTTTTAAAGAGCGATAAATTTGAATTTTTTCATATTCATCTTCTTTAGCGCTTGAAGAAAGTATGCTTATTTGATGATTTAAATTTTTTAAGGCTAAAAAATGCTGTTTGCCTATGTTGCCAAAGCCTATGATTAAAATTTTCATTCAAAATCCTCATTGGCCTTTAAAAACTCATCTATGCGTCCAATATCGATCCAATAATCATTAATGATATAGGTATTTACCCTACCTTTTTGCATAACTAGCTTAATAAGTTCTGGCATATCTAAATACTCATTTTTAGGAATTAAATTTAAAATTTCATTTTCAAGCACATAAATTCCTGCACTTACAAGGAATTTTTGAGTAGGTTTTTCTTCTATATTTTCTATAAAACCTTGTTTTTGAGTGATGACACCATAAGGAATTTGTTGTTCAAATTCACGCACGCAAACGCTCATTAAGGCTTTTGATTTTTTATGTGCTTTTAAAAGAGCATTAAAATCAAGCTCAGTTAAAATGTCTGCATTCATAACGATGAAGCTTTCTTTAAATTTTTGTTTTATAAGACTTAAAGCTCCTGCTGTGCCAAGTTTTTTACGCTCTTTGATATAAGAAATTTTAACCCCAAATTTTTGCCCTTTTCGAAAATAATCTTCTATGATTTGTTTTTTATAATTCACACAAAAAATAAAATTTTCAAAATTTTGGCTTTTAAGTCTTTGGACTATACTTTCTAAAATAGGTTTTTTACCCACTTTTAGCATAGGTTTTGGAGTATCTTTGGTCAGTTCTTTTAAGCGAGAACCTAAGCCTCCAGCCATGATAATAATGGAGTTTGTGTTAGCTTTTAAAAGTGATGAGATGGATTTTATGAAAAGAATTTTTCCTTTATTATCTAAAACAGGAAAATCATAAATATCTGTTTTAGCAGAAAGTTTTAAAAGCTCTTCTTTACCCATGTTTTCTTTTATGGTGATAGGATTTTTAGTATAAATATCTTTGATGCTATCTTTTAAAGTTTTACCATGAATTAAAGCTTTTCTAATGTTTGAATCGCTAATTACGCCTAGAAATTTATCTTTTTTATCTACTACAATACCTAGTCTGACGCGTTCTTGTCCAACTATTTTTAAAGCTTCTTCTATGCTAGAATTAAGGGTGAGTTTAAGTTTGTTTACGTCCACGCCAAGCCTTATAAATCGATGAAATTTTTATGCAAGATTGTATCTAAATTTACATTTTTTATGCAAGTTTTTATGATATGATTTGGATTTTTATCATTTTCATAAGGGTTTTTGAAATTTTTTAATCTTTGTTTAAATGCTTTGCTTTTTAATTTTTTAAAAGCTTGATCTAGTTCATTAATTTCACAATCAATGATGTTTTGAGTTTTTAAACGCCCCTTTTGTCTATCGCCTATATTAATACAAGGGGTTTTAAAAAAAGGACTTTCGCTAATACCACTTGAGGTATTACCTATCATAGCTTTGGCCATTTTCATAAGACTTAGGTATTTTTGCGAGCCAAGATTATCAAAAAGTTTGGCTTTGTGTGGGTTTTTCTGACAGTAGTTTTGTAAAATTTCATTGATTAAAAGTCCATTTTCATCAGCATTTGCTTTGGTAAATATCAAACTTGCATTTTTAAGAGTATCAAGTTTTTTAAGCAGGCTTTTGATTTCTTTTTGGCTGTTTTTTGCATTTAAGGTTAAAGGATGATAAGTGATTAGATAAATTTCTTTATTAAATTTCATTTCCAAGGCTTTTTCTAAATCTTCTTTGCTTAAAAAATTCATATTTTTTATGATAGCAGAGGCTAAAGAACCTATATTAAAAACTCTTTCTTCTTCTTCTCCAAGTTGTAAAAGTCTTTTTTTATAAATTTCATGACTTACAAAATGCAAATGCGACATTTTTGAAATGCTATGTCTTATACTATCATCAATAGCTCCTAAAGTTAGCTCCCCGCCGCATAAATGCACCAAAGGTAAGTGCATCAAAAGACACACGCTAGCCACGCTAAGCATTTCATAGCGATCTCCTAAAATGACAACTATATCAGGTTTTAAGTTTTCAAAAGCTTCACTAAAAGCACTAAAAGCTAAACTCATACTTTTGCAAAGGCTTATTTTATCATCACTTGCAAGCAAGATAGGGATTTTCTTAGTGATTTTAAATTCTTTTTCTATTTCTTTATAGGTAAGTCCAAATTCAGGACTTAAATGTGCTCCTGTAGCGATGATTTGAAGACTTAGGTCTTTATCATTTTGAATTTCATAACATAAATTTCTTAAAAGATACCATTCAGCTCTTGTGGCACTTACTAAGCAAATTTTTCTTTTACTCACAGATAAGCTCATCTTTTTTATAATTTTTAGTAGCAATTTTGCTTAAAAATTCTTCATATCTCATAGCACTTATGCCATTTGCTGGGCGTTTAGTGGTAAGATTTTCATGATTGAATTTTTCGCCTTTTTGGATGTCTTTTTTAGCTACTAAACTTTTTCTTACTATGCTTATATTTTTTTGTTCACTTTTGCTTGCTTTTTTTATACCATCACCCATGGCTTTTTCTATTTGCCTTATTTGAGTGCAAAGCATTTTTAACTCATCAGGATTTAAGCTGGCTTTATGATCAGGTCCTGACATGTTTTTATCTAAAGTAAAATGTTTTTCTATCATGCAAGCTCCTAGTGCAACAGCAGCTAAGGAAATATGTATGCCTTGAGTATGATCAGAATATCCCACATCAAGCTTAAAGGCATCTTTTAGGGTTTGTATGGCTTTAAGATTGATCTCATTAAAAGGAGCAGGGTATTCTGTAGTGCAGTGTAAAAGTGTGATATTTTGGCGTTTGGTACCATTTTTGTAAAGTATATTTAAAGCTTCTTCTATTTCGCTCAAATTTGCCATTCCGGTTGAAAGTATGATTTTTTTATTAAGTTTTGCAATTTTTTTAAGATAGGGTAGATTGGTGATTTCTCCACTTGGGATTTTAAAAATATTAAGCCCTAGCTCATTTAAAAGTTCTATACTTTCAAGATCAAAAGGACTGGAAAGAAAGGCAATACCGCATTTGTTCGCATGAGAAATTAATTCTTGATGTGCTTTAGGACTTAGTTCAAGTTTTTGTACCATTTGAAGTTGGTTTTCATCGCTAGCTGTGGTTTTGAGTTGATAAGCTGCTTTTTTAGCTTTTATACTGATACAATTTTTTGCTTTAAAGCTTTGAAACTTAACAAAATCAGCTCCTGCACTAGCTGCGATTTCTATAAGTTTTTTAGCTAAATTTACATCACCATTGTGATTGACTCCTGCTTCTGCGATAATGAGAGTTTTTTTCATAATTTTGCCTTTATTTTGCCTTAAAATAAAGGCAAAAAATTTTATTTTTTAATACCTATGTAAATGTAATGATGTGCCGATCCTTCAAAATTATAAAAATTAATAGGATCATAATCTCCTAGAAATAAAGTTTCAAAAGGTTGAAAAAGATTTTCTAAATCTTCAGCTTTATCAATAAAATGTATAAAGCTTATTTCATTTAATCTCCCGCTAATTTCAACTTTACTCAAACCATTTTTTTGTTGTTCTTGGCTATGTGAAAAATAATAATTTTTTTTGCTCATCATTGTAGCAAAAATTATTCCATCATTATTTAAAAGTTCGTAAAATTCTAAAATATTTCGCTTGAGTTCTTTTGGGGGTATATAATAAAGACTTTGATTTGCAAAGATAATATCCATATTTTCATCAAAAAGTCCTTTGATACTAGAATTTGGTTCTATAATTTTACAATACCCCCCCCCCCGCTGCTAATATTTTGCTTCCAAATTTCTTTTAGACTTGGAACTATATCTATCCCGAAAGTTTTAAATCCTTTGCTTTGAAAATAAGCTGAATGCACTCCATTGCCACAGCCAAAGTCAAGCAGATTGCCGCTTGTTTTATTGAGTTTATATTTTAAAATTCTTTCATAAAAACGTACTACATGGCCATCTGGAAAAAGTAATCCGTATCCATTTTTATCATATTTCATTGCATAAGTTTCTAATGAATTTTGCATTTTTTTCCTTTATATTTTATTTTAATTTATTTTTTAATTTAAATTCTCCAAAATCGTTTTTGTAAAATAAATCCATATTATAATGTTTTTCTACTATTTTCCAAAATGTAGTTTTGCTAATACCTATAAAGTTGCAAAAATCTTCGACGCATTTATTATCAAGTTTATGATCTCTTTTTTGCACAAGTTCAACAGCTTCTTTTCTATTTAAAAGTCCATAACGCACAAAACGAGCTGCGTAATCACTTGCACAAGCATGGCCAAATTTAGGATATTTCATCCAAGCATGTAGAATATAACCTATGCTATCAACTTGATCAAAGTTTTCTGCACACATCGTCCTATCCCATTCACCTTCTAGATCGGTAAAACCGCGACTTTTTGCAAAAATATAATTTCTATAAGAATTCCATTTTACAAAATAACTTAGATAAATAGGATCAAGTTTGTCAAATTCATCTTTGCTTGGATTGAAAAAGAGTTGTAAATTTTCTTCTTTGATTTCATCATCTAAAAATTCATTTATATCTAAGTCATTGGCAACGCCATTTAGAAAAATTTCTTTAGCGCTAGGAGTTTCTTGAGCATCGCTACCCCCATACTCATAGCTAACATTTTCTCCATAAACTAGTAAAGGTGTGTTAAATTTCAAAGCCATGGCAAAAGGATAACTGTAAATTAATCTATCGATAAACCAAGTAGGTTTTCCGTATTTTTCAAAGGTTTTTAGCATAACTTTCTTTTGAGTTTTGATATCAGGTTTTAAACTGATGATATGACAACCAAAAGTTTCGCTTAAATTTTTAAGATTTTTCTTACCTGCTTCAGTCATGGTAAAATTATCTTCAACACTAAAAAGAATAGGATTCATTCCAAGTTTTTCTTTCATGATATGCACTTGAAAATGCGAATCTTTACCTCCGCTTACAGCTATAGCACAATCATATTCAAATTTTCCATTCATTCTGCGATATTTATCACATAAATTTTCAAGTTCTTTAAATCTTGCTTGATAGTTAATATTTTCTTTATTTTTATGATTGATACAAGCTGAACAAATATTTTTACCTTCTTTATCTTTTATAAATTTAATACCAGGTCTAGTATTTGGCATTACGCAATAATCACAATAAATCATAATCTCTCTCATTTCTAGTTTTATTTTTGGTCATAATCTTGCATTATTCTAACGCTACTAGGTAAATTTACCAAGCGTTTTTCTAAATTTTTGGTGTTTATAAGTTCGTCGTTTTGACAGTTTTGAAAAGCTTTTAAACTTGGTAAACTTTTCCATACAGGACGCGCGAAAATATTGTTTTTTAAACATTCCTCTAAAAATACATTTCTTAAATTTTCATCTTTAAAAAGTAGGGTATTGAGCCAAAAATTACTTTTTTCATTACTTTTTTCATCGATGAATTTGCATTTATCATTATTTTTAAAAAAATCCTTATAAATTTTAGCAAGTTCTCTTTTGTTTTCTAAAAAGAGTTCTAAATTTTCAAGCCCTGCGAGTAAGATTGCTGCATTGACATTACAAAGACGGTAATTATAACCTATCATGTCATGATTGTATTCGTAAGTATGGGGAATTTTAGCTGTGGTGCTAAGATGTCTTGCAAGTTTAGCTAAATTTTTATCATCGCTTAGTATTGCTCCACCGCATCCGCCCGTGATGATTTTATTTCCATTAAAACTTAAAATTCCACACTTTCCAAAAGTGCCTAAAGCCTTGTTTTCATAAGTACTTCCTAAAGCTTCTGCAGCATCTTCGATTAAGATGATGTTGTATTTTTCGCAAAGTTCTTTTATAGCTTTGATATGAGCACTTAAACCAAAAGTATGCATTACCACGCAAGCTTTGATGCATTGATGTGTGGTTTTGTTATAAGTAAAGCCATCTTTTTGATAGGTGTGATTTTCTAAAAAATTTTCTAAAGCCTTAGGACTTAAACTCAAAGTATTTTCATCAATATCTAAAAAAACAGCCCTAGCTCCTGTGTAAGCAATAGCATTTGCTGTAGCAACAAAGCTTATGCTTTGAGTGATGACTTCACAGTTTTCATCGATATTATTAGCCACTAAAGCGATGTGAAGGGCTGCAGTGCCTGTATTTGTAGCGACAACAAAGCGTGCCTTAGTTTTTTCTTTCAAAGCTTCTTCAAAACGCGATACAAATTCTCCTACACTTGAAACAAAACCGCTATCTATACATTCTAAAAGGTATTTTTTCTCATTGCCTATAAAACAAGGCTCATGTAAAGGAATGTTTTCTTTATTAAAAAGGCTTTTTATAAAAGAAATTTCTTTTTCAAACATTGTAAATCTCACTTTTATAAGCTTGTAAATTTTCTTTAAAATATTCTATGCTTTGTTTTAAGCCTTCTTCTAAGCTTATTTTGCTTTGCCAATTTGTAGCTTTTTTAAGCTTGCTTGAATCGCAACAAAGTCTAAAAACCTCACTATGTTTAGGACGTAGTCTTTGTTTATCTTGGATGATTTTTACCTTAGAATTTAAAATTTTTTGTATGAGATCTAACACTTCTTGCATGGAGTGCTCAACACCTGAGCCTATATTATAAACCTCTCCAAAATGTTTTAAACTTAAAAGGGAAATAAAACCCTCGCAAGTATCAAGTACAAAATTTAAATCCCTTTTTGGACTTAAATCGCCTAGTTTAATTTCCTTTGCTCCACTTAAAATTTGTGTGATAATGGTGGGTATGATAGCTCTTGCACTTTGTCTTGGCCCATAGGTATTAAAAGGGCGTGCTATATTTACATTTAAATTAAAAGAATTATAATAACTTAGCGCCATCATATCAGCGGCAATTTTGCTAGCAGAGTATGGGCTTTGAGGTTGTAAAGGATGTTTTTCATCGATAGGCACATATAAGGCTGTGCCATAAACTTCACTTGTTGAGGTGTGGATAAAATGCGAAATTTCATTTTTTTTTGCTGCTTCTAGCATATTTAAAGTGCCGTTTACATTAGTATCTACATAGCTTTGTGGGGCTGTATAGGAGTAAGGTATAGCGATTAAGGCACCAAGATGAAAGATTGCGTCTATGTTTTTGGTGATTTTTTCGCAAAAAAAGCTATCTCTTAAATCCCCACTGATAACTTCCATATCTTTTAAAAAGGTGCTTTTTTCTAAATGTCCCCAAAAATTAAAAGAATTATACTGACTTAAAGCCCTAACTTTAAAACCCTTTTTTACTAAACTTTCACAAAGATGAGAACCTATGAAACCATCAGCACCTGTTACTAAAATATTTTTCATCTTCTCACCTTTTTCATCCATTTATCTAATTTTCTTTCTTTAAGTTTTTCTTCTAAAGGAGGTATATTTTTCATCAAAGCATTTTCTTGTGCTTGGATATGTCCATAAACTAGCTCCATAAATTCTAAATGTTCTTTAATCCAAAAAATGCTTTTGTTAAAAGCATCTTCCTTGGTTTTAGGATTTAAAACATAAATTCTAGCAAGATTAAGTTCAAATTGGATCAGTAAAGGTTGCAAAATTTCATACAAATTTTGCATTTGTTTAATGTTTCCT
>CM000855.1:1254780-1261560 GCA_000163995.1 Campylobacter jejuni subsp. jejuni 414 | reverse complement strand
TCATAGAAAATCTCCTTGTTTTAAAGCATTGCCAAATTCTATATCTTTAGTAGCTTTTTTGCCTAAAATTTCTTGATAGAATTTAGGATGTAGCCCAAAGGAGGGACGTACAGATTTTACATTTTCTTCACTAAAAATTTCACCTTTTTTGATATCTTTGCTTGCATATAAACTTCTAGCAAAAATGCGGTTTTTAAGAGCTTTTTCATCTAGATCTAATCTACCATCACCTAAAGCACTTTCAGCCTGTCTAACTGCATTTACCATAGTCTTAAATTCATCAAAATCAAGACTAAATTTACTATCTTCGCTCTCTATATTTTTATCTAATATAAAATGTTTTTCTATCACTCTAGCACCTAAAGCTACTGCCATAACAGGGGCTAAAAAACCAAAACTATGATCGCTTAAGCCTACTTCAACATTAAATTTTTGTTTTAAACTTACCATGCCTTTTAAATTCATATCTGCTATATTTGCAGGATAGGCTGAAGTGCATTTTAAAAAGATTAAATTAGGATTTTTTTCTTCTTTAAAAATTTCACATATTCTAAAAAGCTCTTCTTCTGTAGCAATGCCTGTTGAAACAATGGTAGGTTTTTTTTCTTTGGCAACTAAACGCACAAAATTTTCATCATTAACTTCAAAAGAAGCGATTTTATAAGCTATAGGATCAAAGCGTTTAAGAAATTCCACATCTTCTTTAGCAAAAGGGCTTGAAAAGCATAGTATGCCTTCATTTTGTGCGGTTTCAAAGATTTGAGAATGCCATTCATAAGGAGTTTTTGCACTTTCGTAAAGTTCATAAAGTTTTCTTTTATCCCAAAGTCCACCTTTGATGATAAAATCTTCTTTATCGCTATTTAGCGTAAGGCTATTTGGAGTGTAAGTTTGGATTTTTATCGCATCAGCCCCTGCTTCTTTAGCTGCTTTTATACTTTTAAGTGCTGTTTTAAGACTGTTTGCATGATTGGCACTAAGTTCTGCTATGATAAAAACTTTTTTATCAGTATCAAAATTCCCTATTTGCATTTTATATTCTTGATATTTTTATAATTTTTGTGAATTATATCGTTATTTTTGTAAAAAAATAAATAGTTTTCTTTAATAATTAATCATCTGAGCCGATTTTGTTTTATAATAACTAAGTTTTATTTAGTAAAGGTAATTTGATATGAAATTTTGTAAAAAATGCGTGATGCCAGATACTAAACCTGATTTGCATTTTGATGAGGATGGGATTTGTGATGCGTGTCGTTCTCAAGAAGTTAAAAATCAAGAAATCAATTGGCAAGAAAGAGAAAAAGAATTTTTAGAACTTATAAAAAAATATAAAAAACATCCTGTTTATGATTGTGTTATTGGGGTAAGTGGCGGCAAAGATTCTACTTTTCAAGTGGTTAAAATGCTTGAGCTTGGACTTAATCCTTTGTGTGTATGTTTTGAACCTAGTGTTCCTACAAAAATAGGGCGTAAAAATTTAGAAAATTTAAATCATCTTGGCGTAGATTTGATTCATATCAAACGCGACCCAAAAGTCTATAAAAAACTTGCTCGTGAAGCTTTTATAAGAACAGGGGATAATGAATGGCAAAACCATTTGGGAATTTTTACTTCTGTTCCACGCATAGCCGTGAATTTTGGAGTGCCTTTGATCATTTGGGGAGAAAGTCCACAAATAGAATATGGTGGACCTGCAAGTAGTAAGGATAAAAATATTTTAGGTAGAGAATGGCTTGAAGAATTTGGTGGACTTTTGGGAAACCGTGCTTCTGATATGCTCGGTGTCAATGGTATTAGCGAAAAAGATTTATTTTTATATACTTATCCAAGCGATGAAGAACTTAAAAGAGTTGGTGTTACAGGTCTGTTTTTAGGGTATTATTTTAAATGGGATTATAAAAAAATTCTTGAAATTTCTAAAAAATATGGTTTTTTAACTTTAGATCATCCTGTTGAAACCACCTATGAAAATTTTGAAAATTTGGATTGTTATTCTAATCATGTGCATGATTATTTAAAATACTGTAAATACGGTTTTGGTAGAGCAACAGATAATGCTTGTTTAGATATTCGCTTAGGGTATATCAGCCGTGAAGAAGGTATACGTTTAGTGCAAAAATATGATGGCAAACCTCCTAAGAAAGCCATTAAAAAATATCTCGAATTTAGTGGTTTTAGCGAAGAAGAATTTCAAAAAATTGTGGATTCTTTTACCAATAAAAAAATCTTCAAACGTGATGAAAATGGTAATTTTTTAAGAGATTACGATGGTTCTTTAGTGAGAAAAGATGAGTGTATTTTAAAATGATAGCATTGATTGATTATAAAGCAGGAAATTTAAATTCAGTTTCCAAGGCTTTTGAGAAAATAGGAGCTAGAAATTTCATAGCTTATGATCCAAAAGATTTACAAAAAGCGGATAAATTGCTTTTGCCTGGTGTAGGATCTTTTAAAGAGGCGATGAAAAATTTAAAAGAACTTGGCTTTATAGAGGCTTTACAAGATCAGGTTTTAGTGCATAAAAAACCTATTTTAGGTATTTGTTTGGGTATGCAGCTTTTTTTAGAAAAGGGTTGCGAAGGTGGAGTTTGTGAAGGATTGGGTTTTATAGAAGGTGAAGTGGTAAAATTTGAAGAGGGTTTAAATTTAAAAATTCCACACATGGGTTGGAATGATCTTGAAATTTTAAAGCAAGAACCTTTATATAAGGATATAGAGAATAAAAGTGATTTTTATTTTGTGCATTCTTTTTATGTTAAGTGTAAGGATGAGTTTATAAGTGCTAAGACAGAATACGGACATGAATTTGTTGCATCTTTGCAAAAAGATCATATCTTTGCTACGCAATTTCACCCTGAAAAAAGCCAAAGTTTGGGTTTAAAACTTTTAGAAAATTTTGTAAGGCTTTAGATGTTAAAAACTAGAATTATCCCTTGTGTTTTGCTTAAAAATGGACAACTTGTTAAGAGTGTAGAATTTAAAAATTTTCGTACTATAGGACATTTAATCTCAACAGTGCGAATCTATAACGCACGCAATGTTGATGAGCTTATTATCTTAGATATAGATGCTTCAAAAAGTAGTGAAATAGACTTTGAAAGCATAGAAGATTTGGCTAAAGAATGTTTTATGCCTTTGACTATAGGTGGAGGGATAAAGAGTCTTGAAGATATACAAAAGATTTTAAATTTAGGTGCAGATAAAATTTCTATCAATTCTAAAGCCTTAGAAGATGTAAATTTTATAAGTAAGGCAGCAAATCGTTTTGGATCGCAATGTGTAGTTTGTTCTATAGATGTAAAAAGAAAAGGAAATAAATTTTTTGTTTATGATAGGGGAAATTTGCTCGATATAAGTCCTTTAGAACTTGCTTTAAGGTATGAAAGAAAAGGAGCTGGAGAAATTCTTTTAACTTCTGTTGATTTTGAAGGAAAAGCTAAAGGATATGATTTAGAACTTTTAGAAATTTTTCAAAATAAACTTAAAATTCCTCTTATCATTAATGGGGGATTAGGCAAGCCAAGTGATGCGATACAAGCTTTGAGTTTGGGTGCTGATGCCTTAGCGGGTGCTTATATTTTCCATTTTTCTAAGTATACTCCTAAAGATGTAAAAGAAGAATTAGCTAGGCAAGGTTTTGCAGTTAGGTTGCTTTAAACTCATTTTGAAAATTTTTTGATTTTTGTGAAAAAATTCTTGCGTGATATTAAAGCCAAATTTATAGTGTAGGTTGATCACTTGGGTATTATTGCTAAAAATTTCTAAAGAAAGTACAGGGATGTTTATAATTTTGAAAGCATAATAAATACCAATTTGTTCTAAAATTCTTCCTATACCTAATGTTTTAGAAAATGGATTAGCATAAAATCCAAAATCTATCTCATTTTCTTTGATATGAAAATTTATATTCCCTATAATTTGTTTATCAAAGATGATACAAAAATAAGATTTTTTAGTATTATGTTTAAGTTTTTTAATAAAATTTTTATGTTCTAATTTTGATATAAAGTGGGTTTGATAGAGATATTTTTTAACTTCTGGATGATTTCTGTGTTTTCTTATCTTTTCTTTTTCAATATAATTTAGATTGATATAATTTTTTAAAACAAGGGTATTTTGATGATTTTGTATTGTAAGAATAATATTTTTATTTTCCACCTTATATTGAATAATTTCAAAAGGATTTGTCGTTAGATTGTTTTTAAATTTATATCTATACCCCCCCCCATTTATCTTTTATTTTATAATCATTATTTTTTTCGAGTTTCACATAAAAGATATTTTCATCTTCATTATAAATGATAAAATCATTTTTTTGATACAATCTTAAAGCCTTGTGATTGTCTTTAAAAACACAAGCTTTAAGGTTTTGAACTTTTAAATTTTCAAAAGCGTATTTTTTGATTTCATCCATTAAAATTTGTCCCACGCCTTTTAAATGAGGTTTTGCATAAAGGCCAAATTCACATGTATGAGATGTGATATTTACAAAATCAATCACGCCTATGATTTGCTCATTTTGAAAAACTAAAAAATATTTTTTAGTTGGATCTTTGTGTAAATTTTTTATAAAGTTTAAATGTTCCTCAAAATCGATTTGTTTTGTTCTCATAAATTGGCTGATACTAGGCTGATTACGCCATTTAAAAACCAGATTTATTTCTTGAGAATTTAGTTCTGTGAAATTTTTAAGTTTTATCAAAATTTATACTCCACTTCATAGCCTTTTTTGGCTAGCCAGTTAGCTAGTTGTTCTTGATTTTTAGCAATGCAAATAGCTTTGAAATTTGCTTTTAAAAGTAAGGCTTCATTGACTAAAGAACTTGCACTGATGATGAGTTTATTGCTTTCATTCATTAATCTTGCAATATTTTCATGATCAGTGAATAATCTAATATTGTTATGTAATTTTGCAAATTTTTGTAATTTTTTAAGATGGGGATTAGAAGAGCTAGTTGCAATGCTAATGATTTTTGTTTTTGGTAATTCACTAGCGATTTTCATAGAAAGATTTTTTACATCCGTTCCGCCCATACAAATAAAAAAATCATATTTTTTTTCTCTATTTTCTTTAGCTTCTTGATAAAATTCCTCTCTGATTAAAGCATAGGAAAAACCACATCTTACTTCACATTTAAAAGGTACTAAGCCTTCATAATCACTTGATTTTGAGTAAGCATTGACATTTAGTAAGATATCGCAATGATGAGGCTTGATTTCATCATCAAAGCTTAGAATTTTAACTCCTGTTTCAAGCTTGATGAGTTTTTCATCGTTTGCACTAATACCATAGTGATCGATGATGAGAAGTTCAAATTTTTCTTCTTTGATAAGATTGATAAGTTCATAAATACTTTCGCTACCTAGCTCATAAATAGGATAGGGAATTTCATCGATCAAAGAGCCTTTCAAAGGCAAACAAGCAAAGCTCACATCATCGTATTGTTTGGCTAAAACTAGATCGCGCTTAATGTGTCCAATGCCTATTTGACTTGAGCTATCGCTTCTAATAAGAACTTTCATGATTTGCCTTATAAAGCATTTTTGCAAATTCTAAATCTTGCAGTGTATCGATATCGCAAACTAAATTTCTTGGCAATATAAACGCGCTAGAATGAGGTTTAAACATAAAATCTTCTTCAAGCCAAGCTTTGCTTGTACCAAAATAAAACCCTCCTGCATCATGATAAGCTTTTTCTAGATCTTGTGATCGGCTTTTATAGTGTTTTTCATCGAACATGTAAATTTGATTGTTATTATTCAAATAAAAAGCCCTTTGGATGGGATAATTAAACTCAGTAGCACTAAATAAAAATTTACTTTTATTTTGGATAAATTTCTCATAAGCTTTCTTTAAAATATCCTTACTTAAAAGTGGAGCAGTAGCATAAAGGCAACAAACATTATCATAAATTTGATTTTGATTTTGTAAAATTTTTATAGCATTTTGCACTACAGTAGTGCTTGTAGTATAATCATCACTTAAGTTTTTATCACGCATAAATGGAGCTTTTGCACCGTATTTTAAGGCTAGTTCTATGATTTCTTCATCATCGCTTGAAAGTATCACTTCATCAAAAATACCTGAATTTAAAGCATTTTCTATGCTATAAGAGATTAAAGGTTTGCCTAGAAAATCAATGATATTTTTTCTAGGAATTCTTTTTGAGCCACCACGTGCAGGGATTATACAAAGATTTTTCATAGTTAAGCCTTATTTTTTGTGTTTTATTTTACCAAAATTTGAGTATAATTGTCTTTAAAAATACAATAAAAGGCTTAAAATTGCTTATTAATCAAACCTTCGAAATCGATTCTTGTGATGATGTAGAGTTAGGTATCAAAAGAACTAGCAAGCTTGAATACCGCATAAGCTACGATGATGAAAAAGATATCAAAGCTATAGTTTTTATAGTGGGTGGTTTTGGGGCTAATGCAAATATTTCTTTTTTGGACTTTGATAGAGAGTATATCGCTAAAAATTTTGATGTTGTTGTGGTGTATGTTTTTTACCATTGTTTTTGTGCAAGAAAAAGTATTGATGAAAAATACAACCCAAAGCTTGTACCTAACAAAGATGATTTAGAGCGTATTAATAATATTTTAAAAAATATTAATTTATCTCATTTAGTTACCAATGAGGATAATTTTGAACAAATCATCCCTTTTATAGAACAAAGAGCTGGAGAAATTAAACAAGCAGGTTATGTTGATAAAAATCAAAAAATAGAACTTTTTTGTGATTTTATCCCGCCCAATGGGGATTATCAAAACTAT
>CM000855.1:1251676-1254607 GCA_000163995.1 Campylobacter jejuni subsp. jejuni 414 | reverse complement strand
GGGTTTGTTTGCCATTTTTGGCGCATATTTTAGGAAGAGATATGAAACAAGGAGAATTTAGGCTTAATGGAGAAAATTGTTTTCTTAATGTTTTTTGCAAGAAATATTGGACAAGAAATGTAGATTCTCCTTATTATTTTGGAGATGAGAATTATTTAATTAGAGCAGTTTTAAACTCAAATCATCTTAAAATTCAAGCAAATGCAAACAAAAATATCGTTTTTGTAAGCTATCATAGTATGCAAGATCTAGGTGCACCAGTGCAAAATAAAATCGATCTTTATAAATGCTATAAAGAGTTAGGATTTGATGCTACTTTACATTTAGTAAAAGATGAAAATGATATAGATGGTAGATTTATAAAAAGTTTAGAACATGGACTTAGAATGACTGATAGGGCTTTATTTAGAAAAGAACTTCCTATAATGCTTGAAAAATTACAAGGAAGAAAATCTTTTATGCAAGAAAATTCTATCTCTTATCCTTGTGGAAATAAAGTATTCATGTTTAAAGATACAGTAGATAATTTTGAATTAGTGATAATAAATTAAAAAATATAAGGATATAAAATGACAGCATATTTACATATAGGTACTACTAATACAGGAAATCAAGAAAAACAAGGCTTTTTGATGCAAAATGAAGAAAAGCTTTTAGAAAAAGGTTATATTTATCCAAAAAGTCTTAGGGTTGCAAATAGGCATTGGGCTTTGGTAGATATGGTTTTAGAGCTAGTTCAAAAAGAAGATATTTTAAAAGAAAGGAACGTTTTAAGTCATATTGCAAATGAAAGGCTTCTTAGAACTATAGAAAATTTTAAAAGTGAAAGTGCTTTGCATAAGGATAAAAAATTTATTTTTTCAGCTGAGGGTATAGTTTGGGATTTTTCTACTAAAAAGCATGTAGAAATTTTAGAAAAAATTATGAGAGAGTTAGGTTTTACTCAAATTTATATCATTGTGTATTTTAGGGATACTTTGGGTTATTTAAACTCACATTGTTCTCAAGATCATAAAAATAATATGGGGTATTATTCTGCTGATTTTGCCCCACAAGATCATCCTAGAAAATATATTTTTGATTATAAGTGGATTTGTCAAACTCATGCTGAGGTATTTGGCGAAGACAATTTGATAGTAAGACTTTTAAGAGAGGATTATGTAGGAGGGACTTTACTTAAAGATTTTGTTTATCATTTAGGACTTGAATGGGATGAGAGTTTTGTTTTAAAACAAACCAAAAATGAAAGTTTTAATCTTTTGGGAATGGAGCTTATGTCAAGATTAAATCAAAAAGATTTAAAACAAGACAATCTTAATTCCTTGCTTTTTATGGCAAGAAGGAAATTTGAAGGCACTAAAGAAAAAAGATTAAAATTTGCCGTGCAAAAAGATATTGCTAAGGCTTATGTGGATTATTTTGCTTCTTCGCTTGAATGGGTTAAAAACAAATATTTTCCGCACAAAAATTCTCTTTTTGCTCCTATAAATTGGGAAGAATATGAGCAAAATTATACTTTAACAAACACAGTGAGTGAAGATTGGGATAATGTGGCTGATTTTATAGCACAAATTATTGTTTCTAAAAATGAGATTATCAGTTCTTTAAAAGCACAACTTGAAACTGCAAGGAAAGATTAGTCTTTCATTGCAGTTTCAAGCATTTTTTTGATATTTTCAAAGCTTTCAAAATTTTCAGGTGTGATAAATTCTGCTTTTAATGGTTTTTTATAAAATTTTTCTATTTCAGCGACTAAAGCCATGATATCGATACTATCGATAAAATCTTCGCTTACTAAATTTTGCATACTTTCATCGATATCTGTTCTTTCTATATTGATGAAAAATTGTTTAATTTCTTGCATTTTTTCTCCTTTGATTTTTAAAATTATAAAATATTTATTTAAACAAGTTCTTTTAAAACTTTTCTATCAATTTTTCCATTTTGATTGAGCTGAAATTTATCAAGTTTGATAAAAATTTTTGGGATCATATAGCTAGGTAATTTATCTTTTAAAAAAGCTTTAAAATTAATTTCTTCTTTGCTTTCATAAAAACATATTATGTCTTCTTTGAAGATGCAGGCACTATTTTTTATACTTGGATGAGAATTGATCACATTTTCTATCTCTCCAAGTTCTATTCTATGCCCCATGTATTTGATCTGATTATCTACTCTTCCATAGCATAAAAGTTCACCAAATTCATTATAGGCAACTATATCTCCTGTTTTGTATAAAAGATCTAAGTAATTATCATGTAAAGGATTTTGTAAAAAAGCTTGTTTTGTTTTTTCTTTATCGTTGTAATATCCTAAAGATAAAGAAGTTCCACGCACGAAAAGCTCGCCTTTAGCACCTATTTGTTTAGGGCTTATGAAATTCATATTTTCATCAAAAACTAAAAGTTCTGTATTTTTACACGCTTTGCCTATAGGCAAAAGTTCCTCATCTTTAAAATCCCGATTTATGATATAAAAAGAACATACATCAGTGATTTCTGTAGGACCATAAAGGTTGGCAAATAAACTTTTTGGTAAATGCTTGCGCCAAATGTTTAGTTGTTTATTAGGCATGATTTCACCGCAAAAAAGTATCTTTTTTAAAGCATTTAAGCTAAAGTTATCTAAAGCTTCAGTATTTGCAAAATAAATAAGCACTGAAGGTACCCAAAATATAGTGCTTACTTTTTCTTGCTCTAGGCACTCTAAAATTTTATTTGGAAAGGCAAAAAGATGATTAGGTATAAGGTGCAAAGTCGCTCCTACTTTTATGCTTGAAAAAATATCTAAAATGCTATTATCAAAATAAAATGGCGCTTGATTAGCCAAAATTTCATTCTCATCAAATTTAAAAGTCTCACACACCCAAAAAGTATAATCAATCACACTCTTATGTGCTATGCTTACTCCTTTTGGAATGCCTGTGCTACC
>CM000855.1:1086463-1251054 GCA_000163995.1 Campylobacter jejuni subsp. jejuni 414 | reverse complement strand
ATCAGCTTTGCCGCCTTTGATTTACATTTTAGAAAGAGAAATGAAAAATGGTTGCAATTACGTATTTAACGATCCAAATACTTCAATAGGATGTTTTTTAAAAACCCATTGGACACGCAAAGAAAATTCACCTTATTTTTTTGCTAATGAAAATTATATCATTAGATCTTTATTAAATAAAGATCATTTGATTTTACAAAGTCAAAAAAATAAAAATATTATTTATATAAGCTATCATAGCGATAAAGATCCTTTAACTCCTGCAAATTTTAAGGAACAAACTATGCAGATTTTAAAAGTTTTAGGATATGATGTGACTTTAAATTTGATAGATGAAAGTAAAATTGATGGAAAATTTATCAAAAATTTAGATCATGGTTGCGGGATACCCGATAAAGTTTTATTTAGAAAAGAACTTCCTATAATGCTTGAAAAATTACAAGGAAGAAAATCTTTTATGCAAGAAAATTCTATCTCTTATCCTTGCGGAAAGAAGGTGTTTATATTTAAAGATATTGGGGATAAATTTGAATTAGTGATAAAGGATTAAAACCTTAAGGTTTTAATCAAGCTTTGCTAATTTTATCAAATCACTTACTTTCTGACAATTTTTCAAATCATCAGCTGTGATTTTTAAAGCAAAAAGATTTTTATAAAGCACCATCACAGATACAAAAGCTAAGCTATCCCATTCATCTATATCATCAAGTAACATTTCTTCGTTTAAACCCTCATCACGATGCATAGCTTCTTTAAGTTCTTCTAAAAATTCGGTTTTTGTCATTATATTTCTCCTTTGTGTAAATTAAAATATCTTTTGTGTATAAATTCTTGAAATTTAACACAGCGCTTCCCCAGCTAAGCCCTGCACCAAAAGCACTTAAACTTGCTTTAAATTCTTTTGGAGTATTTAGCTCGCAAAGTAGGGTAGGTAGTGAACAAGCACTTAAATTAGCATATTTTTCCATGATAAAATTAGGAACTTTATCATCATTAAGTTTTAATTCTTCTTTAATGCAATCAACCAAATACGCATTAGATTGATGAAAAAGATGAAAAGCAATGTCTTTTTCATCTACTTTAGAAAATTCTAAAATTTTTTTAAAGCTTTTAGGCTCGCACTCTAAAGCCATATTGAAAATATTTGCTCCATCCATATAAAGATTTTCTAATTGTCTAAATTCCTCAGTTTGCATGAGTGAATCGTCGTTAAAAATACTTGCCCTAGGTATTCTCATCGCACCTTTTGGAATGATGAGTTTATCAAAATATTTCCCATCACTTCCAAGCTCAAAAAAAGCTTCGTTAAAATCCGTTTTTTCAAGCAAAGTCGCACTCACTCCATCGCCAAAAATAGGAGCTAAATTCATATTTTTAGGGTGGATGAATTTGCTTAAAGTATCCCCGCAAATGAGTAAAATTTTACCCAAACCGCTTTGTATTAAAGAATGTGCGACAAACAAGCCGTATAAATATCCCGCACAAGCTTGTCCTAGATCAAAAGCTATGGTTTTAGAACTTAAATTTAAAAGTCGGTGTAAATAACAAGCTGTAGAAGGCATGAAAAAATCAGGACTTTGAGTTACTACAATGAGTGCGTTAAGGCTATTTTTATTTATATTTAAACCTTGCAAAAGGGCGTTTGCTGCGTGTTTTCCAAGATCGCTTACGCAAGTGTTTTCATCGCAAATATAACGCGTGTTTAAACCTATGACTTTTTTCATTCTTTTAAGAGTTTTTATATCGTTTGAAAAAACGCTTTCTAGTTCATCATCAATGCAAATCTTATGTTCAGGTACACTTACACAAATGCCTGAAATTTTAACTTTATCGAATTTAGTTTTCATGGATTATAAGTCCTTTGAAGTTTAAATTTTGAAGTGGAATAAGAGCTGATTTTTCTTTAACTTTTTTAGAAATTTTTTCTAAAAAAGTTAAAAAAGGTGTATTCCTTTCGCCTTTTTGATAACAAAGCTTTGCATTGGTATTTTTAAGATCAAAGAATTTTAAAGCTAATTCAAAGGCTTTAAAAAACATTCTAGTTTCAAGTTTTCTACCTAAAGCTCTACAAGAAATACAAAGATCATCAACGAATAATTTTTCTTCTTTGCAAGAAAAAACAAAAATAGCGATAATCCCACTATCACTTAATTTATCACTCATACTGACACTTACAATGAGTGCATTTTGCATGTGTTGCCAGACTTTTTCTTGATTTAAACGTGTATAATTGGCGATAAATTGATTAGTTTTGCCTAGAAGTTCGCTAATGCGGGGAATATTTTGGGTGTCATTTTTGCTAAAATATAAGCTAATTTCAAGATTTTTAAAATACTCTTCATCGCTTAAACTTTTAAGTTCTTCTCTTAAAGCATTTGCTGCTATATCTTTGGCACGAATTTGATCTTCTTGAGTGTTTGAAAGTTTAAGAAGGTTAGGAAAAAGTTTGATTTTATAAAGTATATTTTCATCACACAAAAGTGTTTTAACGCCTGTAAATTTAGCGTTTTCAAGTTCAGCGATATTATCATCTATAAAAAGTATAGCATCAGCATTTATATTAAATTTTTTAACAATTTTTAAGATATTTTCACCCTTTGGCTCCCAATTAATCATTTTAGCATCAAAATCATCCCACTGTAAGATGAAATCTTTTCTTGTTTCAAAAAGTTTTTTTACATCTTTTTCTTCATTTTTTGAAGCTAGCGCAAGTAAAAATCCTTGTTTTTTAAAAGCTTTCATTTTTTCTTGTAAGGTTTGATGTAAACGATCTAGTTTAAGATTATCTATGCCATCTTCGCCTAAAATTCCTTGATATAAGGTATTATCAAGATCAAGCACAAGGGCTTTAAGAGCAGGTTTTATCAGTGCAGGGATAAGGCTAAGCCCTAAAATTTGCGCTAAAAAAATCAAAGCTTTGTTATTAAGTTTGGAGCCTGTGAGTTCTTCTTTGGCTAAATCTAAAATATCTTCCTCATTAAAATACTCTTTTATGAGTTTTTCTACATTAAAAATTTCACAATTCAAATTTTTCTTATCTGTTTTAAATTCTCCCAAACTAAGGACTAAAATAGGACTTTGTGAAATTTTTCTTAATTCCAAAAGTCTTTCTTCTAAGAAAATTTGAACATTATTTTTATAGCGACTTAAATCCAGCCATAAAAGTTCTAAGTTTGCCTCTTTAAAACCATCAAAACTCAAGCTGTCATCATAAGAGCTGAAATTAAAATCAGCCTTTAAATTAGCAAAATGCAAAAAAGGAGCAATGATGCTTTGTATTCCTTCAAAAGCATGATTTCTATGGATATTGATAAGAAATTCTTGACTTTTGCTAAAGTCTAATTCTTTGGCGTATTTTATCAGTTCATTACGTTTTAAATTGGGTGAAAAGAGATTCATTTTAACTCCACAAGCTCGATTAAAAGCCTATTTGGCATCATGATAAAACAAAGTTTAGCAAAATAGCTTGCCTCTATAATAGGAACAATGTGCAAACCCCCTTGTTGTTCTAAAAGAGTTAAATCTTGTGCGATATTTTTACTTTCATAGGCTAAATGATACATTTTGGTATTATTTTTTAGGTAACTATCTAGCGGACCTTTATCATTTAAATTTTGCAAAAGTTCAAATCTATATTGTGGAAATGTTTTATCACAAGGGATGATAAATTCGCCCTTTACGCCTTGTTTTTCATCTATAAATTCCGCTTCTTTATAAAAACCTAGTTTAAAAAAACATTCTCTTTCTTTTTCTAAATTTTTACAAGCCACACCTATATGATGAATGGGTAAATTTAGTGTTTTATCAAGCATTTAATACTACTGCCATAGTGATAGCATTTTTAAATTTCAATGCTTTTTCTAAGCTATAATCATTTGCCATAAAACATTCATAAGTTTTAAGTTTTAAGCCTGATTTTTCTATCAAACTTTTAACTTCATCAGGATGAGAAAATAAATAAATATGATCAATAGCAGGTGCGTTGATAGGGATAGTAGCAAAAATTTCTCCACCTTTACTAAGAAGTTCTTTGGATCTTTTAAGAAATTCAAGAGGCTTTTCTACATGTTCTAAAACTTCTCCAATCACTATCAAATCAGCTTTTTTATCAAAATCATAAGTAAAAAAATCTTGACATAAAAAATCACATTTTTTAATCAATTCCCCTACTTGTTGTTTTACCATTTTTTGAGTGAGTTCGCAACTTGTTGGAGAGATATCTAGTCCATAAAAAGAAGAAAATTTACCGCTTTTAACCGCTCTTGCAAAGTATTCTCCATGACCAGGACCAATTTCAAAATAAGTTGTTTTTGGGGTGAAATTTTGTAAATATTGCGAAAAATATTTTCTCACTTTAATGTGGGCTATCCAAACATAAGAAGAAAGAGCTAAGCCTATCATGTATTGTTTCATATAGCTTTCATTAAAATAAACTTTATCTTTAACTTCATTAAAGCTAGAATAACGATAAGAACCATTTTCTATGAAAAATTTTGTTTCTTCTAAAGTATCATTAAGGATTAATAAATAGCAATCGCATTGTTCTTCGATGCTGATATGATCTTGGATATAATAAGAAATGAGTTGATCAAATTCTTTTTCATCTTCTTGGCAAAATTCGATTTTTTTGAGATATTTTGCGTGAATGGGATTTTTAAGAGCAATGGCTGTGAATAGTTTTTCAATATTTTCTGTCATTTTGTAGCCTTTAGGGTTTGAATTTTTTCTAGTAGAGCATTTTGCGATTTTAAGAGATTTAAATCTTCTTTGCTAAATTTTATTTCAAATTCTTCTTCTAAGCTCATGATAATATCAATATGGGCTAAAGAAGTCCAGTTTTTACAATTTTCCATGCTTAAATTTGTATTTTCATCTACTTTGGTTTCGAGTATATTTTCTAAAATTTCATAAAATTGTTTTTCCATCATTTAACTTTCTTAAGAGTATTGAAAATTAATAATTGTACCATAATTTTCTATTAGAATTGTTTGATCTGTATTTAATTTTTTCCATAAAATTTCTACATATTCTTTAGCATTATAAATACTTATACAATCTCCTGTAAAATTGATTTTTTTAAAATTTTTAGTATTATTAATAATATTGATAATGTTAGTTAAATTGGGCTTAGATGATATATCAAGTTTTCTAACATAGTAGCTAATGTTTTTATTGTATGATATACTTTTTTCATCAATTAAAATTCCAGAGAAAATTTTATGATATCTATAAAATACATTAAACTTTTCTTCTGCATAATGTGTTAATGTATGTCCTTGCCCTCCAAATGTTATATATTTTCCATTCTCTTTGGTTAAAACATCATAAACGCAATTTTCTCCGAAGCAACTTGTTGTATCTTTTAAAAATAATTCCTCTTTTGCTCCTTTTATAGCAAAGGAAAATATAGGATCATTTGTGCGTTTTACTCCTGCTTGTTTTCTAAAAAATTCATTTAATGCCCCCATTTTTGTTTTAGAATTTATTTTATCGTAAACCTCATTTTTACAAAAACTATAAGTAAAGGTTGGCATGATTAAAGTTCCTTCTTTTCTTATCACTTCAAAAAAGCAATCTAGTATAGTCTGTAAAAATTCATTTCTAGAGAGCAAAGGTATGCCAAAATTAAAAAGTTCGGTGTGCACACATAAAATATCGCCTTTTTTTATACCTAAATTTATAAAAGTATCTACTAAATCAACATTAGAGTATTTTTTACCATCGTATTCTAAAAAATATTTCATTTTACTAGTCCATAAATTTTTATTTTTTCCAAAAGCTCTTTAAATTCGTAAGCTTGCATATTTAAGATATTGGCTATATCGATGATATCATTTTGCCCGTCACAGTAAGCTAAAAAATTACAAGCCAAAGGAATGTTATTAGTAGTGCTAAGAGTGTGATAAAGTTCTCTTTTGCCAAGATTAGGTTCGCATACTATGGTGTTTTCATATACGCAATTAATTTCTAGATTTAAAATCATTTCTTGCATGCTTTTAAGTCCACCCATTAAACCCTTAGCTGAAATAAAATTTAAATCATCTTTTGAAGTGTGATATTGCTTATATTCTAGATATTTTGTACGACACACTCCTACTATGCCAAGATTTACAAGCGGGGCATTGTATTGTCTTTCATCGCTTCCACGATCTAAAAAACTAAATGCTTTGAAATTTTCTTTATTTTTAAGCGTATGCAAGGCGACTTTATCACTTAGAGTGTTTTCTTTGGGCGTGTGTATAAGTGAGTAGGCATGATCATCGCCTAAGCAAGAAAGCACAAAGCCTGCTTTAACATGTTCTTTTAAATGCTTTAAATGTTTGCTAAGATAGACTATAGAGCCTATGGTTTCAGGGATAATTACAAAGCGGTAATTATATCTTCTTTCTTTTAAACCCAAAAGCCATTTTGCTAAAAAAATAGCCACTATAGGGCCGCTAAGCTCATTATTTGCCATGGAAGGGTGGCAAAGATAAGTTGAAAGTAAAATTTCATCTTTTGAGTTTTGTGTGCTAGGCAGAGTAAAATCAGCATAATTTAAAGTCCCATTTTCATCGTGTTTTGCATCGATAAAGACTTTGTATTTGCCTTTTTTGAGCTTTTTTCTTTCATTGTGTGCGATGCAAAATCCCCAACGCTTCTTATAATAACTTGTTACATAAGGGATAGCATCAGGCATTTCTTCTATGGAATAAAGATGATTTTGAAGTTTTTCCAGTTCTATTTCTTGATTGATTGCTTTGCTATAGTTTAGAAGATGTAAATTGTGCTTTTTAAAATCACAAATTTTATCTCCTTTTGGAGTGATGATATAAGCTTCTTTAACATTCCATTCATCAGGGACTATCCAGTCAAAAACTTTTGTGCCACTTTTTATAGAGTGAAATTTGAGTATACCCCCCCCCTAGGGTTTTATTTAAAATTTCTAAGCTATCTTTAAAACCTTGCCCTGTAATGCTTCTAGGAATAGGAAAAAGTTCCTTAGCAAGTTCATACATAGCTTTGCCGGTTTGACTAAAATCTTGGCTTCTAAAGTCTAGTTTATCCACAATAACTCTTTTTAACTTTTTCAAGAGTGTTAAATAAAGTATCTTTTACAAATTTTGCATCTTCTAAGCTCATTTCTTGATGACAAGGTATGCTAAGTTCAGCTTTGTAAAAATTATCTGCATTTTCAAGTCTTATTTCTCCTAAGAGTTTTTTATAAAAACTAAACTCATAAATAGGTTTATAATGCACTTGCACGCCAAGTCCTGCGTGAAGTAAGCTTTCAAAAAGTTCTTCTTTTTGACAATAAAACTCCGGAAAAAGTAAAATAGGATATAAATGCCTTGAACTTTTTTTATATTCTTTGATTTTTATCGTGGAAAAATAAGGATTTTTTTCAAATTCTTTATCGTAAAAACTTGCAATTTCTTCTCGTTTTTGAAGATTGTGATCTAGTTTTTTAAGTTGGTTTATCCCTAAAGCACAAGCGACATCATTTAAGCGGTAATTATAGCCAAGATCACACATATCGCTATCCCAAAGCCTTTTCTTAATGATACCATGACTTCTTAAAAGTTTGATTTTGGCGATAAGTTCTTCATTATCACTTACCACAGCCCCACCTTCAAAAGTGGTAATGGGCTTAACAGGATGAAAAGAAAATATAGAAAGATCTGCTTTTTTTCCTACTTTTTCACTCTTATATTTAGAGCCTAAAGCATGGCTTGCATCATCGATTAAAGGGATATTGTATTTTTTAGCAAGGTTTGAAATTTCATCCATTTCAACGCTATTGCCTCCAAAATCCACCACGCTAATAGCTCCTATATTTGCACTGTCTTTTGCAAGTCTTGCTCCTAATTTTTTTTCATCGATATTGCCATCGTTTTTAATATCAATAAATTCTATCTTAGCCCCGACCATTAAGGCTGTATTAGCTGTAGCAGCAAAGGTTAAAGGAGTGGTTAAAACGATTTTTTCTTTGACATTTAACACTGTATAGGCAAGATGAAGAGCTGAAGTAGCTGAATTTAGTACGCAAGCGTGTTTTACTCCCACATATTCACAAAGGGCTTTTTCAAATTCATCAACTTTTTTACCTCCTGTTAAAATTTCATCTTTTAAGGCTTTTACAATGGTATCTATATCGCTTTGATCAATGTTTTGATGAGAATAAGTAAGCATTTAAAAACCTTCGGTGTGATTAATGATTTCTAAAAGTTCTTTTTCGCTTGCCCATAAAGGGTTGTTGTCTGAACTATAAGAAAAACCATCTTTTACTTTTTGTCCTTTTTCGCCTAAGGCATTGATGCTAAAATCATTATCTTTATCTACAAATTTAATACTAGGGCTTATAGCATAATAGTTTTCAAATTCATAGGTTAAATGACTATCATCGCTTGAAATCATAATTTCGTGAAGTTTTTCTCCTGCTCTTATGCCTATGATTTTATGGCTTAAATTTGGAGCTAAAGCATGAGCTAGATCTGTGATTTTCATTGAAGGAATTTTAGGGATAAAAATTTCACCTCCATGCATTCTTTCAAAATTACTCAGTACAAATTTTACTCCATTTTCAAGACTGATCCAAAAACGAGTCATTCTTGTATCAGTGATAGGAAGTTCTTTAGCCCCTTCACTGATGAGTTTTTTAAAGAAAGGAACTACTGATCCTCTTGAGCCTACGACATTGCCATATCTTGTAACACTAAAGCGTGTTTGTTTGTTTCCTGCTATGTTGTTTGCAGCGACAAAAAGCTTATCACTTGCTAGTTTGGTCGCACCGTATAAATTTATAGGATTACAAGCTTTGTCTGTGCTTAGGGCAACACATTTTTTAACTCCATTTTTAAAACAAGCATCGATGACATTTTGCGCGCCGTGGATATTGGTTTTTATACATTCCATAGGGTTATATTCAGCAATAGGAACATGCTTCATTGCAGCAGCATGTATAACAAAATCCACATCATGCATAGCAGCACTTAAACGCTCTTTATCTCTTACATCTCCTATGAAATAACGCATACAAGAAGCATTAAAAATGCTTGCCATTTCAAATTGTTTGAGTTCATCACGAGAATAAATGATGATTTTATTAGGCTTGTAATTTTCTAGCAAAATCTTAGTATAAGTTTTTCCAAAAGAACCTGTTCCACCTGTGATTAGGATATTTTTTCCGTTAAACATTTTGCCTTCCTTTGTTTAATTTTTTAAAATCAAAGCAACAAGTGTTCCTATTTTAAAATCCTTGGCAGGGTTATGCCGGTTTGAGCTTGGTATTTGCCTTTTTTATCTTTATAAGTGGTATCGCATTTTTCATCGCCTTGCAAAAACAACACTTGTGCTATGCCCTCATTGGCATAAATTTTTGCAGGCAGTGGGGTGGTATTTGAAATTTCTATAGTGATATGCCCTTCAAAACCTGGTTCAAAAGGAGTAACATTTACAATAATGCCACATCTTGCATAAGTGCTTTTTCCAAGACAAATGGCTAAAACATCATCAGGCATTTTAAAATACTCTATAGTTCTAGCTAAAGCAAAAGAATTTGCAGGAACTATACACACATCGCCTTCAAAATCCACTACATTTTCTTCTACGAAATTTTTTGGATCTACTACGGTTGAATTGACATTAGTAAAAATTTTAAACTCACGTCCTACGCGTATATCATAACCATAGCTTGAAAGTCCGTAGCTTACCACGCCTTTACCTATATTTGCTTCGCAAAACGGTTTGATCATCTTGTGCTCTAGTGCCATTTTTCTTATCCAATTATCTGCTTTTAAGCCCATCTTTAACCTTTTAGTATTTGTAAATTTTTGCAAGGATTATAACCTAAAAAATCTATATTTTTTATGATTTTTTTCTTTTTTAAAGTTAAATTTCAAGTTTTTTTATATAATACAAGATTAAGTTCTTAAATTTTGTAGGAGAATTTTATGACAAAAGAAGAAATTAAAGAGTTAGTAAACCTTTTTGCTGAAGCCAATATTAGTAAAATTAAAATCAAAGAACAAGATGGTTTTGAAATAGAACTTGAAAGAGATATGTGCTGTGATGTTCCAGCTCCTGTTTGTCCTCCAGTTTCAGCTCCACAACCTATCAATGTAAGCGTAGTAAATGAAGCTCAACCTAGTCAAAGTGTAAAATCAAATAAACCAAGTATAAATAGCCCTATGGTGGGAACTTTCTATCAAGCTCCAAGCCCAGGTGCAGCACCTTTTGTAAAAGTAGGTAGTACAGTTAAAAAAGGTGATACTATAGCTATTATTGAAGCGATGAAAATCATGAATGAAATTGAAGCGGAATTTGATTGCAGGATCGCTGAAATTTTAGTTGCTGATGGTCAGCCTGTAGAATTTGGAATGCCTTTATTTGCGGTGGAGAAATTATAAAATGGAAATTAAAAGCATATTAATTGCTAATCGTGGAGAAATAGCGCTACGTGCTTTAAGAACAATTAAAGAAATGGGTAAAAAAGCAATTTGTGTGTATTCTGAAGCAGATAAAGATGCTTTATATTTAAAATACGCTGATGCGAGTATTTGTATAGGTAAAGCAAGAAGTTCTGAAAGTTATTTAAATATCCCAGCTATTATCACAGCAGCTGAAATAGCAGAAGCGGATGCGATTTTTCCAGGATATGGATTTTTAAGCGAAAATCAAAATTTTGTTGAAATTTGTACCAAACATAATATCAAATTTATAGGACCTTCTGTAGAAGCCATGAATTTAATGAGTGATAAGTCAAAAGCTAAACAAGTGATGCAAAGAGCAGGTGTGCCTGTAATCCCAGGTAGTGATGGAGCTTTAGCAGGAGCTGAAGCGGCTAAAAAATTAGCTAAAGAAATAGGTTATCCTGTGATTTTAAAAGCGGCTGCAGGTGGTGGTGGCCGTGGTATGCGTGTAGTGGAGCAAGAAAAAGAACTTGAAAAAGCGTACTGGTCAGCTGAAAGCGAAGCTATGACGGCATTTGGTGATGGGACTATGTATATGGAAAAATATATTCAAAATCCACGCCATATAGAAGTGCAAGTTATAGGAGATAGTTTTGGTAATGTCATTCATATGGGCGAAAGAGATTGTTCTATGCAAAGACGCCATCAAAAGCTTATTGAAGAATCTCCTGCAATTTTACTTGATGAAAAAACACGTACTAGACTTCATGAAACTGCTATTAAAGCAGCTAAAGCTATAGGTTATGAAGGTGCGGGAACTTTTGAGTTTTTAGTGGATAAAAATTTGGATTTTTATTTTATAGAAATGAATACACGCTTGCAAGTTGAACACTGCGTGAGTGAAATGGTAAGTGGGATTGATATTATAGAGCAAATGATCAAAGTAGCTGAAGGCTATGCTTTGCCGACTCAAGAAAGTATTAAATTGAATGGCCATTCTATAGAGTGTAGAATCACGGCCGAAGATTCTAAAACTTTCTTGCCAAGTCCAGGCAAGATCACTAAATACATTCCACCAGCAGGACGCAATGTAAGAATGGAAAGCCATTGTTATCAAGACTATAGTGTGCCACCTTATTATGATTCTATGATAGGCAAGCTCGTAGTTTGGGCAGAAGATCGTAACAAGGCGATTGCAAAAATGAAAGTGGCTTTAGATGAGTTACTTATAAGCGGGATAAAAACGACTAAAGATTTTCATCTTGCTATGATGGAAAATCCTGATTTTATTAATAATAACTATGATACAAACTATCTTGCAAGACATTAAAAATTCCCTTTTGTAAGGGAATTTTATTTTTTATCTTAAATATTCTATATTGATTTTAGAGCGCAGTTTATCAAAATAATCTTGTATGAAATTTTGTCTTTGTTCACTCACATAAGCATTTAAAACTTCATTTTTAACTTGTTTGTATTCGGGGGTTTGTGCTCCATCTTTGTTTTTAACTTCGTAAAGCTCATAGCCATTTTTTCCATTTAAAACAGGAGAAAAACCTCCGTTAGGAATTTGTGATAAAAGTCCTAAAAGTCTTGGATCTGCATTACTTGTATTTAAAGATGCATTTTGTGACTTAAGGGTTATTTTTTTTGTATTTTTGATATTTTCTAAAGTTTGAGGATTATTTGATAAGTAGATATTTACATTAATTTGTGTATAAAAAGTGAATTTATCTTTATTTTGTTCGAAAAATTTTTTTGCCCCATCATCACTAAAATCAGTTTTTGCCATACTTGCAATTTTTTCATAAAGCTTTCTTTTTTCTAAATCTTTTTTAAAATTTGTGCGAAATTGTTCATAGCTTTGATTTTTGGACTTCAAATTTGCTTTAAAAGCATTTAAAGTGGTTTTGTTTTGAGCAAGCATTTTATTTATAGCATCATCAAGTTCTAGATCATTGACTACAATACCTAGTTGTTTCATTTGTGAAATTTCCATTTTTTCGTTAATGAGTATACCTAAAGCTTTATTTCTATCAATTTTAAGTACCTTCATAGTTTGATCTATATCATAAGTTGTGATAGGCTCCTTATCTACAACTACAGCTATCGCATTAATAGTATTTGCACTAGCTAAACTTGCAAAAAATGCAAAACTTAACAAAATTTTTTTCATTTCAAACCTTTATTTAAGTATAAATATCGCATTATATCAATAAAAATTTAAAAAAGGCAAAAAATGCACGAAAAACTTACAACGCGTTTTGCTCCAAGCCCAACAGGATATTTGCATATAGGTGGACTTAGAACAGCTCTTTATAATTATTTATATGCTAGAAAAAATGGTGGAAATTTTTTACTTCGTATTGAAAATACAGATTTAAAAAGAAATTCCAAAGAAGCTACTAAGGCTATTATCGAAGCTTTTAAATGGTGTGGCTTAGAACATGATGGAGAAGTGACTTACCAATCAGAACGTTTTGATCTTTATAAGGAATATGTTAAAAAGCTTTTAGATGAAGGCAAGGCATATTATTGTTATATGAGTAAAGAAGAACTTGATGAATTGCGTGCCAAACAAGAAGCTGCCAAAGAGCGTCCAAGATACGATGGAAGATATAGAGAATTTAAAGGCATGCCACCTCAAGGTATAGAACCTGTTGTGCGTATTAAAGCACCTCAAAGTGGTGAGATTGTTTTTGAAGATGGCGTTAAAGGTGAGGTAAGATTTAAAGCAGAAGATATAATGGATGATTTTATCATAGCAAGAAGTGATGGAACCCCAACTTATAACTTTACTGTAGTGATTGATGATGCTTTAATGGGGGTAAGTGATGTAATCCGTGGAGATGATCATCTTTCAAACACTCCTAAGCAAATCGTGCTTTATCAAGCATTAGGTTTTAAAATTCCTAAATTTTTTCATGTAGCCATGATACATGGAGAAGATGGTAAAAAGCTTTCAAAAAGACATGGAGCAACTGATGTTATGGAATACAAAGAAATGGGAATTTTGCCTCAAGCTTTGCTTAATTTTCTTGTGCGTTTAGGTTGGAGTCATGGTGATGATGAGGTTTTTTCCCTAGAAGATCTTAAAAAGATTTTTGATCCTTATCATATCAACAAAAGTGCATCTTGTTATAATGCTAAAAAGCTTGAATGGCTTAATGCTTATTATATTAAAACCTTGCCTTTTGAAGAGATTAATCGTCAGCTTAAAGATCTTGGTTTTGATTTATCTGTTTACGAAAAAGCGGGATTTTTGCTTGATTTATTAAAAGAGCGTGCAAAAACCTTACATGATATTATAAAGGGTGCAAAAAGTATAGTTAATGCACCGCAAAATTATGATGAAAACGCGGTGCAAAAATTTGTTAATGAAAATAATTTAGAATTACTAAAAGCATTTGCTAATACTCTTAAAGATCAAAAAACAAATAAAGATTTTGAAGGTTTTACAAATGATTTTTTAGAAAAAAAAGAAGCAAAATTAAAAGATCTAGCTCAGCCTATACGCATTGCTTTGACAGGAAGTGCGGTAAGTCCTAGTATTTTCGAAGTATTAGAATTTTTAGGCGTTAATGAGTGTAAAAAAAGAATAGAGAATTTTTTAAAAGTTAGAGGAAAATAAAATGAATTTAAAAGAAGAAGCTTTAAAATACCACTTGGGTGGAAAAATTGATATTATGCCAAGTAAGCCAATAGTTACAAGCTATGATTTATCTTTGGCGTATAGTCCTGGAGTTGCAGAACCTTGCCTTGAAATCGTTAGAGATGATGAGCTTGCTTACACTTATACAAATAAGGCTAATTTAGTAGCTATAGTAAGCGATGGTTCGGCGGTTTTAGGGCTTGGAAATATAGGAGCACAAGCATCAAAACCTGTTATGGAAGGTAAGGCTTGTTTGTTCAAAAAATTTGCCAATGTAAATGCTTATGATATAGAGATTGATGTTCATAGCGTAGAAGAAATTGTCAATTTTTGCAAAGCTTTAGCTCCAACAGTAGGTGGGATAAATTTAGAAGATATTGCTGCGCCAAAATGTTTTGAAATCGAAGCAGCTTTGCAAGATCTAGGAATTCCTGTAATGCACGATGACCAGCACGGCACAGCCATTATTTCAACTGCAGGACTTATAAATGCTATGGAAATAAGTGGTAAAAAATTTAAGGATATTAAAATAGTTGTAAGTGGTGCAGGTGCTGCGGGTATAGCAAGTGCTAAAATGTATAGAAATTTAGGTGTTGAAAATATTATCTTAGTAGATAGTAAAGGAGTGATTTCTAAAGATAGAAATGATTTAACTCCACAAAAACTTGAATTTGCTGTTGATTCTAAGGAGAAGACTTTAAAAGAAGTTTTAAAAGGGGCTGATGTTTTCTTAGGGCTTAGTAGGCCAAAAATTCTTGATGATGAAATGATTTTAAGTATGGCAAAAGATCCCGTGATTTTTGCTTTGGCTAATCCTATTCCTGAAGTGATGCCTGAAGATGTGGCTAGGCTTAGAAAAGATGCTATTGTAGGAACTGGAAGAAGTGATTATTCAAATCAAATCAATAATGTTTTAGGTTTTCCTTTTATTTTCCGTGGAGCTTTAGATGTGCGTGCAAGTAAAATTACTGAAAATATGAAAGTAGCTGCTGCAAAGGCATTAGCAGATCTTGCAAAACTCCCTGTAAGCGATGCGGTGAAAAAAGCTTATAATCTAAGTACTTTAGAATTTGGAAGAGCTTATGTTATGCCAAAACCTTTTGATGAAAGAGTGAAAGCTGCAGTAAGTACAGCCGTAGCAGCAGCTGCTGTAAAAGATGGTGTGGCTAAGGTGAAAAATTTTGATGAGAAAGCTTATTTTGAAAGCTTAAAATGAAAAATGTCCATTGTATCAATCATCCATTGATCGAACATAAATTAGGAATTTTAAGGGCTAAAGAAACTAAACCCTTTCAATTTCGTATGTTAATCGATGAAATTTCATCTTTTTTGCTTTTTTGAGGCTAGTAAAGATTTTTTCTTAAAAGAAATTGAAATTTCCACGCCTATACAAAAAACTACAATAAAAAAACTTGATGAAAAAATTATGATTTGTCCTATTTTAAGAGCAGCATTAGGAATGCTTGAAAGTATTTTTAAGATGATTCCTGATGCAAGTGTTGGGTTTTTGGGGTTTGTAAGAAATGAAGAAACTTTAAAGGCAGATTTTTATTTTCAAAAACTCCCTAAAGATGCAAAAGAACGCACTGCTATTGTTATAGATCCTATGTTTGCTACAGGTGGAACTGCTATAGAAGCTTGTGATTTTTTAAAAAGCCAAGGGATTAGAAAAATAAAATTTATATCCATACTTGCTGCCCCACAAGGTTTGCAAAAATTTAGTCAGGTGCATGATGATGTGGAAGTTTTTGTAGCTTGCATTGATGAAGGCTTAAATGAAAAGGGTTATATTATTCCAGGGCTTGGAGATGCAGGAGATAGAGTGTTTAATACTCTTTAAAAGAGATGATTTTTGGAAAAATTGATTATATTAATCTTTTGCCTTTGCATATATACCTTAAAAAGTATCCATTACCCAATGGTTATAAAGCAAGTATGGAGTATAAAAAAGGTGTTCCAAGCAAGTTAAATAAGGATTTATTTTATAGAAGAATTGATGCAGCGATTATTTCAAGCATAGAAAGTGTGAGAAAAAAATATAAAAATTTGGATTTGGGTATTTGTGCTAACAAAAGAGTTTTAAGTGTTTTAGTGGAAAAAAATACATTAAATGCCAAGGATCCAAATTCGGCAACTTCAAATGTTTTAGCTAAAGTTTTAAAACAAGATGGGAAAGTGATTATAGGCGATAAGGCTTTAAAACTTTATTTAAAAGATCCTTCTAAATATATTGATTTATGTACCAAATGGCATGAAAAAACAGGATTGCCTTTTGTTTTTGCTAGATTTTCTTGCGTGCAAAAAAAAGCTTTATATAAACGAATTTTAAAAAAATTTCTACAAACAAAGATTAAAATTCCTTATTATATACTTCAAAATTATGCTAAAACAAGAGAGTTGGACATAAAAGATGTTAGATGTTATTTAGAAATCGTATATCATAAAATTTCTACTAAAGAAAAAGTAGCCTTAAAGCGTTTTGTAAAGGCTTGCAAGGCTTTAAATTTTGCTTAGTCAATATTCAAATTCTCTAAGTTCTTTAACTGTTCCAAGTAGTATTACAACATCTCCGCTATAAACAGTTGTAGTTTCTAAATCAGGGAGTATTTCCCAGTCGCTATTTAATTTTTTATAAGAAATTACCTTCATATTTTGTGCTACATGTTTTAAAGAATTTCCTGCTAATTTTTCATCTATGTTGATCTTGATAGCTCGTATAGTATTTGCTGAAAGATCAAAAACCTCATAATCAGCATCTTTGGTTAAAAATTCTTTTACCAGTCTTTTAGCACTTTCTTTTTCAGGGTAAATAATCTTTGTTGCACCTAACTTAGAAAGAATTTGACCATGGATATTAGAGGTTGCTTTAGCAATGATATTTTTAACACCTATATCTTTAAGTGCCATAAGAGTAAGTATTGATTTTTCAACATTTTCTCCTATACTAACAATAACTACTTCAACATCATGAAAGCCTGCTTCTTTTAATGCTAAAATATTTGTAGAATCTAAAATATAAGCATAACTTGGAGGATTTTGTATACTTTTTAAAGCTTCTTCATCTTTATCTACAACGATAACAGTATGACCTCCAGCAATGAGTTCATCTGCTACAACTGAGCCAAATTTTCCAAGTCCTATGATTCCATAATTAAGATTTTTCACGATTTTACCTTTATAAATTAACCTTTCCTTCAGGGAATTTTAAATGGATAGCTTTGTCTTGTTTGAATACTGAGAGTAAAAAGGCAAAAACACCTATCCTACCACTTAGCATCATAATGATAATAATTATCTTGCTAGGATCACTGAACAAAGCACATAAAGACAAAGTTCCACCATTTCCAACTGAAATTCCTACAGTTGCAAAAGCTGAAGAAGTTTCAAAAAGTAAGGCTATAAAATCAAATTTTGATTCTAGCAAAGAAAGTAAAATAACAGCTATTACTATATAAACAGCTGAACCTACGGCTATAATAAAAGCTTTAGATATGGTTTCTGCTGGAATTTCATGTCCAAAAGTTCTAACCCTTCCATTGCGGATACTCCAATACGCATAGAGTAATAAGACCATTACAGTTGTTACTTTCATGCCCCCAGCTGTTCCGCCTGGCGCACCACCAATAACCATAAATAAAGATCCAAAAAACAAGCTTGCATCATGTAAATGCCCCATATCTAAGGTATTAAATCCTGCTGTACGGTAGTTAATAGCAATAAAATATGAGCTTAAAATCTTATCAAAAAATGAAAAATGTCCTATGGTTTGAGGATTTGAGTATTCAAAAGCAAAAATAATAAGTGTTGAAGAGAATATAAGAAAAATGCTTGCAACTACAACCATTTTTGTGTGGAGACTTAAATTTTGCAATTTTTTTCTTTGAAAAAAGTATAATTCAACCAAAACAAAATATCCAAGCCCTCCGATAATAATTAAAGAAGTGATAATAAGATTAATTGCTATATCGTGTTTATAAGCTATAAGCCCATGTTCAAATATAGTGAATCCAGAATTATTAAAAGCACTAATGGAATGAAAAATTCCAAACCATAGAGCTTTTTTAAAGTCCATTTCAAGGGCAAAACGCATAGTAAGAAGTATGGCACCTATTAATTCTATAGTAAAAATAAAAAGTAAAACTTTTTTAAAAAATTTAAACAAACCGTCCATTGATGGATAAAATAAAGACTCTTTAAGTAAATTTCTTGCATTAAAACCAACTTTTTTGCGTATGAGTATGTAAACAAATAAACCTATACCCATATATCCCAAACCGCCAATTTGCACCAAGACTAAGATAATAATTTGCCCTGCTAAAGTAAAATCAACGGCAGTGTTTTTAATTACTAATCCTGTCATGCTAACAGCAGATGTGCTTGTAAAAAAGGCATCTAAAAAATCAATAGGGGTTGTATGTGCCCAGCTTGAATGCAGTAGTAAAGCCCCAAACAATGCAATAATAATATAGCCAGTTAGTAAAATTTTAAAAGTTCGTCTGTCGAGTCCAAATTGTTTCAAAAAATTTCCATTTGATAATGATCTAAAGCGGGTATTCTATCTTATTAAAACTTTAAGGGAAATAAAATTTTATTTTTATATTTAAACTTAAATTAAAAAAAAAAGAATACAATTACATTTTTACTTTATAACAAAAATTGTGGTTGGATAGCTCAGTCGGTAGAGCAGCAGACTGAAAATCTGCGTGTCGGCAGTTCGATTCTGCCTCTAACCACCATCTTTGCATTTTAAAAATCATAAATTATAATACTTCTTTTCTGGTGTTTAAAGGTTAAATATTTTAAAGCTAAAAATTATTATTGTTTTAAAGAGTATATTTATAACTTGTAGTAAAATGGTGGATTTAGCAGGACAATAAAAAATGTCTTAAAATTATTATAAAATAGATATTTTATATTTTATGGTAACCCATTAAATAACCCTTTTTAATATGGTTTTTTAATATTAAAATCCGATTAAAATGTGTATAAGCGTGTTTATTAAAATCCGATTAAAGATGATATATTCTTTTATTAATTTCCGATGAAAAGGAACACAATAACTTTTCGCGATGCTTTTTAATATAATAGTGTCTATATAAAAATATAAAAAATAGATTTTGCTTTTTGCTTTCTTAGTAAGAGCAAATAATATTCCATAATTACTAATTTAATCTTTAATTAATAGTTTTATTATTTTTTTTATATTATAATTTTTAGTCTATAAAAATATTATTCCTTGAAACTTCATTTTTAACTTAAAGTTTACTTATGTTTGATAAAAAAGATATTATTGTTAATGCAATCCCTGTTAAGATTTTTTCAAATAATTTAGGTTTATATGATAATTTTTACAGGAATATAAATGAGCTTAAAAGCGGTTTTAAAATCAAGCAAGTAGGAAATAATTTTTTTGTTTTACTTCCTGATTGGTTTATAAAATTGTTAGAAATAGGATATGACTGCTATGTAATTAAACCTTATGATGATTTTAAATATGAATTTAAAGTTGAACTTTCTAAAAAAACTGAAATAGGATTTTATAAAAAATGACAACCTATAAACTTTGTAAGTGTGGAAAGAAAATACAAACTCATTTAAGATCTTGTGAAGAATGTTATAAAACTTCTAAAACAATAGCAAATAAAAGATATGATTATTTTAAAAGAGATAAACAAAGTTCAGATTTTTACAATAGTTTAGCTTGGAGAAAATTAAGGAATTCTTTTATAAATAAAAATCCATTTTGTGTAAAGTGTGGAAAGTTTGCAAAAATTATAGATCATATTATACCTATTAAGCAAGGTGGTGAGAGATTGAGTGAAGAAAATTTACAAAGTTTATGTATAGCTTGTCACAATAAAAAGAGTAAAAATGAGCTTAGGGGGTAGGGTATGTAATCTCTACAAAATTCAAAATTTACACCGAAGCGGCAGATACGAAAAAATGTGAGCTAGTTTTTTGTATAATGTTATACTTAACCTACTAATTAACCAACTAAAACATAAGCAAAGCAAGCTAAAATCTTTATTTGAAATTTTTATTTTTATCAAAAGTATTTTAAAAAAGCCAAATTTTGCTTTAAATTAACTAACACGCATTTTAATGCCTTAAAATATCATTAAAATACAAATAAAAAGGCATTTAATGCGAAAAGAATTTTTAAATATTGATGAGGTTTTGCAAATTTTAAATATCAATTCAAAAAATTATTTAAGTAGGTATTTAAAGAAAAATGGCATCAAAGTGTTAAAAGGAAAAGCCAAGCCCTATCCAAAAGATGAAATTTTAAGACTTGCTAAAAAAAGACAAGATGAAAATCATTACAATTCCAAACAAAATGAAGTGATTTTATATATTGATGAAAATTCTATAAAAGAAAAGCCAAAAATAAACAAAACAGAACAAGCACAAACACAAGAGCTTGATTTTAAACCTTTAAATTTAGAAACTATAGAACAAGAACTCACACAAAAAACAATTAAAGATCTAGAAAATTTAGGCATTTATGATCCTTTGGAAAATGATATTATTAAAGCCTATGTTAAAAATCTTATTTTTTTAGAATGCACGAGCAAGGAGATGGAAAAGAAAGGCTTTACTACAAGCACAGATAAAGGAACTCCTATTGTAACACCTGAGCTTGTAGCCTTTAATTCCTTAACTAAAAATGTGATAGGTTTAGCGAAAATCTTAGGCATAGGTTTGCCAAGCCGTGCAAGGCTAAATTTAAAAGAGAAAAAAGAAAAATCTCCTTTTGATATGCTTTTAGATCAAGATGAGAGTTAAATTATGAATAAATTAAGATCAAGGGAAGATATATTAAATTACGCTTTAACTTATGCTAAACAAAAAAATAAAAGAATTTCAAAATTCGCCATTTTATATTGATGAAAAAATAGCTAAAAAAGCCGTTTTGTTTATCTCTCTTTTAAAACACACTGATGGCGAATTAGCTGGAAAGCCTTTTCAGCTTTTAAATTTTCAAATCGAATTTATTATTGATATTATCGCCACTTATTCTAAAAACAAAAACGCTAGGAGATATTCTTATGCATTGCTTTTTATACCGCGAAAAAATGGTAAAACCGAGTTAATTGGAGCTATTTTGCTTTATTTTTTGTTTATCGATAAAGAAAAAGGCAAAAAAATATATTGCGCCGCAAATGAAACCGAGCAAGCAAAGCTAGTCTTTAATGCTGCTTCATCTATGGTGAGCCAAGAAGGAGAATTAAATAAGATGTGCCATCAGTATAAAACTTATAGAGAAATTCGCAAGAAAAATGCCAAATTTGAAGATTTTATCAAGGTTTTAACTGCTACAAGCGAGACAAAAGACGGCTTAAGACCTTATGTGTTTATCTACGATGAACTCCACGCTGCTAAAAATGGTGATTTATATAAGGTTTTGGAGGAGGGAACGGCAAGTCGTGCAAATTCTTTATGTATAGTCATTTCAACAGCGGGATATAATCATTTTGGAGAAATGAAAAAACAATATGATTATTGTAAACAAATTAAAAATGGCATTATAAATGATCCATCAACTTATGCAAAGATTTATGAACCAGATGTCAATGATGATTGGAATGATGAGAAAACTTGGATCAAGGTTAATCCTGCTTTAGGTTATGGTGTAAAGATTGAAAAATTAAGAGAATATTATCAAAAAGCTTTGGCAAATGCAAATGATGAGGTGAGTTTTAAAACCAAGCATTTAAATATATGGACTTCAAATGCCACTTCTTTTATCAAAGATGATGATTTTATGAAATGCAATTTGAAAGAACTTGATTTAAAAGGCGATGTTTATGTAGGACTTGATCTTTCTACAACTACGGATTTAACTGCTTTAGCTATTATTTGTGAAGTGGATAAAATATTGCATGTGGATTTTAAATTTTATGCACCTGAACTTAGCGCAAAAGAAAGGAGCAAAAGAGACAAAGTGCCTTATTTGGAATGGGCTCGTCTTGGTTTTTTAACTTTAACTTCAGGCAATAGCGTCGATTATGATTATTTAATTAACGATATTTTGGCTTTAAATAAAAAATTAAACATTAAAATGATAGGTTATGATCCATGGAATAGTCACGAAGTGGCTAAAAAATTGAGTGATGAAAATATAGAATGTGTCCAGATTAGACAAGGTTTTGCAAGTGTTAGTGAGCCTTTAAAAGAGTATCAAATTAGAATTTTAAAGCAAACTTTAAATCATAATAATAATCCTATTTTTAGATGGTGTAATTCAAATTTAGTTATAGATCAAGATGCAAGAGAAAACATAAAACCAGATAAGAAAAAATCAATTGAAAGAATAGATGCAATCTCTGCTTTAGTTACTGCAATCGCTACTAAAAACAGTATAGAAAAACCAAAGATCAATGTTTATGAGAAAAGAGGTTTGAGGTTTTTATAACACGCACTTTAACGCCTTAAAAATTTTCTAAAATAAGTAAAAAAATAAAGGTTTTTGTATGTTTGATAAAATAAAATCATTATTTATAAAAAAGAAAAACGAAGAATTTATTAATAGTGTAGAGTTTTTATTAGAGGATAAAATAAAAGCTGAAGAGCTTTCAGCAGTGATCGCTGCAATCTCAAATATAAGCGAAACTATAGCATCTTTACCTTTAAATTTATACCGAAGAACAATAGATGGCTCAAAACTAGCTTATAATCACCCTTTATATGAACTTATTAAAATTGCACCCAATCAAACCATGACACCTTTTACACTTTTTGAAGCTTTTATGGTGCAAATGCTAATTTATGGCAATGGGTTTTTATATCCCATAAGAAAAAGAAATGGGGTGATTAATTCTATAGAACTCATAGAAAATAAAGACATTAACATCTTTAAAATGAATGGAAAGTATTTTTATCAAGCTTATTCAAAAAATGGCAGTATAGTTTTAAATTATGATGAGGTTTTAAATGTGCCTTATCATACTAAAGATGGAGTAAAAGGTATAGCCCCACTTAGAAAAAGCAAAAATACCGCAGAACTTGCAACAGCTATAGAACAACATGGACTTAGCTTTTTTAAAAATGGAAGTTTTACAAGTGGGGTTATATCTGTACCAAATGAATTAAGCGAAGAAGCATATCAAAGATTAAAACAATCTTTTAAGGAAAATTATAATCAAAAAAAAGCTTATAATATTTCTATTTTAGAAGGTGGATCAAGTTATACACAAACTACAAGTGCAAATAAAGATAGCCAGTTTATCGAGAGTAAGCAGTTTCAAGTAATAGAAATAGCGAGGCTTTTTAATATCCCACCACATAAACTCGGAGATTTAAGTCGTGCAACTTTTTCAAACATCGAGCAACAAGAAACAAATTACATGGTTCAAACCATAACACCTTTAACAACCAAAATAGAACAAGCCTTAAATCGCTTTTTGTTAAACCAAAATGAAAGAAAAGAATTTTATTTTAAATTCAATATTAATGCTATTTTAAGAGCTGATAGTTCTTCAAGGTGGGAGAGTTATGTAAAAGCTTTAAGTAATGGTGTAATGAGTATAAATGAAGTAAGGGCTTTAGAAGAAATGAATCCAATTGACAATGGAAACGATCATTTAATACCTCTTAATCTTGTTAAATTAAATGAAAAGGGTGTAAATGGTTGAGGTAAAAGGCTTAAATGAATTAATCAAAGATTTACAAAGTATAAATAAAAAAGCTTTACCAAATGCAGCTAAAAAAGGAGCTTTAGAAATAGCAAAAGAAATCACAAACGATTATAAAAAAAATGTTCCTAAGCAAACGGGACTTTTAAAACAAAGCATTAAAGCAGTTTCTAGCTATACTTTAGAAAAAGGTGTTTATCGTGCTGCTGCTGTTGTTTTTAGAATGAAAAAAGTAGGTATAAAAAGATTTGAAAAATTAAAAAAAGCTAAAAAATGGACACAAGTAAAGAAAAACAAGAAAAAACAAAGAATGGATTATTTTGCGAGTGCGTATTATGCTCATTTTATAGAATATGGATTTTTTCATAAAGGCGGAGTTAAAAAAAGCGCAAAATCAAAGCCAAATACAAGTGGAAAAATCACTTTTGTAAAAGGAGCTTATACTATGCAAAAAGCAAGGGATAAAATAGATCCAAAAGTTCAAAATATAGTAACAACTAAACTAAATGCTGAGTTAGATAAATTAGGATTTTAAATGAAAGAGTTTTTAAGCGATTTTTTAATGGGGCTAAGCAAGGAATTAAATATAGAAATTTACCCACTTTCAAGGCAAAAAACAAAGCTAGAAAAAGCATTTTTAGTTTATGAAATCACAAGCGAAGAATTAAATTTAAGTATAGATGATAAAATCTTAAATAAAGAATTAGAAATTAATTTAAGTCTTTATGCTCCAAAATATAAAGTTTTAAGAGGGTTAAAAAGCGAAATTGAAAATTTTATTTTAAAATTTTATAAAAAGCCTATTGAATTTTTGATACATGGAGAAGATAAAGATGAAGAGATTGGATTTTTTATAAGTGAGATTTTTATCACTTATCGCTTGTAAATTTCTTTTCTATGTCCTACTTCAAGACAAAGAATAGTTAATTTTTCATCATTGTTTAAACAGATTAAGCGATAATCATTTATCCTATAACGCCACAAGCCTTTTAAATTTCCTTTTAATGCTTTGCCTTTTTGATTTGGACTTTCTAGGCTTTGCATTTCTTCTTTCCATTTTTTGATTTGTTTTTGAACTTCTTTATCTAGTTTTTTAATTTGCTTTGCTGCTTTTTGGCTAAAATCAATTTGTATCATAAACCAAGTTCTTTAAAAAGATCATCAGCGCTAATACTTTTTTTACCATCTGCTAAATATTCTTTATAGGCTTCTTCGCCTGTTTTTACATCTTCTAAGTCTTCTAAAAATTCCATAATTAAAGCTTGAGCAATCTTTTCTTTGCTTGTATTTCTTTCTTTGGCTATATTTAAAAAAGCTTGTTCTTTTTCGCTTGATAATTCTATATTTAGATTAAGCATTAAAACTCCTTTTTTTGAAAATTATAACAAATTATTTTATAAAAGGTTTTATAGATTTTGAAATTTCATCTAAAACTTTTGCTTTTTCATAATTAATAAGCCAACTATCAACCCATTTAGGTGTTTCGCCTTTTGCATTCCAATTAATAACACCATTATAAACAGCTCCGACCATATTTGCAAATTCTTTTTTTGTAAGCTCTAATTCATTTAATTTTTTTTCAAATGTTTCTATATCCATTTAATATCCTTGTTGGTTTTAGTTATTATAGCAAAAAATACATAAAAATTTAACTTTTAATAAAAAATAATTATAAAAAAATGTATTTTATGCTTGACATATATTATAAAAAAGTGTATAATCACTGCATAAAAGTGCTTTAAAAAAATAAATTTACAAAAATATATTATTTATTTTCTCAATGTCTAGTATTTTATTTTTAATCTCATCATATGACTTACTTTTGATATAATTTTGTAGCCAGCTTTTTACCCAACGTGGAAAATCTTGCGAACTACCCCAATTATTTACTGAACTATACTGCATTCCAATTATTTGTGAAAATTCTTTTTTAGTTAAATTTGCTTGTTTTAAAAGACTGTTAAATTCATTCCTATCCATTATTTATCCTTATTTAATTGCAATATTATATAAAAACATACTTAAATAATTATTTAAACCTTGACATAATAATTAAAAAATGATAATATATAAAATATAAATACTTATATAAGTATTTATTATCAAAACAAAAAGGTAAAAAATGGAAAAATTAGCTGTAATTAATGGCGTGGATGTAGAGTTGGAGGTAGCCAACGACCAAGTAACGACTACCTCTTTAGACATCGCGGCGGTTTTTAATAAACGCCACGATAATATTATAGCAAAAATTGAAACTTTCCCAAAGGATAGTTTCACTGACCTTAATTTTAAGGCGAGTAAATATATTGATAGCACGGGTAGAATTTTACCTTGCTACAAAATCACTCGTGATGGTTTTTCTTTGCTTGTTATGGGTTTTACAGGCGAAAAGGCTTATAAATGGAAAATCGAGTTTATCAAAGCTTTTAATGAAATGGAAAAAAGATTAAAAAACCTTGAGATTGAAAAACACGAAAAACTAGCTTTTCATCAAAGCTTAGGTTATAAATCCCAACTAGAGCAACAAAAGACTAATTTTAACAATGAAATCAAAGCTTTAAAATACGATCTAATCCAAACAAAAGAAGAATTAGATGCTTGTAAGGGTGCATTAGAAGTTTTAAAAAGAAGAAAGGATTTTAGCAATGAAGAAAATATAAAAATACTAAAAGAAGAATTAGCTAAACACGATCTTTATCTTTTTAGCGAATTGGATTTTATTCTTTGGAGTGAAAATTTGACAAAAGAATTTATACATGAAAGTAAAAGATTAGTTAGTGAAATAGGTTTAATAGCTTATAAAAAATTAGAAAATAAAATACAAAAATCTAGTTTTATAAAAAATGCACACTAACACGCACTTTAACGCCTTAAAAATTTTCTAAAATCTCCTTATTACTTATATAAGGAGAAAAAATGTCAAAAGATAAAATAATCACAGATGCCCCAGATGTGCAAGGGCTTAGAGTTTTGGTTTTATCTCGTGCTATGGAAAGCCTAGGACAAAAAGCCATTCAAGCAGGATTTTTAACAAGCATTTCAGGTCTTAAAGGCGGGACTAGAGAAAGTCAAAAACTAAGTCCAATCAACGATAGGGATTATGAAGAAATTAATGCGGTAGGCAAAAAAACTTCTGCTACTGTAAATATGAACTTACTTTATAAATTCGTTAAAGATGGTAATTTAGAAAGTTATGAGGGTGTAAATTATTTAGAAAAAGCCTTTGAAGAAAATGAAGAAGTTTTTATTATCGTAGAAATTAACGACGAGAGAAAAACCACTCTTAAAATCAAAATGAAATTAACAGGTTTTGAGCTTCAAAGCGAAGCAAATAATAAATTCAGTGCAAATATTACAGCAGAAAAAATTGGAGAGGCAAAAGACATCACACCTTTTAGATTTGAAGAAGGTAAAAACATAGAACACACTACAATTACGTTAAATGTAGGTGATGTAATGAGTGATAAAAAAGGAAAAACTATTTATTTTTATCCAAAAGAAAACACCTTAGAAAAACCTATACTAAATGATGAAAGAAAGGTTTATATTTTTGATGAGGTGCGTGGTGTAGTGCCAAATCCTAGCACACAAACTTTTAATGAAGATGGTGAATTTATTACAAGTGAAGAAGCTTTAAAAGCTTGGGAAAAAGAAGAAGATGAAAATATTATCCATGAAAGTAAAAACGAACCACAACAAAGCCAAACATACGAGGAGTTAAAAGGGAAAACTATTTATTTTTATCCAAATGCTTTAACTCTTCTTTATCCTGCAAATAATGATACGCGTAAAAAATACACCATAGATCAAAGCTCAGGCATAGCAAGTGAAGCCACAACACAAACTTTTTTAAATGGAAAATTTAGTGATGCTTTAAGAAAAGGAGGTAAAAAATGAAATTTGATGATTTTTTAAAAAAACATTCTTTAAAAGAAAAAGAGATTATAGTTGATGGCATTGATGAAAAAATTACAATTCGCCAACTTTCCATGCTTGAACAATTAGAACTTATGGAAAAAAACGGCATAGAAATACAAGAAAATGAGGAAAATAAAGAAAATAAAATCAGCATTGATTTGATTAAAAAGAATTCAAATTTTAGAAAAGAGCTTATTTTAAAATGCTTAATAACTCCAAAAATCGATGAAAAAACCCTTGATAATCTTAATCAAGAAGGGTTAAATCTTTTCTCAAAAATTGCAGATGAAATTTTAAAATTTACAAATGAAGTGCCAAAGCAAGAGAGCAAGGGCGTTTAAAATATCGCCTTGCCCTTGCACTAGGAAAAACAATAGGCGAGTTGGAGCAAAGTATAACAGGGGCTGAGTTTAACGAATGGATGTATTTTTTAAGCACAGAGCCTTTAGCAAGTGATAGAAACGAAATACAAATGAGTATTTTGCTTAATATGTTAGCTTCTTTTATGGGTGCAAAATGCACTAATGAAGAATTCTTGCTAAGCACTCATTTAAAACATACTAAGCAAAATACTAATGAAAATCAAAAAATCGATATTAAAAAATTACAAGATGATTTTTTAAGCCTTTTGGGATAGATAATGATCAATTTCTATATTAAATTCTTTTTCATTTGGGTTTTCATTCAAAATTTGCTTAAATTGTTTTGTGTATTTGTCTCCAAAAGCATTATTTTTAATAGCAAATTCCAAAGCAAAAGCACTCATAAGCACTTTTTGACTTTTTTTTGTTTTTACAAAATTTTCAACGCCTATTTTAAAAGAGTTAAGTTCTTTTTCACAACTTTTATAATCACTAAAAAATTTTTCTTTTTTAAAGAGTGCTCGGCTTTTAAACAGCATAAGAATAAAAACAATCAAAATAAAAACAAAAGAAAAAAAATTAAGCTCTACATAAGGAAAAAACATAATTTAAACCTATTTTTATTTTAAATTCTACTTAAAAAAACTAAAAGGAATATAAATGGCTAAAAATGTTAAGATAGGTGTAAGCGTAGATACAAATAGCGGTGTAGCAAGTATAGGAAAATTAAATAAAGGTTTTAATCAATTAACAAATGCCACACAAGCGACAAATAAATATATAAAAGATGTAGAAAAAAGCTTTTTGGGACTTTCAAAAAGCATTATTGATATGAACGCTCATTTAACACAAGCTTATCAAGGATATAAAACTTTAGCACTTGATATAAAAAATTTTGGTAGTTCTTTTATAGAAGCAAGTAAAAGTTTTGAGACGGCAAAAACTCAACTTGCTTTTATAACAGCCACTACGCATTCAAATATTGATGCTACAGGAAAAGCTATATCACAACTTGAAAAATGGAAAGCTGCCACAAAAAGCAGTGAAAAAACATTTAAAGATTTTAATAATTTGCATACTAAAACAGGTTATTCATTGCAAGATTTAGCAAGTATGTTTCAATCTTTTGCCTCCACAGCTTTAAATAATATGAGCTTTGATGAAGCTAAAAAAGCTTTTGAAAGTATTATGATAGCAACCTCAAATACTTCTATGAGTGCCAATCAGCTTTCTATTACTATGGATAGTTTAGGAGCTGGGGCATTTAGTGCAAGCGGGGATTTAAGAAGATTTGCAGAAAGCTTAGGCATTACAAATGAAGCCATGAGCGAAGCAAAGAAAAATGGCAAACTTTTTGATTTATTTATAGAAAAAACCAAAGAGCTAACAAAATATACAGATTACACTACGCAAACCTATGAAAAGCAAATGCAAAAATTCCAAGCTAATATGCAAATGCTACAAGCTGAAATTTCAAAACCTATCTTTGATACTCTTAAAAACTCACTTATAGATATAAATACTTATATTAATGATAATGAAAAAGAAATTAAAGCGGGTATTAAAGCTATTACTGAATTTGCCGCCTCTTTTAAAGATTTAGCTATTGGCGCAGGGCTTGCTTATGTGAGCTTTAAAAGTTTTAATGCTTTTAAAAATTCATCTTTTTTTGTAAGTCTTAGCAATGGCATTAAAAATGTTAAAAAAGATTATGATGATTTAATCATAAAACAAAAAGAAATGAAAGATCTTATTGTAAATCAAAAGAATTTAAAAATCAAACTACAAGGCATTCAAGATGCTTATAAAGATTTAGAAAAATTAAGAAATGCTTTAAGTGAAAATGCCTTTATGCAAAATAATCTTAAAAATTCATCGCAAAATAAAAAGACTATTTTAAATACTCAAGCGATAATGATGCAACAAGAAGCTCTTAAAAACATAAGAAATTTAGAAGAAGAGATTAAGAAAAATGAAGCTTTGATCAATGAAAGCATTTTAAAAAGAAATCCTTTATTAAGCACTATAAAAGGCACTATGAGTAATTTAGCAAATTCTGCTTTAAATTTTACAAAGGCTTTAGCTCCAACCGCTGGGCTAATAGCTTTAATGACTTTCATAGAGAAGCTTTATATAAACTGGAGTAATTTTGACAAAGCCTTAGAAAAAACATCAAAGAAAAAACTAGAAAACAAAAGTTCAAAAGAATTAGATGAATATATTAAAAATCTTAAAAGTCAAATGGATGCCTTAGAAGCAAATGGGAGCGTTTTAGGAGCTAAAATAACATCAAAATTAGATTTTTGGTATATAAAAGAAGGTGCAGAAAGTGTTTTAAAAGGTGTTGATTATTTAGTTGAAAGTGTTACTGGAAAACAGCTAAAAATGAATAAAGAAGCTAGAAAAGCTTACGAACAAATGCAGATCAATTTAAAACTAGCCCAAGAGGCTGCTAAAAAAGCAAAAGAAGAAGATTTAAAATTAGAAGCTATTGATAATCTTCCTGCTAGTGTTAGTAAAGCAATAGAAAGTTTAAAAGCTTTAAAGATACCGCAAAGCGCAGAAGAACAAGCTGAAAATTTAAGAATGCAATATGAGCTTATTGGCGAGAGCATACAGCAAATTACAAATCATACAAATTGGGATAAAGACTTAACAAAATTAGAGCAATATAATGCTTTAGTAGCACAAAGAACGCATTATGAAGAATATATAAATAAGCAAGAAGAACAAAGATTAAAAAAAGAAAAAGAGCTTGCTGATCAAAAATTAATACAACGCATTAAAGAACAAAATGAAGCTTTGAAAGAAATTTCACAAATTGGCATGAGCGAATATGATAAAAAATTAAGTCAAATCAATGAAAAATTAAAAGAGTGGAAAAAATTAGGAATTGATAAAAACAAATTAAAACAAGCAGAAGAAAGCCTTAAAATTAATCTTGATTTAGAAAACGCAAATAAAGATTTTGAAGATACTAAAAATTTAATGATTGAATTTTATGAAAGTATAGAAAACAAACAGGAAGCTTGGGCTTTAAAAGAGATTGATTTAAGAGAAAAATACAGCAAACTTTTAAGTGAAAATCTTATTAAAGAAGAAGATTTTAAAAAAATGATAAAAGCCAATAAAGATGCTTATTTTCAAATGGGTAAAGATAGTAAAAAAGCAATGAGCGAAGCAGAAAAAAACTACAATAAAATGATAGCAAACATGCAAAAAACGATAGAAAGCAGCTTTTTTGATTTTATCAATGGAAAAATAAAAACTTTAAAAGACTTGTTTAAAGATCTAGGAAGAACTATTTTACAAGATTTTTTAAGCCCTTATATTTCATCACTTAGTGGCTTTTTATCTAAGGCAGGAGCTGGAGTATTGGGCGGTTTAATGCCTAATTTTGCTTTTGGTAATGTGAATTCACACTCGCAAACAAATACTTTTAGCTCGGTTGTTGAATTTGCTAAAAATCAAGGTTTAAATTTAAATAGTGATGGCAAATATCAAGGCGTGGTTAATGGCATTGAAGTGATTATGGATAAAACAGGCACCATAGAAAAAGGAAACAATGCTTTTAATAATGTAAGTAATATCATAGATGGCGCAAATAAACTAGAAAGCATCATGAGTGGCGAATGGATAGACAAAGCGGGCGTCACTTACGATAAGGTTATGGATTGGTTTAATGGTAGTTCAAATACAGGAGACAAAATAAATTTTAGCGATGCCTTAAATGCGGATGGTTTTAATGATTTTTTAAATTCAAGCTCTGATATTAGCACTACAATTGAAAATTCAAGCACAAATATAATAGATAGTATAGGAAACGGCTTTAATTCTTTATTTGATAATTTGCAAAGTTATATTAATTCTATAGGTACTTTTGGAAGTAATCTTTTAGCCAATACTTCAGCTTATTTAGCAAATTTTTTAGGACTTGGAGCAAGTTTTAGCAATGGTGCTTCTTTAGCAGGTATGGGATTAAGTGGTATGAGCAATGCTTTTAGTCTTGGTTTTGGTGGGGGTTTAGGTTATATAGGAGGAACTTTAGCTAATGCAGGCATAGGCGGACTTTTAGGCTATGGCATAGGAAGCTTAGGGGATTGGCTTTTTAAGGCTAATACTCATGCAGGAACAGGAGGGGCTATAGGTGGGGCATTAGGTAGCATTATAATGCCAGGTATTGGAACTATAGTTGGTGGTCTTTTAGGAAGTGTGATAGGTGGTATTTTTGGAAAAACTAAAGTTACAGGAAGTGGATTATATTTAGGAGAAAATATAAATTTTGGAGAGTATTTTGATTCTTCAAATTTAAAAGCTTATACAGATTATCAAAAAAAAGGATGGTTTAGTAAAAAAAGCTGGAGCGAATATAGCAATTTAAATGATAAAAAAATCAAAGAAATTAATCGAGTTTTATCAAATCAATATGCAACGCTTGTAAAATTAGGGGCTAATTTAGATAAGTTTGAATTAGTAGCTGGTAAATATGCTAATAATTCTTTATTTGATACAGCTTTACCTACTGCACTTTTAAAAAGCTTTTTAAATAATAACAATCAAAGCGAAATTGATGCACAAATTAAAGCTATACAAGAAAAAGCAAAAGAAAACAATATAAGCTATGCCGAGCAACTTTCTAATCAATTTGGCTCTTTTATGCAAATGCAAACTAGCATTTTAAGTCAAATTTATAAAAATGATCCCGCAAAACAAGCTAAATTAATTTTTGATGATACTATGTATGCTTTAAAAACTGCAATGAGAAATGTAGAGGGTGGATTTAGCATTTTTGGATTAAGCGAAGAAAGCTTTAAAGATTTAGGTCAACTTAGTGCTGAGGCGCTTAATCAAGCTTTTAACGAAAGTTTAAGACAAGATTTTAGCCCTGAGAATGTAGAAATTTGGGAGCAACTAATAAAAGCTTATACAAATGCACAAGAGCAGGTAAAAAATCTTTTAAATACTATCATACAAAAAACTAGTGAGCTTATGCAAATTAATCAAAACTTTTTAAGTGCAAATGGTATTTCAAGTAGCATTTTTGAAGTTAATAATCTAATGAATTCTTATGCAACCTTAATGAGTGGCTTAAAAGATGATTTAAGTGCTAGTGAAAAAGAAATGTTAAAAGATATTTTTAGTGCTAATGACAATCTTTTAGCTTTAGGTTATGAGGGTTTAAATGAATTTTTAAGCACGGGCAATACTGAACTTAGAAAACAGCTTGTAGATATCATCACACAATTTAAACAAATAAGCGACAAACAAGGCGGTTTAATCTTTTCAAGCGAACATTTAAGTAAACTCGCTGAGGTAGAAAAGCTTATTAATGCGTATGAGAACAAAGATGAAAGTAAAGAAGCAGATCAAGTAAGGTTAAATGAAAATAACAAACTTTTAAGTAAATTAAATAGCGAACTTGGTATTTTAAGTTCTTTGGGTTCTTTTAGCACCAATTTAATCAATCAAAGCATAGCTACAAGCAAAAGCGTAGCATTAAACTACGATAAAATTTTAAAACAAGCTAAAAATGATTTTAAAAATGGCAATCTTACAAGTTCAAGTTTTAGTGCCTTGCAAAACGCTGCAACGCAAAAAGCAAATGAGATTAAAAATCAAGCTTCAAGCTTTGCAGAGTATCAGCTACAAATGCTTAAAATGGCAAATGAAATGAAAGATTTAGGCGGTGAGGCAGATTTAAATTCAATACAAGATAAAATAGAAGCCATTACAGAAGAAAATAAAAAATTACAAGAAAAGCTGGATCAAACTTTAAAAGACACTTCTAATATGACTTTAGAAGAGTTAAAAGAGTATAAAAAAACTCTTATTGCACAAAGTGAAGCAGAAATTGCAAAAATGATCGAGTATTTAGGTGAAGAAAGCCCTATAGCTAAATATTTACAAGAAACGATTAAATCTATAAAAGATGGTGCCTCTCTTACAGAAACAACGCTTAAAAATTTAGAATATGCACTTTTGCAATACCAAAATAATCAGGCAAATATAGATAAAGATTTAAATAATGAGATTAAAAATCCTTACAAAAAAATGAAAGCTTTTGCAGATGGCGGAATAGTTACACGCCCTACAAATGCTTTAATTGGAGAAAATGGCTATCCTGAGGCTGTAATTCCTTTAAAAGATGGCAAAGGCTTAAAAATCGATGCAAGTGGAGTTTTTGAAAAAATAGGCATTGCTTTTGAAAAAGCTATTAATAAAGGTTTTAATTCTTTTGAAGAAAAACTAGACTTAATCGCTTCAAAAATTGATAATGTAGATAAAAGCGTAAAAAGAGCAAATATGGATTTAAGCATTTTAACCAAACAAACTAGAGAAATTGCAGAAAATATTTAAAAGGAAATAAGATGACTATAATTAAACCTTTAGAATTTGAAGTTTTACAAAATTTAGCTAAAAAAGACGAAACACCTTTATGGGATAAGGAAGTAAGTTATAAAAATAATGAAAAAGTGCAATTTAAAGGTTTTGTTTGGGTAAGTGCGAGCGATGAAGATACGCACGAAGAACCTGATGTGTATTTTGATAAATGGGTTAAATTTTCTCCAATCAATGAAAATGCTTTTTTTGATGATGAATTAAACACTCAAACAAAATGTGATAAAGCTTGGAGCGTAAAATTAAAAGTAGATGGGGTATTTGATACTTTAGCATTTTTAAATTTAGATGTTTCAAAAATAAAAATAGAAACATTAGATGGCAAAATCATTTATGAAAAATCGATGTATTATAAAAAATCTCGCACTTGGTGGGAATATTTTTTTGGCAAATTTAAAATCAATAAAGAAGATTTTGTGTTTTTACCTTATCCTATTAACTCAGAAATTTTAATAAGTTTTGAGCCTGCTAAAATAGGGTGTAATGTAGGGCATATTTTAATAGGAAAAAAAGAATTTGCAGGTGTTACAATCTATCCTGCAAATAGCACTTATATAAATTACTCAAAAACTTCAACAAATGAATGGGGAGTAACAAATGTAGTAACTGGTAAGAAAGCAAAATACTTAGAATTTATAGTTGCTGTAGAAAAAAAAGACTTTGATTATTATGATGATTTAATAGCAGGACTTTATAATACTAAAGCTTTATTTATAGGAGATGAAAGCGAATTAGGCTTTAAAAAGCTAACTACTTTTGGAATTTTAAAAGATTATTCTGCACCTTTAGAGGATCAAGATTATATGCAATATAAACTAAATATTCAAGGTTTGATTTAAAAAAATAAAAAATATCTTCTAATACGCACTTTAACGCCTTAAAAATTTTCTAAAATCCTTATAAAACTTCAAAAAAGGATTTTAAAAATGAGTTTTAAAAACATAAGAGCAGATACCGCAAGACTTAGAAGCGTTAGCGAAGAAAATATGTCTTTAAGCTTTATCATGGTTTCAAATTCTAATGCTTGTTTGCGTTTTGATTGGGAGCTTGGAGACTATATAGAAGAGCTTGATGTAAAAGGTGCCAGATTTGAAAATCTTAAAACTCTTTTTAAAGATCATAATCCAAGTGTTGATAATGCAATTGCAAAGATTGAAAATATAAGAATTGAAAATAATGAGCTTGTTTGTGATTGTGTTTTTGCTAAAGATGAAAAAAGCTTAGAAATCTTTAAAAAATACCAAGATGGAATTTTAAGCGATGTTTCCATTGGTTATAGGGTTTTAAAACAAAATGTAGATAAAAACAGCACACCAAAAAAGGTTTTGGTGACAGAGTTTGAAATTTTTGAACTTAGTGCAGTTTGGAGAGGTGCGGATAAAAACGCCAAAAAACGCTTTGAAGAAGATGAAGAAAAAAGAAAAATCAAAGCTTTAAGTGAAGCTAGAGAGCGAGAACTTAAACTTTTAAAACTATCAATTTAACAAGGAGAAAAATAATGCAAAAATTAAGACAAGAAATAGGAAATTTACATGAACAAATGGTAGCTTTATCAAACAAAGCTAAAAATGAACAAAGAAGCTTTAATGCGGATGAAAATGCAAAATATGATGCTTTAATGCAAGATTTTGAAAATAAAAGAAAAGAATTATCAAGAGCTGAAGCTGAGTTTGAAAGAGAAAAATATTTAAATGAAATCATAAGTCCCACCTTAGAGCAAAACCCTAAAAGAGAAGATGAGACAAGCGAAGAAAATTGCATGCGTTCTTTTATAAATTATTTAAGAAATGGAAGTATTGATAGTAATTTACAAAGAAATGCATTAAATGAAAGTGCAACAGATCAAGGCGGAGTTTTAGTTCCTACGACTTTACAAAGCAAAATAAGAGAAAAATTAAATGATCTTTGTGTTATTAGAAAAATTGCTACAGTGCAAAAAAGTTCTTCAAATCAAATCATTCCTGTTTTTAATGAAATGGGCGAATTTTCTTGGCTTGATGAACAAGAAAGTTTCAAAGAAGTTAGTGCTAGCTTTAGTTCTTTAAGTATAGGAGCATATAAGCTAGGTGGTATTATCAAAATCAGCGAAGAATTATTAAGTGATAATATTTCAAACCTTGAAAGCTTTATAGTTAGAAAAGCTGCTGAAAAGATTTCAAAAACAGAAGAATTAAGTTTCATAAATGGCGATGGAAATAAAAAACCAACAGGGCTTAAAAACGCTAAAAAAGCGTTTACGCTTGCCTCAAATCAAGGTATCACAAGCAATGATATTATAGACGCTTTCTTCAGTTTAGACAGTGCTTATCGTAAAAACGCTATTTGGCTTGTGGGTGATGAGTTTATGAAAGCTATTTATAAACTTACAGATAATAATGATCGTCCTTTATGGTTACCTGCTTTAAGTGCGAATGGCTATGACACAATTTTAGGTAAAAAAGTGGTTTATTGTTCTAGTGTTGATGGTTTTGGTAATGGAAAAATTCCTGCATTTTTTGGAGATTTCAGTTTTTATGAAATTTGGGACAGATCAAATATGAGTTTTACAAGATTAAACGAGCTTTATTCTCAAAATGATTTAATAGGTATTAAAGTGCGTTTAAGACTTGATGCAAAGCTTGTAGATAATTTAGCAGTTTGTAAAATCGTATGTCCATCTTAATGAGGTTGATCAATGAAAAGAGTAGTTTTTAAATGCTGTTTAAGTGGGAGTGTTTTTTACAAAAAAGGTGATGAGGTTTTACTCGAAGATAGCGAAGCTTTAAGACTTTTAGAAAAAGGCATAGTTGAATTTAAAGAAGTCTTAAAAGAACAACAAACACAAGAGCAAGAAGAACAAGAACAAGAAGAAGAACAAACACAAGATAAAAAAGGCAAAAAAGGCAAAAAATGAGATTAAAGGCATTAAAAAAAAGCGAAAAAGAACTTATAGACATTGAAGAATTAAGGGCTTTTTTAAGACTTGATAGTGATGTTTTTGATGAAAATTTAAAACACTTTTTAAAAGCTGGAGTGAGTGAATTTGAAGCAAGAACAAATCGTATTTTGCTCTTAGATGATTATGAGCTTGAATTTTTCAATGAAAGAGTGATTTTAGCTCCTTTTAATGCCTTAAAAAATGCAAATTTTAAAGCAGAGTTTAAAACAAATGGTGGTGTGCTTTATGCTGTAGGTTCTGGAAACATGATTGTAAATTTAGGTTTTGAAGAATTGCCACAAGATATAAAACTTTGGCTTAAAAATTATGTTTTAATGGCTTTTGATGGTGCAAACATGCCTAAAATTTCAAGCGCTTTAATCACTCGTTACAAGATCGCTTATTTTTAGAGAAAGAGATGAAAGCAAACACGTTTAAACACAGAATTAAAATCTATAAAAAAGAGCAAAGCAAAAATGAGTTTTTAGAAAATGATTTTACGCAAGATTTGCTTTTTAAAGAAGTTTATGCAAGTTGTAAAAATTTAAGTGCAGATATTAAAGAGTTGCAAGGTGGATTGTCTTTAGTTATCACTCATGAATTCGAACTTAGATTTTTAGAGCTTGATTTTTCTTATTTTTTAGTTTTTAAAGATGAAAAGTATGAGATTGTAAGCTTAGAAGATGAAAAACAAGATAAGAAATTTTTAAAAATAAAAGCAAGGAAAATTCAATGAAAAAAATATCCTTTGTTAATGAATTGCCAAAAGCTCCTGATATAAATAATCCTGTAGATTTTGATAAAGATGCCAATAACTTTGTTAATGCACTCATTCCTTTTTCAAAAGAAATTAATAATTTTATCAAAGATATAAATACACTAGGCGCCTTTTTAATAGAGTTAAACTCCAATACGATTGCTTATGCTGATTTAATTTTAGAGCAAATTGATAGCAAAACCAATTTAAACATTTTAAAAATTGAAAATGACTGCAAAGAATTTCAAAATATATTGGAAGAAAAATCTAAAAAAAGATTAGAAAATTTCTTAAATGAATGCTTAAAGATCATAGAAGATAAGGGCTATGAGATGATAGAAAGATTAAATGACAATGCTTTAGGAGCTGATTATGTCGCTTTATCGCAAAATTTAGCTCATAATTTAAGCTTAGAACGCTTTATAATGGAAAGAGGTTTTATCAAATTAAGAAAAGAACAAGCACTTAATCTAGAGGATGTAAATTTAAGTTTAGAAGAACAAAGAAAAGATATCAAAACAAGCACAAAGGTTTTAGAAAATATCACTCATATTCTTTCTTCGCAAAATGAGATCAATCTAAGTTTAAAAGGAGAGGACAATGTATGAAAAAACAAAAAGCACAGAACTTTATGCAACATTAGCTCAAGCATGCAAAGACGTAACGGCTATTAGAGAATGGCTTTATCTTTCAAAAGATAGAATAGATGAACACATTTTAGAAAATTTAAAATCCTTTGATGAAAAGGTTAAAAAAGCTTTGCAAGATTATGAAAATTTAAGCGATGAAAAACAAAGCATACTTAAAGAACTTTATAAAAAAGTAGTTTATCCTTTTGATTATACAGGAGTTGATGAGCCAAAAAAGCCAAATGTAAATGAAACTTGGTTTAAAAGTGATGAGGTTAAGATATTTAAATTCATTCAAAATCCAAAAATTACCTTTTTTCAAAAAGAACGTCCACAAGAAAGAAATATAAATGATATTTGGTTTAAGCCTGCTGATACAGATGATTTACAAGCTGGTGAATTTTATCTTTGTGAAAAAGTATTAAGAAATGAAGCTTGGATAAATCCAGCTTTGCCTGAGAATTTAGAACCTGCTTTTAACCAAGAAAACGCACCGCAGAATGCAACTCTTGGTGATATTTGGAAAAAAACAAGCACAAATGAATATTTTGTTTATATTAAAACCACAAGCGGCAATTCTTGGACTAGCCCTGAAAATCCTAGTGAGTATGTACCTACTTATGAAAGCGAAGAAGAACCAGACGAGGCTAAGCTTGGAGAAATTTGGAAAAAAGGAAACGAATATTTAATTTATGCAAGAGTTACCAATGATACAGCTTGGATTTTAAAAGAAGATCTAGGATTGGATGCTTTTGTTTGGTTTAATGAGGAAAAAGAAAATATAGACTTATTATTTTCATTTACAGGGAATTTACAAAAAGAACAAGAAAAAATCAAAGAAATTGTTATTGACACAAAAGAAGACAAAGGTGTAGCAGCTTCTTTAGATGAAATTTTAGAAACAGAATTAATAAAACTTATAGATAGAAAAGAAGACGAAGGTGTTGCAAAACAATTGGTAGATGCTCTAAGAACTGAACTTCAAACAAATTCTAGAAATCTATCAATAAAAAGTTTTTCATTAACTGCCACCTATAGAGGATGGGCTACTCTTCAAAGCGTGACAGGTTTTCCTAGTGGAATGAACGAAAAAACTTTTAAAGAAAAATGTGCAGGTTATACATCGGCACTTCAAAGTTTTAACAGTAGTGTTTTGAATCCCAGAGTAACTTCAACCTGCTATGGACTTTATGAAAACGATAAATTTCTTTATGCTTGGGCTAATTCTCCGTTTGCCTATCCAATAAGGTTGGGTAGTAGCAATAATAACAATTATTAAGGATAAAGAATGTTTTACAATTTAAACCAAGAGGATCTTTTAAAACTAGAACAAAGCATAGCTAAAATAATTAAAAAGCTAGAAGCTTTGCAGGGTTTAACGGATATAAAAAGTATTAATAAATCAAAGCATTTAAACGAATGTAAAGAGTTTTTAAATCAGTGCTTAGAGAAAAAAGACAAGGATAAATATGATTTTTTCATTTATGAAATTTACGAACTAACTTGGGGAAGTAAGCCTTTTGATGAAATTGACGAAAGTGAAAAAATCCCAGCAAATCTCAAAGTGGATAAATACCAAGAAAACATCCCAAGTCTTAAAGAAATAGCCCAAGGCGTTTTAAAAGAAGAAGTAGATGAGCTAATTAACAATCATCCTTTAATGCTTGAAAAATTAAAAGATTATGATGAAAATGGAATTCCTAGAAAAATAACGATAAGGCAAGCCAAACTTGCACTTTTGGAAGCGGGGCTTTTGGATGATATAGAAGTTATGATACAAAGTGCTGATAAGTCTATTCAAATAAACTGGGAATATGCAACTGAATTTGAAAGAAAAAATGAGCTTATTTTATTTTTTCAACAACAAACAAAACTGAGTGATGCGTTCGTAGATGAGCTTTTTATAAAAGCAAAGGAATATTAATGATAGGAAAGATTTTAACCTTTGTGCCAAATTCTTTTTGTAATTTTGCATGTAGTTATTGCTATCTTGGAGAATTAACCAAAAGAAAAGAAAAAACTACAGATATGGCAGATCAATTTAAAAAAATAGCTAAAAAATTAAAAGATGATGGAGTTATTATCACGGAAGTAATTTTACATGGAGCTGAGCTAAGTGCTAGCCCTTATGAACATGTTAAGGAACTTTTAAAGGCGATTGATGATTATAAAAAAGAAAATCATTTTTTAATAAGAGTTCTTAGCAAAGATAGTAAAAAAGGATATCACTATATACATTTAAAAACTAATTTGTATTTTTTGGATAGATTTTTTGAACTTTTTAAAAAATATGAAGTAGGCATTAGTGCTAGTATTGATTTGCCTTTAAGATTTCACGAAAAGTATAGGATCTTAAAAAGCGGAAAAAGCACCTTAGAAAAGACTTTAAAAATGGTTGAACTTTTAAGCGCTTATCCTCATTTTAAACAAATATCAACTACGATGACAAAAGAGCATTTAAATGTGGATGAGTTTGTAAAAGATGTTTACAAGCTTGAAAACTTAGGCTTTGATATGGCAAGTGATTTTTATATCATGTTTGCTTATCAAAGTTCTAATGCACAAGGCGATTTTAAAATGCCAAGCGATGGAGATATGCTTAATTTTTATAAAAGCTTGAGAGAAAAACTAAAAGACACAAAATATTCTTTTGCATTGGAGCATTTTTGGTTTAAAGAGTTTTTGGGTGGGTATTGCACTAACTGCACCAATTGCGGTGATAATTTACTCATCCAAAAAAATGGTGATGTTTATATTTGCCATAGATCCCAAGCCTTAAGTGAACTAAAAGCAGGAAATATTTTTAATACAAATTATGAAATTTTAAAAGCAAGAAACATTACCAATATAAGAATTATGGAAAATGGTTTAAAACTTCATAAAGATTGTTTAGAATGCGAGTATTTTCATTATTGTAAAGCAAGTTGCACCATTGAAAGAAATGACACGAAACTTGGCAAATCTTATACTTGCTCTTTACAAAAAGAAATTTATAAAAACAATGCTGAGTTTTTTAAAGCAGATAAGATTTTGTCTAAAATCTCTTTGGATGAGTTTTTAAGACAAAACCAAACAGATAGTTATAAAAGCTTTTTACTTCCTAATTTAAGTTTAGAATTTAGAGAAAGTAAAAATTCTTTAGAAAATATTATAAATGATGATGAAGTTTTACAAAAGATTTATTTCAAAGATAATTTTTTAATCAGTATAAACAATGAAATAGTTTTGCTTGATTTTGAAAAGGATGCTTTGTATAAAAGTTTTAAAATAAGCTCTAAGGATAATATCAAGCTTTTAATAAAAAAAGAAGTGTTTAATTACAATACAAAGGAGCCTTTAAACAATTTTATTTATATGAGTTTGCTTGGTGGAGGGGCTAAGGTTTATGGGGATGAAAAAAGAAAAAAAACCTTGCATATTGAAACAAAGCATTTGTATTTAGAGAAATTGTTTAATGAAAGTTTGGAGCTGAAAGGATATTTAATTTATGATATAGGTTCTTTCTTAAAAGAAAACTCTAAGCATTATTCTTTAAATCATAAAAACTTTATATTTTTTACTACAAAGGCATTAAGGGAATATCACTATGAAAAACAAGTCAAAAATGCTTTTTATCATGCACAAACCCTCAATTTACCTTTTTTAAGATTTGAATTTACTTGGGAGAATGAATAATGGATACAAGTTCTATAATAAGAGATGCGGTTGCGCTTGGAAGTTTAAGCGGTCCTGCACTTTTAGCAGTTATAGCCATATTATTTGGTACTCTTGCATGGCATTTATATAAAACACTGAACAAAGAAGCACAAGAAAGAACTAAAGAGCTCATTAGTGAAACAAAAAATACAAATTTTTTAATCAAAGAACAAATTGCTATTTCGAAGTCAAATAGCGATAGTTTGATGAAATTTATAGAGGCGCATTGTTCTAAAACCAATGGTAAATTAGAAAACATAGAAGTAGATCTTATGAGAATGGATGAGAGACTTGTCAAGCTTGCTCAAATAAGAAACGAGGAGCTGAGAAATATTTATAAAAAAAAGGAAAACAATGACTAAAACAGAATTAAAAAGGGTTTGTGTAAAGCCTTTTGACAAAGATAGATTTGAAGTGATTAGCGATTATGCTTTTTCTTTGCCAAATTATAAAGGCATTGTTCCAAAAGGATTTAAAACAGATGGGGCAAGCATCCCGCGCCTTTTTTGGTCTTTATTTCCACCTTTTAAAAGTGAGTATTTTAGTGCTTGTGTTATCCATGATTGGTTATGTGAAAAAGCAAACTCAAAAACTGATTACAAAATGGCTGATCTTGCCTTAAAAGAGGCAATGCAAGCTTTAGAAATAAATAAATTTAAGATTTTTGTGTTTTATCATTCTTGTAATATTTTTCACAAAATTAAATGTTTAATAAAGGAGATAAGATGAGTTTAGATTTAAAAGAGATAGTCGCTAAAACAGAAGAGATTAATCAAGATTTTAGCGAAGCTTTAGAAATTTTAAAAGAGCTTTTTAAAAATGGGATAAAGCCAAGCGAAGAAAGTATTAAAAACGCTATAGATAAAGTTTTAATAAGTTTTAACTTCATAAAAGAAAGCGAACTAAAAATAAAACTAGAAGCCTTGCTTAAGGAACTTCAAATAAATGCAAACATTAATGAAGAGAGCTTAAAAGAAAGCATTTTAGAAATTGTTTTAGAAAATAAAGAAAGTTTAAAAGGAGCTGATGGTAAAAGTGCTTATGAAATTTGGCTTGAAAATGAAGAAAATAAAGGAAAAAGCGAAGATGAGTTTTTAGCGAGTTTGAAAGGTAAAATCCCTGCAAAAGAAGAAATCAAACCTATTGTAGAAGAAGTGCTTGAAAATATGAATTTAAATTCAGGCATTAATGGAATAAAAGTATCTACTTCTAAACCAACTCCAAAAACTAAAGCTAATGTTAATGATTTAATCATCACTTACAATGAAAACTTAAGACAATTTTGGCTTTGCGTGGCAAGTGATGATAAATACACAAGTTGGGTTAATTTACTTGGAAATGAAAATATTACGGCGGAAGATTTAATTATCATTAGCTTTGATGCAAATTTAGGTAGTGGCAGTTATGGTGGATGTTTGAGTGATTTGCGTTTTGGCTTTGAAAATGCTTTGGCAAGCACCACGCAAATTGTAAAAGGGCTTAATGAAGGTAGCTTTTTAATTACCAAGGATGGCAGGGGTTTAAATTCTAAAAATTATACTGAAGTCAACATCCTTTCAAAACCAAGTCAAAATCAAATAGAAGGTAGAATTAAAACGAGTGGAATTTATAACGATCCTACTTGGCATAATATCACAAATGCTCTTAAAAAATACGACGGCAATGCGAATGAATGTTGTCTTTGGACTTCTAATGTAAAACATAGTGTAAGCGTAGAGCTTCTTACAAATGAATTCCCTACAAATTTATTTTACAGAAAGGATGGGTATTATGGAAATGTCAATCTTTCAAATATAAAAATGCAAAAAGTCCTTAGAACTCAAAATGAAATTCTAATCGAACAGAGCTTTGTGGGCATAAAAAAAGAAATCGATAAAGATATTTACGGCAATAATGCCTTTTTATTTGAATTTGAAGAAAAAGGAGCTTAAGATATAGAAAAATACAAATACTTATCAAAATTAAAATAAAACACAAAAAATAAAAATAAGGAGTAAAAATGAAAATAACAATTAATCGAAGATATGTAGGAAAAACTTGCGTAATAGGTAAATTTAAAGTTTTTAACGATGATAAGATTATTTTTGAGTGCTTTGCTTTGGAAAGAAAGGAGGAAGGTTTAGAAAGCGGTAAGAATTTAAGAATTCCTGCAGGGGTTTATAACTTAAAAAGGCATGTAGGCTCTAGCTTTAATGATAAAGGCAAGCAAGAAGTTGCAGGAGTTGTAGTGTTAAGAAAAGATGATAGTGTTATCAATCTTTACAATGATAAAGTTGCATTTGAAAGACACATTCTTATTCATTGGGGTAATACTTACAAGGATAGTAAAGGTTGTATTTTACTAGGGATGGCAAAAACTAACGACAATGAAAAAATAGGGTCAAGTAGGCAAGCATGTAAAGAATTTTATAATTTGATGTATGATAAAAATCTTGAAGACATTAAATTAGAAATAACAAATGAGTTAGTGTAGAAAGGAGATAAAGTTTAAGTAGGCACCAAAGGTGGTATTCTAGCTCCCCTTTTTAAAGGGGAAGTCAAAGCTAATAAGCCTTGACTATAATTATACAAAGTAGTATAATTATTACTAGAATTTTATGGTTCAATTTTAATCACCACCTAACTGGGTGTTGATTAACACCAAAGGCGGCCACCTTTGGTGTTCCACCCTTTGAAATTATACTCAAATCTTACTTAAACTTATAAAATAAGAAATGATAAATCTTTTATTTGGAAATACAAAGCTTTATATTGCTTTAGCATTAATGGCAGTTTTAACGGGGTATTTTTATCTAAGACTTGATAGCACTAAAGCAAAATTAGAAAAAAGCCAAAATGATTTAAACATAGCCTTGCAAGTCAATGAAAATAATGAAAAAAAGCTAAAAGAACTTACACAAATTCACAAAGCGGAGCTAAAGGCGATAAACGAAGTAAATAATCAAAAAAACGAAGTTAAAGAAAGGGTGCAATATGTTAAAGAATACATTTATAAAAGCAATGAAAATAATCTTACCAAGCTTTTTAACGGTATGGTTGATAGGTTGTGGGACTACAACTCAACAAGTAGTAACCAAAATAGAAATTCAAAAAGTTAGAATTCCGCAAGAATTACTAACTCTAAGCCCCCTTAAAAAGCCAATAGCAAATAATGAACTTGATATTTTAAATGCTTATTCTATGCTTTTTTACGAGTATAAGCGTTGTCAAATACAAATCAATAAGATTAAGGAGTTGAATAGGGAATAAGACAAACGGAAAATCCCCACTTACTTTAGTAGTGATTGGGGATTTGGCTTTTTAATACCAACGAAGATCATCTTGAACATATTTTTCCCAAACATTATACATTTTTAAGGTATGATACATTGTTCCATTAGAAACTTTAAAATATTTACATAAAGCACTTTGGATATAAATCTTATTGCTTTCTAGATTATTAATCATTTCATTAATAATTTTTTTCGGAACTAACAATTGTCCGGCAAATTCATTGGCTTCAACCTCAAATCTATCTTTATTATCACTTCTAGCGGCTTTTAAAACTTTATTTTGATTATCTTCATTTATAGCATCATCATTAAAACCTGATTTTATGTCATTATCTTTAAAATCAAATTTATATCCTTCTAAAAAATGTAAAAATACATGTCCTAACTCATGCGCTATAGTAAATCTATCTCTATTTATAAAACCACTAGGTTTATAGTTGATTATTATTTTTTCTCCATTGAAAACGACTTCCCCTTCTTTTTTCTCCATATCCTTGCATTCTTCTATTTTAATATTAAAATACTCTGCTATCTTAAAAGGATCTACTGGAATTTGTATTTTTTCAGGATAAACCAAATTTAAAACTTGTTCTGGTGCCATAGCCATTTCATTGCTTTGCGGTATGAGATGCCAAATTTTTTCTAATAAATCAGCTATTTCTTGAGCTTTTTTTTGAGCTTTAACATCGAATGAATTTCTAATTTCTTTACTTTCAATCATAGTTTTTTTATCCATTTGGCACCTCCTTGTTAAATTTCCTCTCTTCTTATTACAATGCTTTTATTCATTATATAATAAAAACCATTATTAAATAATAAAGCACTTTTTTCAAGCATTGTTTGTTGCTCTTTCACTCTAATATCGGCTTTAATTTCTGAATTTTTTCTATTATCATTTGTAACATCTATTATTATACATTCATTGTCATTAATCTCTATTTCTAAGTTATTTTTATTGCGTTGTTTTTCGACCTTGCAAGCGATAATATTTAATTGATTATTAGAGCCTAGATAATGACTTTCATGTATACACTTTTTTTCTTCATCATTTTCTTTGGTGCAGTATAAAATCATAAATAAATAAACCTTCATTTTAATAAATTTAAAATTTTTTTAATTATACTAAAGTAACAATTTAGAACTACTTAAATTTTTACCCTCTGTTATCTTTATGTTACTTCTTTTTTATTCCTTAAAACTCTATTCATATCAAAATTTTCAAAAAAATCATTTAAATAAAAACGAAAAGCATTCATTAAATTATAAGTCTGGTTATTTTTTAATTCATCACTTTGTGTATCTTTTTGAAGATAAGATAAAAGTTTATATCTTGTAAATTTTTTAATGTAGAGATAAGCGGTAATTTTTTTTGTAAAGATCAAAAATTTTAAGCTGTTTGATTTCTTTATGTTTTTCTGTAATCTGATTTACACTCTCTCAATTTGATTTAAAAATATCTTTGCATTACAAGAGCAAACTACAACGCCTATAAAAATATATTCTTTCAAAGCAGTTTTTTTAACTTTTTTATCATTAAAATTAACATTATCACTACTGATAATTATATTATCATCAAAGGCATTTTTTAAAATGCGTTTGCAAAATAACTCACTATCTTTGCGAAAAATAACTACATCGCCATTTCTTATTTTGTCTAATGAATTTTTAGTAGTATCTATGATGATAAAAGAGCCGTTTTGTATAAAAGGCTCCATGCTATTGCCAAAAATTTTAATCATATCGTATTGGCTTTTATAAGGCACTCCTAAAACTTCAATTAAAAAAGTTTTATCTATGTTTATAAGCTGAAAATTTTCATTTTCGCTTGCATTGCCAAAGCCTGCACTCGCATAAATATCTGGGAAATAACGAATAGTTATACTATCTTTGTGGTGATGAATAGAGACTGAATTATTAGCCTTTTTTAACTCATAGTATTTTTTCAATGCTTGAGCTGAAAGTTGTTTATTATTTCGCCAATTATTTGCATTATTTTTTTTATATCCTAATCTCTCTGCTACTTCTTCTAAACTTTTTACATTAAAAAAAGTTTTTAATTCTTCTACTAATTCATAATAATTTTCCATTTCAGGATTTGTAATTAAATTCATATCTATTCCAAGTTTTTCCGAAAATTCTTTAATTCTCTTAAGAGGAATTTCTTTTCTAGTAGCCCATGTGTTAAAAGTGGCATAATTTACATCAAGTATATCACTCAATTCTTTTATGGTATCCACATCAGCAAATTTTTTTAATACTTTAATTGTTTGCTCGTAATCCATGATTGACGCCTTAAAAAATAATTTGACTTGACAATTAATTCAAAATGAATTATAATATTACCAACAATATAAAAAAATTAAATCGTTTATTAAAACCCAAGCAATAAGTATGCCAAGTTTTAGATTAAAATTGTATTATGTTATTTTGAGAGTTTAAAAAATGGAGTATTGGCTCATATTTATATTTTTCTTTTTTGGGTATTATATTTTGTTTGATTAAGGCGTAAATAGCCTTAATCTTTTTTATCATCTCTGGTTTGTGTTGGAGTAGGTGTATCTATTTCAACACTTTCTTTTTCATCTGCCAAGCATACTCACCCCCTTTCTATAAAATTTGGAAATAATGTGATTAAAAATATTATAAAAAAAGACAAACAAAGAACAATGCTATAAAAAGATAAACGCAATTGTTTTGCGGTTTTTAAGATTTCATCCTTATTTGCTTCTATAGCTTTATAAGTTGCGTTTATCATTCTCTCTAAGCCTTTTACATGCTCATACTTATCTTTTGGAAACTCTTCAAATACTTTTTTTAGTTCAGCTGGATGATAGATAGTAGCTCCTTTTAAAATTGCTTTTAGTGTAAAAAAGATACAAGTTATACCACATATAAAAGTTAGGATAAAAAAAGATATTCGCAAGATTTCCAAGTTTGAAATAGTAGGATAAATTTTAAGCATCTTGCTCGATATAGTCAAAAGCCCTGATATTATAAGAGTGGCAAACCAAAAATAAAGTTTTATCATTTGTATTTGACCTGGTATGATCTGTGAAATTTGGCTATCAAAATCCTTTCTTTTGCTTTCTAGTTCTAATTTTAAATTCTTTTCATAGTTCTCAAATGAAATATTTTCTTTATTTCCTGACATTTTAATTCCTTACATAGTATTTTTGTAATTATATTATATAAGATATCATAGGTTCAATTAAATCAATTTGAATTATTATTTATAATTTGACTTGACAATTAATTCAAAATGAATTATAATTCTACGCATAATTAATTTTACAAAACGAAATAATTATATAAAGTATGTCAAGTTTTAACTTAGAAAGTTTTTAGGAGTAAAAAATGAAAGAAGCAAAATCAATTTTAGATGTTTTAAGTTCTAAAAAAAGCGAAGAAAAAGAAGAACTTAGAAAGTGCTTTAATTTTAGCAATGAGGTGTTTGAAAAAGCACTTGATTTTTTACACATAAATGATGAGATAAACATCGAGGCTATAAGTGATGGACTTTTTGAAAAAATTATTATCAGTGTAAAGGTTTCAAAATGAAAGAAAGAATAAAGCAAAAATTAGGGGTGGAAAATATAACAGAAGCTGAGGTAAGGTTAAATTTAGCCTTTAACACTTTAAACAGTTGGCTTTCAAATAATCTTACAAATGCAAAAGTTGAAATAGCTCTTTTAAAACTTGGTTTAAGAGAAGATGAAAGATTGGTAAAACGCATAGAAAAGATAAAAAAAGAGTATAAAAAAAATGAATTTTATAAACAAGCTTATGAAAAATCTATGGAAGAAATTAAAGCTTTACTAGAAGAGATAGAGGCAGCTTAAAGCCTCATTAAGCACATTATAAAAGTGTGCTTAAAGGGTTTTAGTTAAAAAAGTTGCGTTAAGTAGATAGACGCCTACAATTGCGAACTTTAAAGGTTTGATATTTTTTAGATTGCTTCACTAGCCTTTTATGGCTAGTGCGTTCTTATATTTATTACACTCACGGACGACGGCGTGGAAAGTGGGCTTTTTAAAAGCTTTGTTAATTTACCAAAATACCAAAAGTCTTTTAGACTTTGAATGCAGGTTCTATGTTTTGGTTAGTGTTTAAATGAGGACTAATGAGAATTCTTTTAAAGTCCTCAAAAACTATTTATATTTCTTTAAAGCCACCCTTGAAAGGTGGCTTTAAGTCTTCATTTAAACACTAAATTTTTAAGGAGGAAAAATGAATTTGGAACTTTTTAGAAAAGATAATTTGCAAGTTAGAATAATAAAGGATGAAAATAACGAGCCTTTATTTTGTGATGATGGGTTTTCCAACGCAATGGACGCGGTTAATGGATTAGGAAATGCGGTCATACCATTAATAGTAAAGATTTATGGCTTAGCAATAAGGGAAATTTTTAGAAAGGAAAAAAAATGAGTTTTAAACCCATGCAAAAAGATAATGATGCTTTTAGAAAAGCACAAATGGCAAAGGTTATAGAAAATTTAGCAATGCGTGGCTATGCACTTGTAAAGATAAGTAGCAATGGCTTTTTAATGAAAAAAGGTTTTGAAAAGGATATTTTATGCAAACAAATCACAGCACAGGATACGATAGCTTCCACTTTGTTATCAATAAAAAAACCTTTTACAAATACCTTAAAAAATGGGGGCTTTTTAAAAAAATGCGAAGCACCACAAGAAACAAAAGTATCAATGAATTTGCAAAAGATAAATTCAAAGGTGTAAAAACTAAAGATAAATTTTATCCTTTTAAAATGCGTTATATTAATATAAAACCTAGAAATAAAAGCCTTTCAAATACTATCATTATATTAGATAATTCTAAGGCTTGCTTTGAGCTTTCTAAAAAGAATAAAAAAGCAAAAGATTACTACATAGAGGTGCAATTTAATGGGCTTTATCAGCCTAGCAAACAAATAGAAGCTGAAGTGTGGAAAATTTTAAGCAAAATGATAAAAAGGTTTAAAGCTTATAGTGTGGATATTGCTTGTGATTTTGATGATGATCTAGCGGTGTCAAAACCAAGGGAATTTAAACACAAGGAAAGATTTAGCAAACTTAAAATCTTTGGAGATTTTCATACTTATAAAACTAGTATGTATATCAACAATCCTCAAAGTAAATATTATAAATTAGAACGCATTTTACTTTACGACAAGTATGAAAAACAAAAGCATTATCATAAAGAAGATATCAAGAGGGAATTTGTGAGGTGGAAAAGGCTAGAACTTACTTTGAAAATAAAAGATAAGTTTTTAAATAGCATAGAAAATGATGTCAATGACGCACTAGATCTTATGCAAGATTATTTAAGAATGATAGGAATTTGGTATTTTGACATGAGAATAATACTTGAGCAGACAAAGTATTTAAATAATCCACGCTGGGTTAAGGCATTTAAGCCTTATGCTTTGGTAAGCTAGGAGAGAATATGAAAGTAAATTTTATTTTCAAAGGGACAATAAAATGTTCAAAATGCAACTTAGAATTTGTGCCAAATTCTAAATTTTTTAAAGGCTTTGATGAAATTGTAGGTGACGTAAAAAGCGTCAGTTTGGACGGCTTTTGTCCTGAGTGCGATAATAAATTAAAGGCTATTTTTAAAGTAGAAAAGATCACAAGAGAGTTTAATAAAACTTATACGATGAGGTGTTAAATGAATATTACAAGAGAATTAGAAGCTTATGATTTAGCAAAACTTGTTTTAAACGATGATCTTAAATGTTTTTTTAAAGATGCAAAGATTATAGGCAAAAATAAAGAGAAAAAACTTTGTTTTTATTTCTCAAATATTTTTGTTTTGGCTTCATTTGAAAAAGAAAAAGAAAGTATTTTGCAAAGATTAAGGGAAGAATATAAAAAGAAATTAGATCTTTATAAAAGAATTGATTTGGTTTTTTATTCTATCACTGCAAAAGAGATAGGAGAGTTAAAAGCAAGGAGCAAGGAAGAGCAAGAAATTTTAGAACGCGGGCTTTCAAGGCTTGAAAACATAATAAAAAGGATAAACAATGGTAACAAAAATCACGCAAGATCAAATTAAAGATTTAAAACAAAATGAAAACATTTTTAATGAAGAAATAGAAAGATTGAGCACAAGAGTTTTAAGTATTTATAAAGCTTTACAATTAGCAAAAAATGAAAGAAGTAGTATAAATACACAAATAAAAGATTATGAAAAAGAATTAGAACAAACAATGAAAGCACTTGAAAGGTTAAAGCAACCAAGCTTATTTAATATAGAAGGGATTAAAGATGACAACTCCAAAACTATATAACGACCATTTTCAAAATTTTAAAAGATATAATATACCAAAAGCACAGCTTGTAATAGCTGATATTCCTTATAATCTAGGCAACAATGCTTATGCTTCATCTCCTGAATGGTATATAAATGGCGATAATAAAAACGGAGAAAGTAAAAAGGCAAAAAAGCCTTTTTTTTGACACGGATAATGATTTTAGGGTGGCTGAATTTATGCATTTTTGTTCTAAAATGCTTATAAAAGAACCTAAAGAATGCGGAAAAAGTCCTTGTATGATTGTTTTTTGCAGCTTTGAGCAACAAACAATATTAATTGAAGTAGCTAAAAAATACGGATTTAATCATTATATAAATTTGGTTTTTAAAAAACCAAGCTCATCCCAAGTTTTAAAAGCAAATATGAAAATAGTGGGAAATTGCGAATACGCTTTGATTTTATATCGTGATAAACTTCCAAAATTTAATAATGATGGAAAGATGATTTATAACTGTATGGATTGGCAAAAAGATGAAGGTATTCCTAAGGTGCATCCTACTCAAAAGCCTGTTAAATTACTAGAAAGATTAATTATTATTTTTACTGATGTGGGTGATGTTGTTATAGATCCATGTGCGGGTAGTGGAAGTGCGCTTTTGGCGGCTACAAATTTAAATCGCAAAGCTTATGGATTTGAAATCAAAAAAGAGTTTTTTGATGGTGCTAATAAAATGATGTTTAAATATATAGAAAGAAGTTTGTTTGCTTAAGTAAAGTTTTGGTAAAATTAGAAAACTTAAATTATGGAGAGAAAAATGGATTTATCAATAAATTCAATTGATGATTTGCTTACGATTTTTGAAAAACTTTCAAATGGAGAAAATGTTAAAGTAACAGAAGTTGGTACGATACAACATACTATTAAGTTGCAAGGTGGGAGATTTGAAAACTATAATATAAGATATATAGATGCAGAAATTGCAAGAGTAATTGCTTCTTACCAAGATAGTTTTTATAGAGTTGCTGATATATTAAAAAAGGATTTTGGAATTGATGGTATTAATAAAAATCAATTAATTCGTTTTTCTTTGGAAAAAGGTAGCTTAGAAATAAAAACAGATGAGTTTTTAACAAATTTATTAGGAGTGATTAAAGATATGGAAAGTAGAGATAAGCTCATTCTTTTTATTGTAATAGCATTAATTATTGGAGGTTGCTGGTCATTTGGAAATTTTTTAACTCATAATGAAAAAATAGAAGACATAAAAAGTAGAAATGAAGGTGGAAGAATTATAGCCGAAATTGCCAAAAATAAAGAATTGCAAAATGCTTGCAATGCTCCCAAGATAACATTAGTTAAAATACTAAAAGATGATGAAAAAGCTAGTTTTAGTTTGGGAAATGATGTTGTTACTAATCAAAATAAAGAAGATTACAACTTTAAAGAAATAGAAGATACCACACAAACAGAAGATATTGAAGGAAATTTTAAAATTTTAGGTTTTGAAAAAACAAATGACAGGAAAAAATTTAAAATAATTTTAGATGGTAAAACTCATTGGGCTAATGCAGGCATAATAGATGTTAATGCTAGAATGAAACTTGCTAAATCTAGCATACAAGAACAAGAAGCAAAACTAAAACTAAGAATAGTAAAAGAATATAATAAAATCAAAGAAATTGTTATATTAAATGTGGAATAAATTTCAGAAAGGAGTAAAATGGCAGAAGAGAAAGAAAACATCGTTAAAAGAGTTTGCAAAGAATTAAATATCACGCAAAAGGAGTTAAGCGAGATTTTGGGGGTACCACAAACGACTATATCAGGTTGGGTTACTACAAAAATTCCAAAAATGGCAGAACTTGCTTTAAATCTTTTGATTGAAAATAAGACTTTAAAGGAAAAATTAGAGATTTTTAAAAAAGCCCATAAAATAGCAAGTGAGTTATAAGGTATAGACAATTTGTCCATACCTTTAAATACTAATTTTAGAATTTATTTAAATTATTTTACTAAAATTAGTTTTATTTGCTTGACTATTTTCTAAAAATAGTATATAATTCTTGTATAATTACTAAAATTAGTAATTTATGTTCTTTGAATTAGGGTTGTTTAAGATTTTTGTGTTAGAATTTAGCTATGTTGGAATTAATTAAAAATATAGGACTTGGCTTATTTGTTAATGGGAGTTTCGCATTAATGAATTTTGACTTTAAACCGCAAAGCTTTATCATAACTGCTTTTAGCGTTGGGATTATGGCTATATGTATTCTTATGCAAAGGAGGCAAAAAGATGAATGAGATAGGTTTAAACATTATTGCAGGAGTAAGCGTTATACTCTTTGCTTATACTTGCTATCTATTTTATAAGCAAAATAAGTCTCTAAAAGACAAAACGAAAGAGAGTAAACACTAAAATCAAAACAACCCTTTCAAAGCATAAAATGAAAGGGTTAATATGCTATCACAAATACAAAATAATACCTCAATACAAGTTGCTTCATTTTATGAAGTTACCAAAAATTCAATCGCAAAACATTTTTTAAGAAACGCCGACGAACTCATAGAAAATATACACTATTTCTACGATTATGAGCAAACAAAAGGTGGAAGACAAAGAGTAATCAAATGGACTTTAGAGGGTGTTTATATGCTTGGCTTTTTTATTAAAAGCCCTAAAGCTAAAGAATACCGCAAGAAAGTAGCTAAGCTTTTAAGAGAGCAAACACAAGCTAGATTTAAAACCCTAAGCGATGAAAACCTAAGGCTTAATTCTTTAAATCATCATCAAAGCTTGGGTTATAAATCCCAACTAGAACAACAAAAGACTAATTTTAACAATCAAATCAAAGCTTTAAAATATGATCTAATCCAAACAAAAGAAGAATTAGATGCTTGTAAGGGTGCATTAGAAGTTTTAAAAAGAAGAAAGGATTTTGACAATGAAGAAAATTTAAGACTTTTACAAAAAGAACTAGCTAAATATGGTTTGGTGATATTTAATGAGTTAGATTTTACTTTATGGAGTGAAAACCTTACTAAAAATATCATAGGTGAAACAAAAAGAAGACTTGATGATTTGACAAGACATAATTACGAGCTTCTAAAAGAAAAATTTGACAAAAGAATATCTTATTTTAAGGATAAAAAATGAAAGAATTAAAAGAATATGTAAAAGCTAAGCTAGCATTAGAGAAAGAGCTAGCAAACACGCAAGAAATTTTAAAGCAAACCTTAAAAGAAATGTTGCTTTTAAGAAATGATGACGCTTTTAACCAAAACGCAAATGATGAAGTTTTGAAAAGTATTGAGAAGAATTGGAAAATAACTACTTCACTTGAGGGTTTAAGCGATACATTAGAAATCAAGATACTAGAGCAAAGTGTAAGCTATAATCGCTTTTATTTTGAAAATGTTTTGATTTTAATCAGTAATTTTTTAAGCTATGAAGAACAAAAAGCAATTATCGAAAAATTAGGTTTTAACTTAAATAAAGGAGAATAAAATGGCGAAATTATTATCAACAAAAGAAGTGGCTGAGTATTTGGGTTTTACTCCGCTTAAAATACGCAAAATGAGAATGCGAGTAAATCAAAACAAATTCAATTTTCCTAAAGGAATTAAAATAGGTTCTACTTTTAAATATGAAAAATCCGAAATTGACAAATGGTTACAAACTTGCAGAGTGGGTTAAATCCCTGCAAGTTTTTCTATATAATCTCCCCACCACTGCATCAACTTTCTTTTTAATTCTATATTATCTCCACGATTGTAAGCTTTTAAAATAGCGTTTTTTTGCTCATGTGCTAAACAAAGTTCCGCTATATCCATGCTTATATTATGTTCTAATTGATATTCATTGGCTAAGCTTCTAAACATTGCACGAAAGCCATGAGCACTTTGAATTCCTTGATATCCTAGCCGCTTATTGATGTTGCAAGTAATATTCTCACTATTACACCCATTCTTTGCACTTCCTGCAAATACATAATCATTAACCTTGTTTTTCTTTTGTTCTTTTAAAATCTTAAGCGCTTGAGAATTTAAAGTGATGATGTGTTCTTTTCTCATTTTCATTTTTGTACTAGGTATAATCCAAATAGCATTTTTTAAATCAAATTCATCCCAAGTCGCTTTTATGATATTACCTGGGCGTTGTGCTGTCAGAAGATTAAAAAGCATTAGGTTTTTATGTGTTTTTTTAAGATTTGAGTTTTTTAAAGTCAATATATACTCTTTAATTTTATCATTGTCTAATAAGGTTGGCTGATGAATTACTTTTGAAGCTTTTTTAAAAACAATAGAATTATCAATACTTGCCGCAGGATTATTCTCTACGATTTCAAGTTGTAGAGCGTATTTGAAGATTTTGTTAATCCAGCCTTTTGCTTTTATAAGCGTAGGGATTTGATGCTCTATGGTTTTAAGCGTTTCAATAATATGTGAACGCTTGATGCTTTCTATATCCATATCTTTAAAATTTTTAAAAACGCTATTTTTATATTTTAACCCTCTTTGTATTTCTTTTATACTTAACCCATCTGCCTTGCATTTTTCTAACACTTCATTGTATATTTCGCCAAATTTTAGTCTTTTGACATTTTTTATATTTTGTCCTTTTACTTTTAACTTAAAGGCTTTTAAAGCCATTTCTCTAAGCTCTGCTAAGGATAATAAAGGATATTCTCCTATTTTTATGTAAGTATCGTTTATTTGTCTTATTTTGAATATTTTTTTGCCACTAGGATAAACAAAAATATACAAGCCTTTTAAGCTTGGATCAGCAAATTTTATAAATTTTTTGCCACTTTCACATTTAATGCTTTTTAAAAAACTATCAGTAAGTTTGTTAATTTTTGCCATAATTTTTCTCTTTTGTTGGTGTCTATTTTGATGTAAAAAGTAGCCCACTTTGTAACCCATTTTTATAAAAGTAACCCACTTTTTTAAGAATATTATAGCACATTTTGGAATGTAAAAGAACAATATAGAATAAGCTTTAAAATGCTTTATTGTAGGTGTTTGATTAGGACATTAAAGTAAAATAGGGATTTTGATAAAAAAAGTAATGGTGGATTTAGCAGGACTCGAACCTGCGACCAACCGGTTATGAGCCGGTTGCTCTAACCAACTGAGCTATAAATCCGCCTAAGTTGAATTAAAAGATAAAATTATATCTTATTAATGCTTAAAAATATTTTATTTAGCTTTTATATCTGTCCAAAAATATCTAAAAGTGATTAAATGTTGTAAAATTCCAAAAAAAATCATAAAAATCGTAAAAGAACTTCCACCATAACTAAAAAATGGTAAAGGAATTCCAACTACTGGTGCAAAGCCTATAGTCATTGAGATATTCACTGCAGCATAAATAAAAATAAATAATGCAACGCAATTAATAGCAACTCTAGCAAAATAATCATCTTTAAGTTTATAATTTAAACTAAGCAGATGAAAAATAAGCAAAATATAAAGTATAATTAATATTAACCCTCCAATAAATCCAAATCTTTCTATCATATAAGCGAAGATAAAATCACTGGTTGAAATGGGTAAAAATTTAAAATGAGTTTGTGTAGCTTCGTCTTGAGATTTTCCAGTTAAACTACCATTTCCAATGGCTATCATTGATTGAGCTACTTGATAACTTGGTTTTTCTGAAATAAAATCATGAATTCTTTGTTTTTGATACGGTTTTAAAAGATGTGTGTAAATAATAGGAGAACTAACACTTATAGCTATAATAATACTTAGCCAAATTTTATAATGAACACCCATGATAAAAAGCACTCCAAAGCCAACAAGTAGCAAAACCATAGCACTTCCTAAATCAGGCTCTTTTGCAATAAGTAAAAAAGGTAAGATAATATGAAAGCTAAGCTTAATAAATTGTTTAACTTTGTATCCATTTTTTGGAGGAGGGTTCTGATAAATAAGATAAGCAAGCATTAAAATAAAACTGGGTTTAAAAATTTCAGAAGGTTGTATGGTAAAGTGGGTAAAAGGAATTTCAAGCCATCTTTTAGCACCTAATTTTTCAACCCCAAAAATATCTACACTCAGTAGTAAAAATATATTAATCCAGTAAGCAAAAGGAATAATCCAAATAAATTTCCTTACAGGAAAGAAGAAAAAAAACATAAAAGCAAGTAGTCCCACACAAGCATAAACAAACTGTTTTTCTGCTAAAAAAGGATTAGCTTCAAAAATCAGGAAAAATGAAATAAGAATTATAGGTAAAAATAAAATAGGTTGCATATAGTCAAAATGAGTTAAAATTCTTCTATCTAATGTAAACAAAATTTGCCTTCAGTTGGTAATATAAAGTTATAATTATAAACTAAAATTTTAAATTTATCAAATACCCCTAAGGAAAAAATGCAAACTTTTTTAGTAGATGAAAATTCAAGACTTGATGTGTTTTTGGCTAAAAAATTAAATCAAAGTCGCAATCAAGTTGCTTTGCTTATAGAAAAAGATTGTGTGCAGGTTAATGATAAAATTCAAGATAAAAATTCGTTTAAGCTTAAAAACGGTGATGTTGTTTTTATTGCAAGTTTAAATCTTTGTAATGAGGTAAAACCTCAGTTTGAAGTAGATTTTGATATTGATGTATTATATGAAGATGAGGATTTACTTGTTTTAAACAAACCTTCTAATTTAGTTGTTCATGGGGCAAGTAGTGTAAAAAATGCTACTTTGGTGGATTGGTTGATAGAAAAAAAATATACTTTATCAAATTTAGGAGGAGAGATAAGAGCTGGCCTTGTTCATAGATTAGATAAAGATACAAGCGGGGCTATATTAATAGCGAAAAATAATTTTACCCATCAAAAACTAAGCGAACAACTTGCAGATAAAAGCATGGGGAGAATTTATCTTGCGTTAATTGATTTGCCACTAAAAGAAGATAAAATTATAGTGGAAAAATTTTTAATGCGTTCACCTTCTAATGCTATTAAAAAAATAGCTATAGATGAGGAAAATAAATTTAGCAAAAATGCAAAGTCGGCTTTTATAAATGTAATAAAAACTGAAAATTTAACTTTGATGGCAGCTAAGCTTTTTACGGGAAGAACCCATCAAATTAGAGCGCATTTAGCAAGTTTAAATCGTCATATTTTAGGCGATAACTTGTATGGTTATAAGGGTAAGTATGATTGTAGGATAATGTTGCATGCTTATTTTTTGTATTTTATCCATCCAAGAACCAAAGAACAAATTTTTGTTAAAGCACCTTTAATGGAAGATTTTAAAAATATTATGTTTAACCAAATCAATTTAGGAGAAAATGATGAAAAGATTTCACTTGAGTTTTTACTTGAGTTTTTTAACTCTTTTGCTTAGTGCTTGTAGTGTCTCACAAATAAATTCACTAACTTCAAGTAAAGAGCTTACCATAAATGAAAGTTTGCCAAAGGTTGAAAGTTTAAAAAGTCTTAGCGATATGAGTAATATTGCTTTTGAATGGGAACCTTTATATAATGAAAATATCAAAGGATTTTATTTGTATCGCTCTAGTGATGAAAATCCTGATTTTAAGCTTGTAGGCATCATTAAAGATAAATTTCAAACCCATTATGTAGATACTAAATTAGAGCCTAATACCAAGTATCGTTATATGATGAAAAGTTTTAATGAACAAGGGCAAATTTCAGAAGATGGTAAGATTATAGAAGTTAACACAACTCCAAGACTTCAAGCCGTTCCTTTTGTTCAAGCTGTGACCAATCTGCCTAATCGTATTAAACTTATTTGGCGTCCACATCCTGATTTTAGAGTTGATTCTTATATTATTGAAAGAACCAAAGGCGATGATAAGGAATTTAGAAAAATTGCAGAAGTAAATAATCGCTTAAATGCTGAATACATTGATAATGATTTAAAACCTAATGAAAATTCAAGCTATAGAATTATTGCTGTGAGTTTTAATGGGATAAAGAGTGAACCAAGTCAAGTTGTAAGCTCTATAAGTAAAGCTTTGCCTCCTCAAATTGAACATTTAAATGCTAGCACAGATGGTTCTAATAAAATCATTTTAACTTGGGATTCTCCTGCATATGAAGATTTTTCTTATTACAAAGTTTATTCTACGAGTTCAAGTTTCCTTCCTTTTAGTGTTTTGGCAAAGACTGATAAAAACTCTTACGAGGATATAGTAGAAGGAGCAGGTAAAAGCAAGTATTATAAAGTAACAATGGTAGATAAGGATGGACTTGAAAGTCCTATACCAAAAGATGGTGTAGAAGGTAAAACTTTAGATATTCCTTTAGCCCCTAGTATTATTTTAGCTCAAAGTACAAGCGAAGGGATAAATTTAGAATGGAGTGATAATGATACTAGAGCGGTTGAATATGAAGTAAGACGCTATGGCGGAGAGCAAAATGCGGTTTTTAAAGGCATTAAAGAAAAGCGATTAAAAGATGTAAAAGTTTCGCCAGGGGTGAAGTATAGTTATGAAGTTATTGCCATTGATTCAGCCGGACTTCGTTCAAAGCCTTCAAGCAAAGTTAAGGCGGCTCAGTAGTGCCAAATTTTAAAAGCAAAAAGATCAAAGAAATAAACTTGCCTTATAGCAAAGATGATGTTGAATTCCTTTGGCTTGCTAAAAATGATAATGTTAGTCTTATTTATACAAAGGTTCAAGAAGAGAGTTTTTTTCTGCAGATTAAAAGAGCACAAAATGGTTTTGTGATTAAGAGTGATAAACATACAAAACCTTCTAAGATAGGTTATTTGCAAAAGGCTTTAAAAATTTTTAAAGAAGGTTTTTGTGAGGATATTATCAACGAAGCTTTTAGGCTTAAAAACAATGCTTTAATTGAAAAGACGCCATTTATTGTTGATAACTTTGATGAACTTTTGTCCAAACTTCAAGGTAAAATTTATATAGAAATAGGTTTTGGGTCAGGAAGACATTTGCTTTATCAGGCAAAAGAAAATCCAAATGTTTTAATTTTAGGAGTAGAAATTTACAACCCAGCCTTAACGCAAGTAGCTAAACTTGCTAAAGCACAAAGTGTAGATAATATTTTATTAATCCAAAGTGATGCGAGATTGTTATTAAGTGTATTAAAATCAAAATCGATTGAAAAGATTTTTCTGCATTTTCCTGTTCCTTGGGATAAAAAGCCACATAGACGGGTTATTGGAAAAGATTTTTGTAAAGAATGTGCTAGGGTTTTAACCCAAAATGGTCGTTTTGAACTTAGAACGGATAGTTTTGAGTATTTTGATTTTGCTTTGAAACAATTTTTAACTTTTCCTGCTCCAAAATTTAATCTTAGAAAAAATGAAAATTTAGAAATTTCAAGTAAATATGAAGATAGATGGAAAAAACAAGAAAAAGATATATATGATCTTTGGGTATGGAATCTTGATGAAGAATATAAAAACTATGAGTTAAATGAATTTAATTTATCATTGATTGAATTTTCTAAAGAGGATTTGAGAAAAATAGAACAGAATTTTAAAAATATTACTATAAAAAAAGATGATTTTTTCTTGCATTTTGAAAGCATTTGCAAACAAGATGAAAGTTTGCTTTTAAAGCTTGCTTTTGGGGCTTTTAATAAGCCTGAGCACTGTTATTTACATGTGGATAAAACGATTGATTTTGTCTTTAAAGAGCCATTTAAAATTCAAGAAAATATTAAAGCAATGAATGAATTAAAAGAAATTCTAAAAGTTCAGTTTAAAATATAGCTTTTCTTGAAAATTAAGCAAAAATAAAGCATAATTTAAAAATTAAAAAAGGGAAATTAAGGAAAAAGGATGCCTAAGTTAATCCAAGCAAATAAACTTACTTTAGGTTATGATGAATTAGTTATTAAAGAAGCAAGTTTTGCTTTTAAGGATGATGATTTTGTTTTTATTACAGGTAAAAGTGGGAGTGGTAAGAGTACGCTTTTAAAGTCTTTTTATGGGGATTTAGAACCTCTTTCTGGTAAACTTGAAGTATGCGGATCTTTGATGAATAAAATCGGAAATTTAGAGCTTTTAAAATTGCGTCAAAGAATAGGGATTATTTTTCAAGATTATAAACTTGTGCAAGAATATAGCGTTGAAAAAAATGTTATGTTACCTTTAATGATTAAAGGTTATAGTAAAAAAGTATGTCATGATCAAGCCACTAAGCTTTTAAAGCATGTAAATTTAACTTTTAAAGCAGATAAATTGCCTAATCAACTCAGCGGTGGTGAGCAGCAACGCGTTGCTATGGCTAGGGCTTTAGCTCATAATCCTAAGCTTTTACTTTGTGATGAACCAACAGGAAATTTGGACGAGTATTCTTCTGATATTATATGGACTCTTTTAAAGTCTGCTAGAGAGCTTTTAGGAACTTGTGTGATAGTGGTAACGCATAGAATTCCTAGTAATTTAAGAGTGGATTATCGTCGTTTTAATATAGAAAATGGAAAAATGAATGAAATTCTTTAAAACACATTTATCTTTAATTTTACCTTTGCTTTTTATGATGTTTGCTTTCGAGTTTATTTTGATTACAAATGCAACTTTAAAGCACTATGAAGAGCTTGTTAATAAAGATTATAACATTATAGTTGTTAGCAAAACTGAACTTGATCAAAATGTGGTAAAAGCAAAAATACCATTTTTTGCTGGACTTAAATCTTTAGATCCTAAAGATTTAATTGATCGTTTGAAAAATGATGTTTCTGAAAAGAATTTGAAGGTTTTAAAAGATTCTTTGCCAAAATTTTATGCTTTAAAATTAAATTCTTTACCTGATCAAAATGAGTTAAATTCGATAAAAGATCAACTTTTAAATATCGTAGGTGTTAGTAAGGTTGAAACTTTTTCTAAAACTCATGATAAGATATACTCTTTGCTTATTTTGATGAAATTTGTTTTTTGGTTGTTTTTATTTATTATTATTTTACTTGCCTTTGTTTTGTTTTTAAAACAAATGAGAATTTGGCTTTATGAGCACACTGATCGTATTGAAATTATGTGTTTATTTGGAGCTCCGTTTTGGTTTAGATCCTTTATGCTTTATAAGGTAGTTGTAGTTGATTGTTTTATCGCTTTTATCGCTTTACTTGCCTTTTTTACACAAATTTTTGATCTTTCTATTATTCAAGAAAGTTTAAAAGCTGTAGATATTATTTTTCCGCCTATTAATTTTATTTTACATTTGACTTTAATTTTTTTAGCTACTTTATTTATTTGTTTATTGTGTGTAAATATGGTTATGTTTAAGGTTAAAAGATGAGAAAAAATGTTCTTATCTTTTTTTGTTTTTTTTTACTTATTGATATAAGTTTGGCAAATGCTATAAATGAAAAAACAAAAAGTTTAGAAGAAAATAAACGCATACAAGAACAGTTAAATAAAAAACTTGAAGATTTGGCTAGTGATATTTTAAATGGTGAAAAAAGTTTAAAAGATTTAAGTTTACAAATTGAAAGTTTAAATTCGCAAACTTCTAAGCTTGAAGCAAGTGCTAAAGCTCAAAATCAAGAATTAAACTCCCTTACAAGTCAAAATCAAGATTTGCTTAAAAGTAAATCAAATATGGAAGGCAAGCTTATATCTTTGATGGCTAAAGATTTTGCCTATGATTTACCTATTCCTCAGGGTTATATTGAAAGTGAAGAAAGTTTTATGGCCTTTGAAATTTTAGGAAGCTTAAATAAGGTTTTAAATGAAGAAATTTTTAAAATTTCTAAAGATTATGAAGGGGTGAGTAGGCTTATTGATGATAAACAAGCCCAAATTAAAAGAATTAATGATAGTCTTAAGGATTATAATACCCAATTAGCTAAACTTCAAAGTTTAAAGCAAAAACAAATCAATGAGATCAACAAACAAAAAACAGATCGAGCTATATATGCAAAAAAACTTGATGATTTGCAAGCTCAACAAGAAGAACTTAGAAAAACACTAAATCAACTTAAAATTATTAATAATAAAGAGAATACAAACTCAAATAAAAATGATGCTAAAATAGTAAAGAACAATCAACAAATTAGACAGTTAGGTTCAGGTTATCAAGGGGGTTCAGTTAAGCATTATACAGGAAAAAAAACTATAGCTCCATTGGATTCTTTTACTGTGAAGCAAAAATTTGGAAATTATGTTGATCCTGTTTATAATCTTAAAATTTTTAATGAGAATGTGGTTTTAAGAAGTAATAAAAGTGATGCAGTTGTTAAAAATGTACTAGATGGAAAAATAGTTTTTGCTAAAGATACTAGTATGCTAGCTCGTGTTGTTATTGTTGAGCATGATAATGGCATACATACTATATATGCGCATTTAGATAAGATTGCTCCTAATATTAAAGTTGGCAAGAATATTAAAAAAGGTGCTGTGGTGGGTAGAATAAAAAATGATCTTACTTTTGAAGTAACTCAAAAAAATTTTCATATCAATCCTTTGGAACTTATTAGCTTAAATTAGCTAAATTTAATGGAATTTAAAATATAATTTCAAGTTGATAAGGAGGAGAAATAATGCAGGAAAGAAAAAGAGTTTTAGTAAAATTTTCAGGAGAGGCTTTAGCTGGTGAAAATGGCTTTGGTATAGAAAATTCTATCTTAAAATTCATAGCTTCAGAGATTAAAGAGCTTATAAAAAATCAAATAGAAGTAGGTATAGTCATAGGTGGTGGTAATATTATCCGTGGAGTAAGTGCTGCTAAGGGTGGTTTGATTAAAAGAACAAGTGGGGATCATATGGGAATGCTTGCTACAGTTATTAATGCCATTGCTATACAAGAAGCTTTAGAAAGCTCCGGGCTTGAAGTTAGGGTTCAAAGTGCAATTCAAATGGAAGCATTTTGTGAAACTTATATCATGAGAAGGGCACAAAGACACTTAGAAAAAGGTCGTGTTGTGATTTTTGCAGCAGGTACTGGAAACCCTTATTTTACTACAGATACAACAGCAATTTTAAGAGCTGTAGAAATTGATGCACATATGGTGATAAAAGCTACAAAAGTTAATGGGGTTTATGATAAAGATCCAAAACAATTTGATGATGCGGTATTTTTAAATACTTTAAATTATGATGAGGCCATGCAAGATAACATTAAAGTAATGGATGATACAGCTATAGCTTTAGCCAAAGATAATAAACTTCCTATTGTGGTTTGCAATATGTTTGAAGAGGGTAATTTGCTTAAAATTATACAAGGTGATATCAGCCTTTGTTCAATCGTTAAAAATAATTGAGGAGAAAATTATGGATAAAAGAATAGAAGAAGTAGCAGCAAAAGCTTTAGAAAAAATGGGCAATGATAGATATCGTCTTTCTTTAGTGGTGGCAAAAAGAGCAGAACAATTGGCAAATGGAGCAATTCCTTTGGTGGATTTTGATAAAAATAAAAATAAACTCGCAGATATAGCTTTATATGAAATTGCGGAAAATAAAATTACTTTAGAGGGTTTAGTTGAAACCAATCGATGAAGAATTATTGCTTGAACAATTAATCGATAATGTAAAAAAATGCAAAGATTTGGAAGCTGCTAAAGCTTTGCTTTTCGAAATTTGTGGTCATGATGCCATTCTTGAAAAAGCAGTAGATTACTGTATATTTTGCCATGAGGGGCAGTTTAGAAAAAGTGGAGAACCTTACGCAGTGCATCCTATTTTAGTGGCAACGCTTGTTGGATTTTTAAGCGGAAATAAAAGCAATATTTTGGCCGCTTTACTACATGATGTGATTGAAGATACAAATTGCACTGAAGAGGAGCTTAAAGAACAGTTTGGTTCTGAGGTTTTAAAGCTTGTTTTAGGGCTTACTAAAATTATAGAAATTAGAGAAGATAATCTCATTTCATCAAAATCTAAAAAAAATTTAACCAAATCAGCTTTAACTTTTAGAAATATGCTTTTAGCGAGCATTGAAGATGTTGGAGTTTTGATTGTTAAGTTATGTGATAGATTGCATAATATGTTTACTCTTGATATTCTAAGAGAAGACAAACAAAAAAGAATCAGTGAAGAAACTTTAGTCGTATATGCTCCAATAGCTCATAGGCTTGGTATTTCAAGTATAAAAAACTATTTAGAAGATCTTAGTTTTAAATATCTTATGCCAGATGAGTATAAGCTTATTGACAATTATATTAATTCCAATAACCAAGAAATGCAATTAGGTCTAAATGAGTTTATTTCAAAAATCGAACTTTTATTTTTAAGCAATGGTTTTAGACAAGGTAGTTTTGAAATTCAAAAACGCATTAAACATAGCTATTCTATTTATCTTAAAATGCAAAGAAAAGGTATTAGTATTGAAGAAGTGCTTGATTTGCTTGGAGTAAGAATTTTAGTTGAAAAAGTGAGTGATTGTTATTTGGCTTTAGGAATTTTGCATACACATTTTAACCCTTTGGTTTCGCGTTTTAAGGATTATATAGCCTTGCCTAAGCAAAATGGTTATCAAACCATACATACTACACTTTTTGATGCTAAAAGTATCATAGAAGCACAGATTCGAACTTTTGATATGCATAAAATTGCTGAATTTGGTATAGCTGCACATTGGAAATACAAAGAAGATGGTAGTGTTGTCGTACCTCGTCTTGATTGGCTTACAGATATTTCAATGCAAAGCATAAACAATCTTGAAAATGCAGAAGATTATAACGCTATTGAACTTTATGAATATGCTAAAGATAGTCTTTATGTTGAAGATGTCGCAGTTTATTCTCCTAAGGGAGAAATTTTCACTTTACCTCGCGGAGCAACAGTTCTTGACTTTGCTTATGAAGTGCATACTAAAGTAGGACTTCATGCAAAAAGTGCTTATGTAAATCGTATGAAAGTACCTTTGCTGACTGAACTTAAAAATGGTGATATTGTGCGAGTGGTTACTAGTGATGATAAATTTTATCGTTGTTCTTGGATAGATAGTGTTAAAACAGGAAAAGCAAAAGCAAGTATAAGGGAATTTTGCAAGCAAAAAATAAGAGAAATTAATTTAGCAAGTTCTATTAATATGTTAAGTTTTATTTTTGGAGTTGATAAAAATAGAATTGAAAATTGGATAGAAAAAGAAAATTTAGCCAGGCGTATTAGACAAGTGGCAACAGACAGTGCTTATTTAAAAGATATAGTTAATAGTCTTAAAAAATATGCCAAGAAGTCATATTGGTTTGACAAATATGAGATTAAAGAACAAAAAATAGGAAATTTTACCCTGTATTGTAATCATAAAATTGCTAATGTAGATTTTGATTTTTGTTGCCATCCAAAAAGAGGTGATGCTGTTTTAGCTTTTGTTAAAGGTGGTAATGCTGTCGTTCATCATAAGCTTTGCGATAGAGCTGATAAAATGATAGATAATAATCAAGACATGGTATTTATAAAATGGGATTCTAATATCCTTAAATCTTATAAATTGATTTTTTCTTTGGAAAATAAAAAAGGTGTTTTAGCGGAATTTTTGGCATTTTTAGCTAAAATGCAGATAAATTTATTAACAATTAATTTATCAAGTGATTTAAATTCGGCAGTAGATTATTTTGAGATTACAATGGAAATTCCTGATAATATCAATCCAGATAGTGTTAAGGATAGATTAAAATCTCGTTGTAAGATTTTAGATTTTACATCTTTAAATGATGCTTATAAAGAAGGTTAAAAAGGTTTATTGTGGATATAAAAAAAATACTAGCAGAAGTTAAGCGTGGCTGTGCAGAACTTATTGACGAAGAAAGAATAGAAAATTTAATCAAAAATTATTATGAAAAAGGAAAAATTTTTTTTATAAAAGCGGGATTTGATCCCACAGCGCCTGATTTACATTTAGGACACAGCGTGATTTTGACCAAAATGGCTTTTTTACAAAAACATGGAGCTATTGTACAGTTTTTAATTGGAGATTTTACAGGGCAAATCGGTGATCCAAGTGGAAAAAGTGCAACGCGTAAAAAGCTGAATAAGGAACAAGTTTTAATCAATGCCAAAACTTACGAAACACAAGTTTTTAAAGTTTTAGATAAAGAAAAAACACAGATTAAGTTTAATTCCACTTGGCTTAATGAGCTTGGAGCTACGGGTATAGTGGAGCTTACTTCAACCTTTAGTGTAGCTAGAATGCTTGAGCGTGATGATTTTACAAAAAGATTTAAAGAGCAAAGTCCTATTTCGATTTGTGAGTTTTTATATCCTTTGCTTCAAGGGTATGATAGTGTGGCTTTAAAAAGCGATATTGAAATGGGTGGAACGGATCAAAAATTTAATCTTTTAATGGGAAGACAACTTCAAAGAGTTTATAACATAGGAAAAGAACAAGCTGTGATTATGATGCCTTTACTTGAAGGTTTAGATGGTGTAAATAAAATGAGTAAAAGTTTAAATAACTACATCGGTGTTACAGAAAAAGCTAATGATATGTATGCTAAAATTTTAAGTATTAGTGATGAATTAATGTTTAGATATTATGAACTTTTAAGTCAAAAAAGTTTAGAAGAAATCGCACAAATAAAAAGAGATATAGAACAAGGCAGTTTGCATCCTAAAAAAGCTAAAGAGAATTTAGCCTTAGAGATTACCGAACGTTTTCATTCTAAAGAAGAAGCTGATAATGCTAAATCTGAATTTGATAGAATTCATTCTCAAAATGCCTTACCAAGTGATATGGCTGAGTTTGAAATACAAGGAAAAATTTGGCTTGCCAAGGCTTTAGTTGAATGTGGTTTGGAAAGTTCTACGTCTGCAGCAAGAAGAAGCATCAGTGCTAACGCAATAAGTGTAAATTCTCAAAAAGTTAGTGATGGGCAAATGCATTTAGAGCAAGGAGAATACATCTTACAAATCGGTAAAAGAAAATTTGCAAAATTAAAGGTAAAAGAATGAATTTACAACCCTTACAAATAGGAAAACATAGTATAAAATATCCCATTTTTCAAGGAGGAATGGGATTAGGTATAAGCTGGGATAAACTAGCTTCTGCGGTTTCTTTAAATGGTGGACTTGGAATTATTTCTTCTGTGGGAACGGGATATTATGAAGAAAGAAAGTATGTAAGCAAAGAATTGAATGCCAAGCCTTATGGAAGTGAAAATTTTTATTCACGCAAGGGTTTACAAGTTTTGATTAATAATGCAAGAAAGGTTTGTGGCGATGCACCTTTGGGGTGTAATATCTTATGTGCAAGTAATGATTATGCAAGAATAGCGCGTGATGCTTGTGAAGTAGGTTTTAATATCATTGTTTCAGGTGCAGGACTTCCTACAAATTTACCTGAATTTACGGCGGATTTTCCTGATGTGGCTTTAGTGCCTATAATTTCATCGCCTAAGGCTTTGAAAATTATTTGTAAAAGATGGCAAAGCCGTTATAATCGTTTGCCTGATGCAGTGGTTTTAGAAGGGCCAAAAAGTGGAGGTCATCAAGGTTTTACTTATGAACAGTGCTTAGATCCAAATTATCAGTTAGAAAAATTGATCACTCCAGTGGTGGAAGAGGCTAAAAATTGGGGTTCTTTTCCTGTGATTGCTGCGGGTGGAATTTGGGATAAAAAAGATATAGAAAATGCTATTTCTTTAGGTGCTAATGGAGTACAAATGGGTACGCGTTTCATAGGTACTTTTGAATGCGATGCGAGTGAAGAATTTAAAAGCGTTTTGCTTGCTTCTAAAGAAGAGGATATAGAGCTTATCAAATCCCCTGTAGGTTATCCTGCTCGTGGGATTAGAACTAATCTTTTAAATTTAGTAGATAAAAGAATGGGTCCAAAGATTAATTGCATAAGTAATTGTGTAGCACCTTGTGGACGCGGAAAAGAAGCAACTAAAGTAGGATATTGTATAGCAGATAGGCTTTTTGATGCGTGGTCAGGAAAAAGAGAAACAGGACTTTTCTTTACGGGTGCTAATGGATATCGTTTGGATAAACTTATCAGCGTTAAAGAACTTATGGAAAAACTGGTTAATGGTGAATAATGGCTAAATTTTTTTTATTTTTAGTATTTTTTTTCACTTGTCTTTTTGGAGCTTATGAAAATGAGCTTACAAATTTTGATAAGAATTTTATTGGTTCTAAAAGTGAAGTACAAATAAAATTTCATCATCAGCTTAAAAGTCTTTATATACAAAGTGTTATTAATGAAGATGAGAAAACCAAAATTGAAATTTTAAAAAGATTAATTATCAGTTCAAATACTTTAAATTTAGATGATAAGTCATATGCTAATGAGTTAAAAGAAAGTGGTATAAGTGAAGCAAGTATCAATGCTTTAAGAAAAGCTGTTATTAAAGATATTAAAGTTCAAAGTATTGCTCAAAATACTGAAAAATCAACTTTTGAACCTATAAAAACCACTCAAAAAAATGAAAAAAATTCTCTCAATGAACAAGTAAAAAATACAGAAAAAATAAACACCAAAACTCCACAAGCACAAAAGAGTAGCATTGCTCCTAAAGCAAAAAGTGATGATAAAATTTATGTTTTAAAATCAAACAAAACAAACCAAGGTGTGGAGTTTGAACTGAACGCAAATCTGAATAAGGATCAATTAAAAAGCTTTGCCCTAGATGAAAAAGGAAATTATCGTTTTATTAGTGATTTTGAAGGGGTTTTAGAAGGAGGTAAAAAAGAGTTTAAATTTGATGATTATCGTTTAGTGATTTCACAATTTAATCCCAAAACTATACGTATAGTAGTATATGCTAAAGAAAAAATTTCTATTGATATATCTTTTAAAGAGGAGAGATTAATTTTTTCAAAAGAAACTACTACGCAAAAAAAGATACAACAAAATAGTAAAACTTCAGAGAAAAAGCAAGAGCAAAAAACAGAAGTTAAAACTAAGGTTTTAGAAACAAAAAAACAAGATAAAAAAACTAATAATAAAAAAGAAAATCAAGAACCTTTATATGTTTTAGATGTAGATAAAATTCCTAATGCTGTTGTGTTAAATTTAAGTGATAATTTAGATGAAAAAGAAATAGCAGTATTTGATACTAAGGATCAAAAATTCCGATATGTTGTGAGTTTTAAGGGTGTGCTAGAAGGCAATAGAAAAAGCTTTACTTTTGGACAAAATGCGATTACAGTCACCCAGTATAATCCAAAAACCGTTCGTGTGGTTTTAAGTGCTCCTAAAGAATTTAAACTTTTAAAAAAACTAGATAATAAAAATCTCACTTTAGGTTTTTATACACAAACTACAAATCAAAATGCAAATAAAAAAACAACTCAAAGCTCTAGTAAAACTTTAAATACAAATTACAAATCAGGAAAGCTTGTAGTTATTGATGCAGGGCATGGCGGAAAAGATAGTGGCGCTTTAGGTGATAAAGGAAATTTAAAAGAAAAGGATATAGTTTTAAGTACGGCTTTAAAACTTGGAAATGAACTTAAAAAACGCGGTTATAAAGTGCTTTACACTAGAAGTTCGGATAAATTTATCAATCTTCGTGATAGAACTAAATATGCCAATGATAAAAGAGCGGATTTGTTTATTTCTATACATGCTAATGCAGCGCCAAATGCCACAAAAGCTAAAAGTAGTGAAGGTGTGGAAACTTTTTTCTTAAGTCCTGCAAGAAGTGAAAGAAGTAAAAAAGCTGCAGAAAAAGAAAACCAAGGGGATTTTGAAGAGATTAATTATTTCTCAAAACAAAGCATTTTAAATTTCTTAAACCGCGAAAAAATCGTTGCTTCAAACAAACTTGCCATCGATGTGCAAAAAAATATACTCACTCAAACACGCAAAAAATATAAAATCATAGATGGTGGCGTAAGAGAAGCACCTTTTTGGGTTTTAGTGGGTGCGCAAATGCCTGCAATTTTGATTGAAATTGGTTATATTACACATCCAAATGAAGGTAAAAGAATTGCTAATAAAGCTTTTCAAGATTTATTGGTTAAAGGTGTTGCTGATGGAGTTGAGAGTTATTTTTATAACAGCCAATGAAAAAAGCTAATTTAATCTTTAAGGATAATACTCCTTTTTCTTTGGATTTTGATGATTTTTATTTTAATTCCAAAGATGGTTTAAATGAAAGCAAATTTGTTTACACTCATGCTTTTGAATGGAAAAGTCAAGAAAATTTCATTATTGCAGAGAGTGGCTTTGGCATAGGTTTGAATTTTTTCCTTACTTTAAAACGCTTTTTAGAAACTACTCCTTCTAAGCGTCCTAAAAAACTTTTTTATATTAGTATAGAAGCTTTTTATATCGAAAAAGAACAATTAAGAGAAATTTATCAAAAGTTAGGATTTTACGAAGAGTTTAAAGAATTTTTAGAGCAATTTTTTAAAATTTTACCCTAAGGCTAAAGAAGGGATTTATCGTTTTTATTTCAAGGATTGTTTTTTAGATCTTGTTTTTGAAGATATTGCTATTTTAAAGGAATTGGATTTTAAAGCTGATGTTTGGTATTTAGATGGATTTTCTCCAAATAAAAACTTGCAAATGTTTGATGAGAAAATTATTTTTGAAGTGGCAAGACTTTCTAAAAAAGATATGCAAATTTGCACTTTTTCTTCAGCGAGTTTTTTGCAAAAAAATCTAAAAAAATACGGTTTTAAAGTGGAAAAAACTAAAGGTTTTAGAAAAAGAGAAATGCTTAGAGCTTATTTGGAAAATGAGCTAGAATTTAAGGATAAAGAGGCATATTTTTCAAGAACATTTTCATCTTTAAAAAATAAAAAAGTAGCCATTATTGGTGCAGGTATATCAAGTGCTACTTTAGCTTATGAGCTTAGTTTAAGAGGTTTTGAGGTTGATGTTTTTGAAAAACATTTAGAGTTAGGTAAGGGTGCAAGTGGAAATGAAAGTGGGATTTTAAGCTCTTTAATCTTAAAACCTAAGGTAAATTTAGGGGAATTTTCAGAGTTTTCTTTTATAGAGGCGAGCCGTTTTTATAGACAAATTTTGGATTTAAATTTTAAAGGTGTGATTGAGTTTGCGCATAATGATTTGATGCAAGAAAGATTTGATACGCAAAGGGAAAATGTTTTGTTTAAAATTTCAAAAAACCAAGCTTTTTTAGAAGATGGTGGAGTGATTTTTCCAAAAAATTTAGTTAAAAATCTTTTTGAAAAAAGTAAAGCTTGTATATATTTTAATCATGAATTTCAAACTTATGAATTTAAAAATGAGTGCTTTGCTTTAAAATTTAAAAATGATATTGTTAAAAGTGATTATGCAGTTTTAATCTATGCTATGGGTGCGGATACAAAAGATTTTATTTTTTATGATGAAATGAAACTAAGTAAGGTAAGGGGTCAAGTTACACATCTAAAACCTTTTTTAGATATTCAGTTTCCTTTATCTTCTAAGGCTTATATTTGCCCTATAAAAGATGATTTGCAAGTGATTGGAGCAAGTTATGATAGGCTTGATGTAAGTTTAGAGTCAAAAGAAGAAGATAATAGACAAAATATAGAAAATATAACTGAATTTATAGATAAAAATACAAAATTAGAAATTATAGGTTCTAAGGTGGGATTTAGATCTTATTCAAGTGATCGTTTTATGATAGTTGGTAATGCCTATGATGAAGCATTTTATAAAGAAGAGTATAAAGCTTTATTATGGACAAAAAACAAAGAGCAAAAACCAGCTAAAATATCTTGTAATTTATATTTTAATTTCGCTCATGGATCAAGAGGTTTTAGCACAAGTGTTTTAGCGGCAAGGTATTTGTGTGCATTGATAAATAATGAACCCTTATGTTTAGAAAAAAAATACATCCACGCTATTCATCCTGCGAGATTTTTAGTTCGTAAGCTAAAAAAAGGCTTAAATTAAATTTTAATTAAGAATAATATTAATATTTACTTACGAGAATAAATTTTTAATTTTATTTTAATTTCCTTTGTTTTATTATTATAGGGAGTAAAATTAATATTAAAGGAAATATAATGATTGATTATCATAAAATAGAGTCGCGTTTATCGACTCTTGAAAAGCTTCCTTCTTTAAAAGATAATGATAGTATTGCAAACGCATTAGAAAAATCAGGTTTTTCTAGAAGGGATTTTATGAAATGGGCAGGTGCTATGACAGCGTTTTTAGCTTTACCAGCGAGTTTTACTCCTATGGTGGCAAAAGCTGCTGAGCTTGCTGATAGGCTTCCTGTTGTTTGGCTTCATATGGCTGAGTGTACAGGCTGTAGTGAGAGTTTGTTAAGAAGTGATACTCCAACGATTGATAGTTTGATTTTTGATTATATTTCTCTAGAATATCACGAAACAGTAATGGCTGCAGCAGGTTGGCAGGCTGAAGAAAATTTGGAAAGTGCTATTCAAAAACATAAAAATAAATATATTTTAATGGTTGAAGGTGGTATCCCTATGGGTGATACAGAGCATTTTTTAACCATAGGTGCACATGGACAAACAGGTTATGAGCTTTCAAAGATGGCAAGTGAAAATGCTTTGGCTATTTTTGCTATAGGAACTTGTTCTAGCTTTGGAGGAATTCAAGCCGCAAGACCAAATCCAAGTAATGCACAACCTTTAAGCAAGGTAACAAGCAAAACTGTCATCAATGTTCCAGGTTGTCCCCCAAGTGAAAAAAATATAGTTGGTAATGTACTTCATTATTTATTGTTCGGTGAATTGCCAGCACTTGATGTGTATAATAGACCAAAATGGGCTTATGGCTTAAGAATTCATGATCTTTGCGAAAGACGTGGGCATTTTGATGCAGGTGAATTTGTACATGCTTTTGGAGATGAGGGAGCAAAACAAGGTTTTTGTCTTTATAAAGTAGGTTGTAAAGGACCTTATACTTTTAATAACTGCTCAAGAGAGAGATTTAATCAACACACTTCTTGGCCTATTCAAGCAGGACATGGTTGTATAGGTTGTTCTGAACCTAATTTTTGGGATACTATGGGACCTTTTGAAGAGCCTATGGCAAGTCATAAATTTGATACTGTTTTTGGACTGGGTGCAGATAGCGTTTCAGATAAAATCGGCATAGGAGTGCTTACACTCACAGGCGTTGCTATAGCAGCACATGCAGTTATATCTTCCATGCAAAAAGATAAGGAATAAAAATGAGTCAAAAAATAATCGTAGATCCTATTACAAGAATTGAAGGGCATTTAAGAGTTGAAGTTGTTGTTGATGATAACAATGTAGTAAAAGAAGCTTATGCGGGTTCTACTTTGTGGCGTGGTATTGAAACCATAGTAAAAGGGCGTGATCCAAGAGATGCGGGTTTTATGACCCAAAGAATTTGTGGAGTTTGTACTTTTTCACATTATAAAGCAGGTATAGTTGCTGTTGAAAATGCCTTAGGTATTACTCCGCCTTTAAATGCACTTTTGACAAGAACTTTAATGAATGCGGCTTTATTTTTACACGATCATATAGTGCATTTTTATCAACTTCATGGGCTTGATTGGGCTGATGTGGTAAGTGCTTTAAGCGCAGATGTTAAAAAAGCAAGTGATGAAGCTTTTAAATACACTCCAAATCCTTATGCAACGGGTGCGGATAAACTTCTTGAAGTGCAACAAAGACTTAAAACTTTCGTAGATAAAGGAAATTTAGGGCCTTTTGCCAATGCGTACTATGGCCACCCAACTTATCGTTTAAACCCTGAACAAAATTTAATTGTTCTTTCGCATTATCTAGAATGTTTAAGAATTCAAAGAATCATCGCTCAATGTATGGCGATTTTTGGGGCAAAAAATCCACATCCACAAAGTTTAACTGTTGGTGGTGTAACTTGCATTATGGATTTACTTGATCCTGCAAGAATGGGTGAGTATATGGTTAAATTTCAAGAAGTGCAAGACTTTGTTAATCGTGCGTATTATCCTGATCTTATTATGGCAGGAAAAGCTTATGCAAATGAAGCAAGCGTTTTAAATGATATAGGAGTAAATAATCTTTATACCTTTAAAGAATTCCAAATTGGAAGAGATGAATGGCTTTTTGAAAGTGGTATTATTAAAAATGGAGATTTAAGTAAGGTTTATGAAGTAGAAGAAGATAAGATTACTGAAGAAGCAACTCATTCTTGGTATGCAGACAATGAGCCTTTACATCCTTATGATGGTAAAACAAATCCAAATTACACAGGGCTTGTAGATGGAGAAAGTGTAGATCATCATGGAAATAATGTCCATTCTAAAGTGTTTGATACTAAGGGTAAATATAGCTGGATTAAAGCTCCACGCTATGAGGGAAATCCTATGCAAGTGGGTCCATTGGCAAATATCGTTGTAAATTATGCTAAGGGTAATAAAAATGTTGTTCCTGTAGTAGATGAGTTCTTAAAAGAAACAGGACTTCCTTTAAATGCTGTATTTAGTACACTTGGAAGAACAGCTGGACGTTGTATTGAGGCAAAAATCGTTGCAAACAATGCTTTAAAAGCGTTTAATAATTTAGTTGAAAATTTAAAAGTAGATCAGAGTACTTGCGCGCCTTATGTGATTGATAATTCTAAAGAATACAAAGGACGCTATATGGGACATGTGCCACGCGGAACATTAAGTCATTGGTGTAGAATCAAAAATGGAGTGATTGAAAACTGGCAAGCTGTAGTGCCTTCTACTTGGAATGCAAGTCCAAAAGATGCAAATGGTATAGGTGGAAGTTATGAGCAATGTTTGATAGGTTTAAAAATCGCTGATGTAAAACAACCACTTGAAATCATTAGAAAAATTCACTCTTATGATCCTTGTATTGCTTGTGCAGTGCATGTAATGGATACTAAGGGCAATAATCTAAGTGAATATAAAGTAAATGTCAATTTATAAGGAGGCTTTCATGCAAAACAAAAAAGAAAAATTGCAAAGAAAAGCTGAATATGAATTTAGCATAGGTTTGCGTTTAACTCACTGGATAAGAGCTATTGCTATAGTGATACTTATTGGCACAGGATATTATCTTTCTTATGTGTTTCAAAGTCCTATTAGCAATGGTGAACCTGTAAATTTCATGCAAGCAAAATATCGCTTGGTGCATCAAGCAGTAGGTTTTGTTTTGATTGCTTGTATTATTTTTAAGGTATATTTGTTTTTCTGCGATAAGGTAAGTGCAAAAGAACGCAGAAGTGTATGGGATATTTTTAATATCAAATTATGGATAGAACAAGTAAAATTTTACATTTTCTTAGGAAAACACCCTCACTTAAAAGGGGTTTATAATCCTTTGCAATTTGTAACTTATTTTTTCTTTTATCTTGTAATGTTAGGTATTATTCTTACAGGACTTATTCTTTATACTCATACTTATCATGAGGGTTTAGGTGGGCTTTTATATCATATTTTAAGACCACTTGAAGCTGCAATGGGTGGCTTGGCCGATGTTAGAACTTATCATAGAATTTTAATGTGGGTGATTATGATTTTCGTGCCAGTGCATATTTATATGGCGATTTTTAATGCAGTAAAAGGTAAAGATGGTGCTATAGACGCTATTATTAGCGGATATAAATTTGTCAAAGAAGAGAAACATTGAAATTTTTAGTCCTTGGAATAGGCAATATTATGTTTGCAGATGAAGGCTTAGGCGTTCATCTTTGCAAACAACTTGAAAAAAACTACAAATTTACACATTCTGATTTCACTTTGGATTTTGTCGATGGTGGAACTTTGGCTTTGCAACTTAGTTATATCATCGCTAGATATGATAGACTTATCGTTTTGGACTGTATAGAAGCAGAGGGTGCGAGTATAGGAGATGTATTTTTCTTTCCTTATGATGCTATGCCTAATAAAATCAGCTGGAGTGGAAGTGCCCATGAGATAGAAATGCTCCAAACCCTGCAGTACATGGAGCTTGCAGGAGATTTGCCTAAAACACATATTTTAGCTTGTGTGCCAAAGCGTATTGAAGCGATGAGTTTTAAGCTTTCAGATGAGCTTATACAAGGGGCTAAAATAATGGAAAAAACCTTGCTTGATTTTTTAAGCAAAGAGGGTTTTGTTTATGAAAAGATTGAGGATTTTTCTTTGCAAGAATTAGCTGATATTTCTTATAAAAATCACTAAATTTTAGTTCTAAAATTCATAGCTTTATTTAAAGAGATTAAATCTACATTTTCTAAATTTACACCACTTGGAATTCCTTGAGCAATTTTGCTAAAAGATAGGTTTAAGTGTTTAAATTTATCTTCTATAAAAAAGATAGTTGCATCAGAATTAATGCTATGTGTTAATGCAAAAATGAGTTCAGAGGTATTTAGTTTGAGTATGATTTGCTTAAGTTTTTCAAGTTTTTCTTCGTTTAATTCATCTAAAACAAAATAAAATCCATTATAACTTTTGCTTTCTTCAAGTGTTAGTATGTCTTTTGGGCTTTCAACTATACATAAAATATTTTTATCTCTTTCTTTGTCACTACAAATTTCGCAAAATTCATTTTCACTTAAAGCACCACATTGCTCACAAGGTTTTATAAAGCGGATAGCGTTTTCTATATTGTGTGCAAGTTTCATGCCATCGATTTGATTATTTGTGCAAATGTGATAAGCAAGTCTTATAGCGGTTTTTTTTCCTATAGTAGGTAAATTTGCAAAGCTTTCAACAAGTTCATTGAATTTTTCTAGACCTTTTGCCATTATTTTTCTTTATCTCCAAAGAAAATTTTAAAACAATGCTTACTATCATCATAAAAATAAATCAGATTAAAATTATGTAGCTTGCATACTTCTGAAACCATGTAAAGTCCTAGTCCCATGCCTTTGACTTCATTGTGTTTTTCTCTTGTAAATGCTTCAAGATAATGTTCTATAGGCTCTGTTAAAGGCTTACCTGGATTTTTAATGGCAAAACATTCTTTGCAACAAACAAGCTCACAAGTGCCATTATTTGAATATTTTAAAGCATTATCAATAAGATTTTTTAAAATAACAGAGAAAATTTCTATATCAACATTGATTAAAGCATCGTATCTTATATCAACTTTTACAACTTTGTTAAAATCATCTCTCATAAGATGTTTTTTAGCTTTTTCAAGTATAGCGCTAAAATGACTAGGTTCAAAGTGCAAGTTGTAGTTTTTTGAAAATAAATTTTCGATTTTAGCAAGTTCGTTGATTAAAGAATCCATGTGTAAAAATATAGTGACAAGTCTTTTTTTTTGTTTATCTTCTTTAATCATTTCAGAAATGATTCTCCCTTTTCCTATAGGGGTTTTTAGTTCATGCATGATTGTTCTTAAGAAAAGTTGTCTTGATTGAATTAGCTCTTGATTTTTTTTAAAAGCTTTTTGAAATTCAAAGGCGATTTTACCTACTTCATCTTCTTGATAATCTAAAAAATCAGGCTGTTCGCCGTTTGCGACTTCGGCAACTTGTTTTCTTAATTTTTTTAAAGGCTCTAAAGATTTTAACACTGAAAAATACATAAAAACAACTAGCAAAGAAAAAGAAAAAAATCCAATCAATAAAAGATTGTAAACCCTATCGCTAGTATTTTTTTTATACAAGCCATGAAAATCTTTACATTGAATATCAAAATAAAGATTGTTAAGATATTTTAAAGAAGAAAGAATGCAAAGCTTTCCGTCAGCTTTAAAAAGTGATTGTCCATTGTCTCTTATGGTTTTTACGAGATCTGGATTTCGTATGGCGTTGAAACCACTGTTTTCAAGATAGGCCCCTATTTCAACACCTGAAGTATTTTCATAGGAGATGAATAAATTTTTTATAAGATTTTCTTGTTTTAAGGTTTCTTCTTCGCTGTAAGCATTTTCTTCTATTTTTAAAAGAACGACAAAAAGTACACAAATTAAGAAAAAAGTAACAATAAATAAAACAATCAGTTTGGTATAAATAGAATAATTTTTTGTCATCCTATTAATTTATATCCTATACCTCTAACAGAAAAAATATGTTTTGGAGATTTCGAACTATCTCCTATTTTTACCCTTAAACGACCGATGATAACGTCAAGGCTTTTAGAATCTTTATCTTTTAAATTTTTACAACGACTTACAAGCTGCTCTCTTGAAACACTGTATCCGTGTTGCTGGATAAGGTATTCTAAAATTTCAAACTCAGCAGGAGTAAGTGTTAAAACCTTATCTTGATAGGTGATCTCATGTCTTCTTTCATCGATTTTAAAAGCAGAATTAATATTTTCATTGTTAGTGTGCTCAACTCTTTTTGTACGACGAATAAGACTCATAATCCTTGCATACATTTCTTTTGGATCGTAAGGCTTTGGTAGGTAATCATCAGCGCCGATTTGGAGTCCTACAACCTTATCACTTAAGTCACCCCTAGCCGATGAGATGATAATAGGAATATTATTTTTTTGTCTGATTTCTCTACAAGCTTCAAGACCATCAATTCCTGGTAAGGTTAAATCTAAAATTAGACAATCATAGCCTTGAATGCCTACATTTAAAGCACCTTTAGGATTTTCAAAATTTGTGATTTTGATATTAAACTGTGCTAAATATTCAGATAATAATTGTGCAAAATCAGGATCATCTTCTATCATCAACACATTAATCATTTTGGTATCCTTTTAAATTTTTATCTAAGTTTACATAATTTTATTTAAAATTTGATAAATTATTGATTTTATTTTTGCTAAAATTAGATTTTTGAATTTTATAAGATTGAAATTCTAGTGAAATTTTAAATTTTTTGAAGGAATAATGTGGAAATAAGTTATTATGAAATTCTTGAAATCACACAAAGTGCTGATAAAGAAACTATAAAAAAAGCCTATAGAAAAATGGCTTTAAAATACCATCCTGATAGAAATCAAGGTGATAAAGAAGCAGAAGATAAATTCAAGCTTATTAATGAAGCCTATGAGGTTTTAAGCAATGATGAAAAACGAGCTATTTATGATAGATACGGAAAAGACGCTTTAAAGGGAGGTGGATTTAGTTCTAGTAGCTCAAGTTTTGGTGGTTTTGAAGATTTAGGAGATATATTTTCTAGTTTTTTTGGAGAGGGTTTTGGATCGTCATCGCATCGCAGAAAAAGTTCAAGTGATGAGAAAATTCCTTCAGATTTTATAGTTAATTTAAAATTGAGTTTTAAAGAAGCAGTTTTTGGTTGTAAGAAAAATATAGACTTTACTTATAAATGTTCTTGTAAAACTTGCAATGGAACAGGAGCTAAAGATGGAAAACTTCAAACTTGTCCAAAATGTAAAGGTAGGGGACAGGTTGGAGTTTCTCAAGGTTTTATTACTTTTGCGCAAACTTGTCCTGATTGTCAAGGAAGTGGAGAAAAAGCTAGTGAAAAATGTAGCGATTGTAAGGGTTTAGGTTATAATGAAAGCAAAGATAGCGTCGAGCTTAATATCCCTGAAGGCGTAGATACAGGTATGAAACTTCGTGTCAATGCTAAAGGTAATATTCTAAAAAATGGGGCTAGAGGGGATATGTATGTTAAGATTATTGCTGCTGAAGATGATACTTTTATCAGGGATGATGATGATATATATATAGAATTTCCAGTGTTTTTTACTCAAGCTATCTTAGGACAAAGTATAAAAGTACCTACTATACGTGGTGAAGCGACTTTAAATTTACCAAAGGGTGCTAAAGATGGGCAAAGATTTGTTCTTGAAAAAGAAGGGGTAAAAGATGTTCATAGTTCTCGTATAGGAAATCAAATCGTTCAAATTTCTATCAAATTTCCAAATTCTTTAAACGATGAACAAAGAGAACTTTTAGAAAAGCTAAGTGAAAGTTTTGGTATCAAAGATGGTATGCATCAAGAGCAAAAAGGGCTTTTTGAAAAAATTGCTAATTGGTTTAAGTCTTAATTTTCCTAAAGCTTTTTAGCTTGGGAAAATCTCTTTTAAAAATAATTTATATAAATTTAAGTTTTAAAAATAAGGTATAAAAAAAGTGGAGTTTTACTCCACTTTGCTTAAAGCTTCTTAGAATTTGTAAAGAGCTTGAAGTCTTACAGTGTTATGATCACCTTCTCCATGACTATTTGCATCAACATTTACATAAGAGTAGAATGCTGAGAAGTTAAGTTTTGGAGAGTATTTATAATTTACTCTTGCAACCGCTTCAAGTTTATCTCCTCCACCTAGATAACTAACAGAGTGTGTTTTTGTTCCACCGTATACGAAGTCAGCACCTACACGAACTGTTTCGTTGAAAGTATAACCAGCTGTTATAAAACCGAAGATATTTCTACCAATGTCACCATTTAATTTTGAGCCAGCAGTATAGAAAATTTCCTCACCTGCAAGTAAAGAGCCAAGGTTACCTTGATCTTCGATTACAGTTACAGTAGATTTATCTTTATCACCGTAGTATAAACCACCAAGAGTTGCATCCCAACCATTTACTTCTATAGTACCTCTTAAAGCAAAGAAGTTACCATTTCCAACAGTATTTTGGCCAAATTTATTTTCTAGTTTATTATCAATAGAATTTCCTAAATAAGCACCTTCGATAGTCCAGTTGATTCCATCAAAAATACTTGTGCTATAAGCTAGATCTAAAGCATATAAAAATGCATTATCACTCATATAAGCTAACCATAATTGTGGGTTGAATTGTCCACCAAAAATATCATAAGAACCGATAGCTGCAGCACCATAAATATTTTTATCCCAATTTAAAGCACTGCTTACATCACCATCACCTTTAGCATTAGTATCTGCATTATATCCATTGAAACTATCCATTGCAAAAGCAGCTAGAGTTAAACCATCGATGCTGTTATTTACTACTTTAATACCTGTTCCTACTAAACCATCGATATCATTATCTGTCCAGATAGTGTTTAGTTGTTGTTTACCAGCGATTATGCTTGTAGCAACATCCTCATTGGTATAAGTTAGGTATAACTGACGAACTGTTAAAGTATCACTTGTATTGCTGATACTATTTGTACCATAGCCACCATCTTGTGAGTTGTAGTCAAGTTGAACAAAAGCTTTAAAATTATCAGCTATAGCAGCACTGAGGTTAACTTGTGCTCTATATTTATGAGTTTGTTTACTATTAATTAAAGCATTTTCTGTTGGATTGTCTTTTACGTTACTTAGATCAAGATCTTTTCCAAATCTACCTGTATCGTATCTGTATCTTAATACTCCAGATACATCAACATCTTTGATCACTTCTTCAAGCGGAGTAGCGTTAGCTGCTGAAAAAGCACCTGCAGCAAGAGCTGCAACTAAACTAAGTTTAACTAGTTTCATGAGAATTCTCCTTATTAAAAATTAATAAAACATCGTAATTGTAGCATATAAATTTGGAGTTTTTTCTTAAGAAGCACTTAAATATAGTAAAAATTTTACATCCTAAAGATAAAAACATCTAAAAGAAAAGCCTAGCTAAAGGGACTTAAACTAGGCGTGTAATTTTAAGGAGTTTTTCTTATGAATGTTTTTCAGTTCATTTGGAAGTATAAGCCTAAAAAGTAAACAAGAAATAAATTATAGTTGTTTTAATTTATTTTGATAGAAAAACTAGCAAATTTTTACAAGCTAGAGATAAAATTTTATAAGTTTCATCAAAATTCCCGCTATACCAAGGATCAGGCACTTCATCGTAGCCTAGATTGGGGCTAAAATCAGTGATTTTTAAAACTTTGTTTTGAGTGTTGTTGAAATTTTTTAAAACATTTTTGAAGTTAGAATTGTCCATGGTGATTAAAAAATCATTTTCATCACAAAGTTTTTGAGTGAGTTTTTTGCTTGTGAAATTTTTGTGTTCTATGTTAAATTCTGCAAGCTTGTTCTTGGCGCCATAGTGCATCGTTTCTCCATCGTGTTCTCCTGAAGTTCCTGCACTGCTTATGAAAAAATTTTTTTCTAAATTTGCTTTTTTGACAAGATCTTTCATGATAAATTCTGCCATAGGTGAACGGCATATATTGCCTAGGCATATAAAGACTATTTTTTTCATTTTTATCCTTGAGTTTTAATTAAAAATTATAAAAAATATCATACAATAAATCCATGGAAAATTTCAATAAAACTTTGCTTGTGTGTTGGTTTGGTGTTTTTACCACAAGTATGGGGCTTAGTCAAATCGCTCCAATTTTGCCTTTTTATATCAAAGAACTAGGATATGTTGATACGAGTGAGATAGCGTTTTACTCAGGGCTTGCTTTTGGGATCACTCCGCTTTTTATGGCTGTTTTTTCTCCTTTATGGGCTTTTTTGGGCGCAAAGTATGGCTATAAAAATATGCTTCTTCGTGCAAGTTTTGGAATGTCGGTTTTAACTTTGTGGCTTAGTTTTGCTCATAGTGCTTTAGAAGTGGTTTTTGTGCGAGGTTTAACAGGGATAATTTCAGGTTTTACTTCAGCTGCTATTGTGTTTATCGCTGTGATAGCACCAAAAGAAAAAGTGGCTTATGCTTTAGGAACTCTTTCTACAGCTTCTATAAGTGGGAGTTTACTTGGACCTTTGTTTGGTGGCTTTGTGGCTGAATTTTTTAGTATTAGTGCGGTTTTTGATGTGGTGGCTTTTTTGATCGCTTGTTCTTTTGTAACGATTTATTTTTTCATCCATGAGAGAACAATTCAAAAAGAAGCAAAGAAAAATACTCAAAAAGTTAAGGAAAGCAAAACCCTTATTATCGTTCTTTTTATCACCACTTTTGTGATACAGTTTGGTACTTTTGGGGTGATGCCGATTTTAAGTATCTATGTCGAGCAAATTCATCAAGGTGGAAATTTAGCTCTTTGGGCGGGTATAGTGGTGGCTGCAAGTGGGATTAGCAATCTTTTTTTCGCATCAAAACTTGGAAAAATCGCTGATAAAATAGGGCCTAGTAAGATTATTTTTGTGGCTTTGATATTTTGTGGAGTTTGCTTTTATTTGCAAGCTGTGGCAAATAATGTCTATACACTTATTTTTGTACGTTTGCTTATAGGCATAGGACTTGGAGGGCTTTTGCCTTGCGTGAATGCTTTGCTTAAAAAAAGTGTGAGTGCTAAAAATTTAAGTGTAATTTTTGGTTTTAATCAAACTTGTCAATTTTTAGGAAATTTTTGTGGTGCTTTTGGTGGAGGGCTTATGGCTTCGAATTTTAGCGTGGAATTTGTTTTTACTTTTGTGTGTTTGATTTTTATCGTCAATGCGTTTATTTTCTTAGCATTTGAAAGAAAATATATCTTTTCAAATCAAGGCTTATAAATATTAGAAAGGTTTAAAATGGAAATGATTTTATTTGTTTTAGTAGTGATTTTGCTTGGGATTTTATTTGGGGTGCTTTTTAGGCAGTACAAAAGCTCTAAAATACAAGAAAAAAGCACACAAAGCTTTAGCGATATCATGCAACTTAAATCTATAGGAGAATTAAGTGTTTTTCAAGTTTTTAGTAAAGAGATTGTTACTAAAAAAGATAGTGCTTTTAATGGAATTTGGAAAAGCATTTTAGGCTGGTCTTTGAGTGAAAGGCAGATTGCTTTGATTTTTGAATTTGAGATTACTTTTTTATATGATTTAAGGGATAAAAATTTTGATATTTTAAGCTTGGGAGATGATGCTTATAAAATTATCATGCCGGAGTGTAAATATAAACATAGCATCATAGATATGAAATTTTATGATGAAAAAAATGCCAAATTTTTACCTTTTTTGCTACCTGATTCCATCAATAGCACGGGGATTAGCTTTAGTGAAAGCGATAAAAATAAACTTATAAAAGAAGCTAAAGATGAGGTTAAGGATTTGTCTTTAAATCTTATCCAAAATTTAGAAAGCAAAATTCACAAAAGTGCTAAAGATACTTTAGAGGCCATTGCTAAAGGTTTTGGAGCTAAAAGAGTAGAATTTGAATTTAAGGATAATACTCAAAAGCTAGATGTAAACTAGCTTTTTTCTTGTCTTACTTGGGTGATGCTTTTTCCGCCAAACCCGTAATTATCAGTGTCGATTTCATCGATAATTACCACAGTGGAGTTTTTGTTTTTATTTAATATTTTAGCGAGTAAGTCTGTTATCCCTGCGATAAGTTCTTGTTTTTGTTCTTTTGTAGGTTGTTCATTTTCTTTAGTAATGCGAATATTTACAAAAGGCATGCAAACTCCTTTATTTTGGCGTATTTTGAGTTATTTTAATATAAAAAGATTAAAATATGCTTTGATCTGCATAAATTTAAGGATTTTTATGTTTTTGCGTATTATGATATGTTTTTTTACTACTTTGTTAACTAAAATGGTGTGGCAAGATTTGGTTATGTTATTTTAATTGCCATTCGTGATGCTAAGTGACAAATTTACTATTTTATTTGTATTTTTGTAAGTATTATTCTTTGTTTGCGAGGGTATTTTGTATATATAATCAAAAATTATTTTATAAAATCTTTAAGTATTTCATAACTTTGCAAAAGTTTTTCAAAAGAAAAATTTAAATTTGCAGGAGAAGTTGAGGGTAGGGCTATGGCTTTTAAATGAGGATGAAATTTGGTAAAAAATTTATAAGCGCTTTGTCCTGTGGTAAAAATGGCTTGGATTTTGGCTTGAGAAAGGATTAGGTTTAAATCATTGGCCTTTGCATAGCTTATAGTTTTATCATCTGAATTTTTTATCTTGCAACTTTGAAGTACATCCCAAAGAGCGATATTTTTTTCTTTTAAAAAGGCTTGTTGTTTTGCGATATTTTCTAATTTTGCATCAAAAAGTGTCTCTAGTATAGGCCAAAAACGATTTCTTGGGTGTTGATAGTAAAAGCCATCTTGTCTTGATTTGATAGAAGGAAAAGATCCCAAAATTAAAATTTTAGAATCTTTATCAAAAAAAGGTTTAAAAGGGTGAGTTAAAAATTCATTCACTCACACAAATCCACGGAAATTTTTCCATTTTTAATTTCACTGATTTTAACTTTCAAGCTTTGGTTTTCACTTAGATTGAGATTTTTTAATTTTTGAATTATGCAATAAACCATCAACGCCATTTTTAAGTTCTACAAAGGCTCCAAAAGGAGCGATTTTTTTAACAATACCTTGAAATTCTTGTCCAAGTTCAAAGCCTGATATATCTTTAGAATTTTTTTTAGTTCCTTTTTGAGAGCTTGTGATATTTATAATATAGTCTTTTGCAGCTTTGATTTGTTCATTTTGGTTGCCTGCTATTTTTACTTCGCCTTTTTCGCGATCTAAATCTATAGAAACACCAAATTTTTCTATGATTTCTTTGATGGTTTTTCCAGCTTGACCTATGATATCAACGATTTTTGAAGGATCGACGCTAAAAAGTTCAAGTTTAGGTAAGACTTCTTCATTAACTACGATTTCTTTAGCGGCTTCTTCCATGATATTTAGGATATGAATTCTTCCTTCTTTGGCTTGATATAAAGCTTGTTTAAGCGTTTCTTGATCGATTCCTCCTAGTTTTATATCCATTTGAAGAGCAGTAACACCATCTTTACTTCCTGCTACTTTAAAATCCATATCTCCATCATGATCTTCAAGTCCCATGATATCTGTTAAAATGGCATGTTTGTTATCTTCAAAGATAAGTCCCATAGCCACGCCTGCAACAAGTTTTAAGCTTGGCACCCCTGCTGCTTTTAAGGCTAAAGACCCACCGCAAACTGTTGCCATAGAGCTTGAGCCATTGCTTTCTAAAATTTCACTGACTAAGCGGATCACATAAGGATAGTTCTCATCCACACTTGGATAGAGTGCTCTTTTAGCTAAATTTCCATGTCCTAGTTCTCTTCTTCCTGGAGCTTTAATAGGACTTGCTTCTCCTACTGAAAAGCCTGGAAAATTATAATTTACCATAAAGCGTTCGTTGATAGGATTTTTTTCTGTAAGTAAATCTATCATTTGAGCATCATTTTCTCCGCCTAATGTTGCAACAACTAAGGCTTGAGTTTGTCCACGAGTGAAAAGACATGAGCCATGAGCATTTGGCAAGATATTGGTTTCTATGCTGATAGGACGCACTTCGTTTAAACTTCTACCATCAGCTCTTTTGCCTTTATCTAAAATTTGCTCACGGATAAGTTTGCGTTTGATTTTGGCTAAAGTATTTAAAATGCTTTCTTCACTCCAATCTTTAGCGATTTCAAGGTTTAAAATTTCTTTAGCAATTTTATTAAGTTCACTTGCTCTTTCGCTTTTTGCCATTTGGTTGATGGCTTCTTTGATTTGTTTTTGGAAATTATTTTCTACAAAAGCTAAAATTTCAGGATATTCAATTTCGTTTTTTAACTCGATTTGAGAATTTTTTCTGTGTTTACTAAAGGCTTCTTTATAAGCATTTGACCCATTTAATATAGCTTTTTGAGCTAAATTTAAAGCCTCTAAAATTTCATCTTCGTTAAGTTCATTCATATTTTGTGAAGTGGTTTGGGTTAAAACATCAGCGTAAGGAGCTTCAATAAAGATTTCATTTTCCTTTTGATCAGGTAAGGCTCTCATTTCTATCATTAAAAGCTCATCTTTTACACCTGCTACATAGAGATCTAGAGTGCTGTTTTTAAGCTCTTCATTGTTTGGGTTGAGTATAAAATTTCCATCTATCCTTCCTATGCGAACACCACATACTGGAGCTTTCATAGGTATATCACTAAGATAAAGTGCTACGCTTGCAGCATTTAAGCTCATTACTTGCAAATCCACTTTAGGATCGGCTGAAAGAACCATTACGACGATTTGAGTTGGATAAGCATAACCTTTTGGAAAAAGAGGGCGTAAACTTCTATCAATAATGCGCGCTGTTAAAGTTTCTGCATCGCTTGGTTTGGTTTCTCTTTTGACATAGCCGCCAGGAATTTTTCCTGCGGCATAAGTTTTTTCGATGTATTGAACGGTTAGGGGTAAAAAATCTTCTTCAACTTGTTTTTCTTCTCTTGCAACTGTAGCTAAAACAACGCTTTTACCTTGTTTCATTAAAACAGCACCAGTGGCTTGTTTTGCAACTTTATCTATATCAAATATTTCTGTATTTTTGTTAATTTCTATACTGTATTGCATTGTTTTTCCTTTTTTACCAGATAATAAATTCGTAAAATTTTTTAAAATATTTAGCAAATTTCATCCTTTTTAAATTTTGTTTTCACTTTCTGCTAAAGAAAAATCGTATTTTACTCCTCCTAAAGGATAGAAGTTGAAAATAAAATAAACTCCACTTTGATTTTTTGCCGTGATACCACCGCTTGTAAGTTGTGGATCGATTCTTTCTCTATACATTAAGGAATAATTCCAGCATTTTCTTTGATAAGTATAGCCAAGTTCCCACATGTTTGCATGTGCTCTTTGAGTATCAAACCAAATTCCACCAAATAAATTGTAATTAGGTGTAGTAATATAATTTGCTCTTGTGCCAATAAAGCTGTATTTTCCATACTCATTATTTTGATAAGCATGAGAAAACATCCAGTTAAATTTCGAATTTGTGTTGACTTCTATTTGACTGATAACATTGGTAAAGCGACTTTGCTTATAAGAATAAAGTACTTCACTGTTAAGATTAATGTTTTCATTAAAATAATAAGTTAAAAGATTTTCAAGTTCATAGAACTCATTTTGTTCATTAAGGTAATCAAGTGAAATTCTGTGTTTGATTTTTTTTTGTCCTTCGTTGTTGTAGAAATATTGCACAGCATAAAGGTTTGTATGTTCATTTTCTTTATCGAATTCTTCAAGATAATCTTGTGTGATTTTACCTGATTTTGCACCTGGTAAAACATAATTTATCCCTAAATTCAAAGTGTGAAAGAAATTTTCATAAGCTTTGGAAAGATCGGTATAGAGATTAAAATCATGAATATTTCTAAAATAATGTTCATGATTTCTTTGGGGATCGTTGCTATAATTTATAAAAGAAGCATAAAACCTTTCTGTAAAAGTAAAGTGTAAAAAATCTCCAAAAAAAGCATTATGATACGAGATAGGTAAGTCTAAATTTAGCTCATTTGCATAAGAACCAGCAGGTCGGTAAAAATTATGAAATGAAGCATCAAATGAATAACGTAAGCGTTCATCAAAAAGATTGTTTAAAAATCTGTGGTATTGAAAACTTGGAAATTCTTGTAAGGTTGTGTTATTATTAAGTTTAGATGTATCGATATAATACCTTGCGTAAGCTCCATAGAAATTGTTTTCATCGGCTAGAAAATAATTAATTTTCGAGGTTACAAGCGAGTTAAGATCTCGATAATCTCTGCTGCCGAGATTTAAATAATCTACATCGTTAAGATAAGTTGCATCTATCCATAGACCTTCTTGAAAATTATCGCTGAGTAAAGATTTAATCAAATCATCTCTTGAGTATTTTAGCTCTATTCCGTAGTGGGTTTTATTTTTTAAATTTTCATCGTGAAAATAGGAGTTATTTTCTTTAAAAGCACCAAAATTTAACTCTCCTGCTGAATATGGAGAATCAAGAAATCTTAAAGTCGAATAAAGACCAAAACCACGATTTGTTCTAACTTGAGGATCAAGTTCTAAATCCCAATTTTCTTGAGCGACTATATAAATAGGTTGTTCATAGTATAAGCCTTCATTACTTTTTAAAACAATTTTTGGGATTAAAAGTCCACTTTGTCTATGAGTGTCAGCACTAAAACCAAAATAAGGCAGATAAAAAACCGGGGTATTTTTAACATATAATTTTGCATTATAGAGATGGACAAAATTAGTTTCTCGATTAAGCCAGCCTTTTGAAAAACGAATTTCCCAGTCAGGATTTTCAACATTGCAGCTTGAAACTGCTGAAATTTTACTTTCAAAGACTTTATTGTTTAGATGACTTGTTTTGCTTTGAAACCATACTTCAAGATTATTATTAGAAAAGAAAAAATTCCTAAAATCGGCTTGATTAGAATTTAGGTTGATTTTAGCATAGTCAGAATGCGATCTTTCATTTTGACCTCTTAGGATATTAACATCGCCAAAAAGTTCAACATCTCCAGTTTTTTCATTATAAATTGCTTTATTGGCAGTGATGAAATAAAAATCAGAAAAAATAATAACATCATTATTTGCAGTAAGGATATCACCTTCTTTTTTTGCATCAAGGGCGTAAATATCAACTTGTGCCGCATTTAAGGCTATGCTAGCTCCTAATAATAGGGAAAATTTACGCCACATCGACTACTATCGTCCTTGCTAAATAATCCTCCCAAGCTTTGCGTAAATCATTACTTAAAGCCCAAGCAAATCCAAGCATAAAAGCCATGGCACTAACTTGTCTTACAGCAGATCTGATACAGCTTTGGGTTAGATTAGGTTTGTCTAGAAGATTTTCATCTAAGATGATAATTTTACACAATATTTTTCCTAAACTTGCTCCATAAAGATAAGTAAAAATAGTTTGATAACTAAAATGAAGTAAGATGAAACCAAGATAAAAATTTCCTATAATTTGAGTCATTTCAAATAAATCTTTTGCTAGAATCAAGCGATCGTAAAAAATGATAAATACAATCAAAGAAATAATCATATCATCAATTAAAAAAGCTAAAACTCTTTTTCCAAAGCTTGCTATTTTTAGATTTTCGCGCTCTAAGCGATTTTGTAAATTTTCTTTCATTTAAGAACCTGATGAGCGATATCTTTTCTGTATTGTTTTCCTTTGAAATTTACATTATCACAAAGTTTATAGGCATTTTTTTGAGCTTCCTCAATGCTTTTTCCTGTGCCAACGCAAACTAAAACTCTTCCACCATCGGCCATTAGTTTACCATCTTCTAAGCTTACTCCAGCATAAGAAATATGAGAGTTTTCAGGAATGTTATTTACAATAATTTGGCTTTTTGGTGAGCTTTTGTAAGGATAGTTTTCACTCGCACATACAACGCATACTGCAAATTCTTTTTTGATTTTAATTTTTACATGTCTTAAGCGTCTTTGAGTGGCAGCTAAAATAAGCTCCAAAGGATCTTCGATTAAAGGCATTAAAACTTCGCATTCAGGATCGCCAAAGCGAACATTAAATTCTAATACATAAGGTTTATTTCCAACGACCATAGCACCTATAAATAAAACCCCGCAAAATTCTGTCCCTTCTTTTTTCATGCCTGCTAAAGTTGGCAAGATGATATCTTTTTGAACTTTTCTAAGTAAGCTTTCATTGGCCAAAGAACTAGGGGCATAAGCACCCATTCCACCGGTATTTGGCCCTTGATCATTATCGAGTAATTTTTTGTGATCTTGTGCTACAGGAAGTAAAACAAAATCATTACCATCACATACTGCAAAAATACTTAATTCATAACCATCTAAAAATTCTTCAATCACAACTAGTTTTCCAGCATCACCAAAGCTTTCTCCGCTAAGCATTTTAGCGGTTTCTTCTATAGCTTCTTCGTGAGTTTTAGCTATGATAACACCTTTTCCTGCACAAAGTCCATCGGCTTTTACTACTATAGGAGGGGTTAAACTATATATAAAATTTTTTGCTTTTTCAATGTCATTTGTGTTTAAAAATTTAGCTGTTTTGATACGGTATTTTTTAAGAAAACTTTTCATAAAAGATTTTGAGGTTTCAAGCATTGCAGCAGCTTTGCTTGGTCCAAAAATAGCAAGTCCTTGTTGTTTAAAAATATCCACAACTCCTTCAGCTAAAAAACTTTCATTCCCTACTATGCAAAGATCAAAACCTTTTTCTTTTGCGTAGGTTGCTAAAACCACTGGATCTTTTAGGTTTAAATTTGTTCCAAGACTTTCGGTAGCGCCATTTCCAGGAGCAAAATAAAACTCTAAATTTTTGTCTACTCTTTTTAAGGCTAAAGCAATAGAATATTCTCTTGCACCACTACCCAAAATCATTATTTTCATTATATATCTCCTTTTAAACCCAAACAGCCGTTTAACAAAGATTGACCCCAAAAAGTCAAAGAAAACCGCTAGGTAATTTTTAAAGGCTGCAACTTCTTGCTTTTTTCAAAACTCAAACGATGCCACAGAACACGGTAAATCACACGATTGCAGTTAATAAAAATGTGTTGGATCACTTAAATACCACAAACTGTTTAGGCAAGGAATTATAACTTAATTTAGCTTAAATTTCTATGTCTTAAATCAGTTTAAATTTGGTTTTTCCTGATTTGTCAAAATGCTTTCCTTGCAAAATAATATCGGCAACATTTTCCCAAACATTTTTTTCATCAATATAAACTATATCAAAGGTATTATCACGCATTAAAGATTGATAATTTACTTTTTTGGGAGCATACTTTACTAAATAATACGGATTTTGTGAAAAGTTTTCAATCTTTAATTTGCATAATAAATCTAAATTCGATGTGACAACTAAAAATTTTTTTCTTTGTTCTTTTGTGATTTTTTGAATGTATACTAAAAGTTTGTGATCAAAAGGGTTTAAAGCTGATTTGTTTAAACGACTTAAATAATGTTCTGCAAAAGAAAGAGAGCAGAAAGAATTTTCTATATTACTCATAGTAAAATAAGAATTTTTAACTCCTGATGATTTTAAAGACAAACGCCAAATTTTGACATCCATTATAGTTGCACATAGATTTAAACCCGTGACAATTTTCTTAAAGAGTTTTTCTCGAGAAAGCTTAAAGGCATTTTCGAAGATATTGTAATTTTTCTTATAAAAATCTTCTCTTATAGCATCAAGTCTTTTCAATGTTGTTCTATAGTATTCGGCTTCTTCTTGTAGTTTGACTAATCTTTCTTGTTGTACTTTAAGTTTTTCAGGATCTGGATTGGCTGCATTGCTTTTAAGATTTATTTCAGATTGTAAGTTTTTCATTTGTGCTTCAAGTGAAGCTAGACGATTTTTTCTTGTATCTATGGTGGCCATTAAAGCTTGATAATGGCACTGTAAAGATAAAAAGGTCTCATTAAAAATTTTTGTGGTATTTGGTTTTTGATCGGCTATCATTTGCTTGTATGAATTTTCTAAATGCATCATGATACTTTTTAGTGCGCTAAATTGGGTTTGGTCTATGCTATTATCCATAAAAATTAAAGTATCATAAGCTTTAAATAAAAATCTTTTAAGTATAAGATAATCAAGTATGCAAGGAATTTCTTTTTCGTCTTGTAGATTGGTTTGAAGTGCTTCTACAGATAAAATTTCATGGGCAAAATATTTTTGTATAGCTTGAGGTATGGTTAAAGAAAGAGGAATTTTTTCTATAGTATCAAAATCTGTTGTTCTATAAAGTTCTGTTATATAAGCACTTCTTCTTGATTGTTGTAAGTCTTCTAATTCTTCATCATTATCAGTCTTCCAAAAATCATTTTCGGTGATAAAATCTCCTTCTTTAAATTCTTGAAATTTTGAAGGCTTTATACCTGTTATGGTTTTGCTTGTTTGATCAGGCTTGTTATCTTCTGCCTTTTTTTCGCTAGAAAGAGTTCTAAATTCTACAAGCATACCAACACTTGGCATGCTTTTTTTATCGTTCCAAATTTGGCGGTTGAAATCAAAAAAAGTATTTGCTGAGTTTGTAACGGTTCCACGTCCTGTAGAATCCATGTAAATTGCTATTTTTCCGTGCATATTTCTTCCTTGAAATTTATTGAATGAATTTTAGCCTTATTTTTATAAAAATATTATAATAAAATAAGAGCTAGAAAAATGGATTATTCCCATTCTATGGTTGCAGGCGGTTTACTTGAAATATCATAAACTACACGGTTTATACCTTCTACTTCATTGATGATGCGACGACTTATATTTTCTAAAATTTCATATGGTAAGTGTGAGAAGGTGGCTGTCATGCCATCGCTTGCATCTACAACGCGTATGCAAACTGCATTATCATAGGTGCGATTATCTCCCATAACTCCAACACTTTTAACATTTAAAAGTACACAAAATGCTTGCCAGGTTTTATCATACCAACCTGTGCTTTTTAATTCTTCAAGTAAAACTACATCAGCTTTGCGTAGTAATTCTAAGCTCGGACGGTTTACTTCACCCATAATGCGTATAGCAAGCCCTGGTCCAGGGAAAGGATGGCGATAAACTACTTCTTTACTAAGTCCAAGTTCAAGTCCTAAGGTGCGTACTTCATCTTTAAAAATTTCTTTTAAAGGCTCGATAAGCTTAAGATTCATTTTTTCAGGTAAACCACCTACATTATGATGGCTTTTGATGGTTTTGCTTGTGCCTACAACCGAACTTTCTATGATATCGGTATAAAGTGTGCCTTGGGCGAGATATTTTACATCTTTATGTTTTTTTGCTTCTTTTTCAAAAACTTCTATAAAGGTATTTCCTATGATTTTTCTTTTTTGTTCAGGGTTTGTAATATTGGCTAGGCGACTTAAGAAAATTTCACTTGCATCAATACTGATAAGATCAATGCCTAAAGTATTTTTAAACATAAATTCAACTTGTTCTTTTTCACCACTTCTTAAAAGTCCATTATCTACAAAAACCACTATAACTTGTTCTTTTATAGCACTAGCTAAAAGTGCAGCAACCACGCTGCTATCGACTCCACCACTTACTGCACAAAGAACTTTATTATTACCTATTTCTTCGCGGATTTTTTCTGCTTGAGTTTTTGCAAAAGAACCCATATTCCAAACGCTTTCACAATTACAAGCGTATTTAGCGAAATTTTTTAAGATATTTTTACCAAATTCACTGTGTTGCACTTCTGGATGAAATTGTAAAGCAAAGAATTTTTTATCTTCATTTCCAAAAGCACAAAAAGGACTATTTTCACTTGTAGCTAAAACCTCAAAACCTTGAGGTAAATTTTCTACTTTATCAGAATGACTCATCCAAACGGTTTGTTTTTTAGGGAGATTTTTAAATAAAGCGCTGTCTTTTTTAACTTCTATATTTGCTTTACCATATTCTTTATGTCCTGCAGGTGCTACTGTAGCTTTATAATGATGTGCCATAAGTTGCATGCCATAACAAATTCCAAGAACAGGCAAACCTAAATCAAATACACCTTTATCACAAAAATACGCATCAGTTGCATAGACACTTGCTGGACCACCGCTTAAAATAATGCCTTTTGGTTGCTTAGCCTGAATATCGGCTAAACTGACATTAAAAGGTAAAATTTCAGCATAAACACCTTGCTCTCTTAAGCGTCTTGCTATAAGTTGGGTGTATTGAGAGCCAAAATCCAAAACTAAAATATCTGCTTTTTTCATTATTTACCACCTGTGTAATTGTTCGTATTTTTTAATAGTTTTTACTGAACCATTTTGTTCATAACTTGTGTATTGAGGGTTGCCTTTATAGCCGCAAGCACACAAGAAAATTAAGAAAAGAAATGCTAAAATCATCTTATGAGAAAAAGAAGTAATATTAAGATGATTAAAAACGCTAGTGTTATTATTAATGAACTGATGGATAAACCTCATTATAAACCTTTAAAAACCTTATTTTTTTGTAAAGATTTTTTAAGTTCTTTTCCGCTTGCTAAGCAATGTTTGATTGCTAAAATTTATGTAAAAAATCATATTTTAAATATAATAACCTTACATCCAGCAGCTTATCAAGAATTAAATCATGATGATAGCAAAAATTATATTAAATTTCTCATAAAAGCATATGGACAAAAATATCCTTTAAGCGGGTTTGTTGATATAAAAGATATAAAAATCTTTTCTCAAAAATACACCTATGCGGCAAATAAAAACAAAAATGATGAAAAGCTTTCTAAAAATTCTTATTTGGAGCTTTCTAAAGGCGAGTTTAAAAATTGTTTTGAAGATGAGAAATTATTTAATAAATTTGAAGATTTAAGACAACTTATAAAAAAAGGTTCTAATCTTGATTAAAGACAATTTAGAAAATGAGTTAAAAACTCTTCCTAATAGCGCTGGAGTGTATCAATACTTTAATCAAGAAGGAAAGCTTTTATATGTAGGCAAGGCTAAAAATCTTAAAAATCGTGTTAAATCTTATTTTGCTTTTACTCCAAATTTGCATGCAAATCCAAGAAATTCTTTAAGAATTCAAAAAATGATTGAAGAAACAGTGCATCTAGAATTTATCACTACCAATTCAGAAGTGGATGCTTTAATTTTGGAAAATTCTTTTATTAAACAATTGCATCCAAAATATAATATTTTATTAAGGGATGATAAAACTTATCCTTATATTTATGTGAATCTTGATGAAGAATTTCCGCGTTTTGAGATCACTAGAAAATTAGTAAAAAAAAGTAAAATTAAATACTTTGGTCCTTTTTTTAAAGGCGCTAGAGAACTTTTAGATGCACTTTATTTGTATTATCCTTTAAAGCAAAAAGCAAGTTGTAAGACCCCTTGTATTTTTTATCAAATTTCTCGTTGTCTTGCGCCTTGTGATAAACGCATCAGTAAAGAAAAATATCGTGAAATTTTAGATGAGGCTATTTATGCACTTTTAAACCCTGGTATTTTGGTTAAAAATTTAGAAAAACAAATGCTTATTTTAGCTCAAAATGAAAATTATGAAGAAGCGGCAAAAATAAGGGATCAAATTACAACGATTAAAGATTTAGAGGTTAAAGTTGAAATAGATATTGCAAAATTAGAAGATTTTGAAGTATTTGCTTTGGCTTTTGAAAATTCTATACTTTCAACTTTGCGTTTTGTAGTGCAAAATGGAAAAATCATCAGTGTAAATTCTAAGATTATTCCTGTAAAAAATGATATACAATGGGATAAAAATGAAATCTATAAGCAACTTATTTTAGAAAATTTTAGCACAGATATTCCTTTACTTGCAAGCTTTATTTATGTTTATGAAGAATTTGAAGATAGGGTGCTTTTAGAAAAAATTTTAAGCCAAAGATTTGATAAAAAAATCAGTATTAAAATACCTAAAATAGGAGAAAAAAGAAAGATTTGTGATTTAGCTTTTCAAAATGCACTCTTAAATATAGAAAAAGAGCAAAAAAAATCATGATTTTAATATGCAAAAAGAATTAAAGTCTTATTTTGAACTCGAAAATTTACCAAATTATGTAGAAATTTTTGATAATTCTCATTTGCAAGGTGTGGCAAATGTTGGAGTTATGGTAGCTTATAGAGTAAATTCTTGGGATAAGTTAAAATATCGTAAATTTCATTTAAAATATAAAAATGATTATGATCAAATGCGTGAAGTTTTAACGCGTAGAGCTTTAGACTTTGATAAAATGCCACCCCCTGATTTATGGCTTATAGATGGAGGGAGGGCTTTGCTGGATTTGGCTAAAGAAATCATTGCAAGTAGCGGGGCTAATGTTGATATTTTGGCTATTTCAAAAGAAAAGATCGATGCAAAAGCATATAGGGCTAAAGGAGGTGCTAAGGATAAAATTCATTCTTTAAAAGGAGAATTTAGCCTAAGTACTAACGATAAAAAACTACAATTCTTGCAGAAATTAAGAGATGAAGCACATCGCTTTGCTATTAGCTTTCATCGGAATACTAAGAAAAAACAAGACTTAACAAGTTCTAAGCTTATAAATTCAGGGATTAGTGCGGGGGTTATACAAAAACTTTTAGCGTTTTATGGGAATTTTGAATCCATATATAAGGCTGATTTTAAAGAGCTTATGATGCTTGTGGGTAAGAAAGCAGCACAGAAAATAAAAGAAAATTGATTTAGCAGGGATAATTTTTATTTTTATCTGATTTTAGCATATTTTAAGGATTGATATTTTAAAACTTAATAGTGTTGTAGAGTAATTAAAATAGGTATGTTGTCTAATGTTTTTATTTTGTCTTTAACGCTTTTTATTCTTACTTTTAGGCAAAAAATATAAACAAAATGTATTAAAAAATTTTTTGTATGCAAAATAATTTTTTAAATTTTTCAAAAAAAGATTGATATTTGCATTTTTAGAAGAAAATTTATATCAGCTTGGAAACATATCTAATGCAATACGTTGTTTAAATGAAACGCATGATAAAGAAATTAATTCTTTAATTTTAAATGCTTTAAATTCTCAAAAAGGTCAAATCAGATTGGAATTAAATCTTATAAGGACATCTCAATGGAAAGGTTTTACAATTTGAAGCAAGCGTGACTATAGTTAATGATGATGAGCTTGAGAATTTTTTAATTGCAAATTTGCTTTCGTATTTTGGTATAGAAAGTATTTGTTTTAAAAATTTAAGTTTTGATGTTAATGATTTTCATTTGGTTTTTATTTAAGGATAAAATTTTAAATGAAAGCGTAAAGAAAAACTATGATTTTATCGTGATGGGCCACCATAAAAATACTCATAATGAGTATTTTTTACTTTACCTTTTGAAAAAAAGATCTTGAAAATATCTTACAAAACAAGCTTGATGAGGTTTATACTTTAAAATTTAAAACCCCTTATCAGAATAATGTATTACTTTTTAAGCAAAATGATTTTGATGCAACATTGTTTTTAATATAATAGAAAAACAATGTAACAAAAATATATGTATAAATTCTTTTAGTCATTTAAAACAAGAATTAAGCAAAGAAATTTATCGTTTGATTTTGCTTGACTATGAATTGATTAAATTTGATCTTGAACAAATGAGAAATTTACTTAGTCATATTATCTTTTTTTCCAAGGAAAAAGTTAGAAACTTTGATCGTGTGAGCGAAGTTTTAAGTGATATAAGTAAAAACGATCTTGTAGTTTTACTTAGAAAGTATTTGCCAAGAGTTTAGGCCTTATAAAACTTAATCCCAGCTAAATCAAGAATCTTTACCTTTTTTTCTTTGATAAGTTGATTTAAGAGAGTTTTAGATTTTTCATCAAATTTCACTTCTATGTCTATTTCACTTTGGGAACGTAAATGAAGCATTTTTAATAATTCTTCCTCATTAAAACTCAGTTTTTTACCTTCATAATGTCTTTTGGCTAAGAGTACCGGAGTAGAATCTATAAGTTTGGAAAGTTCTAAAAGTTTTTCTTCGCTTACTTTTTTAACCGCATAAGCTGGAGGTCTATCTATGGTGCTTAGATCAACCCTTAAAGGCATGATTTTTTTTAAAGCTTGATTAAGTATTTTAAATTCTTCTTCGTTGTCATTAAGATCTTTGACAACAAGAATTTCCATAATCAAATCCCCATTAAATTGAGCTCTAAAATCTGCCATTTTTTCTATCATTTTTTCTAAATCAATGTTTTTTAAGGCTCTATCAATACGATAAAAAGTTTTAGGAACTGCACTATCTAGGCTAAATTTAACTACATCTAGTTTTAATAAAGCGTTAAATTTATTTTCATCTAATACAGCTGTACCATTACTTAAAATAAGTAGTTTCTTATCTTTGATAATGTTGCGTAAAGATAAAATAAGCTCATTTAGATAAGGATAAAGACTAGGCTCTCCATTGGCAGTAAGGGTAAGAAAATCAAATTCAACATTTTTTTTAAGCATAGCTTTTACTTCGGAGACGATTTTGTCTATACTAATAATTTCATCTTGTTTTTCTTGGGCTTTTTTTGGATCAAGCTCGCAATAAACGCAATCAAAATTACACTGTTTTTTGCTAGGACTTAAATCTATACCTAAAGATCTTCCAAAACGCCTTGAACTAATAGGGCCAAAAAGTATTTTCATTTAGCTGAACTTTCTTGTACAAGTTTGATAAAATATTTTGCATTTTCAATAGGAATATCAGGCAAAATTCCATGTCCTAAGTTGAAAATATGAGCTTTGTTTTGCATAGTTTTTAATACTTTTTCCACTCCTTCTTTAATAGCGTTTTTATCATAAAGTCTACAAGGCTCCATGTTGCCTTGAAGAGTGTATTTGTGTGATAGTTTATCACGTGCTAAGTCAAGTGGAGTGCTCCAATCAACCCCAAAAACATCAAAATTACCATCGATTTTATCCAAATAACCACTAATGCCTTTAGGGAATAAAATCACAGGTATATTTGGGTATTTATTTTTAGTAAAATTTGAAATTTCAAGCATATAATTGAAAGAAAATTCAAAAAATTTATCATATTCTAAAGCACTTGCCCAACTGTCAAAAATTTGTACAGCATTAGCACCTGCTTTGATTTGTTCTTCTAAATAAAGCTTTAAAACTTGAGTTAGTTTGCTTAGAATTTTATGTAAAAGTTCTGGGTTTTGATAAAGTATTTTTTTGCATTTTGCATAATTTTTACTTCCACTTCCTTCTATCATATAAGTAGCTATGGTCCAAGGACTTCCGCAAAATCCTATTAAAGCTTTTTCTTGTGATAATTTTTCTCTAGTAAGTTTTAAGGCATCATAAACATAATTTAATTTTTTATGAGCATTTTGATCATCAAGCTTTTCTAAGTCTTCTAGGGTTGAAATAGGATTATCAAAAACAGGTCCTTCTCCTTTTTCAAAACGCAAATTCATACCCATTTCAAGAGGGATAACTAAGATATCTGAAAAAATGATTGCCGCATCAACATCTAAAATATCAATAGGTTGTAAAGAAACCTCAGAAGCTTTTTTATAGTCTTTGCACAAGGAGAGAAAATCACCCGCTTGTTTTCTTACTTCCATATATTCTGGCAAATATCTTCCTGCTTGACGCATCATCCAAATAGGGGTGTAAGGTGTAGGTTTTTTAAAGCAAGAATCAATAAAAATCATTATTTTCCTTTGTTTTTAGCAAAATTATAACAGAAATTGATAAATTAAATTATCAATTTTTCGATATTTGCTTTATGCAAAAGAGCTAAATCAGGAACCATTTTTCTTTCATATTCTCTTGTTTTTTGTTTAATATGAGTTCTTCTTTAAATTTTTTAATTTTAGGGCCAATAAATTCTTTTACTTCTTTAAGTAAAACTTTAAATGGAGTATCTCATAGGAAATTTTTGAATTATCAGAATTTTTACGAGAATTATTAAAATTCTCGTTTATATAGTTTGAGCTTTGGTTAATTTGCATATTAAGCTTTTGTGTTATTTGCATTAATTGTAGCAAAAAGCTTATTTAATAAAGTCTCCTCATTTTTTTTATATTGATCCTCTCTCATTTTTTGCCAAGCATAAGATCTAAAATCTTCTTTAACAGCACCAAGATCAATATCCTTATTGGTAAATTTGCTTGAGCTTGTTTTTTTCTCTTCTTTTTCTTCTTTGTTTTTTACTTCATTTAATGTAGCTTGAAATTCATCTGTTGAAGTATTTTTCTCTTTAACCTTAGTTGTGGTGCTAAGGATAGCATTTAGTGTTTTTTGAGTATTATCTACTACCATTTTCTCCTCCTTTATTTAATTTTTATATTAAATAAACAAGCAATTTCTATTCCATTTTATGATTTTTTAAATTTTTTCTAGCAAATTTTTGATAATTTATCTTATCTTTGGCAAAAATGAAAGCAAAAAATCAAAGCAGGACTTACAAAAAGTACTGAAAATAAAGCATTAAATTCTATGCCAAAATTTGCCAAAACAAGTCCTCCTAAAAAACTTGCTAAGGCTATACCTACATTAAAAGCTGCTTCGTTGACACTCACTGTACTATCTATGACCTTATAAGTATGGCGTTTAGCCTTAGCGATACTAAGCATTTTTAAAGCAGGTATAGTAGAAAAGGCAAAAAATCCTATCAAAGCTACGCTAAAAATGATTAAAATTTTAGAATACATGGTAAAAAATACGCTTAAAAAGACTAAAACTTGTATACTTAAAATAAGACGCAAAGAAAAAATAGCACCTTTTTTATCTACCATTTTTCCACCCCATAAATTTCCACAAATGGCGCAAATTCCATATAAAAGCAAGATGTAAGCTGTATCTTGGACTTTAAAACCACTTATTTCTACAAGTAATTTTTGTAAATAAGTATAAAGAACAAATTGAGCCCCGCAACTACAAATGGTTATAGTATAAGTTTTTAATAAATTTTGATGCGAAAAAGCAGGGATTAAATTTTTAAGACTTGTCGGACTAGGATGTAAATTATTGGGCATCATATGCCACACTCCAAAAAAGGCTAAGCTTGTGATAATAAAAATGAGTAAAAAGATAAATTTAAATCCAAAATAATGCCCTATAAAAGTTCCAAGTGGCACTCCAGTAACTAAAGCTACGGTAAGTCCTGTGACCATTATGGCTAAGGCACTTGATTTTTTATCATCCGGGGTTATAGCGCTAACAGCTAAAGTAGCAATGATGAAAAACACTCCATGTTGTGTTCCTGCGACAAAACGAGCAAATGCTGTAAGATAGAAATTTTCGCTAAAAAAAATGATGAAATTTGCTAGGGCAAAAATTCCAAGATTGATTAAAAGTTGTATGTGTCTATGAAAACGGCTTAAAGGTATGGTAATAAGAGGAGCACCTATAACAACGCCTATGGCATATAAGGTTGTAAGATAACCTGCAGTTTTTGCATCCACGCCAAAATACGCTTCAACATCAACCAAAACTCCGGCCATGACAAATTCAGTTACGCCCATACAAAAAGCACTAAGAGCTAGGGCAAAAAGAGCTTTTTTATAATTTTGCATTTACAATCCTTGTTAAGATATTTTAAATTGATTTATTGTAAATTTATACATAGTAATGAGAATTTTCTAGAGCAAAATTAGCTGCTTCAAAATAGCTTTTAGTGTTAATTTTAACATTTTTATAAGCTTTATCAAAAGCAGTGCCATGGTCTACACTTACGCGTATAATGGGTAAATTTAAACTTACATTAATGCTTTTGTCAAAATATAAGGCTTTTAAAGGGGCAAGCCCTAGATCATGATACATAGCCACTAAGCGATTGCAGTTTTTTAAACTAGCCTTAGTAAAAGCTGTATCTGCCACTAAAGGATAGGGTAGATAAATACCTTTGCCTTTAAAATTTAAAAGTAATTCTTTTTGTAAATTTTCATCTTTTAAGGCTTTTTTAAAAAATTTTTCATCTTTTTTTGAATATAAAAAAGCATTGACAAAGGTTATGGCTTTTTGCATGATTTTTTCTTCTTCTCCACCTATAACTCCATAATCTCCAGCGTGTGGATTAAAACCTAAAAGTCCAATTTTTTTAAAATGTGTTTGTTTATAAAAGTCTTTTAAAAAGATGCTTAAGTTTTTAAAGGTGATTTTTTTACTCACTTTAGCTAAGGGTATATGTTCGCTAAAAAGTCCTACAAAAAGTTCTTTACAACCTAGCATCATAATGGCATTTTTTTTAAAAAAATCCCTTAGAGCATCGGTATGTCCTTTGTATTTAAGCTTAGCCTCTTCCCAAGCTTTTTTATGTATAGGTAGAGTTAGCAAGGCATGAGCATGTTTTTCATAGACAAAATAACTTGCCGCTTTAAAACTTAAAAAGCTATAAATTCCACTTTTTGAGTCTATTTTTCCAGCTTGTATATTAAAATTTTCATTCACTTTAAAGTTTAAGGGAAGGCAAAAAGAATAAATTTCAAGAGAATTTTCATTTTTAAGAAATTTAAACTCATAATCTTTACTGTCTTTAAAAGCTACGATTTTTGCATTTAAAAGTTTTAAATTTAAAAGCTTTAAAGCTTTATAAAGTAAACTTTCATGGATAAAATAAAAAGGAGTGCAAATTTTGCTAAGTTCTTCATGAGAACGCACCAAAATTTCAAGTCCTATGCCGTTTATATCGCCTATGCTAATGGCTAGTTTTTTCATCTTTTAATAAGTTCTTTCATTTCTAAAATAGCGTTTTGAAGTCCTGTAAATACAGATCTTGCTATTATACTTTGTCCTATATTTAACTCGCAAATTTCTTTGATTTTTACTATGGGTTTTACATTTTTATAATTTAAGCCATGACCCGCAGCTACTTTTAAGCCAAGTTTTATGCCTTTTTTAGCACAAAGTTCTATATTTTGCAATTCTTTTTCAAATTTTATTTGCAATTCTTTTTTGTTTAAATCAAGTTCTTTCAAGGCAAAAGTAGTATGAGAAATATTACTAAAAAGTACGTTATGTAAATTAGCATAATACCCTGTATGAAGTTCTATAAATTCAGCTTTTAATGCATGTGATTTTTCTATATCTTCTAAGTTAGGATTGATAAAAAGTGAAACTTCAATGTTTGCATTTTGAAGTTTTTCTATACTTTGTTTTAATTTGGTATGATTTAAGCAAAGCCCTCCTTCTGTGGTAAGCTCTTCTCTTTTTTCAGGCACTAAAGTAACACGATGAGGTTTGAGTTTAAGGGCTAAATTTAAAATTTTATCATTTAAAGCACATTCTAAATTGATAGGACTTTTGCAAAATTTTATAATATTTTCTAAGTCGAAATCCTGAGCATGACGGCGATCTTCTCTTACATGCAAAGTGATTTGATCACCCCATTTGGCCGCTACAAAAGCAGCTTCTAAAAGATCAGGATCATTTACCATCCTAGCTTGTCTTAATACTGCTATATGATCGATATTTACACCTAAAAGCATATTTTTCCTTTAGAACTTTTTTGCTATTATACTATAAAATCAAACAAGGAAAGTCATATTAGGTATAGATCTTGGTTTAAATACTTTAAGAACAGTGTAAATGGATAAAAATTAAATAAATTAAAAGAATACGAATTTATCATTGCTACGGCAAAAAATCTAAATCAAAGTGGAAAAATTTAAAGAGCTATGCAAAGATTAAAAATGCTTTAGCGACTGTAGCCTTTAAGAGGCAAGTAATACAAATGAAATTTTTATTGATTTAAAAAGAGTTTTTGGGATTGATTTAATTATAGATGCTAAAAGCGAAGATAGGATTAGTGTTTTAGGCATACAAACAGGTTTTTAATGAGGTGATTAGGATTAAAAAAGCTTCATTAAGCTAAAACAGTGGTTTTAAATTCAAGTATTCTTGCTACTCTTAGTATATTAAAACAAAATATAAACTATGAAAAGTATCAAGCAGTTAGGGTAGATGGCAAAACTTTGTTATAAGGATTTTTTAAATTATGCTGTTAGACTTTTATATGGAGAAAAAAGCCATAAAAGAAGTAGGTATGATGAGAAAAATTTTATTTAAATGCGGATTGTTTACTTATTTAATAGGCATAACTTTTAGTGATTGATGAGGGTTTAAGAGAAGAAATTTGTTTCGCAAGTATGAAAAATATAAAATTTTTATATTTTTTGAAATTCAAAAAAATGAAATTTTTCATCAAAATTAAAAAATAAAATTTTAGCTTGTGATAAAAAGCTTTCGTAAGTTTTGATATTTTTCTTTTTTGCGTGTTCTAGTAATTTTTCAAAACCAAAATCCATTAAAGCAAAGCTTTGTTTTTTAAAAGCTAAAAGCTTAAAATCAAATTCTTTTATGAGATTTTGCACTTGGGTAAAATTGATATTATAGGTTAAATCGCTTTTGCCGAAAAAATCTTTTAAAGATATTTCAAAAGGATTAAAAACTTCGTGTTTTTGATAGATTCTTAAACTAAATTTTTGGGGATTAAAAATTCCATAATCAAAACCTGCAAATATAAATTGATCGCAAGCTTGATTTAAGTCTTTAAAGAAATCTTCAAGTTCTAAGCTTAGTTCGCCTTTTTTAAGATTTAAAGTTTTACATTTTGCAATCAAATTTTCATCCATATTTTTAAAAACAAGTTTAAAATTTTCTACAAATGCCATTTTATTATCATCTATTAATTCGCAAGTAAAACTATCAAAAAGTTCATTGCAAAAGAAAAAAGCATTTTTAAAGTGGCATTCTTTAAGACTATTTTTGTGTGTAAATTCCACTCCTTCTAAGGTCTTTTTTTGTAAAGTTCTTAATTTTTCATGTGGTTCTATGATGAAGAAAGAAATTTGAGAAAAAATTTGGGGTCTTAATTCAAGCAAAGCAGCTAAAAAATCACGACTTAAATAGCCTTCATTTGCCCCTATTTCTACAAGCTCTAAAGGGAGTTTTAAAATTTTTTTATCCACTAAATTTAAAAAATGTTGAGCCAAAAGTGTACCAAAAAGATTTCCCACACTTACGGCAGTAAAAAAATCCCCATTTTTTCCTATATTTACAGCATTTTTATAGTAATTCTCATATAGCCAAGTGTGAAAAAAAATACTAAATTTCATTGAAAAATGGTATTAAATTTAGACACAAAATCTAAAGGATCCACTTGTTTGCCTCCGGCTAAAATTCCAAAATGCAAATGTGGTCCGCTTACCCTGCCTGTAGCTCCGCTTAATCCTAAAAGTTCGCCTTTTTTGATTTTTTGTCCCATTTTAACTTTTATCTTAGAAAGATGATAATATTGCGAATAAATTCCAAAACCATGATCAATGATTACTGAATTTCCTGCAAAATAACGATCTTTTGCAATTTTCACTATGCCCGAGTTTGCTGCATAAATGGGTGTTCCTATGGTAGCCCTAAAGTCTGTTCCGCTATGATAGCTTGCTACTTTTTCATTGAAAGTTCTTGCTTTGCCAAAATCACTTGTAATAAAAGAATTTAAAGGCATGTTAAAAGTACCATTAAATAAAGCTTTTGGAGTGTAAGAGCTATAAATTACATTGACCTCTTTTAATTCTTTGGCAATGCGTTCTTGTACCGCCTTAGGTGGAAAAATCTTTTTGTTTTCAACTTGTATTTTTTCACTTTGATAATTACCTTCTAAAGTTTTTATAAGAATTTCTTCTTTTTTATCTTTGTAAAATGCGATAAGTTTGGTGTTTTGCGGAGGATTTTTGTAAGGCAAGGAAAAAATGGCTAGAATTTTTTCTTGATTTTTAGGGTGTGCAAAAGTAGGAATATTTTTATCATTGTTTTTTAAAGATAAAAAATCTTTTTTATCCAGCTCTAAAAATAAGGCTTGACCTTTGACAAGCTCTAAATTTTGGGCTCCAAAAAGCCAAAGAGTAAGGCTTAAAAAAAGCCATAAGGCTTTCATAGACTTAACTCTTTAAGATCAGCAATCTTTAAAAACTCTGCATAAATTTCATAAACCAAAGCTTGGCGATTGTTTTTAAGCTTTTCATCTTCAGCATTAATCATCACTTGATCGAAAAATTCATCAATAAAGGGTTTGAGTGCAAAAAGATTTTCAAGTTTTTCTTGTAAAGAATCAGCCTTAGTTTTTTCTTGAAAAGCTTTGTAAAGTTTGTTTTCTATTTCTTGAGCAAAAAGCGTTGGATCAACTTTGTGTAATGTCTTATTGGCAATGTTAGCTAGTCTTTTAAAAGTGGTGAAATTTTCATGAAAATTATCTTTTTTGCTAAGTTTTATAAGAGCATGTACGCTTTGATTGATGTGGATAAGATCTGTGTTTTTTGAGCTTAAAACAGATTTTACAAAAGAAGCATTGACTGTATAAAAAGTATAAAGTCTTTCAAAAATAAAATCTTTTAAAATCTGCATATCAAAGCTTTTATAATAGCTTGAAAGTTTTTCTAATAGGATTTGGATATCGAATTCTTTATTTAAATTTAAAGCGATTTTGATGATTCCATTAGCAGCTCGTCTTAAAGCATAAGGATCTTTTGTTCCGCTTGGGATTTTTCCTATGCTAAAAAGTCCTATAAGAGTATCAAGTTTGTTTGCAAGGGCTACTATGCTTGAAAATTCTGTGCTTGGAAGTGGAGCTTGTTCTGAGTTAGGAAGGTATTGTTCTTTTATAGCTAAGCAAATTTCATAATCTAAGCCCATTTTTTGTGCGTAATAACTTCCCATAATACCTTGTAAATCAGTAAATTCATAAACCATTTGTGTGGCTAAGTCCGCTTTGGCATATTTTAGCGCTGTGCTGATATTTTCGATTTTATCATTATGAAATATTTGGCACAAAATTTCAGCGATTTTGATCTCTCTTAAGCTTTTATCTTGCATTGTACCCAAACCTTCAAGATAAATCATTTTGGCAAGTTTTTCAGGTTTTAAACCGCTTTGCAAATCATTTTGGTAGAAAAACATTGCATCGCTAAGTCTTGCACGTAAAACTCTTTCATTTCCATGTATGATTTTTGAATAATCTTTACATACTGCATTGCTTACTACTATAAAATGATTGCTTAAACTTTTGTCATTAAAAACTGCAAAATAGCGTTGATTTTCTCTCATTGAAGTGATAATCACCTCACTAGGAATTTCTAAAAATTTTTCTTCAAAGCTTCCTAGAAGTGCATTAGGGTATTCTGTGATGGCAACCACTTCAGCTAAAAGTTCTTCATCTTCTCCAATTCGTATATTTTCTTGATTCTCTATGAGTTTAAATTGTTCAAGTATTCTTTCTTTTCTTTGGAGTGGATCTAGGATGATATAGTTTTTTTCTAGGAGTTGAAAATATTCTTTTGCATTATTAAAATCTTGTAAATCATAACTTATATTTCTGTGTATGAAAGTTTTTTTAGCACTTTTTACTCCATAACTTTGAAAATTAACAAGCTCATCATTTAGAATACAAACTATAGAACGGATTGCACGGATAAACTCAAAAGAGTTTGCACCCCAACGCATACTTTTCCCAAAGTTAAGACTTTTTAGAAATTTATCTATCATTTCTCCTAAAATTTCTTGACTTTGTAAACCTTTGATAGCTTTTTGGTGGTATAAAACTTCTTTACCTTTGATTTCTTTAAAAGTGAGTTCATTTTCACTAATTCCCGCTTTTTGTAAAAAACTTTGTCCTGCTGGAGTTAAATTTCCATTTTTGTAAGCGACATTTTTAGGTGCTCCTATAAATTCAGCAAAACTATCCTCTTGTTTATTTGCAAAATTTTTATGAAAGAAAACTAAACGACGCGGAGTATAATAGAAATTAAAATCGCTGAGCAAGCGGTATTCTTCTAAAACATTTTTCCATTTTTTTTCTATGTTGGCTAATTCTTTTAGTAAAGGAATAGCGGGTAATTCTTCTGTGCCGATTTCTATTAACAATTCACTCATAATCTACCCTTTTAAAAATTTATTTGCAATTTTAACTAAAATTTCATTAAAAAACTTATAAATACTTTTGCAAAAAGCCTTTAAGTTCATTTGTGCTGCTAAATTCATTTTCCTTTAAATCTTTTTGATACCATTTGGCATGAAAATAAGACAAATTAGCATTTTTAGCACATTCTTTATCTTTTTGGCTATCCCCTATAAAAATACTTATTTCATACGGAGCTTCGTTTTTTAAAAGTTCTAGCATCATAGGATGAGGTTTGGGTTTTATACCTAAACTTACACCTAAAATTTTATCAAAATAAGGAATGATTTCATGTTTTTTAAGTATGCTAGAAAGCGAGCTTTGTGGAGCATTGGTAGCGATAGCTAAAAAACAATTTTTGCTTTTTAAAAATTCTAAAAGCTCTTTTACCCCTTCAAAAAGCACCACGCTTTGTTCATAGTGTTTGACAAAATATTTTTCATACCCTTCTTTGAAACTAGAGTGATGAAAATTTTCTATATTGTAAAGTTCTTTTGCCCAATCTATATTTGGGGTGTTAATGGTTTGCATAATGATTTCTCTTGTAAGTGGGACTAGGTTTAAATCTTGTCTTATTTCATTAACCGCACAAGAAATTGCATTTGCACTGTCGATTAAGGTTCCATCCATATCAAAAAATACATTAATCATTCATAATCCTTTAAATAATTTTTATGCTTTTCTTTTTTTTCACCTTTGTTTTTTTTGCTTATCCAAAGCATTGGCAAGATTTAAAAGTTCGTTTTTTTCTTTAGAAAAATCCAAACAAGCATTGACAAAAATTTCAAGATTTTTTGCATAACTTGAATTAAGACTCACGGCAGGATTTTTTTCGAAAAATTTAGCATTTTTTAGCATTCTTTCTTCAAATTTAGCTTTATCAAAATCTTCTTTTTTAAGTGCACACATGGCACCATTGAAAAATTTTTCAAGATTTCTTAGGTATTTTACACGCAAGGATTTTTCTTCATTTTTTGTCAAAATTTTTCCTTAGGTATTTTTATGAATGCGGCATTCTAATGCTTCTTGAACTAAGTTTCTAGCGATTACTTTTTCAGAACGAATGATGTGTATATTTTCATCTATGCTAGAAAAGAGCATTTTTTTCAAAGTTCCATTAACATGGATGATTGTATCTATAGGTTTGGGATAATTGGCTAATATTTGACATAAAATTTCAAGTTTAGCTTCATTGGTAACTGTGATAATGGCTACAGCACATTCTTCTATATTGGCAATTTTTAAGGTTTCTTCTTGAGCGGCATTAGCAAAAACAACATTTTCACCACGGCTAACTCCAAGTTCAACTAAATTTAAATCACTTTCTAAAACCAAGTAAGGCACACCGGTGTTTTTGATTTTTTGCACCACTTCTTGCCCTAAGCGTCCATAACCAAAAACAACAAGATGATTTTTAAGCTTGATATTGTTATCAATATTTTGCACGGTATTGGTGTTAAGAGTTATATCTTCTACAACATTTGTAATTTTGCGTATATTGTTTAAAATAAAAGGTGTGATAATCATGGTTAAAATAGAAACAACGATTAGAATTTGCGAAGTTTTGATATCGAGCATATTTTTTGCTTGCAAAAGAGAAAAGATTGCTAATGCAAATTCTCCTATTTGTGCTATAGCAAAAGCTGTTTTAAGCGCCACTCTTTTTTTAGTGTAAAGAAATAAAAAGCCAAAAACTATACCAAATTTTAAAGCCATTACAACAAGGGTTAAAACTATGATTAAAAACCAATTTTGCGCCACCACATCAAGTTGAATTTGCATGCCTACGGTTATGAAAAAAAGTCCTAAAAGCAAATCTCTAAATGGGATTAAGTCTGCTTCGATTTTATGTTTATATTTTGTTTCAGCTATCAAAGCACCTGCTATGAAAGCACCTAAAGAATAAGAAAATCCAAAATAATTTGCTAAAAAACTTGCTCCAATGACCATAAATAAAACGGTACTAATAAAAATTTCTTGAGAAGAAGTATGGATAATGAGTCTAAAAATTCTATCTACTAAATATTTACCTATGAAAAACAATAAAGTGATTAAAATAAGTGCTGAAATTAAGGTGGTAAAAAGGAGTTTTTCTATGTTTTGATTATTAGATGAAAAAATATCTACAAGCAAAAGCAAAGGAATAACAGCTATATCTTGAAAAAGTAAAATACCTAAAGCTTTTCTGCCATATTGTTCATTTATATCACCATTATCATTTAAAATTTTAAGCACCACTGCAGTTGATGAAAGTGCTAGCGCAAAACCTACTATGGTGGCGCTTTTATCTCCAAGTCCTAAAATTCCTATAGCAAGTAGCATAAAAATAAAGCCACAAGTAAGCATTTGTAAAGAGCCATTTAAAAAAACTTCTTGTTTCATCGCCATTAAATGTTTAAAAGAAAATTCAAGTCCTATGGTAAACATTAAAAATACTATTCCAAATTCGGCTATATGTGTGATTTCACCTTCGCCACTTAAATGATAAATTTCAGAAATAATTTCTCCAGCAGCTATATATCCAATGATAGTTGGAATTTCAAATTTTTTAAATATGACATTTAAAACTATAGCTATAGCAACGGTGATTAAAAAAATTTCTAAAAAATTATTCATTATTTTTTATTTTTTCTCATAAAAAATCAAATCAAAGCTATTTTTGTGCTTGACAATGGCTTTACTGGCTGCTTCTTTATCTTTTTGTTTGCTTAATTCCAAGCGTAGTTCATCAATTAAATTTTCAAATTCGTGAAGTTGATTTTTCAATTTTAAGATAACATCTACCCCGGCGAGATTAATTCCCATATCTCTTGTTAGACGCAATATAAGTTTAATGCGATCAATATCTCTTTGAGAATAAAGTCTTATTTTTCCATCGGTTCTACTTGGTTCTATCAATCCTTCTCTTTCATATTGTCTTAAGGTTTGTGGATGTATACTTAAAACCTTAGCTACAACGCTGATTAAATATACAGGTTCATCATAATGGTGTTCCATGTTTTATTCCTTCTTTAAGGTAGTTTTTCTTTTAAGAGTTCTATAAATTTTTCATCAAGAGTATCTAAATTTGGTAAAATAACATTTAAAATCAAATACATATCTCCGTAAATATCGTTTTTTCTATTTTGCACCCCATAGCCTTTTAAGCGAATTTTTTGATTATTTTTTGAATTGGGTGTTATATTAATTGTCGCTTCTTCTTTACCTTCTTTGAGTGTTTTTATGTTTATTTTTCCGCCAAAAAGTGCAGTTTTTAAAGAAATGTCAACTTTTTGGTATAAATCATCATCTTCTCTTGTGTAAATAGAACTTTCTTCTATTTTTACAATGATGATTAAATCGCCTCTAGTCCCATTTCGACTTTGCTTTCCTTTAGAGCGGATTCTTAGTTTTTCACCTTCTTTTATACCGTGTGGAATTTTAAATTTGATGGTTTCGCCTTGAAAATTAAAACTATGTTCTCCACCTTTAACAGCTTTTTCAAAAGGAATGTGAAGTTCTAGGTTGCTGTCTAAATTTTCTTCTTCAAATCCTCCAAAACCACCAAAACCGGTGCTAAAGCCTTTTGAAGAAAAGCCATTAAAACTACTTCTTGAACGTCCTCCAAAACCGCCTCCAAACAAATCTTTTAAAATGTCGTCTAAATTTACCCCGCCAGTATTTCGTGAAAAATCATGAAAACTTTGTCCACCAAACATAGAATCGCCGTATTGATCATATTGTGCGCGTTTTTTTTCATCGCTTAAAATTTCATAAGCAGCATTAATTTCTTTAAATTTTTCTTCCGCACCTTTTTCTTTATTGATATCAGGATGATATTTTCTAGCTAAGCGGCGATAGGCTTTTTTTATTTCATCTGCACTAGCGTTTTTATTAACCCCAAGAGTTTCATATAAACTATTCATGTTGTATTTCCTTAAAAAATTTTTTACTTGATTGTATATTAAGATTTAAATTATAACATAAACTTTAGCCTAAGTCAATCAAGTTTTATAAATTTTTATCACTCAAGGTTTTATTTACAATTTTGTAAATTTTCAGTTTTATACTATGGACACAGTAAAATATTTTACGAGATAATTTATCTTTAAAAAACAAAAGGAAATAAAATGAAAAAGGTTTTTTTATCATTAAGTTTAGCAAGTGCTTTATTTGCTGCAAGTATTAATTTTAACGAATCAACTACAACGACCAATCGTACGACTCCAGCTGTTGGAGATGCGGTGCTTTCTTATCATGATTCTATTAAAGATGCAAAAAAATCAGTGGTTAATATTTCTACCTCAAAAACTATTACAAGAGTAAATCGTCCAAGTCCTTTAGATGATTTTTTTAATGATCCTTATTTTAAACAATTTTTTGATTTTGATTTTCCTCAAAGAAAGGGAAAAAATGATAAAGAAGTAGTGAGTTCTTTAGGATCAGGAGTGATTATTTCAAAAGATGGCTATATAGTGACAAATAATCATGTTATAGATGATGCTGATGTTATTATGGTAAATTTACCAGGAAGTGATACAGAATACAAAGCAAAGCTTATAGGCAAGGATCCAAAAACAGATTTGGCTGTTATTAAAATTGAAGCTAATAATCTTTCAGCTATTATTTTTACAAATTCTGATGATTTAATGGAAGGGGATGTTGTCTTTGCACTTGGAAATCCTTTTGGTGTGGGTTTTAGTGTAACAAGTGGAATAATATCTGCCTTAAATAAAGACAATATAGGTTTAAATCAATATGAAAATTTTATACAAACAGATGCTTCTATCAATCCAGGAAATTCAGGTGGTGCTTTAGTAGATAGTCGCGGATATTTAGTAGGAATTAATTCAGCGATCTTATCTCGCGGAGGTGGAAACAATGGCATAGGTTTTGCCATACCTTCAAATATGGTAAAAGATATAGCCAAAAAACTCATAGAAAAAGGCAAGATTGATAGAGGATTTTTAGGCGTGACTATTTCAGCCTTACAAGGTGACACTAAAAAAGCTTATAAAAATCAAGAAGGAGCTTTGATTACCGATGTTCAAAAAGGTTCAAGTGCTGATGAAGCAGGACTTAAGCGTGGAGATTTAGTCACTAAAGTCAATGATAAGGTTATAAAAAGTCCTATTGATCTTAAAAATTATATAGGAACTTTAGAAATTGGTCAGAAAATTTCACTAAATTATGAAAGAGATGGAGAAAATAAACAAACCAACTTTACTCTCAAAGGTGAGAAAGAAAATGCTAAAGGTGTGCAAAGTGATTTGATTGATGGCCTAAGTTTGAGAAATTTAGATCCAAGACTTAAGGATCGTTTGCAAATTCCAAAGGATGTTAATGGTGTTTTAGTTGATAGTGTTAAACAAAAGAGTAAGGGAAAAAATTCTGGTTTCCAAGAAGGTGATATTATTATAGGTGTGGGACAAAGTGAAATTAAAAATTTAAAAGATTTAGAACAAGCTTTAAAGCAAGTTAATAAAAAAGAATTTACTAAAGTTTGGGTATATCGCAATGGTTTTGCGACTTTACTTGTGCTTAAATAAAAATAACGAAAGGATTTTCCTTTCGTTATAAATTCTAGTTTAAAATTAAATTTAAATTTAAAATAAAGGAAAATTATGACAAATATCCTTATGATAGAAGATGATTTAGAATTAGCAGAAATTACAGCTGAATATTTAGAGAAATTTGATATGAAAGTTGATATAGCACATGAACCTTATATAGGTCTTTCTAAGCTTGCATTAAAGGAGTATCAGCTTATTATCTTAGATCTTTCTTTGCCAGGACTTGATGGGCTTGAAGTGTGTGAAGAAATTCGTAAAAAATATGATACGCCTATTATTATTTCAAGTGCAAGGCATGATATAACAGATAAAGTTAATGCTTTAGAACTTGGAGCAGATGATTATCTGCCAAAACCTTATAATCCAAAAGAATTACAAGCTCGCATTAAAAGCCATTTAAGGCGTATTTCAAATACAAAAAGTGCCATAGCAAAAAGCGTAAAAGATCTTGTTTATGATCAATATAAACATATTATTACCATGAAAGGACAAGAGCTTACTTTAACTAATGCTGAATTTGATATTTTAAGTTATTTAATTAAAAAAGAAGGTGGAGTAGTAAGTCGTGAAGAGCTTGTTTATAATTGTTCTTCTATTAGCGAGGATTCTAGTAATAAAAGTATAGATGTTATTATCAGCAGGATTCGTCAAAAAATGGGAGATGATCCAAAAACCCCAAAATATATTCATTCTATCCGTGGAATAGGTTATAAGCTTACTCAATGAAATCTTCAATTTTCTATACTATAACTTTTATTTTTATTTTTGCCGGGGTTAGTGTTATACTTGGCTTTTTATGGCTCATAGAATATGATCAGCAAAACTATACTAGGGAATTAAACACCAAATATTCTTTGATAGCCAATGCAAGACTTTTAAATTTTGCAGGAGTTATCAGCGAAAAAGAATTTGGAGAGCAGACAAAAAATTATAATAAAATGGATGAAATAACAGAAGTAAAACAGATTCGTAAAATTCTTTTTAGAGGTGATGTTTTGGCTAGAGTTGAGGTTAATAATGGCTTAATAGAGATTATTTCTTATAATAGACAAGTATATTTAAATATTATTTATAATGGAAAGGTTTATCTTTATAAAGATCAAGATTATCAAACTTATAGGTATTTTATCATCAAAGCTATAGCTGTAGCTGTGATTTGTATTCTTGTATTGCTTTATATTTATATATTTAAAAAATTAAAACCTCTTAAAAGACTTAAGAAACAAATTGATAAATTTGCACAAGGAAAGCTTAATGATATAGAAGATGTAAGCATAGGAGTGGATGAAATTTCACAAGTAAGTGAAGCTTTTTATCAAGCCATTGTTCAAATTCGAAAGCTTAACCAATCTCGCCAGTTTTTCTTAAGAAATATTATGCACGAACTTAAAACGCCTATTACAAAAGGTCTCTTAACTTTAGAAATGATAGAAGATAATAAATATAAAGAGCGTTTAAATGGGGTTTTTACTAGACTTGAAATTTTAATTAATGAATTTGCTGCAATTGAGCAAATCACTTCAGGTGCAGCTTTTATAAATAGAAAAAAATATAATATTTTAGATGTTTTAGATGAAGCTAAAGAAATTGCAATGCGAGATGATAGTAATATACGTATTTTTATGGAAGAAAGTTTTTTTGTAAATGTAGATTTTAAACTTTTTACTACAGCTATTAAAAATATGATAGATAATGGTATTAAACATTCTGAAGATGGATTTATTCAAATTGATATTATAGACGATTATATTTGTTTTAAAAATCGTGGCCCTGAGTTGAATGATACTTTAGAATACTATACTCAAGCTTTTACTCAAGGATCAAAACAAAAATCAAGTTTTGGATTAGGGCTTTACATTGTAAATACTATTTTAGAAACGCATGGAATGAAGCTTGATTATTTATATGAAAATGGGGTAAATTTGTTTTATTTTAGAAATTTAAAAAGCATTATTGTCAAGGAATAATTAATTTTTTGTAAAAAATATATTTTTATAAAAAAACCTTGACAAAGTTTTTTAATTTCACTATAATCACATTTTATTTTTAAATATTCCGGATTAGCTCAGCGGTAGAGTAGTCGGCTGTTAACCGATTGGTCGTAGGTTCGAATCCTACATCCGGAGCCACTTTTTTAACTCCATTTTTAATATCTATAAATGTATTTTAATAAAAAATTAATAAGTCTTTATCACAATATTTTGTGATAAAGTTTTTATTTTCTTTGTTTAAGATTTTTAACGATTCTGTCTATTTTTTTACTTGCCTTTTGATAATTTCCATCTTTAAGTTCTTCTAGAGCATTAACAGCAAAAGAAAAATCTTCGACTTCATTAAGATAAGCTTCTATAGCTTCTTTTACTATGACTGATTTTGGTTTAGAAAGATTTTTACTTAAATTATCTAAGCGTTCCTTAAGTTCTAAAGGTATTTTAAAAGAATAAGTTTTTGCATTGTATTTCATTTTATCCTCCTTAAGAATGTTTTTTGTGAAATTTTATAGCTTGTTTGCAAGTTTTACAAACAAATTTATGACCTTGCAATTCTATTTTTTGATGAATACTATAAGGAACATCGTGAATTTTACCTGGACAATTACAGATATAAAGATAAAATTGTAGATGCTCATTATTTTCATCTTCTGCTGCTTCAAAGCTAACATCACTACCATCATCTGTAGATAAAGAAGAACTTCTCCATTTTTCAACTTTCATGTCTTCGTATAGTATGTGTTCTAAAAGCCATTTTTTAGCTATTATATAAAGCTTTTCTTTAAGATCATTGGTTGATTTGATATCTTTGATTAAATTAATCATAGTTTGGATGATTTCTTTATGTATTTTGCGATGTTCTTCTAAATCCGGATAACCTATTAGTTGCATATACTTTTCTTCATCATTAAAATGATCTTTCATATAATTAAAAAATTCAGCCAAAAGCTCTTTGACTTCATTTTTACTTACAGATTTATCTGATACAATTTCAACTTTTGCAGCAAGCTCAAAAAGCTTTTTATGTTGCTTATCAATTTTGGCATTGTGTACACTATAACTGTTATCCCATTTTGGAAGCATTTTAACTCCTTAAGGAAAAATTTATTTGTATTAAAGGATTATAGATAAAAACAAATTAAATAAAAATGAAATTTTATTAAACAATTCATAAGAATTTTGATACAATGATGCATTAAGAGATTGGAATTAGAAAGATTTAAATTATGGCTGCTAAAATTTTACTTTTAGAAGATGATTTGAGTTTGAGTGAGATCATTGAAGAGTTTTTAAATGATGAAGGATATGAAGTATTTTTATGTGATAATGCACAAGAAGCTTTAGATATGGCTTATGAAAGACATTTTGATCTTTGGATTTTAGATGTAAAAGTTCCTTTAGGAGATGGATTTTCCTTACTTAAAGAATTAAGAAAAAGTGGAAAACAAACCCCGGCAATTTTCATGACTTCTTTAAATACAACAAATGATTTAAAAGAAGGTTTTGATGCAGGTTGTGATGATTACATAAAAAAACCTTTTGAACTTGCTGAACTGTCTATCAGGGTTAAGGCTCTGCTTAAAAGAGCTTTTTCGCATAAAAATGAAGATTTTGAAGATTTAGGAGATGGATTTAGGTTTGAATTTACTACACAAATTCTTTATCATAATGATAAAACCTTGGCTTTGCCAAGTAAAGAGATTAAACTTTTGTCTTTATTGCTTAAAAATAAAAATAACTTTTTAAGTACGGAGAGAATTTTTGAAGAACTTTGGGATTATGATGAGGAGCCTAGTGAGTTAAGTTTAAGAGCTTATGTAAAAAATTTACGTAAAATTTTAGGAAAAGAAAAATTATAAACCAAAGAGGTAGAGGATATTGCTATGGCTAAAAAAGTCATTAGGCAAATTTTATTAATCTATCTAACAACTACAGGTATTTTTTTAACTATTTTTTTTGCATTATGGTATCAAAAATTATATGAAGAATTGGTTGTCTTAAAGGGTACTACTTTGAGAGAAGATCATAGAAATATTGTTATAAATATCTTAAATTCTCGCTTTACTCCCATGGATATAAGTGCAAAAAATATTGCTCAAAGTACAGCATTAAAATTTGCTATATTTGATGGTAAAAAGATTGTTTTTAGTAATATAGATTTTGATTTAAGAAAAGCAAAAATAGAGCTTAAGGGTAGAGGTATTTGTGATAATAAAATTTTTTTTCTTGCTCCTATGAGTACGGATCATTATTTTTTAAGACATGCTAGTAATGAAGAGGCAAATACTAATGATGGTTTGCAAATTTTAATACAGGGTGAAGATGTTGGCAAAGATCTTTTTTGGATTAGAGCAAAAGTTTTTGGTTTTGCTATTATGGCTTTTTTTATATTGGGTTTAATAGCTTATGTTTTGGTAAAAATTGCTTTAAAACCCTTAGAGGGTAAAATCAGCACACTAAATCGATTTATTAAAGATTCAACGCATGAGCTTAATACTCCATTAAGTGTTATTTTGATGAGCATAGAACAGCTTGAGCATCAAAATTTAGGAAATAATGCTAAATTTACAAGGATTAAGCTTGCTGCAAAAAGCTTATCTCAAGTGTATTCTGATCTTGTTTTTTATAATTTTCCTAATACCTTAGAAATAGAAAAACAAAAACTTAATTTAAAGGTATTGCTTGAAGAAAGATTAGAATATTTTAAAGTATTTTTTGAACAAAAGAAAATTGTATTAAGACTTGATTTAAGTCAAGCAAATATTTTTGCTCCTAAGAGTCAAATTTCTAAATTGATTGATAATCTTATAAGCAATGCAATTAAATATAATAAAAAAGGTGGAGCAATTTCTATAATCTTAAAAACCAATTTTTTGAGTATTGCTGATACGGGTTGTGGGATTTCAAAGTCAAATTTAAATCATATTTTTGATAGGTATGCAAGGTTTAATGCCAACCAAGGAGGATTTGGTATAGGGCTTTCTTTGGTAAAAAAAATTTGCGATGATAATGATATTAAGATTATTTGTGAATCTGTGGAAAATGAAGGAAGTGTTTTTAAATTAAACTGGAATTAAAATAATATTTAAACAAGTTAATTAAAAACTAAGAACAATAAAAATTTTATAAAGCATTAAGGGTTTATCGGATTATTTTAATATTTATTATCAATAAAATAATTATTCTTCTATAAAATAAATTTATTAAAAAAGCTTTATTATAGATATTTAATCTTGTAAAATAAATTTTTGATAATTAATATTAATTTTATTAAATATAAAGTAGAATTTTACTATTTATTAAAAAAGGAAATGAACTATGAAAAAAAGCTTGATTTCTCTCATAGCTTTATGTTTATCTTATACGGCTATGCAAGCTGTTTGTAAATATGCTGAAGAGCAAAGAGAAGATAGAGCTGTGCCTGTTGCTACTTTAATAAGGCTTGGTATGGGTTATGGTATTTCGTATGTAAATGCACCAGATATTGGAGGACAAACATACACAGGAAGACCGCCTTTTGGGAGATGTCATTGACCCATGATGATTTAAGCAATCTTTGTATTTTAATTTCGCTTTTATTTTTAGATTATATTTTGATAAATGTGAAGACTTTCCGACAAATGACTCGTTTTGCAAATTTTTATGGTGTGATTATGGTATTGTCTTTTATCGTATCTTGGCAGATTTTTAATGCGTATTTTAATTTTCTTGTTTTTTTAATTTTATTTTTTGTATCTTACAAAATTTGGCAGTTTAAAAAGAAATAATCAGCAAAAATTTGCTGATTATTGGTGGTAAGGCTTACATCATACCACCCATACCACCCATTCCTCCCATACCACTCATATCCGGCATAGCAGGTTTGTCTTCTTTGATTTCGCTAATTGTTGCTTCTGTGGTTAAAAGCATGCTAGCTACAGAAACTGCATTAAGTAAAGCTACTCTTTCTACTTTAACAGGATCAATAATTCCGCTTTCAAGCATATTTACATACTCTCCTTTTGCTGCATCAAAACCTGTGTTTTCATCTTTAGCATTTTCTACGCTATTTACGACCACACCTGCATCAAATCCTGCATTTTCAGCAATTTGTCTCAAAGGTGCTCTTAAAGCTCTTTCAACAATAGTTGCACCGATTGCTTCATCACCTTGTAGATTAAGTTTGATTTTAGCTTTTGCTTTGATAAGTGCTGCACCACCACCGATTACTATACCTTCTTCTACTGCTGCTTTGGTTGCACTTAAAGCATCATCAACGCGATCTTTTTTCTCTTTCATTTCAGTTTCAGTTGCTGCACCTACTTTAATAACTGCAACGCCACCGCTTAATTTTGCAAGTCTTTCTTGTAATTTTTCTCTATCATAATCTGAAGTTGTTTCAGCAATTTGTGCTTTGATTTGATTTACTCTTGCATCGATATTTGATTTTTCGCCTGCACCATTTACTATGGTTGTATTGTCTTTATCGATGATTACGCTAGAAGCTTGCCCAAGATCTTGTATAGTTGCGCTTTCAAGAGTTCTTCCAAGTTCTTCAGAAATCACTTCCCCACCTGTTAAAATCGCTATATCTTCAAGCATAGCTTTTCTTCTATCACCAAAACCTGGAGCTTTTACTGCTGAAATATTAAGAACGCCACGAAGTTTATTTACAACTAAAGTCGCAAGCGCTTCGCCTTCGATATCTTCAGCAATGATTAAAAGCGGTTTGCCTGTTTTTTGAATTTGTTCTAGAACTGGTAACAAATCTTTTAAATTTGCGATTTTTTTATCAAAAAGCAAGATATAAGGGCTTGAAAGCTCTACCGTCATTTTTTCTGCATTGGTGATAAAATAAGGGCTTAAATAACCTCTATCAAATTGCATACCTTCAACCACATTTAATTCATCATTGATTGATTTTGCTTCTTCAACAGTGATAACTCCATCTTTGCCTACTTTTTCCATAGCATCAGCAATTAAATTTCCGATTTTTTCATCAGAATTTGCTGAGATTGTTGCAACTTGTGCGATTTCTTTTTTATCTTTTACTTCGCGAGAAAGTTTTTTAAGTTCAGCTACTATAGCTTCGCAAGCTTTATCCATACCGCGTTTTACTTCGATAGGATTTGCACCTGCTGTAATATTTCTTAAACCTTCTTTAAAAATTGCATGTGCTAAAACAGTTGCAGTAGTTGTTCCATCACCTGCTTGATCAGCTGTTTTGCTTGCTACTTCTCTTACAAGTGAAGCACCCATATTTTCAAGACCATCTTTAAGTTCTACTTCTTTAGCTACGCTTACGCCATCTTTGGTGATAGTTGGAGAACCAAAGCTTTTTTGAATTAAAACATTGCGTCCGCGTGGGCCCATGGTTACTTTTACCGCATCGTTAAGTTTTTTGACACCTTCGTAAAGTTTGTTTCTTGCTTCATCTGAAAAAATAATTTCTTTTGCCATTTTTTATCCTTTTTATAAATTATTTTAAAATCCCTAAGATATCATCTAAATTTAAAACTAAATATTCACTATTATCAAGTTTGATTTCTGTTCCACCGTATTTAGCAAATACGATTTTATCGCCATTTGTAATATCAGTGATTTCTTTACTTACTGCTACTACTTCACCCATTAAAGGCTTTTCTTTAGCATTATCTGGTATAATTATGCCTGAGGCTGTTGTTTTGGTTTCTTCTACGCGTTTAACTAGAACACGCTTTCCTAAAGGTTGAAAATTCATTTTTGTCCATCCTTAAAAAAATGTTAATTTTAGCACTCTTTAATTTAGAGTGATAAAATCATACTATAAAAAATGAATTTTGTCAATACTTTAAATTAAAATATTTATAAAAGTTTAGCTTTATTGACTAAAGTTATTTTATAAAATAAACTAAAGGATAAATAATGAAAAAGATTTTTTATGGCATTATGGGTTTTATTGTTGTGCTTTTGATTGCTCTTTATACCATGCTTTTTACAAGTTTTGGTAATAATATAGTGGCAAATATAGCACAGAAGAAGATTAAAGAAAGTACAGGAATAGATGTAAATATTACGCGTTTTAATTTGCGTTTTTCAAGTCTTGAATTACAGGCAAATCTAGCAAATATGGCAGATCTTAATCTCAAAGGGGTTTTGAGTCCTTTTAGACTCGGGTTTAATCTTGATTATATTATTTCTTTAAATCAAAATTATACCAAAAATTTAAGTTTAAATTTAAGTCAAAATCTTTCTTTTGGTGGAAAAATTCAAGGAAAAGCAAGTGATTTTACTTTAGACGGAAAGGGTTATTTACTAGGCTCGAATGTGCTTTTAAATGCAAGAATGTACGACTACAGTCCTATTGCTTTAAATTTAGATGCGCAAAATCTTAAGATAGAGGAAATACTCCGCCTTCTATCTTATCCTAATTATGCTAAAGGTTTTTTAAATGCTCAGGCAAAAATTTCGGCGCAAGATTTAAAACCTGATGGGAATATTATCATAAAACTTGATACAAGCTATATAAACTATGAGGCTATAAAAAAAGATTTTTCTTTGGACTTGCCTTTAAATTCTAATCCTAAAGCAGAAATTTTAGCCAATGTTAAAGAGGATAAAATTTCTGCTGTGAGTAAAATTTACAATGATTATCTTATTTTGCAAACTCAAAAAACTCTTTATGATATTAGTAAAAATACCTTAAATACCGATTTTAATTTAAATATTCCTTCTCTTACAAAGCTTGAAAAGCTTACTAAAACAAAATTAAATGGTAGTTTGGATATAATAGGTGAAACAAGTGTTGTAAATAATGCCTTATCAAGTTTAAATGCTCAAGTTATTGGACTCGGTGGAGAAGTAAAAGCAAGTTTAAAAAATAATAAAATTTTTGCAGATATTAACGAAGCAAGTTTAGAAAAATTGCTAGCTTTTGCAGGATATGGAGGTTTAGTTTCTGGAAATTTAAATGCCAAGCTCTTAAATGCAAATTTAGATTTTTCCGATTTTGATTTTGAAGCGAAGATCAATAACGCAAAGATCAATACTAATGAACTTAAAAAAATAGCCAAAATAGAACTCCCAAATACGATTTTCACTCTTGATGCTAAAGCAAATGCAAAAAATAGTAATATTTCTTATGATGCTTTACTTGCCTCAAATTTGCTTAATATTAAAAAGCTTAAGGGAACTTATAATTTAAAAAATAGCGAGTTAAATACAGATTTAAATGCTTTCATTAACGATTTATCTCAGTTTAATGCTATAACAAGACAAAATTTACAAGGCAAGGCAGAACTTAATGCAAAAGCTCATATTATAGGTGCTCAAATACAAAATTTAAATGCAAATGCAAATTTAGCAGACGGTATAATCAAAGCTGATTCAAATGGTAAAAAGCTTGATTTAAATATTGATAATCTTGATTTATCTAAACTTTTTGTTATAGCAGGTATGCCAAATTATGTTAGTGGGATTGTTAATGCGAAGGCTAATTTAGATAATATTGATTTTAATAACCTTAATGGTAAAGTAAATTTAGAGGCTAAAGGTATTGTAAATGCTGCAATTTTAAGTAAAATTTTGAATAAAAAATTTCCAAATAATACAAACTATGATTTAAATACTAAAATTGATTTTAAAAATAATATAGCTAAATTTGATTCTGTTTTAAATTCATCTTTAGCTAATCTTACAAAACTTCAAGGGAGTTTTGATATAAGCAAAATGCTTTTAGATGCGAATTTTGATCTAAAGATAGATGATTTTTCAAAATTAGGTTTCTTGCTAGATAGAAAACTCAAGGGCAAGGCTGAATTTAATGGAAAAGTGGGTTTTAATAAGAGTTTAAATTTTGCTGTAAATAGTCCAAATTTATTTGAAGGAAAGCTTCAAAGCACGCTTAAAGATAATCTTTTACTTGCTCAATTAAATGGAGTGGATTTAAGTAGCTTAGCTCAAGGTTTGGATTTTATGGATATTTATCAAGGCAAGGCAGATGCGAAAGCAAATTATAATCTTTTAAGCGAAGAAGGTGAAGTTGATTTGGATATGAAAGAAGGCAAACTAAAATCAAATCTTATTACTAATGCTTTAAAAATTTTAACACTAAAAGATATTACAAATGATGTTTATCGTACAGCTAATGTTAAGGCTTTGATTAAAAAAGAAAATATCAAACTTGATCTTAATATGCAAGCAGATCGTTCTTATATCCTAATACAAGCGGGAGTTTTAAATTCTAAAAGCGGTGCTTTAAATTTACCTTTTGATATTAAGCTAGATAGGGCTAATTTTAAAGGAAGTATTACAGGAACTACAGAAAATCCTAAGGTGAATTTAAATGCAGGAAGTGTGTTAAATTCTATTAAAAATGTAGTGGGTGGTGGTGTGAGTGATAGTGCTAAAAATACAGGCGATAAAGTAGATAAAGCGGTAAATAAATTGTTAAATAAGATTTTTTAAGGTAAAAAATGTTTAACGGACTCATAAGAGAAATTGCTAAGGTTCAATCTTATCAAAACAATACTCTAAGTTTAAAAGCAAATTATCGTCCAAATCTTGGCGATAGTATAGCTGTAAATGGGACTTGTTTAAGTGTTACAAAACTTTATGAGGGTGGTTTTGAAGTGGAGCTTTCTCGTGAAAGTCGCACTCATATAGCTATAGAAAATTTAAAAGATAAAGTTCATATAGAACCTGCTTTAAGATATGGTGATAGAATCGATGGGCATTTGATGCAAGGGCATATTGATTTTATTGGCATACTTGAAAAGATTCAAAAAGATGAAAATGGAGTGGATTTTTATATATCTTTACCTAAAGAAGCTATGAAATTTATGGCAGCAAAAGGGAGCATAGGTATAGATGGAGTGAGTCTTACTATCAATGAAATTTTAAAAAATAGTATTAGGCTTACCATTATCCCTATCACTTTTAAAGAAACACTTTTTAAAGAGTATAAAATAGGTAGAAAAATCAACATAGAAAGCGATTTACTTGCTCGATATATTTATGCACAATTACAAGGCAAAAACAAAGGATTATCATGGGAAGAAGTGGAGAGAATTTCTTATCTTTATTAGAAAATGATAAAGTCAGCATTTTTTGTGCTTATGATAAGGATTACAATGTTTTTAGAGCTAAGGATTATAATGAAAATTTATTTTTTCATTTAGGTTTTAAAGACATTAAAAAATGCGTTTTTATGGATCAAATTCATTCTCGTAAAGTTGTGATTTATGATGAAAATTTAAAAAATCTTAGTTGTGATGGACTTGTAAGTAAAGAAAAAAATATTGCTCTTTGTGTTTTAAGTGCGGATTGTTTGCCTTTGATTTTATATCATGAAAGCGGTATTATAGCAGCTTTGCATTCGGGTAGAAAGGGAAGTTTTGAAAATATCTTAAAAGAATGTATGGAACAAGTTGCTACACAAAATCCGCATTTAGATAAGATGAAATTTCATCTTTTTATCTTGCCTGGAATTTGTGCTAAAAACTATGAAATAGATGGAGAAATTTTAAAATTTGCCAAAAAAAGAATTTTAAAGAATTTGTTCAAGAGAATAAACTTGATTTAAAAGCTTTAGTAAAATTTCAAGCTCAAAATTTAGGTATTGAAAATATTAAAGATTGCGGGATATGTAGCTTTGATGATAAGAGTTTTTTTTCTTATCGTCGTGATAAAACACCTAAGCGTTTTGTGAGTGTGATTTATTTAAAGGGCTAAAAAAATGTATGAAAGAAAAGATTTAAGAGTATTAAAAATCATTCAAAAAGCTAGAGAATTTGGTGATGGAGATTTATTAAATGAAGATTTGGTAAAGCAGTTAATTGATGCAGAATTTTTTGAAATTAATGAAAAAGAAAAAGAAGAGCTTATAACTCTTCTAAATTCTTTAATCAATGCAAAAGATAAGGCGTTGTTAAGTAATTAAAATTCTATATAGTTTTCAAAATCTTCTTCTTTTGGAGGATTAGGTCGATTTGAGTCTAAGGCTTCTTTAACAACTTGTTCATACTGGGCTATGATATGTTTAAAATTCTCTTTTGCTTTTCCATTAAGCTCTGATTTAGCGATTTTTACAACAGATGCAGGATTTATAGCTTTATTGTTTAAATATACTCCAAAGTGCAAATGAGGGCCTGTGCTCATACCCGTTGAGCCAACATAGGCAATCACTTGTCCTTGATTTACTTTTTGTCCATTTTTAATCTTTGCAAAGCGACTAAGATGAGCATATAAAGTCATATAACCTGAGTCATGTTTGATTTGAATTACATTTCCATAACCACCCTTTGTACCTATAAAAGTTACCACTCCTTTTCCAGCACTTTTCACCGGAGTTCCTATAGGTGCGGCATAGTCTATACCAAGATGGGCACGATAGCGTTTTAATACAGGGTGATATCTTGCTGTTGTAAAAGGAGAAGAAATTCTAGTGTAATTAACAGGCTTTGTAAGCAAAAAAGATTCTAATTCTTTACCATCACGATCATAGAATATATCATTGTAAGAAAAGACTTCTCTTGCGCTTTTATTGATTTCTACCATTGCCATTTTTATATTAATATCACCCCAGAGTTTTCCCATGCGTCTTTTTTGTTCATAGTATAGAGTTACTTTATCTCCTTTTTGGATATTGCGAAAATTTATACTTCCGCGAAAAGCACGAACCATGGCACGAGCTAAAGTACTACTACCACTTTCCTCATAGACATCTTGATAAGCAGAACTTTTAATCGTTAAATGTAAAATTCTATCTTTTTTTTGATAAGATACAGGAGTAAAAGCAAGAGTGTATTGTCCATCTTTGTCTTTATAAATGTGAATTTGTAAATCATCACTAATTGGAATTAAAACTTGTTCTATATTATTGTTTTCATCTTTTAAAACTTGATATTTTATTTTATAGGCTATATCAGAAGCAAGTTCTTGATCTTCTCTATCAAGTCCATAATAAAGTGACATAGGTATGGAATTTCTTTGTAAGAATTTAAGTAAGGTATCTCCATTATCCCAAGTTAGCTCTTCAACACTTAAAGCTGCAAAACTTTGAATAACAAAAATAAATAAAAGTAATATTTTTTTCATGAGATAACCTTAATTTTTAAAAGAATTTTGAAATTTAAAAGCTATATTTTACTTTATTTTTCTTACAATTGCTTAACAAAAAAGGATTATAATTCTATAAAATTTTTTATTTAAGGAGCAAATTTGTTTAAAACTATAGTGTGTTTTTTAGCTTTAAACCTTAGCCTCTTTGCGGTTGAATTTGATTTAAAACCTATAAAAAGTGAACTTATAAAAGTTGATGATATTTATGGTTATATTAAAGATAGTGCTGATATAAAACTTTATTCAAGTGGTGTTGTGATACAGCGTTTTAAAAATTCACAAAGTATTATAGCTAGAGCAAGTGTTATAGCTAAAAAAGATGGTTTAGCGAAATTACAATTTAGTGTTTTTTTAGCTCTTAAACAAGATGCTTTACCTTTGCCAAATGTTTTACCTGAGGTAGGTGATGAGGTGGTTTTAAATTTTCTTTACGATAGAGGGTTAGTGATTGCTCCTGATGAGCAAACTTATAATCAACTTGTTAGAGAATTTCCACAGATATATTTTACTCATATTGATATTTTTGGAGCGCAATTGATTAGAACGGCTACTCTTTCTCCTAAGCGTTCTGATTTTAGGCAATTTTGCGATGACAATGCGGTTGGTATTTTAGTTGTAGCTTTAGAGAATCAAGCAGAAGTTGTAGATTGTCAAGATTTTAGCAAGCTTTATGAAGTGTCTATAAGCAAGCCAACTAGTGTTCAGGTTCCTTTTTATTCTCGTATAGGTGGATATAAAAGTAACTTTTTTGATTTTAATTCTCAAAAAATAGGAAATTATTATAGATATTATAATGCTTTAATTAATCTTCCTAAGGTGCAATAAATTTATGAGAAAAGAATTTGAACAGTATTTTAAACAATTTTTAGGAGAAGAAAACGCTTATTTTGATGAGATTCATAAAAGGGCTTATAGCTATGATGCGACAAAAAAGCATTATTTGCCCGATGGAGTCCTCTTTCCAAGAAATGAAGAAGATATTGCTCAAATTTTAAAATTTTGCAATGAAAATAATATCATAGTCATACCGCGAGGTTCAGGATCCGGTTTTACAGGAGGAGCTTTAGCTGTTAATGGTGGGGTAGTGCTTACTTTTGAAAAGCATATGAATAAAATTTTAGAAATTGATCTTGAAAATTTAGTGGCTGTTGTGCAACCTGGGGTTATTAATATACATTTACAAAAAGAAGCAGCTAAATACGGTCTTTTTTACCCTCCTGATCCTGCTAGTATGGAGTATTCTAGCTTAGGGGGCAATGTAAGCGAAAATGCTGGTGGCATGAGAGCAGCTAAATACGGTATTACAAAAGATTATGTGATGGCTTTAAGAGCTGTTTTGCCTAATGGAGAAATCATTCGTGCGGGAAAACGTACTATTAAAGATGTAGCAGGTTATAATTTGGCAGGAATTTTGATTGCTAGTGAAGGTTCTTTAGCGGTTTTAAGTGAGCTTACTTTAAAATTGATACCTTTGCCTAAATTTAAAAAAACCGCTTTTGCTATTTTCCCAAGTGTAAAAAGTGCTATGAATGCGGTTTATAAAAGTCTTGCTAGTGGTGTAAGTCCTGTATCTATGGAGTTTTTAGATAATCTTAGTATTAGGGCGGTTGAGAGTAAATTTAATAAAGGTTTGCCTGTAGAAGCGGGTGCCATTTTGATTGCTGATGTAGATGGTAATGTTAAAGAAGCCATTGATGAGGATTTGAAAAATTTAGAACATTATTTTTTAGAAGCTGGGGCTAGTGAATTTAAAATAGCAAAAGATGAGCAAGAAGCTACAAATATTTGGTTTGCTAGAAGAAATTGTTCTCAAAGCATTGCTATGTATGGAAGTTTAAAGCTTAATGAAGATATTACAGTTCCGCGTTCTAAGCTACCAGCTTTGCTTGAAGGTATAGATGAAATTTCAAAAAAATATGGCTTTAAAATTCCTTGTTTTGGTCATACAGGAGATGGAAATGTACATACTAATGTTATGGTTCCTGATAAAAATGATGAAGAACAAGTAAAAAAAGGTTATAAAGCTGTAGAGGAAGTTTTTGAATTAACAGTTAAACTTGGAGGAACTTTAAGTGGAGAACATGGTATAGGACTTTCTAAAGCACCTTTTATGAATTTAGCTTTTTCTGAGGCTGAAATGAATTTAATGAGAAATATTAAAAAAGCTTTTGATCCAAACAATATACTCAATCCTTTTAAAATGGGACTTTAAAAGGTGAAAAAATTTTTTACTATTTTGTCAAATTTGCGCGATAAAGAAATTTTAAATTATGCAGCAGCACTTAGTTTTTATACTATATTATCTTTGATACCTATTTTATTTATATGTTTTTCTATTTTTACACAAATTTCTAGCTTTAAAGCTTATTATGAAAAAGCTAAGCAAGTAATTTTTGCTTTTTTAATACCAACACAACAAGATATTGTTGCTACTTATATTGATACTTTTTTAAAAAATAGCGTAAATTTGGGTATTGTAGGACTTATTGCTATGGCTTTTACATCTTTAGCTTTTTTTTCGGGTTATGATTTTGTAATTAATCGTATTACTAAAAATGATCCTAAAGGACTTTGGCAAAGTATTAGTTCTTATTGGACCCTTTTAACTCTTGTTCCTTTGGGGCTTGGACTTAGCTTTTATATTTCAGGTTTTATTCAACAAACGTTAGATGATTATAAAATAGGTTTTAATTTTTTTGAAATTTTACCCTTTGTGATTATTTGGGGTTTATTTTTTATATCTTATTCAAGTTCTATTCATAAGGGAACTCTTAAAAGTTTAACTTTAGTATCTTTTGGAGCCGGTGCTATTTGGTATATAGGAAAAAATTTATTTGTATATTATGTGGTATATAATAAAACATATGCTAGTGTTTATGGATCTTTTTCTACTATTTTATTCTTTTTTATTTGGATTTATATTTCTTGGATTATTTATCTTTTTGGACTTAAGCTCTATTATTTTTTAAATCACAATCATAATGAAGGGAATAAAATTCGCAAAAATACAAAGAAAAGCTAGATATTTAAACCGTATAGAGATTAAAGAAGCGATGAGATAGCTTATAAAAATCCAAAATGGGATATTGATATTTGTTCCATAAATTTTAAATTTAAAAAATTCATCTAAAATAAGATTTAGAAAATCTCCATAGTTTATAAGATGCAAAAACAATACTAAAGGATAAAATATTACAAAAATTCCGCTCAAAACAATACCTAAAATTTGCTGATAGCTTATAAGTGGAAAAAAATAAAGTACAGGTAAAACCATAGCAAAAAAAGTCCAAATATTAAGTAAAATGACATTTATAAAATTGTTAAATTTGCTTGCAAAATGATGTATATATAAAAAAATATAAAAAACACCCAAAATAGAAAATAAAAATCCAACACTAAATAAAAGTTTAGGATAAAGAGAAATACACAATAAAATACTGCAAAAAAGTGTAAAGAAATTAATAATTTTTATATTTTTACATAGTAAATAAAAAACCCAAAAAGCCATAATCAAAGAGCGTACAAATGAAGGAACAAATCCTATTAAATAAGCATAGGCTAAGAGTAATGTAAAAATTAAAATACTTAAATCTAAGCGTAAATTTCTATAAGGAAAATATCTTTTTTGGAAAAAACTATAAATTGGAGCTAAAATAAAGAAAATTAAACTGAAAAGTAAGCCTATATGATAACCACTAATTGCTATAAGATGTGCAACACCGTAGTAATTTACATCATTTCTAAGCTCTAAAGATATAGGCAATGCAAAAAATAAAGCACCATAAAATTCTTTAATTTTCTCATTTTTATGTTGATTTAAGAAATAAGATATAATTGGATTGTACTCTTTTTCTTTTAATTTTTCAAAATCATAAGCAGGTGCATAAAAATTTTTGCTAAGATAGTCTTTAAAATCGATATTATGAGTGATAATTTTAAGACTTAAAAGTTGATTTTTGCTTAAATTTAGATCTTTAAAACTTGTAGTATAAAAAGTAAAGTTTTTAGTTTGTAATTTTAAAACCCAATATTTTTTATTTTTTTATTGTATTTTGTGTATTGGTGTGTTAATAGAGCATTATCTATAAAATAATGTTTTTGGTTTTTAAAGTCCAAAAAATTATTATATTCTAAGAGAACGTTAAAAATAAAAATGACAACAAGAGATAAAAACAAATAACGGAATTCTTTAAAAGTTTGAAAAAAGAATTCCATAAGGACATTATTTTTTGGAAAATTTAGTTAAATAAAGCCAAATCATTCCAGCTAAAATTAACAAAAATAAAGGTGCGGCATAAGGATATAGACTAAGTTTATTAAAAATTGCTTCAATAATATATCCAAAAGTATAAGCGGCCAATCCTAGAATAATTGCCCATGTTAAACTGGCTAGAGTATTGATAATAGCAAATTTTATAAAATCATATTTTGCTAAACCTGCAGCTATAGGGATGAAAGTTTTTAAACCGTAAATAAATTTTTGACTCACAAGCAAAATAACTCCGTGTTGTTTAGTCTTCATCATAGCAAGGGCTAATTTGCGTCGGTGTTTTTTAAAATAAGGCATAATGTCTTTTTTATAGTATTTTCCAAGTATAAAAAGTAGAGTAGAACCTATAGTATTGGCGATAAAAGCAAGAGTAATGCAAAGATTAAGATCCATTTTTCCTTGAGAGCTTAAAACTCCCGCGGCTAAAATTCCAACCATTCCACCCCCTAAAGAGTAAAAAAATAAAACAATATAGCCATATTTTATTAAAGTATCAATCATATCTTGCATAATAAACCTTATTTAGCGTATTCTATAGTTCTTAATTCGCGTATAACATTGACTTTAATTTCACCAGGATATTGCATTTTTTCTTGAATTTCAGCCGCTATTTCTTTAGCTAAAAGTACACTTTCGTCATCATTAACAAGCTGAGCATTGGCTATGACGCGAATTTCTCTTCCAGCATTGATTGCATAGGCATTTTTAATTCCCTCTTTGCTTTTAGCGATTTCTTCTAACTCGCTAACTCTTTTTAAGAAAGCTTCTAATACTTCTCTTCTAGCCCCAGGTCTTGCAGCGCTTAAGGTATCTGCTGCACAAACAGCAGCTGATTCTATGCTTGTGGCTTCTTCGTGTCCATGGTGTGCATAAATAGCGTTAATTACAACAGGGTGTTCTTTGTAGCGCTTACAAAGTTCAGCACCTAAATCTACATGAGATCCTTCAAAATCGTGAGTTAATGCTTTCCCTATATCGTGCAAAATTCCCGCACGGCGTGCTAAATTCTCATCTCCACCACATTCAGCAGCAATGATTCCTGCAAGGTGAGCTACTTCTAAAGAGTGCGCTAGAGCATTCTGTCCGTAGCTTGCGCGGTATTTGAGTTTTCCTATGAGTTTTACAATTTCAGGGTGTATTTTATTTAAACCCAGATCCATAACTATAGTTTCACCTTCTTCTAAAATAGCGCTATCAAATTCTTTACAAACTTTTTCGTGAATTTCTTCTATGCGTGCAGGCTGAATTCTGCCATCTTCAACTAAAAGCTCTATAACTTTAGTTGCAATGGCACGGCGATAGAGATTAAAACAACTTACTATAATAGCACCTGGAGTATCATCTATGATAATATCAACGCCTAAAACCATTTCTAAGGTTTTAACATTTCGCCCTTCCTTACCAATGATACGTCCTTTAAGTTCATCGTTTTTAATGTTAATAACATTGATAAGTCTTTCGGCTGCAAATTCACCAGCAAAACGAGAAGTAGCTTGTGCAATGATAAAATTAGCTTTTCTTTTGGCTTCATTTTTTGCTTCTTCTTCGTATTTTCTTACTATATGTGCAATTTGTTTACGAGAATTTTCTTCTACTTTTTTAAGAATGATCTCTTTGGCTTCATTTTGTGTAAGTCCTGTAGAATGCTCTAAAATTTTTAAAACATCATTAAGCTTTTCTTGATATTTACTTTTTAATTTATCAACATCAGATTGCAAGTTTTGAATGTGTTTTTGTGATTTAAAAAGATATTCTTTATCCTCTTTTAGTTTTTCTTCTTCTTGCTGAAGTTTTTGCTCTTTTTTAAAAAGAGCATCAAATTTTTGATTAAAATCTTTTTGGATTTTATGAGTTTTTTCTTCGTATTTTTTTTAACCTCTAATTCTGCATTAAGAATTGAATTTTTTGCATCTTTTAAAATAAGCTCTGCTTCGTATTCTATAGCTTTAGCTTTAGCTTTAGCTTGCTCTATGAAAATTTCATATTTGGCATCATTGATTTTTTTTGCAACTAAATATCCTATACTGAGTCCGACTATAGCGGCTATAAGTGCGATAAGTGATTCTATCATTTTTTCTTTCTTTCTTGTAATATTTTTTATAAGGGTTTATGTATAATTTTCCTGAAATATCATGCTTTTGTGTTAAATTATTTTGACTTAAAGCATCTATACTTTGGACAAATATTATATGAGGTTTGTAATTTAAATTTTCAAAAAATCTATCATAAAAACCCTGCCCATGTCCTATTCTTTTTAGATTTTTATCGACACCAATTACAGGTACAATAGCTAAATCAATTTTTGCTTTAAAAAAAGAATCCATAGGCTCTAAAACCCCAAACCTTTTTTTAATAAAGGGCAATCTTAATTTTACAATTTTTAAACTTTTATCTTGCATAAATGGAACAAAAAGTTTGTAATTTTTATTAAGAATATGACGAAATTTTATCAAATTAGGTTCATAATACAAAGGAATATAAATTAAAATATTTTTGGCTTTAAATAGTTTTATTATTTTAAGACATTCTTTAAATATTTTGTAATCTTGTTTGAAATTTAGTTTTGTATGTTTTAAAAGGCGTATTTTTTGTAATACCCTAAAATCTGTTTTTTCCATTATAATATGCCTTTAAAAAAATATTATCTTATGTATGTTATAATTTTAGCATTTTTATAAAGAATAAAGGATTTATAAATAATGAAGATTAGAAAAATATTTTTATTAGCGGCAATATCTTGTTTGTTTGTTGCTTGTAGCAATGATGAAGAAAAGCAACAAAATGATACAAATACAAACATTGAAGCAAGCATAAACCAAAGTGATGATGTAAATTTTAAACTTAATTTGATTGATGGCGGATCAATTTTAATCAAAAAAGAAAATGCAACTTTAAATTTCAATGATGAAGATAAGGCAACTTTATTTGTATTTTTTACCACTTGGTGTACCCCTTGTATCGCTGAAATTCCTCATCTTAACAAGTTACAAAAAAAGTATAGCAACGATTTTAATATAGTTGGGGTTTTATTAGAAGATAAATCCAATGATGAGATTGAAAAATTTATAGAACAACATAAAATATCCTATAAAGTCGCTAATGGTGAAAATAACTATCTTTTAGCTAAAGCTTTAGGTGGAGTAAATGGAATTCCTACCATGTTTCTTTATAATAAGCATTCTAAATTGATTAATCAATATTTAGGACTTATCCCTGAAGAAATGCTAGAAATTGATATACAAAAGACTATACTTTAATGTTTGATTTTTTAAAAAAAGGACTTGCAAAAACTCTTGAAAATATTGCTGGAGTTAAAGGAGAGAATAAAAAAATAACTAAAGATTTGCTTGAAGAAATTTTACTTGAAGCAGATGTAAGTTATGAAATAATTGAAGAGATCATTTATTATCTGCCGCCACAAAATGAGATAAAAAAAGAAGATTTAAAACGTGTTATGGGTTCTTATTTTCTTTACGAAAAGAAAGAAACCATCCAAGAAAAACCTTTTGTAGAGCTTATTTTAGGAGTAAATGGAGCAGGAAAAACAACAAGTATTGCTAAGCTTGCTTATCTATACAAAAATCAAAATCAAAAAGTGATCTTAGGAGCGTGTGATACTTTTAGAGCAGGTGCGATTGAACAATTAAAACTTTGGGCGCAAAAAATTGATGTAGATATAGTTTTAACCGCACAAGGACATGATCCTTCTGCGGTTGCTTTTGATACTATTTCTAAAGCCAAAGCAAAGGGTTTTGATAGGGTTATTATCGATACGGCAGGACGTTTGCAAAATCAAAAAAATTTAGCTCATGAACTTGAAAAGATTGTAAGAATTTCAAACAAAGCTTTAGAAGGTGCACCGCATAGAAAAATTTTAGTTTTAGATGGAACGCAAGGGAATGCTGGAATTTTACAAGCCAAAGCTTTTAATGAACTTGTAAAGCTTGATGGTGTGATTATTACAAAGCTTGATGGAACGGCTAAGGGTGGCGCGCTTTTTAGCATAGCAAGGGAGCTTGAACTTCCTATTTTTTATATAGGTGTAGGTGAGCAAATGACAGATTTGCAAGAATTCGATGCAAATGCTTATTTAGATACTTTATTAGATCCTATTTTTGAATAATGGCAAAAAATAAAGCACTTTTTGAATGTCAAGCTTGCGGAAATCAACAAAGTAAATGGCTTGGAAAATGTCCTAGTTGTGGAGTTTGGGATAGTTTTGTGGAGTTAAAATCCGAACAAATTAAAGTTTTAAAAGAGATTGCACAAGCTAGTATGAAAATAAGCGAAGCTATCTGTATTGAAGATGTGGAGTTGGAACATTTTACAAGATATAGCACAAATGATGATGAACTTGATTTGGTTTTAGGTGGAGGTTTGGTTGAAGGCTCTTTAGTGCTTATAGGCGGAAGTCCAGGCGTGGGAAAATCTACGCTTTTACTAAAAATTGCTTCAAATTTAGCTAAACAAGGTAAAAAAGTACTTTATGTAAGCGGAGAAGAAAGCAAGGCTCAAATTAAACTAAGAGCTGATCGTCTTGAGGCTAACACGCCAAATTTATTTTTACTTACTGAACTTTGTCTTGAAAATATTTTAGAGGAATTACATAAAAAGGATTATAGTATTCTTATTATTGATTCTATACAAACTTTATATTCAAATAAGATTACTTCAGCAGCCGGAAGCATCACTCAAGTGCGTGAGATTACTTTTGAGCTTATGCGTGTTAGCAAGGCTTATAATATCGGTACTTTTATCATAGGGCATATTACTAAAGAAGGTTCTATAGCAGGACCTAGGGTTCTTGAGCATATGGTAGATGTGGTGCTTTATTTTGAAGGAGATGCAACTAAAGAGATTAGACTTTTAAGGGGTTTTAAAAATCGCTTTGGTGGAACAAATGAAGTGGGTATTTTTGAAATGACTGCTAAGGGTTTGATAAGTGCAAAAGATTTGGCGAATCGTTTTTTTACCCGTGGAAAGGCTATTTCAGGAAGTGCTCTAGGAGTTGTAATGGAAGGATCCCGTGCTTTGGTTTTGGAAGTGCAAGCTTTAGTGTGTGAAAGTTCTTATCCAAAACGTAGTGCCACAGGTTATGAAAAAAATCGTTTAGATATGCTTTTAGCTCTGCTTGAAAGAAAACTTGAAATTCCTTTAGGGCATTATGATGTATTTATAAATATTAGTGGAGGAGTGAAAGTAAGTGAAACTGCTGCTGATTTGGCTGTGGTTGCGGCTATTATTTCAAGTTTTAAAAATCGCCCTTTAAGTAAAGATAGTATTTTTATAGGAGAGCTTAGTTTAAATGGAGAAATTAGAGAGGTTTTTAGCCTTGATACGCGTTTAAAAGAGGCCAAAATGCAAAAATTTAAAAATGCTATTATTCCTTCTAAGCCTTTAGAAGATATGGGACTTAAGTGCTTTGTTGCTAAAGAACTTTCACAAGTTTTAGAATGGATGTAAATTTTCATTAAAATATAAGTAAGATTTTGCTAAAGTTTAAAGTTTATAATAAAATTTTTTGAGGAAACCATGAAAGATTTATTTTTATTTAGCTCTTTACTTGATGCAAGTCACACTTTTTCTTATTTTTTTCACATAGGTTTGGTGGCCTTAATTGCTGTTATAGTAGCTATGATGGCTACTCGTTCTATGCAGCTTGTTCCACGCGGTATGCAAAATTTAGGTGAGGCTTTTTTAGAGGGAGTTTTATCTATGGGTAGAGATACTATGGGAAGCGAAAAAGGCGCAAGAAAATATCTTCCTTTGGTTGCAACTTTAGGGATTATAGTGTTTTTTAGTAATATTATAGGTATAATACCTGGTTTTCACTCTCCAACTGCAAGTTTAAATTTAACCTTGTCTTTAGCTATTATAGTTTTTGTGTATTATCATTTTGAAGGTATTAGAGTGCAAGGTTTTGTAAAGTATTTTGCTCACTTTATGGGACCTATTAAACTTTTAGCTCCTTTGATGTTTCCTATAGAGATAGTTTCTCATCTTTCTCGTGTGGTTTCTTTATCTTTTCGTCTTTTTGGAAATATTAAAGGCGATGATTTATTTTTAATGGTAATTTTGGCTCTTGTTCCTTATATTGCTCCACTTCCTGCTTATGTGCTTTTAACTTTTATGGCATTTTTGCAAGCTTTTATTTTCATGATTTTAACTTATGTGTATTTAGCGGGTGCAACTGTTGTTGAGGAAGGTCATTGATCTATATTTTAGAATTTTTTAAAGGTGCGTCCTTAGCTTTAATGCTTTTTGGTGCACTTTTCTTTTTTTTAAAATTTAATTCTTTTTTCTATCTTTGTTTGGGTATTATACCGGGTTTGCTTTTATCTTTGATTTTTGTTTTGCTTATAGAAAATCACGGGTTAAAAAGTAAAATAAGTTAAGATAAAAGCAAAATAGCTTATCTTTAAGTGCGAAGTTCTTCTTTTAATAGATATTTTATAGCTTCATAAATTTTAATAGCTGCTTTGGATTTATTCATTGTATAAAGATGAATCCCATCTACTCCACTTGTAATTAGATCCACGATTTGATCGCAAGCATAAGCTATTCCTGCATCTTCTAAAGCTAAAGCATTATTTTCATATTTTTCTAAAATTTTAACAAATTTAGGAGGTATTTTAGCTCCGCAAAGTTGGGAAATTTTTAAAACCTGTCTTTTGTTAGTAATAGGCATAATGCCTGCATAAATAGGTATATTAATATCCGCTAAAGCGCAATTTTGTTTAAAATTATAAAAATCTTCATTATTATAAAAAAGCTGGGTAATGAGTTTATTTGTTCCCACATTTACTTTAGTTTTAAGATGTTGTATATCTTCAATGAAATTTTTAGATTCATTGTGTTTTTCAGGATAACATGCGGCATAAATTTCAAAGTCTTCTTGCTTTTTTATAAAAGAGATTAAGTCACTTGCATAAGAAAAATCTTTACTTCTTTGTAAATTCTCACATACATCACCTCTTAGGGCAAGAATTTTTTTTAATTTTTTTTCTTTTACATCTTTGAAGTATGTGAGCGATTTTTTCTTTACTAGAATGGATGCAAGGTAAATGCACTATGCTAGGAATTTTGTATTCTTCTTGAATTAAACTTGCAACTTCTAAAGTATTTTGTGAATTGATAGAGCCTGCTGCACCAAAGGTTACACTGATAAAATTAGGGCTTAATTGCCCTAAATCATCTAAGATAGTATTAAGATTTTTAATGCTTTCATCCTTTCTTGGTGGAAAAACTTCAAAAGAAAAACTACGCATAAAAACTCCTTATAATTGTTCTCGTATTTTTTTTGTGGCTGTGACTAAATTTTTAAGAGAGGCTATGACTTCTTCATAAGCTCTTGTTTTAAGCCCGCAGTCTGGATTGATCCAAATTTGTTCCTTAGGTAATTTGTTTAAAATTTTTTCTATAGTTAAACTTAGTTCTTCTACGCTTGGAACTCTAGGGCTATGTATATCATAAATCCCTGGTCCAACTTCAGTTTTAAAATGAATGGCTTTTAAGGTATCTAAAAGACTTAAGTTTGATCTTGAAGCCTCAAAAGAAATCACATCAGCATCCATAGCATCAATTTCTTTTAAAATATCGCTAAATTCGCTATAACACATATGAGTATGAATTTGAGTTTTGGCTTTTACTCCGCTATGCACAAGATTAAAAGCAGGAATAGCCCAATCCAAATACTCATCATGCCAATCGCTTTTTCTTAAAGGTAATTTTTCACGTAGAGCCGCTTCATCAATTTGTATGATTTTTATACCTGCATTTTCAAGATCTAGTACTTCATCTCTTATGGCTAAGGCAATTTGTTGAGTACTTTCTTTTAGACTAATGTCTTCTCTTGGAAAAGACCAATTAAGTATGGTTACAGGTCCAGTTAGCATGCCTTTTACGATTTTTTGACTTAGACTTTGTGCGAATTTAGACCAAGCCAAGGTGATAGGCTTTGTGCGTGATACATCTCCCCAAATCACAGGGGGTTTAACGCATCTTATTCCATAGCTTTGCACCCAGCCATTTTGAGTGAATAAAAAGCCTTTTAAATTTTCTCCAAAATATTCCACCATATCATTTCTTTCAAATTCTCCATGTACTAAAACATCAAGTCCTATTTCTTCTTGAATTTGTATGCATTCTTTAATCTTTTGTTGATTGAATTCAGTGTAATTTTGAGCTGAAATTTTTTCTTGTTTAAAGGCAAGGCGATTAGATCTTACATCAGCACTTTGAGGGAAAGATCCTATGGTTGTAGTTGGTAAGATAGGCAGTTTTAAAAATTCTTTTTGGATTAAAGCGCGTTCTTTAAAACTAGGTGTTCTGATAAAATCTTCTTTTTTTAAAGCCTTAAGTCTTGCTTTGACTTTTTCATCTAAACGCTCTGGAATATTTTTAAAAAGCTCTTGATTGGTGCTAAAAAGTGGATTTTCTTCGCTAGAATTTAAGATTTCTTTTAAATCTTTAAGTTCTTTAAGTTTTTCTTTGGCAAAAGCAAAAAGTCTAAGATAGCTCGGATCTAATTTGCTTTCAAATTCAGTACTATAAGGTACATGTAAAAGTGAACAAGAAGTGTTTAAAATGATATTTTGTGTGTATTTTTGAAGTTCTTTAATAAGCTTTAAGCTTTTAGCATAGTCATTAGCGTAGATGTTTTTACCATTTACAATGCCTGCAAAAAGTATTTTATCTTTAGTAAAGCCGTATTGTTGAATTAAAGCTAAGCTTTGTTTACCTTCGACAAAATCAAGCCCCAAAGCATCAAATTTACTCTCTAAAAGTTTAGGATAAACATCTCTTAAATCTCCAAAATAGCTTTGAAGTAAAATTTTAAGATCTTTTTTGTGTTTTAAAAGTTCTTGATACAATTCTTCAAACAAAACAATATCTTCTTTGCTTAAATCATAAACCAAATAAGGTTCATCAAGTTCAAACCATTGTACTTTGAGTTCATTTAGTTTATTAAAAAGATCTATATAGGCGTTTAAAAGCTTTTCTTTGGCAAGTTTTTGAGTTTGTTTGTCTTTAAAAGCAATGAGTTTAAATAGTGTGAAAATGCCTATTAAAACAGGTTTACTTTCTATACCAAGTTCTTTAGCTTCAAGGTATTCTTTGAAAATTTTATCTCCTGTTAAAGCTATAATATCTGCATTATCACATTCGGGTACTAGATAATGATAATTTGTATTAAACCATTTTTTCATTGCTAAAGCTCTAACATCTCCGTTTTTACCTTGATAACCACGACTTTGAGCAAAGTATTCATCTAAAGATTCTAAATTTAAATTTTTATATTTAGTATGGATTATATTAAAAAGCACGGCCGTATCTAAGACATTGTCATAAAATGAAAAGTCATTGCTAGGGATAAAATCAATTTCAGCTTTTTTGAATTTCTTGCCAGTGTCTAATTCTTAAATTCTTAGCACTCTTTAAAAGTTCCTCTTTTGAGCTTTGGTTTTTAAAATATTTTTCAATAGCAAATTTCAACTCTCTATTTGCACCTATTCTTGGGTAAGAAATGATTGAATTTTTCATATTTGTCTCCTTAAAATGTAGGGATTAAAGCACCCTGATATTTTTCTTCTATAAATTTTTTAACTTCATTGCTTTGCAAGGCTTTTACTAAGGCTTTGATTTTAGGAAGATTTTCATTACCTTCTTTAACAGCAATGATATTGCCATATTTACTATACTTACTTTCTGTATAAAGCCCATCTTTTACAGGATTTAAGCCTGCTAAAATAGCAAAATTGCTATTAACAAGAGAATAATCCACATCATCTAAGCTTCTTGTAAGTTGAGCGTCTTTTAGCTCTACAAATTTAAGCTTTTTAGGATTTTTAGTGATATCTAAAGGAGTGATGAGCTCATTATCTTTAACTTCTATAATTCCTTTGCTTGCTACAATACGTAAAGCACGACTTTCATTTGTAGGATTATTGGGTATAGAAATGCTTTCTCCTTCTTTGGGATTAAATTCTTTATGTTTTTTAGAATACACTGCCATAGGTTCTATATGGATACTAGCAACTTTTACAAGATGAGTGCCTTGTCTTTGGTTGAATTCTTTTAAATAGGGCTCATGTTGAAAATAATTAGCATCCAACTCACCATTTTCAACCATTACATTAGGAATCACTCCATCGTTAAATTCATAAATCTTTAAATCATAACCTTGTTTTTGAAGTGCAGATTTTATAAATCTTAAAATATCCGCATGAGGTGTTATAGAAGAGCCAACTTTTAGTTCTTCATTTGCCCATGCAAAACCAGTAAAAAGAGTAGCGACGCAAAAAGCTTTAGCAAATAAAGTCATTTTTTCTCCTTATGCAAATTTAAATTTTTCTATCAAGTCGCTATGATAAATGCTTGCTACATCAGGATGTGAGCGTATCATTCTTTTAAAATAATTACTTGCAACATTTCTTAAAAGCGGATTTTTAGGATCAGTATCCACACCTTTGCTTTCTTTAGCAAACTCTGGGTTTAATTTAAAAATAGGTATATCCTTATCAAGCTGCACTCCAAGAAAATAAGCTATGCTAAAGCGTTCTTTTGGACTTAAATTCACTCGGTGTATAGTAGCCTTTAAATAGCCATTGGTAGCTAGTTCTAAAAATTCTCCTATATTAACTACAACGCTATTTTCAAGTGGAGGTATGCTAAACCATTTATTATCTACAAAGGCTTCAAGCCCGCTTTGCTTTTCTTGGAAAACAAAAGTTATGAGTCCTCCATCTTTATGTGAACCCACGCCTTGAGTGATATTTTTTGAGCTTTTTGGATAATGTATGATTTTGCAATGTTCGTAAGAATTTTTTCCATAAAGTTTATCAAAAGCATTGCTAGGTAGATTAAGGCATTGGGCAAATGCTTTTAAAAGTTTTAAACAAGCTTTTTTTGTCTGTTCATGCCAAGCTAAGAAAGTTTCTTTAAGTTCTGGAATTTCATTAGGCCAAAGATTAGGACCTTCTAATCTTTGCCATAGGGGCGAATTTAAATCCCATTTAAAAGCGTTTCTTTCTGTGCCTATATCAAGTTGTTCTCTGTAGTCTTTAGTTCCTGCTGTGTATTCAGAACCTTCACTTGTATAACCTCTAAACTGTGGAGAATGCACCATAGAAATGAGTTCTTTAGAACTTCTGGGAAGATTAAAAAAATCTTTGCCAAGTTTGAATAATTTTTCATTTAGATTTTTATCTATGCCGGAATTGATAAGATAAAAAAAACCTATTTTTGAAGTAATTTCTCTTAAGTTTTTAAGAAAAGTACTTTTGTCTTTTTCATAAACTTGTAAATCAAGTATAGGTAAATTCATTTTTGCTCCTTAAACTAAAATTAAGAATAAGAAGATACTTTGAGTTAAATTTTTGTAAGCTTAAGATTTTAAATGAGTATTTTGAAAAAAATAAACTTTTTGACTTTCTTACACATTATATCTCCTTATCCATCTTTTTGACCTTTGGAAACATAATGTCAAGCCAAAGGACGCACTAGATACTACACATCTCGCACATCAGTTTCATTTTCTCTCCTTAAAAATAATAAAATTTCAAAATCATATATAAAAATATATTAATTAAAGCTTAATAATTAGAAAATCAAAGATTTTTTTAAGCATTTTCAAGTTTTAATTCTTCGTTACTCATTACACCAATACCTAAATTTAAAACCTTTTGAGCGATTTGTTTGGCTTCATCTAAAGAATGCATTGCGCAAGTTCCACATTGATAGATATTAAGTTCAGGAATTTTACTTTGATCACTCACATTTAAAACATCTTTCATAGCTTCTTCCCAAGCCTTTGCAATGCTTTTTTCATTAGGTTTTCCAATCAAGCTCATATAAAAACCCGTACGACAACCCATAGGAGAAATATCAATAATTTCAACCGAATTTGAATTTAAATGATCTCTCATAAATCCTGCAAATAAATGCTCTAAAGTATGAGTACCTTTTTCGCTCATAATGTCTTTATTTGGCGTGCAAAAACGCAAATCAAATACGCTAATATCATCACCCTTAGGCGTTTTCATAACTTTAGCTAAACGCACAGCAGGAGCTGACATTTTAGTATGGTCAACTTTAAAACTATCTAGTAATGGCATTTTAACTCCTTATAAATATAAATTGCCTAAGAATTATAGCATTTAAAGTTAATATTTAAAGCCTTTCTAAAAGAAAAAAAGATAAAATAAAGCATTTAAAAATTCAAGGAAATTTTATGTTTGAAGTAGTTATAGGTCTTGAAGTTCATACTCAATTAAATACCAAAACAAAAATCTTTTGTTCATGTGCAACTTCTTTTGGAGAAGCTCCAAATACTAATGTTTGTCCCACTTGTTTAGCTTTGCCAGGAGCCTTACCGGTTTTAAATGAAGAAGCTGTAAAAAAAGCTATAGCTTTTGGAAAGGCTGTAAATGCAACAATTAATAAAAAAAGTGTTTTTAACCGTAAGAATTATTTTTATCCAGATTTACCTAAGGCTTATCAAATTTCACAGTTTGACATTCCTATAGTAGAAAAGGGTGAACTTTTTATCAATGTAAATGGTGAAAATAAACGTATAGGTATTACAAGAGCTCATTTGGAAGAAGATGCAGGCAAAAATATCCATGAAAGTAATTTTTCTAAAGTAGACTTAAATCGCGCAGGAACTCCTTTACTAGAAATCGTTAGTGAACCCGAGCTTAGAAGTAGTGATGAGGCGGTGGCTTATCTTAAAAAACTTCATTCTATTATACGCTTTTTAGATATTTCAGATGCAAATATGCAAGAAGGAAGTTTTAGATGTGATGCAAATGTAAGTATAAGACCTAAGGGTGATACGAAGCTTTATACTAGAGTAGAAATTAAAAACCTTAATTCTTTTCGTTTTATCCAAAAAGCTATAGAATATGAGATAAAAAGACAAAGTGAGGCTTGGGAAGATGGAAGTTATGAACAAGAAGTAGTTCAAGAAACTAGACTCTTTGATACAACAAATTTGATTACAAAAAGTATGCGCGGTAAAGAAGAAGCTGCAGAATATCGCTATTTTCCTGACCCTGATTTATTGCCTGTTTTATTAAAAGATAAGTTTTTAGATATTAAAATTCCTGAACTTCCTGATGAGAAAAAAGCACGCTTTATAAGTGAGCTTGGTATAAAAGAAGGTGATGCTGAGGTTTTAATCAGTTCTCTTGAAATGAGTCGTTTTTTTGAAAGTCTTATTTCTCAAAATTTAAATCCTAAATTTTGTGTAAATTGGTTAAATACTGAGCTTATGGGTCTTTTAAAAGGAGAGTTGACTATAGAAAATTCTCCTGTAGATGCACAAAAACTTGGAGATTTAATCAAGCGTATAGAAGATGGTACTATCAGTGCAAAAGCAGCTAAAGATGTTTTGGCTTTTGTTTTTGAAAATACAACAGCGACTGTTGATGAAACCATAGAAAAACTAGGACTTAAGCAAGTAAGTGATGATTCAGCCATTGAAGCAGTGATTGAGCAAATTTTAAATGCAAATGCTGATAAGGTTGCAGAATATAAAAGTGGTAAAGACAAGCTTTTTGGATTCTTTGTAGGACAAGCAATGAAAGAAGGCAAAGGAGCTTTTAATCCTGCAAAAGTGAATGAAATTTTAAAAGCAAAGCTTAGTTGATGGATATAGCGGTTATTGGTGCTGGAAAATGGGGTAGTGCTTTACATTTAGCTTTAAAAGAAAATCATACTTGTTTTATTAGTTCTTTACATCAGCGTGATTTAGAAGATTTTGTTAGTATAGAAGAAGCTTTAAAATGTGAATATCTTGTTTTTGCTTTAAGTTCTCAAGGAATGCGTGCATGGCTTAAAGAAAATTTCATCAATAAAGGACAAAAAATTTTAATTGCTTCAAAAGGTATAGAAGATCAAAGTTGTCAATTTTTAGATGAGATTTTTTTAGATTTTGTATCAAAGGAAAATTTTTGTGTTTTAAGTGGTCCTTCTTTTGCAGCTGAAGTGATGCAAAAACTCCCTACAGCTTTGATGATCAGCGGGGTAAATCAAGATCTTTGTAAAAAATTTGCAAGTTTTTTTCCTGATTTTATCAAAACTTATATTGATGATGATGTGCGTGGTGCTGAAATTTGTGGTGCTTATAAGAATGTTTTAGCCATTGCAAGCGGGATTAGTGATGGTTTAAAATTAGGTAATAATGCAAGAGCAGCTTTGATTTCAAGAGGACTCATAGAAATGCATCGTTTTGGTAAATTTTTTGATGCAAAAGAAGAAACTTTTTTAGGATTAAGTGGAGCAGGGGATTTATTTTTAACTGCAACTAGCGTCTTATCAAGAAATTATAGAGTGGGTTTAAAGCTGGCACAAAATCAAAAATTAGACAGTATTTTAACTGAACTTAATGAAGTAGCAGAAGGTGTAAAAACAGCTTATGCTATAGAAAAATTGGCAAAAACTAAGGGAATTTATACACCTATTGTAAATGAGGTGGTGGCAATTTTTAAGGGTAAAAGTGTGCAAGAAGCAACGCAAAATTTATTAAAGCAAAATGATTAAGGAAAAATCATGATAATTAAAAATGCAAAAATTTATGGAAATTCTTTGCAAGATATAGAGATTAAAGAAGGAAAAATCACCAATATTGGTTTTAATTTACAAGATGAAGAAATTTTAGATGCTAAAGGTATGACTTTACTTCCATCTTTTGTAGATTTGTGTGTGAGTTTAAAAAATGATAAATTTTCTTTGGCTAATTTAGAACTTTTGGAAAATGAGTGTTTAAAAGGAGGAGTTTCTGGTATAGTTTTACGTGATTGTATGGATTTTGATGAAGAAAGTTTTGCTTTATTTTTACAAAATTTAGCTCAAAGAAAAATGCAAATTTTTCCAAGTGTGCGTGTTAAAGATGCAAATGGCAAGCTTAAAAATTTAGCTACTCTTTTAAATAAGGGAGCTTGTGCTTTAGAGCTTGATAGTTCTTTAGATGCTAATACCTTAAAAGTGAGTTCACAATATGCTTTTATGAAAGATTCCCCACTTTTTGTACGTTGTCATGATAAGGATTTTGACGATAATGGGGTGATGAATGATTGTGAAATGAGTTTTGAATTAGGGCTTATAGGTATGAGTAAAATTGCTGAAACCAGTCAAGTAGCTAAAATGAAGGAACTGGCTAAATTTTATAAAAATAAAGTTATTTTTGATCTTTTAAGTTTGAAAGATTCTTTGATGTTATTAGATGATAAGGATTTAAAACTTGTAAGTATTCATCATCTTATCAAAGATGATACTGCTTGTGAAGACTTTAATACCGCTGCAAAACTTATGCCACCTTTAAGAAGTAAAGAAGATGTTTTAGCTTTAAAGCAAGCTTTAAAAGAAGAAAAAATTAGCTTTTTAACTTCTTTACACAGTGCAAAATCAATTTCTTTAAAGGATTTAGCTTTTGATGAAGCAGCCTTTGGAATTCATAGCATGTGCGAATTTATAAGTCTTTGTTATACTTTTTTAGTTAAAGAAGGATTTTTAACTTGGCAAGAGCTTTGTAAATTTACGAGTAAAAATCCTAGTGAATTTTTAGATTTAAATAGTGGGGTTATAGAAGTTGGCAAAGAAGCTAATTTAGTTCTTTTTGATGAGAATGAAGAAATTTTCGCTCCAAAAAGCTCCCTTTACTCTAACGATAAGCTTTTTGGAAAGGTTAAAATGCATATAATCTTGGGAAAAAATATTTTAGGAAAATAAGTTTTGTTTAAATTCCTAAAGATAATTTAAACCCTAAAAATACAAGTGCTGCCATAATACCAGCAGCAGGTAAAGTGATAATCCAAGCCAACCCTATAGGTTTCATCATAATCCAATTTGCGTTTTTATTATATACTCCTATGCCTAAAACAGCACCTATGAGTATATGAGTGGAACTAACCGGAATTCCAAATTGTGTTGCTAAGAGTATAACTATACTTGCTCCCAATTCTGCAGAAAATCCAGTAGTAGGGCGTATGGTTGCAAGTTTTGAACCTACTGTGGTAATAACTTCTTTACCTAAAAACCAAAGTCCTGCAACTAAAGCGACTCCAAACATAGCTAAAGCAGCAAAAGGTACAGGAGAAGTTGCGTTGATTGTACCATTTTTTAAGACATCTAAGATGGCTGCAAAAGGACCAATAGCATTGGCTATGTCATTGGCCCCATGTGAAAATGCAAAGCTAGAGGCTGTAAATATTTGAAACCATGAGAAAATTCTATCAGTAGTTTTATTGAGCTCTGTTTTTTTAACGATTTTAACTATAGCAAATGTTACAACATAACTTATAGTTCCGATAATTCCAATAATCCAAAAATTTTGTAAAATATCCAAAGTGCTAACATTATTTAAACCTTTAAATAAAAACATTGCTGAAATAATAGCAGCGGCAATACAAGCAATGATTGGCATATGAGTTTTTAAAATAGAGTAAATATCTATATCTTTTTCTTGATCTTTTAAATTTTTTTATTTTATTTCTATAGAAATTATTTTCTTGTTCCTCTTCATCTAAAACTATGGCAGAAAGTTCTTTGATTTGTTCTTCTTGAGATTTTGTTTTTAGATTTAAAAAATACTTTTCTTTGAATTTTTTTCTTTCTTTTTTGATATTTTTAAAATCATCATTTAGTTTTTCTGATGGTTTTAAAATTTTCTTATCAATGTATGAATAAATAATATAAGCTACAATCCCTCCTAAAAGAGGAGAAGCTATCCAAGAAATAGCTATTTTTAAAATTTCACTCCATTTAATCATAGAGAGTGTTTGGATTCCATCAAATTTTAAAAGTCCCATCATAATGCTAGCACCTACAATCCCACCAACTATGCTATGTGTGGTTGATACAGGTAATCCTTTTTTGGTTGCAATAAAAATCCAAACCCCAGAACTTAAAAGCGCAGCAAGCATAATGATAACAAAAAGCATAGAGTCTAAAGAATTTGGGAAAATAACAATACCACTGCGTATAGTTTTAGTAACTTCTGCGCCTGCGAAGATTGCTCCACTTAGTTCAAAAACAGCTGCTATGATTAAAGCTTGTTTAATGGTTACTGTTTTTGCGCCAACGCTTGTTCCAAAAGAATTGGCTACATCATTTCCACCTATATTAAATGCCATGAAAATACCAAATATAGAAGCAAGAATAAAAAGAATCAGTTGATGTTGCGAAATATAGCCAAATCCCCAAATGACAAATGCAATAGTGCTAATAATAAAAATAACAAAAGCTATAAGGTTGTCTTTTTGCATTAATAACCTTTTTTATTTTAATTATACACTTATTTATTAAATTTGTTAATTTTATTTTAGTCTTTGTGCATCCTAAAGATATTTTATTTATATTATTTTTTATAATAAATGCTATATATAAGAAATAATGAGGAATACAAGAACAATGAGGGGTATTTTTTATATAATGGTATTTTTTTCTTTGCTCAATGCTGATGAACTTGAAGAGGCTTTAGCAAGAAATAATAATCAAAATTCTTGGGAACATTTTGATTGTAAAAATACCAAAGAAGTTCCAAAAATTCAAGAAGAGAATGTGGATTTTAAAAGTACTTTTGGTAGTTTACTTTCAAAAACTTTAGAAAATAACAATGGTATAGACAAAACAGATGGGAATTTAGATTTTCAAAATAAAAATGTGCAAGTTAAAAATTTAAATTCTCTTTATGAGGGAGAGAATAATTCTTTACTTTTTCAAAAAGAACTTTTTGTAGCCCAAGATAGTTACAATTATTCAGGAGGCTTGATTAATCGTTATGAAAAAGATAATTTTTTGTTTGGAGTTAATGGTTTTATAGACAAACAAAAAGAACAAAAAGATACTAAAAGTTTCGGCACAGAATTTCGTTATAGTAAATTTATAAAGACTTATAGTAATTATTATATACCTAATAAAGCAGAAAAAAAATTACAGCTTGGAATGAGTTTTGTAATTCCAACTTATACCGCTTTTATTTTTAATATAAGTAAAGATAATGATAAAACTAATTATCAAGCGTCTTATTCTCCTTATAGTGTATTTAGCTTAAATTTATTACGCCGTGATTATAGCGCAAGAGAGACTGTTGATGATGTTATTCAAGTTGGATTTAGTTTTAATTTTAATGAAAGTTTTTTAAAGCAATTTAGAAAAAAAGATAATACTTTAGAGGAAGTTAATCGATATGATTTCCTCCAAAGAGTCCATTAGTTCATTCCAGCATTGTGGAATTTTTCCGGATTATCCATAGCGTAGCGGAATTTTTCCCAGTCAATTTGTTTATCCCAGATTGCAACAATCAAAGCTGCTACTGAATTTCCGCAAAGATTTCCAACTGCTCTCATTTCAGACATAAATTTATCAACACCTAAAAGAACACCTATAGTAGCTACCGGCAAAACTTGCGCCAAAGTCGCATTTGCTTCAGAAATTTCCATATTTCCTAAAGCTGCAAGTGTACTTCCAAGCACTATAAAACCTGATCCAGTTACACCTACTGCGCCTTTTGAAGCTATCATTAATACTATTAAAATGCTGATTTCGTGTGCTAAGCTTAAATTTACATTGAAAGCTTGTGCTAGAAAAATTAAACTCATAGCTAGATAAATATTTGTACAATCAAGATTAAAACTATATCCCGTTGGTAAAACAAGTCCAACTGTTGCTTTGGAAAGTCCTGCTTTTTCTAGTTTTCTCATTAAAGGAGCAAGTGCAGACTCACTTGAGCTAGTTGCAAAAACGATCAATACCTCTCTTGAGATAAATCTCATAAATTTAAAGATATTTACTTTTGCAAAATAACAAATCAGACCCAAAATTCCAAATATAAAAACAAGACATGAAATCAGCATTACTAAGAGTAAATAAGCTAAATTGATTAAAGATCCAATTCCATATTGAGCTATAAGTACAGCCATCGCTGAAAAGGCGGCAATAGGACTAAAATACATAATAATTTGCAAAATTTTAAAAACAAAATTTTGCACCACTTCAAAAACTCTTTGAATGGCTTGCTTATCTTCTTTTCTCATTAAAGAAATAATCAAAGCAGTAATTATAGCAATAACTAAAACTTGTAAGGTTTTTCCTTCTGTAAAGGGCGTGATGATGTCAGTAGGCATAGCATCTTTTAAAATATGCATAATTTCAGAACTTGCGCTTACTTCTGTAGTTTGAGAAATGTATTTTTGAACACTTTTAGTATCTAGTTGACTTGGATCAAGATTCATTCCATGACCTGGTTGCATAATATTTGCCATAAAAATACCTATAGCAAGTGCTAAAGTGCTTACAACTTCAAAATAAATAACTGCTTTAGCACCAATACTACCTACTTTTTTTAAACTTTCAAGACTAATGATTCCTAAAACCAAGGTAACAAAAATAATAGGCCCTATAAGAACCTTTAAAGTTCTTATAAAATAATCAACCCCTGGTTTACTAGCAATGGCTAATTCCTTATCTGCATAGCCAAGTACAATACCTGTAATAATACCTATGATTACCCAAAATCCAAGACTTTTTACAATGCGTTTATATAAAGGGGGTTTTCTTTCAGCAAAAGTTTGACTTAAAGTTTCCAAATTTATTTGCTCCTTTTGATATTTTTAGTGTTGATTTTCATTAAAATACAATTTTAAATCATTCATATTTTTAAATTTTAACAAAAAAATAAATTTAAAAACACTTTCTTTTGTAATGTGAAAATATTTATTGATATATAATGTTACAAAATTTCTCAATTATTTGCAATTAAAATTTAAAATATTTTTTTGAAAATTTTATAATTTTTTAATTTAATTTACTTTTTGTTATTTATTAGTTGGTAATAATTCTGTCATAATTGATTTATTTTGTTTTATTTAGGATGTTTTAAACATGAAAGAAATAGTTTTATCTGAGGATGCTTTAATTACCTCTAAAACAGACCTTAAGGGGAATATTATTTATGCTAATAATGATTTTTTAAAATATGCAGGTTATAAAGTTGATGAACTTTTGTATAAACCTCATAATATAGTAAGACATGAAGATATGCCACGCACTGTATTTAAATGTCTTTGGGACTCTATTCAAAAAGGGGATGAAATTTTTGCATTTGTGAAAAATAAAGCTAAGGATGGTAGTTTTTATTGGGTTTTTGCAAATGTAACTGCCTCTTTTGATGCTAATGGAAATATTATTAATTATTATTCCGTTCGTCGTGCACCTAATAGAAAATCAATTTCTACAATCGAAAGTGTTTATAAAATTTTACTTGAAAAAGAGCAAAAATTGGGTATTAATGCTGGAGTTTCAGCTTTGATAGATATTGTAAGCTCTTATAAAACAACTTATAATGAACTCATTTTTAGTTTACAAAAAGATAACTAATTAAGATAATATTTATCTTTTTTGTCATATAATTCGCCTTCAATGTTAAATTTTAAAGTAATATATTATTTAAAAATTACTTTGATTTATGATTTCAGAATTTTTTAACAAAAGGAAAGTAAATTTTATAATGAAATATGGATTATTATCGACTATTTTTCTAAGTATTATCGGTGTTTTAGGTATCATTTTTATTCATTTTTATGTTGGAGTGATAATTTTTATTTTAATTACTACATTAATGATTTATTTACTTGAGCAATATAAAGATGAGCAAATAATGATAGATAAGTTTTTATTTCTTTCTAGAGAGTTAAAAGAGGGTAATTTTGATAATAGGATTATCTATATAAAAACAAAGAATAAAAAATTAGCTGAAATAGCGGATAATCTTAATAATACTATTGATGGATTAGAAGCATATTTAAGAGAGATTAATACTTCCATTTCTTGTTCTCAAAAAGGTGAATTTTATCGCAAAGCTTTACCTGAAGGTTTAAAAGGAATTTTTGCTCATAATATTGAATTTATCAATAAGGCTTTGGCAAATATAGAAATTACTGCAAGATCTACTTTTAAAAATGCTTTATCAAGAACTCTGATGGATTTAAGTCTTGGAAATCAAAATAAAGATATGTCTCAAATTTCTAACTCATTAAATCAAGATATTAGCATGATGAAAAATGTATACGATACAGTTGGTGCAATCACTCATACAGCTACGGAAAATGCTTCAGAGGTAAATTCTTTACAAAATGCTATGGGATCTTTAATGGATGTTGTAAATTCAAGTAAAGAAACAGTCCAAACTTTTGTAGTAAATTCACAAAATATAAGTTCAGTAGTGGAAGTTATACGCGATATAGCTGATCAAATCAATCTTTTAGCTCTTAATGCCGCTATAGAAGCTGCTCGTGCAGGTGAACATGGGCGTGGTTTTGCTGTTGTTGCTGATGAGGTAAGAAAACTAGCTGAAAGAACCCAGCGATCCACAAGTGAAATTTCTATTGCAGTTCAGACTATGCAACAAGATTTTGTAAATATTCAAAGTGGTAGTGAACAAGTTTTTAATATTGTTAGTGAATCTGAAGAAAGAATTAATAAATTTTCTCAAGCTTTTAAACGCTTAGAAGAAAATAGTAGTGCACTTGGTGTTAATTTTGGATCTTTTGTAAAAAGATTAATTTTATCTATAGTTAAAATAGATCATATTCTTTATAAATCAAATATATATTTAAATTTAAATGGGACTCAAAATTTTAATCTTGAAAGCGTAGATCCAATTTCTAATCTTTGTCAAGATGAGATAGCTCAAGGTGTTATCAATGAGCTTAGTTCTGAAACTGAGTTGAATTTGGCTAAAGAATTTATAAAAAATAATGCTAAAAAAGCAATAGAAGAATCAAATCAAGATTATATTGATCAAAAAGCTTATGATACGATTGTAAATGATATCAAATCACTAGAAAAAAGAAGTGCTGAAATTTTAGCCAAATTAAAAATATAAACTAAGGGTGGAAAAATGTCAAGAGAAATTTTTTTACAAAAAGATAGTTTAATTACTTCTAAGACAGATTTAAAAGGGAAAATAGTTTATGCAAATCATGATTTCTTAAAATACGCAGGTTATACTATGGGTGAAGTATTAAACAAACCTCATAATATAGTAAGACATGAAGATATGCCAAAAACTGTTTTTAAATATTTATGGGATTATATGAGAGAAGGTAAAGAAATTTTTGCTTATGTAAAAAATAAAACTAAAGATAACAGTTACTACTGGGTTTTTGCAAATGTAACTCCATCAATAGATATTAATAATAATATTATAGGTTATTATTCTGTTCGTCGTATGCCAAATAAAAATGCTATTTCCAAAGTGGAAAGCCTTTATAACGATCTTTTAAAAATAGAACAGCAACAAGGCTTAAACAAGGGTGTTGAGATGCTTAAAAATTTCTGTAAAGATACAGGTAAAACTTACAATGAGTTGATTTTCTCTCTTCAAGAAGCTAAATAAATTTTTGTTAGACTTAAAACGAGTTTGTTTTAAGTCTAGATATTATATAATCTTTCTTTTAAAATTCACATTTTTCAAGGCAAAATATGTTTGATGTCATTGTTATAGGTGGTGGACATGCAGGTGTTGAAGCAAGTGCTGCTGCTGCTAGAATGGGCAAAAAAACTTTACTTTTAACTACATTGATTGAGCAAATAGGAGCAGCAAGTTGTAATCCAGCTATAGGTGGACTTGCCAAAGGGCATTTGGTAAAAGAACTTGATGCTATGGGTGGTCTTATGGGCGAAATTACTGATGAAGCAGGGATACAATTTCGCATTTTAAATGAAAGTAAGGGTATAGCTGTTCAAGGAAGTAGAGCGCAAATTGATATGGATAAATACCGTATTATTGCACGTAATAAACTTTTAAAACTTTCAAATTTAGAAATTTCTCAAGAACAAGCAAGTACTTTGATTATAGAAAATGATGAAGTTAAAGGTGTAAAAACAAATTTAGAAAATACATATTTTGCCAAAAAAGTTATACTTACAACAGGAACTTTTTTAAATGGACTTATTCATGTGGGTGAAAATAAACTTCAAGCAGGAAGAGTAGGGGAGCTTGCTTCAGTTAATTTGGGAAATTATTTACAGACTTTAGATTTGAAAATGGGACGTTTAAAAACAGGAACTTGTCCAAGAGTAGATGCTAAAAGTATTGATTTTAGTGTGCTTGAAATTCAAGATGGCGATGTAAATCCTAAAGCTTTTAGTTTTCGTTCGAGAAATTTTAATCCCACTCAACTTCCTTGCTATATCGCACGCACTAATACTACTACACATGAGATCATTAAGAGCAATTTTTATCGTGCTCCACTTTTTACAGGACAGATTGAAGGTGTGGGGCCAAGATATTGTCCTTCTATAGAAGATAAGATTAATCGTTTTAGCGACAAAGAAAGCCACCATCTTTTTATAGAACCTCAAACTATCGATGCAACGGAGTATTATATTAATGGTTTTTCTACTTCTTTGCCTTATGAGGTGCAAGCTCAAATGTTGCATTCTATAAAAGGTTTTGAAAATGCTAAAATCACGCGTTTTGGTTATGCTATAGAGTATGATTATATAGAGCCAACCGAGTTAAAGCATACTTTAGAGCTTAAAAAGATTAAAAATCTTTATTGTGCAGGACAGATTAACGGAACTACGGGTTATGAAGAAGCTGCAGCACAAGGCCTTATGGCAGGAATCAATGCAAGTTTAAGCATAGATACAAAAGAACCTTTGATTTTAAGACGTGATGAAGCTTATATAGGGGTTTTAATCGATGATTTAGTGGTAAAAGGTACGAAAGAGCCTTATAGAATGTTTACTTCAAGAGCGGAATTTAGACTATTTTTAAGAGAAGAAAATGCTATACTTAGACTTGGAAAATATGGCTATGATTTAGGGCTTTTAAGTGAGCAAGATTTTGCTTATATACAAAATATCGCAAACAATCTTCAAAAAGGACTTGAATTTTTACTTTCTAAAAAATTCACACCCAATAATCAAAATAATGCTTTTTTAGAGAGTTTAGGAGAAGATAAAATTTCTTCTATAGTTAATCTTCAAAAAATTGTTGCAAGAGCAAGTTTTAATGTAGAGAAATTAAAAAAACTTAATCCTATGTTTGAAGCTATGGATAATTACTCTTTAAGAGAAATTTTAAATGAGGCAAAGTATTATCATTATATCAGTATGCAAAAAGCTCAAGTAGAAAAAATGAAAAATCTTAGTGAACTTAAAATTCCTGAGAATTTTGATTTTAAAAGTGTAAGCGGTTTAAGCAATGAGGTTATAGAAAAGCTCAATCATCATAAACCCCCAACTATTTTTGCTGCAAGTCAAATCAGTGGAATTACTCCTGCAGCGTTAGACATTTTACAAATTTATATCAAAATGCAAAAGAAGAAAGCTTAAACGCTTACTTCTTTTATCTTTTTATCTACTTTGATTTTACTTTTTTGACGTCCATTAGAATTTGTCTATTTTCTAGTTTAGAAGCTTTAGGGTTTTTCAATTTTATCGCGAGTAAAATTTTACATTTTTTTAGAGAAAAAACGAAGAAAATTTATATCAGCACAAAAAAATGATGTTTTTTGCTAACGATGGAGTGATTTTAATCATTACTCTATTTAAAGATCGTAAAATCTTAAGTTCTTTTTTGCTTAGTCTTTCTTTATTTATGTGATGCAAGTTTAAATGCTTTAGTTAACTAATATTATCACTGTAAATTATTTTAAAATAGAACTTTTAGAATTTATTGAAAATATGTTTTACCAAATTTATTCGTTATTTATTCGTTTTGCTTTGGAGTTTTGGCTAGAAAAGGTATGGAAATTTCTTTTTTACGGGTATTGGCACCTGTGTTTGTTTTTTCTTTTTTTGCCCTTGTTTATAAATATCAAAATTTATTAAACAAAGAAAAAATTTATTTTAATTTCGATAAACTTTTAACTTAGTTAAAAAATAAAATTGAAAGGACAAGTTATGGCTACATCTGAGAGTAGACGAAGCTTTATGGGTTTTGCATTTGGAAGCGTAGCTGCTGTAGGCGGTGTTTTCTCGCTTGTTGCGATGAAAAAAACTTGGGATCCGCTTCCAAGTGTCAAAGCTGCAGGTTTTACTACAGTGGATTTATCTGGAATGCAGGATGGAGAGCTTAGAACTATAGAATGGCGTAAAAAGCCTATTTTTATATTAAAAAAAGATGCGAGTATGCCAAAAGATGAGAAACGAGATGTTGTGGTAGATAACGCAGCTTATACTGTGGTTATAGGACTTTGTACACATTTGGGTTGTATACCTGCTTACCAACCAAGCGAGCAATTGTTTAAATGCGCCTGTCATGGTGGAGAATTTGATATAAGCGGAAAAAATGTTTTTGGACCTCCTCCAAAGCCTCTTGAAATTCCTCCTTTTAAAATCGATGGAACCAAGCTTGTTTTAGGCGAAGAGGGTCCTGAATATAAAAAAATGATAGCGGAGGCTTAAGATGGCACAAATTAGAAAAGCTAATGGCCTTGTAGATTGGCTTGATCAAAGACTTGCAGTGCATAAACTGCTTGATGTTTTAATGGTAAAGTATTGGATACCAAAACAAATCAATTTTCTTTGGGCAATGGGAGTTATCTTAACCACTCTTTTTGCAGTACTTTTTGTTACAGGACTTTTGCTTGTAATGTATTATAAGCCAGATACTGCACTTGCATTTGATAGTGTAAATAAGACTATTATGCAAGAAGTGGATTATGGATGGCTTTGGCGTCATATGCATGGTGTTGCTGCTTCTGTTGTATTTTTGATTATATATATACATATGCTAACGGGAATTTATTACGGTTCTTATAAAAAAGGTCGTGAGATGATTTGGATTAGTGGTATGCTTTTATTTGTTGTATTTTCTGCTGAAGCTTTTAGTGGATATATGCTTCCTTGGGGGCAAATGAGTTATTGGGCGGCTCAAGTAATTACTAATCTTTTTGGTGGAATTCCATTTATTGGTTCTGAGCTTGTGATTTGGATTCGTGGAGATTATGCAGTTTCTGATCCAACTTTAACAAGATTTTTCATGCTTCATGTGTGTTTGCTCCCTATAGTTATTATTGCTATTATAGTATTTCACTTCTATTCTTTAAGAATTCCTCATGTTAATAATGAAATTTCTGAAGAACTTGACTTTGATTTAGAAGCTGAAAAGTACATGGCAGGTGATACAAAAGGTTCTAAAGTGATTCCTTTTTGGCCAGGATTTTTATCGAAAGATTTTATGTATATAAGCTTTTTTATGATTTTTTTCTTTTATTTGGTATGTTTTAAATTTGAATTTGCAATGGATCCAATTAATTTTGATCCAGCTAATGCACTTAAAACACCCGAACATATTTATCCTGAGTGGTATTTCTTGTGGAGTTATGAAGTTTTAAGAGGATTTTTCTTTGATATTGCAGGGATTAAAGCGTTTGATATAGGTTTGGCTGCATTTGGTATTGCTCAAGTGATTTTCTTCTTACTTCCTTGGCTTGATAGAAGCGATGTGGTAAAACCAGCTCATGAAAGACCTTTATTTTTCATTTGGTTTTGGATATTGCTTATTGATTTAATTGTTTTAACTGTTTATGGAAAATTACCTCCAACAGGTGTAAATGCTTGGGTAGGATTTTATGCTTCTATAGTATTTTTACTTTTACTTATTGTGGTTTTACCAGTTATTACTATTATGGAGAGAAAAGGAGCTAAACAATGAGAGAAATAAAAATATTTTTAGTTGTAGTAGTTTTTACCGCGCTTGTATATTGGGGGGTAGAGCCTTATGCTCATTCAGTGATGAAGCCTCATGTTGCTCCTGCAAATTTTGATTTTGCTGTAGAAGATACTACCTTTGCAAAGGGTATGGTTGAAACTAAAGAATTAACTCTAAAAGACGCACAGGTTTCAGGTGATGCTAAAAGAATAGAGAGTGCAAGTAAAGAACTTGAAAAGGCAAAAGAAGAATTAAGCAAGATTGAAACGCTTTGGGCAGATGTTGCAAAGATTGATTTTGCTAAAGGTGATGCAAAAAAAGGTAAAGAATTTTTTGAAAATAATTGTTTTGCATGTCATGGTATAAAAGAAGATGGGATAGCGGCTAATATTACTGATTCTTCTATGGGTGTAATACCACCAGATCTTAGTTCAGCGGGTGCTATTTTTGATGAAAAATTTTTAGCAGCTTTGATAATGCATCCTGCACTTGCTTTAAAAATGGATCATAAATTTGGCGATGCTTTCATCATGACAGCTTACAATAAAGAAACTTCAGGGGAAAGCGAAGAGGTTACAAATGCAAATATAGCCAATGTAATTGCCTACCTTAAAGATGTGAGCATTAAATTTGAAGCCAATGAAGATACTGTTATTAAAAAAGATGTTGAAGCAAAATATGCCAAAATGGAGAATAGTTCTCAAAAAATAGCCTTGATGGAAAAAGATATAAAATTTGCTAAAGACAAAGCAACTTTTATCGAAGCTTGTGGGCGTTGTCATGATATGAAATATGATAGCTTTTTCACTCCATCAAATCAAAATGATTTAAAAACTTATTTAGGTTCTGTTCCACCTGATCTTTCTATGATGATAAGATCTCGCGGTGAGCAATATTTGCATGATTTTATTAACAACACTCAAAAACTTCTTCCAGGAACTGCTATGCCAAGAGTAGGTTTAACAGAAGCTGCGCAAGCTAAGGTTATATCTTACATTGAACAAGTGGGTGATAGTAAAAAAGAAGAAAGAAAAACTACAGGAATTTATATAATGATATTCTTTGTAATTTTAAGTATTTTTGCTATAGGTTGGAAGCGTTCTGTTTGGTCTAAACTTCATTAATTTTTATGTTTCGCTATATTTAAAATAGCGAAACAGTTTATATTTTAATCCCGATTTTATTAAAATTTAATTATAAACAAAGATATATTGATTAATAATTTTTATCAATTGAAGTATACTGTGTTTGGAAAACAAATAATTAAATTTATTCTTTATAAAATGAAATTATAGAGATTTTAGAATTGTTTTTAAATTTTTTATCAGAAACAAACCTGCTAAATTTTATTAATATTTAAAGAAAAAATTCCTTGTTTAGAATTATTTGGCGATACAAGTTTAGTTTTTGTTATATGCAAGTAAAACTTGATATAGAAGGTGATCATGAAATATAAGATATTGTATCATTTTTCTAATAAAAAACTTGATTTATTTAAAGAAAAGACTTTTAGATATGTTTGGCTTTCTATTATGGCAGCTCAAATCGGGATTACTATTTTGAAGAGCAGTGTAAAAACCCAATTTATTATGAAAGTAAAAATGGATTTGTTTTAATTTTTAATCACAAAAGAAAATTAACAATAATCCAAGCCCCGCCAAGAATACATATATAAGTAAAAACTAAACTTAAATTTGATAAAATCTTAGATCCATTTCACACGCATCAGTCCTTTTTAGCTTGTGTAAATTAAGGGATGCGGAGGAATAAAGCTAAATTTATAAGGAGAGACTCATGGTTAGTATGAGAGATTTGCTAGAATGTGGTGTACATTTTGGACACCAAACAAGACGCTGGAATCCAAAGATGAAAAAATTCATTTTTGGTGAGAGAAAAGGTATTTATGTAATTGATTTGCAAAAAACTTTAAGATATTTTAGATATACCTATAACATCGTTCGTGACGCTGCTGCTGAAGGAAAAACAATACTTTTTGTTGGAACAAAAAAACAAGCAGGTGGGGCGATTAAAGAATACGCTGAAAAATGTGGTATGCCTTATGTAAATCACAGATGGCTTGGCGGTATGATGACAAATTTTGGAACAATTCGCCAATCAATTAGAAAATTAGAAGTAATTGAAAAAATGGAAGAAGATGGAAGTATTAAGCTTTTAACTAAAAAAGAAGCTTTAATGCTTACAAGAAAAAAAGAAAAATTATTAGCTTATCTTGGTGGAATTCGTTATATGAAAACTCAACCTGATATGATTTTTGTTATTGATACAGTAAAAGAAAAAATTGCTGTTCAAGAAGCAAATAGATTAAGAATTCCTGTTGTAGCTCCATTAGATACAAACTGTGATCCTGATTTGGTAACTTATCCTATTCCAGGAAACGATGATGCGATTCGTTCAGTGCAACTTTTCTGCCAAGAAATGGCTGAAGCAATTAACGAAGGAAAAGCTTTAAGAGAGCAAGATGGCGAAGCTTTGTCAAATGAAGAAAAAGAAATCACCGATGAAGAAAAAAAGAAGTTTTAGATGAGGTGATGAGCGAAGAAGACTTCGGTGAGGAGCAAGAATAATGGCTGAAATTACTGCTGCAATGGTAAAAGAACTCCGCGAAAGTACAGGTGCGGGGATGATGGATTGTAAAAATGCTTTAAGTGAAACTAATGGAGATTTTGATAAAGCGGTGCAACTTTTAAGAGAAAAAGGCTTAGGTAAGGCTGCTAAAAAAGCAGATAGGCTTGCCGCAGAAGGTTTAGTAAGTGTAAAAGTAAACGATGATTTTACAAGTGCAACTGTAAGTGAAATTAACTCTGAAACAGATTTTGTGGCAAAAAATGATCAATTTATTGCTTTAACAAAAGACACTACAGCTCATATTCAAAGCAATAGTTTACAAAGCGTAGAAGAACTTCACTCAAGTATCATTAATGGTGTGAAATTTGAAGAATATTTAAAAAGTCAAATTGCAACTATAGGGGAAAACTTAGTTGTAAGAAGATTTGCAACTTTAAAAGTGGGAGCTAATGGTGTTGTAAATGGTTATATCCATACAAATGGTCGTGTGGGTGTTGTGATTGCTGCAACTTGTGATAGTGCTGAAGTGGCTTTAAAATCAAGAGATTTATTAAGACAAATTTGTATGCATATTGCAGCAATGAGACCAAGTTATTTAAGCTATGAAGATTTGGATATGACTTTTGTTGAAAATGAATATAAAGCTTTAGTTGCTGAACTTGAAAAAGAAAACGAAGAAAGACGCAGACTTAAAGATCCAAATAAACCTGAACACAAAATTCCTCAATTTGCAAGTCGCAAACAATTAAGCGATGTAATTTTAAAAGAAGCTGAAAAAAAAATACAAAGAAGAACTTAAAGCTCAAGGTAAACCTGAAAAAATTTGGGATAATATTATTCCAGGTAAAATGAACAGCTTTATAGCGGATAATTCTCAGCTTGATAGTAAGCTTACCCTAATGGGTCAGTTTTATGTAATGGATGATAAAAAAACTGTAGAACAAGCAATCACTGAAAAAGAAAAAGAATTGGGTGGAAAAATTAAAATTGTTGAATTTATTTGTTTCGAAGTTGGTGAAGGTTTAGAAAAGAAAACTGAAGATTTTGCGGCTGAAGTTGCTGCACAACTTTAAAAACGGTTGAAAATGGAACTTTTAAGAGCGGAGAATTTAAATTATAGTTTTGATTATCCGCTCTTTGAGAATTTAAATCTTACTTTAAATACAAAAGACTGCGTTGCTATTCAAGGGAGTAGTGGTTGTGGTAAATCTACTCTTTTACATATACTTTCTTCTTTATTAATTCCAAAAAAGGGTGAAGTTTTTTTAAGGGTTCTAGTCTTTATCAGATGAATGAAAATGAAAGACTTAAAATTCGTCGTTATGATTTTGGTATTATTTTTCAGACACATTATCTTTTTAAAGGTTTTTCAGCTTTAGAAAATATCGAACTTGCCAGTGTTTTGTCGGGTCAAAATTTAGATGAGAAAATTTTAAAAAGATTGGGTATTGATATGCTTTTAAATCAAAAAATAGGAAAACTCAGTGGTGGACAGCAGCAGCGTGTGAGTATTGCACGCGTACTTTGTAAAAAACCAAAAATTATTTTTGCTGATGAAGCAACTGGAAATTTGGATTTTGATAATGCTAAAAATGTTATCGAACTTTTGATTTCCTATGTTAAAGAAAATAACGCAGCTTTATTTTTTGTAACTCATGATAGCAAGCTTGCAAGTTTTTGTGATAAAATTTATACTATAAACGTCAATGGAATTTGTTAATTATTTAGGTGATAAAAATGTTGTAACTTTTATGTTACTTCTTGCTAGAATGAGTGGTCTTATAGTTTTTTTTCCTTTTTTTTCACATAATTCTATTCCTATGGTGATAAAAAGTACTATAGTTTTATTTTTAACTATGTATTTATATCCTTTAGCTAGATTAGAATCTTTACATTTAGATAGTTTTTTTGTTTTGCAGCTTATTAGTGAAGTGATTTTTGGAATGATAGCAGGATTAATGCTTCAAATTATTTTTGCTATTATTATGATGGCGGGTGAGCAAATCGCTTTTACTATGGGCTTTACTATGGCAAGTATACTAGATCCAAACTCTGGAACGAGTATGCCTATTACATCTCAAATTTTAAATTTGCTTGCTTTGATGTTTTTTCTTGCTTTTGATGGCCATCATTTAATGCTTTTATTTTTAAGTCATTCTTTAGGTTATATTAGTTTAGGTGGATTTTATCCACATGAGAATTTAATGCATTATTTAAATATGGGTATGTTTAATATTTTTATCATAGGTTTTACTATGAGTTTTCCTATCCTTGGAATTTCGCTTTTAGCTGATGTTATTTTTGGACTTTTAATGAAAACAATGCCACAATTTAATCTTTTGGTTATTGGTTATCCTATAAAAATAGCTTTAGGTTTTGTAGTTTTGGTCGCGATTTTATTAGTCATGATGCAATATTTTAAAAATTTAGTTTTAGAACTTTTTGCTCATATGCAAACTCTTTTTTTCTTCTAAGGAAAGGATAAATGAAATTATCGTAAAATAGCGATTATTTTTTAAGGATTAGAGTGATGAAAATTTTACTTTTAAATGAAAACCCTGTAGTTTCAAGACTTATAAGCCTTAGTGCTAAAAAAATGTCTTATGATTTTGAAGAGCTTAATGCTTATAATGAAAATTTGGGTTATTATGATGTGATTGTTGTAGATAGTGATACTCCAGTGCCTTTAAAAATTCTTAAAGAAAAATGTGAAAGATTGATTTTTTTGGCTCCACGTAACCAAAATATAGATATAGATGCGCAAATTTTACAAAAACCTTTCTTGCCTACAGATTTTTTAAATTTACTTAACAATAAAGATGCCAACAAACATATATCTACTGAATTGCCGATGTTGGGTAATGATGATAATCCTTATGCTGATATTAGTCTAAATTTAGATAATCTAAATTTAGATGATTTGCCTAATGAAAATTCTTTAGATGTAAATTCAGATGGAATGGAAGATTTGAGTTTTGA
>CM000855.1:1064827-1085976 GCA_000163995.1 Campylobacter jejuni subsp. jejuni 414 | reverse complement strand
GACAATAAAGAACTGCAAGCCAATATAAGTGATTTTGATGATCTTCCTGTAGTTGAAGAACAAGAAAAAGAAATGGATTTTGATGATCTTCCTGAAGATGCTGAATTTTTAGGTCAAGTAAAAGATAATGAAGAATCAGAGGAAGCTTTAGAGGATTTTACTCCTGTTGTGGAAGAAGATATTCAAGATGAAATTGATGATTCTATTTCAAATTTAAGCACTCAAGATCAAATTAAAGAAGAATTAGCTCAACTTGATGAACTTGATTATGGTATCGATGGTGATAATAGTAGCAAGGTTTTAGAAGATTTTAAAGATAAGCCAATTTTAGATGATAAAGAGTTAGGAATAGATGAAGAGAAAGTAGTTGTGCCAAATTTAAATATAAGTGATTTTGATGCATTGAAAGAAAGTGATATACAAAAAGCTCTTGGAGAGGAAGTCTTAGAAAAAGATGAAGAGTTTATGAGTGATACAACTAAAAATGATAATAATGAAGAGATAGTTAATGAGCTTAGTCAAAGTATAGCAGGGGCGATTACTTCAAGCATTAAAGATGATACCTTAAAGGCCGCTCTTAAAGGTATGAATATGAATATAAATATAAATATAAGTTTTAAAGAGGATTAAAATTGAAAGGTTTTGTTTTGTTGATTTCAGGCCCTAGTGGAGTTGGAAAATCAACTCTTTTAAAAAAACTTTTTGATGAATTTGAAGATGAGGTTTATTTTTCCATTTCTTCAACAACTCGCAAGCCAAGAGAGGGTGAAAAAAATGGAATACATTATCATTTTATCTCTCATAAAGAATTTCAAAAAGGCATAGATAGTGATCATTTTTTAGAATGGGCTAGGGTACATGAAAATTTTTACGGCACTTCTTTAAAACACACTCAAGATGCTTTAGATAATGGAAAAATAGTTGTTTTTGACATTGATGTACAAGGATTTAAAATAGTCAGACAAAAAATGGCCGATAAGATTGTTTCTGTTTTTATTACTACAAAAAATAAAGATGAACTAAAAAAAAGACTTATTAAGCGAAATACTGATACAATAATACAACTAGAAAAAAGATTACAAAACGCTAGTGATGAAATGAAAGAGCTTAGTGAGTATGATTATCTTATCATTAATGATGATTTAAAACAAAGTTATGAAGCATTGCGAGCGATTTTGATTGCCTATAAATTTAGAATTAAAGGGCAAAATCTAGAGCAAATTCAAATTATTTGGAATGAAGGAGAGTAAAATGGGTGGTTGGACAAGTCCAAGTCATTGGTTGATTATTTTATTGATTGTTGTATTGCTTTTTGGAGCAAAAAAAATTCCAGAACTTGCAAAGGGTTTAGGCAAAGGTATTAAAACTTTTAAAGATGAAATGAGTAATGATGATGAAGTAGCAAAAAATACCCAAAAAATTGAAGAAAAACAAAATACAACTAACAATACAAATGCTGATGCAAATATAGACGAAACGAAAAAAGCTTAAGGTTTTAATCTTTTGAAAAGTATTATTTTTAACGAGATTAAGAAGGTTTTAGAGTGTGATTTTGCACTTGAGAATCCAAAGGATAAAAATTTAGCACATTTTGCCACTCCTTTGGCCTTTTCATTGGCTAAGGAATTAAAAAAATCTCCTATGTTGATTGCAAATGACTTAGCGAACAAGTTTCAAAATCACGATTGTTTTGAGGTAGTTGAAGCCGTAAATGGGTATTTAAATTTTAGAATTTCAAAAACTTTTTTAAATGAGCTTGCGAACAAAGCTTTAATAAATCCAAATGATTTTACCAAAGGAGAAAAAAAGCAAGAAAGTTTTTTGCTTGAATATGTGAGTGCAAATCCTACGGGACCTTTGCACATAGGACACGCAAGAAGTGCTGTTTTTGGTGATACTTTAACAAGGCTTGCAAGACATTTAGGTTATAAATTTGATACAGAATATTATGTCAATGATGCGGGCAATCAAATTTATTTATTAGGACTTTCTATCTTGTTAAGCGTAAAAGAAAATATACTTAGTGAAAATGTTGAATATCCTGATCAATATTATAAAGGCGAATATATAGCAGATTTGGCCAAAGAAGCTTTTGAAAAATTTGGTAAAGAATTTTTCAGTGAAAATAATATCCCTAGTTTGGCTGATTGGGCAAAAGATAAAATGCTTGTTTTGATTAAGCAAAATTTAGAACAAGTAAAGATTAAGATCGATACTTATGCAAGTGAAAGATCATATTATGATACTTTAAATGCGACTTTAAAGTCTTTAAAAGAACATAAAGGAATTTACGAGCAAGAAGGTAAAATTTGGCTTGCTTCTTCGCAAAAAGGCGATGAAAAAGATCGTGTGATTATCCGTGAAGATGGGCGTGGGACTTACTTAGCAGCAGATATTGTTTATCATAAAGATAAAATGAGCCGTGGTTATGGAAAGTGTATCAATATTTGGGGAGCAGATCATCATGGTTATATCCCTAGAATGAAAGCTGCGATGGGGTTTTTGGGCTTTAACCCTGATAATCTTGAAATTATTTTAGCACAAATGGTTTCCTTGCTTAAAGATGGAGAGCCTTATAAAATGAGTAAAAGAGCAGGAAATTTTATTTTGATGAGCGATGTGGTTGATGAGATAGGAAGTGATGCTTTACGCTATATCTTTTTAAGTAAAAAATGTGATACTCATTTGGAATTTGATATTAGTGATTTGCAAAAAGAAGATAGCTCTAATCCTGTGTATTATATTAATTATGCACATGCTAGAATTCATCAAATATTTGTCAAAGCTGGTAAAAAAATCGATGATGTGATAGGGGCTGATTTGCAAAGTTTAAATCAAGATGGGGTGAATTTGCTTTTTGAAGCTTTGAATTTAAAGGCTATTTTAAATGATGCTTTTGAGGCTAGAGCTTTGCAAAAAATTCCTGATTATCTTAAAAATTTAGCTGCGAATTTTCATAAATTTTACAATGAAAACAAAGTTGTGGGTTCTGCAAATGAAGATGATTTGCTTAAATTATTTTCTTTGGTTGCTCTTAGTGTTAAAACCGCATTTTCTTTAATGGGTATTGAAGCAAAAAATAAAATGGAACATTAAAACAGCAAATATTTTGCTGTTTTAATAATTGAGCAAAAATACTGCTATTATCACGATAACGATACCTAAGATTCCTAGTTTATTTAGTTTTTCTTTGTATAAAATCCAACCACCAAGACAAGTTCCTATGATCCCTATAGCACCCCAAGTTGAGTAAGCTATGCTTAAAGGAACATATTTTAAAGAAAAAGAAAGCAGAAAAAAAGCAAGTATAGCATTGATAATCGCAGCCAAGCCCCAAATTTTATGTTTAAAACCATCTGATTTTTTCAATAATAAATTTGCTATAATATCCAGTAATGCTGATAAAATAATGATAAAAATATACATTATTCCTTAACTTCACCCATATTAATCATAATAATTCCAACGATAGAAAGAATAATGCCTAGAATTTGAGTTAAAGTTAGACTTTCTTTAAAAACTATAAAAGAAACTAAAAGTATCAGAATAATGCCTAAAAGTTCCCATACAGCATAGGCTATGCCTACTTGAATTTTTTTAATCGCTTTACCCATAAAAAAATAAGAAAAAGCTATAAACAAAGCCATAAAAATATAGCCTAAAAATTGATTTTCCATTTTTAAAAAACTGGTACCTAAAACTTCAAAAACAATAGCAGCAATCAAAAAAAACCAAGCAGTAAAAAGTTCTTTTTTTGCAATATTCAAAAAACTTCTCCGAAAAAATAAATGCTAAAATCATACCATTTAAAGCTTTAATTAGCCTTTTTAGTTTATACTTTTAAGTTTAAAAATTTTTAAAGAAAGTGAGAATTTATGGGACGAGCGTTTGAATACCGAAGAGCTTCTAAAGAGGCTAGATGGGATAAAATGAGCAAGCTTTTTCCTAAGCTTGCTAAAGCCATACAAGTAGCTGCTAAAGAAGGCGGTACCGATCCTGATATGAATCCAAAATTAAGAAGTGCTATAGCCACAGCAAAAGCAAATAATATGCCAAAAGATAATATAGACGCAGCTATCAAGCGTGCGAGTGGAAAAGATAGTGCAGATATTAAAAACATTCATTATGAAGGCAAAGCCGCACATGGAGCTTTGGTTATAGTCGAATGCATGAGTGATAATCCTACGCGCACTGTGGCTAATGTAAAAGCTATTTTTAGTAAAAATGGCGGAGAAGTTTTGCAAAATGGATCTTTAGGTTTTATGTTTACTAGAAAAGCGGTTTTTCATCTTGAAAAATTTGCAGGAGATTTAGAAGGATTAGAACTTGATTTGATTGATTCAGGACTTGAAGAATTGGAGCAAAATGAAGAAGAGTTAGTAATCAGCGGTGATTACACTGCTTTTGGTGAGCTAAGTTCTGTCATAGAAGCTAAAGGTTTGGTGCTTAAAAAAGCAGGACTTGAATATATACCAAATAACCCTGTAAGCTTTAGTGAAGAACAGCTTAGTGATATAGAAAAACTTTTAGATAAATTAGAAGATGATGATGATGTTCAAGCTGTTTATACAAATATAGATTAAGGAGAAATAATGATAAAAACAATCGACACAAGTAAAGTAAATGAATATAAATTTGCTCTTATAGAAACCGAAAAAGGTACAATGAAACTAGAGCTTTTTGGTGATGAAGCTCCGCAAACAGTTTGTAATTTTGCTACTTTGGCTAATGAAGGATTTTATAAAGATTTAAATTTCCATCGTGTGATTCCAAATTTTGTGATACAAGGGGGTTGTCCACACGGCAATGGTATAGGTGGACCTGGGTATGAAATCATTTGCGAATGCGATGATCAAGAACACAAACATCAACGCGGAACTTTATCTATGGCACATGCCGGACGCGATACAGGTGGTTCTCAATTTTTCATTTGTCATAGTCCTCAACCGCATTTAGATGGGGTCCATACTGTTTTTGGACAAATTGATCCAAAAGATGAAAAAAGTTTAGAAGTTTTAGACTCTATACGCCAAGGGGACAAAATTCTAAATATAAAAATTTGCGATAAAATTTAAAATTTTTAAAAATTTTTTTGAAACTACAATATTTACAAAGCTAGTCATAAATCTGACTAGCTAAAAATGATTAATGTATAATTTTTTTTAAAACTTTTTTTCTATAATCACAATTTTACTTTACTAAGTGTGACAAAATTACAAGGAGTTATGATTATGAAAACTAAGTTTTCACTTATTTTAAGTGCTTGTCTTCTTTCATCTTCACTTTTTGCTAAAAATACAGATGATGAGATAACTAAACTTCAAAAACAGCTTGCACAAATTCAAGCTGAACTTGCAGAAATTAGAAAAGAAAGAGAAGCTCAAGCTAAACAAAATGAAGCTGTAAAAGCTGAACTTGCAGATCTTAGTGATAGAGCTGATGAAACAGAATTTCAAGCTGCTTTAAGCAAAGTTAAATTTGGGCTTGAGTTTTCAACAGCAGTTTCAAATACAAACTATAAAATTAGTGGACAAGATTACAGCGCTAATAACAAATGGATAAATGAGCTTCATTTAAATATGAATGCTGATATTAACGATAAAACCAAATTTTATGGTCGTTTATCCATGGCTAAAAACTGGTCTCAAATGGGTTGGAGTGGAAGTCCGCTTGATTTAGATGCGGGAAGAAACACAAGAACAAGTGGACCTGTGCTTTATGTAGATAGAGCTTATCTTGATTATTATATTGCGCCCGAGTGGATTGCAACCATAGGAAGACAACCAGGAACTGATGGCCCAGGAAGTAACCTTAGAAATAATGCTTTAAGACAATCAACCTATCCAGCTTTAGCAATCAATGCTCTAGGCGATGCAGCGGTGATCACCTATAAGCCTGAAAGTTTACAAGATCACAAAGTAGCTATCCGTGCAGCTTATGGTAAAACTTATCAATGGGATGAAGAAGGTAAGGTAAGAGATTGGATGAGCGATCAAAAAGATGCGGATGCAAATCTTTACTATGCTGCAGTAGAAGGAGAGCTTCCTATAGAGGGTATGGGAGATAATTTACTTATATTTAATGTGGCTCATATGACTGATTTTGCATTGCCATTGCCTAGCATTAGTATTGGGCAGCAGGTTTTATTAAATCAAGGTGTTTATAATCTTGGAGATTTAACTTTGGCAAATATTCATTTTGAAAATTATAAAGCTTTTGGAACAAATTTTAATTGGTTTGCATCTTTGGGATATTCAAATGGAGCAAATGCGCATACTCTAAGCGCAATTCCTATTGTGCAATCTCAATTAGAATTTAACGAAAAAGATGGCTATGCGGTGCATGTAGGTGGACGCTATGATTTTACCAAGGCTTTAAAAGTAGGGTATGAGTTCTTCTGGGGAAGCAGATATTGGTATACTATGAGTCGTCCAAGTATCAATGATCCACTTAATATCAGAATGACAAGAGGAACGGCTCATGATATTTATGTGATTTATCAACTTGATAGATATCAATTCTTGCGATTAAGTTATACTAATATCCAAAACAAATGGGGTAATCGTGGCTTGCCATTTGGTGGATCGAAAAAAGATAAAGCAAGAGCTGATAATATCATGTTAATGTATAATGTAAAATTCTAAGGAGCAAAAGATGAAAAAAATACTTTTTGCAAGTTTATTACCCATAATTGCTTTGGCTGATTGTGCAAGCTTAATGGCAAAATATGAAGCTCCAGAGCCAGAGTCAAAAACAATGAAACAAGTTGAACGATGGATTAGTAAAAAAGTTAGTGATCCAGCTGATGCTGCTGTTTTAAAAGAGTGTATGATTGCTCGTGCAGCAGATAACCCAAATCAAGTTTCAGTTGCGGGTAAATAAAAAAAGCGGTTTTATGCCGCTTTTACTGTTTAATCTTTTAAGCTACAATTTTAAAATTTTCTTTCAAATAAGGCTAATATGCAACAAATCATTTCTTTTATACTTGAAATGGCTAGTGTTTGGGGATATTTAGGCATTATTGTCTTAATGACTTTAGAAAGTTGTTTTATACCCTTTCCAAGTGAAATTGTGATGATACCTACTGGATATTTAGCACATAAAGGTGAGCTTGATATCACTCTTTGTATACTTAGTGGGACTTTAGGCTCTGTTTTAGGAGCTTTAATAAATTATTATATTTGCTTTTTTTGGGGTAAGCAATTTGTATTAAAATGGGGTAAGTATTTTGGTATAAATGAAACTAAATTTGCTAAATTTGAAGAATTTTTCAATAAGCACGGGGAATTTTCAACCTTTACTTGTCGTCTTTTACCAGGAATTCGTCAATACATTTCTATGCCTGCGGGTTTAGTAAAAATGAAACTTATAAATTTTATACTTTTTACTGCATTTGGTAGTACTATTTGGGTGGCTATACTTGTATTTTTGGGTTATCATATAGGGCAAAATGAAGAATTGATCAAGACTTATTTGACTCAAATTTTAATCGTTATAATTGTTTTTGTGATTTTGGCAAGTTTGATTTATATCAAAATCAAAAAGCCCTTTAAAAAGGCTTAAATTTTTATCTTTTACACCTTATATAGCACTTTTGATTTGTTGTAACGATGTATCGCTCTTAAAATTAGCATTTTAAGAGATAATGTTTTTAAGCTTTAAGGATATTGTTTGAAGTTCTATTAAACGACTAGTGATTTTTCTTCTAAATCTCTTGCATGAGCTAAATCTTGTTTATATCATACAAGTAAAAATTCTTAGCAGATTCCTTAGTAATTATAATAACTATACCGATTTTGCTATTTTTTTCCTTATTTATTTTAAAATTTGCTATAATTATAATCAATTCAATCAAAGATTATTAAAATATGGAAAAACCTGATATACAAAGATTAACTAATTTTTTAATCGTATATACTAAAACTTTGCTAGGTGCTGGAACTTATACAGCTAGAGTGGCAAAATGTGTAGGAAGAATAGCCGAGGTTTATGGCTATGAGATAAATATTAATTTCTTTTTTCATCATATCACTTTAAATGTTGTAGATATGGATGATAATTCCATTCAAAGAACTTATGTTATACCTAATCGCCATGCTTATATTAATTTTAAACTTATTTTTGATTTGAGTGCTTTAAGTTGGGTTATATATGATCATAAATATGATCTTGAAAAAGCAAAAGTCGTTTTTGATCAAATTTCTCAACAAAAAAAGCATTCTTATTTACTTAATCTTTTATTTGTTTCTGTGGCAAATTCAGCTTTTTGTAGGCTTTTTGGCGGTGATTTTGGGGCTGGAAATTTGGTGTTTTTTGCAACTTTTGTGGGATTGTTGTTAAGATATATTTTAACTAAGGCAAAGATTGATTTAAGAATTCAATACATTCTTTGTTCTTTTGTTTCATCTTGGCTTGTATTTCTTGGAATTGATATGGGATATACTAATACCTCTGATGTGGCTTTGGGTTCTAGTATCTTATATCTTATACCCGGGGTATTTTTTATCAATTCTGTGATTGATATATTAAAAGATCATATTTTAATGGGGCTTAGTCGTATTATCAGTGTGGCTATTTTGATTTGTTGCATAGCACTTGGAATTTACATGACACTTAGTATTTCAGATTTTGGGATTTTAAGATGATTGAGTTTATTTTAAGAGATATGTTTTTTGCTGCTGTGGCGGGATTTGGTTTTGCTTATGCTTGCAATCCACCTTTAAAAACTCTTATTTTATCTGCACTTTTAGCAGCTATTGCACACGGACTTCGTTTTACTTTGATAGAATATTTTTATTTTGAAACTTTGGCTATAGCTACTTTTGTTGCTTCATTTTGTATAGGATGTTTAGGAATTGCCTTGGCAAAAATTATCAAAATCCCTGCTGAAATTATTGCTTTTCCTGCACTTATTCCTATGATACCTGGAATTTATGCTTATAAGGCAATTTTGTATCTCATTTCTTTTATACGCAGTGATGATTTAAAAGCTAAGTCTGAATTTTTGGTTCAATTTTTTTGATTATTTTTTTACAACCGTTTCTGTAACTTTGGCTTTGGCTATAGGAGTGAGCGTTACCTTGCTTATATTTTTTGAGCAAAGTTTTATGATGACTAGACATACAAAAAAACATTAAAGCTTGTTGTCAATTTGTTTAATATTTTTTTATAATTTTAAATCAAATTGTAGTGTAGATTTAGTTGTGAGTGATAAAAGTGGAGTTGAGATTGATTATTGTCCAAAGTGTCATAACATTTGGTTTGATCACAGAGAACTTGATAAAATCATAGAACATAGTATTTTTAATTCGGGAAATTTTCATCAAATTTCAAGACAAGATATCATGACTTAGCTTATAATCAACATAATACTTATAAAAAGAAAGTTGGTTAGGCAAATTTTTGACTTTTAATTTTTATAAAAATATAGCAAATATTTATATCCTTTTTAGCTTAATATCTTAAAATGTCAAGCAAAAAGGATATAAAATGTATAAATTTTTATCACACGAACCTTTAGCTAACAAATCTTATCATCATAATCATGAAGAACATTCTCATGAACATCATCACTCCCATGCTGATGCAAGAAGTATGGATAAAAAGATTTTAAAAATTTCTCTTTTGATGACTTTTTCTATGATGTTGGTGCAATTTATTTATTCAATCCTTTCAAATTCTTTAGCACTTTTGAGTGATACTTTACATATGTTTTCTGATGTTTTTGCTTTAGCTCTTAGTTTTTTAGCCATTATAGCTGTAGAAAAATGGCAAGATCATCAAAAAACTTTTGGATATTTTCGTCTTGAAGTTTTAGTGGCTTTTATTAATGCTTTAACGATCATTTTATCGGCTTTATTTATCATTTATGAGGCTATAGAAAAATTTATCAATCCGCAAGAAATTGATGCTAAAACTATGATAATTGTAGCTATTTTGGGATTTTTGGTAAATGGGATTAATGCTTTGATGATGTTTAAAGGTGCAAATTTAGAAAATGTCAATATGAAATCAGCTTTTTTACACATGATGAGCGATTTATTAGGTTCTTTAGCGGTAATTATAGGTGGGTTAGCGGTATATTTTAGTGGCATTGTTTATATAGATACTATTATAGCTATTATACTATCGATTTTGCTTTTAAGATGGGCGGTTATCTTGCTTAAACAAAGCGCTAATATTTTACTTGAAAGCTCTCCTGTGGATATAGAAAAAGTTAAACAAGTTTTGCTTTTAGAACCTAGCGTGGATGAGGTGGTGGATTTACATATCACTCAAATTACGAATAAAATGTTAGTAGCTTCCATGCATTTAAAGGTAAGGATTTGCGATCTAAAAGAATTTGAAAAATTATCTCAAGATTTATCGCATAAATTACTACATGAATTTGAAATCGGACATATTACCATACAACCTATAAGGAGTGAAAATGAAATTTAAAGTAAAAAATGTTAATTGCATGAGTTGTGTAAATTTGATCAAAAATTCTCTTGAAGATGAATTTGGAAGTATAGAAGTAGACTTGGAGCATAAAATTTTAAGTTTAAATTTAGAAGAGAGTCAAGTATCAAATTTTATAAAAGAATTTCAAGATTTAGGTTTTGAAATTGTAGAGCGTTTATAATGGAAGAATTGCGTATAAAAATAGGCAAGATGACTTGCGTTAATTGTTCTAATGCTATAGAAAGAGCTTGTAAAAAAATTAATGGTGTAAAAGATGCTAGTGTTTCTTATGTGAATTCTAGTGGAGTTTTTTTGCTTGAAGATCAAGAAAAACATAAAGATATTATCGCAAAAATTCAAGATTTAGGTTTTGAAATTTTAGAAGATGAGCAAAGTTTGATCGCATACAAGGCAAAAAAACATTTAGAATTAAGAAAAAATTTGCTTTTAAGTATAGTTTTAAGCGTTGTTATTATGTATTTTGAAATGTTTGTTAAAAGTTCTTTTTCGCAAAATATTCAAATGACTTTGAGTTTTTTTGGGATATTTTATTGTGGGAGAGAGTTTTTTACTCATGCTTTTTTAGGACTTAAAAGTAAAAATTTAGATATGAATACTTTGATTGCTTTAGGGACTTTGAGTGCTTTTATATATTCTTTTTTTGTGTATTTGCAAGTTTTTAAAGAAGAGCATTTGTATTTTAGTGGTGCGATGATGATTATTTCTTTTGTACTTTTGGGAAAATATCTTGAAAGTAAGGCTAAATTTAAAGCACAAGATTATCAAAGAATTTTAGAAAATATAGACACGAAAAAGACAAAAATTTTGCTTAAAGATGAAACCGTTAAAGAAATTTCAAGCTCTTTTGTAAAAAGTGGTGATGTACTTTTAGTAAAAGAAGGAGAAAGTATTGTCGCAGATGGAGTGGTGCTTTTAGGTAGTGCAGAACTTGATATGAGTTTTTTAAATGGGGAATTTTTACCCATTTTAAAAAAAGAAGGCGATGAAGTTCAAGCAGGTTCAGTGGTTTTAAATGGTGCTTTAAGGATTAAAGCAAGCAAAAAGGCTATGGATAGTACTTTAGAACAAATTAAAAATCTAGTTTTTGAAGCAGGAAATATCAAAAGTCCTTTGGCAAATTTAGCTGATCAAATTTCTAAATATTTTGTAGGAGGTATTATCTTTTTTGCTTTTTTGGTTTTTGTTTTTTGGATGGCAAAGGTAGATGCAAATACCGCTTTTTTACACGCTTGTGCTGTGCTTTTGATTTCTTGTCCTTGTGCTTTAGGACTTGCTACGCCTATAGCTTTAGTTGTGGCAAGTTCTAATGCGGCGAAAAATTTTATTCTTATTAAAAATCCTGCAGCTTTAGAAAAACTAGCCTTAGTTCAATACGCTTTTTTTGATAAAACAGGGACATTGACAAAAGAAAATTTGAGTATTTTTAAACACAATCTTTCTAAAGATGATTTTGATAAATTATGTCAAATTGAAAGTTTAAGTTCTCATCCTATAGCTAGGGCTTTACATCAAGATCAAATTTTTGATTTAAAGGGTAAGGGAAGAGTGATAGTTGGCTCGGGCATAAATTATAAAGAAGATAATGATATTTATTTTGTAGGCAATGCACAGTTTTTACATGAAAATAAAATTGACACAAAAGAAACTGATATATTTTTTGATGCTTTTAAGGAGTATGTTAGAGTGTATTTTGCAAAGAATGGAAAATGCTTAGGTGGTGTTTTGTTAAGCAATGTTTTAAAAGAGGGGGCTAAAGAGCTTATATTGGATTTAAAAAAGCAAAATTTTAAAACCTTTATTTTAAGTGGAGACCATGTAAAAAATGTGGAAAAAATAGCCAAAGAATTGCAAGTGGATGAATTTTATGCTCAGCTTAAAAGCGAAGAAAAGCTACAAATGATTCAAAAATTTGAAAAAACTCTTTTTGTGGGTGATGGGGTTAATGATGCGGCGGCTTTATCTGCTGCAAGTGTGAGTATGAGTTTTTCAAAGGCAAATGAACTCGCAAAAAAGATAGGAGATTTTATTTTGATAAAAGATGATTTATCGGCTATTTTTAAATGCTTCAAGCTTGCTAAAAAAACACGCAGTATTATCAAACTAAATCTTTTTTGGGCTTTTATCTATAATGTGCTTTGTATTCCTATTGCAGCGGGGTTTGTACCTTTTATAAATTTAAGCCCCCATATCGCAGCCTTAGCAATGTGCTTTAGCTCTATTACTGTGGTGCTTAACTCTTTAAGACTTAGAAAAATCTAAGCCTTAATTTCATTAATAGCACGATAAGCTTGATCAATAGCTGAATGCATATAAGCTGACCAATCTGAATCTGAATTAGCTATAACAATATTGCCAAAAGGTTTTCTAGCTGTAAGTCTAATCTGTTCTGCAATTTTAGGATCATCATAAAGACTATTTTCTGTATAAGAATAACAGTGTCCCCAACGATTTACAACAATTGCTAATATATCTTTTTCATGATTAAAACCTGCAGAACCTAGCATTCCTTGGAGTTGTTCTCTGATGATTTTTTCATGTTCTTCAAAACTCATGGCAAATAGTAGATTTCTACCCACTCTAGCTCTATCTCTAGCATCAAGTCCTTCAAGATCAATACCTTGAATATTAGCTAGAGCTAAAGGAGAACAAACCATATGAACACATATAGGTTTTTTTGGATCTCTTGGATGATGATAGCCACCCATATCAACCGGATAATCAAGTTTTGTTCTAGCGTAAGGCATTTTTGGTGAATAAATTTCATGAACTCCTAATTTAATGAATGGTTCCCAATTGCTTATGATTACTTTAGTATGAAGTAAAGATGTTTTTACATTTTTGCTTAAAGCTTCTTTTTGTTCTTCAGGTAAGCTAGGAATAATATAAGGAATCATGCTGTTATAATTAGCCATTACAACGTTTTTTGCTTTTATTCTATATTTTTTTCCTTGGTTGATATAACTTATCAAAGCTCCATTTTTTGTATTTTCTACATGAATAACAGTGCTATTTAATCGCAAACGAACTTTATTGTTAGAATCATCAAGCTTTGAATAATCAAAATGAGCTAAAGTAATATCATCCATATCTTTACCTTTTTGCGACACTGCAGGAATGAGCTTTCTTACCATTAATCTTGCCACTGTAGCATTTCCATCAGCACAATGATAAATATAAGGTTCTTCCATTTCGGCTAAAGCTTCTCCTTCGATAGGATCAAGTCCTAATTTATCAAATCCTGGTAAAAAAGAAATTCTTGCATCCTCGCAAGAAGTTGCATCTATGCCCAAGGCTAAAAAATCATCTGTCATTCCTTCAAAAAATGTTATTGCTTTTTTAGATAATTTTACTTTATCTTCTAGGAATTTTTTATAACTTGTTTTAGCTATATATTCTTCTTTTTCTTCTTTGCTTAAACCCTTAAGATAGTCTTTATCGCTTTTAAAAAGAGCTATTAAATCTTTTTTATCTTTAGAATTCATAGGAAAATCTTTAATAAAATTTTCAATGCTTTTTCCATTGTTTTTAGAAACTGGAATGTCATCGCAAATAATTTTTCTAGGATTGCCATTGACAACTTTATCAATACCAAAATTCTCTTTTGAAAAATATACCCCTCTGCTTAATTTTAAATCAGGATAAAAATTCACATCAAAGCGTTTTGCTAACTCATCTATGCTTACTCCAAGTGAATTTAAGAGTTTAATTACCTCTTCAGAATAAAGTGCTTTTGGAGATTGAAAACTTTCACTACCTCCATAACTTAAAATAGTATCCCCATCAAGTTGTATTTCATTGCGTCTAGCATGTCCTCCAAAATCATCATGGTTATCAAGAATCAAAATTTTTTTATTTTTTCCAAATCTTTCTTGATAAAAACAAGCCGCAGCTAATCCACTGATTCCAGCTCCAACAACTACTAAATCATAATTTTCTTTAGGTTTTACACTACTAAAATCAAATTTATCCCCATCTCTTAACATATGGGCATATTCATAGCTTTTATTATTGCTACCTCTTAGTCCAAGTAGATTAGGAGGATAGTATTCTTTTGTAAAGTCTTCAATTTTACTATCCTTTCCATAGAGCAATTGTAAAGGCGTCATTCCTGCAACAACAGCTAAAGCCATGCCATTGAGAAAATCTCTTCTTTGCATTTTTATTCCTTTTAAAAAATTTATAAAAGGAAATATTTTATCTAAAAATAAATTATATTTTATTATATAAGTAATATTTTAATCTATATTTTGGATTTGAGGATTTCCAAAACAATCCTTAAGAGCCTCTTTAAGATCTTCTTGTGGATCAAATTTTTTGGCCCCTTCTTTAAGTATATTAATAGAACTTTGAATATCTATGTTTTTATTTTCGTTGCTTGGCAATTCTTGGGTTAAGGATTGAAGCTTGTTTTCATCAATCGCTAGTACTTTTTGCACATTAATTTTAGCATTTTTTCCAAATTTAGCTTTGAAAAGCTCTTGTATAAGTTTAAAGCCTTTATTTAATATATCGCGATTTTGTCCTTGTGCGTTTGAACTTATATTTAAAGTATTATTTTCAAAACTGATAAATTTTGTGCTTTGCTTAAAATATTCTCCTAAATCAAAATTTCTATCATAAATACTATCAAGTAAAACTTCATAGGGATTTTTTTCTATTTTTTTCTCAAGATCAGGCATGATAGGAGAAAGCGTAATCTTAGGTGTAATATTTGTTATGTTTTCTTGTTTTATTTCTTGAATTTGTACATCAATTTCTTTTAAGTGACTTGCCTCCATCATCATAAAAGCCATAACACAAAGAGTAAAACCATCATCATCGCAAAGCATATTTTTTGCTTTTGATAAAATACGGAAAAACCTTTCATACATTAAAATAGAAAATTCTGTACTTTTTGCAAAAAAGCTTTCTTTTAAATAAAAAAGCATTTCATCAATTACACTTGAGGCTTCATAGTCTTGTAGTTCTTCTAAATATGCAAAAACTTTTTCTTTGTCTTTTGTTAAAATAGCTTGATAAAAGGCTTTGATTTTTTCAGGATCTAAAAAGCCTAACATATCGGTGATTTTACTAATGCTAATCTCATTTTGACAAAAAATAATGGCTTGATCAAGCAAGGTTAAAGTATCTCTTAAAGATCCATTGCCACTTCTTGCTATGAATTTTAAAGCTTCTTCTTCAAATTTAACATTTTCTTTAAGTAAAATTTCTTTAAGGTGATTTAAAATTTCACTTTGTGGAATTTGTTTAAAACGAAAATGTTGTGTTCTTGAAAGCACTGTAGCAGGAAGTTTTAAAGGATCTGTCGTTGCAAGTATAAATTTAACATAGCTTGGTGGTTCTTCTAAGGTCTTTAAAAGCGCATTTGCAGCTTGTGGGGTGAGCATATGTACTTCATCGATAATGAAAATTTTAAACCTTGCCATAGATGGGGTGTATTTGGTTTGTTCGATTAAGGTTTGTATATCTTCAAGCCCACGGTTGCTTGCAGCATCCATTTCTATAATATCTATATGTTTACCTTCAAGTGCTGCAAGACAGTGCTTACAAATTCCACACGGAGTATCACTTGGACCTTGTTCGCAAACTAAAGCACGTGAAAAAATTCTAGCACTCGAGGTTTTTCCGCTTCCTCTAAGTCCTGAAAAAAGGTAAGCATGAGCCAAGCGATTGTGATTTAAAGCGTATTTTAAGCTTACGCTAACTGTTTTTTGTCCTATGAGTTCATCAAAGGTTTTTGGTCTGTATTTAATCGCTAGAGCTTGAAGCATTTTTTACTCATTCATTATAGATAAAAGTTCTACATTATCTTTGGTTTTAAGCATTTTGGAATATAAAAATTTCAGCGCTTCAACATCGTCCATTTGAGAAATAGCTGAGCGGATGGCCCAAATTTTTTGAAGATTTGCTACACCTTGGAGTAATTCTTCTTTTCTTGTTCCTGATTTGATGATATTAATCGCAGGATAAATTCTTCTATCGGCGATATTTCTATCAAGAACTATTTCGCTATTTCCTGTACCTTTAAATTCTTCAAAGATCACATCATCCATTCTTGAGCCTGTGTCAATTAAAGCAGTTGCAACTATAGTTAAAGAGCCACCATTTTCTATATTTCTAGCTGCACCAAAGAAGCGTTTTGGTTTGTGCAAGGCATTGGCATCCACTCCACCGCTTAAGACTTTTCCACTGCTTGGAGTTGCAGTATTGTAAGCGCGTGCAAGTCTTGTAATACTATCAAGCAAGATGATAACATCTTTACCTGTTTCTACCATTCTCTTAGCTTTTTCTATAACCAGTTCAGCTACACGTACATGATTATAAGCAGGTAAATCAAAAGTAGAACTAAAAACTTCGCCTTTTACACATCTTTGCATATCTGTAACTTCTTCGGGTCTTTCGTCAACTAAAAGTACGATTAAATGTATTTCGGGGTGGTTTTTCGCAATAGCGGTAGCAAGTTCTTTCATAAGCTCTGTTTTACCTGTGCGTGGTGGAGCAACAATGAGTCCGCGTTGTCCTTTTCCTATAGGGGTAAAAAGATCTAAAACACGACCTGTAAGTTTTATTGCATCGTATTCGAGTTTGATTTTTTCTGTTGGAAAAATAGGAGTTAAGTTATCAAATAAAGGTCTTTCTTTAGCTTCTTGTAAAGGTAGATAATTGATTGCTTCGATTTTTAAAAGAGCGTAGTATTTTTCTTGATCTTTAGGTTCTCTAACTTGTCCTGTAACGATATCGCCTACACGCAGAGCAAATTTTTTAATTTGTGAGTTTGAAACATAAGCATCATTAACACTATCACTAAGATTAGAATCCATACCTCTTAAAAAGCCATAACCTTCAGAAGAAATTTCTAAAATTCCTGTAAAAAGTATGAAACCACCTTTTTTTGTTTGTGCTTTTAAAATTTCAAAAATAAGTTCTTGACGGCGAAATTCTCTTGGATTTTCGATTTCACATTCGTTAGCGATTTTAACTAAATTTTCTAGATCTAATAATTTTAATTCTTCAATTTTATAACCTTCCACTGGAATGTGGGTTCTTTGATGTTGTTTTTTTTCTTTTTCCATAAGTCCTCGTAAGATTTAGCAGAATATTTTTGTAAAATATGATTTTAGTAAAAAAATGCACTTTTTGTCAAATTTGTCTATAATTGTAAAAAATATTTTTTTAAAGTAATAATTATGAAATGTGAACATTGTAGACTTGATTATAAACGAGCTCAAATGATAGAGTATAAGGGTAAGTTTTTTTGTTGTAAAGGTTGTGAGAGTGTTTGGAAAATTTTACATGAAAGTGGATTGGATGAGTTTTATGAAAAGCTTGGAAATCAAACTTTAAGCCCTGTAAATTTTCAAAATGAAATGAAAAATTATGATGAATTTATCACTAAAACTAAAGAAGGCTTTAGTGAAATTTATTTGATGATACACGGTATAGAATGTGCAGCTTGTGTCTGGCTTAATGAGAAAATTTTAACCAAACAAGAAGGAATTTTAGAGCTTGATATCAATCATTTAAGTCATAAAGCGCGTATTGTTTTTGATGAGCAAAGTGTTTCTTTGGTGCAAATTTTAAGACTTATTGAAAGTATAGGTTATAAAGCGAGTGCTTATGATGCAAATAAAGCTTCAAAAAAGGCGGATTTATTAAAAAGAGAATTTTATTCCAAGCTTGTTGTAGCTATAGCTTGTGTAATGAATATCATGTGGATAGCAGTGGCAAAATATGCAGGGTTTTTTAGTGGTATGGACAAAGACACTAAGGATATTTTAAATTTTGCTGAATTTATCCTTTGTTCCCCTGTGCTTTTTTATACGGGATCTCATTTTTATAAAAGTGCTTTTAAAACTTTAAAAATGCATAGTTTAAATATGGATGTATTGGTTATTAGCGGAGCAAGTTTGGCTTATATTTATTCTTTATGGGCTATGTTTTTTAGGGTAGGGGAAGTGTATTTTGACTCTGTAGCGATGATAATTTGCTTTGTTTTTATAGGCAAATATCTTGAGATGTTTAGTAAAAAGCGCGCCTTAGATACTATAGACGGGCTTAATGATTTTTTACAAAATGAAGTTTTGGTTTTCAATGGTAAGGAATTTATTCCTAAAGAAGTACAAAAGGTTTGTTTGGGTGATAGAATTTTACTTAAAACTGGAGATAAAATTTTAATCGATGGGATTTGTAAAAGTGGTGAAATTAGCGTGGATACTTCTTCTTTAAATGGAGAAAATACTCCAAAACTCATACAAAAAGAAGATGAAATTTTTTCAGCTTGTATAGTGCTTGATGGAAGTGTGGAGTATGAGGCAACAAAGCTTTATAAAGATTCAAAACTCAGTCAAATTATCCAGCTTTTAGAACTTGCAAGCTCTAAAAAAGCAAAGCTTGAAAGCTTAGTTAATAGTCTTTCGGCTTATTTTTCTAGAACGGTTTTGCTGATCGCTTTTATTTGTTTTAGTTTTTGGTTTTTCTATAAAGAAGCAAGTTTTGAAATTTCTTTAGTCAATGCGATTGCAGTTTTGATTATCGCTTGTCCTTGTGCTTTGGCTTTGGCAACACCGGTAAGCAATCTTGTAGCTTTGGGTAGAGCTTTAAAAAAACATATTTTATTTAAAAGTTCTAGTGTGATAGAAGATCTGAGTAAATGTGATTGTGTGGTATTTGACAAAACAGGTATTTTAACCAAAATAGAGCTTGAGCTTAAGGAAGTTTTTTTAGATAAATCGCTTAATTTAAATGAGCTTTATAATTTTGTAAAACTTTCTAAACACCCTATTTCTCAAAATATTGCTTTGTATTTAAAGAAAAGAGGAGCTAAGGATTTAAATTTAGATTTTAAAAAACTTTCAAATATTCAAGCTAAAGGTTTAAGTGCTGTTTTAAATGAAGAGTTGTTTTTGGGTGGAAGTTCTAAGTTTTTACAAGAAAATGGTATTTTAACCAAGGAGTTTGATAATACACATTTTATTTTTGCTAAAGAGGGTAAAATTTTAGCCTTTTTTGAGTTTGGTAGTGTTCTAAGAGAGGGTGTAAAAGAACTTATTGACTATCTTAAAAAAGAAAAAAAAGAATTAATGATACTTAGTGGCGATCACCAAAAAGCAGTGGAAAAAATTGCTAAAAAATTAGAAATTCAAAATTATCAAGCTTCTTGTTTGCCCGAAGACAAGATGAAAGCTATAGAAAATTTAAGTAAAAATCACAAAGTTTTATTTGTAGGTGATGGGATAAATGATGCTTTAGCTTTAAAATATGCAAGTGTTTCGATGACTTTAAGAGAAGGGAGTGATTTGGCTATAGAAAGTAGTGATGTTTTGCTTTTAAAAAATGATTTACTTTCTTTAAAAAAAGCCATAAAATTATCTAAAAATACTTTTAAAATTATCAAACAAAACCTTGCTTTTTCTTTGTTTTATAATGCTTGTACTATACCTTTAGCTTTTTTGGGTATGATAAATCCTTTATTCGCTGCTATTTCTATGTCTTTTAGTAGCATAATAGTCATTTTAAATGCTTTAAGGATCAAAGAATGAATAGTATAATTATGATGATGATAGGAGTTTCTATCTTAGTGTTTTTTATCATTTTAGCAACTTTGCTTTGGGGGATTAAAAACAAGCAATTTGATGATGATTATAAATTTACTACTTTAAACGATGATGAGGATTCTTTGCGTGATGCTATAAAATTAGAAAAGCGTAAAAAAGAAGCTTTGGATAAAAAAAGGCTTTCGTAAATAAAGAAAGCCTAATTTAGAAATTATTTTAAAGTTTCAATATGAGCATCAATAGCTTTAAAATCTTCTTCAGTTAAACCTTTAACGTTAAGTTTCATGATTGCACCTTGACCATAAGCATTTCTTTTGCCTTCTGAATATTCTTTCATATATTGAAGTCTTTGAGCAGAAGAAAGAGTTTTTAAAGCTGGAACTTTGTTTAGGTAAACTTTGTCAGCGTTTGCGCCATGGCATACTGCACATTTTTTAAAAAGTGTAGCGCCATCTGCAGCAAAAGCAGAAACGCCAAGACATGCTAAAGCAGAAACTACTAATAATTTTTTCATTTGATTTCTCCTTAATAAAAAATAAATTGCTAGGTATTATATACCTTTATTTTTGATAAAAATCTTAAGAAATTAAAGATAATGTTTATTTTCTTTTTAAAAAAGCTATATTATAATGTTTTTTATGAAAACAAAAGCATTATTTTTAGATAGAGACGGTGTGATTAATATAGATAAAAAATATGTCTATAAAATAGAAGATTTTGAATTTTGTGAAGGGATTTTTGAACTTTGTAGATATTTTTTGGCTAAAGATTATTTACTTTTTATAGCGACAAATCAATCAGGCATAGCAAGGGGATATTACAAAGAAAGTGATTTTTTTAAGCTTTGTGATTATATGTTTGAAGAATTTGTCAAACAAAATATAAGAATTGATAAAATTTATCATTGTCCGCATTTAGAAGGTTGTGAGTGTCGCAAGCCTAAAGCAGGAATGCTTTTAAAAGCAAAAGATGAATTTAATATAGATATGAAAAATTCTATCTTTATAGGGGATAATTTAAGCGATATGCAAGCAGGATTAAATGCTGATATTGGCACTTTAATTTTAGTTAATGAAGAAAAAAAAGAGGATAATTTTTTTAGACAATTTAAAAATTTTAAAAAGAAATTTT
>CM000855.1:950923-1064676 GCA_000163995.1 Campylobacter jejuni subsp. jejuni 414 | reverse complement strand
ATTTTGAGCTTTTTTAAGCAAAAGGAAAATCAATGAAAATAGTGATCACAGGTGGTGCAGGATTTATAGGTTCGCAACTGGCTTTAAATTTAGAAGAAAAACATGAAATTTTAATCATCGATAAAATGCGTAGCAGTGCGACTTTTGAGAATGGAAATTTGCAAAGTTTTGGGCATTTTAAAAATTTACTTGAATTTGATGGAGAGCTTTTTGTAGGCGATATTAACGATGAAAAGGTTTTAGAAAAGATTGAAGATTTTAAACCTGAAGTGATTTTTCATCAAGCAGCTATTTCAGATACTACAGTTTTTGATCAAACTAAGGTTTTACAAACCAATTTAAATACTTTTAAAGACTTTATAGAGCTAAGTATCAAACTTCATGCAAAGCTGATTTATGCAAGTTCAGCTTCAGTTTATGGCGATGCAAAAAGCCCACAAACTGTGGGCAAAGATGAAGAACCTAAAAATCCTTATGCTTTTTCAAAATTTATGATGGATAAGCTAGCGAAAAAATACTATGATAAAGCTCATTTAGTAGGGCTTAGGTATTTTAATGTTTATGGAAAAGGTGAATTTTATAAAAACAAAACCGCTTCTATGGTTTTGCAGTTTGGCCATCAAATTTTAGCTGGGAAAAATCCACGCTTATTTGAAGGAAGTGATCAAATTTATAGAGATTTTACTTATATCAAAGATGTTATCAGTGCAAATTTAATTGCCCTTGATTCAAAATGTGGGGTTTATAATGTAGGCAGTGGTAAAGCAAGGACTTTTCAAGATATAGTCGATATCTTGCAAAAAGAATTAAATACAAATTTACCTTGTGAATATATCCCAAATCCTTATGTAAAATCTTATCAATTTCATACTGAAGCAAAGCTTGATCAAACTTGGGATTATAAACCAAAATTTAGCCTTGAAGAGGGGATAAAAGATTATTTAGTAGAAATTAAAAGAATTTTTGAAAAGGAAGTAAATGCTTGAGTTTTTAAGTAAACAAAAACCTAAAATTTTAATTATAGGGGATTTTATGGTGGATAATTACACTTGGTGTGATTGCTCGCGTATCAGTCCTGAAGCTCCTGTTTTGGTGGCTAAAACTCTTAAAGAAGACAAAAGATTAGGTGGAGCTGCGAATGTTTATGTGAATTTAAAAAGTTTAGGAGCTGATGTTTTTGCGCTTGGTGTTGTGGGTGATGATGAGAGCGGAAAATTTTTAAAAGAAAATTTAAAAGGAGAATTTTTGATCCAAAAAGGACGCAAAACTCCTTTTAAAAACCGTATTATGGCACACAATCAGCAAGTTTTAAGATTAGATGAAGAAGATACAAGTGCGATTTTGCTTGAAGATGAGCTTATAAGTTTATTTGATGAAAGGATTAAAGACTTTAACGCTGTGGTTTTAAGTGATTATGCCAAAGGCATTTTAACGCCTAAGGTTTGCAAAGCTTTGATAAAAAAGGCCAATACTTTAAATATCCCTATTTTAGTGGATCCTAAAGGGAGTGATTTTAGTAAATATAGCGATGCAACTTTGCTTACTCCAAATAAAAAAGAAGCTTTAGAAGCTTTAAAATTTAAAAATTTAGAGGGTGAAAATTTAGAAAAAGGTATTAAAAAATTAAAAGAAGATTTTTCTTTGTGTTATTCTGTCATCACTCTTTCAGAAGCTGGAATCGCACTTTTTGATAAGAGTTTAAAAATAGCACCGGCTAAGGCTTTAGAAGTCTATGATGTAACGGGAGCAGGTGATAGTGTAATCGCGGTTTTGGCTTTTTGTTTAGCAAGTGGGATTGAAATTTTTAAAGCTTGTGAGCTTGCTAATGAAGCTGCGGCCGTTGTGGTGAGTAAAATAGGTAGTGTGAGTGTGAGTTTTGATGAGATTAAGAGTTTTAAGCGTGTGGATTTTGAGAAAAAAATCAAAAGCAAAGAAGAACTTTTAGCACTTTTAAAACAAAATGATAAAAAGATTGTTTTTACAAATGGTTGTTTTGATATCGTGCATTTTGGACATATAAAATACCTTGAAAAAGCTAAAAGATTGGGTGATATTTTAGTTATAGGCTTAAATTCAGATGCGAGTGTGAAAAGACTAAAAGGTAAGAATCGTCCTGTAAATTCTGAGTTTCAAAGAGCTTGTATGTTGGCGGCTTTTTATTTTGTGGATTTTGTAGTGATTTTTGATGAAGATACGCCTTTAGAACTTATAAATTTTTTAAAGCCCGATATTTTGGTTAAAGGGGCCGATTATAAAGATAAGCTTATCGTGGGTTTAGATTTAGTTTCAAGAGTTGAATTAATCGACTTTGAAGAGGGATTTAGCACGAGTAAGATCATAGAAAAGATAAAGGATAAAAAATGATAAATTTAGTAGAAAAAGAATGGCAAGAACATCAAAAAATCACCCAAGCGAGTGAAATTTTAAAAGGGCAAATTGCAAAAGTAGGAGAGCTTTTGTGTGAGTGCTTGAAAAAAGGTGGCAAAATTTTAATCTGTGGAAATGGTGGAAGTGCAGCTGATGCTCAGCATTTTGCAGCTGAACTTAGCGGACGTTACAAAAAAGAACGCAAAGCTTTAGCAGGAATCGCACTTACAACCGATACTTCAGCACTTAGCGCTATAGGGAATGACTATGGTTTTGAGTTTGTTTTTTCAAGACAAGTGGAAGCTTTAGGAAATAAAAATGATGCTTTAGTTGGTATTTCAACCAGTGGAAAAAGTCCTAATGTTTTAGAAGCTTTTAAAAAGGCAAAAGAACTTAATATGCTTTGTTTAGGGCTTAGTGGAAAAGGTGGTGGAATGATGAATAAGCTTTGTAATTATAATCTTGTTGTGCCAAGTAATGATACAGCTAGAATTCAAGAAATGCATATTTTGATCATACACACGCTTTGTCAGATCATAGATGAGGGTTTTTAATTGAAAGTTTTTATTATCAATTTAGAGCGTTCTTTAGATAGAAAAGAACATATGCAAAAACAAATTCAAAAGCTTTTTTTAAAAAATCCTAACTTAAAAAATAAACTAGAATTTATCTTTTTTAAAGCCATTGATGCTAAAAATAAAGAACATTTGGAATTTAAAGAACATTTTCCTTGGTGGGATTCTTGGGTGCTAGGCAGAGAGCTTTCTGATGGAGAAAAAGCTTGTTTTGCTAGTCATTATAGGCTTTGGCAAGAGTGTGTTAAGTTAAATGAGCCTATAATGATTTTAGAAGATGATGTAGAATTTAGTGATGAATTTTTAAATCATGGAGAAGAATATATAGACGAGCTCTCAAAGAGTGAATATGAATATATAAGGATTCTCTATATATTTGATAAAAGATTGTATCTTTTGAGGGGGGGGTATTATTTAAGTTTTGAAAAACTTGCTGGAACTCAAGGTTATATATTAAAACCTAGTGGTGCAAAAAAAATTATATCAAAAGCGAAATTTATTTATATGCCTGTTGATGATTATATGGATAAATTTTATAAACATAAAGTCTTAAATATTATTAAAAAGCCTTTGTTATTAAAACATAACTTAGAATTTCAAAGTGATATTTCAAGACTTGGGCGTCATAATCGAAAAATTAAAATTTATAGAAAAATTATTAGAGAAATTTGCAGATTTTATCCAAGTATTTTAAGTTTATTATCTATATTATATATACGGAACCGATTAAAACTTAAGTAAATTTTTAGCTTTTTCTATTACTTTTTCAGGCTTTAGATCTTTCATGCATTTGTGGTGTTTTAAAGGACAGGTTTTTTGCATACAAGGCATACAAGCTAGATCTAAATGCACTAATTTTGCGTTTTCATTTTGCCAAGGTGAAGTTTGGGTAAATTTCGTAGGACCAAAAATAGCTATAGTTTTTACCTTATAAGCCGCACTTATATGCATAGGACCGCTATCGTTTGTGATAAAAAGATCACAAAAAGCGATATTTTGACAAAGAGTTTTGATGGTGGTTTTATTGCAAAGATTTTTAGCTTTTGTATTTTGTTCTTTTAGAATTTTAAAAATTTCATTGCAGAGTTCTTGTTCGGCCTTTCCAGCGCCAAAAATTAAAATTTCATGGGTTTTGCTAAAATTTAAAGCCACTTTAGCAAAATAACTCGCATCCCATCTTTTTGCACTTCCAAAGCTTGCTCCAGGGTTTAATCCTAGAATTTTTTTGCCATTTTTTAAAATAAGAGGGCTTTGAAATTTTAGCTTAAATGGAAGTTTTAAATCCTTGCAATGAGCTTTTATGTCAAGTGAGTTTTCTATAAAATAAAGGTATTTTAAAACCTGATGTTCTTCTTTATGTTTGTTTTTATTAAAAAAATATCTTTGTTTTGTTTTAAGAATATATAAAACGATTTTAGAAGAAAGAGCAGATCTAAAAGCAATGCTAAGATCGATCTTGCCAAGTTCTTTGCGTAAAGATAAAGCTTGTTTGTAGCGTGATTGTTTATTTTCTATGATGATTTTGGAATTAGGAAATTCTTTAAAAAGTGCTGTAGAAACAAAAGATCCATAAAGGATAAACTTGGCATCTTTAAAATGTTCTTTTATAGCGTATAAAGCAGGTGAAGCCATCACCGCATCACCTAACCAAGTAGGAAGGTGTATAAAAATTTTCATAAATTTCCTAAACTTTGATAGAATTGTTTTTAATATTTTAGCAAAATTTAGGAAAAATATGCCACAACTTTCTATCATTATCCCGCTTTTTAATTCTTGTGATTTCATCCCAAGAGCTTTAAAAAGCTGTATAAATCAAACTTTAAGAGATATTGAAATTTTGGTTATTGATGATAAAAGCGAAGATGATGGCTTAAGCATAGCTTTAGAATTTGCTAAAAAAGATCCAAGGATAAAAGTCTTTCAAAATAATGAAAATTTAGGCATTTTTGCAAGTAGAAATCGGGGTGTTTTGCATTCTAGTTCTGATTTTGTGATGTTTTTAGATAGTGATGATTTTTTAGCGTTGAATGCTTGTGAAATAGTGTTTGATAAGATAAAACAAGGTTTTGATTTGCTTTGTTTTGATGCCTTTGTGCATAGGATAAAAACCAAACAATTTTATCGTTTTAAACAAGATGAAGTGTTTAATCAGGAACAGTTTTTGGAATTTTTAAGTCAACAAAGGCATTTTTGCTGGTCGGTTTGGGCGAAGTGTTTTAGAAAAGATATTATTTTAAAAAGTTTTGAAAAGATTAAAATAGATGAGCGTTTAAGTTATGCTGAAGATGTGCTTTTTTGCTATATCAATTTTATGTTTTGTAAGAAAATAGCTGTTTTTAAAACTTGTATTTATCATTATGAATTTAATCAAAATGGAAGATATGAAAATAAAAATAAAGAAATTCTATGGCAAAATTACAAAGATAAAATAAAAAGCAATGGAATAATAAAAAAGCTTTCTGCGGAATTTAAAAATGATAAATTTCATGGAAAATTATTTGAGGTTTTAGAGAAGGAGGAGGTGGGAGTGAGATTGAGATTGAATTTGTAGTATATAAAATTTTATTTTTAATTATAATTTTGAATATTTTTATTATGGAGTTTGTAATGTATAAAACATATAAATATATTAAAAATCATTTTGAACATTATCAAGAAATTTTTATCTTTAAAAAACTTTGTTTTTTAAGAATTAAAACAACATTTATTTTGGGTGGTGGATTAGAATTAAAAAAGCGTATATATAATTTTTTGGGCATTAAGTGGCATACTTCTAGTGTTATAAAAAATGGTTTCTTTAAAGAGCTTAAAAAGTTTAATGATTGTTGTATTAGATTAGACTCTCCTATGTCTTTTGAAATCGCCAAGATGATGACTGTGGATAAGGAATTGTTTTTAAAAATTAAAAAATTTGATAAAAATTTAAATCAAGAAAGCAGAATGCTTTTCTATAAAATAGTATCAAGAATGTTGTTGGCCTATCAAAATCCAAATCGTTTTGTTTTAGCCGATGATAATGAAAAAAATGAATTAAAAAATATTCAAAATAATTTTTTTCCAGAAATTTTTAAATTAGAGAGTAATAATAAAGATCCAATTTTTTGCTATAAAGGATATTTTTTACCTATAAAACAATTTGAAATTAGTGTTTTTTTTAATAAACACGGTTTATATTTATTTGAAGAGATAACTTTAAATAATATTAAGAGCAAAGATATTATTGATGTTGGTGGTTTTGTTGGTGATAGTGCTATTTTCTTTGAAAAAGAAATTAGTCTAAAAAATATTTATAGTTTTGAGGCAACTAAAAGTAATTATGATTTAATGTTGAAAACTTTAAAATTAAATGATTCTTCAAGAATTATTCCGATCAATAAAGGATTAGGAAGTAAGAATGAAATTTTAAATATTATGGTAAATGGTGGCGGATCTAGTTTAATTGCTCAAAGTATAAATGGTGATAATACTGAACAATGTGAAATAATAACTTTAGATGATTTTGTAAAAGAATATAATATAGAAGTTGGTTTTATTAAAGTAGATATAGAAGGTTTTGAGCAAGAATTTTTAAAAGGAGCGATTAATACGATTAAAACGCAAAAGCCTGCTATGCTTATTAGTATTTATCATAATTATTCTGACTTTTTTCAAATTAAACCTTTGATAGAATCTTGGGGTTTGGGATATAAATTTAAAATATTTAAACCAGTAGATGGAGATATTAGCACAGAAACAGCACTTATGTGTGAAGTTGTTTAGAGGTTAAATTGATGTTTCATATTATTTTAAATCTTAATGATGATTATGTAAAATATGCTTCTGTTTTAATCTCTAGTATAGTAAAAAATACTGATACAAGCAAAACATTTGCTAAAATTTGTGAAGAAAATCATAATTTAACGCATATCCTAACATTAAAACAGTATAATAAAAGCGAAGAAGAAGGATATGTTTTTCATATTTTAAGCGATTTTATTTCAGATAAAACAAGAATGAAATTAGAGTATTTAAAAGAAAATTTAGCAAAAATATATCCTTGTGATATAAAAATTTATATTATAAATGAAGATAATTTTAGAAATTTTTTACATTGGAAGGGTAATTTTGTAGCTTATTATAGATTAATGGTAGGTTCTATATTGCCACCAGATATAGAAAAATGTCTTTATATAGATGCGGATATGCTTTGCTTTTCTGATATAAGGAAATTATTTTTATTTGATTTAGAAGATAAAGTTTTGGGTGCAGTTGCTGATTTTGCTACTTGGAATACTAGATTTTTAAAATTTAGAAAATTAAAATATTTATTTAAAGGTTTTTTGAAATTTTCTAGAGAATATTTTAATTCTGGATTATTGCTTATTGATTTAAAAGAATGGCGTAGGCAAAATATAGAGAAAAAATGTTTAGATGTTTTGAAATACTATAAGTGTATATTACCAGATCAAGATGCTTTAAATATAGTAATTAAAGAAAATTATATCAAACTTCCTTTATCTTTTAACTGTCCTACAGTGTGTTATGCTACAAATTATCTTAACATTATTTGTAAAGATGAAATTTCTAGTTTTTCTAAATTGGATTATTTTAAAGAAGTAGGTATGATGTATAGTAAAAATGAACTTCTTGAGGCTTTAAATAAGCCCCTTTTTTTACATTATTCAGAAAAACCTTGGGCGAGATATTATTTTTTAAATTCAAATTATCAACCAATCATATATTCAAAAGATGTTTTTTCAATGTGGCAGAAAGAGGCATTTGAAGTATTGTGTTTTAAAGAAGATTTGATTTTATTAAAAAATAAAGATTTTTTTCAGATGAATTATATTAAGTTTTTGGCTGAAAAATTGAGTGTAATTGAAAGAAAAAAATACAAGTTAAGAAGAAAATTGCAAATATTATGGGATAAAATAAATGTATAATATAATCTTTAGTGCTGATGAAAATTATATAAAATATACCGCAGTATTAATTACTAGTATTATTAAAAGTACTAATATTAGTAATAGTTTTTTAGATGGTGCTTATCATTTTCATTTATTAAGTAATTTTTTAAGTGATAATGCAAAGGAAAAGTTAGAAAAATTACAAAATGAACTAAGTAAAATTTATCCTTGTAAAATATCAATTTACATTATAAAAGATGATGAATTTAAAAATTTTCCAAGTTCAGGTGCAGCACATAGCTCAAAACTTCCTTATTATAGATTGAAATTTATTTCTTTGCTTGATAGTATTAATAAGTGTTTATATTTAGATTCTGATATGCTTTGTGTGTGTGATATTAGAGAGCTTTTTTATTTAGATTTAAAAGATAATATCATAGCAGCAGTAGGTGATCCAGGAAGTAAAAGAGCAAAAATTAAATTTATAGAAGATGGTAAAAAAAGAGTTTTAAAATTTGATGAAAATTATTTCAACTCAGGGTTTTTACTTATTAATGTTAAAGAATATAAAAAAGCTTGTATTGAACAAAAATGCGAAGAATTAGCTAAAAAATGTGTTTATATTAAAGCAGCTGATCAGGACTTGCTAAACGCTACTATTTCTAAAGATAAAATTTTAAAACTTGATTTTGCTTATAATTTTAACATTATTACACTTTTATATGCTATATGCAAAGATGAAAAGAAAAATAGATTAAATTATACAAGAGAAGAATTTATTCAAAGCATGAAAAATCCAAAATTATTACATTATGGTGAAAAACCTTGGAAATTTTTGCATTCTTACAAAGATTTTTATGGGAAAAATATTAATGATTATTGGTGGGATATAGTAGAAATAACACCTATTTTTAAAGAAGAATTATTAAAGCAAAAAAAAGATATAAAGGATTATTTGCTGTATGCAGGACTTGGCTATACTTTATATAATTTTTGTAAAAAATATCAAATATTTAACATAAAAAAACTTCTTAAAATAGATAATGATAAAGAGTTAATGGAACCAAAAGATTTAAATGATGATAAATATGGACTTTATTGTCTACTTGGGGAAATAGTTTTATATGCTAGAAAACATAAAAAAGGTGTGGTTCATATCGTTTTAAAATCATATAAAATGATTAAAATGTATGAAAAATATGCTTATAAATCAAAACTTTAAAAATTTATAAGTCTTATCCATTTTTGCATAATCACTTCTTTGTTAAATTCTTTTTGTACTTTTTCTTTAGCATTTTTACCAAATCTTTCTCTTAAACTCCTATCTTGCATTAAAATTTTAAGTTTATTTGCAAATTCTTGTAAATTTCCATCTTCTATTAAAAAGCCACTTTTTTCATTATCTATGATATCGCTTGGACCAGTATTTATATCAAAAGCAACGCTTGGAATTGCGTAGTTTGCACTTTCAACTAAAACCATTCCAAAGCCTTCAAAATGACTAGTCATTACATAAATACTTGCCTTTAAATACTCTTCTTCTATATTTTTGCTACAAGAGAGTAAAATTATAGAGTATTCTAGTTTTTTAAGTTTTATTTTATGAAATAATTCTTCTTTTAAAAGCCCATCTCCTACGATATGAAGCTTCCATTCTTTAAACTTTTTATCTTTTTGCACTATTTCCCAAATATCAATGAGTCTTAAAAAACCTTTTTGATCTTCTTTGCTCATTCTTCCTATGCTAAGCACGACTTTTTGCGATAAATCACTTGTTTTTGATGATATAAAAGGAATAAGATTAGGTATGTTGCAAATATTACTATTTGATTTTTTCCATAAATATTCTTGCTTATTAGATAATAAGATTAAGGAATTGTAGTGTTTTAAATCTTTCATATATTTACAATGTTTGCAAAAAGTATCATAATCAAGATGTATCAATTTAAAGGTACTTATGTTTTTATTGTTTTTGATTTCATGTAAAAAATAATTATTTTGCAAAACACTATCTATAACTACATTATTTTTATTCCATTTAAACGAAAATAATTCTTTTTTTATTTTATATAATTTATAATGAGTATAGATTTTAAAAAATATTTTAAATGTATAAAAAATGTTTTTTGGGATTTTTTTAGATATTTTATTTAATAAACCTAACTGATTATCTTTGTCTAAAATTTTAAGTTCTACTTCATTGTTAAGTTTATATGAAATTTGTTGATTTTGAAAGCTAATGCTTAAGATTTGTGTTTTGTAGCCTAAATCAGAAAAAGCATTAGCAAGATTAACAACAACTCTTTCTCCACCACCCTCCAAACTTATATCTTGTATAGTTAATATGATTTTTTTCATAATAATTCCTTCGAGTATTTTATGTCTATTAACTTACAAATTTCATCAGATTCTATTGTATTTAATAATTTTTTATCAAATCTCCAATATTCTGAATATTTATTTTCTAAAGCTTTTTGTGCAATAGGGGTGGATATATTTTTTTGTGTTAAAAATAATTTTTGTGGATAATTTATATTTTCAGCAAAACAAGCACCGCTGGAAATACAAATGATGTTTTTGCTAACATTGCAAGCTAGATGATATCCACCACTGTCATTTGATATTACTAATCTAGCTTTGCTAGTAATATAAGCAATATCTTTTATATTATATTTTCCGCAAATTGAGATGATGTATTGTTTTGAATTAATAATTTTTTTAGCAATTTTTTCTTCATTTTTATTTCCTGCTATAAAAGTGATAATACTATATTTGTTATACAAGAAATCACAAACTTTTTCATAATTTTTTGCATTCCAAATTCTTGCTTTATCTTGAGAACCTGCAAAAATAATGGCATACTTTGTATTAAAATCAAAATTAATATTTTGATAATATTGTATATTTAACTCTAAATTAATTTTAAAATCTATTTTTTTATTAAATAAAATTTCAAAAAATTCTTTGTAATGTAAAGCTTGAAAATCTTCTTGATTTTTTAAGTAAATAGCCTTTGTAAATACTGTGTTTACAATACGTTCTCTATCATTAAAGCTTAATTCAGAGCAACCATAAACAAGGCAAATTTTTTCTTTAGCTTGAATACAATTTACATTATTTTCTGTATTTTCATGTAGTTTATGAAAAGCTGAAATTAAAATATCATAATTAATATTTGGCATTACATAAGCATTAAAACCCATATTTTGTTTAAAATAAATAAATTCATCAATGCAATCTCTGTCGTATTCTAAACATAAATCTTTAAAACTTTGTTCCCCAATAATACTAATGTGATAATTTTTATAATAATTTCTAACTTCTTTTAAAAACGGACGAAACATTAAGTAATCACCTAATCCAGCACTAAAATGAATAGCTACTGTTTTTTTATATTTTTTATCATTGAGCTGGATTTTATAAAATTTATTATTTGGTTTTAGGATTTTCATAATTTTATTATTTATTTTTATTCTAAATAATAATCCAAAATAGATATGGTTTTTGATATACTCTTTAAGTTGTATTCTCATTTTTTATCCTAACCAAGAAATCTTTTTATTTTGTATAGTGTCTAAATAAATTTGATGATTACTTTCAAACATTTTTTTGCTATTTTCTTCGTGATAAATATGATAAGCAATAGCTTTAAATTTTAAGCGTCTAAAAATACCTTTATTAAATAAAAATCTAGCTGCAAACTCACTATCTTCCCTGCCCCAGCCAATAAAATTTTCATTAAAACCATCAAGCTCATCAAAATCAGCCTTAAAAAAACTCATATTACAACCTCTAATACCTTTAATAAGTGCGGTTTTCTTAAAGACTTTTTCATCTTTTTTTGAAAAGATATAAAGCATTTTAGCTAAAAAAGAATTTTTATAACTTTTAAAATCTTTTTTATTAAAAGCTAGGCGATAATCATCATTTTTTAAGATTTTTTCACTTTCTTTTTTGTTTAAAATCACTCTTGAACCTTGTAAAAAAAGCCTTCTTTGTGCAAATTCTAAATGCTCTTTTATAAAATCTTTTTCTAAAATCATATCACCATCAATAACTATTATATATTCACTTAAGGAATTTTTAATTGCTTTGTTGCGACTTTTACTAAGCCTAAAGCCATCATCTTCTTGCCAAATGTGTTTTAAAGGACAAGGAAAATCTTTTTGATATTCTTGAATAAGCTTTGCTGTATCTTCTTTGCTGCCATCATCTGCGATTAAAACTTCATTGGGTAAAAAAGCTAGATTTTTAACACTATCAAGCACTAATTTAAGTCTTTCTTTTTGATTATATGTTGTAATGATCAAAGCACAAGTTTTTGGTTTTTGCCTTTGAAGTTCATATAATTTCATATATTTAAAAAAAGCTCCTAAGGCATTGCAAATGCTAATTATAAAGCCTTTGTAACCGTATAAAAAGCCACTTTTTAAAAAATAATTTCTAAAAAAAGTCCAAAAAGCTCTTAAATTCGCCTTTAAAACTCCACTTTTTTTGTGTATATTTTGTTTTGCCCAAAGGCTTGAGTAATGCTGCATTTTATCAATCAAGTGAGAAATATCTCTAAAAGCATAATGCCTTAATCCATTTTTAAGATGAACTTTTTTAGTATCATTAGGTAAAATAAGGCTTTCATGCACTAAATTATCGTTAAAACGAGTAAAATTTTTATTAAAAATTCTTAAAACATAATCAGGCCACCAACCACAAGCCTTTATCCATTCACCTTTATATAAATTTTTACGACTAAGTACAATGATGTTTTCTTTTTGAAGTTCTAAATTCTTGAGCTCACTAATGCACTCATTTTCAAGCACTTCGTCTGCATCAATGCTTAAAATCCAATCATTTTTCGCATAGCTTAAAGCAAGATTTTTTAAAGCCCCAAAACCTATGAAAGCACTGTGATAAATGTGTAAATTAGTAAAATCTTTCTTAAATTCATTAGTTATTTTTAGGGTATTATCGCTACTTTCATTGTTAAGTAAGATAATTTCATCAAAATCTTTTAAAGAAGTTAAACACTCAAACAAGGTTTGCTCAGCATTTTTTACGATGATAATAACGCTTATTTGTTTTAAATTCATTTTGCATCCTTGTAAATTTCTTCATCATAACTTGCAAAACGTCTATGGAAAAAAAAGTATTCCCAAGGTCTTTTTTTAATCATTTCTTCACAACTTTGTGCTTGGTAAAGTGTAAGTTCCTCTAGACTTGCATTTTGAGAATCTTTTGCTTTAAAAAATTCTATGCAAAATTTATTATCTTCTTTATAAACATAAACAGGGATAATCAAAGCATTGCTTCTTTGTGCGATAAAACTTGCACCCATTTGATAATTCACTTCTTTGTTAAAAAATCTTAATTTTACGCTTTCACTATCGGTGCAATCTTGATCAGTTAAAATTCCCAAAGTTCGCCCTTTTTTTAAAGCGCTTAACATTTGTCTTATACCACCTTTTTTATCGATAAGCTCTATATCAAATTGAGTGCGTTTTTGGCTTAAAATTTCATACATAACTTCACTTTTTAACTTTTTTCCTACTATGGAAATCGCACCATATTTAGCCGCATAAGTAAGACTTAAAATTTCCCAGTTTCCATAGTGTGCAGTTGCGAAAATAATAGGACGCTTTAAGGCCAAGGCATCTGTAAGAAAATTTTCATTGATAAATTTTACCTTATTGAGAATTTTTTCCTTGGTAGTGTTTTGATTTTGCAAACAATCAATCCCAAATTGAGCAAAATTTTCATAAATTTTTAAAGACAGCTTATTGCGTTCTTTTTGCGTGTATTGAGGAAAACAGATTTGTAAATTTGTATCGATAATTTTACGGTGTTTTTTATTAAGATAAAAAGTAATTCTTGCTACAATTAAAGCTAGAAAATGCAAGATGCAATCAGGCATAAAGTGAACAAAAAATTTCAAAATATAATAAAGACTAAGATATAATCTATCGCAACTTTTCATCAAGTAAGCCTTTGGCAAGTTTGAAAATATCTTCTTCTTCTATGCGTGTGATGCAAAAATCACTTTTATCAATATGTTTAGCATTTTGGATTTTTTTACCCGCATCAATGATTTTATTAATATGGGTTTGAAAAGCATTGCGGCAGCTTGGTGTTGCACCAAAGATCGTGATAGATGCTTTGTTTAAAGCAAAAGCCAAATGTGTTGGGCCGCTATCATTTCCTATAACAAGATCCATCATTTTTGTAAAAGCTATCAGCTCTTCAAGATTAAATTTTGGTGCTAATTCTACATGTGTCTCATCAATGCCACTAAGATTTAAAACCTCTTTGGCAAATTCGTATTCTTTTACATTGCCCCAAGCAAGCCAAATTTTTGCTTTTTGAAATTCATTAATTAAAAGTTTGCAAAGTATAGCCAGTTTGGTTTTAGGATAGATTTTATTTTCTTCACTAGAGCCCACATGTATGAGTATATTTTTTTCATTTTCATTAAGCTTGAGTTTATTGCTTAAGAGTTGCTTTAGATTTTCATCTACATTAAAAATATCTTGTTTAAAGGCTAAATTTTTAGCATTAAAGTCAGCATTTAGCATGAAAGAGACAAGACTTAAATACCTTACAAATACATTTTCATTATAATCTAACTCAAGTTTTTGATTATAAAAATTATGAGCAAAACTTTCTTTAAGGCTATTTTTATCAAAACCAAAATTATTTCTACTTAAAATTCTGCTTACAATAGCGGATTTCATGAGTCCTTGCAGATCTATCACTGCATTGTAATTGTTTTTTCTTGCCTCAAGAAGAATTTTTAAACTTTTTTAAAAAATTTTTTTTCTTTTTAAGGGCAGAGCATAGAGTTTATCTATCAAAGGATGATTTTTAAGTATACCTTCAAATTTTTCATCCACAAACCAATGAATTTCTATATCTTTTTTGAAATTTTTGATAAATTGCAAAGTCACAGCACTTTGAATGATATCGCCAAGTGCTGATAGACGAACGATTGCTATTTTCATTAAAAGCCTAATATTTTAAAATTTTTGTTATGATTTTAGCGAAATTATTTAAAAAAAGGTTAAAAATGACAAAAAATGAAGGTTATATTTGTGTTTTTGATTGTGAGAGTGTACCAGATGTTGAGCTTATTCGCAAAACTTTAGATTTTAAAGGAAGTGATTTGGAAGTGAGTTTAAAAGCACTTCAGTGGCAAAAAGAACAAAGTGGAAGCGAGTTTTTGCCTTTGCCATATCATAAAATCATCAGTATTTGTGCAGTTTTAAGTAATAATTTTGGAAAATTTATTAAAGTGAATAAAATCGATGGGCAAGATGAAAAAGAAATGATTTTTAATTTTTTTAATTTCATAGAAAATTATGAGCCAAAATTAGTTAGTTTTAATGGTAAAAATTTCGATATGCCTGTTCTTGTTTTAAGAGCTTTAAAATACAATATCAAAGCAGCAACTTATCTAGATACGCAAAGTGATAAATGGAATAATTATAAAACAAGATTTTCAGAATTAAAACATTGCGATTTATTAGAGTCTTTGGGGGCTAATGGGCGAGGAGTGAAGCTTGATATGATTTGTTCTATGGTGGGTTTACCAGGAAAATATGATGTGCATGGTGATGAGGTGATGAAGCTTTTTTATCAAAATGAGTTTGAAAAAATCCACGAGTATTGCGAAAGTGATGTTTTAAATACCTATATGCTTTTTTTAAAATATGAACTTATTAAAGGCAATGTTAGTGAAGAAGATTATATCCATTTTCTTTCTTATATGAGAGATTTTTTGTGTGCAAAAAAAGCAAATCATTCTTATGTAGAAGTTTTTGTAAAAGCGTGCGAAAGTGAAATTTCAAAATTTCAGGTTTAAGTATTAAATTAAGCATTAAAAAATATATATTAGAATTTCTTTGCAAGATACAATTTTGAAATTAAGGAATGATGATGAAAATTCTTATTAGCGGTGGTGCAGGTTATATAGGTTCTCATACTTTAAGGCAATTTTTAAAGACAAGTCATGAAATTTATGTTTTGGATAATCTTTCTAAAGGCTCTAAAATTGCAATAGAAGATTTACGAAAAATAAGGGACTTTAAATTTTTTGAACAAGATTTAAGCGATTTTCAAGGTGTAAAAACACTTTTTGAAAGAGAAAAATTTGATACTATCGTGCATTTTGCAGCGAGTATTGAAGTTTTTGAAAGTATGCAAAATCCTTTAAAATATTATATAAACAACACTGTTAATACAACAAATCTCATTAAAACTTGTTTGCAAACTGGAGTGAATAACTTTATATTTTCTTCAACTGCAGCTACTTATGGTGAGCCACAAACTCCAGTTGTGAGCGAAACAAGTCCTTTAGCGCCTATTAATCCTTATGGGCGTAGCAAACTTATGAGTGAAGAGGTTTTGCGTGATGCAAGCATGGCAAATCCTGAATTTAAACATTGTATTTTAAGATATTTTAATGTCGCAGGGGCTTGTATGGATTATACTTTAGGACAACGTTATCCAAAAGCAACTTTACTGATAAAAGTTGCAGCTGAATGTGCTGCAGGAAAACGTGATAAACTTTTTATATTTGGCGATGATTATGATACAAAAGATGGTACTTGTATTAGAGATTTTATCCATGTAGATGATATTTCAAGTGCACATTTGGCGGCTTTAGATTATTTACAAGATAATGAAAGCAATGTTTTTAATGTAGGCTATGGACATGGTTTTAGTGTAAAAGAAGTAATTGAAGCGATGAAAAAAGTTAGTGGAGTGGATTTTAAAGTAGAGCTTACCTCACGTCGTGCAGGTGATCCTAGTGTGTTAATTTCTGATGCAAACAAGATAAGAAATCTTACTTCTTGGCAACCTAAATACGATGATTTAGAGCTTATTTGTAAGTCTGCTTTTGATTGGGAAAAACAGTGCTGAAAAAACTTTTTTTTATTTTAAGCAAAGAAGATAAAAAATTTTTATTTTTCTTGCTTATATTTTCGGTATTTGTCTCTTTTATAGAAACTTTTGCGATTTCTTTAATGATGCCTTTTATCACTTTGGCTAGTGATTTTTCTTATTTTGATCGCAATCAATATTTAATTAGCTTAAAAGAATATCTAAATATCCCTGTTTTTGAAATCATTGTTTATTTTGGAGTAGGGCTTATTGTTTTTTATGTGCTTAGAGCTTTGCTCAATGCGTATTATTTTCATCTTTTGGCAAGATTTTCTAAAGGGCGTTATCATAAGATCGCTTATAAGGTTTTTTCTAAATTTTTAAATATCAATTATGAGAAATTTACCCAAAAAAATCAATCTGAAATTTTAAAGTCCATTACAGGGGAAGTTTATAATCTAAGCACTATGATTTCATCATTTTTACTTTTGATGAGTGAAATTTTTGTGGTATTTTTACTTTATGCTTTAATGCTTTTGATTAATTATAAAATCACTTTATTTTTAAGCATTTTTATAGTGTTAAATGCTTTTATTTTAGTGAAAATTTTAAGCCCTATTATCAAAAAAGCAGGTCTTAGGCGTGAAGAAGCCATGAAAAATTTTTTTGAAATTTTAAATACTAATTTAAATAATTTCAAATTTATCAAGCTTAAAACCAAAGAAGATGGAGTGTTAAGTCTTTTTAAAGCACAAAGTGAAGCTTTTTCTAAGGCAAATATTATCAACGAAAGCGTAGCTGCGGTGCCTAGAATTTATCTTGAAAGCATAGGTTTTTGCGTGCTTGTTTTTATCGTGGTGTTTTTAGTTTTGAAAAATGAAAGTGATATTTCGGGTATTTTATCTACTATTTCTATTTTTGTTTTGGCACTTTATCGTTTAATGCCAAGTGCAAATCGTATTATTACAAGCTATCATGATTTGCTTTATTATCATTCTTCTTTGGATATTATTTATCAAAATTTAAAACAAGAAGAAGAAAATTTAGGTGAGGAAAAATTAAGCTTTAAACAAGAGCTTAAAATTCGTAATCTTAGTTTTGGTTACGAAGGAAAAAAACATTTGTTTAAAAATCTTAATTTAAGCATTAAAAAGGGTGAAAAAATTGCTTTTATAGGGGAGAGTGGTTGCGGAAAAAGTACTTTAGTAGATCTTATCATAGGGCTTTTAAAACCAAAAGAAGGGCAAATTTTAGTTGATAATCAAAAATTAAATGCAAACAATGCAAAAGATTATCGTCAAAAAATAGGCTATATTCCGCAAAATATCTATCTTTTTAATGATAGCATAGCCAAAAATATTACTTTTGGAGACAAAATTGATGAAGAAAAACTTAATAGAGTTATCAAGCAAGCAAATTTAGAACATTTTATAAAAAATTTACCTCAAGGAGTACAAACAAAAGTAGGCGATGGGGGCAGTAATTTAAGTGGTGGTCAAAAACAGCGCATAGCTATAGCAAGGGCTTTGTATCTAGAGCCTGAAATTTTAGTGCTTGATGAGGCTACTTCTGCACTTGATACTCAAAGTGAGGCAAAAATCATGGATGAAATTTATAAAATTTCCAAAGATAAAACTATGATTATCATCGCACATCGTCTTTCTACTATAACGCAATGTGATAAGGTTTATCGTTTAGAACACGGTAGGCTTAAAGAGGGGAAATGATGAAAATAAACTTTATTATTGCAACTTTAAATTCAGGAGGTGCTGAGCGTGTTTTAGTAACCCTAGCTAACACATTTTGTAAAGAGCATGAAGTAAGCATTATCAAATTTCACTCAGGAGAATCTTTTTATAAGCTTGAAAATGAAGTTGAAGTTGTAACCTTAGAGCAATTTAGATTTGACACGCTTTATCATAAAATCGCAAGCCGTTTTAAGAAATTTTTTGCTTTAAGAAGAGCTTTAAAAGAAAGCAAAGCCGATGTTTTTATTTCTTTTTTAGATACAACTAATATTGCTTGTATTGTTGCCAAGATAGGGCTTAAAACTCCATTGATCATTAGCGAACATAGTAATAAAGCGTATTTAAAACCTAAAATTTGGCGTTTTTTAAGAAGGGTAAGTTATCCTTTCTGTGATGCTTTAAGTGTGCTTGGAAGTAGTGATAGGGCATATTATGAAAGATTTGTAAAAAGGGTTAAACTTTTGCTAAATCCTTGCCATTTTAGTGATGAAATTTCTTTTAATTCTAGTTTTGAAAAAGAAAATTTAGTCCTTTTTATAGGGCGTTTAGATCATAATAAAAACCCTGTAATGTTTTTAAAGGCTATAGCACATTTGGATAAAAATTTACAAGAAAATTATAAATTTGTTATAGCAGGAGATGGAGAATTAAGACAAGAGCTTGAATACAAAGTAAAATCTTTAGGAATAAAAGTTGAGTTTTTAGGGCGTGTAGAAAATGTTAAGGCTCTTTATGAAAAAGCAAAGGTGCTTTGTCTTTGTTCTTTTGTAGAGGGTTTGCCAACGGTTTTGATCGAAAGTTTGTATTTTGAAGTTTGTAGAATTTCAAGTTCTTATTATAATGGTGCTAAGGATTTAATTAAAGATAATTATGATGGGCTTTTGGTGGATTGTGGTGATGAAGTAGCGCTTGCTAAAAAACTTGAACTTGTTTTGAACAATGAAAATTTTAGAAAAGAACTTGCAAATAATGCAAAACAAAGATGCAAAGACTTTGAAATTTCTCATATTAAAGAGGAATGGCTCAAACTCATAGCCGAGGTTAAAAATGCCTAAGCTTTCTGTTATAGTACCGACTTTTAATCGTCAAATTTTACTAGAAAAGGCCATTAAAAGTATACAAAATCAAGACTTTAAAGACTTAGAAATTATTGTAAGTGATGATAATTCTAGCGATGATACTAAAAGCGTGGTACAAAATTTACAAAAAGATGATGATCGCATTAAGTATTTTTTAAATCAAAATTACAAGCAAGGTCCAAATGGCAATAAAAACAATGGTTTAGATCAAGCAAATGGTGAATTTATAACTTTTTTAGATGATGATGATGAGCTTTTAGCTCAAGCTTTAAGCACCTTAATGCAAAAAGTAAATGAAGGTTATGCTCATGTTTTTGGAAATTGTTTGATAGAAAAAGAAGGAAATTTAAGCAATGAATTTAGTGGCAAGGGATTAGATAAAGACACTGAAATTTCTAAAAAAGATTTTTTAATGGCTAAATTTAGCGGGGAGTTTTTTTCTATTTTTAAAAAGTCTTTACTTGAAAATAAGCGTTTTAATGAAGAATTTTATGGTAATGAAGCCACACTTTGGGTGAATTTATATAAAGAGAAAAGTTTTTATATTCATAAAGCTTTTAGGATTTATAGAATTTTTAACCAAGATAGCGTAACTTTAGGAGCTAGTAAAAACGCTCATAGGGTTTATTTAGGGTATTTAGAATTGGCTAAAATTTTAGAAAATGAACTTAAAATGACTGGGGATAAAGACTATAAAAAAACTTGTGCAAGTTATTATAAAATGGCGGCTTACTATGCAAAACTTGCAAAAAATTATAAAGCACTTTATAAATGCTTGTTTAAAAGCTTGAGCATACAAATTAATACTCCTGCTTTGATATTACTCATTTTAAGTATAATTCCAAATAATATGATTGAAAAATTATCAAAAATTCGGGTGGCTTTATGCAGAAATTAGGCATTTTTATTTATTCTTTAGGAAGTGGTGGTGCTGAAAGAGTTGTGGCGACTTTGTTGCCTATTTTGAGTTTGAAATTTGAAGTACATTTGATCTTAATGAATGATAAAATTTCTTATGAAATTCCAGAGTGTCAAATTCATTTTTTAGAATGTTCAAAACCTAGTGAAAATCCTATTTTGAAATTTTTAAAACTACCTTTTTTGGCTTTAAAATACAAAAAACTTTGTAAAGATTTAGACATTAATACAGAGTTCGTTTTTTTAAATCGCCCTAACTATATAGCTTTAATAGCAAGAATGTTTGGAAATAAAACCCGTCTTGTGATTAACGAATGCACAACACCAAGTGTGATGTATGCGAAAAATAGTTTTAATTCTTTAGCAAATAAATTTTTGATTTCTTTACTTTATCCTAAGGCAGATTTAATCTTACCTAATTCTAAGGGAAATTTAGAAGATTTAGTAGAAAATTTTAATATAAATCCAAAAAAATGTGAAATTTTATACAATGCTATCGATTTAGAAAGCATAGAACAAAAAGCCCTTGAAGATATAGCTCTAAAAGATAAATTTATTTTAAGTGTAGGTAGGTTAGATAAAGGCAAAAATCATGCTTTGTTAATCCGTGCTTATGCGAGATTAAAAACAGATTTAAAACTTGTGATTTTAGGTGAAGGTGTGCTTAAAGATGAGCTTTTGCTTTTGATTAAAGATTTGAATTTAGAAGAAAAAGTTTTGCTTTTAGGCTTTGATAATAATCCTTATAAGTATATGGCTAAATGTGAATTTTTTGCTTTTACTTCTGTATTTGAAGGTTTTTCAAATGTTTTAATTGAAAGTTTAGCTTGTGGTTGTGCGGTGGTTTGCACTGATCATAAAAGCGGTGCAAGAGAGCTTTTTGGCGATGATGAATTTGGGCTTTTAGTGGAAGTGGATAATGAAAATTCTATGTTTAAGGGTTTAAAGACTATGCTTGAAGATGATAAATTAAGAAAGGCATATAAAAATAAAGCTAAGACTAGAGCTAGGGTCTTTGATAAAGTAAAAATTGCACGTGATGCTTTAAAATATTTATTAGGATAAGAAATGTTAAAAAAAGAATACTTAAAAAATCCCTATTTGATTTTGGGCTTAATGATCTTGTTTGCTTATGCTTTTAGTGTGTTTTGTAGATTGTATTGGATTTGGTGGGCAAGCGAGTTTAGTGAGTATTTTTTTAATAATCAATTGATGATTATTTCAAATGATGGTTATGCTTTTGCTGAGGGTGCAAGAGATATGATAGCAGGTTTTCATCAGCCTAATGATTTGAGTTATTATGGTTCTTCTTTATCTACTTTTACTTATTGGCTTTATAAAATTACGCCTTTTTCTTTTGAAAGTATTATTTTATACATGAGTACTTTTTTATCTTCTTTGGTGGTAATTCCTATTATTTTACTGGCTAATGAATACAAACGTCCTTTGATGGGCTTTGTAGCCGCTCTTTTAGCAAGCATAGCAAATAGTTATTATAATCGCACTATGAGTGGGTATTATGATACAGATATGCTAGTGATTGTTTTACCTATGTTTATTTTATTTTTCATGGTGAGAATGATTTTAAAAAAAGACTTTTTTTTAGTGATTGTTTTGCCGTTATTTATAGGAATTTATCTTTGGTGGTATCCTTCAAGTTATACTTTAAATGTAGCTTTAATTGGTCTTTTTTTAATCTATACACTTATTTTCCATAGAAAAGAAAAGATTTTTTATATAGCTGTGATTTTGGCTTCTCTTGCCCTTTCAAATATAGCATGGTTTTATCAAAGTGCTATTATAGTAATACTTTTTGCTTTATTTGCCTTAGAAGAAAAACGCTTAAATTTTATGATTATAGGAATTTTTGGTGTTGCAACTTTAGTATTTTTGATTTTAAGTGGCGGGGTTGATCCTATACTTTATCAGCTTAAATTCTATATTTTTAGAAGTGATGAGAGTGTGAATTTAGCACAAGGATTTATGTATTTTAATGTCAATCAAACTATACAAGAAGTTGAAAATGTAGATTTTAGTGAATTTATGCGAAGAATTAGTGGTAGTGAAATTGTCTTTTTGTTTTCTTTGCTTGGTTTTGCGTGGCTTTTGAGAAAACATAAAAGTATGATTATGGCTCTACCTATATTGGTACTTGGATTTTTAGCTTTAAAAGGAGGGCTTAGATTTACCATTTATTCTGTGCCTATAATGGCTCTAGGATTTGGTTTTTTATTAAGTGAGTTTAAAATTATAATGGTTAAAAAATACAATCAATCAATTTCAAATGTTTGTATTATTTTTGCAACTGTTTTGACTTTAACTCCAGTGTTTGTTCATATTTATAATTATAAAGCGCCAACTGTTTTTTCTCAAAATGAAGTATCATTATTAAATCAATTAAAAAGCATAGCTAATAGAGAGGATTATGTGGTGACTTGGTGGGACTATGGTTATCCTGTGCGTTATTATAGCGATGTGAAAACTTTGGTAGATGGTGGAAAGCATTTAGGTAAGGATAGTTTTTTTCCGTCTTTTGTTTTAAGTAAAGACGAGCAAGCCGTGGCTAATATGGCAAGACTTAGTGTAGAATATACAGAAAAAAGCTTTTATGCTCCGCAAAATGATATTTTAAAAACAGATATTTTGCGGGCTATGATGAAAGATTATAATCAAAGCAATGTGGATTTGTTTTTAGCTTCCTTGTCAAAGCCTAACTTTAAAATCGATACACCAAAAACTCGTGATATTTATCTTTATATGCCCGCTAGGATGTCTTTGATTTTTTCTACAGTGGCTAGTTTTTCTTTTATTAATTTAGACACAGGGGTTTTGGATAAACCTTTTACTTTTAGTACGGCTTATCCATTTGATGTTAAAAATGGAGAAATTTATCTTAGTAATGGAGTGGTTTTAAGCGATGATTTTAGAAGTTTTAAAATAGGTGGTAGTGTGATTTCTGTAAATAGTATCGTAGAGATTAATTCTATCAAGCAAGGCGAATATAAAATCACTCCAATTGATGATAAAGCCCAGTTTTATATTTTTTATTTAAAAGATAGTGCTATTCCTTATGCACAATTTATTTTAATGGATAAAACTATGTTCAATAGTGCTTATGTGCAAATGTTTTTTTTGGGTAATTATGATAAGAATTTATTTGATTTAGTGATTAATTCTAGAGATGCTAAAATTTTTAAACTTAAAATTTAAAGATTAAAAATGAGAGTAGGATTTTTATCGCATGCAGGAGCAAGTATTTATCACTTTAGAATGCCTATTATCAAAGCGTTAAAAGATAGAAAAGATGAAGTTTTTGTTATAGTGCCACAAGATGAATACACGCAAAAACTTAGAGATCTTGGTTTAAAAGTAATTGTTTATGAGTTTTCAAGAGCTAGTTTGAATCCTTTTGTGGTTTTAAAAAATTTTTTTATCTTGTTAAAGTTTTAAAGAAATTAAATCTCGATCTCATTCAAAGTGCGGCACATAAAAGCAATATTTTTGGAATTTTAGCGGCAAAATGGGTAAAAATTCCTTATCGTTTTGCTTTAGTGGAAGGTTTGGGATCTTTTTATATAGAACAAGGTTTTAAAGCAAATTTAGTGCGTTTTGCGATCAATAATCTTTATAAATTAAGTTTTAAATTCGCTCATCAATTTGTTTTTGTAAATGAAAGTAATGCAAAATTTATGCGTAACTTAGGACTTAAAGAGAATAAAATTTGTGTGATAAAATCTGTAGGGATTAATTTAAAAAAATTTTTTCCCATTTATATAGAATCAGAGAAAAAAGAGCTTTTTTGGAAAAATTTAAATATAGATAAAAAACCTATTGTTCTTATGATAGCAAGGGCTTTATGGCATAAAGGTATAAAAGAATTTTATGAGAGTGCTGCTATGTTAAAAGATAAAGCAAATTTTGTTTTAGTTGGCGGAAGAGATGATAATCTTTCTTGTGCGAGTTTGGAATTTTTAAATTCAGGAAAGGTACATTATTTTGGTTCTAGAAGTGATATTGTAGAGCTTTTACAAAATTGTGATATCTTTGTTTTACCAAGCTATAAAGAAGGTTTTCCTGTGAGTGTTTTAGAGGCAAAAGCTTGTGGTAAAGCTATAGTGGTAAGTGATTGTGAAGGTTGCGTGGAGGCTATTTCTAATGCTTATGATGGACTTTGGGTAAAAACAAAAGATACTAAGGATTTAAGCGAAAAAATTTTACTTTTATTAGAAGATGAAAAACTAAGACTAAATTTAGGAAAAAACGCTGCTAAAGATGCTTTACAATACGATGAAAACATTATTGCACAGCGTTATTTAAAACTTTATGATAGGGTAGTTAAAAATGTATGAGAAATTTTTAAAAAGAATTTTTGATTTTATTTTAGCTTTGGTGCTTTTAGTGTTTTTTTCTCCTGTTATTTTAATCATTGTTTTGCTTTTAAAACTTACTCAAGGAAGTGTTATTTTTACTCAGAATCGCCCTGGATTAGATGAGAAAATTTTTAAAATTTATAAATTTAAAACCATGAGCGATGAAAGGGATGAAAATGGTGAATTATTAAGCGATGAATTGCGTTTAAAAGCTTTTGGAAAAATCGTTAGAAGCTTGAGTTTAGATGAGCTTTTGCAACTTTTGAATGTTTTAAAAGGAGATATGAGCTTTGTAGGTCCAAGACCTCTTTTAGTGGAGTATTTATCCCTTTATAACGAAGAACAAAAACTGCGTCATAAAGTGCGTCCAGGTATAACCGGATGGGCACAGGTAAATGGTAGAAATGCAATTTCTTGGCAGAAAAAATTTGAACTTGATGTATATTATGTGAAAAATATTTCTTTTTTATTGGATTTAAAAATTATTTTTTTAACAGCTTTAAAGGTTTTAAAACGCAGTGGAGTAAACAAAGAAGGGCATGTTACAACGGAGAAATTTAATGGCAAGAACTGAAAAAATTTATATTTATGGTACTGGTGGTCATGGACTTGTTTGCGAAGATGTGGCTAAAAACATGGGCTATAAAGAATGTATTTTTTTAGATGATTTTAAAGGAATGAAATTTGAAAGTACCTTGCCAAAATATGATATTTTCATAGCTATAGGAAATAATGAAATTCGAAAGAAGATTTATCAAAAAATTTCAAAAAAATGGCTTTAAAGTCGTTAATCTTATCCATAAAAGTGCTCTTATAAGCTCTAGTGCGAGTGTAGCGGAAAATGCGGGGGTTTTGATTATGCCTTATGTAGTGGTAAATGCCAAGGCCAAGATAGAAAAAGGCGTGATTTTAAACACTTCAAGTGTGATTGAGCATGAATGCGTAGTAGGGGAGTTTTCTCATGTGAGTGTGGGGGCTAAATGTGCAGGTAATGTAAAAATCGGTAAAAATTGTTTTTTGGGGATTAATTCTTGTGTTTTGCCGAATTTAAGCTTAGCTGATGATAGTATTTTAGGTGGTGGGGCAGCTTTGGTTAAAAGTCAAGATGAAAAAGGTGTTTTTGTGGGAGTGCCTGCAAAAAGAAAAATATGAAATTTAAAAAGATTTCTGTTTGATTCTTCGTAAATTTTTTTAGGTAAAATACAGTTAATTTATAAAGATTTGTTTTATACAAAGGATAAATCATGAGATTTTTTCTTTCTCCTCCGCATATGGGTGGTAATGAATTAAAATACATAGAAGAAGTTTTTAAAAGCAATTATATAGCACCTTTGGGTGAATTTGTAAATCGCTTTGAACAAAACGTGAAGGATTATAGTAAAAGTGAAAATGCCCTAGCTTTAAACTCAGCTACAGCGGCTTTGCATTTGGCTTTAAGAGTAGCAGGGGTAAAACAAGATGATATTGTTTTAGCTTCTTCTTTTACTTTTATTGCTTCAGTAGCGCCTATTTGCTATCTTAAAGCAAGACCTGTTTTTATAGACTGTGATGAAACTTATAATATTGATGTGAAATTATTAAAACTTGCTATTAAAGAATGTGAAAAAAAACCAAAAGCATTGATTTTAACTTATCTTTACGGTAATGCAGCAAAAATGGATGAAATTGTTGAAATTTGTAAAGAAAATGATATTGTTTTAATCGAAGATGCTGCCGAAGCTTTAGGGAGTTTTTATAAGGATAAAGCTTTGGGAACTTTTGGAGAATTTGGAGTTTATTCTTATAATGGTAATAAAATCATCACCACTTCAGGTGGAGGTATGCTTATAGGAAAGAATAAAGAAAAGATTGAAAAAGCAAGATTTTATAGCACTCAAGCGAGGGAAAATTGTTTGCATTATGAACATTTAGATTATGGTTATAATTACCGTTTAAGTAACGTTTTAGGTGCTATTGGCGTGGCACAAATGGAGGTTTTAGAACAAAGAGTGCTTAAAAAAAGAAAAATTTATGAGTGGTATAAAGAATTTTTAGGAGACCATTTTAGCTTTTTAGATGAGTTGGAAAATTCAAGAAGTAATCGTTGGTTAAGCACGGCTTTGATTGATTTTGACAAAAATGAACTTAATGCTTGTCAAAAAGATATAAGTATCAGTCAAAAAAATATTGCTTTGTATCCAAAAATTTCAAAACTCATAGAAGATTTGCAAAATGAGCAAATAGAAACAAGACCCTTGTGGAAAGCTATGCACACTCAAGAAGTGTTTAAGGGAGATAAAGCTTATCTTAATGGCAATAGTGAGTTATTTTTTCAAAAAGGAATTTGTTTGCCAAGTGGCACAGTAATGAGTAAAGATGATGTTTATGAAATTTCAAAACTGATTTTAAAGAGTATAAAGGCTTAAAATGATTTTTCATAAAAGCAAAAGATTGGCATTTTTTTTAACTTCAGATATTATTTTAATTTTACTTAGTGTTTATTTAGCTTTTTCTTTAAGATTTAGTGGAGATATTCCGAGTATTTTTTATCATGGTATGATAGTTTCTGCTATTATTTTGCTTATTTTAAAACTTGCATTTTTATTTGTTTTTAGAATTTATAAAGTGGCTTGGAGATTTTTTTCTCTTAATGAAGCAAGAAAAATTTTCATTGCTTTGGTTTTGGCAGAGCTTTGTTTTTTGGTTATTTTTTATTTTTTTAGTGACTTTTTTAATCCTTTTCCAAGAAGTGCTATTGTGATAGACTTTGTTCTTTCTTATATGTTTATAGGTACTTTAAGGATTAGTAAAAGAATGCTTGTGGATTTTAAACCTTCTAAAATAAAAGAAGAAGAAACGCTTTGTATTGTTGTAGGAGCGACTTCTAAAGCTTTGCATTTATTAAAAGGTGCAAAGGAAGGTTCTTTGGGGCTTTTTCCTGTGGGCGTGATAGATGCGAGAAAAGAGCTTATAGGGACTTATTGTGATAAATTTGTTGTAGAAGAAAAAGAAAAAATAAAATCCTATGTAGATCAAGGGGTAAAAACTGCTGTTATTGCTTTAAGGCTTGAACAAGAAGAACTTAAAAAGCTTTTTGAAGAACTTATAGCCTATGGTATTTGCGATGTGAAAATATTTTCTTTTACAAGAAATGAAGCAAGAGATATCAGCATAGAAGACTTGCTTGCTAGAAAACCAAAAGATTTAGACGATAGTGCTGTGGCAGCTTTTTTGAAAGATAAAGTGGTTTTGGTAAGTGGAGCAGGTGGAACTATAGGTAGTGAGCTTTGTAAACAGTGTATTAAATTTGGTGCTAAGCACCTTATTATGGTTGATCATAGTGAGTATAATCTTTATAAGATCAATGATGATTTAAATTTGTATAAAGAACAAATCACTCCTATTTTATTGAGTATTTTAGATAAACAAAGCTTAGATGAGGTATTAAAAACTTATAAGCCTGAACTTATTTTACATGCAGCAGCTTATAAACATGTACCTCTTTGTGAGAAAAATCCACATTCAGCTGTAGTTAATAATATTTTAGGAACTAAAATATTATGCGATAGCGCTAAAGAAAATAAAGTAGCTAAATTTGTTATGATAAGCACAGATAAGGCAGTGCGTCCAACAAATATTATGGGTTGTACTAAAAGGGTTTGTGAGCTTTATACTTTAAGTATGAGTGATGAAAATTTTGAAGTTGCTTGTGTGCGTTTTGGCAATGTTTTAGGTTCTAGTGGTAGTGTGATACCGAAATTTAAAGCACAGATTTCAAATAATGAGCCTTTAACTTTAACACATCCTGATATAGTACGTTATTTTATGCTTGTAGCTGAGGCAGTACAGCTTGTTTTACAAGCTGGAGCTATCGCAAAAGGAGGTGAACTTTTTGTTTTAGATATGGGCAAGCCTGTAAAAATTATAGATTTGGCTAAAAAAATGCTTTTGCTTTCTAATCGTAATGATTTAGAAATTAAAATCACAGGTTTAAGAAAAGGTGAGAAGCTTTATGAAGAGCTTTTAATCGATGAAAATGATGCTAAAACACAATACGAAAGTATTTTTGTAGCAAAGAATAATAAAGTTGATCTTGATTGGCTTAATGAAGAGATAAAAAAATTACAAACATGCGAAGATATTTCAAGTGCTTTATTAAAGATTGTGCCTGAATTTAAACATAATAAAGAAGGTGTATAATGTATATAAAAGATATACAAAGATTTGAGGATAATCGCTATCGTGCTAGAGCTTATATGAGCTATATTTTAACAAGAAATTTACCCAATAAACTTCCTGATATTCATCTTGAGACGATTAAAACAGCTTTAGATAAAATAGCCCATGAGGTTGTTGTTTTTGATGCTTTATATATTTTAGATATTTCAGGTATGCAAATAGAAAATGCTATTTCTTTAAATAAAGCTCATGAAATAGGGCAGAATGAAGATAGAAGCACTCGTTCTTATTTTTATAGAGCGGTTAAATTAAGACGATGTGTTTTAAGTGATCCTTATCCTTCGGTTTTAAACAATGAGCTTTGTGTAACAGCTTCTATGCCTATTTATGATGATAAAAATAACTTGCTTTTTGTTGTTTGTATTGATATAAAACTTGAAGATATTTTAAAAATTATTCAAGCGGGAAAATTTGAGTTTGTTTTTGCTCAGTTTAGTCGTTTTGTTTATTTTTGTTTTGCTTTGGTTTTATTTGTGATTACTTGTTTTTTATTTCAAAAAGGTTTTTTCAGTCTTTTTGATAATCAAACTATAGGTATAGAACATATGTTTGAAAGTACTATTGCTATAACTTTAGCCTTGGCAATTTTTGATTTAGTAAAAACTTTAATTGAACAAGAAGTATTAGGGAGAACGAAAAAAGAAGAAGGCGGCATTCAAAAAACTATGGTGAGATTTTTAGGTTCTATTATCATTGCTTTAGCTATAGAAGCCTTGATGTTAGTGTTTAAACTTGCTATTGGCGATCTTTCACAGATGGTTTACGCTATTTATCTTATCGGCGGAGTCAGCTTGCTTCTTTTGGGCTTAAGTGTATATTTATTTACAGTTAAATATAAAAATGAATAATATTTGAGTAAAAATTTAAGTAAAAGATGATATAATGTCGTTCTTTATAAAATTTTTGGCTTATTAGGCTAAAAGGGGTAAAGTATAAAATATAAAAACTTTGAAAGGATGAAATTGTGAAATTGTTAGTTGTTGACGACAGTTCTACTATGAGAAGGATTATTAGAAATACTCTAACAAGACTTGGACATGACGATGTTTTAGAAGCTGAGCATGGTGTTGAAGCTTGGGATTTATTAACTAAAAATGAAGATATAAAAGTTTTAATTACAGATTGGAATATGCCAGAAATGAATGGTTTGGAACTAGTAAAAAAAGTAAGAGCAGAAAAAAAATACGAAGATATGCCTATTATTATGGTTACAACTGAGGGTGGAAAAGCTGAAGTGATCACTGCCTTAAAAGCTGGGGTAAATAACTATATTGTGAAACCTTTTACTCCACAAGTTTTAAAAGAAAAACTTGAAGATGTTTTAGGAACAGGGAGTGGGAGTGGAGAAGTTGCAGCTGAGTAAGGCCAATTTTTGAAATTTTAAATGCAAAAACAATATTACGAATTGTTCTTTATTGTAGAAGAACAATATAAAAATTTATTTCTTGATTTTGCTTTTGATTTGGGTGTGGAAGCTATAGAAGAGAAGGATAATGGCATTTATATTAGATCCCATGAGAGTTTAGATGAACTTTCATGGGCGCTTGAAATGTTTGCTCAAAAACTTACACTTACTTTCAATTTAAACCATAAAATTATTTCTAATTTAACTCTTGTAGAAAAGGAAAATAAGGACTGGATACAAGAATATAAAAAAGGCATAAAACCTGTTTTAGTGGATAATGTTTATATCCATACTACTTGGCAAGAAGAAAAAAATAATTGTATAAATATAAAGATTAATCCAGCTTTAGCTTTTGGTTCAGGACATCATGAAAGCACATATTCTTGTGTAAAATTTTTACAAAAATTTTCTAAAGATAAATTAAGAGCTTTGGATCTTGGTTGTGGTAGCGGAATTTTGGGTATTATTATGGCAAAATTTGGTTGCAATGTCGAAATTTGCGATACTGATGAGTTAGCCATTGATAGTTCTTTAGAAAATGCAAAGTTAAATGGTGTTAATTTTTATAAGACTTGGTATGGATCTATAGATAAAGCAAATGGTTTATACAATTTAATTGTTGCAAATATCATTGCAGATGTGATTTTAGTTTTAGAAAAAGATATTAAAAACCATTTAGAAGATAATGCTATACTTATTTTATCAGGAATTTTAGATAAATATTCAACAAGAATTAAAGAAAAATTTCTAGATTTAGAACTTATTGATGAGTTACAAATCAATGAGTGGTGTAGTTTTGTATATAAAAATAATAAAAAAAGGATAAGTAATGAATAATAATACCCCAAATAACAAGGGTAATCCCCAGGGAAATAATTTTTTTAATAAAAATCCTATTTTTATTTTTGCAATTTTTGCAATTGTAATGATAATTATTTTTAAAGGATTTTTTGATGGTAATGGTTCTTTTAGTGGAGCATTAAATGGTAATGAAGTAAGTAGAAATGTTCCTTATTCTGAGCTGAAAAAGCTTATTGAAAGTGGACAAATCAATCAAGTTAGCATAGGCCAAACAACAATTAAAGCAATTTCAAGTTCTCATAATACTATTTATACAGCAAAAAAAGTCAATGATCCTGAGCTTGTAAGTTTGCTAGATAGTAAAAATATCGCTTATGGTGCGTATTCTGAAACAAATTGGTTTACAGATATACTTTTTTCATGGGTTTTACCAGTGTTTATTTTCTTTGGTATTTGGATGTTTTTAGCAAGTCGTATGCAAAAAAATATGGGGAGTTCTATATTGGGCATAGGAAGTTCTAAGAAACTTGTAAATTCAGAAAAACCTAAAGTAAAATTTAGTGATGTAGCTGGTGTTGAAGAGGCTAAAGAGGAAGTAAAAGAAATTGTAGATTTTTTAAAATATCCTGAAAGATATATTAAATTAGGGGCAAAAATTCCAAAAGGACTTTTACTTGTTGGACCTCCAGGTACAGGAAAAACTTTACTTGCAAAAGCGGTTGCAGGTGAGGCTGATGTACCGTTTTTTAGTGTTTCGGGTTCATCTTTTATAGAAATGTTCGTAGGTGTGGGAGCTTCTCGTGTGAGGGATTTATTTGAAAATGCAAAAAAAGAAGCTCCTGCTATTGTTTTTATTGATGAAATAGATGCTATAGGTAAAAGTCGTGCTGCAAGTGGTATGATGGGTGGGAATGATGAGAGAGAGCAAACTTTAAATCAGCTTTTAGCTGAAATGGATGGTTTTGGAACAGAGAGTTCTCCGGTAATTGTTTTGGCAGCAACAAATCGCCCTGAAGTTTTAGATGCAGCACTTTTAAGGCCAGGAAGATTTGATAGACAAGTTTTAGTCGATAAGCCTGATTTCAAAGGTAGATGTGATATTTTAAAGGTGCATATGAAAGATGTTAAAATTTCCCCAAAGGTTAAAGTAGAAGATATAGCACGTTTAACTGCAGGACTTGCAGGAGCTGATCTTGCAAATATTATCAACGAAGCAGCACTTTTGGCGGGTAGAGATTCTAAAAAATATGTAGAACAAAATGATTTAGTTGAAGCTGTTGAAAGGGCTATAGCAGGACTTGAGAAGAAATCACGTCGTATCAATGAAAAAGAAAAGAAAATTGTTACTTATCATGAGTGTGGTCATGCTTTAATTGCTGAAACCACTAAAGGTGCAAAACGTGTAAGCAAGGTTTCTGTAATTCCGCGTGGACTTGCAGCTTTAGGTTATACTTTAAATACCCCCGAAGAAAATAAATTTTTAATGCAAAAGCATGAGCTCATTGCTGAAGTGGATGTGCTTTTAGGTGGCCGTGCAGCTGAGGAAGTATTTATAGGTGAAATTTCAACCGGTGCAAGCAATGATTTAGAAAGGGCGACTGATATCATAAAAGCTATGATTTCTATGTATGGTATGAGTGAAATTGCAGGGCTTATGGTGCTTGAAAAACAAAGAAATACTTTTTTAAGTGGCGGACAAACTATAAAAGATTATTCTGAAAAAATGGCAGAATCTTTAGATGATTATGTAAAGAAAACCCTGGATGAGCGCTATAAGGATGTTAAAAATACTTTAAATACTTACAAAGGGGCGATTGAGACTATGGTTGCAGCCCTTTATGAGAAAGAGACTATAGAAGGTGCTAAAGTACGTGAGATTATTAAAGAGTTTGAGGAACAAAACAACCTTTCAACACGTTTACAAGAGCTTGAAGAAGTTAAAATTGAAGTTAAAGTAGAAGAATGAGAGATTTTATTACAAAAGATGGATATTTAAGTCTTGGTATTTTGAGCTTAATTTTTATTTTTGTATGGATTTTTTATTCTTTTTCTGTTTTATTATTGCTATTAATTATATTTTGTATTTTTCTTTTTAGATCGCCTAAAAGAAATCTTGTTTGCAGCGATGAAAAGGCTATTTTTGCACCTATAGATGGCAGGGTTACTAAAATAGAAAATATTAATCATAAAGATTTAGGTGAGTGTATTGAAATTACTATTAAAAATGCTTTTTATGATGCTGGAAATTTTAACACACCTTTTGCGATGTCTATAATAGATATTCGTTTGCGACACGGACTTTTTTTGTGTAATGAATTAAAATCTGCAAAGATGATGAATGAACGAGCCTTTATTTTAGCAAGAGTTAAAGACGATAAAATAATAGCTTTGCGAATTTATGTAGGTTCTTTTGATAGAAAATTAAAGCTTGATAATATTTCTCATGATTTAAAAGCAGGGGATAGAATGGGTTTTTTAATCAATGGTTCTATAAGTTTACTTTTACCAAAAGATACGAGAATTCACATAGGTTTAAACGATGAAATTAAAGCAGGTTCGTTACTAGGTTATTTTGCGTAAGGAAAAATAATGAATAATAGACCACAACTGATTTATATTCTACCCAATCTTTTTACAGCTGCTTCAGCTTTTTTAGGGGTTATTTCCATTATAGCTTCAATACATGGAAATTATTATATGGCCTTGATTTATATTATTTTGTCTTTGATTTGTGATGGGCTTGATGGCCGTGTTGCAAGACTTACAAATTCTACTTCAAAATTTGGAGTAGAATTTGATTCTTTAGCTGATTTAGTAGCTTTTGGGGTTGCTCCAGCAGTTCTTTTTTATATGGCTATAGGTTATGATTTTGGAAAACTTGGATCTTTGATTACAGCTTTTTTTGCAGTTTTTGGGGCTATTCGCTTGGCTAGATTTAATGTTACTACAGGTACTTATGAACCCTCTGTTTTTATAGGCCTTCCTATACCCACTGCAGCAGTTGTAAGTGCAATATGGACTTATGCTTTTATCAGTTATGATTTTTTAAAGCCTTATGGTATAGTTTTTTTAGTCCTTCAAGCAATTTTAGGGCTTTTGATGGTGAGCAATATACGCTATCCAAGTTTTAAAAAGCTTGATTTTAATCGTTCTAGTGTTTTAAAAGTTTTAATTATTTTAATTATTATATTTTCATTTTTATATCTTTATCCACTTGAAAGTTTAGTAATTTTGGCAAGCTTATATGTGCTTTATGGAATTATTCGTGTTTTATATACTATTGTTATTTCAAAATTTAAAATAAAAAATCAAGAGTAAATTTTTTTAATGGCTTCGCATTCTTCTTGACTGAAACCCGCTTTTATTCTTGCTTGAGTGTTAAGTTTTTTTCCTGCAAGGGAGAACTGTTTAAATGTTTTGCAAAGCTTTATAAAATCATATTCATTTTGGTTTGCAAATTTCCACCAAGTATCTCCTTTTTTAACATGTTTTATTTCATCATTAAGTATAATTTCAAGATATTCTATTAAAAGACTTTTAATGGAATGATTAGAGCTTTGAAGTTTTCGAACAACAAAGGGATTTGCATCAAGTCCTTTGGCTTCTAAGCCTCTATGAACTACACCCATTCTAAAGCTTAAAGAATCTTTTGTAACTTCTAGGGCAGATTCTAAATTATCATGGACTGGAAAATCTCCGTATTTGTAACCAAGTTCTTCAAGTACCGAATTTAAAAGTTTGAAATGTTTAATTTCTTCGTCTGTCACTTCCAACCAATCGTGATAAAATTGCAAAGGTAGATTTTTAAAACGATAACTTGCATCCAAAGCTAGGTTAATTGCATTAAATTCTATATGAGCAATAGAGTGAATTATTTTAGCAAGTGCATGAGTTGAATTGACAAATTTAGGCCTTCTTATGCGTGTGGGATGGAGCAAAGTAATTTCTTGTGATGTATTTTTTTTGAAAATGCTTTGATGTTCGTGATTGAAAATAAATTTTTGACTTTTAAAGTCTTCATAAAAATTTTGAAAATAATGGAATTTTATCATTGTATTTTTTTGATATAAAATATCTTGAAGTTCTTGAAAAAATTCTTTTTGCATTTAAAACTTTCTTGAAAATTATAAAATTTATCATTTGAGATTGAAATTTTAATTATATAATATAAAAATTATTTTACAAGGAATAAGTTATGAAAGAATTAAATGAAGAAGAAAAAAAAGTGATTTTAAACAAAGGAACAGAAGTTCCTTTTAGTGGGAAATATAATGATTTTTATGAAAAAGGAATCTATCAATGTAAGCAATGTGGAGCTTCACTTTATAAATCTGAAGATAAATTCAAATCAGGTTGTGGATGGCCTAGTTTTGATGATGAAATAAAAGGAGCTATTAAAAGAATTCCTGATAAAGATGGGATTAGAACTGAGATTGTATGTGCAAATTGCAATGGACATTTGGGTCATGTTTTTGAAGGAGAAGGATTTTCTGCTAAAAATGTAAGACATTGTGTAAATTCTATTTCTTTGGAATTTGTAAAAAGTAAGGATTGATTGTGTTCTCTAGTATGGGTTCTGAGCTTTATTTGATGTTTTTTGCTGCAATTACTTTACTTGCTATATTAAATCCTTTTGGTAATTTAACTCAATTTTTATCTATGAGCGATGGATTGCCTTTAATGCTCCGAAAAAAACTTTTTAGAACTATTCTTTATACAGCTCTTGCTATAGTTTTAGTATTTTTATTATCAGGGCCTTTATTTATGAACTATATTTTTAGAGTTTCGTTAGATGATTTAAGGGTTTCTGGTGGTTTGGTTCTTATTATAATGGCTATTAAAAATTTACTTTTTTCAACAAAAATTGCAACTAAGGATTTTAACTCCTATCAAAATATGAATGATAAGGAAATTTTAAGACAAAGTTTAATACCTATGGCATTTCCTATGCTTGTTGGACCTGGAACTTTAGCGAGTGTTATAGTTATAGCAGAAGATGGAGGACTTGATGTTGCTCTTGGTGGAGTGATGATAGCTTTTATTTTTATGTTTATACTTTTTCATTTTGCAGCCACTATAGAAAAAATAGTTGGAAAGCTGATTTTGCATGTTTTTTCTCGTATAGCACAAGTATTTATCGCTGCTATGGGGTTTAAGATGATTATTGTAGGTTTAAAGGATATATTTAACTTATAAATTAATATGTTTTAAGTAGACAATGCTATATAAATATGATATAATCTTACAACAACTTATTATTGAAAAGGTGAGATTTTTATGTTTGGTACTAAGAAAAACAATGCTGAAGTAATTGAACAACTTGAAAGAAAATGTAATGGTTTAGGGGATATTCTAAGATCTATTGGAAATACTATGGCGGTAATTGAGTTTACTACCGATGGTATTATTCTAGAGGCAAATCAAAATTTTTTAACAACTATGAAATATTCTCTTTCAGAGATTAAAGGAAAACATCATAGTATGTTTTGTTTACCTAAAGTTGTTAATTCTTCAGAGTATAGTGATTTTTGGAAAGATTTAAGAGATGGAAAGGCTAGAAGTGGTCTTTTTAGACGCATAGCTAAGGGAGGAATAGATGTTTATTTAGAAGCAAACTATCTTCCAATTAGTGATAATAATGGTCATGTTTATAAAATTATCAAATTTGCTAATGATATAACTCAAAGACACTACGAAATGCTTGATCTTAGAAATACCATTGCTGCTGCTAATCGTTCTATGGCTATTATTGAATTTAAACCTGATGGGACTATTATTACCGCTAATGAAAATTTTTTAAGAACAATGGATTTTAATATTGATGAGATCAAAGGAAAACATCATAGCATGTTTTGTGATTCTAATTATAGGCAATCTAAGGATTATGTTCAATTTTGGGAAGATTTAAGGGAAGGTAAATTTCAATCAGGTAAATATATAAGATATGGAAAAAATAATAAAAAAGTATATCTTGAGGCAAGTTATAATCCAGTTAAAAATGATGATGGAAAGATTTATAAGGTTATCAAATTTGCTACAGATATAAGCGAGCAAGTTAAAAAAGACCAAGAAAAACTCCACCTTATAAGTGAACTTGCAGAAAAAAATGATAATCTTACTCAAGATGGCGATCGTGTAATTGAAAATACCGTTTCAAATGTTCAAAATATTGCCGATATGATGTCTCAAAGTTCAAATCTTGTTTCTTCCTTAAACCAGCAATCAGATGAAATTAAATCCATTATTCAGACTATTAGTGATATTGCGGATCAAACCAATTTGCTTGCTTTAAATGCTGCTATTGAAGCAGCACGTGCAGGTGAATATGGTAGAGGTTTTGCTGTTGTTGCTGATGAAGTAAGAAATTTGGCCGAAAGAACAGGACATTCTGTCAATGAAATTACCACCACGATTAATTCTATTCGCAATGTTACATCACAAGTTGTTGAAAGTATTAAAAGCGGTTTAGAAAATGTTAATCAGAGTGTTGAGCTTGCAAAAGAAGCAAGAGAATGTATGGAAAAAATTCGTGAAAGTTCTGCTGAAGTTACTAAGGCAATGTCATAAGCGTGAAAATCACGCTTATTTTTTTAAATAATTAAATCTTTAAAATTTTTAAAACCACTTTCTTGATTGCACTTTTCTTTTAAAATATTTAAGAATTCTTTCCTAGAAATATTATGAGCGCCCATAAATTCTAAATGTTGATTATAGACTTGACAATCTATGATAAAATCATAAGGTTTTAATAAATTGCAAAGTTTAATCATGGCAATTTTAGATGCATTTTTTTTAATACTTACCATACTTTCACCAAAGAAAACTTTTCCTAAAATTAAACCATAAATTCCACCTATAAGCTCGTTATTTTCATAAAGTTCAAGACTATGTGCATAGCCTTGAGTGAATAATTCATGATAAGTAGCAATAAATTCATCATCTATCCAACTTTGAGAACGTGTATTGCGACATAGTGTAATTAGTTTTAAAAAATCATAATCAAGCTTAATTTGATAGAGATTGATAAATTTTTTCATATTTTTTTGGATATGAATTTCATTTGGATATAACACGCATCTAGGATCTGGACACCACCAAGTGACAGGTTTACTTGTCCACGGAAAGAGACCAAAAGCATAAGCTTTTATAATAAAATTAGCTTCTAAATTTTGACTTAAAAATACAGGAGCATTTTTAGGTGCGTTAAGTAATTTAGAATATAAATTCGAGCTTTCCATTTTTACCAAGTTTGATTTTAGCTATACCACCTTTTTTGAGCTTGCCAAATAAAATTTCATCACTGATTTTTTCTCCTATTTCCTCAGAAATTATACGTTTTAAAAGTCTTACTCCAAATTCTTTGTTATAGGTTTTTTTAGCTAAATAGATTTTAGCTTTTTTATCCACTGATAATTTTATATTATTTAAATTTTTAGAAATTTCATCAAGTTCTTTTTGGATAATTTTAATAAGCACGGTATCGTTTAAATCATTAAAATGTAAAATTTTATCAATGCGATTGATAAATTCTGGAGCAAAAAAGTCTTTGATGGCGCGATTGCTTTTTTCTTCATTTTTACTTAAAAAACCAAGTTCATTGCTTTCTTTAAGCCCTAGATTAGATGTCATGATAATGATTGTGTTTTTAAAATCCACTTTAAGACCACTATTGTCAGTGAGTTCAGCGTTGTCAAAAATTTGTAAAAAGGTATTGCTTAAATCAGGATGGGCTTTTTCTATTTCATCAAAAAGAACAAGACTAAAAGGATTTTTGCGTATAGCATTACTTAAAAGTCCACCTTCTTCAAATCCTACATATCCAGCCGGAGATCCTATTAATTTACTTATAGCATGTTTTTCTGCATATTCACTCATATCAAAGCGTTCCAAATTTAAACCTAAAAATTCAGCTAAAGCTTTGCAAAGTTCTGTTTTACCAACTCCACTTGATCCAGTAAATAAAAATACCCCCCGCGGTGTATTAGAATTTTTAAATCCTGCAAAACTTTGTTTAAGTGTTGAAACAAGACTATCTATAACTTCATCTTGTCCAAAAATTTTTGTTTTTAAATTTGCTTTTAAATTCATTAAAGCTTTATTTTGATCAAACTCAAACATTTTGTGATGGTGAGTCATTTTTGCTAGAACATTTTCCAAATCTTTTAAATTTGCATTTTTTTTAGCTTTTGGATTTAAAGCAAAAGAAGCACCAAGTTCGTCAATTAGATCTATAGCGCAATCAGGTAAAAATTTGTCATTAAAAAATTTTTTACCCCAAATTACAGCATATTTAAGAATTTCATCGTTTAATTTTACATGGTGAAAATCTTCATATTTGTTTTTTAATCCTTTAAGGATTTGCAAACTCTCTTCTTGACTTGGCTCATCTACGTTTATTTTAGCGAAACGACGGCTTAGAGGTTTGTTTTTATCGAAAGTATTTTTATATTCCATAAAAGTTGTTGCACCTATGCATTTTAAAGTTCCATTGCTTAAAGCCGGTTTTAAGAGATTGGAGAAATCAGCGTGAGATTCTCCTGTACTTCCAGCTCCTACTATAGTATGAATTTCATCAATGAATAAAATAGCATTAGGTATTTTCTCAAGTTCGTTTAAAATTTCTTTGATTCTTTTTTCAAAATCTCCACGGTATTTTGTTCCTGCAAGTATACTAGCCATATCAAGACTAAAAATTTTTGCATTTTGTAGATTTTTAGGTACCTTTTTTTCTATAATAGCAAGTGCCAATCCCTCTACAATGGCAGTTTTGCCAACTCCTGCTTCTCCTACTAAAATAGGATTGTTTTTTTTACGACGAGAAAGAATTTGCATCATTCTTTCAAGTTCAAATTTTCTTCCTATTAAAGGATCAATTTTGCCATTTTGAGCCAAAAGTGTTAAATCGCTTGTGTGATTACTTAAATTTTGAATATTTTCATGATTTTGAAGTTCTTGAATTTTATTAAGATTGATATTGTGTTTTTTTAAAAGATAGCTAGAATAGCTTCTTGGATCTTGTATGAGTTTTTCTAAAAAATCTATAATTTTGATTTCATTATTTTTACTTCTGGATGAAAGTAAGATTTCATTCAAAACAACAGATATTGTAGGTTCGATTTCTTGTTTAATGACTTGATTATTTTGAGAAATATGGTTTTTTAATTCAGTTTCTAAAAGTTCAAAATCTCCATCTGAAAATTCTTCAAATATATCTTTAAAATCAGTACTTAGTTTTAGCAATGCAAATAGTACATGCTCACAAGTAACAAATTCGTGGTGATTTATTAGGCTCAGATTTTTGGCATTGTCAAGATATTTTTGTAAATTTTCTTGATATTTCATTCTTCTTCCACCTTTACTTGTAGCGGAAAATTAGCAAGTTTGGCTGCGTCTATAACTTTTTTTTGTTTTGAAAGAGCTATTTCTTGGGTGTAAATGCCACAAATTCCAGAGCCATTGTGATGAATTTCTAGCATTGTTTGATTAGCTTTTTCAAGGTTTTGATGAAAAATATTTATCAAAATTTCTATAACAAAATCCATAGTTGTTACATCATCATTTAAGAGTATAACTTTATACATTTTTGGTTCGCTAAGTTTTATTTGTTCTAGAGTTTGAATTTTCGGCATTATTTCCCTTTATAGATATTATTTAAATCTTCTTGCATGAGTTCTGTTGGAATTTTACCAAGATAAAAATTTGTTGGAGCATTATCATTCCAATAATCACTTACTTTTTGATAAATTCCATTTTTTAAAACAACTTTAAAAGGAAGTTGTTCCATGTTTTGATAGTCTATATCTTTTAAAATTTGGGCAATGATACGATCATTGGAGTTATCATTACTTAGAAAATAGTAAGCACCATAATCATCTGCGAATTTTTTAACTGTTTCATCACTAACATCTTCAAAATGTGTAAGCCCTATAATGATAAATTTACTAGAATTATTTTTCCAAAGTTTACTAAGATCTAAAGCTTCTTCTTTGCATGGGGTGCAAAAAGTACCAAAAAAATCAAACATTAAAACCTTTCCTTCTTCTCCTTCTACTACGAAACCTTTATCTGTTCTTATTAAGGTTTTACTGCCACCATTTACACTATTTAAGACTATTTTATCTCCTTTGTGATACTCTTCAAACATAAAATCATTTTGAATTTCTTCTTTGGAGCAAGCATTAAGAAAAAATGCTAAACTTATTAAAAATAGGGTTAAAATTTTTTTCATTTGATTTCCTTTATTTATAATTCTTCATAGCAGCCCTAGCTTCTAAATCGGCTTGCTTTTTCTTTAAAGTTTCACGCTTATCGTGCAAATTTTTTCCCTTAGCTAAAGCAAGAGTAGCTTTTACTTTATTTTTTGTATTAAAATAAAGATCTAATGCAACGATAGTATATCCTTCAACGCTTACTTTACCTAATAATTTGTCGATTTGCTTTCTATGCATTAAAAGCTTTCTAGCACCTCTTTCCTCATGTTTGTAAAAAGAATGTGTAGTGTGAAGTAAAGAAATATGAGCATTAAGTAAAAAAATCTCATTTTTTATAATGCGAACAAAAGAGTCTTTAAGATTTGCCCTTCCTGCTCTTAAGGCTACAACTTCACTTCCTTTTAAAACGAGTCCAGCTTCAAACCGTTCTATGATACTGTAGTCAAATAAAGCTTTTTTATTTCTTGCAATGATCTTCATCGATCAACCTTAAAAACAGTGCTTCCGCTACCACTTAGAAAAAAATTTTCTTGTAAATAAGGTTTCATTTTAGGATATAAAGTTACACAAGGGGTAAATAAATCATTTAATTCTTTATTTTTAAAGTTTTGTAATAATTCTTTTGTGCTGAGTTTTTTATAAATTTGTGCTTGATTATTGTTTTTTTGAAAGTCAAATATTTCCCTATCAAATTCATCATAAACAGCGTTAGTTTGGCAAGATATTTGTGGAAAAATCCATTTTAGAACAGGTATATCGTCTTCAAATTCTTCTATAATTTCTCCACACCCACTTACATTAGCAGAACTAAAACCGCTTAGAAAAAAAGCAATATCACTCCCTAGTTGCATGCTTAAATTTATAAGTTCTTGCAAGCTTAATTTTAAGTTTAAAGTTTCATTCATTAGTAGTAAAAAACTTGCACAATCACTACTTCCACCACCAAGTCCAGCACATACTGGAATATTTTTTGTGAGTTTTAGGCTTTTTGTGCTAAATAATTCTTTCAATTCATTATCATATTTTTTAGAAAGAAGCAAATAAGCCTTTTGGATAATGTTATTTTCGCATTTAAAATTACTGATGATTTTAAATTCTTTTTTGGAGTCTGATTCTTTATCAACAAGTTCAAGTTCATCAAAAATATCTTTTAAAAGTATAAAGCGTGATTCTAAAAGATGGTATTTCCTTGAGTCAAAACCGGTAAGTTTTAAAAAAATATTTGCTTTAGCGTAGGCTTTCATCTGATCAGTTTTTTACTTAAGTCATCAAGTTTAATATCGTTTTGAACAACAGAATGTAAATTTTCATCCTTTACTTGTTGAATAAGCTCTTTTCTAAGTATCATAAGGGATTTTGGAGCTTCTATGCCTATTTTGGCATATCCTTTCCCTGTTTGAACCACTTTGATTTCTATACCTTCTCCGATAACTATACTTTCATTTTCTTTTCTTGATAATATTAACATTTTTCAACCTTATTTAGAAGATATTTTACTGTATTTTCTTTAATATTAATTATGCTAAAATATTTTTCTGTTTCAATATAATAATTTCCTTCATCATGAAATTTTAATTCTTCAATGAAAATTTTAGTACCATTTTCAAGTTTGTTTAAATCTTTAATAAAATTTGGTTTTAAATCAATATATTTTAACACATCTAAGCTTTTTTCATCATTATAAACAAACTCACCTTCTTTGATGCGCTCTAAAGAGCTTAAAGTTGCACTAATACCTAGTTTTCTAGCAAAAAGTTCACAATAAGATCTTATATAAGCACCCTCACTGACTGTGATTTCTATGTTTAAAAAGGGATGATTGTAGCTTAAGATCTTGCAATCAAATACTTTCATTTGGCAAGGTTTTAAATTCGCTTCTATACCTTTTTTAGCTAGTTCATAAGCACGAGTTCCATTGATTCTTTTAGCGCTAAATTGCGGTGGTGTATAAGAGATAATTCCTTGCATTTGATCAATGATTTGTTTTAAGGTTTTAAGATTAAATTCTTTCAGGTTTTGAATTTTTTTTATATTTTGATCATCAAGGCTTAAGGAATAAACTCCAAGCCATAAAGTAGCCTTATAAGTTTTTGGAGTTTTTTTTAAAAAACGCAAAAGTTTTGTGTATTGTCCAAATGCAACGATTAAAACTCCTTTAGCAAAAGGATCAAGGGTGCCAGAATATCCTGCTTTTTTATTTTTATATTTTTTCTTCAAAGTGTTTAAAAAGGCATTAGAACTCAAACCTCTTGGTTTAAAGGCTGTAAAGATCTTGTTCATACTGCTTTTTCCACAAAGCTTGCCATGATTACACGCATTATGCCACCAAAATTAATATTAAGTTTTTCTTCTTTCCCACTTTTGCTAACTTTAATAACTCTGCCAATACCAAAAATTTTATGTTTAACTAAGTCTCCTTTACAAAAAGTAGTTTTTTGTATGTTTTGATTTTTTGATTTTTTTATTGATTAATTTGCTTTCTTCTAGGAAACGACTAGGATTGATGTTCGCTCTTGATCCGTGATGAAAACGAGAATTTGCAACGCTTATTGTAAGAAATTTTTTAGTACGAGTGATAGCAACATAAGCAAGACGGCGCTCTTCTTCAAGATTTTCTCCATTATTTAAAGGAAAAAAGCCCTCATCAAAGCCTATTATAAAAACATAATCAAATTCTAAGCCTTTACTAGCATGAATGCTCATCAAGCAAACGCATTCTTCATCTAAATTATCTTGGTCGCTTAATAAAGAAATTTCGCTAAGCAAATCTTCCAAAGAAGCTTGAGGATCTTCTTTGAGCTTTTCTCTTAGATTGGCATAAAACTCATCAAGATTTCCGATTCTTTCATCCCCATCATCTTGCTCTGAGAAATAATCTTTAATTTTGAATAATTCTTCTATATTATCAAAAACTTTTTTTGCACTATCATAGCTTTTTAAAGTGTGAATATTTTGTATAAAAATATTTGCTTCATTTTGTGCTTTTTTTGTCGTTAAAATTCCTATACCGCCATCACTTTCACATAGGGCATCAAAAAGTGAAATTTGACGTTTTTTTGCGTATTCTTCTAAATTTTTTAGAGCTTTTTCTCCTATGGATCGTTTAGGGCGATTAATAATGCGTCTAAACGATAAATCATCATTTGGATTTAAAATAAGTCTAAGATATGAGATTAAATCTTTTATCTCCAATCTCTCATAAAAACGCATACCACTAAGCAGTTTATAGGAAATTTTCTCTTTCATAAATGCTTCTTCTATTGCCCTTGATAATGCATTGACTCGAAATAAAATAGCAATTTCTTTAGCTTCTACCCCAGAATTTAGCAATTTTTTTACTTCTTGAGCTACACATAAACCTTCATCTTTTTCGCTTTTATTTTTTAATATTTTAATATTTTCGCCAGCATCTTTGGTACAGATTAAAGTTTTTCCAAGTCGTTGTTCATTGTGAGATATGAGATTATTTGCTGCTTGTAAAATAGTTCCTACTGAACGGTAATTTTGTTCAAGTTTTACAAGTTTAACATTTTTAAAATCATTTTGAAAATTTAGAATATTTTCAATTTTTGCTCCACGCCAGCTATAAATACTTTGATCATCATCACCAACAACTGTAATGTTTTCATGCATGCAACATAGGTTTTTTAGAATTTTATATTGTAAGGTATTTGTATCTTGATATTCATCAACTGTAATGTAATTATAAAGCAAACTTTGTTCTTTGGCAAAATTTATATCACTTTCTAAAATGAGATTGCTTAATAATAAAAGATCGTCAAAGTCTACAAAATTTTGTTTTAATAAATATTCTTCATAAGCACGGTAATAGTTGACAAATTTGTATTCATTTTGATATTTTTCAAAATTATGTTCTTTTAATGAATTTAAATTTTCAAAGACATCATTTGCTCTTTTACCTTCATTTTTGCAATAAGATATGTATTTGATTATATTATAGACATTATCTTTGCTTTTATCAAGGATTAAATCTTTAATTATTTTTTTTGTATCATCTGTATCAATAACAATAAAACTATTTTTACGCTCTAATCTTTCAAAATGAAGTTTTAAAAACAAAAGCCCAAATTTATGAAAGGTGCAAAGCAAGGGGTTGTGATTACCTTGTAAAAAATTTAATGCTCTACGACGCATAACGCTAGCCGCTTTATTTGTAAAAGTAAGAGTAAGAGTATTATGTGATGGAATACCCACTTCACCAATAAGATAAGCAAGGCGAGTGGTAATAGTTTTGGTTTTTCCGCTACCTGCACCTGCTAAGATAAGCATGGCTCCATCGATATGACTTGCCGCTTCTTTTTGACTATCATTTAAATCTTTAAATAGATTCATTTTTTAAAAATATCTTTATTTTTTGGATTTTTTAAAAATATATTTTTAGATTTTTGTAAATTTTTACTGTCTTCGCGTTTGTAAAGGCTAAAGTTAACAAATAAAATACTATTTTCTATTTGAATTTGTGTAATGGCTCCTAAATCAACCTTTACAAAACTATCAAAATCATCATTTCCAAAGCCTGCGTGAAATTGAATGTAATCTTTGTTTAGCTGTATGGATTCAAAGGTATATCCTCCAAGAGCAAAAAGAGCGTAAGGATTTTGTTTAACATCAAGCTCTTTGGGAAGTTCGGGATCAAAGTCTATAAAATTTGTATTAGCAACTATGGAAAACTCAATTTTTTCTTCTAAAAGATTTGTAATAATTTCATAACAATGTTTTTGCATGGTATGGATAAAGTTTTCATTTTTTAAGATTGTTTCTAGCATGATTGTAACTCCATAAATTCATCAATGAGTTTTTGAATTTCTTTTATGCCTATTTCCCAAAAATTTTCATCTTCTATATCAAAACCAAACATTCCTACAAGTTCTTTTGGGCTAACACTTCCACCTAAAGAAAGCATCTTGATATAAAGTTCTTTGAAATTTTCACATTTTTTACTTCTATAAAGTCCATAAAGAGCTAAAACTAAAAGTTGTGCATAAGCATAAGCATAGCAGTAAAAAGGAGAATGGATAAAATGAGGGATATAACTCCACCAAGAAGCATAATTTTTTGTAAGTTTTACGCTATTTTGAAACATTTTTTGAGATTCTTCCATCCATATTTTATTGATTTCTTCGGTGCTAAGTTCATTTTCTTGTGCGTGCAAGCGTCTTTCAAAACAAGTAAAATTAATTTGTCTGTAAAAAGTTGCAAAAATATCTTCAATTTTATTTGCGTATAAAGACAAAAGTTCTTCTTTTTTTAGCTTATCCTTGATAAAATCAAAAACTAACATTTCAGCAAAAACTGAAGCTGTTTCTGCAGTAGTTAAAGGTGTGTTTTGATTTAAATAGCTCACACTATAAGAAAGTTTTTGATGGATAGTGTGTCCTAATTCATGTGCAAGTGTAAAAAGATCGCGTCTTTTGTCGGTGTAGTTTAGTAAAACAAAAGGGTGTGCATCAGATGTTGCAGAATGTGAGAAAGCACCACCTTGCTTATTTTCTTGCGGATAAACATCAATCCAGCCTTTATCAAAAGCGTTTTTTGCTATATCGTAAAATTGCGGAGAAAAAGCTTGAAATGCTTCTAAAACAATATTTTTACTTGTTTTAAAGTCAAAGCTTGCTTCTTTTCCTATAGGAGCATATCTGTCATAGTCTTTAAGATCATCATAGCCTAAAATTTGTTTTTTTCTTTTGTAAAATTGTGACACCAAATCAAAATGTTTTTGTGCACTTATAATTAAAGAATCAACGCTTTTTTGCGATATTTGATTGCTAATATGTCTTGAAATTTCAGCATTTTTATAGCCTCTTAATGAGCTTATATTTTTTCTTTCAGTTTTAATCATATTGATAATAAAACTTAAAAGCCTACTATTTTTTTGTAAGACTTTGCTAAATTTTTTAGCAGCTTTTTTACGTATTTTTCTATCTTCGTCATACATTTTGCTTAGAATTTCTTCTTTACTAAGTTTTTTGCCTTCAAAAGGGATTTTTAAAGCACTCATGCTTTCATCAAAAAGTCTGCTAAAGGCATTTGCGCCTGTATTTGAAAGATAAAGCATAATGCGTTCTTCATTTTTGCTAAGGTTGTAGAGTTTGTTTTGTAATAAATTAGAAAGATAAAAACTATAATCCTTGCAAAAAGTTATGAATTCTTGACTTTTCTCAGAGCTTAACTCACAAAATTCAAGTTCGAAAAAAAGTAAATTTTCTTCTATTTTTTTACATTCTTCTTCATATTTTGCGTAAAAAGAACCATTTTGAGTGTTTTTAGCAAAAAGTAAATAAGCATAAGTCATGATTTTACCAAAAGCTTGATTTAAATTTTCATAATTTTTTAAAGCTTGTAAAAAATCATTAGCATTTAATGTATGAAGTTTGTTTTCATAGTTTTTTTTGAAATTTAAACTTTGTTGGATTTGATCTTGTGTAAAATTTTGTAATGTTTCTTTATCGTGAAATAAAGCGCTTAAATCCCATTCTAACATTTTTTATCCTTCATTTTCTAGTATGAGTTTCTTAAGAACAGCCATTCTAATAGCTACGCCATTTTTGACTTGTTTTAAAACCAAAGTCCTTTCATCACTCATTATTTCATCGCTTATGTCAATATTACGATTAACAGGACCTGGGTGCAATAAAATAAGTTTTTTATCTTTTATCAGGCTTTTTTGAATGCAAAAATCATTTGCATAATCTTTAAGTGAAGCGTAAACAGTCTTATTGTGTCTTTCAGTTTGTGTTCTAAGACTCATAATAATATCTGAATTTGCTATGATATTTTCATCAAGTTTGTAGTATTTTTTAAGATGAGTATTAGGCATAAAATGCGGCGGAGCCACCAAAGTAATATCAAGATTAAATCTTGATAAAAGTTCTATGTTAGATGCTGCTACACGAGAGTTTTTAATATCACCTACGATGCAAATTTTTTTACCTTCAATATCACCTTGAAAATGATTATAAATGGTAAATAAATCTAGTAAGGCTTGAGTAGGGTGAGCGTGTTTTCCATCTCCTCCGTTAACAACAGGACAATGCATATGTTTTGCTAATATTAAAGGAACTCCTGAGTTTGCATGCCTTACAACGATAGCATTAGGGCTCATGGCATCTAAAATTGCAGCAGTATCATAAAGAGTTTCGCCTTTGCTAGAACTTGATCTTGAAACATCAAGGCGTAAAACTCTAGCACCTAATCTTTTTGCAGCACTTTCAAAAGACGAAAGAGTACGTGTAGAATTTTCAAAAAAAATTGTCGTGATGCTTTTTCCCTCAAGACAAGTTCTAGGTTTTTCATCTAAAAAATCACCAGCTTCTTTAAAAAGTTCCATAATTTCAACTTTACTAAAATCCCTTGTAGTGATGAGATGATGCATATTTTTACCTTATTTGATATTGTAATTTAATTCATTTTTAGAACAAATTGCTGTAAAAAGGACATCTGTGGAACTATTTAAAGCAGTTTCAACACTATCTTGAATAACCCCTATGATAAAACCTATGGCAACTACTTTCATGGCAATATCATAGTCTATATTAAATAAAGAACAAGCCAAAGGTATAAGCAGTAAAGATCCTCCTGCAACCCCACTTGCTCCACAAGCTGCAAAGGTAGCAATAATACTTAATAAAAAAGCTTGCAAAAGGCTTATTTCTATACCAACGGTATTGGCTGCAGTAAGACTTAAAATAGCTATAGTAACTGCTGCTCCTGCCATATTTATAGTAGCTCCTAAAGGTATGGAAATACCATAAAACTCTTTATCTATACCAAGTTTGGCACAAAGTGCCATATTTACAGGAATATTTGCTGTTGAACTTCTTGTAAAAAAAGCAAAAAACGCACTGTGTCTTAGACAGATAAAAATCAAAGGAAAAGGATTTTTTCTTGTATAAAAAAAGACTATTAAAGCGTTGATAACAAAGGTAATAAAAAGCATAGTAACTACAAGTAAAATTAAAAGTTTTAGATAGCTTAGTAAACCTTGTGCCCCTGTTTGTGCTACAGAATTAGCCACAAGTCCAAAAATTCCAAAAGGAGCAAGTTTTACTACAAATTTGACGATTTTTAAAACCCCTTCGTTAATATCTATGAAAACTTGTTTTGCTTCATTAGAGCAGTGTTTTAACGCTATACCTCCAGCTATTGCCCAGGTTAAAATTCCTAAATAATTCCCATTTGAAAGAGCGTTTATGGGATTATCAACGATTTTAAATAAAAGATCTTTAAAAATTTCACTCATATGAGTTGGAGACGAGTTTGTAGCACTTTGAACTCCGTCTAAAACAAGTTTTACAGGGAAGAAAAAATTAGTAAGAACTGCACAAGCTGAGGCAAGAAAGGTACCTACTATATATAAAATGATGATATTTTTGATTTTAGTACCACTTTGAGAAAAATCTTTAGTGCAAATTGAGGTTAAAATTAAAATAAAAACAAGCATCGGAGCAATGGCTTTTAAGGCACTTGTAAAAAGTATTCCGAGTAAATTTGCAATTTCAGATATTTCTTTAGAGCTAATACCTATGAGTATCCCTAGTGCTATACCTATACAAATTTGGATTATAAGATTGCCTTTAGTATAGCTTTGAATGATTTTAGAAAACATAAAAACCTTTTAAATATTTTTTATATCAAAGTTGATTTTAGCTAACTTTTGCTTAATTTTAGTGAATTTTTAACTTATTAAGCTTTGATAAGTTTATTTCGGTACAATTATAGTTCATTTTAAATGAAAGGACTTTTTATGTATCTATTCACTTCAGAAGTCGTAAGCGCAGGTCATCCAGACAAGTGTGCTGATATAATCGCTGATACGATAGTGGATATACTCTTGAAAAATGACAAAAATTCAAGGGTGGCGAGTGAGGTTTTTGTCGCAGGAAATAAGGTTGTGATTGGAGGCGAAGTTAAGTCAAATCATAAGCTTAGTAAGGCTGATTACGATAATTTAGTTAAAGATGTTTTAAAAAACATTGGTTATGATGGAACAGGATATTTTAGTAAAGAGCAATGTTTACATCCTGATGAAGTTGATGTTATGGTGTTTTTAAATGAGCAAAGCCCTGACATTAATCAAGGTGTCGATCAAGAAGATGGCGAAACAGGAGCAGGTGATCAAGGTATTATGTTTGGTTTTGCAAGTTGTGAAGCTGAGGAATATATGCCAGCGGCTATTAGTTATGCAAGAATTCTATGTGATAGAGTTTATGCTTACGCAAAAGCAAATCCGCATGAACTTGGAGTGGATATTAAAACTCAAGTGACCATTGATTATGGTACTAAGATAAATTTTGAAAATTGTAAGCCTCAAAGCATCCATACCATAGTGGTTTCTGTACCTTGCGTTGAGAGTATGAAAATAGAAGATTTAAGATCTTTAGTGATGAAACTTATTTTAGATAGCAATTTACCAAAAGAACTTTTTGATCCTAATAAAACTAGAATTTTAATCAATCCAACAGGTAAATATGTCAATCACTCTTCTTTGCACGATAGTGGTTTAACAGGAAGAAAACTTATAGTGGATAGTTTTGGAGGCTATTCTCCAATAGGTGGTGGCGCACAATCTAGTAAAGATTACACTAAAGTTGATAGAAGCGGACTTTATGCAGGTAGATGGCTAGCTAAAAATATAGTTGCAGCAGGACTTGCTAAAAAATGTATCGTTCAGCTTAGTTATGCTATAGGTGTTGCAAAACCTACTTCGGTAAGCGTGGATTGCATGGGAACAAATACTAGTGCAAACGATGATATTTTAAGTGATTTTGTCATGCAAAATTTCTCTTTAACACCAAATTGGATTCGTGATAAATTTCATCTGGATAAACCAAGTAAAGAAACTTTTCTTTATGCTGATGTAGCAGCTCGTGGACAAGTAGGACAAAAGGATTATCCTTGGGAAAAACTTGATGCTGTGGAGCAGTTTAAAAAATTACTTTAAAAAATTATAAATATTATACAAGCTTAAACAAGGCTTGTATAATTAAAAGATTTAATGAAGATTAAATTTGACTTAGAGGGATATTTTTTAATATCCCTCATAAATATAAAAGTTAGGAAGGAAGCTAAATTAATTTAGCTTTGGGGTAAAAACCCCTCTAAGTCAAAATATTAATAAAATTATAATATAAAATAACTTAAATTACTTTAAAATTAAAATTTTTAATTTTTAGTACTAAATATTCTGTTAAATAAATTTTTCCAATCTTTACTTAGAGCTTTCTTAGGGAGTATAACTATATTTTCTTTACCATTTGTGGCATGATAAACGCTAACTCCATATTTGCTTGCATAAAATTTGATCAAGAGTTGCTGGAGTTTGTATTCACTGCTGTGATTAAACCAAGCATTATTACTTAAGGCTATAATAATTTGTGAATTTTGGTAATTTTGTTCTTTGGTAACTTCATAGCAAATTGCATTTGTGATAATTTGATTATTTAGTTTATATTTGCTTTGCACCGGACCTTTAGAAAATTCTTCAATATTTTTAAGAAAATATTTTTTTATCAAATCTTTGAAAAATGGAATCTCTTCACCAAAGGGAACTAAAAAATGCTTATTTAAAATATAAACATTACCTTTTTTAAAGATGTAAGTACTGTTGTAAGTATGCTCTTTTTCGATATTAAATGCTCCTGTGATAATGGTAATTTTGTAGGATAATTCCTTGAGTATAAGTTCATATTTGGTGTTTTTTAAATTAAAAGCAAAAGCAGTTTCAGGTAAGATTATAAGCTCTTTTTTTTCATTTATGGCTTGAATTATATTTTGAATTAAGGCATCAGAATTTGATTTTAAATTCTCTTGTAAAAATTTTTGATCTTGAGAGATATTTGTGTTAACAAGTTTGTAGTTTAAATCAAGGGTTTTAGCTTGTTTTTCATCATATTGAAATCCGCTGAAGAATAAAATAAGAACAATTGCTATTTTATAATATCTTGATATATAGCCTTCATAGATAAAATACGCTATTAAAAATATACAAATAATACCACGATAACTAGGATCAAAAAAACCATAAACTGTAAAAACTCCCCAATTAAGCCAATCAAAGCCTAATGGATGAATAAAACTTATACAAAAAATTCCACAAAGTCTTAAAAAATCGAATTTTAACACATAACATAATCTAAAAAGTAGTCCATAAATAAAACCAACAATGATTGGTATGATTGGTACTAAATAGTTTAGGTTAAAATAAATTGAAGATAAGCCAAGCCACCAAAACCAAAGGATTCCTACAAAAAAACCTATCCAAAAATATTGTTTAGAATTTTTACTTTTTAAGAGTAAAACCAAGCCCCAAATAGCTAAAAATGGGCTAATAGTTTGTGTAAAAATATTTTCAAAATTTTCAAAAAATGATAAATAAATAGAATTTGAAAGTAAAATTGCAATAAAAAAGACTTTTATTATTTTAAAAATGATAGAATTAGTGTTTAATTTTTTTGGAATAAAGGAAAAATATGGCAGAAAATTCAATTTTAACTTCATTGTTACCTCTTGTAGTATTATTTGCAATTTTTTATTTCTTGGTGATTAGACCACAACAAAAACAAGCAAAAGCGCATAAACAAATGCTTGAGTCTTTGCAAAAAGGAGATAAAATCATCACTAATGGCGGACTTATTTGTGAAGTCGTAAAACCAGAGGACGATTTTATCAAAGTTAAGCTTAATGAAGACAATGTTACTGCAAAAATTTCAAGAGAATTTATAGCAAAGAAAATTGATGCGTAATTCTAAAATCAATTATCGCTTGATTATTTTTATAGTGGTATTTATTTTTGGAGTGGCTTTTTCACTCCCTTCTTTTTTGCAGTCAGAACGTGGTGCAAAGATTAACTTAGGACTTGATTTGCAAGGTGGACTTTATATGCTTTTAGGCGTAGATAACGAAGAAGCTGTAAAGTCAAAAATAAAATCAATTGCATCTTCATTGAGTTATTCTTTTAACAAAGAAAACATCTTAAATGATGGTTTAAATACTCATGATGATATTTTGGAATTTACCTTACTTGATAATGCAGATATTGCAAAAGTTGAAAATTTACTTAAAGAAATAAAAGGAATTAATGTGCAAAATGAAAATATGCACTATAAAATTTCTTTTACTCCAGAAGAAGTAAAAAATATAGAAAATTTTGCACTTTTGCAAGCAGTTGAGACTATAAGAAATAGGCTTGATCAATTTGGTTTAGCAGAGCCAACAGTTGCTAAACAAGGCGATGATAAGATTTTGGTTGAACTTGCTGGGATTAAAACCAAAGAAGATGAACTAAGGGCAAAAGAACGCATTACAAAAGCAGCGCATTTACAACTTATGGAAGTTGATGATTCTAAAATGAATCAAGCTTCTACAATGAGTGATGCCGAAGCGGCAAGTTATGGACTGATTTTAGTACCTGATTTTAGAAATCCGAATTTAAAATATCCTTTAAAAAGTATACCTATTTTAGATGGGTCTATGCTTACTGATGCAAGAGTAGGGCTTAGTGATAAGAGTAATTATCCTGTGATTAATTTTACTTTAAATGCCGAAGGTTCTAAAAAATTTGCTGATTATACGGGAGCAAATGTTGGCAAGCGTCTTGCTATTGTGCTTGATAATAAGATATATTCTGCCCCATCTATTAATGAACGCATAGGTGGCGGTAGTGGGCAAATCAGTGGAGCCTTTACTCAAGAAGAAGCGCGTGATGTGGCTGTGGCTTTAAGAAGTGGAGCCTTGCTTGCGCCTGTAAAATTACTTGAACAAAGAAGTATAGGACCATCTTTAGGTGCTGATAGTATTAAAATGAGTATGATAGCCTTAATTGGTGCGTCTGTTTTTATTGTAGTATTTATGATGATGTATTACGGTGTAGCAGGGATTTTTGCAAATATCGCAATGCTTGTTAATGTTTTGGTAGTTGTTGCGGTTATGGCTATGTTTGGAGCAACTCTTACTTTACCAGGAATGGCAGGGCTTGTTTTAACTGTAGGAATGGCAGTAGATGCAAATGTGATTATTAATGAGCGTATACGTGAACTCTTACGAGATGGAGTGAATATAAGAACCAGCATAGAACAAGGTTATAAAAATGCTATGAGTGCGATTGTAGATTCAAATATTACTTCTTTAGTTACTTCGGTGGCACTTTATGCTTATGGAACAGGAGCGGTTAAAGGTTTTGCTGTAACTTTGGGAATTGGTATTGTTGTTTCTATGATTACGGCTATTTTAGGAACTCATGGAATGTTTGATTATTTTATGCAACGCATAGAAAAAAGCAATAATACAAGATTTTGGTTTGGTTATAGGAGAAAATAATGCAATTTTTTAGTGAGAAGAAAATTTATGATTTTATGAGAATGCGTTTTGCTGCTATTTCCCTTTCTTTTATTTTATTTTTTGGATCTATTTATTTACTTTGGGATAGGGGTTTGCAATATGGTATTGATTTTAGTGGAGGAACTTTAATTCAGCTTAAATACGAAAATGCAGCACCTATAGCACAAATCCGAGAAATTTTAGAAAAGCAAGGAACTTTTCAAAATTTATCTGTAACTGAATTTGGAAGCAATGAAGAAGTAACGATACGCTTTTTGGGAAGCAATGATAATGTAAGCAATGATATAGGCGAATATATAAGTACTCTTTTAAAAGATACGGGAAAATTTGAAGTGCGTCGTGCCGATGTAGTGGGTCCAAAAGTAGGTGATGAGCTTAGAAATAAAGGACTTATGGCTATAGCTATATCTTTGATAGCGATTTTAATTTATATAGCATTGCGTTTTGAATGGCGTTTTGCTCTTGCAGCTATAATTAGCGAAATTCACGATGTTGTGATTACTTTAGGGGCAATTTCTTTATTTAAAATTGATGTAAATTTAGATACTTTAGCTGCTGTTTTAACTGTACTTGGATATTCTTTAAATGATACAATTATTATTTTTGATAGAATCAGAGAAGGTATTAAAACAAGTAAAAAAAGTGAACTTGCGCCAATTATCAATGAAAGTGTTTCAGCAACTTTGTCAAGAACGGTTTTAACTTCAGGACTTACTTTGGCAACAGTTGTGATACTTTATTTCTTTGGTGGGGAAATGATACAAGGATTTTCTTTAACTTTAATTGTAGGTATTATAATAGGAACTTTAAGCTCTATTTTTGTTGCAAGCCCGACTTTACTATGGTTTAAATTTAGTGTGCTTGAGTTTAGAAACAAAGAAATTGAAAAAGCAAAAAGAAAGCAAGATAGAGAACGTAATCGTGCAATGTATGAAAAAGGAACAGTATAAGGAGAAATTTATGGCTTATGAAGCAAGTTTAATAGAAAAAAAATGGCAAAAAATTTGGGATGAAAATGAATATTTTGAGCCAAAAGATGATTTAAATTTGCCTAAAAAATACATTTTATCAATGTTTCCTTATCCTAGTGGCCGTATTCATATGGGACATGTAAGAAATTATACTATAGGTGATGCTTTGGCAAGATATTATCGCAAAATAGGATTTAATGTCTTACATCCTATAGGTTTTGATAGTTTTGGTATGCCTGCTGAAAATGCAGCAATCAAGCATAAAATCCATCCTAAATCATGGACTTATGAAAATATGGCTTATATGAAAAAAGAGCTTTTTTCTTTGGGTTTTTTCTTTTTCTAAAAAAAGAATGTTTGCAACTTCAGATCCACTTTATACAAAATTTGAGCAAGAATTTTTTATCAAAATGTTTGAAAAAGGTTTGATTTATACCAAAGAAGCCAATGTAAACTGGTGTGAACAAGATCAAACTGTTTTAGCTAATGAGCAAGTTGAAGATGGAAAATGTTGGCGTTGTGGTCATGAAGTAGTGCAAAAAAAAATGCCAGGTTATTATGTAAAAATTACTGCTTATGCTGAGGAGCTTTTAAAGGATTTAGAAGGATTAAAAGATAAGTGGCCCAATCAAGTTTTAACCATGCAAGAGAATTGGATAGGTAAAAGTGAAGGTTTAGAATTTTCTCTAAATTTAGATGAAGAAAGCAAGCAAAAAGCCAAAGAAAATTCTTTAGAAGTTTTTACTACAAGAGCGGATACAATTTATGGAGTTTCTTATATTGCTTTAGCCCCGGAACATAAAATCGTTCAAAATTTACTTTCTCAAAATTTCTTAAATCAAGATTTATCAAATAAAATTAAAGCCATACAAAATCAAAGTTTAAGAGAAAGACAAAGTTCTGAAAAAGAAGGTTATTTTTTAGAAATTTATGCTATTCATCCTTTAAGTGGAGAAAAAATTCCTTTATGGGTAGCGAATTTTGTTTTGGCTGATTATGGTAGTGGAGCAGTTATGGCTGTTCCAGCTCACGATGAAAGAGATTTTGAATTTGCAAAAAAATATGATCTTGCTATTAAACAAGTGATTCAAACTCAAGAGAATTTACCTTATACTCAAAAATCAGGAAAATTAATCCATAGTCAAGAATTTGATGGTATTGATTGTAATGAAGCAAGATTAAAAATTATTTCTCAGTTTGAAGCTAAAAATATTGGGAAGAGAGTTATAAATTTTAAAATTCGTGATTGGGGTGTTTCGCGTCAAAGATATTGGGGTACGCCTATTCCTATGATTAAATGTCAAAATTGCGGTATAGTGCCTCAAAATTTAGAAAATTTACCTATTACCTTGCCTGAAGATGTGCAAATTACTGGAGAGGGTAATCCGCTTGATAAGCATCCAACTTGGAAAAATTGTATTTGTCCAAAATGTGGTAAAGAGGCTCAAAAAGAAAGTGATACTTTAGATACTTTTTTTGAAAGTTCTTGGTATTTTGCACGTTTTGCAAGTGATGAAAAAACTTGGCAAGAAAAAGCTTTGGATGAAAAAAGTGTAAATTACTGGATGAGTGTGGATCAATATATAGGTGGTATTGAACATGCGATTTTACATTTGCTTTATGCGAGATTTTTTCAAAAAACTTTAAGAGATTTTGGTTACTTGACACAAGATGAACCTTTTAATAGGCTTTTGACCCAGGGTATGGTGTTAAAAGATGGTGCTAAAATGTCAAAATCTAAAGGCAATGTTGTAGATCCTGATGAGATCATAGAAAAATATGGTGCTGATACAGCAAGACTTTTTATACTTTTTGCTGCACCTCCGGCTAAAGAACTTGAATGGAATGATGATGCAGTTGAAGGATCTTATAGATTTATTTGCAAGTTTTATGATAGGGCACAAAATGTTAAAAAAGGTGAGCTTTTAGAATTAAAACAAGAGAATTTAAGTAAAGAAGAAAAATATGCAAGATTAAAAGTATACGAAGCTTTGAAAAAATCTGAAGAAGTTTATTATCAAAGCTTTGCTTTTAATACTTTAATCGCAGCTTGTATGGAAGCTTTAAATGCTTTAGCGCTTTGTAAAAATGAGGCTTTAGAGCAAGAAGCTTTTTATATTATTTTAAATATTTTAGAGCCTATTATTCCTCATGTTTGCTTTGAACTTAGCAAGGAGCTTTTTGATTGTAAAAATTTCAAAAAAATAGAACTCAAAGAAGAAGTTTTTGTAAAAGATACTTTAAATTTAGTTGTAAGTGTTAATGGTAAAAAAAGAGCTGAATTTGAAATTTCAAGTAATGCAAGCAAAGAAGAAATTTTAGCACTTGCAAAAGAAAATACTGTAAAATGGCTTGAAGGTAAAAGCATAGTAAAAGAAATTTACGTGGAAGGAAAACTAGTTAATCTAGTAATCAAATGAAAAAGATTTTGATTTTTTGTATAGGTTTATTTTTGGGTGCTTGTGGGTATATTCCTACTTCAAAAATTACTAATAATATTTTTGATGAAAAAGTTTATGTTAATGTTGAATTAAATAAGCAAGATCCAAAAAATAGTATTTATGTTGCTGATACTTTAAAGGAAATGGTGATTTCAAAATTAGGGCGCAAGCTTGCTTTAAAACACGAGGCTGATGATATAATCAATGTAAGAATGAATAATTTAGAATTTATTCCTTTAGCTTATGATAAAAATGGTTATGTTATTAGTTATAAAGCTAGGTTAAATTTAGATTTTAATGTTGTTTTTAAAGATGGTTCAAGCCAGACTTTTAGTACAAATGGAAGTTATAATTTTGAAATTTCTCCAAATAGTATTATTAGCGATTCTGCAAGATATGAAGCTATTCGATCGGCTTCAAGTGAGGCGTTTGATGAGTTTATTTCTGTAATTGCTATTAAAGGGCAAAAACGTGGTTCCAAATATTAATGAAATAGCAAAACAAGCTTTAATCGCATTAAAAGAAAGAAAGTTAAAGCCAACCCCTGAAAATTATACGGAAATTTTTGAAGAATTATCTTTAAAATATGGTATTACAAGTTCAAATAAGATTAAACTTGATAAATACAAAACCTTACTTTTGCCAATTTATCAGCAAGAATTAAATTCTAAAACTATACGGAGTTTAGAGGAGTTAATCAGTTTTTTAATTTCTGTTTTAAATAGACAAAGCGGAAAGCAATTTAGTGAATTTTTTGATTTTTTATCCACCATATCTAAAACCTTGCAGATAAGTAAAGATAAAAAGGTGAGAGATTTAGCTAAGGTGACTTCGATTAGAATTTCTAAAACAATGGATAGTGAAAGTATTTATTTGCTTACTAAAAAAATGGAAGGAACTTGAAAAAAATTATGATGAGAATGATTTAGAGGAACAAACTCGCAAATATGGCATTAGTAAATATGATGATTATGATAGCGTGATTAAAAAACTTTTAGCCAAACTTGAAGATCGTAGTTATGAGTATTTTAGTGAATTATTGTGTTTGGGTTTAAATCCTTCATTGGTGGAAGATTTAAAAATTCAAAGTTTTATGCAAAATTTAACACAAAAGCCTTTTATAATAGGCGAAGAAGGTTTTAAAAACGAGCTAATGGAATTTATCAATCATCGCACAATGGTTGATAATATGTATGTTCAAAAAAATTTAAATTTTTTTAATGATAATTTGAAAAAGATTTATGAGTTACTTATTTTGCTTAATAAATCAAATGAAAAAAATATGGATTTTATCAATACTTTAAAGCCCGATGAAAATGGGGAAGTAAAACTTAGCTTTGAAGATTTGAAATTGAAATTTAAACAACTTGGAGAAAAAATTACATCTTTAAATAATCAAATTGAATTCACGCAAAGCTTAGAAGAGAGAGAGTCTTGGAGTGTCCTTAAAGAGCTTGATAAAATGGATGAAAATTTTAATAAATACAAGGTTAATTATTCTTTAGCTTTATTTTCTATAGTAAATTATCGTTTTATTATGGAAAAATATGGCATGGGAAGCTTGAATGAAATTTTTGTGCGATTTAAAAAAATTCTAAAAGATTCTTGTACTGAATTTGATGAACTGTGGATGATAGATGAAAAGAGTTATTTGATTGTTTCGCCAGGGAAAAGTAAAGATGAAATTACTCAGCTTGTAAATACAAATCTTAAAACTATAGAAAATTTTAGATTTATTTATAAACAAGATATTATAAGCCCTAAAATTCATGTAGCTTATCTTGATAAACAAAGTAAGCCAAATATTAATATTTTAGATGAGTTAATAAAACAGATTGCAGCAGTTGATGAACAATATAATCAAAGTTGAGAATTTTTTAGCTCAAAAAAGCACAAATTACGATAAAATCGATCGTTTTTTGATGTTTAGAATGTATGAAAAATATAAGAAATATTTCAAAAATATTCCTATAATCCAACTTATAGGTACAAATGGTAAAGGCAGTACGGGTAGATATTTAACCCAACTTTTAGAAAATTTAAATTATACAGTCGGGCATTACACTAGTCCACATATTTTTAGTTTTAATGAAAGATTTTATCTTAATGGTAAAATTGCAAATGAAGAAGAATTGCAAAAAGCTCATGAAAATCTTGAAGGAATTTTCAAGCAAGATTTGCAAAAACTAAGTTATTTTGAATATGCTACTTTTTTAGCTGTAATTTTATTTCAAAAATGTGATTTTATCATTTTAGAAGCGGGGGTAGGTGGGGAATATGATGCTACTTCTGTTTTTGAAAGAAAAATGAATATTTTTACAAGAATTGGGTTTGATCATATTCAAATTTTAGGAAATTCTTTAGAAGATATTGCAAGAACTAAACTCAAAGTTATGACACCTATAGCACTTATAAGTGATGAGCAGGAAGAAAATGTTTTAAATTTAGCACAAAAAATTGCTTTTTTAAAAAAAGCCAACTTGCAAAAATCTTCCTTAAATTCTTTATTTAAAGAAGATTTTGAGGCTTATTGTGAAAAGTTTATTTTACCTTGTTTTTTAAAGCACAATTTAAAACTTGCATTAAAAGCTTGCGAAATTTTAACTTCACAAGAAAAAACTCTAAAAGCTTTGAAAAAGTTACAAGCATTAAATTTGCAAGGAAGATGTCAAGAAATTTCCCCCAATTTTTTTGTTGATGTAGGTCATAATCCTATGGCTGCTAAGGCTATGCTTGATAAATTCCAAGGAGAAAAAATAAATCTCATTTATAATACTTATTTAGATAAGGATATTTTTCAAATTTTAAATACATTAAAGCCTATTATTGATACAATACAAATATATAAATATAAAAGTGTAGAACGAAAGCTGGCTGATGATAAAATTTATAGTATTGCATTAAAGCTAGGTATACAATGTAAAGAATTTAGAAATTTAGAAGAAAATAAAAAAAGTCTAGTTTTTGGTTCTTTTATGTTAGTGGAAAATTTTTTAAAGGAGTGGTGTGGTAAAAAATAAATTCACTATTACTATTACAGATATTAACGGCTCAAGACATTTTTATTTAAATCAAATAATCAAAAAAATAGTTTTTTATACTATTGCTTTTATTGTTTTATTTTTAGTTTTTAGTAGTTTTTATATCAAATATCTTGATAGCAAGCTTAGTGATATCAGTGAAAAACGTGAGGAACTTTTGAAAAAAAGCAAAGAATTAGAATTATCTAATTCGCAAATGCAAAAAAGTATAGAAGAAAAAACTCAGCAGTATGCAGCTATAGAAGATAAGATAGCTTCTTTTGAGGAAGCTTTGGGTTTAGAGGTAGAAAATAATCTTACAATTAGTGCAAGACTTGATAATCTTCACCTTACCAATGAACAGCAACTTGAAATTTTAAGACAAATTCCTAATGGATGGCCTATTCAAAATAAAGGTATTACGGGAAATTTTGGTTGGAGAGAGCATCCACTTTTAAAAAGAAGAGAATTTCATCCTGGCATTGACTTAAGAGCCGAAATTGGCACTCCTATTTATGCGCCCGCAAGTGGGGTGGTGGAATTTTTTGGTTATAGTGATAATGGTTATGGCTATAATGTAATTTTATTACATAATTTTGGTTTTAAAACAGTATTTGCTCATATGATGCGTAAGGAGGTAGTTAAAGCAGGTCAATTTGTTAATAAGGGACAATTAATAGGTTATAGTGGCAACACGGGTCTTTCTACTGGACCACATTTACACTATGAGGTAAGATTTATCAATAAAACTTTAGAACCTTTGTATTTTTTAAATTTGCAAAGAAAAAATATGAATGATTTTTTTAATCAAGAAAGGAGAGTTCCATGGCAATCTTTAATAAAGGCAGTATCAGCCCAACATCCAACTCTAGCTCAGAAACAACAGTAATTTCTTCAGGTGCTAGAATTGAGGGTAAATTTTATTTTGCTTCCATGCTTCATGTTGATGGTGAATTAAACGGTATTATTCATTCTGAAAGTATTGTTGTTATCGGAAAAAATGGAAATTTAAAAGGCGAATTACAAGCGGATAAAATTGTAGTAAATGGTTATTTTGAAGGACAGCTTGAAGCTAATAGTTTAGAAATTTTAGCAGGTGGAGTTGTTAATGGCGATATTTCAATACAAAAGATTTCTATCGAAAGTGGTGGTCGCTTTAATGGGACTAGTAAAATCAAAGAAGATACTATTAGACTTATTGAAAATAACAATGAAGAATAATGCAAGCTTCATTTTATGAATACTTACAAAATCCAAAAATTTGTGAACTTTTGCTTTGCAAAGATGATAAACAAGCAGATTTACTTGCTCAAGTTTCACGATTTAAGGGTTTAAAAACCTTTGTTTTACCTGACTTTAGGGCGCAGTTTGGAGATGATTTAAGGGCTTTTTCTAAAGAACTTTTTGATCTTTGCAAGATTTTAAATGCTTACTACAAAGAAGAAGGAAAAAAAAATCCTTATTTCTCCTTTAAATACTGTTTTAAAAAAGCTTCCTTCAAAAAAACATTTACAAAATTATCTTGTCGACAAAAAACAAAATTTTGATTCTAAATTTTTTGAAGATGAAATTTCAAGGTTGGGCTACGAATTTGTAGATATAGTTCAGGATAAGGGTGAAATTTCAATCCGTGCAGATATTATTGATATTTTTTGTATCAATGAAGAAAATCCTATCAGAGTTTTGTTTTTTGGCGAAGAGATTGAAAGTATAAGGTATTTTGATTTGCAAAGTCAAAAATCTAGTCCTAATGAATTGGATCATTTTGAAATTTGCCCTTTTTTAAAACATTTTGATAAGGAAAATTATGAAATTTTTAAGGAAAAATTAGAAGATTTTCAAAGTGATACTTTAATACACGATATTAATTCTTTAGGATTTTGGTGCATTGATGATTTTTTTGATTATTTGGAACTTGATTTTTTAGCTTGTGAAAAATTTGATCCTAATGAATACGAAAAAGATATAAGCTTTGTGAATGCAAAAATTTTACCTCAAGCTAAAAAATTTAAAGAATTACAAAGTTTTTATAATAAAGATTTTTTTGAATTTCATAAAAACAAAAAAATTATACTTTTAGCTAAAAATGAAGCTTTATTTAAAGCTTTAGAGCTTGAAGATACGCAAAATATCCATTTTGTAAAAAGTGATTTAAGGCTTAATCTTATTGGTCCTGAAAAATTGATCATTTCTTTAAACCAAAAAGAAAAAACAAAAAAACAAGAAAAAAAGCTAGCTTGATTATAGATGAGCTTAAGAATGGGGATTATATAGTACATGAAGATTATGGAGTAGGTAAATTTTTAGGCCTTGAAATGATAGTGGTAAGTGGATCAAAAAAAGAGTTTGTTGCCATAGAGTATCAAAATTCTGATAAGCTTTTGTTACCAGTGGAGAATCTTTATTTGATTGATAAATATTTGGGTGTAAGTGGTTCTATTCCAAGTTTAGATAAATTAGGTAAAACAACCTTTGTTAAACTTAAAGAAAAGTTAAAAACTAAACTTCTTGCTATCGCTTCTGAAATTGTTATCATGGCAGCAAAAAGATCTTTAGTGCAAGCAAAAAAAATCAAAGTAGATTTAAGTAAACAAGCTGATTTTATAGCTAATGCGGGGTTTATTTATACAAGCGATCAAGATAAGGCTTGTTATGAAATTTTGCAAGATTTTCAAAGTGGAAAAGTCATGGATAGACTTTTAAGTGGCGATGTGGGTTTTGGAAAAACTGAAGTAGCTATGAATGCTATTTATCCCGTGGTTGAAAGCGGATTTTGTGCATTTTTGTTTGCACCTACTACTTTACTTTCTCACCAGCATTATAAAACCTTAAAAAAGCGTTTTACTTCTTTTGGTATAGAAGTTTTTAAACTCGATCGCTTTACAAGTAGTGCGGAGAAAAAACAAGTTTTGCAAAATTTAAAAGAAAATAAAGCCTGTGTGGTTGTAGGAACTCATGCACTTTTGAGCGTGGAATGTGAAAATTTGGCTCTTGCTATTATTGATGAAGAACATAAATTTGGAGTAAAGCATAAAGAAAAACTTAAAGAAATTACCCAAAATTCACATATTTTATCTATGTCAGCTACACCTATACCAAGAAGTTTAAATCAAGCTTTAAGTTCTATAAAGTCTTATAGCGTCTTACAAATTCCACCAGAAGATAGAATGGATGTAAGAACCTTTGTTAAAGAAAACGATGATGCACTTTTAAAAGAAGCCATAGTAAGAGAACTAAGGCGTGGTGGGCAAATTTTTTACATTCATAATCATATCGCAAGTATAGAGCAGTGTAAAAAACATTTATTAGAGCTTTTTTCTACTTTACGTATTTTGATTTTACATTCTAAGATAAGTGCTAAGATACAAGAAGAAGAAATGTTAAAATTTGAAAATAAAGAATATGATTTGCTTTTAAGTACTTCCATCGTAGAAAGCGGGATTGATTTACCTAATGCAAATACCATTATAGTAGAAAAAAGCGATCGTTTTGGTATGGCTGATTTACACCAATTGCGTGGGCGCGTGGGAAGAAGTGATAAACAAGCTTATTGTTATTTTTTAATCGAAGATAAAAATACTATCACAAAAGATGCCTTAAAGCGTCTTGTTTCTTTAGAAAGTAATTCTTTTTTAGGTGCAGGATCTGTTTTGGCTTATCATGATCTTGAGATTCGTGGCGGTGGAAATTTATTGGGGGTAGATCAAAGCGGACATATTGAGCAAATTGGATATAGTTTGTATCTTAAAATGTTAGAAGACGAGCTTAACATCTTAAGCAAAAATGAAGTAGATCAAAAAGAAAACAAACTTGATTTAAAGCTCAATGTCAATGCCTTTTTAAATAGCGAACTTATCAGTGAAGATCGTTTAAGATTAGAGCTTTATAGAAGACTTAGCAAGTGTAAACAAGTTCATGAGGTTTACGAGATCGAAGGCGAAATTGAAGATCGTTTTGGAAAACTTGATGTTTATACCAAGCAATTTTTATCTTTGATTATTATTAAAATTTTAGCTTTAAATAAATTTAAAAGCATTAGTAATTATGAGCAAAACATTCAATTTACTGCTTTAAGTGATGAAAAAGAATTCATAAAAGCAAAAAGCCAAGACGACGATGATGTTTTAGAGGCTATTTTAAGGCATTTAAGAAAGGCTTAAAATGGATTGGAGTAAAACTTATGCAGCGATTTATAGAGCAAGAAAAGATTATTTAAAGCCTGTTTTTGAAATCGATCCTATTGCCTTAAAAGATTTAATAGGTATGGAAAGTCAAAAAAAAGCTCTTTATAAAAATACTTTGAATTTTATTCAAAATAAAGGAGCAAATCATGCTCTTTTATGGGGGTCTAAGGGTACTGGAAAATCAAGTTTGATTAAGGCTATGTTTAATGAATTTAAAGATCAAGGTTTAAGACTTGTTGAGTTAAATAAAGAAGATTTGTTTGCCTTAGCAGATATTATTGATGAAATTAGATTGGAAAAATTTAAATTCATACTTTTTTGTGATGATTTTTCTTTTGAAAAGGGAGATGATAGTTATAAATTTTTAAAACCTTTACTTGAAGGAAGTATAGAAAAAGCTCCAAACAATGTAATTATTTATGCAAGTTCTAATCGCAGGCATTTATTAAGTGAAAGTATTAATGATAATCTTGATATGCAAATTAGACACGCGGAACTTCATTTAAGTGATGCTGCTGAAGAAAGATTGAGCTTAAGTGATAGATTTGGTTTATGGTTGAGTTTTTATCAAGGAAATTTAGATGAGTATTTAAAAACAATAGATTTTTATTTTAAAGATTATTCTTATGATAAAGAACTTTTGCATGCTAAAGCTAAGGAATTTGCTACTTTAAGAGCAAGTCGAAGTGGTCGCACTGCAAAACAATTTTATTTGGCTTTTAAGGAGAGTTTTAAATGACTGGGGTGCAAATTTTTGTTAAGCTTTTAAATTTGGATTTAAATTATTATGATTTTGATTGGCTCGAAGATCAAGGATTAAGTGAATTTGAACTTTTAATTTCTGTTATTTTAACTCAAAATACAAATTGGAAAAATGTATTAAAAGCTTTGGAAAATTTAAAAAAAGAAAATATCACAAGTTTAGAACAAATCAATACTTTATCAAATTTAGAACTTGCGGCTTTGATTAAGCCTAGTGGGTTTTATAATACTAAAGCTAAGCGTTTAAAAAATTTGGTAGAAAATATTCTTAATGTTTATGAAAATTTAGAAAATTTTAAAACAAATGTCAGTAGAGAATGGCTTTTAAATATTAAAGGTTTGGGTTTTGAAAGTGTTGATGGGATATTAAATTATCTTTGTAAAAGAGAAATTTTAGTCGTAGATAGCTATAGCTTGCGTTTGGCTTTTCATTTGGGTTATGAGTTTGAAAATTATGAAGAATTAAGAGAATTTTTTCAAAGTGGCATAGAGAATGAGCAAGAAAGTTTGTGTGAAATTTTAGGAAGAAAATGCGAACTTTATGAACTTTATCAAATTTTTCATGCTCTGATTGTAGCTTTTGCAAAACAGAGTTTTAAAGGACAAAGATTAAGTTTTAAAGGTGAAGAATGGATCAAAATTTTAAAGGAAGATTTATGAAAGCAAAAGGAAGTGAACTTATACCTGTTTTAACTATAGCAGGGAGTGATTGTAGTGGTGGAGCAGGGATACAAGCTGATCTTAAAACCTTTAGTGCACACAATCTTTTTGGTATGAGCGTGCTTTTAAGTGTAGTAGCTGAAAATACCACAAGAGTGATTTCTGTGCATGATGTGCCTACTCAAAGCGTGGATGAACAAATGCTTGCTGTGTTTGAAGATATAGTACCAAAGGCAACTAAAATTGGAATGATAGGAACTTGTGAGTTAATGAGCTGTGTGGCTAAAAATTTAAGTGAGTTTAAACCTCAAAATGTAGTTATTGATCCTGTGATGTTTGCTAAAAATGGTTATGCTTTAATGCCTGAAGAAAATTGTGATTTTTTCAAACAAACCATAGTAAAATTTGCAGATATTCTTACACCTAATATACCTGAAGCAGAGTTTTTGTGTGGTTTTAAGATTGCTAATGAAGAGCAGATGATAAAGGCGGCTAAGCATTTACGTGGTTTAGGAGCTAAGGCTGTTTTAATTAAGGGCGGGCATAGTGAAGAAAATGCCAATGATGTGCTTTTTGATGGTAAAGAAATTTATATTTTAAAAGGTGAACGTTTAGAAACTAAAAATACTCATGGTACAGGTTGTACGCTTTCTTCTGCCATTGCTAGTAATTTAGCTAAAGGCAAGGATTTATTTAATGCAGTCAGTGAAGCTAAAGAATATGTAAGAAGTGCTATTTATTATTCGCTCAATCTTGGAAAAGGTTGTGGTCCTACAAATCATTTTTTTAAGTTTTTAGATGAAAAATAAATTAGATCTTAGTCTTTATCTAGTCGCTTCTAAAGGAAATAAAAGCGAGGAATGTTTTTTAAATTCCTTAGAAAACGCCATAAAAGGCGGAGTAAGTATAGTACAACTGCGTGAAAAAGAACTTAGCGCAAGCGAATTTTACAAGCTAGGTTTAAAGGTGCAAAAACTTTGCAAAGCTTATAAAATACCTTTTTTGATTAATGATAGAATAGATATAGCTTTAGCTTTAGATGCTGATGGGGTCCATTTAGGACAAGAGGATTTAGAAATAAAACTGGCTAGGAAGCTCTTAGGAGATGAAAAAATTATAGGCTTAAGCCTTAAAAAACTAGAACAACTTGAGTTCATACAAGGAGCAAATTATCTAGGTTGTGGGGCAATTAGAGCAACACCAACTAAAGAAAGTTCGCTTTTAAGCCTTAAGCTTTTAGCTCAAATTTGCGATAAAAGTCCTATAGGAGTTGTAGCTATAGGAGGGATCGATAAAGAAGTGCTTAGTGAATTAAAGGGTATAAAATTAAGCGGCGTGGCTGTTGTTAGAGCGATTATGGATGCTAAAGATGTTTATTTAGCGGCTAAAGAGTTAAAGTGTAAAATACATGAAAATTTATCTCTTAAATGAAAGTCCTTTTGAAGGAGTTGAAAATCTTATTTTAAATGAGATTGTTTTTTATAATTTTAGCGTAGATTTGAGTGGCTATGATGCTTTAATTTGTACTTCAAAAAATGCTTTAAAAGCCTTGCAAAATGCAAATATTGCTTTAAATTTTAAACTTAACTTATATGTTGTGGGTCAAAGTACGGCTCAATATGCTAGAAATTTAGGTTTTAAAAAGATCAAAATTCCATCAAAAGCTTATGGAAGAGATCTTTTTCTTGAATTTAAAGAGGAGTTAAAAATAAAAAAATGTTTGTATTTAAGAGCTAAAAATATCGTTTCAACTTTAAATTTAGATCTTAAAAATGCAGGTGTGGATTTAGATGAAATCATTGTTTATGAAAATGTTTTCAAAAAAAGTGATAAAAAGCTCACTCATCCTGCTATTTTTATATTTACCTCTCCTTTAAGTGTAGAAAATTTTTTAAAATTTTATAGCTTAAAAGAGCAAGATAAAGTTGTGGTTATAGGACAAAGCACGGCAAAGAAATTTTTAAATTTTAAAAATCTTTTTATATGTGAAAATCAAAATCTTCAAGAGTGTGTTAAACTAGCTCAGACTTTGATTTAATTTTTTAAATCCCAAAAAAATTCTTTAGGATAAATGATAATACTTTTTGTGAGTAAAATTTCATCATTGACATTTCTATTGCGATTTAAGGCAATGCTAATGTGGGCTATAATAACGCCATCTTTGCTTAAATTTGCATCAGAATTAAAATTAGAAAATTTAAAATTAATACATTGTGCAATAGGATAAAAATATTTTATTTTAATCAAAGCTTTTGCGTAGTTAAAATGTATATCATCTAAGCATTCTTTATTTTCTTGTTTTGCTTGATATAAAAAATATTTAGAAAATTGTGTTGCATTGTGACTTAAAATTTGAGCTTGAAGATAATAATAACTATCTTGAATTATTTTTGGCGTATAGCCGGATATGTTTAAGGTTAAGCTCATCCATAGACTTATTAGCAGTATTAAAAAAATAGTCCAAATTAAAACATAAGCCTTTTTCATAGCAAAATCCTTTTTTCAAGACAGTATCTCATTTGTTTTTTTAGGCAAATTTTTAATTTATTGTTTTGTAGACTAAATGAGCTTATATTTTTAGAAATTAATCCTTGTTGATTTAATTGTTCATTAAATTTTGGTTTTATTTCATATATAAGTTCTTCATTTTGTAATTTGATGATTAATTGAGCTTGTAAAGGAATAAAATTTCCCATAAAATTTGTGAAAATACCATTTTCTAAAATAGATATTCTTTCAATTTTATTCATCTTTAAAGCGTAGATAATGTGTTCATTATCATTATATAAATCTTTTCTATTTTGGAGTTGGGTTTTAAAATCAGAATGGGGTGAATAAAGCGTATGATTATTTTCTAAAATAAGAGTAGAATTAACAAGATAAAGTTTATTATTTTTTAAACTAATTAACTCATCTTTTAAAAGACATTTTAATGTATTTTGCGAAAATGTAATATTGATGCAATTTTGTATCAATTTTTCTATTTTAAGTAAGTTTAAATGTGTTTGAATGATAAGATTATTTGCATGTAAAGCTGTGAAATTTAAATGATAAAAATTTATTAAAGGTTTTGAAAGTAAACTAGCTATAAAAGTAAAAAGTATTAGTGATATTACAAGTTCAAAAAGTGTAAAGGCTTTGTTCATTCTCTAAAATAAATGCTATAATTTTGATCTTGAAGATATAATTTTTGAAATTTAAATACATCATCACTGACAAATTGTTCTTGTATAATTATAGGTTTTAAAATTGAGGTTTGAAGTATGATAGTTTTGAAAATAGGCTTTTCATATAGTTTTTCTTGAAGTTTATAGAGCCTTTCAAAAATATTTAAATTTTCATAGTTTTTATAAAGTTGAGTATAATAATAAAAAATACCAATAAAAATCAAAGATATGATCATTATAGCACTAATGCTTTCTATCAGTATAAAAGCTTTTTTCATTTAGTGCTACTAGCATTTATGGCTTCAAAGAAACTTCCGCGAATACCTTTTTGTTCGAGTATTTTTATACCTTTTATTGTAACTCCACCAGGAGAGCAAATATTTTCTTTGATAATAGCAGGATGTTCATGTTTTAATAGAACGCTAGAGCTTTTAAATAAAGAGCGGGTAAGATTGAGACTAAGTTCTTTTGGTAAACCTTCATGAACTCCAGCATTAGCAATACTTTCTGCTATAAGTGCTAAAAAAGCAGGCGCACAACCACTAATCACCATAGCAGCATTCATTTGTGTTTCATTATCTAATTTATAAGCCGAACCAAAAGTTTTTAAAATATTTAAAATTTCATTTTCAAAATGAGAATTTTTAAGTATGTATGGTGTAGTTGAAGCCTTGTATTTAGCTGCTGTATTAGGCATTATTCTAACATAATTTTGAGCTTTGATGACTTGTAGTTTTTCAAAATCAACATTAGCTAAGACAGAGATTAAAATACGCGCTTGTCCTTTTAGCATTTGAGCAATATTTTCTAAAGCATAAGGCTTAAAAGCTAAAATCACATCTTTGCCTTTTATGTTAAAATCTTTATAAAGCAAAGTTTTAAAACCTTCCTTAGCGAGTGCTTGAAGCTTTTCTATATTTCTTCCTACTATGCAAATTTCATAGTTATCTTTTAATCCATAGGCTAAGGCTGTTGCCATAGCTCCGTTTGCAAGTATATAGAGCATTATTTTTTAATATAATTAGCAATTTGATCAGCTTGGAAAAAATCAGGATAATTGACTGTATCTAGTATCACTTGTACCATGGTGTTATTATCAAGATTGATAACCACAGGAGCTAAAAAATTTACCGTAGATTCTTCAATACTTTTTGCTATAGCTACTATATTAAAAATTTTCATATTAGATTCAGGTGTTAAAGAAAGAAGTTCTTGATAATAGGTTGGTATATCAAATTCATAATCAGGTCTAATTAAATAAGGATTAATTAAAACAAAAGAAAAGTCTTTACCATCAAGACTTTTAAGTCTTACAAATACTTCATCGATAGTTGAAAATTCCATATTTTTGGTTTCCTCAAAACCTAAGATAGGGCATTTAACAGCCAGGGTCATGTTTTCTCCTCAAGTTATAATGTTTAATATTTTAACATAAAATAAGCAATAATCATTCCAAAATTTTAAATTATTTAATTAATTTTATTATAATTTTAGAAGAACATAATTATAAAATCGTTAAAATATATATTTTGAGAATATGAATCAAGGTGAGGTATGAAGAAAGGTATTTTTTTATTTGGTTTTTTTAGGTATTTTTTTTAACGCGTGTAGCACAAAAAATCATGAAGGTTTATATAATCTTAGTGCTAGTGAGTGGTATAAGCAAATTATTAAAGATTTACAGGATAAGGATTTGGAAAAAGCTGATGATCATTATAATGGCATGGCAAGCGAGCATGTTGCTGATCCTTTATTGGAAACTACTTTAATTATTTTAGCACAAGCTCATATGGATGAAGAAGAATATAAATTAGCTGAATTTTATTTAGATGAATATAATAAAAAATTTGGAAATTCACGTAATGCTGATTATATCCGTTATCTTAAAATCAAGGCAAAATTTGATGCATTTGCAGTACCAAATCGCAATCAGGCTTTAATGCTTGAAAGCCAAAAAGAAATAGATACTTTTTTAAAAGATTATCCTTATACAGAATATGAACCTTTAGTTCAAACAATGCTTACGAAATTTAATTTAGCAGTTTTTTATCTTGATAGTACTATAGAAAATCTATATCAGCGCATAGGGCATGATGAAAGTGCACAAATTTACAAACAAAGACTTCAAGAAAGTGAATTTTATCAGCAAAGTATTATTAAGCCTGAGCTTCCTTGGTATAGAAGTATATTTGAAAGATTTTAATAGGTAAGGAAAATAAATGCAGATTGAAGAAATACAAAATTATCCAGCAAATTTACCCGTGTTGGTTGAAGATGAATTATTTTTATATCCTTTTATGATAACTCCTATTTTTATTAATGATTCATCTAATATGAAGGCTTTAGAGCTTGCAATTAAAAATGATAGCATGCTTTTTGTTGCACCTTCAAAGCTAGAAAATGGAAGAAATTTTGATGAAATTTATAATTGCGGAGTGATTGGAACTATCATGCGAAAAGTTCCTTTGCCCGATGGAAGGGTAAAAATACTTTTCCAAGGGTATGCTAAAGGTAAAATTATAGAACAAATTTCTAATAAGCCTTTAGAAGCTAAGATAGAGCTTATAAAAGAAGATTTTCTAGAAGGGACTAAAAAAGAAGCACTTCTTGAAGTTTTAAAGGAGAAGATAAAAAATTTGGCAAATATCAGCTATTATTTTTCTCCGGATCTTTTAAGAACAATTGAAGAAGGTTTTGATGCATCTAGGATTTGTGATTTGATTTTAAATACTGTGCGTATTAAGAAACAAGTTGCTTATGAGTTTTTTATTTTAACAGATCTTGAGCAAAAATTATTAAAATTAATAGATTTGATTGCCCAAGAAATAGAAGCCAATAAAATTCAAAAAGAAATTAAAAATAAAGTGCATTCTCGTATTGATAAGGTAAATAAAGAATATTTTTTAAAAGAACAATTAAGGCAAATTCAAAAAGAACTTGGCTCTGATACGCAAAAAGAAGATGAAGTAAGAGAGTATCAAAAGCGTTTAGAGTTAAAGAAAAAATTTATGCATGAAGATGCTTATAAAGAAATCAAAAAGCAAGTTGAAAAATTCGAACGCATTCATCAAGATAATTCTGAAGCATCGATGATTCAAACTTATATAGAAACAGCATTAGATGTTCCTTTTGAAAAAATTTCTAAGAAAAAACTTGATATTAAAGAAGTTTCAAAGCAACTTAATCATGATCATTACGCATTAAACAAACCAAAAGAACGCATAGAAGAATATTTTGCAGTTAGAGAGCTTTTGGAAAAAAGAAAAATAGCAGAAAAAGATGGTGCTAAAGTTATACTTTGCCTTTATGGACCTCCTGGTGTAGGTAAAACTTCACTGGCAAATTCTGTTTCAAAAGCTTTAAAAAGAGAACTTATTCGTATAGCTTTAGGTGGACTTGAAGATGTTAATGAGCTACGCGGGCATCGTAGAACCTATATAGGTGCTATGCCCGGACGTATTACTCAAGGGCTTATAGAGGCAAAACAAATTAATCCTGTAATTGTATTAGATGAAATTGATAAATTAAATCGCAGCTTTAGAGGTGATCCAAGTGCGGTACTTTTAGAAATTTTAGATCCAGAACAAAATTCTAAATTTAGGGATTATTATTTAAATTTTAATATTGATTTAAGTAAAGTTATTTTTATAGCAACAGCAAATGATATTAGTAATATTCCTGCGCCTTTAAGAGATAGAATGGAATTTATAGAATTGAGTTCTTATACTCCAAGTGAGAAATTTCATATAATGAAAAAATATTTAATTCCAGATGAGCTTAAAAAACATGGCTTAAAAGCTAATGAACTATCCATTGATGATGAAACTATAGAATTGATCATTAGTGATTATACTCGTGAGTCAGGAGTTAGAAATTTGCGTCGTAAAGTAGCAGAATTATGTCGCAAGGGTGCTAAAAAGTTACTTTTAGAAAATATTAAAAAAGTTAATATCAATGTAAAAAATTTGAATGAATTTTTAGATAAAAAAGTTTTTGAAATAGAAAAAAATGATGGAGAAAATCAAATAGGTCAGGTTAATGGTTTAGCTTGGACAAGCGTAGGAGGAGATGTTTTAAAAGTAGAGGCTGTAAAAATTAAAGGCAAAGGAGAATTAACACTCACAGGAAGTTTAGGCGATGTAATGAAAGAATCGGCTAGAATTGCTTTTAGTATGATAAAAGTTTTAATTGATGAAGGAAAGATAAAAATACCTAAAAAAATGATTATTGATCCTAAGGTTAATGTTTATGATAGTTATAATATTCATATACACGTTCCAGATGGGGCTACTCCAAAAGATGGTCCAAGTGCTGGCATTACGATAAGTACAGCTATTGCTTCTATTTTTAGCGATAAAAAGGTTAGGGCAGATGTAGCAATGACGGGTGAAATAGATTTAAAAGGAAAAGTTTTACCAATAGGCGGATTAAAAGAAAAATTAATTGCAGCTTACAAAGCAGATATAAAAACGGCTTTGATTCCAAGAAAAAATTATGAAAGAGATTTAAAAGATATTCCTAATGAGGTCAAAGACAATATGAAAATTATTGCCGTTGATACTTTTAATGATGTTTTAAAATATACTTTAGTTTAGGTTTGTTTAGGGATAAGTATAAAAAGCAAACTTTTTTACAAGTTTGCTTTTAAAATAAAGATTATAGTCCTTCAAAAGGATTATTAATTACTTCTTTTCTATCCACTATATAAGGGATAAGAGCTACATGTCTTGCACGTTTGATTGCAACTTCTACCATTTCTTGGTATTTTTTGCTTGTGCCTGTTAGACGGCGTGGCATGATTTTAAATCTTTCAGATAAAGCATGTTTTAACATTGCTGTATCTTTGTAATCAATAAATTCAACTTTTGCTTCAGTATATTTGCAATATTTGCGAGAGTATTTTCTTTTTTCTGCCATAGTTTATCCTTTAAAATGGTAAATTAGTATCATCGCCATCATAAGCGTCGATATCAATTTCTTTTAATTTTTCTTCGTGCTGTGGGTTTTGGTTTCTTTGTGGAGCTGGATTTGATTTTGTTTTATTGAAATTTTGATTTTCACTCATATAAGGATCATAGCTTTGATTTTCATAGTTTCCATTATAATTGTTGTTTGAAAAGCTATTATTACCAAAATTTCCACCTTGCTGAGAGGTGTTAGAATTGCCGAGCATTTCCATATTTTCAACTTGTACGCTATGTTTAGAGCGATTTTGTCCATTTTGATCACTCCATTGTTCAAATCTTAAGCGTCCTTCTATAAGTACTTTTGAACCTTTTGCAAGGTATTGGTTTGCAACTTCTGCGGTGCGACCATAAAAGCTTATATCAATAAAGCAAGTTTCTTCTCTTTTTTCTCCGTTTGTGGTAAATCTTCTAGTTACAGCAATAGCAGAAGATCCGATAGCACTTCCATTCTGTACATAACGCATTTCTATATCGCGTGTAAGATTTCCAACCAAAACAACTTTGTTAAACATTTTTTTCCTTATTGAATTTCAGGAGCATCTAAAGGTTTAATTTCTTTTTTAGATTGCTTGATTCCGTGACTTAGTTTTTCCCAAGCTGCAATTTCTTTTTTATTTTCATATTTTACAATTAAAAATCTTATCACTTCTTCAGTGATTCTTAATACCCTTTCAAGCTCTGCAATTAAATTTGTAGGAGCTTTAAAATAAATCACAAAATAAGTTCCTCTTTCGTATTTTTTAATTTTATATGCTAGTTTTCTAGTGCCCATTGGAACAACAGTTTCAATTTCTGCACCATTTTTGATTAGGACTTCTTTAACGAATTCCAACTTTGCATTCACTTCCTCTTCGGTAAGCGTTGGTTTTAAGATAAATAAAACCTCATAATGTTTCATCTTTTCTCCTTATGGATATAAAGCCCATTTTTATGAGCAAGGATTTTGCATTAAAGCAAGAGCAAATTATACTATAATATACTTAATTTATACTTCAATGAAGTTAATATGTAAATTATCATTGCCATTATCAAACAATTAATAAGCAATGGATTTGTTTTGATTTACTTTCGACTGTTATAATGCAATGTTTTTTAAAATACGACCTTAATTGAGAAAGGATTAAAATTGAAAAAAATATTGGTTTTGTTGTTTATGTGTTTTAGCAGTTTATTTGCAAATGATGATTTTATTTATGAAAAAAGTAAATATAATTTTAATGAGCTGATAAAAAGAGTTGAGCAAGAGCTTAAAGATAGAAATTTAACGATTTTTGCAAAATTTGATCACTATCAAAATGCATTAGATGTTAATTTGACCTTAAAATCAAATACAGTTATAGTGTTTGGTAATCCTATTGTAGGAACTTATTTGATGCAAGAAAATCCAATGATAGGTATTGAATTGCCTTTAAAAATTTTAATCTGGCAAGATCAAAATAATGAAACTTTTATAGGTTATGTCAGTTTAAAATCAAAAATACAAAAATATCATATTAAAAATACTGTTTTAGTAGATAAAATAGATTCTTTAATGAAAGATATCATCAATATAAGCAAAAAATAAATTAAGGAAGAGAAATGAAGCATTATGAAGTTATTATTATTGGCTTTGGTAAGGGTGGAAAAACTTTAGCGGCAAAACTTGCAATGCTAGGAAAAAAAGTTGCTCTTATAGAAGAAGATGAAAATATGTACGGAGGGACTTGCATTAATGTTGGTTGTATTCCTTCTAAGTCTTTGGTAAAAAACTCTCTTTGTGCTGATAAAAATGCAAATTGGGAAATAAAACAGAATTTTTATTACAATGCTATTTTAGAAGAAAAACAATTAAGTGCAATGTTAAGACAAAAAAATTATGATAAGTTAAATGCTTTAGAAAATATTACTCTATATCTTGGAAAAGCTTCTTTTATTAATGAAAAAACTTTGTTAATACAGGGCGAAAAAGAAGTTCAAATTAGTGCCGATAGAATTTATATTAATACAGGCTCGATTCCTATTATACCAGATATAAAAGGACTAGATCAAAGTAAAAATGTATTAACAAGCAAAGAATTAATGGCACAAGAAAATTTACCTAAGCATCTTGTTATCATAGGTGGAGGTTATATTGCTTTAGAATTTGCTTGTATTTATGCTAATTTTGGTTCTAAGGTAACCTTATTGCAAAGGAATGATACTTTTTTAGGTAAAGAAGATAAAGATTTCGCAGATTTAATTTTTCAAAATTTAGAAAATAAACAGATTGATATTAGATTAGGAGTTCAATTTAAAGAAATTAAAGATTTTGATCAAAAAAGTATAGTGTTTTTTACTCAAGATCACCAAGATTTCGAAATTGAATGTGATATGATCTTATTAGCAACGGGAAGAAAGGCAAATACTCTTGGATTAAGTTGCGATAAAGCCGGCATTCAACTCGATAAAAGAGGTTTTATTATTGTTGATGATACTTTAAAAACAAATAAAGATTCTATTTATGCTCTAGGTGATGTAAATGGAGGTTTACAATTTACTTATGTTTCTTTAGATGATTATAGAATAGCTTATGCTCCATTTAGGCAACAAAATTATACAAAATCTAAAAGAAAGGTTATTCCTTATAGTGTCTTTATCGATCCTCCTTTTTCAAGAGTTGGATTAAATGAAAAAGAATCAATTGATGCAGGTTATAGAATTAAAGTGGTAAAATTGCCTGTTGTAGCAATCCCTAAGGCACAAGTTCTTAAAAAAACTTATGGTTTACTAAAAGCAATCATAAATGAAGAAAATGACGAAATTTTAGGAGCAATGCTTTTTTGTGAAGAATCTCATGAGATGATTAATATTGTTAAACTTGCTATGGATACTAATTTAAAATATCAAGTTTTAAGAGATCAAATTTATACTCACCCAACAATGAGTGAGTCTTTTAATGATTTATTTGATATCTAAATAAATTTTTTAGATTTTGCCTAATACCTTCAAGCATAGTGAAACGTTTTTTATACATGGAGCGTTTTTGGCTAGGTATTTCTTCTAAACTTTTTTGAGAATGAGAGAGTTTGTAATAATTATGTTTATTTATTTTGACAAGCTCTCCTCCATTTTCTAGCCAAATTTTTTTATAATCTATAAAATATCCTTTGTTTTTGCCTTTTTCAGAGCGAATTTGATTTTTCTCATGTACACCCAAAGTAGCTTGAAGTTTTAAAATTTCACAGAGTATTTTGGTGCATTCTATAAGTAAAGCAATAGGACGCAAACCATAGCATTTTTTGGTTAAAATTTTATTAATTTCTAAAGTATTGAAATCTTTATATTTATACCCTTGTATGCAAGAAAGTAGAAGATTGTTTTCCAAAGTAAAACAAAAACTACATTGCAAAATAGTGTGTTTTTTAAACTTTAAAGAAAAAGCCCAAAAACCTTCTTCGCAAACATGGTGATTATATCCTAAAAAAAGTTCAAAATCTTCACCAAAAGAAAAAACCAATTGTTCCTTGGGAAGAAATTTAAAACAAGTAAGTCCTTTGTTAACATCATAAATAAGTGTTTTAATGCGTTCATTTGCCTTAAAACTTTTATCACAAAATCTTCTTGCAACATTATAACAAGCATAAGGTCTTTGAGAGAAAAAATCTTTCAAATGTTTATTCTTTTTGTCATTAAGTGTTTTTTCTAGAAGTCTTATTTGAGGAAAGTATAAAATTTTTCTTGCTTGAAAACGCAAATAACGCCAAAAGATGATACTCTTTCTTTTATCAGTAAAATTTGGAGTAGGATAGGAAAATTTTTTATTCACTTATAATCCTTGATATGTCATTATAAGTCGCAAAGATCATTAAACTTAAAAGTACTACTATACCTGCATAACTTAAATATTCAAAAGCACGTTGTGGAACTTTGCGTCTAAAAATGATTTCATAGAGATTAAAAAGTATGTGTCCTCCATCAAGCATAGGGATAGGTAAAAGATTTAAAATACCTAAATTTATAGAGATTAAAGCGGTGATAAATAAAAGCAAAGTAAAACTATTTTGCGCAGCTTTTGAGGTGATTTCAGTCATTGTGATAATGCCACCTAAATTTTTTGCATCAACCTCACCGCTTATTAATTTTCCTATGCCTTTTATGATAAGTGTGGAGGCTTGAAAACTTTCTTGTACGGCATATCTAAGACTTTCTAAACCTTGATGTTTTACAAGAGTACTTACACCATTTGGACTGACTCCAAGTTGTGGTTTAGATACGATTTGTCCAAAGTCGTTATATCCTTGTCCTAATTTTGGAGTTAAAACAAATTCTAAGTTTTTCCCTTCTCTGTTGATTAATATTTTCAAAGGTTCTAAACTTAAATGTTTTGGAATTTCATCAAAGCTTTGAATTTTTATGTCGTTGATTTCTAAAATTATATCATTTTTTTGAAGTTTTGCCTGTTGTGCAGCAGAATTTGGTGCTATATTGCCTATTTGTGGAGCAAGTTTGTTTATTCCTAAATTCCCTATGATGATATAAAGAAAAAAAGCTAAAATAAGATTAAAAAACGGTCCAGCAAAGAGAATGTAAATTTTTTTAAAAGGACTTAAAATACTATAGCTATCTTTGTCTAAATTTTCAAAACCAGGACGCATATCATCTTGTCCTTTAAGTTTAACATATCCTCCAAGTGGTAAAGCACTTAAGCGATAGTTTGTGCCTTTAAAATTACGCTCTATAAGGCTTTTTCCAAATCCTATACTAAAGACTTCAACTTTTACGCCTAAAGATCTTGCAGCTAAAAAATGTCCTAACTCATGGAAGAAAATTAAAAACGAGATTACCAAAATAGTTGCAAGAAATTCAATAGAATAAAATTTAATCCCTAAAATTATGATAACAATTAAAAATAATAAAGATTTCATTCTCTTCCTTTTTTTTGAGCTTTGGTATAGGTATAAATATACTCAAATCCCGAATATAAGGTTAAAATTAAAGCTATATAAAGTAAAATTTCTCCGCCTATCCATTCCATGATTAAAAATCCTATTGCAGTCATTTGAAATGCGGTTTTAAGTTTGCCTGCAAAAGAAGCATTGACATTTAAATTTTCACTTATCATCGCAACTCTAAAACCTGTGATAAAAAATTCTCTCACTAGTATGATATAAACAACCCATTCGTTAGCTTTTCCTGTTAAAAGCAAACCTAAAAAAGCTGCCAAAACGAGCATCTTATCAGCCAGTGGATCTAAGATTTCGCCTAGTTTTGTGGTTTGTTTCCAAGTTCTTGCAATATATCCATCAAAAAAATCACTCAAGGCCGCTAAAGAAAAGGTTAAAGCAGCAAAATAATTAATCCAGCTTTGGTGGATATTTTCAAATTTATAACTTAGTAAAAAAAATAGTAAAGGTGCCAAAACCATTCTAAAAATTGCTAAGATATTGGGTAAATTCATATCAAGCCTTGTTAAATTAAATATAAAATTATAGTCAAAATTGTATAAAATTTAGGCAAAGACTTAGTAAAAATATAAAAAAGAATTAATTTATTTTATTTAAAATTCTACTTAAAAAGCAAAATTTTAAATAAATTTTACAACTTCATCAAAATTAAAACGATTTTTTTGTGGAATTTTTTCATCATTGCAATATCCTAGAGCTACTACCAAACTTGATCTTTCTTTTCGGGTATCAAGCGATAAATAAGAATCAAGCTTTTCTTTATCAAAGCCACCTATAGTACAACTTGCTATATTCAAAGCATTAGCACTATAAAGTATGCTAGCTAGAGCTATATGAGCTTGTTCTCTTGCATAGGATATTTTTTGTTCTTTATTTAAAGATTTTAAAAAAGGCATGTAAGTATCTAAGCGTTTTTGAATTTCTATTTCACTCATATCTCTTTTTCTAAGTTTTTCTTCAAAATAATCTAAAAAATCAAGCCTTGAAACAATGATAATTAATGCAGCACAATCTTTTACATGTTTTTGTTGGTTGCAAATTTGAGAAAGTTCTTCTTTTTTCTTTTTATCTTGTATTACTACAAATTTCCAAGGTTCAAGTCCTAAAGAGCTAGGACTTAATCTTGCCATTTCTAAAATAGAATTTAAATTCTCTTCTTTGAGTTTTTCGTTTTTGAAATTTCTACAAGAATATCTTGTGCTAAAAATTTCAAGTTCTTTTTTCATTATTTTTCCTTGTAAAATTCAACCACTTCATCAAAATTTAAGCGTTGGGTATGATATTTTGGTTCGTGAGCTTTATAACCTAAAGATAAAATTACAGCAGTTTCAAAAGGATAAGTTAAATTAAGAAAATCATCAACTTTAGTTTTTTCAAAGCCACCTATCATACAAGAATCAATACCTAAGCTGATTGCAGCTAATGACATTTGCATCATAGCAAGATAGCATTGAAGTTGTGCATAATGATAGAGTTCATTATCACTCATTGTATTGGTTTTATGAGTGTAAATTTCTAGAATTTTTTGAAAATTTTCTTCGTTAGAACCTGAGAAGCGACGTACTTGTTTTTGTGCGAATTCATCTTTGCTTTGAAGATCTTTTCTTGCTAGAAAAATGATATTATGGCTTGCACTTGCTACATTTTGTTGATTATAGCATAGGGTTGAGAGCTTAAGATTGTGTTCTTTTTGTTCTAATATTACAAATTTCCAAGGTTCAAATCCATAAGAGCTTGGAGTTAAAACTCCACTTTCTAAAATAAAATACAAGTCTTTCTCATTAATTTTTTTATCATTGAAAAGTTTACAAGCTCTGCGTTTTAAAATCAGTTCTTTAAAGTCCATTGTAATCCTTAAAATTAAAAATAATAATATTAATTATAAAATTTATAGTTTGATATTTTTCTTAAAAACAAAACCCGATTTTTCAGAATCCATTTTTTGATAAAATTCATAAGTTTGCGTTCTAAAAAAAACTTGAATTTAGTTCAATTCTCCATATCTTTGTTTCTTTTTGCCTAAATTTGGATTTTTTCAAAAAAGCTTGACTTATGCCTTTACCTCTAAATTTCAAAAATTTCAGGTTTTAATTTTAAAAGTAGACAAAAAGTTGCCAAAACAGCTTGTTCTTGTATAAATTTACGATCTCCATCTAAATAAAGTGTTTCTTGAATAAAGGTTCCATCTTTAAACATTGCTCCTATATAAATAGTGCCTGATTTTATCTTTCCTTCATCTTCTTCGCCAGCTACTCCACTAATAGCTAGGGCGAAATCAGGATTAGCGGTTTTAAAAATACCTTTTAACATAAAATAAACACAACGTTCGCTATATTCGCCTTTATTTTCTAAAATACCTTCGCTAATGCCAAGCCATTCATGTTTGATGCGGTTGGAGTAACTTATAATGGAGCCTTCAAAAATTTCACTTACGCCTGAAATTTTAGTTAAGGTGCTTGCACAAAGTCCACCTGTGCAACTTTCAGCAAAAGAAATTTTTTAATTTTTTTTCTAAAAGTTTAGAAGCTATAAAATATATAGGATCTTTACCTAAAAATATTTTTTGTCCAAAAAGATTTTTTACACTATTTAAAAAACCATCAAGTTTTCCAAAATGAGCACAAGTAGCCTTAATGAGCACAAGATTATCTAAAAGTTTGCTTGATTTTATACTTATTTCATAAGATTTTGTTAGGGTTTGTAGTAGTAATATAGCACTCTCATCATCCATGCCAAAAATACAAAAATATGCAAAATTCAATTTTATATCTCCAAGAAGATTGGGTAATTTTTCGCTTGGATTTATTTTAATGACATTGATTTTTGAATTTAAAAAATTACATACAAAGCTATTTTTACTAAATTCTGCTTTATCTGGAACCAAGGTATTATCTTTTAAGATAAGATTATCATCATTTAAGGTTGCTAAAACTTTAGCAACAGTTGCATAGTGTAAAGGGCTTGTAAAAAGAGTAATAAAATCATATTCGTTTAAGAGATTTTCAAGTAAAAAGGGCAGATCTTTGTCAGTTTTATTTTGTATACGAATTTCATTAATTTCTTTAAATTTTTCTTCATAAGTTCTATAAATGTAATTTTTGAAATTTTCATTTATAGTAAGCTCATCTCCTATAAGATAAAGCAAATGTTTCATAAAATTTCCTTTTTTCTTATAATTATAGCTAAAAACAAAGTAGAAATTAAAGCTAATTTGAGTAGAATTTAAGATTATTAAAAATTAGGTGGAAAAAATGGACTACAAAGAAACTCTACTTTTGCCTAGCACTACCTTTGCTATGCGGGCAAATTTAGCGGAATTTGAGCCGCAAAGATTTAAAAAATGGTTTGAGCAAAATTATGCTTATGAAAAGATGAAAGAAAATCGCAAAAATACGAAAAAAAGTTTTACTTTACACGATGGTCCTCCTTATGCTAACGGACATATTCATATAGGACACGCTTTAAATAAAATTTTAAAAGAAACGATTATCAAAACGCATTATTTTAAAGGGGAGAGCGTGCGTTTTACTCCAGGGTGGGATTGTCATGGTTTGCCTATAGAACAACAAGTTGAACTAAAACTTGGCGAAAAGAAAAAAAGCTTAAGCAAGAAAGAAATTCGTGAGTTTTGTAGACAACATGCGAGTGAATTTGTAGATATCCAAAGAGAAGAATTTAAAAATTTAGGCATTATTGCAGATTGGGATAAGCCTTATTTGACTATGAAATTTGAGTTTGAAGCAGCTATTTATAGAACTTTGTGTGAGATTGCTAAAAAAGGTTTGCTTTGCGAACGTTCCAAACCTGTTTTTTGGAGTTGGGCAGCAAAATCAGCTTTAGCAGAAGCTGAAGTAGAATATCAAGATAAGGAAGATTATTCTATCTTTGTGGCTTTTGATTTGGACGTAAATGCTTGTGAAAAATTAGGTGTTTCAAAAGCAAGTGCAGTGATATGGACAACCACTCCTTGGACTTTAGTGGCTAATCAAGCTATAGCTTTAAATCCTAATGAAAATTATGTGATCACTAAAGAAGGTTTGATCTTTGCAAGTGCTTTGCTTAAAAGTATGGTAGAAAAAGGACTTACAAGTGGTGAAATTCAAAAAGAGTTAAACGCGAAAGAATTTGAAAAACTCGAAGCTATCAATCCTTTAAATGGAAGAAAATCTATTTTAATCATGGGTGAACATGTATTAATGGACGGTGGAAGTGGACTTGTACATACCGCACCAGGTCATGGAGAAGATGATTATTATGCTTGTTTAAAATATGGCATTGAAGTTTTAATGCCTGTAGATGATGGCGGATGTTATGATGAGACTTTAAGAACTAAAGGACTTTTGCCTTCGCATTTGCTTGAAGAATTTATAGGACTTCATATTTTTAAAGCTAATGAAAAAATTTTAGAGCTTTTAAGTTCTAAGCTTTTACATTCTTCTAAATTTATACACTCTTATCCGTTTTGTTGGAGAACACATAAGCCTGTGATTTATAGAGCTACTAAACAATGGTTTGTTTTAATGGATGAGCTAAAACTTCAAGGAAAAACTTTAAGAGAGTGTGCAAAAGAACAGCTTTTAAAAACAACTTTTTATCCACAAAGTGGATTAAAAAGAATAGGTGCTATGGTCGAAAATCGTCCAGATTGGTGTATTTCAAGACAAAGAGATTGGGGAACGCCTATAGCTTTTTTTAGAGATAAAAACACTAAAGAAGTGATTTTTGATGATGAACTTTTTGAATTTGTAGCAACTATCTTTGAAAAGTACGGTGCTGATGCTTGGTGGGAATATGAAATCAAAGATTTAATTCCTGCAAATTCAAAATACAAGGCTGAAAATTTAGAAAAGGTTTATGATATTTTAGATGTTTGGTTTGATAGTGGTAGTACTTTTAATGCAGTTTTAAATAGTGGACTTTATGATGCAGGAGAAAAAAGAGCAAATATGTACTTAGAAGGAAGTGATCAGCATCGTGGTTGGTTTCAAAGTTCTTTGCTTGTTAGTATAGCAATCAATGAAAGCGCACCTTATGAAAGCATTTTAACTCATGGCTTTACTACCGATGAAAAAGGGCAAAAAATGTCTAAATCCAAAGGCAATGTGATCGCCCCTGAATATGTAGCAAAAACTTATGGAGTTGAAATTTTAAGGCTTTGGATACTTTTGAGTGATTATTCAAGTGATTTAAAAATTTCAGATAATATCTTAAAACAAGTGGGTGAACAGTATCGTAAAATAAGAAATACCATAAGATTTTTACTTGCCAATACAAATGATTTAAATGATTTAAAAGTTAAAGAATTTAGTTTTATTGATAAATGGATATTAAGTCGTGCAACTAAAGTTTTTAAAGCGGCTAAAGAAGCATTTTTTGCTTATGAGTTTTCCAAAGGTTTTAGTTTGCTTTTAAATTTTTTAAGTGCGGATTTAAGTGGAATTTATCTTGATATCAGTAAAGATAGACTTTATTGTGACAATGAAAACGCTCAGAGAAGAAAATCTGCTCAAGTGGCTATGGCTTTGATAGCAAAAGAACTTTTAAATTTGCTTGCTCCAAGTTTAAGTTATAGTGTAGATGAAGCTTTAGAACACGCTAATATTTTAATTAAAGGTGATGCAAAAGATGTGTTTGATCTTAGTTTAACTGAGGATTTTGATTATGATTTTGGTATTGATGATGCATTTTTAATGAGTGCAAGAGAGAAATTTTTCGAACAAATTGACATGCTTAAAAAAGATAAAATTATTAAATCTACTTTAGAACTAAATTTAAATGTTAATTTTGATAAATTTCCAAATGAAGAATTAGCTGATTGGTTTATGGTAAGTCAAATCACTAATGAAAATGAAGAAATTTTGGCTGAATTTTACATAGAAAATGAGAAATTTAAAATCACAAAAGCTTCGCTTTATAAATGCCCAAGATGTTGGAAATTTCAAAGCAAAAGCGAAGATACTCCTTGTTTGAGATGTGAAGAAGTTTTAAAAGGGGTTAAATGCTAGAAAATCCTATTCCAAATAGTTTTATTATTGTCACTATAGTAGTGGTTTTAGCTTTTAGTGCTTTAGCGGTATTTTTGATCAAAAAAACAAAGGAAGATAAATGATAACTTTAAAAGAAGCTTTAAAATATTCCAAAGAAGAACTTGAAAATTTAAAAAAAGAACTCAATGAAAAAGCAAAAAAAGAAAAAAAATTAGGTGCTTATATTGAACAATTTTTAGATAAAGACTTAAGTGTTTCAGGTGAAGGTGTGCCCGTGGCTATAAAGGACAATATCAGTGTAAAAGGTTGGGAGCTTACCAGTGCGAGTAAGATTTTACAAGGTTATATCGCTCCTTATGATGCAAGTGCGATTGTTAATTTAAGAGCTAATGGTTTTACTCCTTTTGGACGTTGTAATATGGACGAGTTTGCTATGGGAAGTTCAACGGCAAGTTCTTGTTATGGTAGAACTTTAAACCCTTTAAATTTTGAGTGCGTTCCAGGTGGATCAAGTGGTGGAAGTGCTGCTGCAGTGGCGGGAGGTTTGGCTTTGGCAAGTTTGGGTTCTGATACAGGAGGGTCTGTACGCCAACCAGCGGCTTTTTGCGGTTGTGTGGGATTTAAACCAAGTTATGGAAGAGTGAGTCGTTATGGTTTGGCTTCTTATTCTTCAAGTTTAGATCAAATCGGGGTTTTAACTCAAAATGTAGAAGATGCAGCGATTTTATATGATGCGATTGCAGGATATGATAAAATGGATAGTACGAGTGTAAATATCGAGTTTATCAAAACAGCTCCAAATTTAAATGCGAATAAAAAATTAAAAATCACAGTGATTGAAAACTATGTCAATGATGCGGATAGTGAAGTAAAAAATGCACTTTTAAAAACCATAGATATGTTAAAAGCTAATGGACATGAGATCGTGTATAAAAATTTGCTTGATTCTAAGTTTGATATTGCAGCGTATTATATCATCGCAACAGCTGAAGCGAGTGCAAATTTAAGTCGTTATGATGGAGTGCGTTATGGTAAGCGTTCTGAAAATATCCAAAATTTAAAAGAGATGTATGTAAATACACGCAGTGAAGGTTTTGGTGAAGAAGTAAAAAGAAGAATTTTACTAGGAACTTTTGTATTAAGCAGTGGATATTATGATGCGTATTATATCAAAGCGCAAAAGACTAGAGCTTTTATCAAGGCGAAATATGAAGAAATTTTACAAGAGTGTGATCTTATTTTTATGCCTGTAGCTCCTACAACAGCTTTTAAATTTAATACTCAAAAAAGCCCTATGCAAACTTATTTAGAAGATGTTTATACTATTTCTGTAAATTTAGCAGGGCTTGCAGGCATTAGTGTGCCCGTTGCAAAAGATAAAGATGGGCTAAATATATCAGCGCAACTTATCTGTAAAGCTTATGATGAGCAAACCTTATTAGACGGGGCTTTAAGTTTAGAACAAATGATTAAAAATTGAGGATGAAAGATGAAAATTGTAAAAAGAGTTTTAACTTTTGAAGATGTGTTATTACGCCCTGGATATTCTGAAGTTTTACCCAGGGAAGTAAAAATTCATACCAAGCTGACAAAAAATATCACTTTAAATATACCTTTAATTTCTGCTGCTATGGATACAGTAACTGAGCATAGAGCTGCTATAATGATGGCAAGACTTGGGGGGCTTGGGGTTATTCATAAAAATATGGATATAGCTTCACAGGTTAGAGAAGTAAAAAGAGTGAAAAAAAGTGAAAGTGGGGTGATTATCGATCCTATTTTTGTAAATCCTAAGGCAAGTGTTGCAAAAGCTTTGGAAATCATGGCAGAATACAGAATTTCAGGTGTTCCTGTAGTAGATGAAAATCAAAAACTAATAGGAATACTTACGAATCGTGATTTAAGATTTGAGAGTGATTTTTCAAATTTGGTTGAAAATGTTATGACTAAAATGCCTTTAATCACTGCTCCAAAAGGTTGTACTTTAGATGATGCAGAAAAAATTTTTAGCACTAATAAAGTAGAAAAACTTCCTATAGTTGATGAGCAAGGACGTTTAGAAGGGCTTATTACTATAAAAGATCTTAAAAAACGCAAAGAATACCCTGATGCAAATAAAGATAATTTTGGAAGATTACGCGTAGGTGCAGCTATAGGAGTAGGGCAAATGGATTGTGTGGATGCTTTGGTTGAAGCGGGTGTTGATGTTGTTGTGCTTGACTCTGCGCATGGACATTCTAAAGGCATTATTGATACAGTAAAAGCAATTAAAGCTAAATATCCAAATTTAGATCTTATCGCGGGAAATATTGCTACAGCAGCTGCAGCAAAAGCACTTTGTGAAGCGGGTGTTGATGCGGTTAAAGTGGGTATTGGGCCAGGAAGTATTTGTACTACACGCATTATTTCAGGCGTGGGTGTACCTCAAATTTCAGCCATTGATGAATGTGTGGAGGAAGCAAATAAATTTGGTGTTCCTGTGATTGCTGATGGTGGGATAAAATACTCAGGTGATATAGCAAAAGCTTTAGCAGCAGGTGCAAGTACTGTTATGATAGGTTCGCTTTTAGCAGGAACAGATGAAAGTCCAGGAGAACTTTTTACTTATCAAGGAAGACAGTATAAGTCTTATCGTGGTATGGGGTCTCTTGGAGCTATGCAAAAGGGAAGTTTAGATAGATATTTTCAGCAAGGCACTGCACAAGATAAACTTGTTCCTGAAGGCATAGAAGGGCGTGTTCCTTATGTGGGAAGCATAAGAAGTGTAGTGCATCAACTTTTAGGGGGTTTACGTTCTTCTATGGGTTATGTAGGTGCTAAAGATATAGAGGATTTTCAAAAAAGAGCTGAATTTGTTGAAATCACTACCGCAGGGCTTAAAGAAAGTCATGTGCATGATGTTACTATCACTCATGAAGCACCAAACTATAAGGTTAATCATCAATGAGTTTTGAAGAAAATTTAAAACACGCTAATGAATCTTTAGAAAAATTAAACAATCAAGATCTTGCCTTAGATGAAAGTGTAAAAATTTACAAAGAAGGTTTAGAAAGTATCAAAAAAGCAAGACTTGAACTTGAAAAAGCAAAACTAGAAGTGGAGCAAATCGATGAGTAAAATAGCGGCTTTACAGTTTCCAACTTTAGCTTTAAGCGAATCAAGGCTTGATTATTATCTTAAAGCATCTAAAGATAATGGGGCAAATTTAGTGGTTTTGGGTGAATATGTGATCAATAGCTTTTTTACCGAACTTTTACATATGCCAAAAAATATGATAAAAGAACAAAGCGAGACTAAAAAAGAAAGTTTGATCAAACTTTCTAAAAAATATGAACTAGAAATCATCGCTCCTTATATAAGTGTTGAAGCTAAAAGCTATAAAAAACTTTGCTTAAAAGTTACTCCAAATAGTGTTAAAAGTTATGAACAACAAATTTTAATGCCTTATGAGCATTGGAATGAAGAAAAATTTTTTAGCAATAAAATCCAAGCAGAATTAAAAATTTTTACTTTTAATTACGAAAAATTAAAATGTGCTTTACTTTTCGGTTTTGAAACACATTTTGATATTTTTTGGCAACAGATTATGGCAAAAAAAATTGATTTGGTCATTGTTCCTAGTGCTTGTACCTTTGAAAGCAAACAAAGATGGGAAGAGCTTTTAAAAACAAGAGCCTTTTTAAATTCTACAAGCATTTTAAGAGTAAATCGCATAGGTAAAACAAAAGATGAGTGGAATTTTTATGGTGATACTATGTTTATCAATGCTTTTGGTGAAATAGAAAGCAAACTAGGCTTTGAAGAAGAAATGCTTATCATAGAGCCTAAAAAAAGTGATAAAGCAAGAAAACTTTGGGGTTTTGATAAAATTCTTAGAAATATTTAAAAGAAGATAGAAAGGTTAAATTATGAGAAAAGTTTTACTTCAAATTTTTATTTTTAGTGCATTGTTTATAGCAATTTTTAGCATCAATCGTATTTTAATGCAAAATGATTTTATTGTGAAGGGGGGGGGTAACTGCTGAAAATAATGAAATTATTTTGATGTATCTTTTAGGCGCCTTTCATGATGTTAGATTTTTAAGTGCAGCATTTTTACCGCTCTTGCTTTGCGGTTTTTTAAGTTTAGTTTTTTCCAATATAGAAAACAAAAAATTAATTGACATAGGACGCAAGTTTTATATAGTTTTTTCAAGTATTTATATAGCTATAATATCCTTATTATGCGTCATCTTTTCTTTTATTAAATATTATTATTATGAAATTTATAAAACTAAAATTGATATTTTTATTTTTGGTTTGGAAAATGATAATACACAGGGTATTTTAAATATTATTATGCAGGATTATCCTGTTTTTAAAATTTTAGCAATTGCCTTCTTTGTGTTATTGTTAAGTGTTTTTATTAATATAAAAATTTTAAATTTAAAGCTAAAAACAATTAAATTAAATAAAATACAATTATTATCATTGATGGTTTTATTATTGATTATTTATACAATCGCCTTAAGAGGGCCTTTTAGGCGTGTGATTATGAATAATAACAATTATGCCATTTCAGAAATTCCTGTTATCAATCATATTGCAGTTAATCCTTTGATGGCTATGAAATGGGCTTTTGAAAATTACAAAAATCAGCAAGATATATCCCATTTAGATATTATCAGTGAGCAAAAATATGAAACTTTAAAGCATGAACTTTTTGATTTTAATAGGGTGAGTGTTGAAAATAAAAGCGCACAAGAAATTAAACCTAGTGTGGCTTTGATTTTAATGGAAAGTTTTGGTTTGAATTTGGGCTCATTTGCAAATAGTGAGCATAATTTTTTAGGAGCGTTAAAAAAACATCTTGATCAAGATTTTGTTTTTACGCGATTTTTATCTTCTAGTAATAATACCATACCTAGTTTTTCCAATTTATTTTTTATTAGCCCTATTGTCGAACTTTCTATGAGTAAGTATCAAAATATCAAGCTTGATTTAACCCCTTTGCAAATATATAAAAAAGCAGGATATAAGATTTATTTTGTTACTAGCGGAAATGGAGCTTGGAAAAATCTTGCAAATTATCTTTATGGCCAAGACGTTGATAAAATCATAGATGAAAACACTCTTATTGATGAGTATAATGGTGCTTTTTTGAGTAAAAATACTTATGGAGTAGCTGATGAATTTTTATACAAAAAAGTTTATGATTTACTTCAAAAAAATCCGCATAATACTCTTATAATTGCTCTTACTATTTCTAATCATCCACCTTATAAAATTCCGCAGAATGATTTGCCAAAATTAGAAAACATTCCACAAGCTTTACTTGATAGCTTGCCTTACGACAAAAACAAGCAAGAAAATATTATCAAAGCTTATACTTATGCAAATAATGAATTTGGAAAATTTTTAGATAAAGTAAAGCAAAGTACATTTAAGGATAGTGTTATTATAGCAGCAACTGGAGATCATAGAGTGCGTGAAATGAGTATAGATTTAAATTCACAGAAAGCTTTTGCTTATAGCGTGCCTTTTTATCTTTATATTCCTAAGGATTTGCAAAATAGTATTTACTATGATAAAGATCGCGTAGGATCACATAAAGATATTTTTCCAACACTTTATGCTTTAAGCTTAAGCAATGTTAAGTATTTAAGTGTAGGTGGAAGAAATATGTTAGCAAAACCAAGTGATGAAAAATTAGAATTTGGGATCAATGATGCTGTATGGATAGATAAAAATGGAGTATATAGCGGTGCTAATGGATATTATTTTGAAAACAATCATACCTTAAAAGATACAAATCATGTTTTTGAGCTTGATGAATACCATAAGAATTTTACTAAATTTTATAAGGAACTAAATCTATATCAATTAGCTAAGCGTTTGGGACTAGTAAATTAGAGTTTATATTTTCTTTTTAGTAAAAAAGTGCTAAAATTTAGCCTTTAAATTATAAAGGTTTAAATGATGCAAAATATCCATTTTATCGGTATAGGCGGTATAGGAATTTCTGCTTTGGCAAGATTTTTAAAAGAAAAAGGCTTTAAGATTAGCGGAAGTGATCTTAAAGAAAGCAAAATTACCAAAGAATTAGAAAAAGAAGGTGTAAAAGTAGAAATTCCACACCATAAAGACAATATTTTAGGCAAGGATTTGGTGGTTTATTCTGCTGTGATCAAAGAAGAAAATCCCGAATTTAAACACGCCAAAGAATTAGGCATTAAATGTCTTTCACGCAAGGAAGCTTTACCGCTTATCTTAGAAGATAAACGCGTTTTTGCAGTAGCAGGAGCGCACGGAAAAAGTACGACTTCAAGCATTTTAGCTTCTTTGATTGATGATGCTTCTGTGATTATCGGAGCGATTTTAAAAGAATTTGGTTCAAATATGATTTATAAAGAAAGCCAAAACCTTGTTTTTGAAGCCGATGAGAGTGATAGCTCTTTTTTAAATTCAAATCCTTATTTAGCTATAGTTACTAATGCAGAAGCGGAGCATTTAGATCATTATGGTAATGAAGTTTCAAAACTTCATCATGCTTATACAGAGTTTTTAAATACAGCTAAAATTCGTGTGATTAATGCTGAAGATGAGTTTTTGAAAAGTTATCAAAATGAAGTGATTAAGCTTTATCCAAGCAAAGATATCAAAAACTGCACCATGTTTATAGAAAATTTTAAGCCTTTTACAAGTTTTGAGCTAAAAGATTGGGGAGAATTTAGAGTTTTTGGTATGGGGTATCATTTAGCACTCGATGCGTCTTTATCGATTTTGGCGGCTTTAAATTTTTTAGATATAGAAACGATAAGAACTAGACTTAAAAACTATCAAGGCATTAAAAAGCGTTTTGATATTTTATATGCGGATGAAAATTTGGTTTTAATCGATGATTATGGCCATCATCCAACTGAAATTAAAGCAACTTTAAGTGCGGCACAAGAATATGCAAGATTAGGCGGATATAAGAAAATCACAGCTATTTTTGAACCACACCGTTATACGCGTTTGGCTGCAAATTTAGGGGAATTTGCAAAGACTTTTGAAGGTGTTGATGAACTTATAATTTTACCTGTTTATGCTGCAGGTGAAGAGCCTATAGATCTTGATTTAAAGGCCGTTTTTCCTAAGGCTTTATTTGTAGAAGACATTAAAAGAGAGGGTAAATTTTTAGTGGCTTCTAAGGGGCAAGTTTTTGAAGAAGGGCTCATTATAGGTTTTGGTGCGGGAGATATCAGTAATAAATTAAGGCAAAAGAATGAGTAGAATTTTACTATATCTTTTAATCATCTTAATTTTAGCTTTGATCACTTTTGCTTTGCGTAAAAAATTAGGCAAAAAGACCAAGCCTTTTTTTGGTATTTTACTTGTGATTTTTGTTGTTTTGGCAGTATTTTTTGAGTTTGAGAATACGCAAAAAAGTCATTTAAGAACAGATATTATCGTTGCTTTTAATCAAAATAAAAATATTTTATGTAAAGATATTAATGTATCTAAGGCGTATTTTAATTATGAATTTGGTACGGGAAGTTTTATTTCAAAGGATAATAATCAAAGTTTTAATTCTTTAATTATAGATATTAAAGATTGTAGGTTAAATGATGAATGACGCAAAAGAAGAATTGAACTCAAAGCTTGATTTAAATAGTTATTTAGAAGAGTTTAAGACTTTTTTTGCAAGAGATAAGGAGATTTTTTTACAAGGAGATTCTAAGCTTCATTTTAAACGCATACACGAGCTTTGCGAGGTGGAATTTCCTAGTATGCCAGAGCTTAGCAATCTTGATCAAGCCTTGGTGCATTTAAGTAAACAAGGAATTTTGCATTTAGATGAAATTTTTGAATTTGTAAAAATTTTTCGTTATTTTGAAAAGCTAAAAAAGTTAAAACTAGGGATAAATTTGGACTCTTGGCTGCAAAAGATAGAATTTGTTAGCGGGGCTTTGGAGCTTTGTTTGAATTTCGATGAAAAAGGGGAATTAAAAGAAAGTTTAGATGAAAGACTTGTAAATCTTAATGCTGCTCTAAGATTAAAAAATGAAAGCATAATAGCTGAGTTTAAGAAATTTTGCTATACAAAAGCTTTAATGCCTTATCTTATCGATACACAAATCCATCTTATAAACAATCTTGAAGCCTTGCTTGTAAGAGGCGGGTTTAATCACGCTATTAAAGCAAAAATCATAGGTAGAAGTAGTGGCGGTGGCTTTTATATCGTGCCTTTAAGTATTGAGAATTTGCAAAATGATATAGAAAAAATCAAAAATCAAAAAGAAGAAATTTACTATGAATACGCCAAAAATTTCTCGGCTTTTTTGGCAAAGAATTTGCCTTTTTTAAAATTTATCAATACAGCCTTTGATCTTTTTGATCATTATAGCGCTAGAGTTTTGCTTGCTAAAAAAAGGGATTTTGAATTTGTTTTGTGCGATCAAAGTACGGATTTGGTGCTTAAAAATTTCGCTCATCCTGCCTTAAAAAATCCAAAAAGTGTGAGTTTGGAATTTAAAAAACAAGTTTTAATCATCACAGGGGTTAATGCAGGTGGAAAATCAATGCTTTTAAAATCCATACTAAGCGCAGCATTTTTAGCTAAACATCTTTTGCCTATGTATATAAAGGCAAGTGAAAGTAAAATCGGCACTTTTAAAGAATTTGATGCCATTATAGAAGATCCGCAAAATGTCAAAAACGACATTTCAACTTTTGCAGGAAGAATGTTGCATTTTTCTAAGCTTTTTTCTAAGAAAAATTTGCTTTTAGGTATCGATGAAATAGAGCTTGGAACGGATTTTGAAGAAGCGGCTTGTTTGTATAGTGTTTTGATTTTAAAACTCATAGCTAATAATCTTAAAATCATTATCACCACACATCATAAACGTCTTGCCATGCTTTTGGCAAAAAACGAGCAAGTTGAGCTCATTGCTGCTTTGTATGATGAAGAGCTTTCACGCCCAAAATACGAGTTTTTAAAAGGCACCATAGGAAAATCTTATGCCTTTGAAACGGCTTTACGTTATCAAATCCCGCCTAATTTAGTTGGTGAGGCTAAAAAACTTTATGGCGAGGATAAAGAAAATTTAGAAGAGCTTGTGGGTAAAAATATCAATCTTGAATTAGAACTTAAGGCTAAACTTCAAAATGTCGAGAAAAAAGAGCAAAAAGTTGATGAAATTTTACTTTCTTTAAAAGATCAAAAAGAAAAAAATGAACAAGAATTTCGCATGAGTTTAAGGAATTTGGAATTTAAATTTCACAAAGCCATAGAAGAAGCTAAAAAAACCATACAACTTAAAGATACAAAAGACAAGCAAAGAAGTCTTAATAAAGCCAATGAGTTTAAAAAAGAAATTATCTTTCCAAGTATGGAGCACAATGAAGAATTGCGTGTGGGTGACTTTGTAAAATATGAGAAAATTAAAGGTAAAATTATAGGCATTTCTAAAAACGACGCTATGGTAGAAAGCGATGGGATCAAACTTCGTGTGCCTTTAAAATTGCTTAAAAAAAGCAGCTCTACACCTAAAATAAGTTCAAAAACAAGCATTAATGTAGTAAAACCTACTAATCTTAGTGTGAGTTTGGATTTGCACGGACTTAGGAGTGATGAAGCTATTTTAAGGCTTGATAAATTTATCTCTGATGCGTTAATAGCTGGATTTGATGAGGTTTTAATCTATCATGGTATAGGAACAGGAAAGCTTGCCTTTGCTGTAAGAGAGTTTTTAAAAACTCACAAAAGTGTAAAAAGTTTTAGTGATGCACCTATCAATCAAGGTGGTTTTGGTGCTAAGGTGGTAAAATTATGAGGGTATAAATGATTACAAAAGATAATTTAAAAAATGTTTTAGAAAGTTTAGAGTTTAAAAATAAAAATGAAAATTATGTGAAAAAAATTAGCAATTATACGCTTGAAATAGACTACAAAAATCAAAGCATTAATTATCCAAAAGAAATTACAATACACGATAAAACTACTTCTAATTTTTCACACCCTGAAAATTTTGTAGTTTTTGAATGCGTGCATAGACTTTTAGAAAAAGGTTATAAGGCTGAACATTTAGAGTTAGAACCAAAATGGAATCTTGGCAGGGATAAAAAAGGTGCCAAAGCTGATATTTTAGTAAAGGATAATGAAAACAATCCTTATTTAATCATTGAATGCAAAACTACAGATTCTAAAAATAGCGAGTTTATAAAAGAATGGAATAGAATGCAAGAAGATGGCGGGCAGCTTTTTTCTTATTTTCAGCAAGAAAAAGGTGTAAAATACCTTTGTCTTTATACAAGTGATTTTAGCGATAAGTTAGAATATAAAAATTACATCATACAAGCTTTTGACAATGAAGAATATCTAAAAGAAAAAGAATTACAAAATTCTTATAAAAAATCTAATAACAATATAGAACTTTTTAAAACTTGGAAAGAAAGTTATGAACTGCAATATTTTAAACAAGGCATTTTTTGAAGCAAATGTCAATGCTTATAAAATTTTAGAAATTACTCCAACTTTTGATAATCTTAAAGAACTTAAAGAAGAAGGCAAATATCACGAATTTGCAAAAATTTTACGTAAGCATAATATATCAGGCAAGGAAAATGCTTTTGATAAACTTGTAAATATTTTTCTTTGTAAAATCTATGATGAAACTTTTAATAAAAACAATCTCAAATTTGGATATTTTGGTGTAATGGCAGATACTTATGCAAATATGCAAGATAGATTAATGTGGCTTTATAAAGAAGCAATGAAAGAATTCTTAGGAGAAAAAATCACCTTTGTATCTAATGAAGATATAGAAAAGGATTTTAAACAACTAAAAACAAAAACTTTAAAAGAAGTAATGCAAAATTACATCAAAGAATTAAAATTTTATTCAAATAATGATTTTGCATTTTTAGAAGTGCATAATAAAGAATTATTCTTAAAAAATGCACTTGTATTAAAAGAAATAGTAGAGCTTTTTACAAATTATAAACTTACTCAAAATTCTACCAATCAATTTTTAGGTAATCTTTTTGAACTTTTTTTGCAAAAAGGCATGAAGCAAGATGAAGGCCAGTTTTTTACGCCTATACAAATTTGTGAATTTATTGTGTATTCTTTGCCACTTCAAACAATGTTAAGCGAAAATTCTAAAGCTTTAAAAGTGATTGATTATGCTTGTGGTGCTGGACATTTTTTAAACACCTATGCCAATGAGCTTAAGCGATATTTAAAAAAAGAAGAACTCAAAGAGTATTATAAAAATATTTATGGTATTGAAAAAGAATATCGCTTAAGTAAGGTTTCTAAGGTTTCAAGTGCAATGTATGGGCAAAATGAAATTAATATTTTATATGCTGATGCACTTGCTAGTTTTGAACTAGCAAATACAAGCAATCTAGAAGGAGAAAAAGCAAAACCACAAATAGAATCTAATAGTTTTGATTTACTTATAGCAAATCCACCTTATTCTGTAAAAGGATTTTTAGAAACCTTAAGTAATAAATCTAAAAACACTTATAAACTTTTTAATGATGATATAAACATAGAAACAAATAATGCTATTGAATGTTTTTTTTGTGAGCGAGCAAATCAAATTTTAAAAGATAATGCAAAAGCTGCTATTATCTTGCCAAGTTCTATTTTAAATAAGGATTCTATTTATAAAAATACAAGAGAAATATTGTTTCAAAATTTTGATTTTATTGCTATTGTTGAGCTTGGAAGCTGTACTTTTGGAGCGACAGGGACAAATACGATTATTTTATTTTTACGTAAAAAAGAAACTTTTAAGCAAGAAAATAATTTTATTTCTCAAGATTATAGTCTTATTCTTGAGCGTATAGAATCTGAAAATTTAAAAGACAGTGAAAACTTTTCTCAAAATTATCTAGCTGCATATTGTGATTTTAGAAAATTTGACAAAGAACTTTATGAGAATTTTTTAAACGGCAACTTAAATTCTAATCTCGCAGTGCTAGAAGCCTTTAAAGATTATCACAATGCTTTTAACCAAACAAGCGATTATAAAAAACTTAAAGAATCTAAAATTTATAAAGAGAGTGAAGATAAGAAAAGCTTAGAAGATAAAGCCTTTTTAGCTTATGCTCAAGCAATAGAAAAGGATAAATTACTTTATTTTTGCTTAAGTCTTAAACAAGAAGTCTTAATTATAAAATCCCCAAGCGATATAAAAGAACAAAAGAAATTTTTGGGCTATGAGTGGAGCAATAGAAAAGGCGATGAAGGTTTAAAAGAATTGCATAAACCTTATCTTAGCCCACTTTTTGAAAGAGGCAATCCGCAAAATGAGACTAAGCTTAATACTTTAATTTGCAAATCTTTCTTAAAAACTCTTAGCGATATACCAAAAGATTTGCAAGGCTATGCCAGTAAAGCAAGGCTTGTTGATATGATGGATTTTGAAAAAGTGGAATTTAATAAAGCTATAAATTTAAACGTAAAATCAAAAGATGAGTTGAATCCTTTTAAGAATTCTAAGTTTGAGTTGGTGAGATTAGGGGAAGTGTGTGATTTAAATAAAATTAGAAATCAAGCTAGTGCGACAGAAATTGAAAAAATGAATTTAAACAGTGGAAATGTAAAACTTTTACCAAGTTCTAAAAACTACGAATGGTGGACAGATGAAAAAACAGCTGGACAATTTATAAACGAAGGTGAAGTAATTACTTTAGGAGTGGCAAGATATGCAAATATTAAGAAACATAAAGGTAAATTTGTTTCAGCAAATAATCATATTTTGAGTGTTAAAGATAAAAGCAAGATTATTTTTGATTTTTTGTATATTTTATTAGAAATTTGCGGACAAAAACTATATAAACAAGGACAACAGTATCCACAGTTTGATACTAATATTTTTTATAGTTTTAAAATTCCACTTCCACCTTTGGAAATTCAAAAACAAATTGTGGCAGAATGAAAAGGTAGAAGAACAGTATAATACCATAAGAATGAGCATACAAGAGTATCAAAACTTAATTAAAGCAATACTTCAAAAATGCGGTATTATAGATGATGGGGGGGGGTATGAGCTAAATTCTATTTTGAGCAAAATTAATAACTTGTGTGAAATAAATTTAGATAATGAATTTTTATTAGCGTTTAACAAAACAATTAAAGAGTATTCTTTATCAAATCCAATTTTTAAATTAAGTATTGGAAAAAGAATTTTAAATAGTGATTTGCTTGAAAACGGGAAAATTCCTGTTTATAGTGCAAATGTGTTAGAGGTATTTGGATTTATTGATAAAGAAATCTTACCAGATTATGATAGTGATTCTGTTTTATGGGGTATAGATGGAGATTGGATAGTGGGTTTTATGCCAAAAAATAGAAAGTTTTATCCAACTGATCATTGTGGAGTATTAAGGGTTAATGATGCAAAATTAAATGCTAAATACATAAGTTTTATTTTAAATGAAGCTGGTAAAAAACAAAGATTTTCAAGAAAACTTAGAGCTTCAATAGATAGAATAAGGGCATTAAGAGTTAAACTTCCTTCTTTAGATTTCCAAGATCAAATAGTAGATATAATTGATAAGATTGAGAGAAAAATCAATGAGGATAAAATAGAGCTTAGTAGATTAGAAAAAGAAAAAGAAAAAATCTTGCATAAATATTTATTTTCTTAAAGCATTTTTCGCTAAACTTTGTAAATTTTATAAGGTTTAGCGATGAAAAACATTATGATATTAAGCGGAGCAGGTTTGTCTGCTCCAAGCGGGCTTAAAACTTTTAGAGACAATGGCGGACTTTGGCAAGATTATGACGTAATGGAAGTTTGCTCTGCTACAGGCTTTAGAAAAAATCCTAAAAAAGTTTTGGATTTTTATGATGCAAGACGCTTAGAACTTGCAAATGTAAAGCCAAATCACGCTCATAAGCAAATTGCTAAATTAAAAGAAAAATGGGGTAAAAATCTTTTTGTTTTAACACAAAATGTCGATGATTTACTAGAGCGTGCAGGTTGTAAAGATGTGGTGCATTTGCATGGTTTTTTACCTGAACTTCGTTGCTTAAAATGTGAAGAAATTTTTAATATTGGCTATGAAAAAATAGAAAATAAAATTTGTCCTAAATGTAAAAGCCAAAATTTAAGGCACAATATAGTAATGTTTGAAGAGCAAGCTCCTGCTTATACTACACTTTATTCTTTGCTGGGTCAAACTTCACTTTTTATAAGCATAGGTACAAGTGGAGCGGTTTTACCCGTGGAGCATTATGCTTCAATGTGTGAAAAAAGTATTTTAAATATCTATGAAAAAGATGCAAAATTGGAACGATATTTTGATAAAATTTACATAGAAGATATACTTAGTAGTATTGATAAAATTGCACTTGATATAGAAAATTTTATGAAAGATGGTAATGTTTGATTCTTTTTTAAGTGGAGTATTTTTAGGTTTTGGGGTGAGTGTGCCTTTTGGTCCTGTGAATATTGTGATTTTAACTTATGCTTTAAAGGCCTTTAAAAATTCTATTGCAGTGGGTTTTGGGGCTTTTAGTGTGGATATGCTCTATCTTTGCTTGCTTCAATTTGGGCTTTTAAATTTTTTAAATAATGTCATTTTTATGCGTTCTTTGGCGATTTTTTAGTTTTTGTTTTTTAACTTATATGGCGTATTTAATGCTAAGAAAAAAAGAAAGCTTAAGTGTAGAACATAAAGAATTTGAAGAAAGTCTTTTTAAAAGCTATATTAAAGGAGCTTTTTTAAATGGTTCGAATCCTTTTGTGATAGGATTTTGGCTTAGTATTGCGAGTGTGGTTTTAAGTAGTGATCATGCTTATTTGATGACTTTGGGACTTATTATGGCTATTCTTTCTTGGGTGGGTGCTTTAGCCTTTGTAGTGGCAAGATATAGCCATGTTTTTAGTGCAAAAGTTGTTTTTATAATCAATATAGTTTCAGTTATAGTTATAGAGTGTTTTGCTCTTAATTTATTGTATAAAACTTTCTTAGGATAAAAAATGAATGCAAAAGAATTTTTAATCGAACTTTTAAAATTTAAATCCGTTACGCCAAATGATGATGGAGCTTTGAATTTCATCGCTATGGAACTTAGCGATTTTGAAGTTTTTTTTATAGAAGAAAAAGGCGTTAAAAATCTCTTACTTACCAAGAAATTTAAAGATGAAGGTGAACATTTAGCTTTTGGCGGACATGTAGATGTGGTGCCTGCAGGTGAGGGTTGGAGCAGTGATGCTTTCGTGCCTGTGGAAAAGGAAGGCTTTATCTATGCAAGGGGTGCTCAAGATATGAAAAGTGGAGTAGCAGCCTTTGTAGATGCGGTAAAGAATGCGGATTTTAAAGGAGCAAGGCTTAGTCTTATTTTAACAAGCGATGAAGAAGGCGAGGCTATATATGGAACTAAGGCTGTTTTAGAATGGATGCAAGAAAGAAATATGCTGCCTGATTATGCTGTAGTTGCAGAACCAACCTGTATGAAAAAAATCGGTGATAGTATCAAAATAGGGCGTCGTGGTTCTATCAATGGAAAACTTTTAATCCGTGGGAAACAAGGACATGTAGCTTATCCTGAAAAATGTATCAATCCCGTGCATGATTTTGCACCGGTTTTAAAGCTTTTAGCGGGTTTTGATCTTGATCCTGGAAGTGCGGAGTTTAGCCCTTCAAAAATCGTTATAACCGACATTCGTGGAGGTATGGGAGTGTGTAATGTTACGCCAAATGATTTAAAACTTATGTTTAATGTGCGCAATTCTCCTGATACAAGCTTAGAAGATGTAAAAAGCTATGTGGAAAAAATTTGCCATGGTTTAAACTATGAACTAGAATTAAAACAATCAAGTGAAGCTTTTTTGACAAATATTGATAACAAAATCGTTCAAAAAAATGAATGAAAGCGTGCAAAAGATCACTCATGAAGTACCAGAGTTTAATACTAAAGGCGGCACAAGTGATGCAAGGTATTTTGCAAAATACGGTGTAAAGGTAGTGGAATTTGGGGTTTGTAATGATAGAATTCACGCCATTGATGAAAGGGTAAGTATAGAAGAATTTGAAAAACTTTGCCTTGTTTTTAAAGACTTGATAGAAAATTTTTAAAGGTTTAGAATGATTGAGGAAATTTTAAAAGATAGTGATTACAAGCTAGATCTATTTAGTAAAAAAGCTATTGCTGAATTGGAAACTAAAATTATAGCTAAAACAAACAAAAATAACCAAATTATATACTATACTAGTTGCCTTATCCGCGATAAAGAAATTAAACTCACGCCAGAAGAAATTGTGCGTCAGCTTTATATCGATAAGCTTTTAAATGAGTATAACTATCCTAAAGATATGATAAAAATTGAATTTGGTGTGCATTTTGGACGCGAAGTAAAAAGAGCTGATATTGTGATAATGGATAAAATCCAAATCACAACCCCATACATCATTATAGAAGTAAAAAAGCCAAAGTTGAAAGATGGTAAAGAACAATTAAAAAGTTATTGTAATGCTACAGGTGCAACTATGGCTGTGTGGTGCAATGGTAAAGAAATTAGCTATTATCATAGAAAAGATCCAAATTATTTTGAATCTATTCCAAATATTCCTGCATCAAACCAGACATTACCAGATGTGTTGAAAGTAAAATTTACCTTTGATGATTTGATTAAAGAAGATATTTTAAAAAGTCAAAAGCGAAGTTTAAAGAATTTGGTTACAGAAATGGAAGATGAGGTGTTGGCAAATGCTGGAGTTGATGTATTTGAAGAATGTTTTAAGCTTATATTTATAAAACTTTTTGATGAACTAGAGGGTGCAAGAGATAGAACAAAGAGCTTGGAATTTAGAAATTATGGAGAATCTGATTCTGAACTTAAGCAAAAAATAGAAAAACTCTTTGATAAAGCAAAGAAAAAATGGGAAGGTGTATTTAATAATGATGAGAAAATTAAACTTTCTCCTTCGCACCTAAGTGTATGTGTATCATCATTGCAAAATGTAAAGTTATTTAACTCAAATTTAGAAGTAATTGATGATGCTTTTGAATATCTAGTGAATAAATCCTCAAAAGGTGAAAAAGGGCAATATTTTACTCCGCGTTATGTAATAGATATGTGTGTAAAAATGCTAAATCCCAAAAAAGATGAAAGTATGATAGATACTGCAAGTGGAAGTTGTGGATTTCCGATACATACTTGTTTTTATGTGTGGCGTTCAATTTATAAAGAAAGAGGCATAGAAGCAAGTCATCTCTTTACAGCCCAAGAAAAGATTTCTGAGTGTCAAGATTATGTAAAAGAAAAAGTGTTTGGTATAGATTTTGATGAAAAGAGTGTGCGCGTATCAAAAATGCTTAATCTAATTGCAGGTGATGGGCATACAAATGTTTTGTATTTAAATTCCATTGACTTTGATAGATGGGATGAATGGGTAAAAGATGATGAAGATTGGCAAGATGTGTATTTTGAAGGTTTTAAACGCTTAAAAAATTTAAGAGTAACTAAAAATCAAAATAGGGATTTTAATTTTGATGTTTTAATGGCAAATCCACCTTTTGCAGGAGATATAAAAGAGAGTAGAATTTTAGCTAGATATGAGTTGGGTAAAAAGGAAAATGGCAAACCTCAAAGTAAAGTAGGAAGAGATATTTTATTTATCGAACGAAATTTAGATATGTTAAAGCCTGGTGGTAGAATGGCTATTGTATTACCACAAGGGCGTTTTAATAATTCAAGCGATAAATATATAAGAGAATTTATCGCACAAAAAGCTAGAATCTTAGCGGTTGTAGGACTTCATGGAAATGTCTTTAAACCACACACTGGGACAAAAACAAGTGTTTTATTTTTACAAAAATGGGATGATAAATTATGTCCAAAGTGTGAGGACTATAATATCTTCTTTGCTACTATGAGTGAGCCTAGCAAAGATAATTCAGGCGAAAAGATTTATTACCCACTTTTAGATTCTCATGATCATTTAGTAGTAAAACATGATTTATTTCATCCGCATTTAGAAGGAGATGAGCCTATAAAACAAAAAGATGAAAGCCAAGAAGAGTTTGACAAAAGAATACAAGAATATAGATTAAATGTAGAAAAATATAAAGACTTGCAAAAAGATGGTATAGCTGAAGCTTTTATTGAATTTGCAAAAGCACAAAATTTGAGTTTTTGGAAAGAATAAGTGAATGGATAACATGAAAGAATTTAAAATTTTTTGCGATGAAAGCAATCATTTATCCTACAAAGATAATCTAACTTTGTGTTCAAAGGTTATGGTATTAGGAGCGCTTAAAGTTCCGTCATCTGAAATTATTAAAATTAATAAAACAATTAAATATTTAAAGCATAAATATAAATATAATAAAGAAATTAAATGGACAAAACTTAATATAAGCCAAAAATATTTCTATGACGAATTGCTAGAGTTTTTCTTTTCTTCTGTGCATATGTGGTTTCAAGCCATATTAATTCCTGATAAAAAAAACTTGCGACACGATGTGTATAATCAAGGAAGCCATGATTTGTTTTATTATAAAATGTATTACCAAGTATTGCGCAACCTGATAGAGATTGATACAAGTATAAAAATTTATCTTGATTATAAAGATACTAGAAGTGGAAACAAGATAAAAGAACTAGGAAATGTATTACATAATAAATTTAAAAAATCAATTGATATGAAAATTTTTACAATTCAATCACATGAATCAAATATTGTTCAACTTGTTGATTTGCTCATAGGTGCTATTTCATACAAAGCAAGGGATGATATAGAACACACAAGTGAAATAAAAAATTACATTGTAGATAAAATTGAAAACATAGCTAATATTGAATTAGATAAAGGAACGCCACCTTGGGAAAATAAATTTAATATTTTTAGGATTCAATTGAGTAAAGGTGAACAATAATGTATCACCTCTTGGATTTTAGCACTTGTAAATGTGAAAATGAAAAATTTGACTTAGCTTATAAAATTTTCAAACAAGACTTTATTGAGGCTCCATTGTATTTAGCAGGTTGTATTTATATAGATCCGCAATCACATAAGAAGCATAAGGGGAAAGAAAAGATATTTTGGCATATCACAACACGAGAAAACAAACAAAATAAAACAAGGGAGTTTGATAGCCAAAGAGCTTGCAGAATAAATTGGATCAAACAAATTATTCTCAATCATACTCATCCCGAAATTAAAGCTTTTTATTATAAAGAGAAACGGGCAATCCGTTTTTATTTGTGGTTACATAACCATAACTTTATAGTTATTTTACAAAAGCTAGGCAGAAGTAGTTCATTTTTAGTGACAAGTTTCTACATAGATAAAGGATATAATAAAGATACCTATAAAAAAAGATATAGAAATTATATAAACGGAAATGATATAGAGTTAAAGAATTGCGAATGGTTTTAGGGGTTTGGTGCAGATTTAGGCATCTGCAAGAAGCATAAAGCTAGCCATCTCTTTCTACCACCGGTAGTTGAGCTTTATAATTATAAATATTTTTTACTTAGATTGAAATAAAAAAAGGAATAAAATGAATCTAAACCAAACTTTGCAGGAAAAATACCCGTATTTAGAAATTAGCGTATTAAAGCTTAGTGAAGCTCAAAAGGATAATGAGAGTAAAAGAATAGATTCTGAGTTTTTCAAGAAAGAATATTTTGATGCTATGGAGACTATACAATTAAATCAAGTTGAATATTTGGGCGATAATATGAAATTTAATTCTCGGTATTCGCAACCGAAATATGACGAGACAAGCAAGATGAAAGTTATCAATAGTCAATATATTAGGAATGAATATATTGACTATGAAAATGCAAAAAGTGGGTATGGAAAAATTGTTCCAAAAGAATCTGTATTGATAAATGCAACAGGTGTAGGAACTTTAGGTAGAGTGTTTATCAATATACTTGATTTTGATTTTAGTATAGATAGTCATATTAATGTTATTGTTGTTAAAAATAAAACATATTTAAACCCTTATTTTTTGACTATTTTTCTGCAAAGTTATTATGGTCAGATTCAAATAATCAGATATTATAGTGGAACTTCCGGGCAAATTGAAATTTATCCTAGAGATTTTAATTATTTTAAAATTCCCATTCTTCCTATAGAATTTCAGCTAGAAATTCAAAATTTGGTAAAAGATTCTCATAAAGCATTAGAAGAAAGTAAGGAGTTATATAAAAAAGCAGAGGAAATTCTATACCTTGAGCTAGGACTTGATCCAAAGAATCCATTGCAAAGTTTGCTAGATTCTAAAATAGATCATTCTACAAAATCACTCAATATCTCTATACGCACTCTAAAAGAATCTTTTCTAAAAACAGGGCGATTGGATAGTGAGTATTATCAAAAGAAATATGAAATAAATGAGAAAATTATAATGAATAAGAAATATACTGTATTAGATAATTTGGTAAGTATCACAAAGTCAATAGAGCCGGGTTCGAATTTATATAAAAATAAAGGAATACCTTTTATAAGAGTTGCAAATTTGACACAATATGGGTTAAGTGAAGCTGATGTTTTTTTAGATGAAAAAGATTTTTTTCCGCAATATTTACAAATTTTATATCCGAAAAAAGATACTATTTTATTTAGTAAAGATGGGAGTATTGGTGTTGCGTATTGTGTAAAAGAAGACAAGGAAGTTATAACTAGTGGTGCTATTTTGCATTTAAATATAAAAGATAAAGAAAATATTTTACCTGAGTATCTAACATTGTTTTTAAATTCTATTTTTGTAAAGCTACAAGCACAAAGAGATTGTGGCGGATCTATCATATCTCATTGGAGGATTGAAGATATTAAAAAGGTTTTAGTGGCGATACTTGATATTAAAACCCAAGAAAAAATTGCAAAATATATACAAGAAAGCTTTAATTTAAGGAAAAAATCTAAACAATTATTAGATAATGCAAAAATTAAAGTAGAAGAGCAAATACAAGGAAAAATATGATTATCAACGGAGAAAAATTTGAATTTAAAGAGCTTAAATTTATGGATTTTATCAAAGAAAAAGGCTTGAAAATCGAACTTATCGCTTTAGAATTAAATGGGAAAATCATACCAAAAAGTGAATTTGAAAATTTGATTTTAAAAGAAAACGATAAAGCCGAAATCGTAAATTTTGTAGGAGGTGGATAATGAAAGTAAAATTTAATGGTAAAGAGCTTGATACAGCCTTTAAAACAAGTTTGGAATTTTTTAAAAATATCAGCAAAAATGAAAATGATGTTTGGATCATCAATGGTTTTGCAACAAAAGAGAATATCGCTTTAAATGAAAATGATGAGCTTTTTTGCATAGAAAGAAATTCCTTACCTCCAAAAGATGCGTTAGATGCTATGATGAGAGCACGCCATACGCCGAAACTTCATGATAAACTTAAAAAAGCAAGCGTGGCGGTGTGTGGTTTAGGCGGACTTGGATCGCATATCGCTATCAATTTAGCAAGAAGTGGCGTGGGGTATTTAAAATTGATTGATTTTGATGTGATTGAGCCTAGTAATTTGAATCGTCAAGCTTATCGTGTAAGTGATTTGGGTAAATTTAAAACCGAAGCTTTAAAAGATCAAATTAGCGAAATTAATCCTTATATCAGCGTTGAAATTTGCACTTTAAAAATCGATGAGGATAATTTAAAGTCTTTGTTTAAAGGTATAGATATAGTTTGTGAAGCCTTTGATAGTGCTATCGCAAAAGCTATGATGGCGCAAAATTTTCATAGATTTTACAAAGATAGTATTTTAATCTGTGCTTCAGGGCTTGCGGGCTATGGTGATAGCAACAGCATACAAACAAGAAAAATTGCTAAAAATTTCTATGTGTGTGGGGATTTGGTAAATGGTGCTAAGCTAGGAAATGGACTTATGGCACCAAGGGTAAATATTTGTGCAGGACATCAAAGCAATCTTGTTTTAGAGCTTTTAGCAAATAAGGAGTAAAAATGCAAGAAAATTTAAAAAATGATAAATTAAAAATAGGTAAATACGAGTTTGATTCAAGATTTATTTTAGGTTCTGGAAAATATTCGCTAGAGCTTATAAAATCAGCTATAGAAGAAGCTAAAGCACAGATCATCACTCTAGCCTTACGCCGTGCAAATACAGGGGAAATTGCTAATATACTTGATTATATCCCTAAAAATATCACACTTTTACCCAACACTTCAGGTGCAAGAAACGCCGATGAAGCTTTACGCATTGCAAGGCTTTCAAGAGAACTTGGTTGTGGAGAACTTATCAAGATAGAAGTGATAAGCGATAGTAGATATTTATTGCCTGATAATTATGAAACGATTAAAGCTTGTGAGCTTTTAGCTAAAGAGGGTTTTACACCCCTACCTTACATGCATGCTGATCTTTACGCAGCTAGAGCTATGCGTGATGCTGGAGCTGCAGCTATCATGCCTTTAGCAGCACCCATTGGGAGTAATAAGGGTCTTTGTGCTAAGGAATTCATACAAATTTTACTCAATGAAATTGATTTGCCTATCATTGTAGATGCGGGCATTGGAACTCCTGCGCAAGCTTGCGAAGCTATGCAAATGGGAGTGAGTGCAGTGATGGTAAATACAGCCATAGCTGAAGCTAAAGATATAGTCTTAATGGCTAAAGCTTTTTCTTTGGCAGTAAATGCAGGAAGAGCGGCTTTTTTAGCAGGTTTAGCAAGTGTGAGCGAAGCTAAGGTTAGTTCTCCACTAACAGGCTTTTTAAGAGATTAATCATGCAAGATTATATGCAGTATTTACCTCACATGCAGGAAATAAAAAGCGAAATTTTAAGTAAAGTTTTAGATGAAGTTCAAAACTATGATGAGAGTCAATTTAGTGCTAAAGAAGTGAAAGAGGCCTTAAATCAAACGCATTTAAGTATAGAAAATTTAAAAGCCTTGCTTTCAAGTGCAACAGAAGATTTTATAGAAGAATTAGCTTTTAAATCCGCCAAAAGCAAACAAAAATATTTTGGAAATTCTATCTCTATTTTTACCCCACTTTATTTGTCAAATTATTGTAATTCTAAATGTGTTTATTGTGGTTTTCAAAAAGGAAATAAGATCGCAAGAGCTAAGCTAAGTGAAGCTGAAATTCATGAAGAAATGCAAGCCATTGCTAAAAGTGGTTTAGAAGAAATTTTAATGTTAACAGGTGAGGGCAGAGAGTTTGCAAGTGTAGAATATATCGCAAATGCTTGTAAGATAGCTAGAGAGTATTTTAAGGTTGTGGGTGTTGAAATTTATCCTATGAATGAAGAAGAATATAAAATCTTGCATGAAAATGGCTGTGATTATGTAACAGTTTTTCAAGAAACTTATAATCCTTTAAAATATTCTAAAATTCATTTAGGTGGCGAAAAACGCATTTTTCCTTATCGCTTTAATGCTCAAGAAAGAGCTTTAAAAGCGGGTATGCGTGGAGTGGCATTTGGGGCGCTTTTAGGTATAGATGATTTTAGAAAAGACGCCCTTGCTACAGCACTTCACGCACATTTTTTACAACAAGCTTATCCGCACGCTGAAATTTCTATTTCAGTGCCGCGTTTAAGACCTATTATCAATAACGCTAAAATCCATCCTAAAGATGTGAGTGAAAAACGCCTTTTACAAGTGCTTTGTGCTTATAGACTCTTTTTACCTTTTGCAGGCATTACTATATCAAGCCGTGAAAGAGTAGGTTTTAGAGATGAGGTTATCAAACTTGGTGCTACAAAAATGAGTGCAGGGGTAAGTGTAGGCATAGGCGAACATAAGGGTGAGAAAAAAGGTGATGAGCAATTTGAAATTTCAGACGATAGAAGCGTGGATGAAATTTTAATTATGCTTAAAAGATCAAATTTGCAAGCTGTGATGAGTGATAGCATCTATGTGGGATAAAAAAATCATCGCCATAAGCGATAGAAAATGCGTAGAAATAGACTTTTTAAAGCAGATTGAAAAACTTGCTAAGTCTAAAGTAGATGCTATAGTTTTAAGAGAAAAAGATTTGAGTGAATTTGAGTATTATGACTTAGCAAAAGAAGTTTTAGGCATTTGTGCGAAGCAAAAAACAACTTGTTTTTTACATTCTTTTGATAAGACTTGTTTAAAATTAGGGCATCGTTATTTTCACGCTCCACTTGCTTTATTAAGAAAAGAGTCTAGATTAACAAAATATTTTCATGTGTTTGGCACTTCTGTACATAGTAAGGAAGAGCTTTTAGAGGCGATGAGTTATAGGGTCAATTATGCTTTTGTAGGACATATTTTTCAAAGTTCTTGTAAAGCGGATTTAGAACCTAAGGGACTTGATTTTTTAAAATCCTTACTTCGATTTAGTCAAATTCCTCTTTATGCTATAGGTGGGATAAATGATCAAAATATCGCTAGTTTTAAAGGCTTAAATATAGCTGGGGTTTGCATGCGTGAAATTTTAATGCAAGAAAAAGATACTAAAAAATATCTTATGGAATGTAAAAGAAAGTTGTATTAAATATAAGGATAAAAATGGAACAAATTCTTTCTTTGCCACAAGATTTAAAACGATTAAAAGGTATAGATTATAAAAATTCTAAATCATGCACTTTTGCAAAATATACACAAACAAACGCCTCGCATTCTTCTTTTGTCAATGTAGGTAGTCATCTTTTAACTTTTGTTAGAAAAGGATATAAAATTTTACATACTGCATCAAAGGACTATAAAATAGATTCTTATGAAGCTTTATTTTTAAAAGCGGGAAATTATACCTTAAGTAATGTAGGACTTAGTAATGGGATTTATGAAGCTTATTTGTTTTTCTTTGATAATGCTTTTTTGATTGAGCTTATTTATAAATATAAAGATTTTTTTAAATTAGACCAAGAGAGTCAAGAAAGCGAAATTTTTTGGGTTAAAAATGATAAAATTTTACAAGGAATTTTAGAGAGTTTTGCTCCGCATTTTGATGAAAATACGCAGATATTAGATCCTATAGTAAGTCTTAAATTTGAAGAAATTTTTTTGCATTTGCTTTTAAATAAAAACACTCATTTTATAAGCTTTTTAGCTGGAATTTTAAAAGAATTTCGTTTAGATCTTTCGCAACTTTTTGAGTATTGTGGGAGAGAATTTTTAAGTGTAGGTGAAATGGCTGATTTTGCAAAACTTGATTTTGCTACTTTTTCAAGGGAATTTAAAAAATGTTTTAAACAAAGCCCTAAAAAGTGGTTGGATGAAAAAAGATTGCAAAAAGCAAAGATTTTACTTGAATTTTCTAAAAAAAATATAAATGAAATAGCTAATGAATGTGCTTTTTCTTCGGTAGCTTGGTTTATTGAAAGATTTAAAGATAAATATAAGCAAACTCCTAAGCAATATCAAAAATCAAAAAACTTGTATTTTTTATCAAAAAACTAGCACACTTTTTTATTTGAAACAAATATAATTAATGCAAATATTTGGTTAAATTAAAGGAGAAAATATGAAAAAATATGTTTTAAGTTTGGCCCTTTTTGGAAGTTTATTTGGTACAAGTGAATTAAAATATCAAGAATTTTATAATTTTAAAAGTCCTGAAAGTATTTTGTTAGATAAAAATTACGTTTATGTGTCCAATGTAAGTGAAAAGCTTGAATCTTTAGCAAAAGATAAAGATAATGATGAGTTTGTTTCTAAGTTTGATAAAAATGGTAAAGTATTTTTAACTCACTTTAATGTACCAAAAGGTATGTTGGAGATTGGAAAAACTCTTTATGTGGTAGATATTGATGTTTTACGTGGTTTTGATTTAAAAATTAAGAAAGAAAATTTTAACCTACCTATTAAAGGTGTAATTTTTTTAAATGATATAGAAAAATTAGATAATAATACATTGTTAATCAGTGATACTGGTACAGGACTTATTTTACAAGTTAACTTAAAGACAAAACAATATTCTGAACTTTTAAAACTTGATTTAGCAAAATTGGGTGGTTTAAATGAGTTGTATCTAGACAGAAAAAAACATAAACTTTTTATAGCTGGTTATCATCTTGATGGTGTAAACGGTGGTGTTGTGTTGAGTTATGATTTGAAAAAGAAAGAATTTGATATAATCAAAAACGAAAAAGAATCTTATGATGGGATAGTTTCTTATAAAGGTGGTTTATTGGTAAAGTTCTTAGGGTAAATAGGCTTATTTGTAATTTAGAGAATAGCAAAGCTGTAAAACTTGAGCTTGCTTTCATGAAAGGTCCTACAGATATGTTTATTGAAGGTAATATTTTATGGATTCCTAAGATGGCAGAAGGTAAAATATTTAAGTAGAAATTCAAAAATAAGGCTTTTATGGCTTCTTTTAAAAAGATATTTTGGATTAATGCTGCTATTGTTATTATTGTAGCTTTTAATCTTAGGGCTCCAATTACTGCAGTGGGGCCTATAATTGACATTATTAAAGATGAGTATTATTTAAATTCAACTGTAGCGGGTATACTTACAAGCCTTCCTTTAATAGCTTTTGGAAGTATTTCTTTTGTTGTAGGTTATTTTTCCCCTATCCGTGCTATTATTTTTGGAATTTTTTTGATTTTTTTAGGTGAAATTATTCGTTCTTATTTTGGCGTATATGGTTTATTTTTAGGAATGTTAGCAATAGGTTGTGGCATAGCAATTGCTAATGTTTTACTTCCTAGTTTTGTTAAAGAAAAATTTCCAAAAAAAATGGCAAGCGTAATGGGAATTTATAGCCTTACTTTAAGTATTTCTTCGATTATGGGCATTGCTTTAGCTATACCTTTGTTTAGTGTGTTTGATTTAGCGGGTGCTATGGTTTTTTGGGCGATTTTTTCTTTTATAGCTTTAGTGGTTTATTATCCTCAAGCTAAAAATGGTAGATTTTTTCGTAGTAGGAATAAAAGTTCTAAAAAAATCAATCTTTTTGCAAATTTAACAACTTGGAAAATCACTCTTTTTATGGGATTTCAAAGTTTTTTAGCTTATTCTTTATTTTTTTGGTATGTTCAAATTGTTGTAGAAAAAGGTTTTGATAAAGAATTTGCTACAAATATGATTTTATTTGCCCAGATTGTTGCAGTTCCAATATCTCTTTTTGGTCCTTTACTTTTAGGAAAACTGAGGCAAAATTTACATACTTTTTATATAGCAAGTTTATGTGGTATGTATGTGATTGCTTTTGTTATGCTTTTTATCTTTGATAGTAAAATTTCTATTATTATCAGTGCTTTTATTATGGGTTTTCCGTGGGGTGGGGTTTTTGGTATTGCACTGCTTTTTATCGCACAAAAAAGTTCTAATACTCAAGTAGCAGCAAAACTTTCTGCTTTAGCTCAAGGGTTTGGGTATTTAATCGCAGCACAAGGACAATGGATCATAGGCTTTTTGCATGATAAATTTGAAAATTTTTCACTTGCTATTTTGATGTTAATTTTTGTTGGAATTTTAGTTAATGTCTTTGGATATTTATCTTACAAAAGTCAAATCATCAAATAAGGCTTTTTGAATTAATATATCTCCACCATTTTTTTGTATTACGTTTTGTAATCTTGTGGAAATATCTTCTAGGTTAAGTTTTAACATTGCTTTTAAGAATTCATCAAGCTTGATAGTATCCTGTGTAAAAATTTGACACAAAGCTTGATCTTGTAAAAATTTAGCATTAAAGTATTGATGGTTTTTAATCGCATAGGGATAAGGTATGAAAATAGCAGGCAAGGTATTGGCACAAAGTTCAAAAAGAGTGCTTGCACCCGCTCTTGATATGGCTAGATCTGCATTTTTCATTTTTTCTTCTAAATTTGAACTAAAGTCAAAAACATCAGCTTGGATATTTAAATTTTGATAGTGTTTTTTACATTTTTCAAAATCATTTTTCCCACATTGATGAATGATTTTAATACCTTGTTCTTGAAGTTTTGGTGCTAGATTTAAAGCTAACTCATTTAT
>CM000855.1:855171-950633 GCA_000163995.1 Campylobacter jejuni subsp. jejuni 414 | reverse complement strand
TTAAAGCTAACTCATTTATAAATTTAGCTCCTTGTGAACCGCCTAGAAAAATAATATTTTTTAATTCTTTGCGAATTCTTGCATTATCAAAAAAAATATTCGCTACAGGATAAGGGCTAAATTCTTCTTCAAAGGCGCTAAAAAATTTTGTAGCAAAAGGTTTTAAAAGTATATTTAAGGAGCCGCTTTTTGAATTTTGTTCATGTATAAAAAGAGGCAATCGCGAAAATAAAGCCGCAAAAGATGCAGGAGCTGCGCTATATCCACCTACGCTAAAAACGGCTTCGATTTGATATTTTTTAAAAATTTCTTTACAATCTTTAGAGAGTTTTAAGGTATGGAGAAAAGAGCTTATTTTGCCAAATTTTTTTTGATTAACCACTCCTTTTGAGCTTAAAAAAAATTTTGCTTTAAAACGTATTTCGTTTTCAAACCAAGCTTTATCTTGACCATTTTGACTGCCTATATACACGCATCCTATATTTTTTTTAATTGCACTTTCTAGTAAGCAACGTACTATGGCTAGATGTCCACCAGTTCCACCACCTGTTAAAACTATTGTCATAATTTAACCTTTTTTGAGATCATTAATACATACCCTATGCCTATACAAATTGCCCACATTGAACTTCCTCCATAGCTTAAAAGTGGGACAGCTACACCTTTTAGTGGGGTAAGAGAAATAATGCCAAAAGCATTCATAAAAAAGGAAAAAAGCAAAAGCAAGGCTATACCTGAACAAAAAATAAAATCTTGTTTAGCTTCGCATCTTCCTGCAATTCTAAAAATTCTTAAAATCATCCAAAGATAAATATAGCAAATAACTCCAAGACCTAAAAGTCCTATTTCCTCGGTAATTCCTGAAAGAACAAAGTCAGTATGCACTTCACTTAAAAAACCTAATTTAAAAGTTCCAAGTCCTAGGCCTTCACCAAACATTCCTCCATGAGCTATAGCATTTAATGAGTGTGAAATTTGATAAGGTTCGCTGTTGCTGCTTACTCTTAAAGTGTTTGCTAACCAATCAGGAAGCATAGGTAAAAAAGCATCTTGTATATTTCCCCACCAAGAAGAGATTCTTTGAATTCTTCTTTGGTTACTAAAAATTACCATTATGCCTATCATCATGATGATTAAAATTCCAAAAGCAAAAAGTCTTTTACTAGCTCCTGCAAAAAAAGCTAAAGCTAGAATCAAAAAGAAAGAAATTACACTTTGTCCTAAGTCATTTTGGGTGATATAAATATATCCTATAACTATAGAAGCTAAAATACAATAAGGTAGAAGAATTAAAGCCTCGTGTCTGATTGCTTTTTTGCTATCATCAATACGCCTTGTATAGCTCCATGCTAAAAAATAAATAAGTCCTATCTTAAAAAATTCTACAGGGGAAATAGAAAGAGGACCTAAGCGTATCCAGCGTTTAGCTCCTCCGCTAGCTGTTGCTAATGTAGAGGGTAAAAATGGTAAAATGATAATAAACATAAAAGAAATAATCAAAATAGCTAAAATAATTTTTTTAGAAAGTGTTTTATCAGGATCAAGGCGAGAAATGAAAAACATTATAAGTATGCCACTAATTCCAAAAAAAAGCTGACGAATAAAAAAATGAAACTCACTATAGTCAAGAAAAAGAACAGTAAAAGCTGTAAGAGAATATGAAAATACTATACCTATAGTGATCAAAATACAACTTAAATAAAATAATCTTTTATCAGCAACCATTGTAATTATAACTTTTCTTTATTGGAATTAAAATTTTAAAAAGTTTTATTATAACTAAAATAAATTAATTTTTTTGCTAAGCTTTTGTAAGGAAAATTTGCTAAAATTAAAAATAAAAATAATAAAAAAGGTAAATTATGAATCAAATCCATAAAATTCTTATAGCAAATAGAGCTGAAATAGCCGTTCGCGTGATCCGTGCTTGTAGGGATTTACATATTAAAAGCGTTGCAGTTTTTACAGAACCTGATCGTGAATGTTTGCATGTAAAAATTGCAGATGAAGCTTATCGTATAGGAACGGATGCTATAAGGGGGTATTTAGATGTTGATCGCATTGTTGAGATTGCTAAAGCTTGTGGTGCTGATGCTATCCATCCTGGTTATGGATTTTTAAGTGAAAATTATGAATTTGCTAAAGCTTGTGAAGATGCGGGGATTATTTTTATAGGCCCAAAATCTGAAGTAATTCATAAGATGGGAAATAAAAATATTGCCCGTAAGTTAATGGCTAAAAATGGTATACCTATTGTTCCAGGAACTGAGAAATTAAACTCTTATAGCCTAGAAGAGATTAAAATTTTTGCTGAGAAAATAGGTTATCCTATTATTTTAAAAGCTTCAGGTGGCGGTGGGGGACGTGGAATTCGTGTTGTTCATAAAGAACAAGAACTTGAAAATGCTTTTGAATCTTGTAAAAGAGAAGCTTTAACGTATTTTAATAACGATGAAGTATTTATGGAAAAATATGTAGTCAATCCTCGTCATATAGAATTTCAAATTTTAGGGGATAATTATGGAAATATTATTCATCTTTGCGAAAGGGATTGTTCTATTCAAAGAAGACATCAAAAGGTGATTGAGATAGCACCTTGTCCTGGAATTTCAGATAATCTTAGAAAAACTATGGGTGTTACAGCTGTGGCAGCTGCTAAGGCTGTAGGTTATACAAATGCTGGAACTATAGAGTTTTTACTTGATGATTATAACCGTTTTTATTTTATGGAAATGAATACAAGAATTCAAGTTGAACATCCAATTACCGAAGAAATTACAGGTATTGATCTTATTGTAAGGCAAATTCGTATTGCAGCGGGGGAAATTTTAGATTTAGAGCAAAGTGACATTAAGCCTAGGGGTTTTGCTATTGAAGCTAGAATTACTGCTGAAAATGTATGGAAAAATTTTATTCCAAGTCCTGGAAAAATAGGGGAATATTACCCAGCTCTTGGACCATCGGTTAGAGTTGATAGTCATATCTATAAAGATTATATTGTGCCACCTTATTATGATTCCATGCTTGCAAAGCTTATTATTAAAGCAACAAGTTATGATTTAGCAGTTAATAAACTTGAGCGTGCTTTGAAAGAATTTGTGATTGATGATATTAGAACAACGATACCATTTTTAATAGCTATTACAAAAACAAGAGAATTTAGAAGAGGGTATTTAGATACTTCTTTTATAGAAACGCATATGCAAGAATTATTAGAAAAAACAGAAGATCGTCATCAAGAAAATAAAGAAGAAGTTATAGCCGCGATAGCTGCTACACTTAAAAAAATACGAGAAAGTAGAGAATAGATGGATTTTTTAGATAGTCTTAAAAGTATTAAAAAAGAAATGCAAGCCAATGCTCCAAAATTGACAAAGAAATCAAGCAAGAGTGGTACAAGTGTAAAAAAAATAGAAAAGCTAGCTAAAAATATCCGTGAAAAAAATCAAGAAACAAATCTAGATAAAGAAATGCAAGAAATTTTTTTAAAACAAGAAAAATTACAGGATGAATTTTCCGAATTTATCAAAAATACAGATATTAAGAAAATTTAATGCTTGAGATTGGTTTTTGTACTCTTGAAGATCAGTGTCCTTATTTAAAAGATAAACGTTCAAGGATAGAGTATAAATACATTGAAAATTGCCCTAAGGAAATCAATAATGAGCTAATAAAACGGGGTTGGCGTCGTTTTGGTAGGTATTTTTCACGCCCTATTTGTAAAGATTGTAATGAATGTTTAAGTCTTAGAATTTTGGTTAATGAATACCATTTTTCAAGAAGCGAAAGAAGGGTTATGAATAAAAACATTGACACCAAAGTTATACTTAGAACACCTAATTTAAGCAATGAACATTTGTTTTTATATGATAAATATCACCGTTTTATGGAAGAAAAAAAGAACTGGAAGCGTTACGATTTAAGCTTTAAACAGTATTATAATCTTTATGTTGATGGTTTTATGAATTTTGGATACGAGCTTGCATTTTACATAGAAGGTAAGCTTGTTTGTGTTGATTTGATTGATATTTTAAAAGATGGAATTTCAAGTATTTATTGTTTTTATGATCCTGATTTTTTGTATTTTTCTTTGGGTAAATTTTCTTTGCTCAATGAAATACAAATAGCTAAAAAAATGAATCTAGATTATATTTATCTTGGATATTTTGTAAAAAAGTGTCAATCTTTATCTTATAAAGCCGATTATACACCCAATGAAATTTTAAAAGGCACAAGAGAGCTTTTTGAAAATGAGGTTTTATGGGAGAAATAGATGCAAATCGTGCAAACTTTAGAAACTATTAATGTTAATACAGATGATATTAGCGTATTTCAGTATTTTAAAGACTTGATTACCAAAAATTTCACAAAGGTCGTAGGACGAAAAAATAAAATTTTTTCTTTTTTTGAAGAAAATGAGATTCCGCAACGTCGTTATTTTTTAAAACTTTTAGACCAAAAATATCGCAAAAGCACAAATGAAAGCATAGAGAATTTACAAGATGCTCATTTTAAAACTTTTAGATTAAATTTCGAGCAAAGTAATATGCTTAAACCTATGTTATTTATCAAGATTGATTTTGTTGCGGGTAGAATTTTAATGAAGTTAAGTTCTAATGAAAAACTATTTGTTACTTACATAAGAAATTATTTTCAAGATCATAATATAGAATATAATGAAATGACAAATATTCTAATTTTAGAATATAAAAATGAAAATACTTTTGAGCTTTTTGAAGCTTTTGCAGATGAGAGTGAGCATTTAAAATATTGCGTGAATTTCGAAGTTGATCGCGAAGAATATAAAAAATTTCGTCAAAATATTCACAATAAAGAAAATATGAAATGGAAATTTAATGCCTTGGCTAAGCTTTTTAGTAATTATTTTAATACTTTAGAGTGCACTCCACAAAATGATCTTAGTGAAATTAGACAAAAATATTTGATTTTAGTAAAACTTTATCATCCTGATTTTTATCAAGGAAAAAGCGCGATAGAAAAAGCTTATGCAAGGGAACAATTTGAAAAAATACAAATTGCTTATGATAATTTAAAAGCTCTTTATAAAAATAATACTTAAAAAAATTAAATTAACCATCTTGGTTAATTTAATTTTTCTCTCTCATAAATTTTTCTTAATCTACTATCAAGTTTAAAACAAAATTTAAAAAGTGCGGGAACTACAAGCAAGGTAAGTAAAGTTGAGCTTATAAGTCCAAAGATAATGGCTATTGCCATAGGGGAATTCGCTTCATAGCCTGCACCTCTTGAAAGAGCAAGCGGGAGCATAGCAAAAATCATAGCAAAAGTTGTCATTAATATAGCTCTTAAGCGTGATTTTCCAGCTATTAAAAGAGCTTTATCAGGATCTAAGCCTTCATGGCATTTTTTATTGGCTACATCTACGAGTAAAATGGCATTTTTCCCTACCATGCCAAAAAGCAAGATAATGGCAATAAGTACAAAAAGTGAAAAGTTGTGTCCCGTGATAAAAAGCCCTATAGAAGTCCCACCAAAGGCTAAAGGCATGGTTATCATGATGATTAAAGGTAAAATAAAACTTTCATAAAGCGCGGCTAAAACAAGATAAATCAAAACAAAAGCAAGAGCTATTGCCATAGTAAAACCTTGCACAGTTTCTCCTAAAAGATTGATAAAACCTGAGAAAGCATAGCTAAGATTTGCATTGTTATTTAAAATTTTATCCATATTAGTCAGTAAAAGTTTTTGCACTTCTCCTAAGGAAAGATCATTAACTCCAGCTGTAATTTTTACTGAGCGGTTTTTATTATAACGATTGATGGTTTTTAAATCTTTGCTGTATATAAAATCTACTACACTTGAAAGTTCTAAATTTAAACCTTGATTGTTTTTAATACTAATGCGTTTTAAGGCTTCTATATCTTTTTTAAATTCTGGAGCAAAACTTAAGATGATATCATCTTTTGAATTTCCTCTATCCATGCTTCCTACGCTAAGTTGTGAGAAAGAATACCCTAAAACCCCTGCAATGTACTCAGGATTGACATCCAAAAGTTTAGCTTTTTCTTTATTGATATGTAGAGCCACTTCATCTTTTGTTGCGTTAGCATTATCATTTATATCCACAATGCGTGCATTAGTGCTTAAAATTTCTTTTGCACGAGACGCTGCTTCTTTTAGAGTGTTTAAATCATCTCCTAAAACCAAAAATTGCACTGGATCGTCAATGCCTGCACCTTCTATTTTTGGAAGTTCTAAAATTTTGATTTTTAAACTTTCATCTTGAAATTTTTGACGATATAAGCTTACTATGGCACTTTGCCTTAAATTTCTTTCATCTAAATTTTTAAGTTTAACATAAATTCTAGCCTTTGTAGCATCTTTAGCATCATCGTATCCTACAAGTAAAAAAGCATATTTGACATTGTTATTGTTTTGAATTTTTTCAAGTAAATTTAAACTTTTTTCTTTCATGGCTTCTAAGCTTAAATCTTTTTTGCTTTCAAGTAAAACTTGAATTTCGCTATCATCTTCCATAGGTAAAAAATCAAGCCCTATACGCGTAGCTAAAGCAAAAGAAAGTCCTACAAAAATAAGAGTAGCTAAGATAAATTTAGCTTTATTTTGTAAAATTTTATAGAGTAAATTTTCGTATTTTTGTTCTATTTTTTCAAAAAAAGTCTCTGTTTTTTCATAAAATTTACTTTCTTTTGGATTTAAAAATCTTGCTCCAAGGCTAGGTATTAAAAACGCAGAAACCAAAAAGCTTATAACTATCCCACTTGCAACGCTTATGCCTAAGGCATTGAAAAAAAGCCCTGGTATAGAGTTCATATAAGAAATAGGAATAAAAACACAAAGTAAAACTATACTGATGCTTAAAACACTAAAACCTATGTCATTGATACCTAAAAAAGCAGCTTGTAAAGGTGGATAAGTTTTTAATTTTTTAGAGATATTTTCAATGACCACTATAGCATCATCGATAAAAATCCCTATGCTTAAAGTCAGGGCTATAAAGGTTAAACGGTTTAAATCATAGCCCAAAAGATCGATAATAAAAAAAGTTGAAATGATAGAAGTAGGTATAGCTATGCAAGCAATGAGTGTTGCACTTAAATTTCTTAAAAATAAAAACACGATAATAAGGGTCAAAAAAATCCCCAAAATCATATCAAAAATAACTTGAGAAAGGTGTTTTTGGATATTTAAGCTCTTATCGTAAAGCACGCTAATGCTTATATCTTTTGAAATTTGTTTTTCTAAATTAGGTAAGGCATTTTTGACATTTTTAATCATTTCAAGGGTGTTATAATTTGTGATTTTACCTAGTTCTAAAAGCACTCCTTCTTTACCTTCATATAAAGCACTTTGTTTTTCATCTTCATAAAGACTTGAAATATTAGCAATATCGCTTAAAAATATCCCTGTTTTTATGCGAAGATTGTTAAGTTCTTCTAAATTTGTGGCTTCAAAATAGCCTTTGATAATATAGTTGTTTTGATTATTATTAAGTTCGCCTAGGGCTTGTTTGAAATTTTGACTTTTGATAATATTAGCCACATCAAGGGCGTTAAGATTATATTTTCTAAGTTCATTTGGTTTTAATTCTATGCGAATTTGAGGCTCTAAAAACCCCTTAGTTTCGATTTTTCCAACTCCATCAACCCTTTGCAAAAAAGGCTTGATTTTATCATTAATCTCACGCATGAGTTGTAATTTATCTTTAGAATATAAAAAAAGTGAAATAGCAGAACCAGAATCAGAGCTGATTTTTTCAATTTCAGGTTTAGAAGGCAGGCTTAAAGTTCCTATTTTATCACGTACGTCATTAGCTGCCACTTCAAGATTTTTACCCAGTTTAAACTCTACTACACTAATGCTAAAATTATCATACGCAGCTGAAGTTATCGTCTTTACTCCATCGATTTCGCTTAGGGCATTTTCTATTTCTTTGGTAACTTTTGATTCTACGAAATTTAAATCCCCATTTACTTTGCTTGTGATTTTTATAAGAGGTATAGAAACATTGGGAAATAAATTTACACTCATACTAAAAGCAGAAATCAGTCCAAAAATCATTAAAGCCAAGAAAAACATTAGCACGGTAATAGGTCGATTTATAGCTAGTTTAAACATTTTTAATCTTTAGTGATAATTCTGCCTTCGCCAAAAAGCCCTGGTGTTAAATTTGCAGTTTCAACTTCAGCATAAATTTTTCTTGTTTTTACTTCTATGCTTGGATAAATAAGGCTGATTTTTCCTTTAAATTCCGTGCTATTTTGATCGATTTTGTAAAAAAAATCATCACCTAGTTTAACTTTATCTTTATATTTTTCATCAAAACTTAAAATTAGCTTGCTTTGTGGATAGGAAAAAATTTCTATTAAAGGTTGAGTTACTCCTCCTACTCCTTCACCAACTTGTATGAATTTATTTGCAATGATGGCATCATAAGGTGCACGCAATTCTTTTTTGGCTAAAATGTTTTTATAATAAGTTATATTGATTTTTGCTTTGTTTAAATTTAAATTAGCTGCATCGAACTTAGCTTTCATATCTTCATAGCTTTGTTTATCGATGATATTTGCAACGGCTTTGATTTTTTGCATTTTGCTTTTGGTGTATTCATAATCCACAAGGGCAAGTTGATAAGAATTTTGAGCATTTTCAAGGGCTATTTTTTCACTTTCTTGATCAAGAGCAAGTAAAAGTTCTCCTTTTTTGACTTTCTGCCCAATTTCTACAGAGATTGTTTGAACCAAACCTATACTTTCAAGAGCAAGCTTGCTTTGTTTTGATGCTTCTACATTAAAACTTGCATAAATTTCTTCACTAAAGGCGAGATTAAAAGCAAGAAGTAAAAATAGAATTTTTTTCATTCCTTAACCTTTGAATTAAGATCTATACCTGCATTAAAATAATAATTTGCTTTAGTAATTTCAAATTCATTTTTAGCAAGCTCTAAATCACTTTGTGCTTTAAATTTGGCTTCTAAAGCTTGAAGATATTCCACATAAGAAACAAGTCCTGCTTGGTATTTTTTATCCACACTTTCAAAAGCTAAATTAGCAGCATTTAAACTAAGATTAAGAGCTAAAATTTGTTCTTGTAAAACTTTTAAACTTTTGTTTAAATAATTTAATTCTTCTTTATTTTTGCGTTCACTAAATCTTGCATTTGCATTTGCTATTTGAACATTTAAACGTTCTTTTTCTACCTCTTTAGTTCTTGCATTAAAATCAAAGATTTTCCATTCCATACCCAAAATAAACTGATTGCCTTGAGAGTATTTTTCCAAAAAATTATCAGCTAAATTTGCAAAAGGAGTTGGGATTTTTGGATTGAAAATGTTTTTATAAAAGCTAAAATTGTCTTGAATATAAAATTTTGGGAAATACTTGGCTTTTGCTAAATTTACGCTTTCTTTGGCAAGATTAATTTGTTCCTTGGTTATCATTACTTCATAACTTCGACTTTTTTCTTGTTGTGGATTTTCTAAAAGAGCATCTCCTTTGGGTTTAAAGTCTGTATGACTTAAAATTTTAATCTCTTTTTGTATATTAGCGAGTTTTAATTCATTTTGACTTAGCTCTAGTAAGCTTAAATGATATTTGGCTTTAATGCTTTCAAGTTCATCTTTAGGGCTAAGTCCTGCATTGTAAAATTTTTGCAGCCTCTCAAAAGTTGATTTTAAAAAAGCCACCTTTTGCTGATTGGCTAGTAAAATTTTTTCAAGGCTTAGGGTGTTAAAATAAAGTGTGATTGCATTTAAGGTAAGATAATTTTTACTTTGTTCCTTGTCTAAAAGACTTAATTTTTCTTTGCTTTCTAAAGCTCTTAAATTAGCCTCTCTTGCACCTCCATCAAAAAGCAAAAAATTAAGAGAAACTTTAGCAAATAAACTTTCTTGTGGATCAGTGATAAAGCGATCCTTGTTGTTTGCTACATAAGCTGAGTTTAGGCTAAGAGTGGGTAAATAATTTCTAAAAGCTTGTTGTCTGTTTAAGTTTGCTTGTTCACTTTGCATTTGTTTAATGAAATATGATTCGTTATTTTGACTTAAATTTATAAGTTCTTTTAGGTTAGAACCAAACAATACCAAAGGTAGAAATAAGATAATATTTATAAATCTCATAAACTAGAGTATAACATATTTAAGCTTATGAGAAATTAGTATTGTTAGTATTTATAAGAAATGGATAAAATTCCTTTGATGCCTTCACCATAATAGCAAGAATAATAGCATCCACTGACATATTTTTTATTGAAAATATTGTTAATATTTAATTGAGCATTCCATTTGTTATAATTGTATCCAAAAGCAAGATCATAAAGTGTGTATGAAGGTACTTTAATACCAACATTTCCAGCTTCATCGGTGCTACTTCCTATATAGCGAATTCCAAAGCTGCTTTTAAAATTTTGTTTATGATTGATTTTTAAGGTGTGAGAAATTTTAGTGGCAAAAACATCTTTTGGCATCATTGGTGTTCTTATAATTTTTAATGCATTTAAAGAGGTGTGGGTTTGAAAATAATGTGTATACGCTAAAGCATAATTTATACTTTTACTTAAGGCTATATTTGAGCTTAATTCAATTCCTTTAGCATCTTGCTTTCCAGCTTGTATAGATACGGGTATAGACGCACTTGGATTGGCATTAACTAGGGCATTTTTTTCTTGGATATCAAAGTAAGAAAAAATAAGTTCTCCATCGTCAATAAAATAAGGAAGATATTTAAAACCAGCTTCATATTGTCTGCTTTCATAAGGCTTGTAATCCTTGCCTTGTCCGTCGCTTCCAGCTATAGGTCTAAAGGCTTCAGAATAACTTATAAAAGGCATTAATCCTAGATCTTCAAATATATACATCAAGCCAGTTTGAAAAGTTGCATGATTTACATTGTAATTGCTTTTGCTTCCAAAGCTTTTTGCATTATTTTTGGCTTTATCAAAACGCATACCAAGATCTAAAACCCATTTATCATATAGTTTAGATCTATCTTGTACATATAAGCCTAATTGAGATTGTTTAACTAGATATGTGGGTACTTTGCTTTTTATTTGCGGGATGTGAATAGGATTAAAGATATTGATATCGCTTGCACTTCCAAAGCCATATTTTCCATTTACATAGATATATTGATAATCTATTCCACCTGTAAGGGTATTTTCAAGTTCTTTATAACTGTTTTTTAAAACCAGTCTATTATCTAAGGTATGACTTCTTGCTATACCATCTAAGATAATAGAGCTTCTTTTAGCCATGTCAGGATTATTTAAATCTAAGGCTGAAAAGCTTACAGCAAATTGACTTTTATTTTCCATATTGTAGCGATAGTTTTGCATAAAAGACAATTTATCATTGAAATAATGAATGAATTCATAACCCAAAGAATATTGTTTTCTTTTTAAATAATCACTTAAAGGTGATCCTAAATTTGTACTTGGTTTAATTGTTCCTTGCGGTGTATCAATGATGGTTCCATAAATAGGAAAAAAACCAGTTGTAGGAATTCCTTGATCGTATTGAAAACTAGTAAGAAGTGTTAAAAAAGTATCATCATTTATATCTATAGCTAAGCTTGGCGCAAAATAGTAATGCTCTTGCCAAGTTCCATCAAGCTGTCCATTTTGTCTGAAATAATTTCCTACGATTCTAAAATTACTATTTGTGTTAAAAGTTTTATCTCCAACATCAAAAAATAAGCCATTTTGAGATAAATTTCCTATTTTAGCTCCAATTTCTGCTATAGGAGTTTTTTGAGGTCTTTTGCTAACTAAGTTGATCACGCCACCGCTTTGAGAAGATCCGTAGTTTAAAGAATCAGCCCCTTTGATGATTTCTATCTTTTCTAAACCATATAAATCAGGAGACCATCCAAAATATCCACCTTTATAAATAGCTGTTCCATCTAAAACTAAACTCGCATCAAATCCTCTTAATTTGATCCAATCTGTCGTATCCAAATCCGCCCCATAAATTTGAGAAATAAATCCACTTTCATAACGGGTAATCTCATCAAGTTGCTTCGCACCTTCTTCTTGAATTTGTTTAGAACTGATTACAGAAATGCTTTTTGGGCTAAAATAATCTACACTTTGACTTCCTTTTTCAACAGATCCTACAACGCTAATAGCACCGAGTTCATAAGATGATTCTTTTGCTAAAGTTAAATTTGTGCTTATGAAGATGAGTAAAAAAGAATTGAATATTTTATTCATAAAACAAGTTCTCCTTAAAATATTTTAATTATAATAATGAAATTAAATTTCAAAATTTAAATTTTATTATATAATTTTAAACTTTAAAGAAAAATTATTTTTTATTTATTTATTTTTTATGTTATAATGTAATTTTAAGTTTTTAAAGAGGATATGATCAGTAATGGCACTCATAAAAAGTTGCAATATAAATTTTAAAAATCAAAATCAATATATTATTTATCCTACAAATCTATGTTTTGAAAATGATAAAATTTATGCTCTTATGGGTCATAATGGTTCAGGAAAATCTACTTTATTAAAAATTTTAGCCAGACAATTAAAACCATCTTCTGGAAAAATTTATTTTAATAATCAAGATATGGCTAAATTTTCTTCAAAAAAACTAGCTCAAAAACTAGCTTATTTGCCACAGCATTTACCTAATTTAGGATATTTAAGCGTAAAAGAGCTTGTTAAAATGGGACGCTATTCTTATGAAAGATTATTTTTTCAAAATCAAGATCAAGAACTGATTGATGAGGTAATGAGGTTAACAAATACCTTGAGTTTATCAAATAGAGAAATTCACACTCTTTCTGGCGGAGAAAGAACGAGAGCTTTTTTAGCAATGCTCTTAGCTCAAAAAAGTGAATTTTTATTTTTAGATGAGCCTTTGGCTGCTTTGGATATCGTGTATCAGTTTGAATTGATGGAATTAATATCAAGATTAAATAAAGAATTTAAAGTAGGCATAGTATTAATTTTGCATGATATTAATTTAGCGGCATTATATTGCGATGAAATCGTTGCTTTGAAAGAAGGAAGGGTTATTTTTAACGCAAACAAACAAGAATTTATGCAAGAATCAAGATTAAAAGATATATTTAATATAAACTCTAGTATCATAGAGCATCCTAAAAGAAAATCTCCTATTGCACTTTTTTAATATGAAAAAAATTGTTATTTTATTTTTAATTTCATTAGAGTTTCAAGCTAAAGAACTAAAAATTATCGCTTTAGATTGGACTATGGCTGAGACAATGATGATGTTAAATTATCAGCCCTTAGCAGTTGGAGATAAAAGAATATATAATACTTGGGTTAAAGAACCTGCTTTGCCAAATGAGGTAAAAGATGTTGGTCTTAGAGTTCAACCTAATATAGAATATATTATCAACTTAAAGCCCGACTTAATTATTACTTCGTCTTTGTTTAATGTCGACAATCATATTTTAAAAAATAAAGTAAAAATTATTGATTTTTATCAAAATAAAAAAGATGTGTATTCTAGTATTAATGAGGGTGTTTTGCAGATTGGGATGATTTTAAATAAAAAGCAAGAAGCCTTAGATTTTATCCAAAATACGAGATTTTTTTTTGAAACTTTTAAAAAGAAATTACATTATACCAAACCTATTGCTATAGTTCAATTTATAGATAAAAAACATTTAAGAATTTATACTAAACACAGCCTTTTTGGTGTAGTTTTAGAGCAATTAGGTTTAAAAAATGTTTATAATAAAAATATAAACAATGCTTGGGGAGTTGATATTATAAGTTTTTTAGATCTTTTAAAATTCCCAAAGGAAACAAAATTTATAGTAATTAAGCCAACCCCTTTTGCCCTCGATGAAGAGTTAAAACAAAATCCTTTTTATCAGAAAATGAATATTTTTCAAGATTATAATGAATTAGAACCTATTTGGAGTGCAGGATCATTGATGAGTATGAGACGTTTTGCTAAGGATCTTATAGGGGTAATTGAGTGAAAAAAATTATTTTTTCATGTGTGTTTTCATCAATCGTTTTGCTTTGTATTTTTCTTTTTTTAGAATTTAGTTTTTTAAAAAAACACAATCAAGAAAATTTATTTTCTTTTGTTTTTTTAAATTATAATTTAAGTCGTTTTTTATGTGTTTATTGTGTGGTTTTTTACTTGCTTTTTCTTCTTTAATTTTACGCATAGTGATGCAAAATCCTTTAGCCAGTGATACAACTTTAGGTGTGGCTCCAAGTGCTAGTTTTGCTATTTTAATCGCTACTTTATTTTTTCCTAGTTTTTTAAATATTTCAAAAGTATTAATGGGTTTTGCAGGTGCTTTTTCAGTTTTATTTTTAATATTTATTTTTATGCTTAAAAGACGTTTAAACTCTACAAGTATAATCCTTTTAGGTCTTATAAGTGGAATGATTTTTGGCGCTTTAAGCTCTTTATTAATGCTTTTTTATCCAGAAGAAAGCAAAGCTTTTTTACTTTTTAATAGTGGTTACTTCACTCAAAATGGTTTTAAAGATGTTGTGGAATTTTTTTGTTATGCTGGCGTAGCATTAGTAAGTTTGTATTTTTTTATTCCTTATTTTAAAATTTTAAATTTAGGGGATGAACTCGCAAGTAGTGTCGGACAAAATATCTTTTATGTTAAATTTTTTGCCTTATGTTTGAGTGCTTATTTTATTACTTTGGTAGTTTCTTTTGTAGGAGTGATTAGTTTTTTAGGCTTATTTGCGAGTGTTTTTGTAGAATTTTTTAAAATAAAAAATATAAGAAAAGAATTTATAATTTGTGGTTTTTTGGGCTTTTTTTTATTGTTTGTAGTGGATTTATTGTTACAAATTTTACAAATTTTAAAAGGGGTTAATTTGCCTACAGGCGGAGTCTTAGCATTAATTGGTTCTCCATTACTTATTTTTGCTGTTTTTAGAATGTTAAAAGAAACTTTTAATGATGATATTTATATATCTTGTTGTTTTAAAGAAAAATATGTTATTGTAGGTTTGATTTTGCTTGTTTTGATGCTCTTTTTTCTCAATTTATATTTTGATTTTTCAACTTTGAATTTCAAAAATATGCCAGATGAAATTTTAGCATTAAGATTAAACAAGCTTGCTATTTTGCTTTTATGCGGTATTTTGTTGGCTTTGGTTGGATTTATTTTGCAAAAATTGAGTTTCAATCCTATGGCATCACCTGAGATGCTAGGGATCAATTCCGGAGCAAGTTTGGGTGTGTTGTTTGCTTTGTATTTTTCTTTGGAATATATTCAAATTTTTGCTATTATAGGTGCTTTATTGGTTTTGTGTTTTTTGTTTTTTTTGAGTGTCCAATTTAATATCAATATGCAAAAAATCATCCTTATAGGCATAGCTATAATGTTTTTTGTCGATGCTTTGGGTAAAATTTTTTTAGCCAGTGGGGATTTTAAAGCTTATGTTTTTTTAGCTTATACTCAAGCCGGGCTTATTAATATAGATGAAAATTTAAGCTTATCTTTATTGATTTATACGGGTATTTTTTTATTCATTTTATATATTTTATATCCTAGCTTAAAGATTTTTTCTTTAGGGGAAAATTGTGCTTTAAGCGTAGGACTTAACATAACAAAAGTTAGAATCATTTTTCTTAGTTTAAGTGCTTTTGCTTGTGCTTTAAGTGCCTTATGTATAGGTCCTTTTAGTTTTGTGGGATTGTTAGCTGCTCATATTATGAGATTATTAGGGATTAAAAAGCTCTATAATCAACTTTTATCAACAGCTTTACTTGGAATTTGTTTAATGTTTTTGGCTTATTTTATTTCTAAAATTGCACTATTTCCTTATGAAATTCCCTTGGGTATTGTAGCAACTTTATTAGGAAGTATTTGTTTATTTTTTATGATAAAAAGGTATTAGATTAAATTTTTTCGGGTTATTGTGTATATTTAAAAGAATATAAAATCACTACTTGGATAAATATAATCAAAAAAAGATCTTGTAAAACAATATCTTTGCAAAAGTAAATCAATACTTTAAATACTTAAATATCTAACTTAACCCAAGAAAACGCTCAAATTTTGATCATTGGGAAGCTTAAAAAATTTGTCTTAATAAATTAGGAGAAGTTTTGATAATAGCCAATAATATATTGATATAAAGCAGGTATGCCAAATTATAGTTTTGAAATAAAAAAAACTTGAAAAAAGAGTTTGAGAGTAAAAACATATAAATTCTTTATATCAAAGATTAAATTTAATCATTTCTGAAAAATATTTTTGCTAGAATTTTTAAAAAGCATATTTTTTAGGAAAACAATGGAAAATATTAGAAATTTTTCTATCATAGCTCATATAGATCATGGAAAATCCACTCTTGCAGATAGGATTATTAGTGAATGTGGTGCTATTAGCGATAGACAAATGAGTTCACAAGTTATGGATACTATGGATATAGAAAAAGAGCGTGGTATCACTATAAAAGCACAATCGGTGCGTTTAAATTATAAATTTAATAATGAAAATTTTGTTTTAAATCTTATTGATACTCCCGGCCATGTGGATTTTTCCTATGAAGTAAGCCGTTCTTTAGCAAGCTGTGAAGGGGCTTTGCTAGTAGTAGATGCAAGTCAGGGCGTAGAAGCACAAACTATAGCTAATGTTTATATCGCACTTGAAAATAATCTTGAAATTATTCCTGTAATTAATAAAATCGATTTACCAAATGCTGATATTGAAAAAGTCAAGCATGAAATCGAGCATATTATAGGTATAGATTGCAAAGATGCAATTTGTGTGAGTGCTAAAACAGGTGTGGGTATAAAAGAACTTATAGAAACGATTATCACTAAAATTCCTGCACCAAAAACAGATGATCAAGCGCCTACTAAGGCTCTAATTTATGATTCTTGGTTTGATAATTATTTAGGTGCTTTGGCTTTAGTTAGAATTTATGAAGGAAGCATTACTAAAAATGATGAAGTTTTGGTAATAAGCACAGATAAAAAACATACAGTTCAAGATCTTTTTTACCCTCATCCTTTAAATCCAATTAAAACTCAATCTTTACAATCTGGCGAAGTAGGTGTAGTGGTTTTAGGTCTTAAAACCGTAGGTGATGTGCAAGTAGGCGACACTATCACTTTGGTAAAAAATAAAGCTAAAGAAGCTATAGGGGGTTTTGAAAAGGCTAAAGCTTTTGTATTTGCAGGACTTTATCCCATAGAAACAGATAAATTTGAAGATTTAAGAGATGCTTTAGATAAGCTAAAGCTTAATGATAGCTCCATTACTTATGAGCCTGAAACTTCTTTGGCATTGGGTTTTGGTTTTAGGGTAGGATTTTTAGGGCTTTTGCACATGGAAGTGATCAAAGAAAGACTTGAAAGAGAATTTAATCTTGATTTGATTGCTACAGCGCCAACTGTAACTTATGAAATTTATCAAACTAATGGAGAGCTTGTTAAAATTCAAAATCCTAGCGAACTTCCTCCTGTTAATAAAATCGATTATATAAAAGAACCTTATGTTAAGGCTACTATCATTACTCCAAGTGAATTTTTAGGCAATTTAATCACTCTTTTAAATCGTAAAAGGGGAGTCCAGGTTAAAATGGACTATATTACTCCCGAGCGTGTTTTGCTAGAATATGATGTGCCTTTAAATGAGATTGTGATGGATTTTTATGATAAATTAAAATCCTTAACAAAAGGTTACGCGAGTTTTGACTATGAGCCTATAGAATTTCGAGTAGGAGATTTAGTCAAACTTGACATTAAGGTGGCGGGTGAAAATGTCGATGCACTAAGTATTATCGTGCCAAATGAAAAAGCACAAATCAAAGGAAGAGAATTGGTGAGCGCTATGAAAGAAATAGTTCCTAGACAGCTTTTTGAAGTGGCCATTCAAGCAAGTATTGGTAATAAAATCATTGCAAGGGAAACTGTTAAATCCATGGGTAAAAATGTTACAGCAAAATGTTATGGTGGAGATATTACTAGAAAAAGAAAGCTTTTAGAAAAACAAAAAGAAGGTAAAAAAAGAATGAAAGCCATAGGTAAGGTAAATTTGCCTCAAGAAGCTTTTTTAAGTGTTTTAAAGATAGATTGATGAGAAATTTTAAAACTTGGCTTGAAATTTGCTTGTATTTTTAATACAATTTTAAAATAATTTTCTAAGGAGAAAAAATGTTTAAAAAAATTTTAATTTTAATAGTTCCTATTTTATTTTTGAGTGCTTGCGCGACTAAGCAAGATACTTTTGCTCAAGTTAATCAAATTTCTAAAAATTCTCAATGTAGTTCTTGTGAAAGCCCTGATGGTTTTGAAGCAAAGATTAAAGGACTTTTATATATTAGTGATATTGGGATTCAATGTTGTGCTAATAAACGCACTTTAGATACGGGTGTTGCTTTAAAAAAGGTTTATTTACATAGATTTTATGATTTAAAAGAAGAACAAAAAGTTTTAAATGCAAAAGGGAAAAAGTTATTTGTTGATGTAAATTTTAATGCAGTATTTTACATTTATTTAAAACAAGAGCTTGAAGATAGGGGAATAGTTGTGCTTGATAACAACGATCAAAATTCGCCTTATGTGAGTAAAATTGATTTAGAATTTACATCTTATGGGGCAACTCAAGATGTTACAGGGTTGCATTCAAAACTAGTAGGAGTTTTGCAAGTTAGCGATATAAATAAAAATAAGAAATTTACAATTCGCACCAAACAAGATGTGCAAGGTTTTTTATGATTTAAAAGAAACAACTTTTTATACTCATTTGCTAATAAAACAAATGGCAAATAAAGCGGCTAGTTTAATTTCTGAACTTTGAGATGTATAAATTGCGGAGCTTTTGCTCTGCTGTGCTTTTGTGATTTGTGCGAATTAGAGCTTTCTGAATTTTCTTTAAATATAAGAAAGCTTGACAATGATTTTAAAGTCTATTCTTTTTATAAATATCACGAAATACAACACTTGCTTCACTCTAAACATTATTTTTATGGCTATTTTGTTTACAAAATGCTTGCGAAATTAAGTTTTGCGAAATTTAAAGATTTTTTTAATCCTGGAGTGGACATTAATGCCATAGCTTTAGATGATAAGGTTGAAGATATGCTTTATTCGCATTCTGCCATTTTAGCTAGACATCTTAAAACAAGATTTGTAAAGCCTGTTTTTAATGTTTTAAAAGCGCAAAATCATATTAAATATTCTGGAAAGAGTTTGGAATTTCGCCAAAAAAATAAAAGAAATTATAAACTTTTAAAAGCTATTTATCATCCTGTAATTTTAGTAGATGATATAGTAACTACTGGCTCTAGCCTTCTAGAAGCTAAAAAAGTTTTAGAAAAAAATAAAATTTCTGTACTTTTTGCTCTTGTTTTAGCTGATGCAAAAGTTTAATATGTTATAATCAAAACTTTGAACTAATAGAAGGATTTTTATGGAGAATATTTTTAGCAAAGATTCTGATATTGAACTTGTAGATATAGAAAATTCTATAAAAAGTAGTTATTTAGACTATTCTATGAGTGTTATTATAGGTCGTGCTTTACCTGATGCAAGAGATGGTTTAAAGCCTGTTCATAGAAGAATTTTATATGCTATGCAAAATGATGAGGCAAAAAGTAGAACAGATTTTGTCAAATCAGCTCGTATAGTGGGTGCTGTTATAGGTCGTTATCATCCACATGGAGATACAGCAGTTTATGATGCTTTAGTTAGAATGGCTCAAGATTTTTCTATGAGATATTCAACTATTACAGGGCAAGGTAACTTTGGATCTATAGATGGTGATAGTGCTGCTGCGATGCGTTATACTGAAGCAAAAATGAGCAAACTTTCTCATGAACTTTTAAAAGATATAGATAAAGATACGGTTGATTTTGTTCCAAATTATGATGGTTCAGAAAGTGAACCTGATGTTTTGCCTTCTAGGGTTCCAAATTTATTATTAAATGGCTCAAGCGGTATAGCTGTAGGTATGGCGACAAATATCCCACCTCATAGTTTAAATGAATTGATAGATGGGCTTTTATATTTACTCGATAATAAAGATGCAAATTTAGAAGAAATTATGCAGTTTATTAAAGGACCAGATTTTCCAACAGGTGGAATAATTTATGGTAAAAAAGGTATTATAGAGGCTTATCGCACAGGGCGCGGTCGTGTGAAAGTGCGTGCTAAAATTCATATTGAAAAAAAGACAAATAAAGATGTTATTGTTATAGATGAGCTTCCTTATCAAACCAATAAAGCTAGACTTATAGAGCAGATTGCTGAGCTTGTTAAAGAAAAGCAAATTGAAGGAATATCTGAAGTAAGAGATGAGAGCAATAAAGAAGGAATTCGTGTTGTTATAGAGCTTAAGCGTGAAGTTATGAGTGAAATTGTTTTAAATAATCTATTTAAATCTACCACCATGGAAAGTACTTTTGGTGTGATTATGCTGGCAATTCACAATAAAGAGCCCAAAATTTTCTCCTTGTTAGAACTTTTAAATCTTTTCTTAACTCATAGAAAAACAGTTATTATCAGAAGAACGATTTTTGAACTTCAAAAAGCAAGAGCAAGAGCCCATATTTTAGAAGGTCTTAAAATTGCACTTGATAATATAGACGAAGTGATTGCTTTGATTAAAAATAGTTCTGATAATAATATCGCAAGAGATTCTTTAGTAGCGAAATTTGGACTTAGTGAACTTCAGGCTAATGCTATTTTAGATATGAAATTAGGTCGTTTAACAGGACTTGAAAGAGAAAAAATTGAAAACGAGCTTGCAGAACTTATGAAAGAAATTGCAAGACTTGAAGAAATTTTAAAAAGCGAAATTTTACTTGAAAATTTAATTCGTGATGAATTAAAAGAGATAAGAAATAAATTCGATGTACCACGCATTACTCAAATTGAAGATGACTACGATGATATTGATATTGAAGATTTAATTCCTAATGAAAATATGGTTGTAACTATTACACATCGTGGTTATATTAAGCGTGTGCCTAGCAAACAATATGAAAAACAAAAACGAGGCGGGAAAGGAAAATTAGCTATTACAACCTATGATGATGATTTCATAGAAAGTTTTTTTACGGCAAATACACATGATACCCTTATGTTTGTAACAGATCGTGGCCAGCTTTATTGGCTTAAGGTTTATAAAATTCCTGAAGGCTCAAGAACAGCCAAAGGAAAAGCGGTGGTAAATCTTATCAATTTACAAGCTGAAGAAAAAATCATGGCTATTATCCCAACAACAGATTTCGATGAAAGCAAGTCTTTATGTTTCTTTACTAAAAATGGTATAGTAAAACGTACCAACTTAAGTGAATATCAAAATATTAGAAGTGTAGGAGTTAGGGCGATCAATCTTGATGAGAACGATGAGCTGGTAACTGCTATTATTGTTCAAAGGGATGAAGATGAAATTTTGCTTAGCGGTAGTGAAGAAAATTTAGAAAATCAAGAAATTAAAAATTTAGATGATGAAAATCTTGAAAATGAAGAAAGTGCAAGCATAAAGGGTAAAATGCTATTTGCAGTAACTAAAAAAGGTATGTGTATTAAATTCCCACTTGCTAAAGTGCGTGAAATTGGTCGTGTAAGTCGTGGTGTAACGGCTATTAAGTTTAAAGAGAAAAATGACGAATTAGTAGGTGCGATTGTCATAGAAAATGATGAGCAAGAAATTTTAAGTGTAAGTGCAAAAGGTATAGGAAAACGCACAAATGCTGGAGAATATAGATTACAAAGCAGAGGTGGCAAGGGTGTAATTTGTATGAAGCTCACAGAGAAAACCAAAGATCTTATTAGTGTGGTTATAGTAGATGAAACTATGGATTTGATGGCTCTTACAAGTTCAGGTAAGATGATACGTGTTGATATGCAAAGTATTAGAAAAGCAGGGCGTAATACTAGTGGTGTTATCGTAGTTAATGTGGAAAATGATGAAGTGGTTAGCATTGCTAAATGTCCTAAAGAGGAAAATGATGAGGATGAGTTAAGTGATGAAAACTTTGATTTGGATTTATAGTAAGTAAAGTTGGAACGCTTATTGCTTTTTATTTATTATTACAATATTTTGAAGGTGTAAAAATGAAAAAAATTATTTTATGCTAGTGATAGCAGGAATTTTCGCTGGTTGTGCACCAAGTGCAAACAGTACAACTAAAAATTCAAGTGCAAATGGCACTGTTCCATCTCAAGATGTTATCGTGCAAAAAGTTGATAAAGATGATGTGCGTAATATCATTAGAGAAGAAAAAATGTTAGCTCCAGATGCTAGTGAAACAGAGCTTAGTTTTACAGCAGTTGGCGAAGGAATTGCTCCGATGAATACAGTTTCTACTGCCCAAGCTTTAGCTTTAGCTAAAAGAGCAGCGATTACTGATGCTTATAGACAACTTGCAAGCAAACTTTATGGTGTGAAAGTAAATGGTAAAGATACTGTAAAAGATGCCATGCTTAGAAGTTCAACTATTACTGCTCAAGTTAATGGTTTGATTAAAAATGCAAGCATTATTGATGAAAATTTCAACCAAGGACTTTATAGAGTAAATTTAGAACTTAAAATAGACGCAGACAAGTGGAAAGAATTGTTTGCTTATTAATCTTTCTTTGTTTTAAGCTTTTTGCCCAAGATGAATTTATTTTTTGGGCAGAGCTTTCTAGTAAAAATTTTATTCTCTTTTATCAAAATCAAAATTTATCTTTAGCAATGACGCAAAGTGAAAATACTGAAGAACAATGGGTATGTAAAATTTCTTATAGAGACCAAGATTTAAAAGTTTTACCTCGTAATTCTTTAGGGATGATTGATGATAATATGCCAAAAACAATTAAATTTAATTTTTTAAATTCTCATAAAGATGAGTTAAGTGATTGCTTTATAGGGGCTAGAATTAGTGTCAAGGATATTATAAATACCGACTTGTTACGTGCTCAAAGTGAAACTTATGTTAAAATTTTACCTTTGCGTTTTACTGTAGAATTTGGTGAACAAAATGCAATAATTTATTATCTTAAAAAAAAGTAAATTCAAAATTAAGCACAAATTAGATACTATAGTAGAAATTTTTTAAAAGGCTTAGGATGAATTTAGTCATAGTAGAAGATGATATTAATATGCGTAAATCCTTAGAAATTGCATTAGCAGAATATGAAGAATTTAACATTAAATCTTATAAATCTGCTACTGAAGCTTTAAAAAAAATAGATGAAAATACGGATTTGATTATTACAGATATTAATATGCCAGGAATTGATGGTATAGAATTTGTTAAAGCTTGTGAAAATAAATATGATTTTATCATTATGACAGGAAATGCTACTTTAAGTCGTGCTATAGAAGCAGTCCGTTTAGGGGTAAAAGATTTTCTAACTAAGCCTTTTGATGTTGATACCTTGGTTGAAGCTATAAAACGCGCTAAAATCATAAGAGAAAAAACAGCTGATAAAAAGATACAAAAAAAATGAAAAAAAAGAAGAAGATAGAGATTTTTTTTCAACTTCTCCTAATTTAGAAAAAACATTAAATTTAAGTCAAAAAGCAGCTAAAACTGATGCTTCTGTAATGTTTTTTGGAGAAAGTGGAGTGGGAAAAGAGGTGTTTTCCCGTTATATTCATATCCATTCTAAACGTGCCAATAAGCCTTTTGTTGCTATTAACATGGCAGCTATTCCTGCAAATTTGATTGAAAGTGAGCTTTTTGGTTTTGAAAAAGGTGCTTTTACTGATGCTAATGCAACCAAAATAGGGCTTTTTGAAATAGCCAATGAGGGCACTTTGTTTTTAGATGAAATTGGTGAAATGCCTTATGAAATTCAAGCTAAACTTTTAAGGGCCTTACAAGAAAAAGAAATCACACGACTTGGAAGTACAAAAAGCATTAAAATAGATGTAAGAATTATTAGTGCTACTAATGCAAATTTAGATGAAAAAATAAAAAATGGTGAATTTCGTTCGGATTTATATTATCGTTTAAATACCATCCCTATCAATATCCCGCCTTTAAGAGAGCGTAAAGAGGAGATTTTAGGTATAGCTCAAAAGGTTTTAGAAGATACTTGTAAAGAATATGATTTTAAAGAAAAACAACTTAGTCAAGAAGCCAAAAATGCTCTACTTGAATATGATTTTCCAGGAAATATTAGAGAGCTAATATCTGTAGTGCAAAGAGCTTGCATTTTAAGTGAAAATGATGAAATTTCAAGCGAAGATTTATTTTTAGAGGCCAGAAGTGTAAAAAAAGATGTGAAAAATTTAGAAAAAGAATTGATTTGTGAAGTTCTTTTAAGTGTGAATTATGATAAGGATCAAGCTTCTCAAATTTTGGGCATGGATATAAAAATTTTAAATGAAAAAATTCAGAAATATAAAATAAAGGATAGGTAGTGTCAAAAAAACAAAAAATAGCCATTGTAGGTGCTACAGGGGCGGTTGGAGAAGAGCTTTTAAATGTTTTAGATGAGCTTGATTTTCCTGTAGAGAGTATTTTACCTTTAGCAAGTGCAAAAAGTACAGGAAATGAAGTAGAATTTAAAGGAAAGATTTATAAAGTTAAAGAGCTTACGCAAAATATATTTAAAGAAAATCCTGTTGATATTGCTTTTTTTAGTGCAGGCGGAAGTGTGAGTGAAAAATATGCTAAATTTGCAGTAGAATCTGGCGCTATTGTGATTGATAATACGAGCCATTTTAGAATGGAAAAAGATGTTCCTTTGGTAGTTCCTGAATGTAATCCTGAGGATATTAAAGCTTGGAAAAAAACAGGGATTATTGCTAATCCAAATTGCTCTACTATACAAATGGTGCAAGTTTTAAAACCCTTAAATGATGTATTCGGTTTAAAGCGTGTTGATGTAAGCACTTATCAGGCTGCAAGTGGTGCAGGAAAAGAAGGAATGCAAGAATTAGTTGAAGCTATGCAGAGTTTTTTTACTTTTAAACTTGATGAGTTTAAAGCTCAAATTTTTCCTTATACTTTAGCACTCAATCTTATTCCGCAAATAGATGTCTTTATGGATAATGATTACACGAAAGAAGAACTTAAAATGGTTAATGAAACTCAAAAAATTTTACATAAAAATTTAGAAATTTCAGCTACTTGTGTTAGAGTGCCTGTTTTAAGAAGTCATAGTGAGGCTATTACTATGCATTTTGAAAAAGAGGTAGATGTAAAAAAAGCTAAAGAAATTTTAGAAAAAGCACCCAGTGTTGTAGTCATGGATGATCCTAAAAATAAAAAATACCCTACGCCTTTGATGACAAGTGATACCAATGAAACTTATGTAGGAAGAATTCGTGCTGATGTGTATGATAAACAAATACTCCATCTTTGGTGTGTAGCAGATCAAATTCGTGTAGGTGCTGCAACAAATGCTGTACGCATTGCTCAAAAATGGTTAGAATTAAAGAATAAATAAGGAAAAAAATGTTAGAAAAAATATTTGAATCTTTGCTTGTTAGAAGCCGTATTGTTACAATTTTACCCGTAATTTTTGGTTTAATTGGAGCTTTTGTATTGTTTTTTATTGCAAGTTATGATGTTTTAAAGGTTATATTTTATACCTATAATTATTTTTTTGATGCAGGTTCTAATGTGGATTTGCATGAGGATGTGGTGGCTTTGATTATAGGGGCTGTTGACCTTTATTTAATGGCTTTGGTTTTGTTTATTTTTTCTTTTGGGGTTTATGAGCTTTTTATTAGCGAAATAGAAGAATTTAAACAAACAAAGCAAAGTAAGGTTTTAGAGGTGCATAGCTTGGATCAATTAAAAGATAAGCTTGCAAAAGTTATTATCATGGTTTTGGTGGTAAATTTCTTTCAGAGGGTTTTACAAATGAAATTTTCTACTCCTGTGGATATGGCTTTTCTTGCTGGATCTATTTTAGCTCTTTGTGTGGGGCTTTATTTTTTACACAAAGGTGGCCATTAACAAGGATTATCTTTTTTTTAATATAATTGCTTTGTGTGTTTGAAAAATAAGAATGAAAAAATTATTTTTAATTGGTATGATTTTAAATCATTTTGTTTTTGCAGCTCCATTAGATGGAGTTTTTAAAGATATAGAAGTTTCAGGGACTGTTCGTTACCGTTATGATATTAAAAAAGAAAAAAAATATAATAAAAAAACACAAAAATATCAAAATAAAACACAAACAGAAATTACAATAAAATAAGGAAAATCATGATTATACGATGGTTGTTTATTAGTTCAATCTTTGTTGTTGCAGTTTTTGGTATTAATTTAAAATCATTTTTTACCTATACTTTTGATGCAAATAAGCAATATGATATGGAAAAAGCAAAGACTTTGTATTTTCAAAATAAATGCAATACTTGTCATGGAGATAATGCTGAAAAAAGCGTTATAGGATCTAGAATTTTAAAAGATATGTCTCCTGAGGATATTAAAGGAGCTTTGATAGGTTATACTCTTGACAGTAGTAGCTCTACGACGGCTTCTCAAATGGCTTTTTATGCTAGAAATTTAAGTCATGAAGATATAGATAATATTATTGCTTATATTAAAGGTGAAAATTTTGCACTTGACCTACAAATAAAAGATCTTCTTGAAGAGGAGCCTGCGCAAAAAACAAAGCATAATATATTTCTAAAATAAGATATGAAAATTATAATTAATAAGGAATACTATGAAAAAATTAACTTTGACTTTAACTGTTTTGACTATGGTAAATTACTTATATGCTAAGGATATTAATATAGGTGTAGTTTTACCTTTAACTGGAACTGTAGCAGCTTATGGACAAGATGTTTTTAGTGGAATTGAACTAGCTAATAAGTTGCAACCAAAACTTTTAAATGGAGATACCATTAAGCTTGTCACAATAGATACAAAAGGAGATAAACTTGAAACTTCAAATGGGGTTAATCGTTTAATAACAACAGACAAAGTGCTTGGAATCATTGGTGAGGCTACAACTCCAAATACTATTCAAGCTATTTCCATAGCAGAAGAGAAAAAAATTCCTCTAATAGCCCCAGTAGCATCTGGAGATAAATTATTAGACAAGAAGAAATATGCAAGTAGAGTTTGTTTTAAAGATAGTTTTCAAGGAGATAAATTTGCTACTTATGTATCTAGAGATTTAGGGCTTAAGAATGCTGTTATTATTATAGATCAAAGCAATGTTTATTCTTTAGGCTTGGCAAGAGCTTTTGAAAATTCTTTTAAAAATAATGGCGGAAAAATTATAAAAAAACTTGTTGTTAATTCAGGGGATAAAGATTTTAGAGCTGTTGTTTCGCAATTTAAGAGTTTAAATCCCGATTTTGTTTATATGCCTATTTATCATCCTGAAGCTGCGTTAATTGCAAGACAAGCAAGACAAGTCGGTTTTGATAAGCTTTTAGTAGCAGGGGATGGTGTTAATAATCAAGCCTTTATTGATCTTGGGGGAAGTGCTGTTAATGGGGTAATTTTTACTGATAGTTTTGATTATAACAATCCATCTACCCAACTAGGAAAAGACTTTGTTGCAGCTTATGAGAAAGTTAAAGGGACAAAAGAACTCCCAGCATTTTCGGCTATGGGCGCTGATGCGTATTTTGTTATGCTAAATGCTATGAATGTTTGTGTTGATAATCTTACAAGCGAATGTATTAATGATAAAATTCACCAAACTAAAGATTTTCAAGCTGTTGGTGGTGTAATTAGCATAGATGAAAGTGGTAATGCTATTCGTTCTGTTGTAATTAAAGAAATTCAAAATCAAAAAACAAAATTACAAAACAATTATAAATCCATAATTATTAAAATAAAGGGAGAAAATGAAAAAAAGTTTAATTTTAGCAAGTATTTTAAGTTTGAGTTTAAGCGCTGCAGAAATTAAAATAGGAGTTGTTTTACCGCTTAGTGGAGCTACTGCAGCATATGGGCAAAGTGCATTAGAAGGGATTAAACTTGCAAATTCAATGCAATCGACTTTAAGCAATGGAGATAAGGTTTCTCTTGCTATAATTGATACCAAGGGTGATAAATTAGAATCTTTAAGTGGAGCAAATCGTTTAGTTTCTCAAGATAAAGTTATAGGTCTTATAGGAGAAATGGTTACTGCAAATACGTTACAAGTTATGCGTGTAGCAGAAGATAATAAAATTCCATTGATTGCTCCTGCTGCAACTGGTGATAGATTGCTTGATAAAAAAATATATTCTTCTCGTGTATGTTTTATGGATAGTTTTCAAGGTTCATCTTTGGCAAAATATGTTTTTTCAAAACTTAATTATAAAACTGCTGTTATTGTTGTAGATCAAAGTGCTGATTATTCTTTGGGTTTAGCAAAGGCTTTTGAAAAACAGTATAAGTCTAATGGTGGTCAAATTCTTAGAATTTTAAGAGTTAATTCAGGGGATAAAGATTTTAGAGCTATTGTGGCTCAAGTTAAAAGTTTAAATCCAGAATTTATTTTCTTGCCACTTTACTATAGCGAAGCTTCTTTATTTGCTAGACAGGCAAAACTTGCAGGTTTAAATATTCCTATGGGCTCTGCAGACGGGGTTGCTGATCAAACTTTTATTAGTTTAGCCGCAGATGCAAGTGAAGGTTATATTTTCACAGATAGTTTTGATGCCAATAATCCAACTACAAAATTGAGTAAAGAGTTTATCAGTGTTTATGAAAAAGCCAAAGGGACAAAAGAACTCCCAGCATTTTCGGCTATGGGCGCTGATGCGTATTTTGTTATGCTAAATGCTATGAATGTTTGTGTTGATAATCTTACAAGCGAATGTATTAATGATAAAATTCACCAAACTACAAACTATCAAGGTGTTTCGGGTGTTATTAGCATTGATCAAACTGGAAATGCAACTCGTTCTGTAGTGGTTAAAGAAATCAAAAATCAAAAACAAAATTACAAAGATATCATTAATCCTTAAAGGAAACAATAGAAAGATTATGGATTCTACTTTATTTTTACAACAACTTGTTAATGGGCTTAGTTTAGGTAGCATGTATGCTCTTATTGCTGTTGGTTATACTATGGTTTATGGAGTGTTAAGACTCATCAATTTTGCTCATGGTGATATTATGATGGTTGGTGCTTACGCAGCTCTTTTTTGCATGACTAATTTAAATGTTCCTTTTTTAGGGGCTTTATCTTTGGCAATGATTTTTGCTGCTTGTGTTGGAATGGCTACAGATAGAATCGCTTATAAACCTTTAAGACAAGCTCCTAGGATTTCATTGTTAATTACGGCAATTGGCATTAGTTTTTTTTTGCAAAATCTTTTTAATATGCTTTTTACTTCAACGCCTAGAACTTTTACACCACCAAGTTATTTTGAAAAAAGTGTTAATTTTGGTGGAGTGATAACAACTTATGGTTCTTTGTTGGTTCCTGCTCTTACTTTTGTTATTCTAATAGCAGTATTATGGATTTTGTATAAAAGTAAATACGGTATAGCTATCCGTGCTTTAGCATTTGATATACAAACAGTAAATTTAATGGGGATAGATGCAAATCGTATTATTGCTATAGTTTTCGCACTAGGTTCAGCTTTAGCAGCAGTTGGTGGTGTTTTTTGGGCCGCGAATTATTATTCTGTTGAGCCTACCATGGGAACTTTGATAGGTTTAAAAGCTTTTGCTGCTGCGGTTTTAGGAGGTATAGGTTCTGTAGTGGGTGCAGTTTTAGGTGGACTTATTATAGGATTTACCGAAGTTATTGTTGTGGCTTTTTTACCAGATTTATCAGGATTTAAAGATGCATTTGCTTTTATTTTTTTGGTATTTATATTGTTATTTAAGCCTACGGGAATTTTAGGTATAAATTTTGAAAAGAGTAGGTTTTGATGATGGTCAAAATTAAAGCTTCACATTTAATCTTTTTGATTGTTTCAATTGTTTTTATTTTTATTTCTCCTTATATTTTTGGGGATTATGGATTAAATATTATTAATCAAATTGCTATTTTTATTATTTTGGCTGTGAGTTACAACTTGATTAACGGTGTAACCGGACAATTTTCACTAGAACCTAATGGATTTGTTGCAATTGGAGCTTATACAGCAGCTTTAGTTCTTTTAAGCACTGATGCAAAAAATGATCAGTTTTTTTTAGATGGTCCTAGTTCTTTTATTTTAGCTATCCATTCAAATTCTTTTATACTAGCTTTAATTGTAGGTGGAATTTGTTCATCTTTACTTGCTTTGATTTTATCTTTTGCTGTATTTCGTGTGAGAGGCGATTATTTAGCTATTGTAACTTTGGGTTTTGGAATAATCATTAAAATTGCTGCTATTAATTTCCCTTCTATTACTAATGGTTCAAGAGGGCTTGTAGACATTCCACAATTTTCCACGGTTTATTGGACTGGTGGTATTGCCATTGTAGCAGTTATTTTGATTTTAAATATAGTTTATTCTAAATATGGTCGTGCTATGAAGGCTATAAGAGATGATGAAGATGCTGCAAGTGCTATGGGAATAAATATTTTTTGGATAAAAACTTTAGCTTTTAGCACTTCAGCATTTTTAGAAGGTGTAGGTGGTGGACTTTTGGCTTGTCTTTTGACTACTGTATCTCCAACCCAATTTGATTTTTTACTTACTTTTCAGCTTTTGATTATTATTGTGTTGGGTGGACTTGGTTCTACTACAGGTGCTGTTATAGGTGCGATATTAGTTATTGGCGGGAGTGAATGGTTGAGATTTTTAGACGAATTAAATATAAAAATAGATTCTTTAAATCTTGATATTCAATCAACACCAGGTTTTAGAATGGTTGTTTTTTCTATTGTATTAGTTTTAGTGATGCTTTTTGCAAGAAAAGGTATTATGGGTTATTATGAATTAAGTGATGTGATTAGAGGGATTAAAAAACGTTTTAAAAGGAGTGAAAAATGATTTTGGAATTAAAACAAATTTCAAAAAGTTTTGGTAGCTTTAAAGCTATTAATGAAACTTCTTTTAAAATCAATGAAGGTGAAATTTTTGCTTTAATTGGGCCTAATGGGGCTGGTAAAACAACTCTTTTTAATATCATAACAGGAAACTATAAACCTAGCTCAGGTTCGGTTGAATTTTTAGGAGAAAAAATTGATCATTTAAAACCTCATAAAATTGTGCATTTGGGGATAGCTAGAACATTTCAAAATATTAGACTTTTTTCCAGTATGAATGTACTTGAAAATGTTCTTATTGGTTTTAATAAGCAAATGAAATATAATATTTTGGAAGCCTTTTTGCATTTAGGACGTTTTGGAAAAATAGAACAAGTATTTAAAGAGAAGGCCTATGCAATATTAGAAGAACTTGGTATTGCAGAATTTGCTTATGAAAAGGCTACTAGCTTGAGTTATGGACAACAAAGAAAAGTTGAGATTGCAAGAGCAATGGCTACCCAACCAAGATTATTGTTGCTTGATGAGCCAGCTGCTGGAATGAATAGTTCTGAAAGTGATGAGCTTGCTGAACTTATTTTTAAATTACGAAAAGATTATAAAATCAGCGTTTTGCTTATAGAGCATGATATGAAATTTGTAAATAAATTATGTGATCGTGTACTGGTGCTTGATTACGGAAAAACAATTTTTGAGGGTAAGCTTTGCGATGCTGTAAATCATAAAGAAGTAATTGCTGCGTATTTAGGGGATTTTGATGCTAGTAGTTAAAGATTTACATGTTTATTATGGATTAATTGAAGTTGTTAAAGGGATTGATTTTAAAGTAAAAACAGGTCATATTGTTTCTCTTATAGGTTCAAATGGAGCAGGTAAAACTTCAACTTTAAATGCACTTTTAAATTCGGTTAAGAGAACAGGTCAGGTTAATTTTTTAGGTTATGATACTAAAAGACATTTAACTCATACTTTGGTTCAAAAAGGCATAGCTTTAGTTCCTGAAGGAAGGCGTGTTTTTATTAATTTAAACGTAGAAGAAAATTTAAAAATAGGTGCTTTTAATAATACTGAAAATTATGAGCATTTAAGAGAACAAATGTACAAGCTTTTTCCAAGACTTGCAAGTAAAAAACATGCTTTAGCTGGAACATTGAGTGGAGGAGAAGCACAAATGCTTGCAATTTCGAGAGCTTTAATGAGTGAACCAAAACTTTTAATGCTAGATGAACCTTCCTTAGGGCTTGCACCAAAGATTGTAGGGGAAGTTTTTGATATTATTGTACGTTTAAAGGAAGAGGGTATAACTATTCTTTTAGTAGAGCAAAATGCTTATTCCGCATTAAAAATAAGTGATTATGCTTATGTTTTGGAAAATGGTCGTATTGTAATGGAAAACGAAGCTAAGAATTTAATAGGTGATGATGAGATTAGAAAGAAATATTTAGGACTTTAAAATTTACAAGGAAAAAGAATGAAAAATATAATAAAAAGCATAGGAGATTTAAGAGTTTCAGTTGTATTATTTTTGCTTTTTGCACTTTTTTGTGCTTTGGCGACTTTTATTGAAAGTGCTTATGGAACTCCTACGGCTTGGGCAATGGTTTATGATACTTTTTGGTTTGAATACATACAACTTTTACTTGGCATTAATTTACTGTGTGGGATGTTTCGTTATAAAATGCTTGGGCTTAAAAAATTGCCTTTAATTATTTTTCATATTTCTTTTTTATTTATTTTAGTAGGTTCTGCAATGACAAGATATGCCGGATTTGAAGGCATTTTAGCTATTAGAGAGCATACCCAAAATTCACTCATAGAAAGTTCTAAAACTTCTTTGCGTATTTCTACGATAAAAGATGGGGAACGTTATAGTGCTGTTAATGATCGTTATATAGGAAATTTACCTTTTGCTAATTCTTTTAAACTAAAGCTTAACTTAGGCGACGATCAAGCTGTGTTAAAATATAAAGATTTAATCTTGAATGCCCATTATACTTATAAAGAAAACAATAATTCTGATCCTTTATTGGTTTTGATGCTTTCTCAAAAAGGATCCCAGGGTGTTGATGTTAAATTTGAAAAAGGTGAAGTTAAGAATATAGAAGGAATTAATTTTGCTTTTATGAACGATAATGTTAAAGCTCCTTTTGTGAAAATTGATCAAAATTTAATTTTAAGTTCAAGCGAAAACTTACATTTTTTAAGTATGCTAGATGGGCAAAATTTAGAACTTAAAATTGGAGAAAAGGCAAATGCTAAAGAAAGAAGACTTTATGAGGTTAAAGATATTAGTTTTGTAGTTAAAACTGCTTCTTTACATGCACAAGAAGCTTTAGAAGGTTCCAATAGACCTCAAGACGAAAGTTTTTTATTATGGTTTAAATCTGCTTGGTTAGAAGTAGCTAGAACTATGTTGATTTCTACTTTTGGAGAGCCTCAAAATTGGAAGAATTCTTTATTATTGTATTTTAAAGACTTTGCTTTAAGTAATGAAAATAAAAACTTAGAATTAACTGGTTCTAATGCTTTAAAATTAGAACTAAGTTATAAAAACGAAAGTAAAGAATTTTATGTTTTTGAATATAATAAACCTATTACGATAGAGCTTGCCGGTCAAAAATTCTTTATTTCTTGGGCACTTTCTTATGAACAATTGCCTTTTGATATTTACTTAAGAGATTTCGTGATAGATCGTTATCCAGGTTCTATGTCTCCAGCTTCTTATGCAAGTGAAATTACTGTAAAGAATAATAATGAAAATTTTGATTATAGAATTTTTATGAATAATGTCTTAGATTATGATGGTTATAGATTTTATCAAAGTTCTTATGATAAAGATGAAAAAGGAACTGTTTTATCTGTAAATAAAGATCCAGGTAAAATACCAACTTATATAGGTTATTTTTTACTTTGTCTTGGAATGTTTATGAATTTTTTAAATCCACATTCTAGATTTAGAACCTTAGCAAGATTGATTAATAAAGATACTTTAAAGCATGCAAGTGTGATTGTTTTTATCTTGCTGATGACTTTTAGTTTTGAAAAAACTTTTGCTCAAGATTTAAATTCGACTTTACCTGTTGTAAATACTGATCATGCTAAAGCCCTTGCTACTTTAATAGTGCAAAAATCAGTAGATGGAAGAATGGTGCCTTTTGATACATTATCAAGAGAAATTTTAGAAAAAATTCATCAAAGTAATAACTATAAAGGGCAAAATTCTAATGCTGTTATGCTTTCTATGCTGGTTGATGTAGATAAGTGGCAAATGGAGCCTTTTATTTTAATGCCGCAAAATAAAGCAGTTCGTGATGCTGTTGCAAATGTTTTAGAAATTCCTAGTGCTGAATATATTTCTTATAAAGATTTTTTTGATGGGAACAATCGCTATAAGCTTCAAAAATATGTTGAAAATGCAATTCGCAAAAATCCAAATGCAAGAGGAGTTTTCGATAAGGAAATTATAAAATTAGATGAAAGAGCTAATGTTGTAAATTTAGTTTTTAGCGGTGAATTGTTTAAATTTATTCCTGTTCAAAATAATCCAAATAATGTTTGGCTTGCACCTTTTTCTGCTATAACTACTCTTAAAGGAGATGAAGAGCATATTGTTTTAGCTTTAATACGGAATTATTTTAGTGCTGTGGAAAATGCTTTTAAAGATGATAATTGGACTAGAGCTGATGAAGGTTTGAGATTTATCAAAGAATATCAAGAAAAAATAGGATATAAAGTTATGCCTAATAAAACCAAGATCGAAATGGAAATTTTTTCCAATAAGGCTGAAATTTTTGTTAAGCTTGCTCCTGTATATTTGGTTGCAGGTTTTTTACTTTTAATTCTTGTTTTTTCTAAAATGGTTGTACCGAATTTGAGAATCTCTTTTATTTTTAAAGTCGTATATGTTTTAAATATTTTAGCCTTTGTAGTTCATACAATAGGTCTTGGACTCCGCGCTTATTTATCAGGTCATGCTCCATGGAGTAATGGTTATGAAAGCATGGTTTATATAGCCTGGGCATTATCTTTATCAGGTATATTTTTTTCCAGGAAAAGTCCTATAGCTTTATCATTGACTTCCATTTTATCCGGCGTTGTATTAATGGTTGCACATTTAAGCGAAATGAATCCGCAAATTACAAATCTTGTTCCTGTACTTAATTCTTATTGGCTTAGCATTCATGTGTCTGTTATTACTGCTAGTTATGGATTTTTGGGACTTTGTGCCTTACTTGGTATCTTTACATTGTTCTTAATGTGTTTTCTCAAGAAAGATGGAAAATATAATCTTAATATTTTAAGAAATATTACAGAGGCTACAAGAATCAATGAAATGGCAATGATTTTAGGACTTTGTTTGCTTACTGTAGGAAATTTTTTAGGTGCAATTTGGGCAAATGAAAGCTGGGGAAGGTATTGGAGTTGGGATTCTAAGGAAACTTGGGCTTTGGTTAGCATTTTAGTTTATGCAGCGATTTTGCATCTTAGAATGATTCCAAAATATTGCAATCAATTTGTATTTGCTTTATGGAGTATGTTTGCTTATTGGGTTATTATTATGACTTATTTTGGAGTAAATTACTTTTTAACAGGGCTTCATTCTTATGCTGCAGGCGAGGCGGCTCAAATTCCTGGTTATGTTTATTGGGGATTTACATTGATGGTGGTTTTAGCCCTTTTTGCAAAAAGGAAACGAAATTTTATAGGCAAGCTTTAAATGAGCTATATCTTTTTCGTTGTTTTTTGTACCGCTTTAGTACTTTTATTGTTTTTAAGTATAATTGCTTATCTTATTACAAGTGATGGTAAAAAAACAACCAAAAAACAAAAAATCAATCAAACAAAGCAGCATGTAACTGAAAAAACTAAAAAATTTGATACAGATTTAGATAAAATGATAATTGCTGCTTCTAATATTAAATTAACAGATATTGAATTAAAAGAGCTTGCTAAGCTTTATGTGCAAACACATAAGCTTGGGTCAAAAACTTCTAAAGAATTAGACGAAGCAACAAAAAAGAAACTAGAATTTGTTTCTGCTTTGGCTGCAAATGCTAATGCAAGTGCACAAACGGTAAGTTACTTAAACAAAGAACTTAAGAAAATTTCTGGATCTTATAAAAAAGAAATTGATGCTTATGAGCATATGGGATTGGCTAAAAGAAAAATTAAAGAAGATAAATAATAGTGGTGCGCTCAAGAGGATTCGAACCTCTGGCCTTTTGAACCGCAATCAAATGCTCTATCCAGCTGAGCTATGAGCGCAAAAATAAGTTAAAATTATATATAAATATTCTTAAAATAAGCAAAATTTCACTTATTTTGTTTGTTTTTTAGCCTTTTGCCTTCATCTAAATCAAATTCTTTAGTCTTTTTAGAATGATAAAATATAACGCCTATAATCAAAATACAACAAATCAAAGAAAAAATATAAAGTGTTCCATAAGGACTATCTTTAAAAAAAAGATTGTTTGTATTCATTCCAAAAAAACCTACAATCAAATTTAAAGGTAGGAAAATAGAAGAAAGTACGCTTAAAAGATAAATACTCTTATTCATTTTTTCATTTTTAATTGCATTTGTTAATGTATAAAGTGTATCAACTCTTGCTAGATGTTCTTTAGTATTTTTATTTAAGATAATGATAGATAAATTTAAAATTTTTAAATGTTTTTTGTATTGTGTTTGTTCGCTAAGTAAAAGATTAAAAGCCTCGTTTAGAAGATTGATTTGTTTTAGATTTTTGTTGATTTTTTGTCTTAAAACAAAGGATTTTTTGTAGAAATTTTTAACAAAACGACCTTTTAGAATAATACCTTCTTTATGCTCTAATAGGTTTTGAAAATGAGTATTTTGTGCTTTAAAATCTTCTAAAATTGATTTAATAAAATTTGAAAATTCTTCTATACTAGAAAGTTTAAATTCTTCATCTTGAAGTTTGTAAATTTTTTCATCGCTAAAAAGCCAAGTTTCTAAATTTAAACCTGCATAAACAAAAACTTTTTGTCCATAAATTTCACTATAAAAAGTCTCTAAATTTTTTGTTTGTAAGATTTTTTTTAAATTTTCATGCAGTTTTAGCATTTTATTTACCTCTTAAGTGATAAAAATTTCTTTTAAATTGTGTGAAAGAATTGTTTAAAATTGCTTCACGCATTTGTTTTGCAAGTTCAAGATAATAATGTAAATTATGCAAGCTTGCCAAACGAAAAAAAGTAAGTTCTTTAGCTTTAAAAAGATGATTTAAATAACCCTTTGGAAAATTGCGACAAGTATAACACAAACAAGTAGAATCTATGGCTTCATGATCGTTGATAAATTCTGCTTTTTTGATATTAAATTTTCCAAAGCTTGTGAAAAAGGTCCCATTTCTTGCATTTCTAGTTGGCATCACGCAATCAAACATATCTACACCGCGTTCGACATTTTCTACCAAATCCTCAGGTGTTCCCACGCCCATTAGGTATCTTGGGCGATTTTCATCTAGATAGGGGTTTAAGTTTTGAACTGTTTCATACATCAAGGTATTTTCTTCGCCTACACTAAGTCCACCTATGGCCAAGCCATCAAATGGCATTTCGTTTAAAGTTAAAGCACAACGTTTTCTTTCTTCGTAGTCCGTTCCACCTTGGATAATGCCAAAGATGTTTTGTCCTACACCTATATTTTTATTTTGCATATTTTGATGATGAGTAATGGCTTCTTTTGCCCAAAGTATAGTGCGATCAACAGAAATTTTAACCCTTTCTTTGGTTGCGGGTAGAGCTACTAAATCATCTAAAATCATCATAATATCAGAATTAAAATCATATTGGGTATTTAAAACGCTTTTTGGAGTAAAAAGATGACGACTTCCATCGATATGGCTTTTAAATTCTATACCTTCGTTAAAGTGTTTAGAATTTTTATTCAAAGAAAAGGCTTGAAAACCTCCACTATCTGTTAAAAAACTTCTATCAAATTTCGTAAAACCATGCAAACCTCCAAAATCTTTCACTACCTTAGAAGTTGGACGTAAGTACATATGGTAGGTATTTGCTAAAATAATTTTTGCATCAAGTTCGTTTTTCATGTCATTAGCGTCAAGACTTTTGATAGCTCCTACTGTGCCAACGGGCATAAAAACAGGGGTTAAAAAAGTGCTATGTGCAGTAGTGATTTCACAAACCCTTGCCATACCATCTTTATGCTTTAATTTAAATTCCATTTGTTATAATTTCCTTTTCGGAGTTAAAAATGAATAATATTTTAATTATAATAGATGGTATTTTAGCAAAGCATTTCTTAGAAAGGCTTTGTTTTGAAAAAGGCTTAGGTTGCTTTTTTACAGTAGTATGTCAAAATAGCGAAAAAAATAGCTTAAATATTTCTAGCGAGTATATTGACTTGCATTATTTTGATCCTACGAGTATAGCACGCCTTGAAAATATTATGACTAAAGATTTTAAGCAAGCTTTTATTTATATGCAAGATGAATTTGAAACCAAAAAAAGTTATGAGGCTTTGCGCTCTTTAAATCCAAATTTAGAAATAGAAATAATGGATTTTTGGGGTTTGAGCGTCAATGATACCCATGCAAATTTGGCTGATGCTAGAATGACTTTAAGTCGTAGATTTATGGATTTTTTGCCAGACATTGCTTTAACAGCTCAGTATATAGGACTTGGCGTTGGAGAAATTATGGAGGTAAAAATTCCAGCAGGATCTATTTTTGCTTATAGACATATAAGTTCAATACAACAAAAAAGATGGCGTATAGTTCTTATTTATAGGAATTCTAAGATTTATTTTGTAAAACCGTCTTTTGTTTTAGAACCAAATGATAGTATTTTAATTGTTGGAGATCCTGTTGTTTTGCAAAGTATTTTTCATAATATAAGAGGTAAAGCAGGGCAATTTCCTATGCCCTTTGGAAGTAATGTTTTTGCTTTGATTGATATGAAAAATATGAGTCAAAATGTGCAAGAAAGAGTGCTTGATACTACTTTAAAATTAATTCAAAAAAGTAATGCAAAAAGATTTTTTATACATGTGATTAATCCCAAATTAGGAGTAATGTATGAAAAACTAAAAAAACTTTCTGAAGATAAAGAAGGTATATTTTTTGATTATTTTAATACAGATTTTAAAAAAATTTCTATGTGGTTGCAAAACAATGATATAGGATTAATTGTAACTGGTATAAAAAATTTTGAAAAAGAAAAAAAAGCTTTTTTTGATTTAAAAATTCCTATTATGAAGGTGGGCGAAGCTTCTTTTGATGAGCTTAAAGAAGCAATTATTTTAAGTGCCGATGAGAATGAACTTGAAAATAATGCAAATGTCATTACGGATTTAAGCAAACAGCTTGATTTTGGAGTTATTTTATATTATTACAATCCAAATTCTCAAAATACCACAGATATGGAAGAGTATTTTAGGAGTTTATCTAAGCTTTATGATAAAAACATACAAATTATTAATAAAAATGATGAAAATCCACTTTTAAATCTACAATATCGCGAAGATTTGTTACAATTTGTGAGTTTTCAAAAAGAATTATTAAATGGAGATTTTGGCAGGAATTTAAGTACGAATTTAAATAGGCATTATTATAAAATGAGACAAAATTATCAACTTTTTATACCAGTAGAATAAATAATTAATTAAATGTGATAGAATAAAGGCAAAAAGAGTGTTTGATGCAAGTAGAAGTTAAATTAAAGGAAAATGCTTATAAAGTTTATATTGATGAGCTTGAAGAATTGGAATTTGATACCAAGGTTTTTATACTTTCAAATCCTAAAGTTTCAGGACTTCATTTAAAAACATTGCTTTTTAAAATTAAGGCAAAAGAAATTTTTATCACCACTGTAAAAGATGGCGAAGAGTATAAAAATTTAAGCACTGTAGAAGAAATTTTAAATCAAATGTTTAATTCTAAGTTGGATAGAAAAAGCGTGCTTATAAGTTTTGGTGGCGGTGTGATTAGTGATATGGGTGGATTTGTTGCAAGTATTTACCAAAGAGGTATTGATTTTATAAATATCCCTACCACTCTTTTAGCTTGTGTTGATGCAGCAGTAGGTGGAAAAACAGGTGTCAATAATGCTTTTGGTAAAAATCTCATCGGAACCTTTTGTCAGCCAAAGGCTGTGTATTGTGAAAGTACTTTTTTAAAAACTTTGGGTCCTAGGGAGCTTGCTGCAGGTATGGCTGAATTTATTAAAATGGCAGTAATGTTTGATGAAAGTATACTTAATTTTATAGAAAGTATTGATGAAAAAAGTTTTTTAAATGTTACTTGTAAGAATGAAATTTTCACTCAAATTATTGCAAAAAGCATAGAGCTTAAAACAAGGATCGTTGAGCAAGATGAAAAAGAATCAGGGCTTAGAATGCTTTTAAATTATGGTCATACTTTTGCCCATGTTATAGAAAATTTTACAGATTATAAGCTTTATTTACATGGAGAAGCAGTGGCTATAGGTATGATTATGGCAAATCAATTGGCTTTAAATTTGAGGATTTTAGATCAAATGCAAAGTCAAAGAATAAAAGATATTTTACTTAAATTTAATTTGCCAATATCGTATAAAATCAACAATGTAGATGAATTTTATGAAGCTTTTTTTATGGATAAAAAAAGCTCTAATCGAAAAATCAATTTTGTTCTTCCTAGTGCTTTGGGCAAAGGCTTGATAAAAGACGATATTTCCAAAAAAGATATAATTGCAACTTTAAGAGAATTTCAATGAAAAAAATTGTTATTTTAACCTTTTTTGTCGTTTTTGCAAATTGGATTATTATTAATATAAATGAAAAAATAAATACTTCAAATACTGTAATTAGCGATAGTATTTCGAATATACGTTATGAAAATTTTATAAAATATCAAGATATAAATGATGAATTGATTGTATTAAATTTTAATTTAAAAAAGACTTCTGATGTTCATCAACAAGAAGAACTTAAACGCAAAATAGCAAATTTAGAAGATCAATTAAGTTTACTTAAAGAATTGATTGAGTTTAAACCAAATGTTGAAAATATAGAAGTATTAAAAGCTTCAGACAAAAAGTTAAAAGAATTTGAACAAGCTTTAAATTTTGCTAGTGTTTCTTATTCTGTTTATGAGAAAAAAATTGGCGAAGAGCTTTCTTGGGTAAGTGATGAGATTAAAGTTCAAAGCTTAAGAGTTGTAAATACACTTGTTATTGTTATAGCTATGGCTTTTATGTTGAAATTTATTACTAAAAAATATATTAAAGACAATGAAAGATATTATATTGCCACGAAGATTATTAATTTTATTAATATCATTTTTCTTATTTTGCTTTTTGCTTATATAGAAAATATTGCTTACCTTATAACTATACTTGGTTTTACTTATGCAGCCTTAGTGTTAAGTATGATTGGCAAAGAGATTATAAAAGAATTTAACAAGTATAAAGATACAAAAATCGCTTATTTATCACAAAATTTATATTTAGGAATCTTAGCCCAAAATTATTTTGAACAATATCATGAAAATGCGTATTTTTATGCAAGGAATAAAGATTGAAAGAAAAAGTTTTTTTTAAAACCTTTGGATGTCGTACAAATATCTATGACACAGAACTTTTAAAAAGTTATGTAAAAGATTATGAGATTATAAATAATGAAGATAAAGCACAAATTATTGTTATAAATTCTTGCACGGTTACAAATGGGGCTGATAGCGGGATAAAATCTTATATAAATACCATGCAAAAAAAAGGCATCAAGGTTATACTTACAGGTTGTGGAGCTGTGAGTAAAGGTAAGGAATTTTTAGATAAAAAACAAGTTTTTGGAGTGCTTGGAGCATCAAATAAGGATAAAATTAATGAATTTTTAGGAGCAAAAACAAGTTTTTATGAACTTGGGAATTTAAATTTTATCGATAAAGACATAGTTTGTGAGTATGAAAATCATACCAAGGCTTTTGTGAAAATTCAAGAAGGTTGTGATTTTGCTTGTTCTTATTGTATTATCCCTAGCGTACGGGGTAAGTCAAGAAGTGTAGATGAAAAAACTCTTTTAAAACAGGTTGAAATTTTAGGAGCTAATGGCTATAGTGAGATTGTTTTAACAGGAACTAATATAGGCTCATATGGACTTAAAAACGGTACAACTTTAGGTAAACTTTTACAAAAAATGGGACAAATTTCAGGTATAAAACGCATAAGACTTGGTAGTTTAGAACCTGCACAAATTGATGAAAGTTTTTTAGAAATTTTAGATGAAGCTTGGCTTGAAAGACATTTGCATATCGCTTTACAACATACAAGCGAAAAGATGCTTCGCATAATGAGAAGAAGGTCACACACAGATAATGATTTAAGGCTTTTTAATATTATAGCGAGCAAAGGATATGCTTTAGGGACGGATTTTATAGTAGGTCATCCAGGCGAGAGTGTAGAAATATGGGAAGAAGCTTTAAAAAATTTTAAAGAATTTTCGCTGACTCATATCCATGCTTTTATTTTTAGTCCTAGAAATAATACGCATTCTGCTACTATGAAGGATGTTATAAATGGAACTTTAGCTAAAGAAAGATTAAATGTTTTAAAATCCATCGTAGAAAAAAATAATTATAATTTTAGAAAAAAATTTCAAGTTCCACTTGAAATTTTAGTAGAAAATCAAAAAGAAGATTATTTTGAAGGTTATGATCAATTTTTTAATAAGATTAAAATTAAGAGCGATAAAGACATAACGAAAGAATGGATTATTGTATCTCAATACGAAGTACAAGAAAAGTTTAATTTTGCAAATTTAAAGGCTAGATAATGAAAAATAAAAAGATAATTTTAGCATCTTTTATGGTTTTGTGTATACTTTTTGGAATTTTATATTATAAAAATGAGTCTAAATATATAGATGAAAATCTTTACCAAAGTTTACTAAGTCAAAATTTAATCCAAAAAGCTGTGATTGATAAAGACGAAATTTGGCTTAAGGCTGAAGGTGAAAACTATGTAATTATAAAAGATGGTGTAGATATAAAAACACTTTTAGCAAAAGTTCCTGTAGAGGTTAGAAAAGATAATACGTTTTGGGTGTTTTTTATTTTATTTGTTTTTATTATTGCACTTTTGATAAGTTTTAGTTATTTTGCTCGTAAAAAAGAATTAGCCAAATATCCAATATCAAATAAAAATCAAAATCACACTCAAACTCAAAATTCGAATATAAATTTAGAAAGTTCTCATATAAAACCTGTGATTTCAAATATTACTTTTAATGATGTAGCGGGTGTTGATGAAGTTAAAATGGAGCTTAGTGAGCTTGTGGATTTTTTACAAAATCCTAGAAAATATAAGGAATTTGGTATAAAAATGCCAAAAGGTGTATTAATGATAGGCCCACCAGGAGTAGGGAAAACCTTGATAGCAAAAGCAGTTGCAGGAGAAGCTGGAGTGCCATTTTTTTATCAAAGTGGTTCAAGTTTTGTTGAAATTTATGTAGGTATGGGTGCAAAAAGAGTTAGAGAGCTTTTTTCAAAAGCTAAAATGATGGCACCTAGTATAGTTTTTATTGATGAAATTGATGCTGTGGGTAAGGCAAGAGGGGAAATGTCAAATGTTGAAAGAGATAGTACTTTAAATCAACTTTTAACCCAAATGGATGGTTTTGAAGATAATAATGGGGTTATAGTTATAGCTGCGACAAATAAAATCGAACTTATGGATCCTGCTTTATTGCGTTCAGGGCGTTTTGATAGAAGAATTTTTTTATCTTTACCTGATTTTAAAGATAGGCTTAAAATTTTAGAAATTTACATGAAAGATAAAAATAATAATGTTAATTTAAATAAAATTGCTAAAGCAAGTGTGGGTTTTAGCGGAGCAGGTCTTGAAACTTTGGTTAATGAAGCAGCAATCAATGCTTTAAGAAGAAATAGTGCTTTAGTAGAGGAAAGTGACTTTTATGCAGTGTTAAATAAAGTTCTTTTGGGTAAGAAAAAGATTTTAAGTTTTAATGATGAAGAGAAAGAAATTCAAGCCACTTACCAAGCTGCAAAGGCTTTGAGTGCGTATTATTTTGATATAGGATTTGAAAAAATAACTCTTATTGAAGATCGTTTTAAAGAATATGAGCATAATATAAGATCAAAATCAGAGCTTATAAACCGTATAAAAGTTTATTTATCGGGTTCTAGGGCTATGAAATTAATTTACAATGAAAGTTATACTAATTCACAAGATGATTTTTTAAAGATTAAAGAATTGCTTGATTATATGTTAAGTTTTGATATGTTAGAAGAGGCAAATTTAAGTGAGCAAAAAAAAGAAATGGATGAATTTTTAAGCTCTATGAAGGATAAGATTTTAAAATTATCAGAATTTTTACTTGAAAAAGAAAAAATAGAACATGATGATGTTAAAAATATAATGCAAGTTTGATGATACTTTTAATCATCAATTTCTTTATATAAAATAGTTCCATTTAAATCTATAAGAATTTTTACATCATTATCAAGTTTAATCTTAAAATAGTTGATTTTTCTTTCAATTTCTCTAGCTTTGACATTTGGAAATTCATTTTTAATAATATTGACTAAATTTTGAGGTAGAAAATCTAGATTGAAAGGAAAGGTTTTATTTTCAATTTCTTTCCAAGTTCCATCTATATCAAATTCAACCTCTGTTCCATCACTAAGATAGACTTCGTAAGAATTTTTATCTTTTTGTACGATTCCTATGGGTGCTTTAAAGTTATGCTGTAAAAATTCTTTGGAAATATTTGGCAAATTGTCAGCAGAAATTATTATATCAGCATTTAAAAATATACTTAAAATAGCAATAATGCTTAAAAATTTAATTTTCAATATTCTTTCCTAATTATTTTTCATAAAATTATAAAGAATTTATGTGAATTTTATGTGAATTTTAAGACAATATTATAAAAATATAAGGTTTTATACTTGCTTACAATTTTTTTAATTTTTTTAAATATTTTATGCTATTTTTTGATTTCTTATGATTATTACAATATTTTTGGTTTGAATATCTTATTTTTTAATGGAGCTTATTGGCAGCTTTTAAGCTCAATGTTTTTACACGGTAATTTAACTCATCTTATATTAAATATGATAGTTTTGTTTCAATTTGGACGTATATTAGAAAGCTATTTGGGTTCTTTGTACTTTATTTTTCTTTATCTTATGGGTGGGTTATTGTGTTCGCTTTTAAGTGCTTTTTATGTGTATTTTGATTTTAAGTATTTTGGAGAAAATGCAAATCTTATAGGTGCTAGTGGTGCAATTTGTGTTTTAATGGGTTTTTATGCTGTTCTTGATAAAAATAGCACAAAAGGACTTATAGTAGCAATTTTACTCATGAGTTTTGCACCGTTACTTATGGGGGTAAATGTTGCTTGGTATGGTCATATTTTTGGGTTTATATGCGGTTATATTTTGGCTAAAATAAAGAGGTAAAATGAAAAAAATTTATATTACAAGACATGCAAAAGCAAGTAAGAATGAAGATATAGATGATTTTAAAAGAAAACTTACTAAGAGAGGCAAGCGAGATTTAAAAAAACTTTTTAAAAATCTTGCTTCACATGAAATTCATCCTGATTTAGTGCTGTCAAGTCCTGCTGTTATAACTGCTAAAACAGCGAAAAAAATAGCTAAATTTTATAATTTTGATAAAAATAAAATTTGCTTTGATGAAAGATTATATCTTTGTGATGTTGAGGTTTTGCTAAAAATTCTACGAGATATCAACGATGAAATTAATGAAGTGTTTTTAGTGGGTCACAATCCTGCTTTAATGGAGCTTGGTGAGCTATTGAGTTCATTATGCTTAGCTTCTTTTCCAACTTCTTCTGTCTTATGCTTAGAATTTGATATCAAAGAATTTAAAAATTTAAAAAAACATAGCGGAAAATTAGTTTTTTTTGAGCATGTGCGTAAGTTAAAAGAAGAAAAAGATTTAGGTTTTTAGTAAGAGTTTGGCTCTTACTTCCAACCTTCTATATAATTTTTTAGTTTTCTTCCTACTTTAGGATGTTTGAGTTTTTTTATAGCAGAGCTTTCTATTTGTCTTACTCTTTCTCGAGTAACATTAAGTTCTTTTCCGATTTCTTCTAGAGTTCTATCACTTTCATCATCCATTAAACCAAAACGCATACGAATTACAGCTTTTTCTCTATCGTTTAATTGATTCAAAACTTCATCGATTTGCTCTTTTAAATCGTCTTTTAAGATATGATCCATTGGAGAAAGTGAATTTCTATCTTCGACAAAATCCCCAAATTTACCATCATCTTCGTTTCCTATTGGCGCTTCAAGAGAAATTGGTTCTTTTGTAATTTTAATAACCTGTTTAACTTTATCCATGCTTAAACTTACTTCTTTAGCTATAACGCTAACATCGGGTTCTTTCCCATCTTTTTGTAGATGTTCTCGGATAATTTTGTTGATTTGATTGATAGTTTCTATCATATGGATTGGAATCCTTATGGTTCTTGCTTGATCGGCTATAGCCCTTGAAATGGCTTGTCTGATCCACCAAGTTGCATAAGTAGAAAATTTATAACCCCTTTTGTATTCAAATTTATCCACAGCTTTCATCAATCCTATATTTCCTTCTTGAATGAGATCTAAGAAAGGTAAACCACGATTTGTATAGCGTTTGGCTATGCTTACAACAAGACGCAAGTTCGATTTTGCCATTCTTCCTTTTGCTTCATCAGAAATTTTTTTACCGCGTTTGATTTGCTCTAAAATTTCCTTTAAGCGTGATTTTTCAAGATCAAAGCTTTTTTCACTGGCCTCTTTGGTTTGAAACAATTTTTTAATTTCCATATAAGTGCTTACCATGGTTGTTTCTAAGGCTCGTTCCGTGATTTCTTCCTTGCTTAATTTTGTGATATCTTTTAAAATATCTACATGGCGTTTTTTAAGTTCATCGGAAAACATAGGTAAGCGGTATTCTAAACGCTTAAGCTCTTTGTCAAATTCTTCATCACTTTTTAGTGCAGTTTCCATTGATTTTACAATTTCGCTGATAAGTTTTGAAGTAGGACCTAGATCCATTAATTTTTCTTTTAAAATATTTTTTTTGAATGCAATACTTAATTTATCTAAAAGTTCATCTCCACTTTCTTTGTCTTTAGATGTTTTTAGCCAATCTTTTTTAGCTTTTTCCAAGGCTTTGAATTTTTCGACGACTTTTACAGTTCTTTCATCTTCTTTTTTATTATTCTTTTTAGTATTTTCTTCATCTGATTCTAATTCTGTTTCATTGTCTGTATCTTCATCTATATCAAGCTCATCAAGTTTATCATCACTTTTTTCTTCATCATCAAAGCTTTTAAATAACTCTTTTACTCTTCTTTCTCGGTTTATTAAAGGTTCTTTATAATCTAAGATAAAATCTATCAAATAAGGCACAGAGCAAAAAGCATCGATGATGATATCTTCACCGAGTTCTATTTTTTTAGAAATTTCAACTTCTTCATCTTTATTTAATAAAGCAATTTGTCCCATTTCTCTTAAATACATACGAACAGGAGAGTCTGATCTGCTCCATTCTAATAAATCATTTTCATTGGCTAAATCAAATTCGTTTTCAAGGCTTGTATCTTGGAGTTTTTGTTTTTCTTCTTGAAGTCTTTTTGCATCTTCTATATTTTTCATTTGTGCGATTTCGGCTGCTGAAAAAAGTTGCACTTTGTGTTTTTTCATTAATGCTTGCACTTTTTTAGCTGTTGATGCACTTGGTTGTTTTGTAAGATATTTTACTAATTTTTCATATGTGATATAATCTTTTGCATTTTCTTGAAACAATTCTTCTAATTCAGTTTCTTGAGTTTTGGCGTTCATTGATTATCCTTGAAATTTATATAAGCTTTGGATTTTATCTAAAAATTGCTTAACTTCTATATAAATCGGTTTTTATGTTTATGATTTGAATATTTTTTCAAATTTTTCCAAAGCTCTATTAAAATTGTAGTTTTTTCTTTTTAGGGTATAAAATTTGCGTTTTAGGTTGATATTTTTCAACTTGATTTCATAAAGCATTGAATTTTGTAACTCTTTTTCTATGGCTTTTTTAGAAAATATGGAAATTGCTTTTCTTTGTAGAACAAGTTCTTTAATAGCAGTCATTCTATCGAGTTCAAGAAAAATATTGAGTTTTTTTGAACTTGCACCAATTTCATTTAAAAATTTATCCCTTAAGCCTGAACCCACTTCCCTTAAAATCCATTTTTGATTCAAAAGCTCATCAATATAAAATTCTTTATTATTGAGCTTTTTATCACTTGTTGCTACTATAAGTTCATCATCTTGCCAAAAATTTATCTCTAAATTTTCATATTCTATCAAAGTTGGATCAAGTTCTGCCTCAATGATTGCAAATTCTATATTTCCATTTTTTAATAAATTTAAGCATTCTTTTGAATTTTGAGTTTGAGAGCGAATTTTTATATTTTTAAATTCTGCCCTAAAATCAAATAAAATAGGAGCTAAAAAATGTTCAGAGATACTTTGAGTGTAAGCTATTTTTATTTCCCCTAAGAACATGCTTTTATTATTTAATTTTTCCAAGCTTTGATAATATGCTTGTATAATTTTTAGCCAATTTTTCCCTAGTTCTAGAGCTTTTGGTGTGGGTAGAAGTTTTTTTCCAAGTCTTTCAAATAAGATGCCATCAAATTTATTTTCTAAATTTTTGATTACTATTGAAACATTAGGTTGGGTCATAGAAAAATTATTGGCTGTGTGAGTTGGACTTTGAGTATTTAAAAGATCTAAAAAGATTTCCATATCTTTGATTTTCATGAGTGATTCCTTAATTTAATAAAAAATAATATTATAAAAATTAAAATAATATATTTTATAATTTAATAAAAAAATAATAATAGCACAAAAATTAACAAAAAGAAGGAAAAAATGAAAACAAATTTTTTAGCACATAGTGCAGTTATAGTGTATTCAAATTTTAAAGGTTTGCTTTTTACTGCTTGTATTGTGATTTTTGCTATGTATCTTTCTAGTGTTCTTAAAGATGCTACACATTTGGCAGCGACTGCTTTTGCTATTATCATAGGAGTTTTACTTTCTCCTTGGTTTTTTAAATATCAGCGTCATTTTCAAGCTGGAGTACATTTTAGCGCGAAAAAGCTTTTAAGACTTGGCATTGTTTTATATGGTTTTAATATCACTTTAACCGAACTTTTAAGCATAGGGTTTAAAGGATTTTTACTTTCTGCTATAGTGATATTTTTTGTTTTTATAATAGCTTTGTTTGTAGGAATGAAAATTTTCAAACTCGATCAAGAAACTTCTATGCTCGTTGGAGCTGGAAGTGCAATTTGCGGTGCAGCAGCAGTTTTGGCATTAGAGTCAAGTTTGAAAAGTGATCCTTTTAAGGGAATTTTAGCTGTGGGTACTGTAGTGATCTTTGGGCTTGTGTTTATGTTTTTATATCCTATAGCTTTTTCTTTAGGTGCTTTTCCTTTTTTTGATCAAAATGCTATGGGAGTTTTTATGGGTGCTACTTTGCATGAGGTGGCAAATGTCGCAGGTGCTGCTGAAATGGCAAAAGATATGGCAGGGTTTGAACAAGGTGCTTCTAATATTGCGGTGATTATAAAAATGATGAGAGTGATTTTACTTGTTCCTTTTTTGCTTATAGTGACTTATTTTTTCGCTAAAAATCAACATTCAAGTAGTGGAAAAACTGCAAAAAATATAACTATACCTTATTTTGCTTTTGCATTTTTGGGAATGATAGTTTTAAACACTTACTTAGCAAGCAAAGAAAGTATTTTAGGTATTGCTACAAGCGACATTATTTTTTTAGGTAAAATGCTTTGTACCTTGTGTATCGTTTTTGCTATGGCTGCTTTAGGTTTGCAAATTGATTTTGAAAAGTTTGTAAAAAGTGGTTCTAGAGTGTTTGGTTTGGCTTTTGTTTTAGGAATTTTTTTGATTTTTGGAGGATATTTTTTAACTTTAGCTTTTAAAGGTATACTTTGGTAATAAAATTATTTTTAAAAAATATATTTCGTTAATCAAGTAAGAATATAATTTCATTGAATTTAAATTATATTAAAAAGGAATCAAGATGAAAAAATTTCTCGTAAGTGTTTTTAGTTTTTGTTTGTTGGCTTCGGCTTTAAGTGCTGTATCTTTTAAAGAAGATAGTTTAAAAATATCTTTTGAAGGATATAAAACTAAAGATATGATAGGAACAAAAGGTGAATTTAAAAATGTAGAATATAAATTTTCTAAAAATACAAAGGATTTGGCAAGTTATCTTAAAGGTGCTAAAGCTACTATAAAACCAAGTGATGCTTTTATGGGCGAGGGGCTTGATATTATAACTAATAATATTACAAAAGTATTTTTTCCTGCTTTATTAGGAGATACGGATATTAAGGTTGTTTTTCAAGATGTGATTGTAGGTGAAAATAAAGGTGTTATTTCTGCAAAAATTACTATGGATAAAAAAAGTACTATTGTGCCTTTAACTTATACCATTAAAGATGATAAATTTGAAGCTAAAGGGCAGCTTGATTTACATACTTTTAAAAATGCTTCTAAAGCATTAAAAGCATTAAGTGATGTTGCTCCAGGACATGGCGGAATTTCTTGGCCTTTAGTAGATATTAGCTTTAATGCTGACTTAGTAGAATAAAAGTAGCCTTAGGGCTACTTTAAAATACAATACCTCCTCAAATCATTTTCGAAAATTTTATAATCTTTTATATTTTCAAGCTCTTGATAAATTTCACTGCCTTTCCATAAAATAAAAACTGTATTTTTATTTTTTAGATTTTTACAAATTTCAAGTAAGGGTTTGATATCCATTAAGGCTCTTGAAGTGATGATATCAGCTTTAAAGGTATTTTTGCATTCTTGAACTTTTTCTTTGTAGATATGTAAATTTAAAAGTTCGCATTCTATTTTTAGTGTTCTTAAAAAGGCGGCCTTTTTGGGATTGGGTTCGAAAAGATGGAAATTGCTTTGAAGTAAAAAGGCTAAAAATATAGCTGGAAATCCCGCTCCACTTCCTATATCGGCGATATTTTTTGCTTTAGAAAAATCATAAAAATTTAAAATTTTAACGCTATCAAGGATATTTTCATCTATGTTTTTTAAATGAGTAAGATTATGAATGCGGTTAAATTTTTGCAATAATTCTTTGTAAATTTTTACTTTTTTTTCAAAGTCTTTTAAATCATAGTTTTGTAAAAAATCATAAGTTTGAAAAATCATTTATTTAAGATGTCCCATTTGAGTTTGTTTTATATTTAAATATTCTGCATTAAAACGATTAGGCTCTATTAAAATCGGTACGCGTGTGATGATTTTTTCTTTTAATTGATTCTAGTTTTTCAGGGTTATTTGTGAGTAAATTTACCTTAGAAATTTCATAGTGTTTGAGTATAAATTCTACGATTTCATAAGTTCTCTCATCAGCTTTAAAGCCAAGTTGATGATTTGCTTTGATTGTATCAAAACCTTGATCTTGTAAGGCATAGGCATTGATCTTGTTAAAAAGTCCTATGCCTCTTCCTTCTTGTCTAAGATAAATTACCATTCCACCATTTTTTTCTATGTATTTTAAGGAAAATTCAAGCTGTTCCCCGCAATCACATTTTAAACTTCCTAAAGCATCGCCTGTAAGGCATTCTGAATGTATTCTTAGATTGAGTGTATCTTTTGGGATATTTTTAAATATACATAAATGTTCTTTTTCATTTTCTTTAAAACTTTGCATTTGGAAATTTCCCCATTTACTAGGTAAATTCGCAATTTCTGAAATTTTTATTTTCATTTTACTACCCTCTATAATCAAAATTATGTTAAGATTTTAGCAAAAAAAGGACAAAAATGTTTAAAAGATTTAGAAGATTAAGGCTTAATGAGAACTTAAGAACTATGGTAAGGGAAAATTCTTTAAGTGTAAATGATTTGATTTATCCACTTTTTGTAGTCAATGGAACAGGTATAAAAAAAGAAATTTCCTCTATGCCTGATGTGTTTCAAATGAGCTTAGATGAAATTTTAAAAGAGTGTAAAAATGTAATAAATTTGGGCATTAAAGCTATTATACTTTTTGGTGTCCTTGAAAATGAGAAAAAAGATAGTTGTGGAAGTGATGCATTAGATGATGAAGGGCTTATTGCAACAACTATAAGAGAGATTAAGAAAAATTTTCCAGATCTTTTTGTAATCAGTGATCTTTGCTTTTGTGAATATACAGATCATGGACACTGTGGTATAATCAATCCTAAAACAAAAAGCGTGGATAATGATGCGACTTTAGAAATTTCAGCCAAACAGGCTTTAGTTCATGCAAGATCCGGTGTGGACATGATAGCTCCTAGTGGAATGATGGATGGTATTATCACTGCTTTGCGTAAAGCTTTAGATAGTGAAGGTTTTGAAAATTTACCTATAATGGGGTATTCGACTAAATTTGCTTCGAGTTATTATGGTCCTTTTCGTGATGTAGCAGAATCAGCTCCAAGTTATGGAGATAGAAAAAGTTATCAAATGGATTTTGCCAATGGCAAAGAAGCTTTAGAAGAAAGCTTAGAAGATGAAACACAAGGAGTCGATGTTTTGATGGTAAAACCTGCTCTTGCTTATCTTGATGTAGTAAAAGAAATATCACTTCATTCTAATTTGCCTTTGTGTGTTTATAATGTAAGTGGAGAATATGCTATGTTAAAAGCAGCGGGAAATGCTAGAGTGATTGATTATGAAAAAGTTTTATATGAGACAATGATAGCTTTTAAAAGAGCGGGTGCAAAGCTTATCATTACTTATCACGCTAAAGAATTAGCCAAAATGTTAAAAGGAGAAAAATGAAACATTTTTTAACTTTAAGAGATTTTTCTAATGAAGAAATTTTAAGCCTTGTGAACCATGCTGCCGAGCTTAAAAAAGAACCTAAAAAACTTTTGCAAGATAAAACTTTGGCGATGATTTTTGAAAAAAATTCTACAAGAACAAGAATGGCCTTTGAGTTAGCTATAACAGAACTTGGTGGGAAAGCTTTGTTTTTAAGCGGCAATGATTTACAGCTTAGTCGTGGTGAACCTGTAAAAGATACAGCTAGGGTGATAGGAGCAATGGTTGATTTTGTGATGATGAGAGTAAATAAACACGAAACTTTGCTAGAATTTGCAAGATATTCTAAAGCCCCTGTAATCAACGCCTTAAGCGAACTTTATCATCCTACTCAAGTTTTAGGGGATTTACTCACTATTAAAGAGTGGGATAAGATACAAAATGGTGTAGCAAAAGTTGCCTTTGTCGGAGATAGTAATAATATGTGTAATTCTTGGCTTATTGCAGCTGCGATTTTAGGTTTTGAATTTAGCATAGCTATACCAAAAAACTATGGAATTAATCCTGAAATTTGGGAATTTGCTATGAAACAAGCTTTGATTTCAGGAGCGAAAATTTCTTTAAGCCACGATAAATTTGAAGCCTTAAAAGATAAAGATGTGGTGATTACTGATACTTGGGTTTCGATGGGTGAAGAGAATGAAAAAGAGCGCAAGATAAAAGAATTTGAAGGATTTATGATTGATGAAAAGGCTATGAATATAGCCAATAAAGACGCTATTTTACTTCATTGTTTACCTGCTTATAGGGGTTATGAAGTCAGTGAAGAAATTTTTGAAAAACATGCAGATGTGATTTTTAAAGAAGCAAAAAATCGCCTTTATGTGGTAAAATCTTTGCTTTGCTTTTTGAATAATCAGAAAGGAAGAGAATGAAAGAGCTAGAAAAATATAGCACTTGTTTAAAACGTATTGATGAATTTAGTCAAAACTTAGGTATAAAGAAAAAAGATAGAACTATTTTTAAAATGAAAAAAAGTGAGAATGAGAACGAAAAATGTTTAGTTCTTGAAAATGGTAGCTTTGAGTCTCCAGAACCTTGGTTTGTGATAGATGAAAATGGTGAAATTCACACTTTGCTTTCTTTGCAAAGTCTTAAAAATATACTTGAAAGTTTAAAGCAAAGTCAAAAAGAAAATTTTGAATTGCGTTTAGAAAAGGCAATTTATCAACAAATCCCTGTAGACTTTAATGATGTTTGGACGGTTGCTATGGATGAGATTAAGCAAAACGCAAAAAATGGGACTATGGAGGTTAGCATTGATCTTGAGAAATTGATTTCTAAAATTAAACAAGAGCATCCAAATTTATTTGTAGATATGCAAGCGATGATAGAAAGGGTAAATCAAAATGAGAGATTATAAGGCTTTTGTAAAATACTCTAAAGCAGGACCTCGTTATACTTCTTATCCTACGGCAGTGGAATTTAATACGCATTTTAAATATGAAGAATATATAGAAATTTTAAAAAAACAAGACAGTTTTTTATCACTTTATTTTCATTTACCTTTTTGTAGAAGCGCCTGTTATTTTTGTGGTTGTAATGTTATTTATACTGCAAAAGAAGAAAGTAAAGAAAGGTATTTAGCTTATATTTTTAAAGAACTTGATATTTTAAATACTATTTTAGATACTCAACGTCAAGTGGTACAAATGCATTTTGGGGGTGGAACACCTACATTTTTTAGTGCAAAACAACTTGAAAGTTTGATTTTAAAAATCAAGTCCATCTTTAGAAATTTTTCTAAAGATGCAGAGATTAGTTGTGAAATTGATCCGCGTTTTTTAAACGAGGAGCAAGCTGCAGTTTTAACACAAAATGGTTTTAATCGCATCAGTTTTGGAGTTCAGGATTTTGATGAAAAAGTCCAAAAAGAAATTCACCGAATTCAGCCTTTTGAGCTGACGCAAAATGCTTTAAATCTTGTAAGAAATAAAGGGATTAAGTCTGTAAATATGGACTTAATTTATGGCTTACCTTATCAAAATTTACAAAGTTTTACGCAAACTTTAGAAAAAGTTATGCTTTTAAATCCTGATCGTTTAGCGATTTTTAATTATGCTCATGTGCCTTGGCTTAAAAAAAATATGAGAAAATTTGATGAAAATACTTTGCCAAGTCCTGATGTAAAACTTGAAATTTTAGAGTTTTGTGAGAAGTTTTTAAGTAAAAATGGCTATAAGATGATAGGAATGGATCATTTTGCAAAAGAAAATGATGAACTTTTTAAAGCTTTAGAAAATGGCACTTTACATAGAAATTTTCAAGGTTATACTACTAAAGGTGGTGCTGACTTGGTTGGTGTAGGGCTTACAAGTATAGGTGAAGGACAAAGACATTATGCACAAAATTTCAAAGATATGTCAAGCTATGAGATTGCGTTAGATAAAGGAATTTTGCCTTTCGAAAGAGGCGTTATTTTAAGTGATGATGATGAGCTTAGGAAAGCAGTGATTATGGAATTAATGGCAAATTTCAAACTTGATATAAAATCAATAGAAAAAGAATTTTCTATTGATTTTAAAGCATATTTTAAAGAAGATTTAAAAGCTTTAGAAGAATATAAAGATTTTATCAATTTAGATGAAAATTTTATTAAAGTTAATGAAACAGGAGTTTTGCTCATACGCAATATCGCTATGTGTTTTGATGCTTATATGAAAAATATTAGCGAAGATAAAAAAGTTTTTTCAAAAACGGTGTAAAATGAAATTTAGCCAAATAAGTGATGCTTGTGTTAAATGTGGTAAATGTATACCTGTTTGCACTATACACGATATTAATCCTGATGAAAGCACAAGTCCTAGAGGGTTTTTGGATCTTTTAAGTGCTTATAAAGATGGAAATTTAGAACTTAATAAAGAAGCTAAAAAAGTTTTTGAATCTTGTTTTTTATGTACTAATTGCGTTGAAGTGTGTCCAAGCAAACTAAGAGTAGATAATGCTATAGAAGAAGTGCGTTATGATATAGCTAAGAAATTTGGTATAGCTTGGTATAAAAAACTTATTTTTTTCTTTTTGAGAAGACGTAAAATTTTAGATTTAGTAGCAAAATTGGGCTATGTATTTCAAAGTTGTGCTTTTAAAATCCAAAGTGAGAATGAAAATGCAGGGATGAAGGCGAGATTTTCTATGCCTTTTATTAAAAAAGGAAGATTGCTTACAAGTTTTAATAAAAAGAGTTTTTTAAATTCTAATCCAAAATTCATTAACAATGATGGAGAAAAAACCATAGGTTTTTTTGTGGGTTGTTTGGCAAATTATTTTTACATAGATACGGCCAATGCGGTGCTTAAAATCACTAAAGAATTAAAAATCAATGTAGATTTAATGAAAGATCAAGTATGTTGTGGTGCACCACAATTTTTTACGGGCGATTTTAAAAGTGTTGAAATTTTGGCTAAAAAAAATATAGAGTATTTTGAAAAAAAATTAGAAAAATTAGATGCTATTATAGTTCCTGAAGCGACTTGTTCGGCTATGCTAAAGATAGATTATGAGCATTTTTTTATCATACAAAATGATTTAGAATGGGCAAAACGCGCAAAATATATATCGTCTAAGATCTATATGGCTAGTGAGTATTTTTATAAATTTACTTCTTTGGAAGAACTTTTAAAAACAAAAAATAAATTTAATTATAGCATTACCTACCATGATCCTTGTCATGCAAGAAAAATGCAAGGGGTTTTTAAAGAGCCAAGAGAACTTTTAAAAACAAATTATCATTTTGTTGAAATGAGCAATTCTAATGCTTGTTGCGGTTTTGGTGGAGTGAGTATGCAAACAGATTATTACGAAAGAGCTTTAAGCGTAGGACTTAGAAAAGCACAAATGATAGATGAAAGCAAAGCTAGTGTGGTGAGTGCTGAGTGTTCAGCTTGTAGAATGCAAATTTCAAATGCTTTAGAACAAAATTCAAGCAAGGTTGTTTTTGCTAGTCCTTTAGAACTTATAGTAAAAGCTTTGTGATATGAAGATAGTATTTAAAGGTAAAAGCTCTGAATATGAAATTCAAAGATCATCCTTTTGTATTGATGCTTTTGTGATTAAAGACAAGATTGAAGAACGAGATGGTGTTGATTTTATTACTTCAAATATAAGGGTTTTAGAATTTAGTGATGATAGTTTTACTTTTGAAGAAATTGTAAAACATTTGAATGTTTGCAATAGCGAAGATATGATTATTGTTGAAGATTTTGATATGAAATCAAGTAAAGATAATCAAAAACAAGAAGAAAATATAGAAGATAATATTATAGAATCCAAAAAAACAATACACAAAAGCACAAAGCAAATAAGTATACAATTTAAAAATCTAAAATTTTTTTCAAGAATTTTTAAAAATGAAAATTTCCTTTCAGATTTTAACGAAGGTAAACAAGAAGTTATTACTATCGAAAAACAAGAAAAACTTGAAATTTTTAAAAATTTATCTCAAGAAGATCAAGAAATCAGTTTTGCTAAAATTGAAATTTTAAATTATGATAGTAATGAAGATAGTTTGAGTTTTAATCTTGATATATTTCCAAGCGGCATGAGTTATAAGTATGGAATTTTAAAAGGTTCAATGCATATTATTTTACAAGGAAAAACTTCTGGTCCGATGCTTTTTCAATTTTTAAAAACTATGCTCTATAAAAACAAAAGCGAAAATCCGAGTGAAAAAATTTTTACTTTAATGATAAATCAGAAAAAATACTATAAGCTTATCGTAAATCTTTCTTAGTTTATTTTATTATATTTTCTATATTAGAGCGATTTTTTTCAATTAAAGAGCAATTTTTTTGAGTTATTTCTTTAAGATTGACTATATCTTCTTTTATGTTTTGTATGTTTTGATTGAGTAATTTTATCTTTTTTTCATAACGCATAACGATGATAAATACTACAAATAAAAATACAATAATTAAAAAAATAAATAATAAAAATTCCATATTTTTCCTTTTTAAAACCAGATTTTGCAAATATATCATTTAAATACTTTAAAAACTTCTATGGTTTTTTATTTATATTTTAGTTTTTTTATCTTTAAATTTATATATAAATTTTCAAAAAGTAATAAAAAAATATGTAAAAAATAATTAAAGATAATAAACTATCTTATTTTTATGTTGTATTTTAATAAATATTTAAAAAGGATTTTAATATGTAAAAATGACTTTTATTTCTTTTAGACGCAATTAGGGTTTGAGTTTATCATTTATAGCATTTCATGGGCAGCGACAGGTTTTAATGCCTTTGATTTCAAGTAACCTTGTTTTAAATACTTAACAAGCCATCTTAATCACTAGTATGATAGTGGTTGCAAAAATTTTTGGTGCTTCGTTTACGGCTTTTTTAGTTTATAAATTTGGGTTAAAAAAGGTTTAATGAATTCTGATATATTTTAACTTCGGGGACGGTTATAGCAGTATTTTAATTATAAGATTTTTAGAAGGCTGTTTTATTAGTTTTTTATAGGCAAGGGTGAAAACAAAAAAGAATAATGTGAAAAACTTATTTATGCTCTAAAATCTCATGTCGCTTGAGGTATGATTATTTTTGATAGGACCTATTTTATTTTTCAGTCTATTTTTACCAACTTTTTATGGGTAATACGCAGGTTTTAGTGAAGAATTAGCTGATTTTGTTAAAAAAGAAATTCAAACTTTGCCTAATTTTGTTATTATTTTCAGTCCTTATCTTAGATTATTTTTTAAAAGAAAAAATATCTCTTTTATAATAATGCTATTGTTGAAGGGCGTGTATTTTTATATGGATTTTAAAAATTTAGTATTGATACAGATTTTTGCCGTATTGTCGGGTATTTTTATTCTATGTGGTTTGCATTTTTCTTTAATTTACTTTCAGAATTAAAAAATTTCAATCCAAATCTATAAGTACTTTTTGGAGTATTACCTTTGTTATACTATCATTTAATTTATAGGTCGTATCTTGGAGTGTTGATAAAACTCATAGTTTTATTTTAGATTTTGTTTATATTTTTGCTTTGATTTTTATTTCAACAATCTTGGCGTAATTTGTTCTACCTAGAAAAGAAAATTTTATACAAGGAGAAAAATAAAATGAATTTAATTTCAGAAATACTAGATTTACAAGGTGAATTTGAAAAAATTCGTCATCAAATTCATGAAAATCCTGAACTTGGTTTTGATGAGTTATGTACTGCAAAATTGGTGGCACAAAAATTAAAAGAATTTGGTTATGAAGTTTATGGAGAAATTGGAAAAACAGGCGTTGTGGGGGTTTTAAAAAAAGGAAATAGCAATAAAAAAATAGGACTTCGTGCAGATATGGATGCTTTACCTATGCAAGAATGCACGAATTTACCATACAAAAGCAAAAAAGACAATGTAATGCATGCTTGCGGCCATGATGGACATACCACCTCTTTGTTGCTTGCTGCAAAATATTTAGCAAGTCAGGAATTTAATGGTGTATTAAATCTTTATTTTCAACCTGCCGAAGAAGGCTTAGGTGGCGCTAAGGCAATGATAGAAGATGGATTATTTGAAAAATTCGATAGTGATTATGTTTTTGGATGGCATAATATGCCTTTTGGCAGTGATAAGAAATTTTATCTTAAAAAAGGTGCCATGATGGCTTCTTCAGATAGCTATAGTATTGAAGTTATCGGAAAAGGTGGTCATGGAAGCGCCCCAGAAAAAGCAAAAGATCCTATATATGCTGCTTCTTTGCTTGTAGTGGCTTTGCAAAGTATAGTATCTTGCAATGTTGATCCTCAAAATTCAGCAGTTGTAAGTATAGGTGCTTTTAATGCAGGACATGCTTTTAATATCATTCCAGATAATGCGATAATTAAGATGAGTGTTAGGGCATTGGATAATGAAACTAGAAAATTAATTGAAGAAAAAATTTATAAAATTTGCAAAGGTATTGCACAGGCTAATGATATAGAAATTCAAATTAGCAAAAATGTTGTTGCACCAGTCACTATGAATCATGATGAAGCGGTAGATTTTGCAAGTGAAGTTGCAAAAGAGCTATTTGGTGAGGAAAATTGTGATTTTAATCATCGTCCTTTAATGGCAAGTGAGGATTTTGGCTTTTTTTGTGAAATGAAAAAATGTGCTTATGCCTTTTTAGAAAATGAAAACGACATTTATTTACATAATTCTAGTTATGTTTTTAATGATAAGCTTTTAGCTAGAGCTGCAAGTTATTATGCGAAATTAGCTTTAAAATATTTGAAATAAAAATTTAATCTAGAATTTCAAGTATAATTTCTTCCTTTAAGCCTTTGATTTGAATTTCTTTGAGTTTTAGATTCAAAGGAAGATTTTCTAAAAGTTCTTTATTGCTTCGAGCTTGATTTTTTGCACTTATGGAAAGTAAAATTCCCCTATAAGCTTTAGCAAAATGACTGATAACTTTACCATTTTTTATAAATTTATAAGTATAAATTTTCTTTTTGGGGTATAAAATTTATCATAAAATCCCGCTCTAAGATCAAGTATTTCTTCATTTTCTAAGTACTGATCTAAGGCTTTGCTAAAATGTTCTTTGTAAAATTTTTCTATAGCAAAATTTCCTATTTTGGCTCCTTGTTTGAATTTATAAAAGGGTAGGGTATCACTAGCTCTTACAACGCCAAAAAGATTAGAAAAAATAAGAGTGTTTTCTAAAATATAAGCTTGACTTTTTTTATCTAAGGCTTTAAAATTAAGATATTCATAACTTACTCCGCTATAAAGCGTGATAGCTTGCTCGGTGGGAGCAGTTTTTAAATCTTGTTTAAATTTGTCGATCTCATTTTCATTTTTGATACCAAAAAGCTCTTGTAAATTTTGCAAACTTGCATTTTTAATAAATTCTTCATAGTGTTTTAAGGCCTGCATTCTATAAGAAAATAATTCTTTAAATATAAATGAATTTTCATTGATGGGGTTTTGTTTGCAATTTTCATTTTTGCTTTCACTAGGAGAGAATAAAATTTTCATTTTAACCTTTTATATGATAAATTTTAAAGCTATCAAAATAACTAAAAATACATAAATTTTAACTTAATAAAAAATTATTTGACTATAATTTAATTTTTAAACTTTTTAAATAAAGGAATATTGTGAAAATCTTTTTTAGAAATTACTTTTTTTGGTAGTTATAACTTTTATAGCTTTTATTTTGCCTGGATTTTTGTTTTCACTTTATAATGACTATATATTTCGTTTTGATTTAAATAATGTTTTGGTTTTAGATGCGGCAGCTTTGATTTTTCCTTTGGTTCGTCCTAGAATTTTTATAGTTTGTGTGTTTGGATTTTTTGCTTTGATGGAATGTATCCAATTTTCGCATTTATATTATTTTAACAAACTTTTGAATGTCTTTTCTTTACATTTAATGTTTGTTGAATTTGGAAAAGTAGTAAAAATTGCTTTAGGGAGGGATATTACTTAAAGGCTTAATTCATATAAGCGTAATATTTCTTAACTATACTGCTTTAAGTATCTTTTATTTTAAAATCTCAAAAAAACCAATTTCATCGCTACAATTTTGGCGATTTTTGCTTTAGGTGTTTTACCTTATAAGACGGTTTATAAAACTGATAGTCTTGCCAATTTTTCTTCTAAAAATGATAGTATTTCTTTGTATAATTCTTTACAAACTTTTAGCGCTTATTTTTTCTTATATTTACGCATACCTCAAACTACCTTACCGGATTATCCTGAATACACTTATGATTATAAAAATGTAGCAGATCGTAATGTTATCTTGATTTTAGGCGAAAGTACTAATGCAAATTGTATAGGGCTTTTAGGCTATGAAAGAAATACAAGTCCATTACTTAGTAAATGGGCAAAAAATGATAAAAACTTTGTAGTAAAAAGCAATCTCAAGTGCTGTTTTGACTCGTGTGGCTTTACCAAGCTTACTAAATATTGCTTATAAGCCGGATAATATTAGGCATATTTTGAATGAAAACACACATCTTGTGTTAGCCAAGAAAGCAGGATTTAAAACTTTTTACTACAGTGCGCAAACCATTAGTGAGTTAAGAGATATAGGTCCTGAAAATTTAGATGAATTTTTTACAAGGGAAAATTATTATTTTAAATATAAGCAATTGGGTGATTTGGTGGTTTTGGAAAAATTAAAAGAAAATCAAGATAAATTTTTATATGGAAAAAATTTTGTTATATTGCATCAAAGAAACGCACATTCTCCTTATCAAAGAGGCTATAGAGCGTATGAAAAAACAGATGTTTTTAAACCAATGACTCGTGAAAATACTTATGATAATGCTATGATTTTTAATGATTATTTTATTTCTAGTGTATTTGAAGTTTTTAAAGAATTAAGCCAAAAAATGGCATTCCTATCTATGTAATTTTCACACCTGAGCTATGGGAGAATTAGGAAGAGATGGGCATGCTGAATATGGACATTCTTTTTTAAGTGTAAATGTAGCTAATATTCCTATTTTTGCTACCACTTTTAATGTTAAAAATGATGATTTTATATCTTATTTAAAACAAAGTAATTTGCCAACTCATTATGAGCTTGCTAAATTATTAGCCAAGGAAATGGGGTATGATATTCATAATTCTTTAGGAGAGCCTAATGTGTTTTACATTAATGGTGTTGATATTTCTGGAAATGATGGTTATATTAAAGTTTTAAGAGATGAAGGTAGGGCAAAATTTGAATACTTTGATAAAGAATAACTTTAAGAGGAATTCCTCTTAAAGATTAAAATGATGCTCCGCCCATTAACATAGAAAGCATGATAAATGGAAGTATAATTCTTAAAACTTCTGTGGCATCTTGATTGTTGATATTGAGTTTTTCTATGCTATTGATTCCTTGTGTATTGTAATCACTAATAGGGATATTTTTAAATTTTAAATCAAGATTGAGTTTATAATCATCGTTTTGAGTGATGTTATTTAAAATAATCAAAGCTTTATCAAGAATTAACGCTTCTTCTTCATTTTGGCTTTGAGTTTTTAGGGTTTGTAAATTTTCTTTAGCTCTTGCCATGTAGCTATTAAACACACCTTCAGTTTTAAGGGTTGAATCAATTTTAAAATTGTTTAAAATAATATATTTTTGGATTATATTGCTAAAATCTGAAGTTTGTTCATAACTTGCCTTGATAAGAAATTCATTGATAGCTTGTCCATCCATGGTTAAAGTTTGAGTGTTAAATTTTATGCCTTTAGAATCAAGATAATTAATCAGATCTTCTTTTAGATTTATATTTAGATTTGTATTGAAATTTAATTTTGCATTATAAAATTTTATATCAAGATTATCTAGATAATCACTCTTTTGTTTGTTGATGGAATTATCAAATGATAAAGTATAAGAATCTGAACTTAATTTATTGATAAAAGAGCTTATTTTTGGATCTTGTTGAAGCAAGCTTTCATTGATATCATTAACAATCCTTTCGCCAAGTTGGAAATTTTCAAAAACTAAGCTTGTTTGTATGTTTTTTTGGTCTTTAAAAAGATTGTTATAATATTCTTTAATACCAATTGATGCATTTGTTTCGCCTTTATAAATTTCATTTGAGCGAAATTTGATATTTTTTGCTTGAAATAGTTCTTGATATTCGTCATTGTTATCTTCTACAAGAGTCTTGAAATTTGGACTTAAACATGCTATAAATTTACCATCTGCATTGCATTTAAAATCAGAAAATTCAATTTTTATTCCAGAATCCTGAGAAAGGCTTGAAATTTCTTGTTTAATTGTTTGATTTAGTTGATTTTCGTATTTTTTAACTGTTTTTTCATCTATGGGATTTCCGCAAGCTGAAAATAAAACAGCTATCCCGATAAGGATAAAAATACCTTTTTTCATATAGTTTTCTCCTTGAAAAAATTTTAAAAAGAAAGATTATATCTTTTTTTACTTAAAAATTAAACAATGCCAAAAGAAAGTATGAGATTAATTACATTTTTACACATGAAAAATCTTTTTAGTTTAATTTAAATACATTATTTATAATTTATAAGTATAATTAATTTGGCAATTGTTTATATATTTTTGTAATGCCTTAAGGCTTATTTTTAAAGAAAGGAAATACATGAAAAAAATACTTCTAAGTGTTTTAACGGCCTTTGTTGCAGTAGTGTTGGCTGCTTGTGAGGGAAATTCTGACTCTAAAACTTTAAATTCTCTTGATGAAATTAAGCAAAATGGAGTTGTTAGGATTGGAGTATTTGGTGATAAACCACCCTTTGGTTATGTAGATGAAAAAGGAAATAATCAAGGCTATGATGTAGTTTTAGCTAAACGTATAGCAAAAGAACTTTTTGGAGATGAAAACAAGGTGCAATTTGTTCTTGTTGAGGCGGCAAATAGGGTTGAGTTTTTAAAATCAAATAAAGTAGATATTATTTTAGCTAATTTTACTCAAACTCCGCAAAGAGCAGAACAGGTTGATTTTTGCTTACCTTATATGAAAGTGGCTTTAGGTGTTGCTGTACCGAAGGATAGTAATATTACTAGTGTAGAGGATTTAAAAGACAAAATTTTACTTTTAAACAAAGGTACAACGGCGGATGCATATTTTACGCAAAATTATCCTAATATAAAAACTTTAAAATACGATCAAAATACTGAAACTTTTGCTGCTTTGATGGATAAAAGAGGCGATGCTTTAAGTCATGATAATACCTTGCTTTTTGCTTGGATAAAAGATCACCCTGATTTTAAAATGGGTATTAAAGAGCTAGGCAATAAAGATGTTATCGCACCAGCAGTTAAAAAAGGTGATAAAGAGCTTAAGGAATTTATTGATAATTTGATCATTAAGCTAGGTCAAGAACAGTTTTTTCACAAGGCTTATAATGAAACTTTAAAAGATCATTTTGGAGATGATGTCAAAGCTGATGATGTAGTGATTGAAGGTGGAAAAATTTAATAAAGGGCTTTTTGCCCTTTAATTGATTTAGGATAAAATATGCAAAAAAAATACAAAAATATTATTTATGCTTCCTTAGGTGGAATTTTAGAATTTTATGATTTTGTACTTTTTGCTTTTTTTTTGGATATTTTTGCCAAGGTATTCTTCCCGCAAAATGACGCTTTTTGGATGCAGATAAATACTTATATAGCATTTGGTGCTGCTTATTTGGCGCGCCCTTTTGGTTCTATTGTGATGGCACATTTTGCTGATAGATACGGAAGAAAAAATATTTTTTATATTTCTATGCTCTTGATGGTTTTGCCTAGTTTTGCTTTAGCTTTTTTACCAGCTTATGAAAGTATAGGTATATTTGCTACTTTGATTTTATTTGTTATTCGTATTTTACAAGGTTTAGCTGTTGGAACTGAGGTGAGTGGAGCTTGGATTTATGTGAGTGAATTTGTCAAAGGGCGTCAAATTCCTTTAGCCCTTGGTTTTATTTCGGCGACTTTAACTGTAGGTTTATTATTAGGAAATCTTGCTACTTTAGGTATAAGATCTTATTTTTCTCCAGAAGACGTTCAAAGTTATGCTTGGAGGATTCCCTTTATCATAGGAGGATTTTTTGGAATTTTGGCTCTGTTTTTAAGAAATAAACTTAGTGAAACTCCAGAATTTGTAAAAGTGCAAAATGAAAAGAAAATTTTAAATTTTCCATTATTTGAAGCTTTAAAAACGCATAAAATGAGTATGCTTGTTTGCTTTTTAATGACTATGGTTTTAACAAGTGGTGTGGCAACTTTGATGATTTTACCAAAGTATTTTGAAAGCCTTTTAACTATGAGTAAAACTTCTGTTTTATGGGTGCAAAATTTTGCTATTTTAGCGGTGATTTTTGGAGCTTTATTTCAGGGTTTTTTGGCAAGTAAATGGGGAAGTTATAAAATTTGTTCTATTTTTAGTATAGTTTTTGTGATTTTTGGTATGCTTTTTAGTTTTTATGATGAGAATTTTTTATTTTATTTTTTGCTGGCTTGTTTTGCGCAAGGTATTATCACTTTTGCACCTGTTTTTATGACACAAATTTTTAAAAGTGAACTTAAATTTAGCGGACTTAGTTTTGCTTATAATATTTCTTATGCAATTTTAGGTTTTTTAACCCCTTTTATAGTTAACGCTTTTTATAAAGAGTATTTAGGTGTTTATCTTGCGATAGTGGGATCTTGCTCCTTGCTTTGCGTGTTTTTGCTTGAACGCGTTTTTGCAAGAAGCAAGATTAAAGAATTAAGCATTGTCTTTTAAAACTTCAAAAACAACCTTAGATATTTTTTCAACTGAAGTGATTTCACAATGTTCATCGGTTGAATGAGGATTATGGATGTTTGGTCCTATAGAAGCACACAAAAGTTCTTGTTTTTTTTCTATAATGCCACATTCAAGCCCTGCATGGATAGCTGAAACTTTAGCATTAGGTGATACTTTTTTAAGCACCTTAAAAACCATGTCGCTAAGTGCGTTTGCCTTCCCTTCCCAAGGTGGATAAAAATTAAAACTTCTTGCTTTAAAATCAAAAGTTTTAAAAAATTCCAAAGTTTCAAATTCTACTTGCTTGAGTCCATCAAGTACATTAGATCTTGCAAAAAGTGCGAATTTGATTTGTTTATCTTGCATTCTTAAAGTGGCTAGATTAATGCTTGTTTGAACTATGCCCAGGTTTTCATCATAAGCTCTAACTCCATGAGCAAAAGAATTTATCAGACTTAAAAGTTTTTTGCTTTGATCGCAAATTTCAAATTCACTTTCTTCTTTAAATTCACATTTTATCCATTCATTACTCTTTACTTCATTTTTAAAATGCACTAAAGCTTTAGCGTGCTTAGGTATAGAATTTATTCTTTCCCCACCTTCAAAAGAAATGATTTCACCTTCATTTTCTTGTATAAATTTAGCCATTTCTTTAATAGAACTTTTTTCGTTGAGTACGATATTTATACCTGAGTGTCCCCCTTTAAAATTTTGTGCATAAAGCTCGTAAATTTTACCCTTTTTTTCAAGAGTGTTAAAAGGTAAACTAGCTTCTATATCCACTCCACCTGCGCAGCCTATCATGATCTCATCATCTTTTTCGTGATCTAAATTTAAAAGCATTTTAGATTCTAAAGTGTGTTCGAGTGAATTTACTCCCATTAGTCCTACTTCTTCATCGTTTGTAAAAAGGCATTCTAAATTTTCAAATTCAGCCATAGCACTCATCATAATGGCTATGCCTATGCCATTATCTGCACCAAGGCTTGAATTTTTAGCTTTTAAAAAACCATTTTCTTCATACACTTCTAAGTTTGGTGCATCACCCATGCAGACCATATCATAATGGCTTTGTAAGCAAATTTTTGGTTTGCCTTTTATGGCATGGATATTTCCTGCTTTATCTATGCTTACTTTAAAGCCTTTATCTTTAGCATAAGAGCTTAAAAATTCTTTCATTTTTTCTGTTTCATAACTGCAATGAGGAATTTTGCATAATTGTTTAAAATTTTCTATAACATTTTGCATTTTATCTCCTTTGTTTTGGTAAAATTATGGCATATTTTTTAAAATTTAAAGGCAAAATGATTAAAAAATGAGAATAAATTATAAAAAATTATTTAATCTAAGAAAATTATTAAGCGATCCAAAAAAACTTTTTTCTGTATTAATTTTCATTCTTGTGGTTGTTTTTGTTCAAAATTATATTGCTCAAAATTCTAGTTTTAAAGGAAAGGTAATTAGGGTGATTGATGGAGATACTATAGAAGTCAATCATGAAAACAAACCCACTAGAATAAGATTTTTTGGTATAGATGCACCAGAACTTAAGCAAAGTTTTGGAAAACAATCAAAAGAAGCTTTAAGCAGAATTTTAAATGACAAACAGGTTGAAATCATTTATAAAAATAAAGATACTTATGGTAGAATTGTGGCTATTGTAAAGCTTAACGATATTGATGTTAACCGATTTTTAGTGAGTAAAGGCTATGCTTGGGCTGATACTTACTATAGTAATGCTTATATCAAAGAACAAGAAAATGCTAAGAAAAATCATTTAGGTCTTTGGAAAGAAAACAATCCTATAGAGCCTTATAAATGGAAAAAGCACAATAAATTTTAAGGAAAAACATGAAAAAATGCACTTTAATGATGCTATTAGTTTTAGGAATTTCTGGATGTTTTGTAAATGAAAGAGGGATTTCAAATCGCTTTTACGATGACTGTAAAGAGTACTATGACGGAAGTGGAACTTATCATAAAGATTGCCCAAAAAATTGGGTGGATATTAAAATGACTCCTTGATTATTTTCCACCCATAGAGGCTAATAATGCAGCTGCCATGGCTTCGGGATTGTTTATTTTGGCATCTTGTTCTTGATTTTCTGTAGGTTTAGCAGTGCTAAGTGGCGGACGTTTGAGTTTAAATATATGCTCATCAGTGCTAACAACTTGTATTGTTCCTTCAAACATTTTAATTTCTTTAACATGTCCAACTACTTTTACATCTCTTTTTTTAGAGGTTTCATCAAAAAGTGCATGAGCTTCAAGTTCTAAAACATCACCTAATTTAAGCGGGGCATAAAAAAAACATTTTGATCCGATAATTACTGAAAATTCTTTATTGATAGAAGCTTGTGCTACATAGTTTGCTGCGGCGAAAATGAAGGCATCAAAAATCAATGCTTGATCATCTGCTACCATTTCGCTTGTGGTTATTAAAATCGATTTAGCGTAGTTTTTATCGATTTCGATAATAGTTCCAGTAAGCGAGGTGTTTAGTTCAGGACAAGTGAGTAATTCTGCTTTAACACGAGATATATCTTCTGCAGATGCGTATTCTTCAAGTTGTGCGTATTCTTCGAAATTATCTTTTTTTGCCATATTTAACCTTTAAATTCTACTTATCTACTTCAAAATATCTAAAAATCAAAATCGGCAAAAAAGAAAAAGAATTTATATCTTAATACGCACATAAACTCTTTTAGGCGCTTCATAACCTTCAATGGTAAGGTTTTTATCTTTTGGATCTAAGAAATTTTCTAATGAAAAAGAGTCTATCCATTCTGTTTTTCTTTGTTCATTTTCATCGGTTTTTTTTGTGGCTAAAACTTCAAATTCTTTAAATCCTGCTCTTTCACACCAGTTTTTTAACGCATTAATGCTTGGTATAAAATAAATATTTGGAATTTTAGAATAAGTTTTATTGGGCACAAGGGCGATTTCTCTTTTATCTTCTATGTACATAGTGTCTAAAAAAATCACTCCATTTTTGTTAAGCCCTGCTTTTAAATCTTTTAACATTTTTATAGGATCACTTCTGTGATAAATTACGCCAAGACAGAAAATCACATCAAATTTTAAAACATAATTTGGCAGATCTTCTACACCTAAAAGTTCATATTTTATAGGAGTTTTAGCGATTGCATTGATAAGTTCAAATTGCAAACGGTATTTAATTGATGGATCAAATCCTATGAGTTTTTCAGGATTAAATTCAAGCATTTTAAACATATAATAACCATTATTGCATCCTATATCAGCAACATATTTTTGAGAAATTTCACTCATAAAAGGTTTTAAAATATTAAATTTAATAAAACTTTGCCATTCTGTATCAATAAAAAGATCGTCTATTTTAAAAGGACCTTTTCTCCATGGTTTTAGTTCTTTTGCTAAGGTCAAAATTTCATTTTTAGCTTGAGAATTTGTAGATAAATTTACACTTTCATCTAAAGAAAAATTACAAGCAAGATCGAGTGTTTTAAGTTCTTGAATTCTAGCGCATAAGGGATGATTTAGAAATTGTTTTTCGAGTAAATTCTCTTGCATTTTTTATCCTTGACATTCGCTTTTAATGTTATAATTATAACATTAAAAGGTTTTAAGATTAGCAAGTATGAGTTAAGATTATGTTTAAAAATTAAAACTTTCCGAATAAACCAAAATTCTAAAGCTTTTTTGTATTTAAATTTCTTACCCTAAGTAGTTTAATTTTTTCATGAATTTCAAAAGGCACATCATACGTTTGCTCTACGCATTCATGTATAAAGATAAACTGTATTTTCATCATCTTTGGAAGCTAAAGAACATCTTCTATTGCTTAACTTTATATCTTCATAAAGTCATTTTTAGAAACTGTGTAAAGTTTTTCTTTAAATTGATAGTATTATTTAAAGTTGGTATAAATTTAAAAAGCGATATCAAAGAATTTCCATTGTATAATCTAATGTTTTTAAACAATAAATTTATTATTTTTTAAGGTTAAGCAATGAAAATGCGTGTGTATTATGAAGATACTGATGCGGGTGGAGTGGTATATCATAGTAATTATTTAAAATTTTGCGAAAGAGCGAGAAGTGAAATTTTTTTTAATAAAAAAGTAGATATTTTTGATGTTTCTAAGGGACATTTTTTGCTTGTAAAAGCAAATTGTAATTTTTTAAAACCTGCAAAACTTGGAGATATGATAGAAATTAAAACAAAAATTTTAGAAATAAAAAATGCTTCTGTGGAAATTTTACAAGAAATTTATAAAGATGAATTTTTACTTTTTAAAATGGAATTAACTTTGGCTTTTGTTAAAAACGAAAAACCAGTTAGAATGGATACGCAATTAAGAAATCTTTTTGAAGAATTATTTTAATTCTTCAAAGCTTGCTTGCTTACCTTGCATAAGATGCACTTTATAATCAACTTGAGAATTTTTGATTTTCTCATCGAATAAACTTTCACTTTTTTTATTTAAGAATCCGGTATAAAAGTAGTCAACCCCTATGCTAGTAGCATAAGCAATCCAATTATAACTTATGCTTTGATTAAAAATTTCATTAAGATAGACTAAGTTATCATCATGGTTATTGATAGAATTAGCAATAATGAAATTTTCTCTATCCCCTTGTTGGGTTAAACTTAAAAATGTTGGATTATAGTTAATTTGAGTGGATAAAAGCACATAAGGATGAATGTTATAAATTCTTAGTTGAGAACTTGTTAGGGCTGTTTTAATGAGCGGGGTGTTAAAAAATATCGAAGCGTTATTAACTCCTCCTTGTGATCTTAAAAGCCTGCTAAAATCAAGTTTTTCACCTTCTATAGTATATATTCTAGCGTTGCTATTTTGAGCAAGAATTCTTGAATTTAAATTACTTGATAAAGCAGAGCCATCGCTAAATATTGCAACATTGGTATTTGATTTATCTAAAAGTGCAGAAATTTGAGCATCATAATCAATACTTCCAAAAATAACATTTTGATTTGAAATTTGTATGTTGTTTTTATGGATAGTCGGTATAAAAATTTTCATATTTCCTGAGTAGTTTTTTAACTCACTAGCGGCTTTTAGAGTAAAGCCAGCTATAGCATACTGATATCCTTTAGCTTGTGCTGCATCAAGTGCGGCTCGAATTTTATCGCTATCTTCTGTGCCGGTTAAAAAAACTTTTACTTTAATTTCAGCTCTTTGTCTTAGAAGATAAGCAATGCTTGAGTTTATTATGGTGTTTGAGTAGCTTTTTATGGTTTTTTCTGGGATAATTATAGCAAGTTTGACAGAAGTAATTTTTTGAACATTTTTTTCAAAATCAGTGATGGAATTTAATAATTTTGCATAAACATTAGATAAAAACTGATTGCTTTGATCTGCAAATTCACTTAAAAAACTAAGATATAATCTTGATTCTAAAAGGTCAAAAAGACAGTTCGTGTTGCATTCTTGAACGCTCAATTTAGGATAAAAATTTTCAACAGGTTTTACATCAACTAATTTTTGCTCTTTTGCGTTAAGCAAATAGCAAGATAAGAAAAATATTAAAAATATTTTTTCATAAAATCCTTTAATTTTTTTAAATCTTGTATGAAATTTTCTTTATAACTTGGATTTTTTTCTATAAAATCTAAATCATAACTTGGCATTATGAAAAAATTTTTATAAGTAAAAACTTCACCTTTTAAAATGTGATAATCTTGAAATCCTAAGCTTTTAAATGTGTATTCTCCCAGGCAAAGCAAAAAAGCAGGTTGAATCAATTTTAGCTCATTCCAGAAAAATGGTAAGCAAGATTGTAGCGAAAAATCATCAAATTTTCCATTACAAAAACATTTAAATAGATAGGAAAAATAAAAATCTTCATCACGAAGTCCTAAAATTTGATGTATATAGTATTTTAATTTTTCACCTTTTTTTGAATTAAGTAAAATTCCACTGTCATTTTCACTCCTTTGCCCAAAAACATCAAGAATCAGTAACTTAGCATTTTTCATCTTAGGTTCTATAAGGCTAAATTTTCTTGTTTTGGAAAATTGGCATAAGGTGCAAGATGAAACAAGTTGTTTTAATTCTTCGAAATTTTGTGTTTGTTCAAAGTTGTTTATATGTGTATCAACAAAGTTAAATCCCATGGCTTTTAAATAATAAAGGCTTCTTATCATAAATCGCACAATTTTTCTAAATTTTCTCCACTTAGACGATAATTTCTCCACTGTTTAAGATGCTCAGCATTTAAACTTTCATAAAAATTAACACCTAAAATATTGTCATTTAAACAAACCCAGTCAAGTCTTTTTAAATTTTCTTTTTTACAAATTTCTCCTAAAAATTTAAAAACAGCTTTTCCATAACCTTTTTTACGAAATTTTTCTCGTATATAAATATCTTCAAGATAAATTCCACCGCTTCCCCAAAAAGATGAAAAAGTATAAAAATAAATCATATAGCCTATAGTTTTTTCATTTTCTTTTAGTAAAAAGGCACGAGCGAATTTATTCTTGAGTAAAGAATGTTCTAGTTTTTCTTTTGTGCATTGAAGAAAGTCTAACATATCCTCATATTTTGCAAATTCTATTATCATCTCTTGTAAAATATCTAAATCTTCTTGTTTTAAATCAATAATTTTAAATTCTGACATTTTTAACCTTTTAAAAATAATTTCAAAATTTATCAAAAGAATTTAAAAACTACCCTTAATCAAAAGCAATTTATAAGTAAGATTGAGATACAATAGAAGTTTATTTTATAATTTTTTAAGGAAAAATCAAATGAAAAGAACTTATCAGCCACATGGCACTCCAAGAAAACGTACTCATGGTTTCCGTGTTCGCATGAAAACTAAAAATGGCCGCAAGGTGATCAACGCAAGACGCGCTAAAGGTAGAAAAAGACTTGCTGTGTGAAAAATTTTGATAAATTTAGCACAAATGAGGAATTTTCATCTGTATATAAAGTAGGTAAAAAATGGCATTGCGAAGGTGTAATTGTTTTTTATCTTCATAGTTATGAAAAAAAAATAGCAGTTGTTGCTAGTAAAAAAGTTGGAAAAGCAGTGATTAGAAATCGTTCAAAACGAATTTTAAGGGCTTTATTTGTTAAGTTTGAAAAATATCTTCAAGATGGCAAATATATTTTTATAGCTAAAAATGAAATCACTGAACTTTCTTTTTCTAGGTTAGAAAAAAATCTAAAATGGGGATTGAAAAAACTAGAATGTTTCAAATAATATGCCTAAAAATACTCCGTTTTTATCAGAAATTCTTAAGCCCTTTAAAACCCGTTGCTTGTAGGTATTATCCTAGTTGTTCCGAGTATGCACTTTGGCAGTTTCAAAAAAAGAATTTTTTTTCTAGCCTTTTTTTCTACTTTTTTTAGAATTTTAAAATGTAACCCTTTTTTTAAGGGAGGATTTGATTATCCTAAAGTTTCTAAAAATTTTTATCCTATAAATTTATGTTTCAAGCCTATATTTTTAGCAAAAAAACAACTTTATTTTTTATATATACCTTATAAAAATAAAAGTTTTTATCTTATAAAAATTATCTTTAAAAGGACAAATCAGTGAATAATTCAAATAATATTTTTCAGCAAAAGCGTATACTTTTAGCTGTTGTGATTTTCTTTTTTTATTTTTTGTTGTATATGATTATTTTTTCATTCCAAAACACCCTTTAAAAATAGAACAAAATATTACACAACAAAACCAGCAAAACACAAGTATAAATAACACCCCTAATATACAAAATACTACCACAAACACTCCAAATGCGGCTTTAGTTTCACAAGATAGCGTGATATCTAAAGTTCAAAGCAAACATTTTGAAGCGCAAATTGACTCTTTTGGTAGAATTTCTGCTTTTTATTTGAAAGATAAAAAATACCAAAATGATAAAGGAGAATTTATAAATCTCATTAACAAGGAAAACAGTCCTTATCCTTTGGAAATGCGTTTTAGTGATCCAAGTGTTAATTCAGAGGCTTTTAAAACTCCTTATGTTGCTAATATTAACAATCTTTTTGTTGATGAAAATGGAAGTCAAGTTTTAAAACTTACTCAAAATCTTTCCGGGTTAAAAATTGAAAAAAACATTACTTTTTATGCAAAAGGAAGTTATGAAATAGAAGTTAAGCTTAGCAAGAATGCAAATTATTTTATTAGTCCAGGATATCGTCCAAATATTGCTGTAGATAGTTACACGGTTCATGGTGCTTTGGTGATGGATAGTAAAGAAACTATCGAAACTTATGAAGATGGAGATGTAGAAAAGGATGAAAGTGTTAATAATGTTGTAATGACTTCAGCTTTTGATAGGTATTATGCAACTTTCTTTTATAATTTTGACAAACCTTTAAATGTGGTAATCAGTAAAGATTCCAATAAAAACCCTATAGTTTTTGCTTATAGTGATAATGAATTTAAAGCAGGGGGTTATATAGGTTCTAAAGAACATGTGATTTTAAGAAGTATAGATCCACGTCTTGAAGCGGTTGTGGAGTATGGTTGGTTTACTTTTATCGCTAAGCCTATGTTTGAGTTTTTGGATTTTTTACATCAGTATATAGGAAATTGGGGCTGGGCTATCGTTGTGATGACTTTAATTGTGCGTATTGTTTTATTTCCACTAACTTATAAGTCTATGATTTCTATGAATAAACTTAAAGATCTTGCTCCTAAAATGAAGGATATTAGAGAACGCTATAAAGGTGATCCACAAAAAATGAATATGCATATGATGGAGCTTTATAAAAAACATGGTGCAAATCCTATGAGTGGTTGTTTGCCTATACTTTTGCAAATTCCTATTTTCTTTGCTATTTACCGTGTTTTGCTTAATGCTATTGAGTTAAAAGCAGCTCCTTGGGCATTTTGGGTGCATGATTTATCTGTAATGGATCCTTATTTTATTTTGCCTATTTTAATGGGTGCAACAATGTTTTTACAACAACTTATTACACCTATGGCTATACAAGATCCTATGCAAGCTAAGATTATGAAATTTTTACCGGTGATTTTTACCTTTTTCTTTATCACTTTCCCAGCAGGTCTTACGCTTTATTGGTTTATAAACAACCTTTGTTCTTTGGTGCAACAATGGGTGATTAATAAAATATTTGCCAAAGAACATCATAAAAAACAAGTGGAGTATGAAAAATGAAAATCGAAGCCATTGATCTTCAAAGTGCTTTAACAGAAGCTTCAAGAAGTTTAGAATGCTCTGTGATGGATTTAGAGTATGAGATTATTCAGCACCCAAGAAAAGGTTTTTTTGGATTTGGAAGAAAAAAGGCGATTATAAAAGCTAAAGCAAAAAAAAGAATTTTGAAAAAAAATCCTAAAAAAGAATTTACAAGTTCAAAAAATTACAAGATGGAACTACAGGAGTTAAAACAAGAAAGCAAAATTGAAATAAAAAATGAGAAAAATAGAAATCAAAAAGAAAAATATATAATAAAAAGTGATGAAATTTTTGACAGCTTTCATCGAGAGAGTAAAGGAGTTTGCAATACTCAGGATATTTTAGATGAAATTCGCATTCAACTTGTAAAACTTTTAGAAAGCTCTCAGTTTAAAATAGAGCTTAGTGAGCTTAGAATGTATGATGAAGATTGTGTTTTGATTCGCTTAGATGGAGAAGATGCTGCTTTGATGATAGGCAAAGAAGCACATCGTTATAAAGCCATTTCTTATCTTTTGCACAATTGGATTAATTTAAAATATAATCTCTTGGTGCGTCTTGAAATTGCTCAATTTTTAGAAAATCAAATTCAAGGTATGCAGCTTTATTTGCAAAGTGTGATTGAAAAAATTAAAATTCATGGACGCGGACAAACTAAACCTTTAGATGGAGTTTTGATTAAAATCGCTTTAGAACAATTAAGAGCTGAATTTCCTAATAAGTATGTAGGAATCAAACAAAATAACGATCAAAGATTTGTTGTGATAAACGATTTTTTTAAAAAAGATGAGTGATACTATAGTAGCTATTTCCACAGCTCATGGTGTGGGTTCGATTTCTATTGTAAGATTAAGCGGCGAAAGAGCTTTGGAATTTGCTTTAAAACTTAGCCGAAAAACCAAGCTCACTCCACGTTACGCTACTTTTACAAAACTTTTTAATCAAAATAATGAAATCATAGATGAAGCTATAATGATATATTTTAAATCTCCTTTTAGTTTTACAGGTGAAGATATAGTGGAGTTTCAAACTCATGGAGGTTTTAGCGTGAGTGAAATTTTACTTGAAGAGCTTGTGAGTTTAGGCGCAAGACTTGCTCTAGCAGGCGAATTTAGCAAAAGAGCGTGCTTAAATGGCAAAATGACTCCTTTAAAAGCTTTAAATATACAAGATCTTATACTTTCAAAATCCGTGCTTGCAGCTAAAATCATAGCACGCAATATGCAAGGAAATTTAGGAGAACTTTTAGAAAAAATTCGTATAGATTTAGTTAAAACTTTAGCTTTTGTAGAAACAAGTATTGATTATGCAGATGATGATTTACCTTCTGATTTATTAGAGCAAATTTCTACTATGTGTGAAGAAAATTCTAAAATTTTAAAAGAAATTTATACTCTTTCTCAGAGTAAAAAAGGACTTATAGAAGGTTTTAAAATTGCTATTATAGGTAAGCCAAATGTAGGTAAATCCTCACTTTTAAATGCTTTGCTTTCTTATGAAAGGGCTATTGTTTCAGATATAGCAGGAACAACGCGTGATACTATAGAGGAAAGCTTTAAACTAGGGACGCATTTATTACGTATTATAGATACGGCAGGTATTAGAGAAAGTAAAGATACTATAGAACAAATTGGCGTGGCATTAAGTAAAAAAAGCTTAGAAGATGCAGATATTATTTTAGCAGTTTTTGATGCTTCAAGAAAAGAAGATGAGGAAGATAAGAAAATTTTTAAGTTATTGGAAAATATTGATAAAAAAATCTTTTGGATTTTAAATAAAACTGATTTAGAGAGTATTTTTGAAAATACTCAGAATAAAAATTTTATTAAATTAAGCGCTCAAAAAGATATAGCTTTGTTAAAGCAAGAATTACAAAACTATTTAAATTCTTTTGATAGCGAGGGCATTATGGTAAGTTCTTTAGATCTTATTAATGCTTGCAAAATTTCAAGTGAGGCGATTTTTAGAGCCAAGGGACTTTTAAAAGAAAATTCTTTAGAGCTTTTTGCTTTTGAATTTAATTTAGCGATCAATGAACTTGCAAGATTTACCAAAGATTTCCAAAGGGATGAAATTTTAGATGAAATCTTTGGTAATTTTTGTTTGGGAAAATAAAAGGATAAAAATGGATAAAGAAACTATAAAAGCACATAAAATCAGTGATGAAGAATATACGCAAATTTTAGAAATTTTAGGCCGTGAGCCAAATTTGTTAGAGCTTGGCGTTATTTCTGCGATGTGGAGTGAGCATTGCTCTTATAAATCCAGCAAAAAATATCTTAATGGTTTTCCAACTAAAGCACCTTGGGTGATCCAAGGTCCAGGAGAGAATGCAGGGGTTATTGATATTGGACAAGGTATGGCAGCGGTTTTTAAAGTAGAAAGTCATAATCACCCTAGTTTTATCGAACCTTTTGCAGGTGCGGCTACAGGAGTAGGGGGAATTTTGCGTGATGTTTTTACTATGGGTGCAAGAGTGGTTGCGGGGCTAAATTCTTTAAAATTTGGCAACATTCACGATGAAAAATATGGCAAACACCAAAAATATCTTGTTAAAGGCGTTGTAAATGGAATTTCTCATTATGGAAATTGCATGGGCGTGCCAACTATAGGTGGAGAATGTGCTTTTGATGAGTGTTTTAATGGAAACATTTTAGTTAATGCTTTTGCTTTAGGGGTTTGTAAAAGTGAAGATATTTTTTATGCTAAGGCTGAAGGCATAGGAAATCCTGTGATTTATGTGGGTTCAAAAACAGGGCGTGATGGACTTGGTGGAGCGGTTATGGCAAGCGATAGTTTTAACGAAGAAAGTAAATCTTTACGTCCAACTGTGCAAATTGGCGATCCTTTCAGTGAAAAACTTCTTATGGAGGCTTGTTTAGAGCTTTTTAAAACTGATTATATTGTGGGTATTCAAGATATGGGTGCTGCTGGGCTTACTTCAAGTTCTTTTGAAATGGCAGGAAGAAGTGGTAGTGGTATGAAACTTTATTTAGATAAAACCCCTATGCGTGAAAGTGGTATGACTCCTTATGAATTAATGCTTAGCGAATCTCAAGAAAGAATGCTTATTTGTGCTAGAAAAGGCTATGAAAATAAGGTTATAGAAATTTTTAAAAAATGGGATTTAGACGCTGTGGTTATGGGCGAAGTTACCGATACTGGAAAAATGGAACTTTTTTGGCATGATGAACTTGTAGGACTTATTCCTATTGAACCTTTGAGTGAAAAAGCACCGATTTTAAGTCGTCCTATAAGTGAACCAAGGTATTTAAGTGAGATTAAAAACTATAAATTTGAGTTAAAATTAAGCATTCAAGAACTTTTTATCCAAATGCTTCAAAATGAAAATATTAACAACAAGGCTTTTATTTATGATCAGTTTGATTCAAGCGTACAAACCAATACTATAAAAGCTGATGGTAAATTGGGCGCTAGTGCTATTCGCATCAAAGAAAATGGCGCAAGCGTAGCTATAGCTATAGAATGTAATTCTCGCTTAAATTATGTGAATCCTAAAATAGGAGCGACTTTAGCTGTAGCGGCTGCAGGTAGAAAAGTTGCTTGTACAGGTGCTAAGCCTTTGGCTATAAGTGATTGTTTAAATTATGGAAATCCACAAAACCCTGAAGTAATGTGGCAATTTGCACAAGGTTGTGAAGGTATCAAAGAAGCTTGTAAAGAATTAAATACTCCTGTAGTAAGTGGTAATGTTTCGCTTTATAATGAAACTGAAGGTGTAAGCATTTATCCAAGTCCAACCATAGTAAGCGTAGGGGTTTTAGAAGATGCAAATAAAACTTTAAAAGCCAGTTTCGAGAAAGAAAATTTAAGCATTTATCTTTTGGGAGAAAGTTTAGGTGAATTTAGTGGATCTATGGCAATGAAAATTCAAGATAAAAAAGTATCAGGCACTCTTAAAGAGCTTGATTATAAAGCTGAACTTGCACTTTGGAATTTGCTTTATAAGGCAAATCAAAATTCTTTACTTGAGTGTGCTAATAGCGTAGGTATAGGTGGTATTGCTATGACTTTAGCAAAAATGTTTGCTATTTCTAGTGTGGGTGCAAATTTAAAAAGCGGTTTTGATGATGAAAAAATGATCTTTGATGAGAGTGCAAGTCGTGCTATAGTAGGGCTTAGCAAAGAAAATGAAGAAGCTTTTTTAACTTTAGTTAAGGAATTTAGATTAAAGGCTTATAAATTAGGCGCTAGCACAAGTGAAAAACATTTTAAACTTGATAGTATTGAGCTCAGTAAAGCTGAACTTGACAAGCTTTATTTTGAAAGTTTTAAAGGGCAAATCCAATGACTTTAGTTTTAATTATACTTGTTATTTTGGTGTTTTACTGGTATTATAAAACCTGGGGAAAGCAGGACTTTTTAAATTCAGCCACAAGAGGAGCTAAAGGCTTTGCTAAAAGCTTTTCTCGTGGGGTTATGGAAGAAAGAATAGATGAGTTTAAAAGGCGTATGAATTATTATGTTATTGTACTTTTGGCAAAAATTGCAAAAAGTGATGGCAGAGTAAGTGAAAATGAAGCAGAAATGATCAAAGATCTTTTAGATGCTAATGCCAAAGATGAAAAAGAAAGATCTTTCTTAAAGGCAAGTTTTAATGAGCATAAAGAAAATTTAAGTGATGCTTTTTATGTGGCAAAAGATTTTTTAAAAGAAGTGCCTTTACCTAAAAATGAGCGTTTTAATGTCTTGCGTGTGCTTGTTTTTATGGCTTTAATTGATGCGGATTTTAATGCTAAAAAGCGTGAAATTTTAGAACAAATTGCTAAGGCTTTTGATATAGCAAAAAGTGAGTTAGACGCTTTTATTGCAAGCCTTTCTAATCTAAAAAGTACAAAAAAAGAATTAAGTCTTGATGAAGCTTTTGCTATCTTAGAACTTCCAAACAATGCAGATTTAAATGCAGTAAAAAAGCAATACCGCAATTTAGCAAAAAAATATCATCCTGATATTTTAAACGCAAATAATGTTAGCGAAGAAGAGATTAAAATCGGCGTAGAAAAATTTCAAAAAATCAACGAAGCTTATGAGAAAATTAAAAAGCATTTAGAAAGGTAAAAATGAGAGCATTACTTAGTGTGAGTGATAAAGAAGGTATAGTAGAATTTAGTAAAGAGCTTGAAAATTTAGGTTTTGAAATCCTTTCAACAGGGGGGACTTTTAAGCTTTTAAAAGATAATGGGGTAAAGGTTGTGGAAGTTAGTGAATTTACTAAAAGTCCTGAGCTTTTTGAAGGGCGTGTAAAGACTTTGCACCCTAAAATTCATGGTGGAATTTTGTATAAAAGAAGTGATGAAAACCATATCAAGCAAGCTAAAGACAATGAAATTTTAGGTATTGATCTAGTTTGTGTGAATTTATATCCTTTTAAAAAAACTACTATCATGAGTGATGATTTTGATAAGATTATCGAAAATATCGATATAGGGGGTCCTGCGATGATAAGAAGTGCTGCTAAAAATTATAAAGATGTGATGGTGCTTTGTGATCCTCTAGATTATGAAAAAGTGATTGAGACTTTAAAAAATGGTCAAAATGATGAAAAATTTCGCCTTAATTTGATGATAAAAGCTTATGAGCATACGGCAAATTATGATGCTTATATTGCAAATTATATGAATGAATGCTTTAATGATGGTTTTGGAGCAAGTAAGTTTATTGTAGGGCAAAAAGTATTTGATACAAAATATGGAGAAAATCCACATCAAAAAGGTGCTTTGTATGAATTTGATGCCTTTTTTAGCACAAATTTTAAGGCTCTTAAAGGTGAAGCAAGTTTTAACAATCTAACTGATATCAATGCTGCTTTAAATTTGGCTAGTAGTTTCGATAAAGCTCCAGCGGTTTGTATAGTAAAACATGGAAATCCTTGTGGTTTTGCTATAAAAGAAGATTTAATTCAAAGTTATATCCATGCTTTAAAATGTGATAGTGTAAGTGCTTATGGAGGAGTAGTTGCGATAAATGGAACTCTTGATGAGACTTTGGCAAATAAAATCAATGAAATTTATATAGAAGTAATCATTGCAGCAAATGTAGATGAAAAAGCTTTAGCAGTGTTTGAAGATAAAAAACGCATTAAAATTTTCACCCAGGAAAGTCCTTATTTGATCCGTAGTTTTGATAGATATGATTTTAAACATATTGATGGAGGTTTTGTATATCAAAATAGCGATGAAGTCGGTGAAAATGAGTTTAAAAATGTAAAACTCATGACTCAAAGAGAAGCAAGTGAAGAAGAATTAAAAGATCTTGAAATTTCTATGAAAATAGCGGCACTTACCAAATCAAATAATGTTGTTTATGTAAAAAAGGGTGCTATGGTTGCTATAGGTATGGGCATGACAAGTAGAATCGATGCATCAAAAGCAGCTATTGCTAAGGCTAAAGAAATGGGACTTGACTTACAAGGTTGCGTTTTAGCAAGCGAAGCCTTTTTTCCATTTAGAGATAGTATAGATGAGGCAAGTAAAGTAGGGGTTAAAGCTATAGTAGAACCAGGGGGAAGCATAAGAGATGATGAAGTGGTAAAAGCAGCTGATGAGTATGGTATGGCGCTTTATTTTACAGGAGTAAGACATTTTTTGCATTAAATTTAATAGAATGTTATTTTTTTACATATAATTTAATAAAATTAAATAAATTATATGTAAAATATTTGTAGAAATTTTTATTTTTAGGAATCTATGATGTTTAAAACTATAGGATTTAAGGTTTCTACTGCAATTCTTGTAGTGTTATTTATAAGTTTTATTATAATGCAGGTGATTTTAAATTTGGATTTTAAAAATACTGCTAATAAAATGAGTAGAGCGAATTTAGATACTGTAAGTACTTCTGTTTTCCAAACAATGAGAATGGCTATGAATTTAGGAGATCCTGAAAAAATTAAAGAAGCCATTGAAGATGCAAAAAATATAGAGGGTATTAGTGATATTAAAATTTATCCTTCAAAAAATACCATAGAGCTTTTTGAAATGAAAAATCCTCAAATTTCAAATGATAATCGTATTATAGAACAATTTTCAAATCCTAAAATTCAAACCGTAGAAAAAAATGTAAATGGAGTTGCGCATTTAAGATTGATACGCCCTTTGGTTGCAGATGAAAGTTGTGTAGCTTGTCATGCAAATGTCAATGTAGGTAACGTGATTGGAGTTATGGATATATCACATTCTTTAGAGAGCGTTCAAAAAGATATAAGTAAAACCAGTCAATCTTATATTATAATATTTACCATAGCTTTGATTTTTACCCTTTGTGTGGTTCTTTTGATGCTTAAAGTTGTTGTTGGAAAGCCTGTTTTAGAACTTTTAAACCACGCTAAAGAATTAGCTCAAGGAAGTGGAAATTTAAAAGCACGTATTTCAGTTAAGGGTCAAGATGAAATTGCTTTAGCTTGTAGATATATTAATCAATTTATTGAAAAAACTCATAAAGCAGTTAGCGGTGCAAGTTATAATTCAAAAAATGTAGAAAAACAAAGCAATCTTTTAAATTTAAATGCTATTTCTTTAAGCGAAATCAGTTCGCAAAGTCATAAGCAAATAGACCAAAGTTTCAAACTCGGTGTAAATGTTGGCAATGAACTTGGAGAGTTTGCTATTTTGTCAAATAAGGCAAATAGCGCAAATGAAAAATCTTTTTTATTGTTAGAACAAATGCTTAAATCTTTATTTAATGTTGCTAATAAAGTATCAACAGTGTCTCAAAATGAAAATGAATTGGCTAAAAAAGTTGAAAACATGGTCAATCAAGCAGCTAATATACAAAAAGCAACTCAAATGATGGATGAGATTGCAGATAAAACAAATTTATTGTCTTTAAATGCTGGTATAGAGGCAGCTAGAGCGGGTGAGTTTGGACGAGGTTTTTCTGTAATTGCTGAGGATGTTAGACGGTTAGCTCAAAGCAGTGAAGAATTTTTAGGAAATGTAGCTCAAATTACAAAAGAACTTCTACAAAGTATTAATGAGGTTAGTGCAGAGTTAAAGAAAAATGCCCAAAGTGTGCAAGCTTTAAATGATGATACTGCTTTGTTGGTTAATGATGCTAATGAGGTTAAATTATGTAATGAAGATGCCAGAACTTTAGTAACCCAATGCACTGAAAAAATAAAAATTTCTCAAGAAAATATACAAAATTTACTTTCTCACATGCAAGAAAATGTTGAAGTAAGTGAAAAGAATGAAGAAATTTCTAAAATTCTACTTCAAGTTGCAGATGAGTTAAAAATAGTGTGTCATAATCTCGAAAGCGAACTTAATCAATTTCAAATTTAAAGGAATAAAATGAAAAAAACGCTTCAAATTGCTTTAGCTGCAACTTTTTTTGCGGGTTGTGCTGGTACTTCTATTACTTCACCTGATTCTAAGGATAATAATGAGCTTGTGCAAAATCAACTTTTTAAAATAGAAAAAATTATAGTCAATGGTAAAATTTTTGACCCAAAAAATGCAGAAGAAAGTCCAAATATTAGCTTTGAGAATAATAAATTTTATGGTTATGCAGGATGTAATCGCTTTTTTGGTTCTTATCAAACTAAGGCAAATACCTTGCAAATTGAAGGCGATCGTATAGCTTCAACTAAAATGCTTTGTCATCCTTTGGATGTGATGGATTTTGAAAATTCTTTTCTTTCAAACTTCAAAGGAACTTTTAAAATTTCAAATGAAAATGGTAAACTTGTTCTAAGCAATGATGAAATGAAAATCTTTTTTAAATAACACTCTAAAGCCTCGAAATATCGAGGCAATCTTCTTAAATTTGACAAAAGTCTAAAAAATGATACAATTATATTTTTATTATCAAAAAAGGCAATTAAATGATAAAATCAATCCCTGAATGGAGTGAACAAGAATATCTCATGCTTTCTTTGCCACACGAAAAAAGCGATTGGAAGCCATACTTGGATGAAATTTTGCAAAGTTATAAAGAATTTATAAAAGCAGTGAGTGAATTTCAAAAAGTTTTACTTATAGCCCCTAGTGAAAGTGATTTTGAAAAATTTAAAGATATAAAAAATGTAGAGTATTTCAAATGTGATACAAATGATACTTGGATACGCGATTTTGGTGCTATAGATATATTAGAAAATGGGTATTTAAAGGCACTTGATTTTACCTTTAATGCTTGGGGAAATAAATTTCAAAGCGAGCTTGATAATGCTGTAAATTCTAAGCTTTTTAAAGAGAAATTTCAAGAAGAGCTTAAAAAGATTGATTTTATCTTGGAGGGGGGAAGTATTGATTTTAATGGAGATGATGTGATGCTTACAAGTTCTCATTGTCTTTTAAACGAAAACAGAAATTCTCATCTAGATAAAGCTCAAATTGATGTAAAATTAAAAGAAATTTTTGGTTTAAAGCAAATTATTTGGCTAGAAAATGGTTTTATAAAAGGTGATGATACAGATCATCATATCGATACTTTGGCAAGATTTATAGATAAAAATACTATAGCGCATTGTATTTGCGAAGATGAAGAGGATGAGCATTATTTGCCTTTACAAAAAATGAAAGAAGAACTTGAAAAAACCGGTTTTGATTTATTGGAGCTTTCCATACCTAAGCCTTTATATTATGAAGGAAGAAGGCTTGGCGCGACTTATGCGAATTTTGTTTTTGTAAATAATGCTTTAATTGTGCCTTTTTATAAAGATAAAAATGATGAAATTATAGCCAAAAAACTTTCTAAGGCTTTACCTAACCGCAAAATTATAGGAGTAGATGCAAGAGTATTTTTGCGGCAAAATGGCTCTTTGCATTGCTCTTGTCAAAATCGTTTCAAAGGTTTAAGATGAGTTTGCAAAAAAAAGCAACCCTTGTGGCAAGTTTATGTGCTATTGTTTTGGCTTTGATTAAATTTATAGTGGGATTAACAAGTGGTTCTGTTGCAGTGCTCTCAAGCGCGATTGATTCTTTAATGGATTTTGCTATTTCTGCTTTTAATTTTTTAGCCCTTAAAAAAAGCTCACAAAAGGCAAACGAAAATTATAATTTTGGTTTTTCTAAAATCGAAGCTTTAATGGGTTTATTAGAAGGCGTTTTTATAGTTGGAGTAAGCGTTTTTATTTTTTATGAGAGTATTTTAAAGATTTATTATAAGGAAGAAATTAAAGATTTAAACTCAAGCATTTATGTAATGATTTTTGCTTTAATTATTACTTTTTTTCTTGTACTTTTTTTAAATTATGTGGCTAAAAAAACCAAAAGTTTGATTATAGAAAGTGATGCTTTGCACTATAAAACAGATTGCTTAACTAATGCTTGTACTTTGGGAGCTTTGGTGTTAGTTTATTTTACAAATTTACATATCATCGATGCTATTTTTGGGATAGTTATTAGTCTTTATACGGCATTTTCTGCTTTTAGGATCATTAAAAAAGCTTTAGCTTTTTTAATGGACGAAGCTTTACCTAAAGAGCAAGTGGATAAAATTTGTGCTTTGATTTCTAATAATCCCGAGGTAATTTCTTATCATGAGTTAAAGACGCGTAAAACTCCAAATTGTAATTATTTAAGCGTGCATTTGGTTTTTTGTCCTATAATTTCGCTTTTAAATGCACATAAAATTTCAGATGAGATAGAAGAGGGTGTGCGTAAGATGTTTGAGGCTGAAAAATGGGATATACAAATTCATTTAGATCCTTATGATGATGCAGAACAAGAAAGGCAAAGACAATGAAAATCGCTTTAATACAACAAAAATTTCATTCAAATAAAGAACAAACCATGAAAAAAACTTGCGAATTTATAAAAAAAGCTTCTGAAAAAGGAGCTGAACTTGTTTGTTTAGGAGAGCTTCATCAAAGTGAATATTTTTGTCAAAGTGAAAATGTGGATTTTTTTGATTATGCAAATGATTATGAAAAAGATGTGAAATTTTGGGCAAGTATAGCTAAAAAAAATCAAATAGTGCTTATTACTTCACTATTTGAAAAACGAAGTGCTGGACTTTATCATAATACTGCGGTGGTTTTTGAAAAAGATGGTTCTATAGCAGGAAAGTATCGCAAAATGCATATACCTGATGATCCTTGTTTTTATGAAAAATTTTATTTTACTCCTGGAGATTTAGGTTTTGAGCCTATAAATACAAGTTTATGCAAGCTTGGGGTGCTTATTTGCTGGGATCAGTGGTATCCTGAAGCAGCAAGAATCATGGCTTTAAAAGGAGCTCAAATTCTTATTTATCCTACAGCAATTGGCTGGTTTGATAAGGATAAAGATGAAGAAAAACAAAAACAGCTTAATGCTTGGCTTGGTGTGCAAAAAGGACATGCTATAGCTAATGGCTTGCATGTAGTAGCTATTAATAGAGTGGGTTTTGAAAAAGATGCAAGTGGGGTAGAAGAGGGGATAAGATTTTGGGGAAATTCTTTTGTTTTTGGCCCTCAAGGTGAAGAGCTTTGTCTTTTAGATAGTCAAAATGAATGTGTAAAAATCATAGAAATAGATAAAAAAAGAAGTGAAAATGTACGTCGTTGGTGGCCTTTTTTACGTGATAGACGCATAGAATATTTTACAGATTTAACTAAAAGATTTATTGATTAAAGCAATAAATCTTATTGGTTTTGTACGTTTTCAAGATAGTTTTTTATTTGCTCTTTTTCTTGTTCAGTTAAATTTATAAAACTTATTTCTTTAAGTTTTGATAAGAGTAAATTATCTTCTGAAATTTCATTTTTTCCTATTTCTAAAGAGGTAATAACACTAGAGCTTATGAGAAGTCTTTGGGTTGCATCTTTTCTTAAGCCCCATATGTTATGTATAGCGATATTATTATTTGCAATTTGACCTGCATAAAGCATGATATGTCCAGGTAAATAAAGTAAGCTTAGATAAGCTTTTCCAAAGCGATTTAAAAAATCTTTTTTTTGTGAATTGCTAAGAGCGCTTATATCAAAATGGTTAAAAGAATTTTTTTGTGCAGCTGAATTTCTTGGTAGGTAAAGTCCAAAAGCTGAAAAGATATCACGAGTCAGTAAAGAACAATCTCTTTCAAAATTATAACCACCCCAACCATAGGGTAAATTTAAAACTTGTGAAAGCTGATTTTTTAAATTTTTATCATTAAGCTGTAAAGGGAATTTAGAGACATCTTTTTTAGAAATTTTATATTTTCTAGAACCTATTTTTCCATAAAAATAGTTTTTATCTTCTTTGTAGTAAGGATAAATAGCACCGATTCTACTTTCAAAGAAAAATTTACCATCCTCGCTATAGATAGCAAACTTTTCTTTTAGTGGGGTGATAAAGTTAAGATTTTCATAGATTTTTGCTCTATCATTTGAAAAAAATTCTAAGTTTTTGCTTTCAACAAATCCAACCCCAGTTTCACTTAAAACAAAAGCATAGCGTCTATCTTTACTAAAATGTGAAATTAAAACAGGGGTTCCGGCATTTAAAATACCATCGCTTGCGTAGTCAAAAGGAATTCCTTCATTTTCAAAAAAAGGATTTTTTAAGATAGCTCTTTGGGTTGGAAGATTTTTTATGATTGTATTTTGGATAATTAAAGCTTTTTGATTAAGTTTGCCTAATTCTTGAGCGTTGGCATTATCTATAGTGTTTTTAAACCATGAAAGTGGGATAATTTGTTTATTGAAAAAATAATAAGTATTTTTTGAATTTAAATACAAAGGAAAGGACCAAAAAATATTTTGATTTTTGTAGTTTTTAAACGAATCATGCCAAGGATTAAAGAAATATTTTTTATATTGTCTTGCATTAAAATTAATATTGTGTGTAAATTGAGGCAAAACGCTTATGCTTTGTTCGTATTCAAGTTTTGCATAATGTTGATCTTCATTTTTTTGTTCTAAATTTTCATGATGAAGTGAAGTTAAATTTTTTGTTGAACAAGCTGTTAAAAATAGCATTATAAAAACAAAATATAAATAAGATTTCATAATCAACCTTTTAGAAAAAATAATTATAATTAAAGCTAAGGAAATATAATGCTTGATAAACTAGAAAAAAATTTAGCTTATAGTAATGTTTTTTTAAGCGGTGGTGCTGGGGTTGGTAAAAGTTTTTTAACAAATGAACTCATTAAATCCTATAGAAAACAAAAAAAATTAGTCGTAGCTCTTGGCTCTAGTGCTCTTTCAGCGTTTAATATAGGTGGTGTTACTTTACATAGCTTTTTTTGCTTGGGGTATTGTGATGATATGATAAAATTAAGTGTATTTGATCGCAATCAAAAGCAAAAAGAAAAATTAGCAAAGCTTAAAGAGCTTTTAAAAACAATTGAACTTATTATCATTGATGAAATTTCTATGGTTAGTGCAAATGTTTTTGAAATGATAGGTTTTAGGCTTAGAAATTCTCAATTTAATGGAAAAATTTTAGTTGTTGGGGATTTTTTTCAGTTACCTCCTGTGATTAAAGAAAAAAAAGAAACTCTGTTTAGCCATTCTTATTATGCTTTTTCGTCATTTTTTTGGCAAGATTTAAATTTTAAACATATTAAACTTTCTCAACCTAAAAGAACGCAAAATATTGAATTTTACAATAACTTATCTTTGATTAGACAAGGTTTTTTAGATGAAAAAATTTTAAGTTTTTTTAAATCTTTGCAAATTGATTGTAAGGATTTAAAAAATTTGGAAGATGATTACACTTTGCTTTGTGGTATCAATAAAAAAGTAAATAACATCAATCAAGAAAGATTAAATAAGCTTAAAACCCCGCTTGTATGTTTTAAAGCTCAAGTTAAAAAGGAAAACAATGGATTAAAAGATGAAGAACTTGATTCTTGGGTTAAAAGTTTAAATATATTAGAAGAGTTAAATATTAAAATAGGTTCTCGTATTATTTTTTGTGTAAATAATTGGGATAAGAATTATTATAATGGAGAACAAGGTGTTGTAGAAGATATTTTTTATGAAGAAGAGAAAGCTTATATTAGCATTATTAAAAACAATGGGGTGAAAATTTTACTTGAACCTTATACTTTTTTTATGAAAGAGCTTGATCAAGTAGGTAAGGATTTTGTTATCAATATTCTTGCAAGTGTTACGCAATTTCCTATTAAATTAGCTTATGCTATCACTATACATAAATCACAAGGTATGAGTATTGAAAAGTTAGTGTGTGATATTGATCATATTTTTGAAAATGGGCAGCTTTATGTAGCTCTTTCTCGCGCTACAAATCCAAATACTTTAAAAATTTATTCTGTAAAAAAGATAAATTTTGGATTTTATTTTGCTAATATTTTAAAAATAGATCCTAGCGTGATCGACTTTTATAAAAGACATGATTTTTTAGATCTTGAAATGCAAGAACAAATTATTTAAAGGCATTAAATGAAAAAAATATTTTTAAGTGTTTTTTTGACTTTGAGTTTAAATGCTCAAAACCTTGAAATAGATAAAATAAGAACAGATTTATATTCTAAAAGTGGGGAAAATGTTCTTAAAAAAGTTGAAATTTCTTTAGAATTTAATGGGAATAATTTAAAAGAAAATGAAAATAAATTAATTGATGCTATAAATACGGTAATTTCAGGGTTTTTTTATGAGGATATTTTTACAGAAATTGGAAAAAATAATTTTAAAAAAACTTTAGAAAAATTTTTAGATAAGAAATACAAGATTAAATTAGATGATATATATATTATATCTTTAAGTGGAGTGGAAAAATTTGATCTAGAGGAATTTAAACGCTTTTTAGAAAGTACTGAGGCTAAAGAAAAAGATATCGGTAGTGAAGTAAAAAAAGCACTCGAAAATTTAGAAGTTCCTAAAACTCAAGTTCCTGATGTTCAAAAGGTTCCAACCCCTAGTGTACCAAATATCGAAACTAGACAAGTTGAGCAGCTTTTTAAAGATCCGGATGAAGAAAATAAAAACGATAACGGAGAAATCAATATAGATAATTTAAATATACCTAAAATGACTTCAGATATAGAAGAAAAAATTAAAAGAGATTTAATCACTAATCCCCTTCAAATATTTAAAGAAAATAATACAAGCAAGCCTGATCATTTACCACAGATAGGCTATGAGATAAAGCTTGATGAAAATTCAACGCAAAATTAACGAACTATATCGTAATCTTGTGGAATTTGTGCCTTGAAAACATTGGGATTAGTTTTTGGATTTTTAATTTGATTGTTTAGATTGATTGTAACATCATTTTCAAATTCATCTTTGTAAGATATGCTTTGAATTTTATCTTGATAAAGCTTAATTATATAGTTTATATTGTCATATTTTGCTATAAGTTTATCTTTATCCGTAAAGCTTGCTTTTTTAAAAATTTCATTAAGGTTTGGAATATTATCAAGATGAGAAAAAATGACTTGCTCTAGATCGTGTTCTACTATGGTAACTTGATTTTTGTTGATATAAATCTCTTTTTTGCTAGGGGTGTTATAACTCCAATATGCTTGATCTTTGCTTAGTATAAAATGTCCAGAATAAGAAAACGTAGAGTTTTTGGATTTTACCGTTTGTTTAAAATCACTTGAAAATGTATCAAAATTAAGATCAAGAGCAAAAAGTTGTCCTGTAAAAATAAAAAATATTAAGAATACTTTTTTCATTTATTTTCCTTAAAAAATTATATTTTTTATATCATTCTAGCTAATTTTAATTAAATAATCGTTATAATGGTAGTTTGAAAAATTTACAAAGGTTTAAAAATGTTTTTAAATACCTTAAAAGCTATTTTTGGCACGAAAAATGATCGCGAAATAAAAAAATACTTCAAGCGTGTAGCACAAATTAATGCTTTAGAAAGCAAGTATCAAAATTTAAACAATGATGAATTAAAGGCTGAATTTGCAAAATTTAAAGAGCAAATTTTAAACGGAGAAAAGAACGAGAATGATATCTTAAATGATATTTTTGCCATAGTTAGAGAAACGGGCAAAAGAACTTTAAATATGCGTCATTTCGATGTGCAATTAATCGGCGGTATGGTTTTACATGATGGAAAAATCGCAGAAATGAAAACAGGAGAAGGTAAAACTCTTGTAGCGACTTTACCTGTTGTTTTAAATGCTATGAGTGGCAAAGGTGTGCATGTTGTTACGGTGAATGATTATTTAGCAAAAAGAGATGCTGAACAAATGAGCGCGATTTATAATTTTTTAGGTTTTAGCGTGGGTGTGGTGCTTTCTTCCCAAAATAGCGATTTAGAACACAAGCAAGCTTATGATTGTGATATTACTTATGGAACAAATAATGAATTTGGTTTTGACTATCTGCGTGATAATATGAAATTTTCAAAAGCTGAAAAAGTTCAAAGGGAGCATAATTTTGTTATTGTGGATGAGGTGGATAGTATTTTAATTGATGAGGCAAGAACTCCACTTATCATTAGTGGTCCTACAAATCGTACCTTAGATGGTTATATTAAAGCAAATGAAGTGGCTAAACAAATGCAAAAAGGCGAAGCGGTTTTACCACCTGCAAAACCAGAGGGTGATTTTGTGGTTGATGAGAAAAACCGTAGCATTTTGATTACAGAAGCGGGTATTGCAAAGGCTGAAAAGCTTTTTGGCGTAGAAAATTTATATAGTCTCGAGAATGCTATTTTAGCTCATCAACTTGATCAAGCTTTAAAAGCGCACAATCTTTTTGAGAAAGATGTGCATTATGTTCTAAGAAATAAAGAAGTTATTATAGTTGATGAATTTACAGGGCGTTTAAGTGAAGGGCGTCGTTTTAGTGAGGGACTGCATCAAGCCTTGGAAGCTAAAGAAAATGTAAAAATTCAAGAAGAAAGTCAAACTTTAGCGGATATTACTTTTCAAAATTATTTTAGAATGTATAACAAACTCGCAGGTATGACAGGAACAGCACAAACAGAAGCGACAGAATTTTCACAAATTTATAGTTTAGATGTTATTTCTATACCAACAAACATTCCTATCAAAAGACAAGATAAAGATGATCTTATTTATAAAACTCAAAATGAAAAATTTAAAGCTGTGATTGAAGAGATTAAAAAAGCTAATACCAAAGGTCAGCCCGTGCTTGTAGGAACTGCAAGTATAGAACGCAGTGAGGTTTTTCATAATATGCTTGTAAAAGAGAAAATCCCTCATCATGTTTTAAATGCTAAAAATCACGAACAAGAAGCTTTAATTATCCAAGATGCAGGTAAAAAAGGTGCTGTAACTATTGCTACCAATATGGCAGGTCGTGGTGTGGATATCAAAATCGATGATGAGATTAGGACTTTAGGGGGACTTTATATTATCGGTACAGAAAGGCATGAAAGTCGTCGTATTGACAATCAGCTTCGTGGTCGTGCAGGAAGACAAGGTGATCCTGGTATAAGCCGTTTTTATCTGAGTTTGGAAGATAATCTTTTAAGAATTTTTGGCGGAGATCGCATTAAAAGCATTATGGATCGTTTGGGTATAGAAGAGGGTGAAAGTATAGAGTCAAGAATCGTTACAAGAGCAGTTGAAAATGCACAGAAAAAAGTAGAAAATTTACATTTTGAAAGCAGGAAGCATTTGTTAGAATACGATGATGTGGCAAATGAACAAAGAAAAACTATTTATCGTTATCGTAATGAGCTTTTAGATGAAAACTATGATATTAAAGCTAAAATCTCACAAAATATTGCTGAATATAGTGCAAATGTGATGAATGATTATATGCTTGATGAAAGTGGCTCTAATGTAAATTTTGAGAATTTACAAGCAAAAATTTTATATGAATGTTCAATTCAGATTAGTGAAGAAGATTTTGAGAATTTAAGTGTTATTGAAATGCAAGATAAATTAAGTCAAATTCTTGAAAATTCTTACAATGAAAAGATGTCAAGACTCGAGATTAAAGAATTGCACAATATAGAGCGTATTTTGTATTTACAAGTTTTGGATAATGCTTGGCGCGAGCATTTGTATCAGATGGATATTTTAAAAACAGGCATAGGACTTCGTGGATACAATCAAAAAGATCCTCTTGTAGAATACAAAAAAGAAAGCTATAATCTTTTCTTAGAGCTAGTCAATCGCATTAAATTTGATAGTATTAAATTACTTTTTAGCGTACAGTTTAATCAAGAAGAAGCACAAAATTTGGAAAATAAAGCTAATGAAAAAAATGAAAAACTACTTGAAAATTCAGTAGAAATGGGTGCGAGTGAAAATAATCTTGGTGAAGCTGAATTTAAAAAAGTTCCACGCAATGCCCCTTGTCCTTGTGGAAGTGGAAAAAAATTTAAAGAATGCCATGGAAAAAGTGGTCCTAAACAAGGGATTTTAGCTTGAATAAAAGCGTTTTAAAATATTTGCTTTTTAAATATTTAAGATTTGATAAAGAACAGCCTTTTATTAATCTTTCTATGCTTTTAGCTTTTTTAGGAGTTTGTGTGGGACTTTGTGTTTTACTTGTAGCTATGGCAATTATGAATGGCTTTGATAAAGAATTTGAAAAGCGTTTTTTTGTGATGAATTATCCTATTACTATTTTACCTAAATTTTACGCTCCTGTAAATGATGAATTTGTAGATGAATTAAGAAAAATATTTCCAAATTTATTGTTTAGTCCTTATATAAGTACTCAAGTTGTCGTAAAAGCAGATAATCGTTTTGAAGGTGGTGTACTTTTTGGTGTTAATTTTGACGATGAAAAAAAAATCAACGAAGTAGTTGCTAAAGCTTTAAAAGATGAGAAATTAAGTGGTTTTGATATACTTGTAGGATCGGCACTTGCTGATGAATTTGGTTTATATAAAAATGATAAACTTTCTCTTATTTTTTCAAATCTTAACCCTAGTGGATTTTCTTTAGTGCCACAAAGCAAACGTTTTAATGTTAAAGCACGTTTTACCTCTGGGCTTGCTTTTTATGATAAAGCTTATATGTATACAGATGTTAATGCATTAAAAAAAGTACTTGGAATACTTCAAAATCCAAATTATGATGGAATTCATATATATAGTAATAATGCTTTTAAGGATGTAGAAAAAATTAAATCTTATTTAAAAGATGATTATGCTGTGGTAGGCTGGTGGGAACAAAATAAAAACTTCTTTTCAGCTTTGGAGCTTGAAAAAAGAGCACTTTTTATAGTTTTGATGCTTATTATTTTGGTTGCAAGTTTAAATATAGTAAGTTCTTTATTGATGATAGTCATGAATCGTCGTAGTGAAATAGCACTCTTACTTGCCTTAGGTGCGAGTAAGAGTGAGATAAAAAAGAGTTTTTTTGCTCTAGGTATGCTTATAGGTGGCGGTGGTATGATAGTGGGTGTGATACTTGCGTTTTTTGCTTTATGGCTTTTAGGAAATTTTGATATAGTAAGTTTACCTGCTGATGTTTATGGAACTAGTAAATTACCACTTGATTTATCTTTAATGGATTTTTCTTTAACTATTGTCGGTGCTTTAGTAATCATAGCTTTATCGTCTTTTTATCCTGCTAAAAAAGCAACTCAAATCAATATTTTAGATACTTTAAGAAATGAATAAATTATAATTTTGGAGATTTTTATTGTCTTTGTTTATTCAAAAAAATAAGAATTTTAAACCTTTAAAACCTCTATCAAAATTAAAAATAATAACTAATTTAATTCTTTTGTTTTATTTTTAATATTGTTTTGTTATTGCAGTTTTAGTATAAGTGCTTATCATTTTGATTTTAGTGCAATTATAACTTATAAAGAAAAATTTTTTCAAGGTTTTTTAAATACTTTAATGATTAGTTTTTTTTCTTTATTGTTGAGTATAATTTTAGGTGGAGTTTTTTGTGCTTTTTCTTTAAGTTCGATTATTTTTTTAAGATTTTTTTCTATATTTTATATAGAACTTATCAGAGGAACTCCTTTGCTTGTACAGGTGTTGTTGATTTATTATATTATTGCAAACAACTTAGGATTTGACAATCGATATGTGGTAGGAGTTACTATTTTAGCATGTTTTTCTGCTGCTTATTTAGCTGAAATATTTAGAGCCGGAATTTTAAGTATTTCTATATCCCAGCTTGAAAGTGCTAGGGCTTTAGGATTAAAAGAGATACAAATTTGTACATACATAATATTTCCTCAAGCTTTAAAAAATATTTTAGCACCTCTTAGTGGTCAATTTGCAAATTTAATTAAAGACAGTTCCTTGCTGAGCGTTATTGCTGTAAATGAATTAACTCAAAATGCACAAGAGGTAAATTCTTATACTTTTGCTACTCTTGAAGCTTATGTAGTTTTGGCTATTGCATATCTTATTTTAACTTTACCTATAAGTATACTTTCTCGTTATTTGGAGAGAAAATATTAAAAATGATTTAAAAAAGCTTGACAAATAGAGCTAATTTTGGCATAATCAGATTTTTATTTTTAAAATGTCTCGTTAGCTCAGCCGGTAGAGCATCTCCCTTTTAAGGAGGGGGCCGTTGGTTCGAATCCAACACGGGACACCATTTAA
>CM000855.1:743386-854666 GCA_000163995.1 Campylobacter jejuni subsp. jejuni 414 | reverse complement strand
ATCTTGCTTAGTAACAATTTTATAAGTATAATTTTAAAATAATAAAAAATAAAACCAAAGGAAAAAAATGCTTATCATTGGACATAAATTGCTAAAGAATCCAAATTTTTCTTTTATTAAAAGTATTGAAGAGATCAAAGATAGTAATATTTATTGTATTGTTTATGATGAAAAATTGATTTCTTATTTAAGTCAAAATGATTTTGAATTTGCTATTTTAGTACAAAACAAAGATGAGATATTTTTAGCTAATGCTTTAGGAGCTAAATTTTTACTTTGCGATGATAAAAAACTTGCAAAATTTGCCACCAAGGTTGCAGAATTTTATATTTTTGATAGTAGAGTTTTAATGATTGTTGATAAATTAGAAGATTTTGAAAAATTTTATAAACTGAAAATCGATGGAGTTATTTTAAAAGATAATATAAATAATTTTCCAAATAATTGTATAAAATAAACACCAATCAAGAGGTTTAAATAATGAAACAAAATTCTTTTTTAAAAATTTATGGATTAATCCCCTTTTTACTTGTAGCATTTATTAATGCTTTTGTAGATTTAGGACATAAAATTATTATTCAAAATACTATTTATAAAGCCTATGAAGGAAGCGAACAACTATTTTTAAATGCTATAGCCAATGGTTTAATTTTACTTCCCTTTATCCTTATACTTTCCCCTTCAGGTTTTTTAGCAGATAAATATCCAAAAAATATTGTAATAAAAATTTCAGCAATTTGCAATGTTATGCTTACTTTAATAATTTGTGTTTGCTATTATAACGGCGCTTTTTGGACGGCTTTTATTTTTACTTTTATTATGGGAATACAAGCAGCGATTTATTCTCCAAGCAAATATGGCTTTATTAAAGAGCTCGTAGGAAAAGATTTTCTTGCTATGGGTAATGGTGTAATTAATGCAGTAAGCATCGTAGCAATTTTAGTGGGAATGGCTTTATTTTCTTTAAGCTTTGAAAGTCTTTATAGTTCCACATATAACCAAGCAGATGAAATTTTAAAAGAAGTGGCACCTTTAGGAATTTTATTGATCTTATTTTCTTGTATAGAAGTATTTTTAGCATGGCGTTTACCTAAGCTAAAACAGACAAATAAAGATTTAGTTTTTAACAAAAAGAAATATTTTCGTGGAAAACTTTTAATAAATAATCTTAAACTTGTTTTCAAAAATAAAACCATTTGGCTTTGTATAATTGGAATTTCATTCTTTTGGGCTATATCTCAACTTTATCTTGTTAGCTTTCCTGTCTTCGCTAAAAATGAACTTTTTGTAGAAAATACCTTTTATGTGCAAATTTCACTTGCCTTTTCTGGTATAGGAGTGATTTTAGGTTCTTTAATAGCAGGTAAATTTTCAAAAAATTATATAGAACTTGGACTTATTCCACTTGGTGTGTTGGGTATATTTTTAACAGCTTTTTTAATGCCTTATTTTGTAAGCTTGTTAAGTTATAGTTTTTTATTTTTCTTTTTTGGTTTTTGTGGAGCTCTTTTTATTATTCCTTTAAATACTTTAATCCAATTTTACGCCAAAGAAAACGAATTAGGACAAATTCTTGCAGGAAACAATTTTTTTCAAAATATTGCCATGTTGGGGTTTTTAGTTTTGGCAACTTTATTTGCGAAATTTGAAATAAACGTTGTTTATTTATTTTATTTTATTATTTTGGTAACTTTTTTAGGAAGTTTCTATGTACTTTTAAGACTTCCTTTTTCTTTGGTACGTATGCTTTTAAGCATAGCTTTTTTGCAACGATATCGCTTGCTTGTAGAAGGTTTTGAAAATATACCAGAAAAGGGTGGGGCTTTGTTTTTAGGTAATCATATTTCTTTTATTGATTGGGCTGTTGTGCAAATGGCAATTCCAAGAAAAATTTATTTTGTTATGGAAAGAAGTATTTATTCGAAATGGTATATTAAATTTTTTCTTGATAAATTTGGAATTATTCCTGTATCAAGCACAGGAAGTAAAACAAGTTTAGAGTTGATCGCAAAACATATAAAAGAAGGTAATTTAGTTTGCTTATTTCCTGAAGGTACAGTTTCGCGTCATGGACAATTAAATGAATTTAAAGCAGGATTTGAATTGGCTTGCGAACATTTAAATGAAAATGATGGAAAAATTATTCCTTTTTATATACGAGGACTTTGGGGTAGTGCTTTTTCAAGAAGTGATGAAGAATTTTCAACAAGAAATCGCACTCTAAATAAGAGAAAAATTGCTATAGCTTTTGGTAAGGCTATGCCTTTGCATTCTAAAAAAGATGAAGTTAAAGCTAAGGTTTTTGAGCTTTCTTTTATGGCATGGAAATCACAATGTGAAGCTATGTATACCATAGCAAGATCTTGGATAGATACAGCTAAGAAAAATCTTAACCAAATAGCCATTATAGATGCACTAGTTGGAGATATTTCTTATAGAAAAATGCTTACTCTTAGTTTGTTTCTTAATTTTTTTATTAAAAGAAAATCCAAAGAATTAAACATCAATCCTCAGCGCGGAAGTTATGCTCCTAAAGAGGAAGCTATAGGAATTTTGTTGCCTGCTTCTTTTGCAAGCTCTTTGATCAATTTATCTGTTTTAATTGCAAATAAAATTGCAGTAAATCTTAATTTTACAGCTGGAGAAAAGGCTTTAAAAGCGGCTATAAAAAATGCACAAATTTCACAAATTTATACTTCTAAAACTTTTTTAGAAAAATTAGCAAACAAAGGCATAAATATAAATTTTGATACAAATATACATTTAATTTATATGGAAGATATTATAAAAGATTTTAAAATACAAAAAGCTAAAATTTTTAGCATGATGCTAGCAGTTAGCATAATTCCTAGTTTTATACTTAAAACTATCTTCACTCCTTCAAAAAACAATCTTGCCATAGCAGCTATTTTGTTTAGTAGTGGAAGTGAAGGCTCTCCAAAAGGTGTTATGCTAAATAATCGCAATATTTTAAGTAATATAGCACAAATTTCTGATGTACTTTGTACAAGAAATAATGATGTTATTCTCTCATCTTTACCACCTTTTCACGCTTTTGGACTTACAGTAACAACATTTTTACCTTTACTTGAAGGAATTAAAAGTATTACTTTTGCAGATCCAACTGATGCTTTAGGAGTTGCTAAAGCAGTTGCTAAAAATAATGTTACTATAATGTGTGGAACTTCAACCTTTTTAGGAATTTATGCAAGAAATAAAAAGCTTGATGCTTTGATGTTTGAAAGTTTAAGAATAGTTGTTTCAGGGGCTGAAAAACTAAAAAATGAAGTAAGAACTGCTTTTGAAATGAAATTTAAAAAAAGCATTTTTGAAGGTTATGGAGCTACAGAAACCACACCTGTAGCAAGTGTAAATTTACCTAATCGTTTTGATGCGGATTATTGGCTTATACATCGTGCCAATAAAGAAGGAAGCGTGGGTATGCCTTTACCTGGAACTGCGGTGCGTATTGTTGATCCAAGTAATTATGAAAATTTAAAAACAAATGAAGATGGGCTGATACTTATAGGCGGTCATCAAGTTATGGTGGGTTATCTCAACGATAAAGAGAAAACCGATGAAGTTATCAAAGAAATCGATGGTATAAGATGGTATAACACAGGCGATAAAGGGTATTTAGACGAAGATGGCTTTTTATATATTATCGATCGTTATTCTCGCTTTGCAAAAATTGGTGGAGAGATGATTTCCTTGGGTGCCATAGAAGAAGAAATTGCAAAATTTATAGATACTGAAGTGGTAAAATTTTGTGCTGTATCTTTAGAAGATGAGAAAAAAGGTGAGCAAATTGTTTTACTAATAGAATGCGATAATGACTTTTTTGAAGGAATATGTGAGGCTATAAAAAATTCCAATATACCTATACTTTTTAAACCTGAGCATTATTTTCAAATAGAGAAAATTCCACTCTTAGGTTCTGGTAAGGTTGATCTTAAAAGAGTGAAGGAATTAGCCAAAAATTTAGTTGTATAATTTGAGCTTATATCAAAGCCCAAATTAAAATTGTGGTATAGGAGTAAAAGCAAAAAGAACTCCAAAATGGCTAAATTGCTATTTAGTTTAGCTTTCATTGCCATACTTCTGCTAGAGTAGTTGCATTTTCTATAATAATAACAATAGTAGATTTTTTTAATTCTAAATTAATATTTTTAAACAAGCCTAAAAATAAAGAAGCTAAAATCATTTTTATAAAGATAACAATTATTGTGGGTTTATAAGAAGTTTTAATTGTTATCAAGCCAAGTCTTAAACCTAATAGTAAAAAGTGTAACAGGAGTTGCTGAAGTACCAAATAAACGAATAGGAGAGAATCAGGTAAAGTAATCAACTTGCACAAAAAGCAAAGATAAAAAAAGGTGGAAAACTAAGAATTTTTTAACATTAGCAAGGAAACTTACTTTTTCTCTATTTTCTAAAGAAAGTATAAAAGGTCTAAAAAGTGATATAGGTAAACTGGTGCGGTTAGCGAGATTTGAACTCGCACACGCGGAGCGCACCACCCCCTCAAGATGGCGTGTCTACCAATTCCACCATAACCGCACAAAAAAAGCCTAAAAAAAGGCTTTTTAATAAGTTATTGCAAAACTATAAAAGGATTTGCATAAAGTGCTATTAGTGCGATAACGAGAGCATAGATAACTTGTGCTTCAATCATCGCTAAAGCGATAAACATAGTTGTCATTAATTTTGGTCCAAGACCCGGGTTTCTAGCTGTTCCTGCAATCGTTGCTGCTGCGGTATTACCCATACCGATAGCACCACCAAGTGCTGCAACACCAAGACCTAAACCTGCTGCAAGAACTGAAAATGCTTTAATCCATACATTGATAGCTTCTTGCTCAACTGGAGCATTAGTTTCAGCTGCAAAAGCTATTGCTGCGCATGCTAATAATAAAAAAAGAACTTTTTTCATTATCTTAACCTTTCTATAAAAATTATTATTTAAATTTTTAAATCAGTTCGGCTTGCGTATCCCTACTTAAGACTTAAAAATAAATCCAAATTATAGCTAAAAGTATCTTTATTTTTATTGAAATTTACGAAAATTCACATTTTTGATTTAAATTTTGATTATTTTCAATAAAGCTTAAAAGTTTTTTTGCTTTAATAATATTTTAAAATAATTTTTAAGTTAAGGTTGTAACATTGAGTTCTAAATTTTCAAAAATAGGTTTTATTTTAGCGGTAGCAGGCTCAGCGGTAGGTTTAGGTAATGCTTGGAAATTTCCAACACTTGTAGGGCAAAGCGGAGGATCTGCTTTTATTTTGCTTTATATAATTCTTACTCTAGGTGTGGGTTTTGTGATATTTTTAGCTGAGCTTAGCATAGGAAAGATTAGCGAAAAAGATCCAGTTAATGCTTATAAAAAGTTAGCGCCTTCAAATAAAAAAGCTTGGTCTTATGTTGGTTTTACTATGATAGGAGCGATTTTGATCGTTTCTTTTTATACCTTAGTGATTGGTTGGATAGTTAAATATATGTTTTTAAGTATCACAGGAAGTTTGCCTATGGATTTAGAGGCAAGCAGAGCTCAGTTTGGATTTTTTATAAGTGAAGATTTTTTAGGTCAGTTTATTTGTTTTACTTTGGTTTTTTTGTGTGTTTTTTATATTGTTTCTAAAGGGGTTAAAAATGGCATTGAAAAGTTAAATGTTTGGATGATGCCTTCTTTATTTATTTTACTTATTTTTATGCTTGTTTATGCTTGTAGCAAAGATGGTTTTATAATGGCGGTTAAATTTCTTTTTGTGCCTGATTTTTCTAAAATCAATACTTCAAATGTTCTTGAAGCTTTAGGCCTTGCTTTTTTTAGTCTTTCTTTAGGCGTTGGAACGATTATTACTTATTCTGCTAGTTTATCTGATAAAACTAATTTTATTACTAGTACTTTAAATATTATTTTTATTAATCTTTTAGTTGGTTTATTAATGGGCTTAGTTGTTTTTACTTTCATTTTTGAATTTGGTTATAATCCTAATCAACAAGGACCAGGACTCGTTTTTATTTCCTTAGCTACCTTATTTGAGAAACTTGGAATAATTGGTTATATTTTTGGTGCAGCGTTTTTTATTTCTTTAATTTTTGCTGGTATTACTTCAGCTGTTTCAATGATAGAACCTTTTGCTTTTTATCTTATCAATACTTTTGGTATGAGTCGTAAGAAAGCTTTGATTTTGATAGGAATTGTTGTTTATATTTTAGGAATGTTATGTATTTTATCTTCTTTAAAAAATACTCAGTTTGAATTCTTTGGAATGAGCTTTTTTGATTTGCTTGATAGCATTTCAAGCAAGGTTATTATGCCTTTAGGTGGAATTTTAGCAGCTATTTTTGTGGGATTTGTGATAAAAAAAGAAGCTTTAAAAATTTTATTTGAACCTTATATGAAGGGTATATTTTTTGAACTTTGGTATGTATTTTTAAGGTTTATTTCTCCTTTGGCTGTCGTTATAGTTATGATAACTGCTTTTTTAAGATGAGTTTGTAAAAGAATGAGAACATATTTTTCAAAAGTCGGCTTTATACTGGCTGTTGCTGGTGGAGCTGTGGGTTTAGGTAATGCTTGGAAATTTCCAACTCTAAGTGCAGAAAATGGTGGTTTTGTTTTTGTACTTTTATATTTATTTTTTACTTTAACTATAGGTTTTAGTATTTTTTTGGCCGAAGTAGCTATGGGGCGTTTAAGTAAAAGCGATCTTGCAAATGCTTATTCGAATCTTGCTATAAAATATGGTAATATATGGCGGTATGGCGGCATTTTTATGCTAGGCGGTATTTTTGTTCTCTCTTTTTATCTGGTTATTATGGGATGGGTTTTAAAATATACTGTGGTTAGTCTTTATTATCTTCCTAAAACTCTAGATGAAGCAGCGGATAATTTTCAAAATTTAATTACTGCAAATTTAACAAGCTCTGTCTTTTTCTTTGTTTTGTCTTTTTTTCTTACTTTGTTGATAGTATCTAAAGGCTTGATTAAAGGAATTGAAAAATTAAATGTTGTTATAATGCCTAGCTTATTTTTAATGCTTGTTTTTATGTTGTTTTACTGTATAGGGTTTAAACAGGGCTTTGTAAAAGCTTTTTCTTATTTATTTTATCCTGATTTTTCATATTTTAAACTTAGCTCTATTGCTGAAGCTTTAGGACTTGCATTTTTTACCTTATGCTTGGGAATAGGTTGTATAGTTACATATTCATCAGCTTTGGACAAAAGAACAAATTTTATAAAAAGTTCTGTGTATGTTGTTTTGATTAATTTATTGATTTCTTTTATTATTGGGCTTATTGTTTTTACTTTTATTTTTGAATTTGGAGCTGATCCACATACTCAAGGAGCTGGAATTGTTTTTGTTTCTTTAATGAGTTTGTTTAGCCAACTTGGAGCTTTAGGTTATATTTTTGCATTTTGTTTTTTCTTAGCACTTTTCTTTGCTGGTATCACTTCAGCTGTTTCAATGATAGAGCCTTTAACTTTTTATATGATTAATAACTATCAAATTTCTCGCATTAAAGCTTTATTTTTTATAGGTTTATTTGTTTTTATTTTTGGAATTTGTTGCATCTTGTCATTAAATTTGAATTTTTTTTCTATGTTTAGTTTCTTTGGCAAGGATTTTTTTACTTTATTAGATAAGCTGACTTCAAATTTTTTACTCCCGCTTGGTGCTATAGTATGCTCTATATTTGTAGGTTTCTTTATGGATAAAAAGCAAATTTATAAGATTTTTTCTAAATTTATAAGTCGAAAGATTTTCTCAATTTGGTTGTTTTTTATTCGTTTTATATCACCTATAGCAATAATTTTGGTAATGTGTTATCAAATTTTTGTATAATTAATGAAAAAATATTATTTAAGGAAAAATAATGGCTAAAAAATTCATCGATGTAATGGATACAAGCTTTAGGGATGGCTTTCAGTCTGTTTATGGAGCTAGAGTTTTGATGGATGATTTCTTTCCTGCGGTAGAAGCAGCAAAAGAAGCGGGTATTACTCACTTTGAATTTGGTGGTGGAGCTAGATTTCAAAGCTTGTATTTTTATCTTAATGAAGATGCCTTTGTTATGATGGATAGATTTAGAGCTATTGTGGGAAAAGATGCTAATCTTCAAACTTTAGCAAGAGGTGTAAATACTGTTACTTTAGATACTGGGAGTAGAGAGCTTGTTAATTTGCATGCAAAACTTTTTGCAAAGCATGGTACTACAACGATAAGAAATTTTGATGCTCTTAATGATGTAAATAATCTAAAATTTAGTGGTGAGTGTATAGTAAAGCATGGATTAAAACATGAAATTACCGTTACTTTAATGGACTTACCACTAAATTGTAAAGGTGCTCACGATGTATCTTTTTATGAGAAAACTTTAAAAGAAATTTTAACAGCAGAAATTCCTTTCCATAGCATTTGTTTTAAAGATGCAAGTGGAACTTCAAATCCAAACAAAATTTATGAAACTATTAAAATGGCTAGAAGAATTTTACCTCAAGACACGCATATTAGACTTCATACACATGAAACTGCTGGTGTGAGTATAGCTTGTTATCTTGCAGCGCTTGAAGCAGGGGTTAATGGTATTGATTTGGCTGCAGCTCCTGTGAGTGGTGGAACTTCTCAACCTGATATTTTAACAATGATGCATGCTTTAAAAGGTAAGGATTATGATTTAGGTGGACTTGAAGAAGAGAAAATTTTAAGATATGAGGAAACTTTAAAAGATTGCTTAAAAGAGTATTTTTTACCACCTGAAGCAACCATGGTAAACCCACTTATTCCTTTTTCTCCTATGCCAGGAGGAGCTCTAACGGCAAATACACAAATGATGAGAGATAATAATATTTTAGATAAATTTCCACAAGTCATTCATGCTATGAGAGAAGTTGTAGAAAAGGGTGGATTTGGCACTTCTGTAACTCCAGTTTCTCAATTTTATTTTCAACAAGCTTTTAATAATGTTATGTTTGGACCTTGGAAAAAAATTGCAGAAGGTTATGGAAAAATGGTGCTTGGTTATTTTGGAAAAACTCCAGTTGCACCTGATGCAAATATCATTGAACTTGCCACAAAACAGCTTAATTTAGAGCCTACTACAGAGCTTGCCATAAACATAGCCGATAAAGACGAAACAAAAAGCATAGCTTATATCAAAACTTTACTTGAAAAAGAAGGTATAAAAACAAGCGAAGAAAATATATTTATCGCAGCAGCTTGCAAAGAAAAAGGTATGGCATTTTTAAAAGGAGAAGCAAAAGTAAATGTACGCAAATTAACTACTATGCCAAAATCTGCAAGTGCAGATGAAAACAAATTTACTGTAGCTGTAAACGGTAATAAATACCATGTAGAAGTAAGTTATGGCTTTGATAAGGATGTTAACGTTAAAAGCGTAAAAAAAGTAGAGAAAAATGAAAATATCACTTCTTCTAATTCAACAAGCTCTATAGATGTTGAAAATGAAGTTTTAGCAGGTATTTCAGGTAATGTTTTTAAAATTTATATTAATGAAGGTGAAGAAGTAAAATCAGGTCAAGCTATCATAGTTTTAGAAGCTATGAAAATGGAGATTGAAGTAAATGCTCCAAAAGATGGAATTATTTCAAAACTTTGTATTAAAATAGGCGATACGGTTAACGAGGGCGAAGTTTTGGCTATTTATAAAAATTAAGGCGAGGGAAAAATGAAGAAATTTGATAATTTGGGTTTGGATAATATAAAAGAAATTTTTCATAATTTGAGTTATGATGAATTAAATATTCATGAAAAAGTAAATAACGAAGGTTTAAGTACAGATAATGATACTTTTTGTGTAGATACAGGAATTTTTACAGGTAGAAGTCCTAAAGATAAGTATTTTGTAAAACAAGATCCATCTAGTAAGTATATAGCTTGGGGTAAGATAAATCAGCCTATTACAAAGGAATTATTTAATAAGCTTTTAGCTAAAGCAAAACAAGGATTAAGTGGAAAGAAAATTTATGTTCAAGATGCTTTTTGTGGTGCTTCTTTGCAAAGCCGTAAGGCAATAAGATTTGTTACCGAAATCGCATGGCAAGCACATTTTGTTAAAAATATGTTTATTCGTCCAAGTCAAGAAGAACTTGAAAATTTCAAAGCTGATTTTATCGTTTATAATGCTTGTAAATGTATCAATGAAGATTATAAAGAAGATGGTTTAAATTCAGAAGTTTTTATAATCTTTAATGTTGAAGAAAATATAGCAGTTATCGGTGGAACTTGGTATGGCGGAGAAATGAAAAAAGGTATTTTTTCCATGATGAATTACTGGTTACCACTGGAAAATAAACTTTCTATGCATTGTAGTGCAAATGTAGGAGAAAAAAATGATGTAGCGCTTTTCTTTGGACTTAGTGGAACTGGAAAAACTACGCTTTCGACCGATCCAAAAAGAAGGCTTATAGGCGATGATGAACATGGTTGGGATGATGAAGGTATATTTAATTTTGAGGGTGGTTGCTATGCAAAAACAATCAATCTTGATCCTAAGCATGAGCCTGAAATTTATGCCGCGATTAAAAAAAATGCACTTTTAGAAAATGTAGTTTTAAAAACAGATAAAAGTGTTGATTATGCTGATGCTTCAAAAACAGAAAATACAAGAGTTTCTTATCCTATAGAGCACATTGAAAATCATGAGCCTAGTTTAAAAGCAGGTCATCCAAAAAATATTATATTTTTAAGTGCAGATGCTTTTGGAATTTTACCCCCTGTAAGCAAATTAAGCAAAGAACAGGCTATGTATTATTTTTTAAGTGGTTATACGGCAAAAGTAGCTGGAACTGAGCGCGGTATTGTAGATCCTCAAGCAACTTTTTCAGCTTGCTTTGGAGAACCTTTTATGCCTTTGCATCCAACAGTTTATGCAAGATTACTTGGTGAAAAGATTGAAAAATATGAAGTTAATGTTTATCTTGTTAATACAGGTTGGAGTGGTGGAAGTTATGGCGTGGGCAAAAGAATGAGTATTAAAGCAACCAGGGCTTGTATTAATGCCATTTTAGATGGAAGTATTACAAAATGTGAATTTGAAAATTTTGAAGTGTTTAATTTAGCCATTCCAAAGGCTTTAGAAGGTGTAGAAGGCGCGCTTTTAAATCCTATAAATACTTGGGTAGATAAAAATGCCTATATTGCAACAAGAGATAAGTTAGCACATATGTTTGTGCAAAATTTCAAACGCTATGAAGATATAAAAGAAGGCATTGAATTTAGCAAATTTGGGCCTAAAAATTAAGGTATTTAAATGAAAAATGAAATGTGGTCAGGACGTTTTAGCAATGCAAGTGATGAGCTTTTAAAAGAATTTAATGCAAGTTTAAATGTAGACAAAAATTTGTTTAATGAAGATATACAAGGTTCTATAGCACATGCTAGAATGCTTGAAAGTTGTGGTATTTTAAAAAAAGAAGAATTAGATGCCATCATAAAAGGATTAGAGCAAGTTAAAAGCGAAATAGAACAAGATAAATTTGTTTTTGATATTAAAGATGAAGATATTCATATGGCCGTTGAAAAGCGTTTAAGTGAAATTATAGGCAGTGAAATTGGCGGAAGACTTCATACTGCAAGAAGTAGAAATGATCAAGTGGCTACTGATTTTAAACTTTTTGTAAAAAAATCCCATATTGAACTTATGAAGCTTTTAAAAGAATTAATTCAAACCATGCTTGATCACGCTAAGGTGCATAAAAAAACTATTATGCCGAGTTTTACGCATTTACAACATGCTCAGCTTGTAAGTTTTTCTTTTTATATTTTAGCTTATGCTTTTATGTTGATGCGAGATATTAAGCGTTTGCAAAATAGCTTAGAGCTTGCAGACTTTTCACCGCTTGGATCTTGTGCGTGTGCGGGAACAAGTTATATTACAAATCGTGAGTTTAGTGCTAAAATTTTAGGGTTTAAAGATATTATGCCAAATGCTATGGATGGGGTAAGCGATAGGGATTTTGCTCTTGATTTACTTTACGATATAGCAGTTATTTTTACACATACTTCAAGACTTTGTGAAGAGATGATTTTATTTTCAAGCTCAGAATTTTCTTTTATAACTATAAGTGATAGTTTTTCAACGGGAAGTTCTATTATGCCCCAGAAAAAAAATCCTGATGTTTGTGAGCTTATACGTGGAAAAACAGGGCGTGTTTATGGAAATTTGATTTCTCTTTTAACTATAATGAAAGCTTTACCTTTAGCCTATAACAAAGATATGCAAGAAGATAAAGAAGGGCTTTTTGATAGTGTAAAAACTGCTAAAGATAGTTTGGTTATCTTAAATGCAATGTTAAAAGAAATACAAATCAATAAAGAAAATATGCTTAATGCTTGTAAAAAAGGTCATTTATTGGCTACTGATTTGGCGGATTATTTAGTACGTGAAAAAAATATTCCTTTTAGAAAAGCACATTTTATAGTAGGAAATGTTGTTGCACAAGCTGAAAAACAAGGTATTGATATAAGTGAAATTAAAGATCTTTCAAAAATAGATCCTATATTTGATCAAAAGGCTATGGCACTTTTAAATTTTGAAATTTCTTTAAATTCTAAACAAAGCGAAGGCTCAAGTTCTATCGCAAGTGTGGAAAATCAAATTCAAATTTTGGAAGATTTTATTAGAAATTTATAAACATTGTTTAGGCTATTTTGCCTAAACATTAAACCTAAAGTGTATTACATCCCCATCTAAAACAATATAGTCTTTTCCTTCAAGGCGTAGTTTTCCTGCTTCTTTAGCACCGTTTTCTCCGTTGTGCGTGATAAAATCTTCATAAGAAATAACTTCAGCTTTTATAAAGCCTTTTTCAAAGTCATTGTGAATTACGCTCGCTGCTTTTGGTGCTTTCCAGCCTTTTTTGATTGTCCAAGAGCGCACTTCAAGCACGCCAGCAGTAAAATAGCTTATAAGACCTAATTTAGCAAAAGCTGTGCGTATGATTTGATCAAGACCACTTTCATTAACTCCTAAAGAACTTAAAAATTCATGACTTTCTTCTTCGCTTAATCCTACTAATTCTTCTTCTATTTTTGCACAAAGTTTAATTACTTCATGATTATTTTTTTTAGCGTATTCCTTTAAAGCTTTTACATAATCATTATCTTCACTAATACCATTTTCATCAACATTTGCACCGTAAATTACTTCTTTAGCAGAAAGCAGTCTTAATTCTTTGATTAAAGCTTGATAATTTTCACTTTCTTTTTCAGGATAAGAACTTGCAGATAAACCTTTGTTTAAATGATCAAGTAAAGAATTTGCAAGCTCAAGATTTTCTTTAGCACCTTTTTGGTTTGCTTTTGCTTCTTTTGTGAGTTTTTCTATTTTTTTACTAAGTTGTTCAATATCCGCTAAAATAAGTTCTGTGTTGATAATTTCCACATCACGTAAAGGTTCAACCCCGCCTTCAATATGAGTGATATTTTCTTCATCAAAACAACGCACTATATGCAAAATAACTTCGGTTTCGCGTATATTTGAAAGAAATTTATTGCCTAAACCTTCACCTTTGCTTGCACCTTTAACAAGTCCAGCAATATCTACAAATTCTATTAAAGAATGCATGATTCTTTCAGGCTTTACGATTTTAGCAAGTTCGTTAAGTCTCAAATCAGGTACTTCAACCATGGCTTTATTGGGTTCTATGGTGCAAAAAGGATAGTTTGCACTTTGGGCATTTTGTGCTTTGGTCAAAGCATTAAAAGTTGTTGATTTACCAACGTTTGGAAGTCCTACTATACCTACGCTTAAACTCATTTAGCTTTTCCTAAAATTTGAATTAAATAATTAACACACATTCTAACTCCAGCGCCACCCGCACCAAAACTAGAATATCCCCAAGATTTTTCTGTGTAAGAAGGCCCTGCTATATCAAGATGTAACCATTTGTCTTTATATTCTTTGCGTATAAAATTATCTAAAAATAGTCCTGCGGTAATTGCACCTCCATAGCGACTAGAAGCAGTATTGCTTACATCAGCAATATTTGATTTTATAAGTTCTCTTAAATGTGGATTGAAGTGTAAAATCGTAGTATATTCTCCACTTTTTTTAGAGCTTAGATAAAAATCATTTTGTAATTCTTCGTTATTTCCCATAATAGCGCTTGTAAATTCTCCAAGTCCTACAACACAAGCTCCAGTAAGTGTTGCCATATCGATAAGTAAATCAGGTTTTAAATCCTGTGCAAAAGAAAGACAATCAGCCAAGACCAAGCGTCCTTCAGCATCTGTATTTCTTACTTCTATGCTTACACCTTCACGACTGATTAAAACATCATCAGGTTTATAAGCATTGCCGCCTATCATATTTTCAGTTGCGCCTAAAATACAATGCACTTCTAAATCTAAAGCAAGTTCAGCTACAGCTTTTATGATTCCCATTGCTGCTGCTGCACCGCTTTTATCAGCTTTCATTGTAAGCATAAAATCAGCCGGTTTTAAACTTAATCCACCACTATCGTAAGTTAAGCCTTTTCCGACAAATACAACACGTTTTTTTGCATTTTTAGCTTTATAGCTTAGATGAATGAGGCGTGGAGGGTGTATTGAGGCACGATTTACTGCTAAAAAAGCATTCATTTTTTCTTTAGTTAAAAATTTTTCATCGTAAATTTTACAAGTAATATTTTTATTTTCTTTAGCTAAATTTTGCGCATCTTCTGCCATTTTTAAAGGAGTGTAAATTTCAGGAATTTCATTGACTATATTTTTGGTAAAATTTGTAGCATTGGCTAAAATTTCTCCACGTTCTAAGCCTATTTTAGCTTCGTTTTTATTGAATTTTTTGCCATTTAATTCTTCGCTTGAAATAATAAATTTTTCTAAAGTGCTTGTTTTTTTCTCGCTTTTATATTTATTAAATTTATAAGCTCCAAAAAGCACACCTTCAACCAAAGATGCAAAACTTCTAATTACACAATCGCTTACTATGCTAGGGAGTTTTACGCTTTTAATATTAAGTTTTTCAAGATTTTTATATGCAGTGCAAAGGGTTAGCCTTATATCTTCATAGGCAAGGCTTTTAAGTTCTAAATAAAGCTTTTTACTGTTTAAATCCAGCAAAGTACCTTCTCCTTTGTAGTTATTAAGCTTAAAAAAATCTTTTTCTTTGTTGAAATTTTTTAAATTTTTATTTTGTATAAAAATAAGTTCAAAATCCGCTTTTATAATATCTAGTTTTTTATCGCTAAATTCAAATTTCATGATCTTTTCCTTTTGTTTTTAAGTATAGCTTTTTCCATTTGTTTAAAACCAAACAATAAAAGAGATAAAAAAGCTACGATAATAATGGCTGCATAGTACCAATGTTCCTCAGCCCAACTTACCATTTTCCAAATTTGTTCTCCAAAATACCAGGCTAAAAGTATAGTGATTGATGCCCAAACCCAAGCGCTAAAAAGATTAATAATGGCAAATTTTTTTGCACTATAGCGTGTAATTCCTATGCTCATAGGTATAATGGTTCTAAAACCATACATATAGCGTTGTATGAAAATAATAGGCCAACCAAAGCGCTGTAAAAGCAAATGTGCTACCGCAAATTTACGCCTTTGGGTTTTTAATTTTTTTTGTATATACCGTTTATTATATCTTCCTATATAGAAATAAATTTGATCGCCTACAAAACCACCAAGTCCTGCTATAAATATAACAAAGCCTAAATTTACATACCCTTGATGAGCAAAAATACCTGCTAAAATTAAAGCTAATTCTCCTTCTAAAATACACCATAAAAAAATAATAATATAAGCTAAATCTTTATATTGGTAAAGTAAATTTTTTAAGAATTCTTCCATTTGCACCTTTCTATAGTTTTAAATTTCTAAAACACTATAAATTGAAGTAAGTTTTTCAAGTTTATTTGCTCCGTTTAAATCTTTAAGATTCATTAAAAAACAGGCTTCGACACATTGTGCCCCAGCTTTTTGAATGAGTTCATGTGAAGCTATGGCCGTTCCACCAGTTGCTATTAAATCATCTACAAGCAAAACCCTTGCGTTTTGAATATTTTTAAATGCATCTTTATGAAGTTCTACTTTATCACTACCATACTCGAGATCATATTCACAACTAAAGGTTTCAAAAGGGAGTTTTCCTGGTTTTCTAATGGGTGCAAAAGGAAGGTCAAGTTTTGCGCAAATCATAGACGCAAAGATAAACCCTCTGCTTTCTGTTCCTGCTATGAAATCTAGATTATAATCTTTATAGCGTTCTTTTAAATGTTTGAGTAGGAAATTTAAAGCTTCTTTGTTGTTTAACAAAGTGGTGATATCTCTAAAAATAATTCCTTTTTTTGGAAAATCAGGAATAATTCTAATATTATCAAGCAGATATTTTTGCTCTTTTTGTGTTAGTTTTATCATAATAATGCCTCAATTTTTGCTTCTAGTTCTTTGATTCTTTGTCTTAGTTTATCATTTTCTAAACGGTATTGAGAATTTCTAGTTCTTAGAGATGTAAGATCTGCTTTAATTTTATTAAGTTCTTCTGTAAGTATATCTATATTTCCAAGACTTCTTTGAAGTTGAATTTGTAGTTTTCTAATGACAATCTCAGTATCATCGAGATTATTTTTGATAAAATCTTTTGATGTTATTTCTTTATTAAGTAGAGTTTTGTAATAAAACAACATTACAATCAGATAAATAGTTCCACAAATTAGTATAGTTAAAATAAGCCAGTTTGTAAACATTATATTTTTACCTCAATTTTTTGAATTCTTTGCATATGTCTTCCCTCTTCAAAAGGAGTTTGGATGAATTTTTCTATGATGTTTATAGCTAATTCAATCCCAATTAATCTTCCGCCAAGTGCTAGAACATTAGCATCATTATGTTTTCTTGCAAGTTCTGCACTTAAACTTTCATGACATAATGCACAACGAATATTGTTATGACGATTTGCTGCAATAGAAATTCCAATTCCGCTTCCACAAATAAGAATGCCAAAGCTTTGTTTATCTATTTTTTCTGCAAGTAAATGTGCATAGTCAGGATAATCACAGCTCATGTAAGTATTTGTTCCTAAATCGCTAAAAATTATATTTTTTTCTTTCAAAAATAAGCAAATTTTCTCTTTTAATTCAAAACCAGCATGATCGCTAGCAATATAAATTTTTTCCCTAAGCATTGGTTTCTCACATTTATGAAATAAGATAAAAATTTAATTTTACCATATTAAATCATAAAAATAGCTTTTCTTTTTTAAAAATAAGCTTTATTTTTCTTTATATATGTTAAAATTATGTAATTATAAGAAAAATAAAATTTTCAATAAATTAAAGGGAGAAGAAAATGAAGCTCATACTTATAGGATCTTCAACAGGTGGCCCTAATCAGCTTAAATTTCTTTTAAATGATATTGATATAAAAAATACTTGTGTAGTTATAGCTCAACACATGAGTGCTAGTTTTATTCCGTCTTTTGTAGGACAATTTAACAAAGAGGCTTTTAGTGAAGTATGCTTGTTAAATGATAAAGAGATGTTAGGTAATAAAATTTATATTTGTCCTAAAAATACTATTTTGTCTGGAAATTTAAATATTGTAGCTGCTTGGCAAGATGTGGTTTCAAGTTTTAAACCAAGCGTAGATTTACTTTTCAATTCTGCTGTTTCTTTAGCAAAGACAAATAAAATACTTGCTATTATTTTAACAGGCATGGGAGATGATGGCGCAAAAGGTTTATTTGAGCTTTACAAGACAGGAGTTAAATGTTTATGTGAAAATGAAATAGATAGCGTCGTTTATGGCATGCCAAAAAGAGCAAAAGACGTGAATCCACACTTAAAATCTATGAGCTTAAAAGAAATTAAAAAAGAAATTATAAATTTTATTGATCAAGATTAACGAAGGGGAATTTTGTTATGGAAAAGAAAACGACTCCTAGCGAATTAGAACTTAATGAATTTATAAAAATTATTAATGAAATGAGCGGTATTGATTTAACTGATAAGAAAAATATACTAGCTTTAAAGTTAAATAAATTCCTTGAAGGAACTAATACTAAAAATTTTTCAGATTTTTTGGCAAAATTAAAAAGCAATAGACAGCTTAAGCAAGAAACTTTAGATTTTGTAACTATAGGTGAAACTTATTTTTTAAGAGAATTGGCTCAATTAAAGGAAATAGTTTATTATGCTAAAAGCCTAGAAAGGAGAGCGAATATCTTAAGTGCTCCTTGTTCAAGTGGAGAAGAGGTATATTCTTTAGCATTATTGGCTGCACAGAATTTTGTTAAAGATATGTATATTTTAGGCATTGACATTAATTCAAGCGTGATTGAAAAAGCAAAGCTTGGAAAATATCAAGGAAGAACTTTACAACGATTGAGCGAGAATGAAAAAAGAAGATTTTTTCTAGAAAATGAAGATAAATTTTATACTATTAATAAAAACGAACTTTGCACTTGTAAATTTGAACTTTGTAATGTTTTTGAAGAAAAATTTTCAAAATTGGGAAAATTCGATATTCTAGTTTCTAGAAATATGATTATTTATTTCGATCATGAATCAAAACTAAAACTTATGGAGAGATTTCATAGAATTTTAAATGACAAGGGAAGGCTTTATGTTGGTAATGCAGACTTAATTCCTGAAACTATTTATTTTAAAAAAGTTTTTTCTCCAAGAGGTATTTATTATGAAAAAGTATAAATTATAAAAATTACCAAAAGTTACACTTTCTAAAAATTTATTGAAAAAATAAGTTACATTTTGAAGTAGTTTTTTTATTTTAATGATAAAATAAATTTAATTAATTTTATATTTATGTTAAAATAAAGGAAAAAACTTGATTGAATTAAAAAATGTAAATAAATACTACGGAACTCATCATGTTCTAAAAAATATTAATCTTTCTGTTCAAGAAGGTGAGAAACTTGTTATTATAGGTCCAAGTGGAAGTGGAAAAAGCACAACTATCCGTTGTATGAATGGACTTGAAGAGGTTAGTTCAGGTGAGGTAGTAGTTAACAATCTTGTTTTAAATCATAAAAATAAAATTGAAATTTGTCGAAAATACTGTGCAATGGTTTTTCAACATTTTAATTTATATCCACATATGACGGTTTTGCAAAATTTAACCTTAGCTCCAATGAAACTTCAAAAAAAATCAAAAAAAGAAGCCGAAGAAACAGCTTTTAAGTATTTAAAAGTTGTAGGTTTGGTAGATAAAGCAAATGTTTATCCAGCAACCCTTTCAGGTGGTCAACAACAACGTGTTGCTATAGCGAGATCGCTTTGCACTAAAAAACCCTATATTTTATTTGATGAGCCTACTTCAGCACTTGATCCAGAAACGATACAAGAGGTTTTAGATGTGATGAAGGAGATTTCCTATCAAAGTAATACTACCATGGTGGTTGTTACACACGAGATGGGTTTTGCCAAAGAAGTAGCAGATAGAATTATTTTTATGGAGGATGGTGCTATTGTAGAAGAAAATATTCCTAGTAAATTTTTCTCAAATCCAAAAACCGAAAGAGCAGGACTCTTTTTAGGAAAAATTCTTAAAAATTAACCAAAATCGAAAGGAGAAAAAATGGTTTTTAAAAAATCTTTATTAAAGTTGGCAGTTTTTGCTTTAGGCGCTTGTGTTGCATTTAGCAATGCTAATGCGGCAGAAGGTAAGCTTGAATCCATAAAAGCTAAGGGACAATTAATTGTCGGTGTTAAAAATGATGTTCCACATTATGCGTTGCTTGATCAAGCAACAGGTGAAATTAAAGGTTTTGAAGTGGATGTTGCTAAATTGCTTGCTAAAAGTATATTGGGTGATGATAAAAAAATAAAACTAGTTGCAGTTAATGCTAAAACAAGGGGACCTTTGCTTGACAACGGTAGTATAGATGCAGTGATAGCAACTTTTACTATTACTCCAGAGAGAAAAAGAATTTATAATTTCTCAGAGCCTTATTATCAAGATGCTGTAGGGCTTTTAGTTTTAAAAGAGAAAAATTATAAATCTTTAGCTGATATGAAGGGTGCAAATATTGGAGTAGCTCAAGCTGCAACTACAAAAAAAGCTATAGGTGAGGCTGCTAAAAAAATTGGTGTTGATGTTAAATTTAGCGAATTTCCTGATTATCCAAGTATAAAAGCTGCTTTAGATGCTAAAAGAGTTGATGCGTTTTCTGTAGACAAATCAATTTTATTAGGTTATATAGATGATAAAAGTGAAATTTTGCCAGATAGTTTTGATCCACAAAGCTATGGTATTGTAACTAAAAAAGATGATCCAGCTTTTGCAAAATATGTTGATGATTTTGTAAAAGAACATAAAAATGAAATTGATGCTTTAGCAAAAAAATGGGGCTTGTAATATGAATGAAAGTGTAGGTTTTGTTGAACATTTAAGACAAATTCTTACTTCTTGGGGTTTATATGATGAAAATAGTATAAGCCCTTTTGCGGTATGGAAGTTTTTAGATGCTTTGGATAATAAAGACACCTTTATTAATGGTTTTGTTTATACTTTAGAAGTAAGCGTTCTTGCTTTGCTTATAGCTACAATTTTTGGAACTATAGGTGGAGTTATGGCTACAAGTAGATTTAAAGTTATCAGAGCCTACACTAGAATTTATGTGGAGCTTTTTCAAAATGTTCCTTTGGTGATACAAATTTTCTTTTTGTTTTATGCTTTGCCTGTTTTGGGTATAAGACTTGATATATTTACTATTGGTGTATTAGGTGTTGGGGCTTATCACGGAGCTTATGTCAGTGAAGTTGTTAGAAGTGGAATTTTGGCTGTACCAAAAGGTCAGTTTGAAGCCTCTGCTTCTCAGGGGTTTACTTATATTCAACAAATGTATTATATTATAGTACCTCAAACCATTAGGATTATTTTACCACCGATGACAAATCAAATGGTAAATTTAATTAAAAATACTTCTGTGTTGCTTATTGTAGGTGGAGCTGAATTAATGCATTCTGCTGATAGTTATGCGGCTGATTATGGAAATTATGCACCAGCTTATATATTTGCAGCAGTTTTATATTTTATAATTTGCTATCCTTTGGCTTATTTTGCAAAGGCTTATGAAAATAAATTAAAAAAAGCACATTTAACGAGATAAAGGGTTGTAATGGAAAATGTTTTTAATGCACAAAATATTGAATTTTTAATGCAAGGTTTATTTCTGACATTAAAAATAGCTTTAGCAACTTGTATTATTTCGATTGTTTTTGGAACTTTTTTGGCTATAACTAAAAATTATGGGGATAAATTAAGTAAATTTTTAGCAGCTTGCTATATAGATATTTTTAGAAATACTCCGTTGTTGCTATGGATGCTTGCTGCTTGTTTTGTTTTACCTGTGTTTTTTGGGCAATTTCCCCAAGCTTTTTGGGGCACTATAGGATTTTCACTTTATACAAGTTCAGTTATGGCTGAAATTATTAGAGGTGGATTAAATTCTATACCGAAAGGTCAGTTTGAGGCAGCTTATTCTCAAGGCTTTGGCAAATTTTTTACCCTTTTTTATATTATTTTACCGCAAACTTTTAGAAAAATAATACCTGCTTTATTATCTCAAATTGTAACCACTGTAAAAGATACGGCTTATTTGGCAGGTTTAGGCATAGCTGAGCTTACTTATAATTCTAAAACTATATTAGCAAAATTAACAAGTTTCGAAGAAATTTTAGCGATGATAGGTGTTGTTGCAGGAATTTATTTTATAATATGTTTTTCACTTTCTATGTTGGTAAGATATTATGCCAAAAAGACGGCTTATGTTTCTTAAAAAAGCTTATATTTTTATAAGCTTTTGAATTTACAGCAGTTTTTAACTATTTTTTTTATTAAAATCTTTTATATTAATTCACAATTTTATTGATTAAGGTTTTTTATGCGAGGTTATAAAATTTTTTCAGGCTCAGCTAATGTGGAATTTGCAAGACAAGTTTCTAAATATCTTTCTTTGCCTTTAAGCGATGCTGGAATAAAACGTTTTAGTGATGGGGAAATTAGTGTTCAAATTGATGAGAGTGTACGAGGAAAAGATGTTTTTATTATCCAAAGCACTTGCGTTCCTACAAATGACAATTTAATGGAACTTTTAATTCTTACAGATGCTTTGCGTCGTTCTAGTGCCAATTCAATTACAGCTATTATTCCATATTTTGGCTATGCAAGACAAGATAGAAAAGCAAATCCTAGAGTGCCAATTACTGCTAAACTTGTAGCTAATTTAATTCAAGTAGCTGGGATTGGTCGTATAGCTACAATTGATTTGCATGCAGGACAAATTCAAGGTTTTTTTGATATTCCAGTAGATAATCTTTATGGGAGTATAGTTTTTAATGATTATATTAAAGCTAAGCATTTTAAAAATGCTATTATAGGAAGTCCAGATATAGGTGGTGTTGCTAGAGCTAGAAGTGTTGCAAAGCATTTAGGACTTGATATAGTTATAGTTGATAAGCGTCGCGAAAAAGCCAATGAGAGTGAAGTAATGAATATCATTGGAGATGTAAAAGATAAAGAAGTTATTTTAGTGGATGATATTATTGATACTGCGGGTACTATGGTCAAAGCCGCAGAAGCTTTAAAAGAAAAAGGTGCAAAGTCTGTTATGGCTTGTTGTACTCATGCTGTTTTAAGTGGAAAAGCTTATGAAAGAGTAGTAGGAGCTTTAGATGAGCTTGTGGTAACAGATACTATACCTTTAAAAGAACAGTTATCAAATATTAAAGTATTAAGTGTTGCTCCTGTTTTTGCTGAAGTAATACGTCGTGTTTATCATAATGAAAGTGTAAATTCTCTCTTTATTTAAATTAAAAAAGCTTAAAGATTATTTTTAAGCTTTTTGTTTTTATGCTACTTAAAGAAACAAAAATAGTGTATTTTTTTAAAATGTGAAAAAACTAAACATATTTCTATATAATTTAATCTATAAATCTGATATTCTTTAAGAAAATATTTTATTTTCTAGGAAAAATATGACTCAGTTAAGTACTAAAATTTTATGGCTGTTTGTAGCGGCTTTAGGTGCTGTTTGTTTTGGTTATTTAGCCTTGCAAAATGGCGAAAGTATATCAGCGATTTATTTGATAGTTGCTGCTGTGTGTATTTATATGATAGGTTATAGATTTTATGGGCGTTTTGTGGCTTATAAGGTCTTAGAACTTGATAAAAATCGTGCAACACCAGCGCTTGTAGAAAATGATGGACGTGATTTTGTGCCTACAAATAAAGTTGTATTGTTTGGGCATCATTTTGCTGCTATTGCAGGAGCAGGTCCATTAGTAGGACCTATCTTAGCTGCTCAAATGGGATATTTACCTTCCATGCTTTGGATTTTAGTAGGGGGTGTTTTAGCGGGTGCTGTGCATGATTTTGTTGTACTTTTTATATCCACTCGCAGAAAAGGTAGAAGTCTTGGTGAGATGATTAAGGATGAAATGGGTAAATTTACAGGCGGAGTTGCTATGGTGGCAATTTTTGGCATTATGCTCATTATCATTGCTATTTTGGCTATGGTGGTTGTAAAAGCTTTGGCAGAGTCTCCATGGGGTTTATTTACTATTGCAATGACTATTCCTATAGCAATATTTATGGGAATTTATATGCGTTTTATCCGTCCAGGCAGAGTAGGGGAGGCTTCTATTGTGGGTTTTGTCCTTCTAATTTTGGCTATTCATTATGGTAGTGTTATAGCCGCTGATCCTTATTGGGCTAAAATATTTACTTTAGAAGCTCCAACTTTAGCAATTGTTATGATGGCTTATGGTTTTGTTGCTTCTGTTTTACCTGTGTGGTTTTTACTTGCTCCAAGAGACTATCTTTCAACTTTTTTGAAAATCGGTGTTATTGTGGTGATGGCTGTAGCTATTGTTTTAGTCGCTCCTGATTTACAAATGCCAAAAGCAAATACTCAATATTTTGATGGAACAGGTCCAGTATTTGCAGGTGGAATTTTTCCATTTTTATTTATTACTATTGCTTGTGGAGCTATCAGTGGGTTTCATGCTTTAATTTCAAGTGGAACTACCCCAAAAATGCTTGAAAATGAAACTCATGCTTTAGCTGTTGGATATGGCTCTATGCTTGCTGAAAGTGCTGTGGCGATTATGGCTTTAATTTGTGCTTGTATTTTACATCCAGGGCTTTATTTTGCCATAAATTCAAGTTCTGCTTTAATAGGAACAGATGTTTCAAGTGTGGCACAAACCATTTCAAGTTGGGGTTTTAGCATTACTCCAGAGGAAATTACTGCTTTAACTACAAATATAGGAGAACACACTATACTTTCAAGAACAGGTGGAGCCCCAACTTTCGCTATAGGTGTGGCTTTGATCTTGCATGAGCTTTTTGGTGGTGTGGATTTGATGGCTTTTTGGTATCATTTTGCAATATTGTTTGAAGCTTTGTTTATTTTAACAGCAGTGGATGCTGGAACAAGAGCTTGTCGTTTTATGGTGCAAGATATACTAGGTAATGTCTATAAACCTTTGGGAGATATTCATAATTATCCAGCCGGACTTTTAGCTACTGCTTTAAGTGTTGCGGGTTGGGGATATTTTCTTTATCAAGGTGCTATTGATCCTAAGGGAGGAATTTATACACTTTGGCCTCTTTTTGGGGTGAGTAATCAAATGCTTGCTGGTATGGCTTTACTTTTTGCTACAACTATACTTGTGAAAATGGGCAAGGCAAAATACACTTGGGTTACTTTAGTACCTGCAGTGTTTGTCTTAGTGACAACTCTGTATGGAGGAATTCAAAAAATCATGCCTTATGAAGAAGGTAATAAAGTAGCAAATGCTGTATCTCATGTAGCAGCCGTTAGCATACAAAGCCAAAAAATTAAAGATTTAGAAGTTAGACTAAATGATGCTAAAGATGAAAAAGAAATTTCTATGATTAAAAAAGAAATTTCAATTGCTGCTCAAAATAAAGTTGGAAATTTGGTTAATGCTGTTCTTTGTGTGTTTTTTATGATAGCTACCTTGCTTGTTATAATTTCTTGTATAGGAATTTGTTTAGGTAAAATTAAAATTCCTCTTAAAGAAACTAAATATATTAAAATTGATGAATTTCAAAAAATTTAAGTATTATTATGAAAAAGCCGAAAGGTTTTTTCATCCTTTAGTGGGACTTTCTAGTTATGATAAGTATTTAGAACACATGAAGCAAAAACATCCAGGAAAAATTCCAAAAACCAGAGGGGAATTTTTCAAAGAATGCTTAGATAAAAAATATAATAGCAGTGGTTTAAATAAATGCTGATAAGCTTAAAGGATAAAGTTTTATCATACAAAATAAGCTTTAAGCATTTAAAAAACCATGAATTCTTTTAAGCTCTTCGCTAATAGGCTTTTTCTTTCCATCTTTTGTAACGCTTACATAGGTTACTAAAGCTGAAGTTACATTGATACAAGAAGTGCAACCTTGAGAATCTACTCTTTGAGCACTAACTTCTACTTCAACGCTGATTGAAGTATTGCCTACATTTACAATCTTAGAATAACAAGAAATTATATCACCTATAAAAACAGGTTCTTTAAAAACTACTTTATCCATAGAGATGGTTACAACACGTTCAGGAGAAAGCTCTCTTGCTGCAATAGCCCCTGCTAAATCGATTTGTGAAAGTATCCATCCGCCAAAAATATTTCCTGCTGGATTTGTATCACTTGGCATAGCTACAATTTTTAATTTTGGTTCTCCCATGTCTCTCATTTTTACTCCTTATTTTAAAAAATAAATTATAATTAAAAAAGTTAAAAAGGAGAATAAAAGTATGAATAATTTTAAAGAAATAGCTAAATTAGTTAGAAGATATAAAGAAAAAAATAATGCATTGTATGAGTTTTTAGATAAAGAAGATTTAGGAGAGTATTTTAGGTCTTTGGTTTCTTTAAGTGAGTTAAAAGAAGATAAGACAACCATGCTAGCTATACTTAGACGCTTGGTTGATTTAAAGGAAGAGAATTTAATCCAAGAGTGGAAAAAAAACAATCTTAAAGAAGATAAGATTATAGAATTAAAACATAAGTTCTATGAAGAGGTTAGAAAATTCTACGAGAAAGAACATCAAGACTTAATCAACGAAATAAAAGAAAAAAAGCTTTTAAATAATTTTTATCAGTCTTTACTACAAGGAGTGCATAATATAGGTTTGATTATGGATATTTTTGAAATTTCTTGGACTAAAGAAATTATAGAAAAAAATAATAAAATTTTATCTATGCAATTTCCGAATTTAGATGATGCAATGGAATTTTTACGCAAAAATCATCTATATCAAAAAACTCCGGAGGGAGAAATTTGCGAGCGAAGTTATGGTGTCTTAGTTAGGATAGGAAATTTATGGAAATTTGTTCCTTATGCGAGATTTTTTGAGAATGAAATTTTAAAATTGGAGTATGCTTTTGAAGATATGATCGAACAGCTTAAAATATTTGCCAATAACGAAGAGGAAAAAGCTTATATAGAGTATTTTGAAAAATTAAAACTAGCTTTTTGTGAAAAAGATGAAGATAAAGTTATAAAAGCTTGGCAAGAAGCTGAATTTGCTTGGATGAAAGTGAAATCACCTTTACAAGTAGGACATCCTTTAGAATATTATGAAGATAATTATACGCATGCAGTAGCCTTGGAATGGGATATAAGGATAGAAGATGAGAGTGATTTTGATGTCTTGAAATTTAGCAGTGATATTAAAGAAAGTTTTGAACGTGTTTATAAAAATATAGGACTTGAAGATTTTGAATTAGAAAAAGAAGTTTTATCTAATATAGAAAAAACTCAACTTTACATTTGCACTCCAATGATATTTTATGGCGCTGAGCTTAAAGGTTTATTTTCAGCTCAAGTTGTTCCTAATGATGAGTTTGTAAGTTCTAAGGCGGGTAAAAAAATATTTGCTTTTATAAATTTTGTATATGAAAATGCTAAAACAAAGCCTTTTATGAAAATTTCTAGTGAAGTTTTTGATAAAGAATTTTTAGATTATGGAAGAAATATTTTATTTTATCAAGAAAAAATTTGGAAAAGAGTTTATGAGGTGTCAACTATAGGACATGAATTTGGTCATATATTTTTTGTTGCCAATGATAGTGAAAAAATAATGAACCAGAGTGGTTTTTTTAAAAATATAGAAGAATACAAAGCTACCACAGGCGGACTTGTAAATTTCTTTTATCATGAACAAGATGACTTGATAATGCCTGTTTTTTATGAGCTTATAAAAAGGGCTATTGGACTTATTTCTTGGCAAAAGGTTGATGAAGTTAAGCCTTATTACACAGAAGGACTTATTCATCTTAGTTTGCTTTTTGAAAGTGAAGTTTTAATTTTTGAAAATAACATTTTAAATATAAATTTTGATTTAGAGCATTATGAAAAATTTAAAGAATTAACTTTAAAAAATTATCATGACTTGGCAAAACATTATGCTTTAAGGCTTGATGCAAAAGAGTTTTTAAATAGATTTTGTGAAATTGAAGATAATGTTTTTTTCCCTATTATGCCTAAATGTAAAGAATTTGTTAAATTTTATTATGATTTATATGAGAAAATTGGCAATGAAATTGATAATAGTGGAGAATTTGAAAGATATAGAAAAAATAATGAAGTTTTTTGAAAAACTTAAAAAAGTTTGTTTTTTTTTTTTCACTTGATATTATCTTTTAAATATGTTATAATTAACGCTCCAATATAAAAAAGGAGTTTTTATGACCAAAGCAGATTTTATTTCATTAGTTGCTCAAACAGCTGGATTAACAAAAAAAGACGCTACTACTGCTACTGATGCAGTTATTTCTACTATTACTGATGTTTTAGCTAAAGGTGATAGCATTAGTTTTATCGGTTTTGGCACTTTTTCAACCCAAGAAAGAGCTGCTAGAGAAGCTAGAGTACCAAGTACAGGAAAAACAATCAAAGTTCCTGCTACAAGAGTTGTAAAATTTAAGGTAGGTAAAAACCTTAAAGAAGCTGTTGCAAAAGCAAGCGGAAAAAAGAAAAAATAAAACTTTGGCTAGATAGTTTCTAGCCTTCTTTCTTAAATTAATTCAAATATTTTTTATCTTTTGTTTACTTTATTTTTTTAAACTTTTATAAAGCTATCATTATCAAATAAAAAAGGATATTAAAATTATGAAAGTGCATGAAAAAGTAAGCGATCTTATAGGAAATACTCCTATTATACATTTGAAAAAATTTGGTATTAATATTTTTGCTAAATGTGAGTTTTTAAATCCTAGTCATTCTATAAAAGATAGAGCAGCTTTTGAAATGATTAAAGACGCTTTAGATAATAAAAAAATCAATCAAGATACTACAATAGTTGAAGCCACTAGTGGAAATACTGGAATTTCTTTAGCTATGATTTGTGCAGATTTAGGGCTTAAATTTATTGCCATAATGCCAGAATCTATGAGCCTAGAAAGAAGAAAAATGATGATGCTTTTTGGTGCTAGGTTAGAACTAACTCCTGCAAATTTAGGGATGAAAGGTGCAGTTGATAAAGCAAATGAGATTTTACTAAATACTCCAAATTCTTTTATGATTTCTCAATTTGAAAATATTTCAAATAAAAACGCGCATCGCAAGAATACAGCTTTGGAAATTTTAAGAGATTTGGACAATGAACTTGATATTTTTGTAGCTGGTTTTGGAACAGGTGGCACTATTAGTGGGGTTGGAGAAATATTAAAAGAAAAATTAGAAAAAGTGTATGTTGTTGGAGTTGAACCTTTAAATTCTCCATTGCTTAGTAAAGGTGAAGCAGGCAGTCATAAAATACAAGGAATAGGAGCAAATTTTATACCTGCTATTTTAAATAAAGATGTTATAGATGAAGTTATTACAGTAAGCAATGAGGATGCTATAAATACAGCCAGAGAACTTGCTAAGAGTGGTTTAATGGTGGGTATATCAAGCGGGGCAAATGTATTTGCTGCAAGTATATTGGCAAAGAAATTTCCGGATAAAAGAATTTTAACTATGCTAAATGATACAGCTGAAAGATATCTTTCAACTGATCTTTTTGCCTAAGTAGAATTATTGAGAATTTAGAAAATTTCTAAGTTCTCTTGAAACTTCTTGCGGGTTTAAATCGCTAATTCCCTTATAAAAATGACCTTTTTCATCAATGAGATAAAGCATATTGCTATGTGCTATAGAATAACCCATAAAAGAATCATTTAGATCTATTTTTTGATATTGAACATTGTATTGTTTTGTTATTTTTTGAAGAGTCTTTTCATCTTTTGAGATCAGAGTATCTGCTTTTGGATAGAAATATCGTAGCCATTCGTTTGTATTGCTTAGGTTATTATCTCTATCTGGATCTAAAGAAATAAAAAGAAGGTGAGCTTTAGGGTTATTAATTTGTTTTAGAATTTTACCCACTAAACTAAGAGTTGCTGGGCAAATATCAGGGCAATAGGTATACCCAAAATAGACAATAAGCTTATCTCCTTTAAAATCTTTTAGAGTGGTTTCTTCTTTTAAATCTGACTTTAAGACAAAATCATAAGAATTTTGATGATTTTTAAGAAAAAACATTACGCCCAAAATAATTGCAACTGTAGTTATAAATAAAATAATTATTTTTTTCTATTTTTTTAACTCGAAATCGAAATGAAATCCTATGGGTTTGTTATTATCCATAAATTCTACCCTGAAACGCATAGTGTCTAAAACACAGGTTGCAAGAACTATTTTGCTTTCATAATCTGTTGAATTTAATCGATGTATTTTAGGTTTAATTTCGCCCATATACATATTTAATCCATAAATTTTAATTCCCAAATTTTCATAATTCCCTAAATTTACAATCCTTAAATTTGTAACATCTAAAGATTGTAAAGGTTTGGGATTTAGAGAAATTAAAATTTCTCTATTATTAAAACTGTATTTGCAGTCTTGAATATTAAGATCACAAGCTAATGGAGTAGAAAAATCAGCTTTTATTGCTTTTTGAGAATCTTTTATTACATAAAAATCAAGAATAATATATAAAATGACAATAATAAAAGCAAAAGCTAGGATAAAAATAATTTTTCTCATCAATTAAAATTCTTTAGATTCAATGTTTTTTAGCTCTATGGTTTTATGATTATTAAATTCTAAATCTAAATTTACCTTCGTATCTTCAACAATAGGTTTTTTTAGTTTTAAAAGCATTATATGATAACCTCCTGATTTAAGCTCTGTGCTTGAATGAGCTTTTATAACAATTTCAGGAATTTTTTGCATCATCATTTTTCCATCTTGATGTATATGTGTATGCAGTTCAGTCGCTTCACTGATATCACTTTTAGCACTTATTAGAGCAATATCTTTATCGGTATTATTAAAAATAGTAAGAAAAATAGTACTATTTTGTGCATGAGGTGGAGTTTGTTTTACAAAGACATTTTTTACCTCTATATCATTAGCAGCCCAAAGATTTAAAGCAAAAAGAGTACTTAAAAGAAGAATTTTTTTCATATTGTATCCTTAGTTTTATAATATTAAATATTTATTCATTATATCAAAAAATATTTCTATTTTGAATATAAAATTTTAAAATTTTTCAATGTATGTCATTTGTTGTTTGAAAATTCTTTTGCATAGCAACATTAAAATCAAAGAAAAAACTATCAAGTGTTATTGCTTAAAATTTCAACTCTAAAAATTTTATAGAATAATGAGGAAAATTTTTAATTTTTATAATGATCATGGTTTTGTTAAAAATTTTTGTAGATTTTGGATAGGTTAAAACTTCAATGTTTTTTTAATTATAAGGAAAAAATAATTTAAGTTGTAAGTTAGAGGTTGGTATGTTAAACTAAATACGCTTTCTTTTTATTATTATTATTATTATTATAATTAACGTAAGGGGCCAGAAACAAAATGCCTAAATTAAGAATATTCCTATAAAAAATTCTTATCATTGTAGATAAGCTTTTAAAATAAATCTTAGTGATTTATAAAAATAATATCATAAATAAGGCTGCATTGTTAATATAATTTAGTATCTTTTAAAAAAAAACATTATAATTACCATTTCTGACTCGAAAAATTTTAAATACTTTATTTATAAGGAAAAACATTGTTAAAACGACTCGCTTTATTAATTACACTTTCTTCAATGATGCTTCATGCTTCAGATCTTGTTAAAATTTATCTTAACCAAGGATTAAATGCTGTTGGTGCGGCGATTGAAAAAGAATTAACTCAAAAGGATTTTTGGTTAGGTGAAATAGGGGATAAAAATGTTTCACTTGGATACTATGATGATAATGTTGCTATTGTGCTTACAAATAAAACAGATAAAATTCTCCGTGTTTATTTTTATGAGGATGGAAAAATAAGGAAGGATTTTGAACAAAAAGAAATAATAACGGGATTAATGGGTAATAAAAAAACAGAAGGAGATTTGAAAACTCCAGTAGGTTTTTATGAGTTAGGCCGTAAGTTTAATCCAGGAGATCCTTATTATGGTCCTTTTGCTTTTGCTACAACTTATCCAAATTTGCTTGATAAAGTACAAGGAAAAACAGGCGGCGGTATTTGGATTCACGGTTATCCTTTAGATGGTTCTAGGATTGATGAATTTAAAACAAGAGGATGTATTGCTTTGTTTAATAATAACTTAGAAAAATTCGCACAAATTGTACAAGATAAAAAAGTTTTTGTCATGACAGAAGAAGAAAAAAAAGTTAGAGCCACAAAGGATGAAATAGCTAGTTTGTTAGCTGATCTTTTTATGTGGAAACTAGCTTGGACAAATAGCGATATTAATACTTATTTAAGTTTTTATGATGAACTAAAATTTAAGCGTTTTGATAAAATGAAATTTGAACAATTTGCTTCCATGAAAAAATCTATTTTTTCTCGTAAAGAAGATAAAAAGATTAAATTTTCAAGTATTAATATCAGTCCTTATCCAAATTTAGAAAATGAAACTATGTATAGAATTTCATTTTATGAAGATTATTACACTAAAAATTATCAGTTTAGAGGTAATAAAATTTTATACGTTAAAATAGATAATAAAGGCAAAATGAAAATTTTAGCAGAGCAATAAATGTCTTTAATAAAAATTGATCAAAAAGCTTATGAGCATAATTTAAGATATATTGCTAGAAAAATAGGGAATTTTCAAAGATTAATTTGTGTTTTTAAAGATAATGCATATGGACATGGAGCTAAGCTTTTAGCTCCGTTAGCTAAAAATTTAGGAGTTTCTTTTGTTGCTGTTAAGAGTGAAGAAGAAGCTCAAGAAATCGAAGAGTTTTTTGAAAATATATTAATACTGTCACATCGTCCCCATGGTAATGAAAATTCTAAATTTATCTATGCTTTAAATGATATTTCTCAAATAAAAGATTACAAACAAGGTGCAAAAATACATCTAAAAATAGACACGGGTATGCATCGTAACGGGGTTTGTACGGAAGATTTAGAATATGCTATAGGTCTTATTCAAAGTAGCAACTTAAAACTTACTGGAATGTTTACTCATTTTGCTAGTGCTGATGAGATGAATGGAAGTTTTTTTGTTCAAAAGGAAAATTTTCAAAAAGCCAAAAAGATAGTAAAGAAATATTTTTCAAATTTATTATTTCATTCGCATAATTCTGCTGCATTACTTAGAGGAAACATTCCTGAAGATGAATATTGTAGAATTGGACTTGTTCAATTTGGATATGGGGATTTAAATTTAAAAAAAGTTTTGAGTTTGTATGCGCATAGATTAAGCCAAAGAGTATTGCGAAAAGGGCAAAGTATAGGGTATGGAGGTATTTTTACTGCTACGAAGGATTTGGAAGTAGCAACTTATGATTTAGGTTATGCTGACGGTCTTTTTCGTTATAGTGGAAAAAAAGAGTTGATACTTGGAAATGGAAAAATAATGCTTGGAAAGATGTCAATGGATAGTTTTTCTTGTGAAAATTCTGGTGAGGAAATTTGTGTGTTTAATGATGCTGACGTTTGGGCTGATTTTTTTCATACTATCAGCTATGAAATTTTGGTAAAATTAAATCCTAATATTCAAAGAGTTCTAGTATAAATTATGTTTAATATAGTTTTGGTTCATCCTAGAATACCACAAAATACAGGCAGTATAGGTAGAATGTGTTTTAATGCTGGCTTTAAGCTTCACATTGTTAAACCTAGTGTTTTTGATATTTCTCAAAAAGCTGTTAGAAGAGCAGGGCTTGATTATTGGGATAAATTAGAGCCTATTATTTGGGAGAATCTTGAAGAATTTTTAAACGAAAATATCATTCATAAAAATCGCTTTTTTTTTGCAACAACTAAGAGTCAAAAACCTTATTTTGATGTAGAATTTCAGAAAAATGATTTTTTATTTTTTGGAAGTGAGAGCTATGGTTTATCTATGGAATTAATGCAGTTAAATTGGCAAAATGCCATAACTATACCTATGAAATCTTATGGGAGAAGTTTAAATTTAGCTACAAGTGTTGGTATAATTTCTTATGAAGCTTTAAGACAGAATTTTAGTAATTTTATTTCTTAAAAGTTTCAAATTTACACAATAACTTAAAACAAATAAAATCATAAAGTCTTTTTCATAAAAATTATGTTGAAAGTAAAATTTATATTATTTTTTTTGAGAGGAGTTTAGATGAATTTAGATATTGTTCTAGCTTTTGCTATAAAGCGTTTGATATTATAGTTTTTTAACTTGCTTTGTTCATAAGTTCTGTGTTTAAAATATTTACAAAAAAATGAAGATATACAAAAACATATTAAGCATTGATGGTCTTAACTGCTTCTAGGGTTGCTATAGGAAATATTGCTAGAATTTCTTTGGCATTTGTCACAGTGGAGCTGGTGCTTTTTTTGAATGTGGTTATGGCATTTTTTGGCAGAGTTTAGCACTTGCTGAAAACACTTTAGCTTAAATTTGCAAATCAAAAAATGATACAGATGGGAAAACCCATAAGCCATTAAGGCTTATGATTAATGATTTAAAACTTTGTTTAAAAATTCTTTTAATCTTTCATTGCTAGGATTTTCAAATACTTCTTTAGGGTTTGCATCAACAGCAATCTTGCCTTTATCCATAAAAAATATACGATTGGCAACATTTCTTGCAAAGCCCATTTCATGAGTTACTACAAGCATAGTTAAATTTTCTTTTGCAACATCTTTCATAATGCTTAAAACCTCACCTATCATCTCAGGATCAAGGGCTGAAGTAGGTTCATCAAATAAAATAACATCAGGATTCATCATTAAGCTTCTTGCAATAGCTATGCGTTGCTTTTGTCCACCAGAGAGTTTGTGAGGCATTATGTTTTCTTTGTCTGTTAAGCCTACTTTAGCAAGAAGTATTTTTGCCTTTTTTATAGCTTCTTCCCGGTTTAAAACCCCTGTTTTAATAGGTGCTAAACATAAATTTTCCATAACATTTTTATTGGCAAAAAGATTAAAGTGTTGAAATACCATGCTAACTTTTTGTCTAATTATGTTAATATCGATTTCTTTATCAAGTATGTTTTGTTTATTGATTAAAATTTTTCCACTATCAGCTAGTTCTAAACGATTGATGCAACGTAAAAATGTGCTTTTTCCACTTCCACTTGGACCTATGATAGCTATGATATCGCCTTTTGAGATTGTGGTATTAATATTTTTTAAAACTTCTAAGTCTCCATATTTTTTTTGTAAATTTTTAATTTCAATCATTTTTATTCATCCTAAGTTCAAGTTTTTTTGCAAAATAGCTAAAAATTTTTACACTTACATAATAAACAAGTCCGGTGAAAATAATAGGCTTAGGATTGTAAAGTACAGCTTGCAAACTTTGACTTTGCATAGTAATATCAACAACACTAATAAATCCTACAACTGAAGTTTCTTTAAATAAGGAAATAAATTCATTAGCCAATGCAGGCAGGATATTTTTAGTAGCTTGAGGAAGGATAATTTCTTTCATTGAGGTTTTATAATCAAGTCCCATTGCTCTTGCAGCCTCCATTTGCCCTTTATCTACGCTATTAATCCCACTTCTTACAATTTCTGCTATATAGGCTGAACTATTAAGTCCTAACGCAAGAATGGCTGCATAAAGGTTATCTATAAAAGTAAAAATTACAAAAGCAAAAATCATCAATTGTAAAATTACGGGTGTTCCTCGTATGATATCTATATATTCATCTATAATCAAATTAAGTGTTTTAAACTTAGAAAAGCGTAAAATAGCTAAACTAAAACCAATAATCACCCCGATAATAACAGCACAAGCGGTTAACAAAAGTGTAACAAGATAACTTTTTAAATAAGCTTTTGCATTTTCTGTATAACCATAGCTTACAACTCCGCTAGGATCTTGAATTTTTAATATTTCATAAGGAAAAGAAAAATATCCCCATAAGATAATGATAACAAAAAAAACAAAAATTCTTATATTTTTTTGATTCAATTTTAAACCTTTTCGGAAAAATTATTTAAAAAATAGATTTTATAGAAATATCTTTGAATTTTCTCTAAAGATTTATAAAAATTATGTTAGAATTTTCCAAAACAAGGTTGTATTTATGGAAATTTTAGATTTTATTCTAATGATTATTTTTGTATTTTTAATGACTTTTTTAGTTATAGGTTTTAATCGTCAAATGATACAAAAAAACAAAGAAAGAGAAGAAAGATTTAAAAAGTATAAAAAAGGAGAACAAAATGAGTAAAAAAGTATTGATTCCATTGGCGCAAGGTTTTGAAGAGGCTGAATTTATAGGAATTGCAGATGTTTTAAAACGAGCAGGTGAGTTAAATACAAAATTAGATGTTATTATAGCTTCATTAAACAGTGAATTACTAGTAAAAGGTGCTAATGGCATTAGTATAAAAGCGGATTGTTTTATACAGAGTGTTGACATAGAAAAGCTAGATGCTATTGCTTTAGCAGGTGGCTTTGAGGGTATGATGAATCTTAAGAATTCGAGTGTTGTTTTAAATATTATTAAACAACTTCATAATAAAAATAAAATTGTTGCTGCAATCTGTGCCTCTCCTATAGTCTTAAATGAAGCAGGTGTTTTAGAGGGTGAGTTTGCTTGCTACCCTGGTTGTGAAGCTGGGCTTAATGGAAATCGTGTCAATAAAGCTGTAGTTGTAAATAAAAATATTATCACTTCTGCAGGCCCGGCCACAGCAATTCTTTTTGGTTTAGAATTAGCTAAAAAACTATGTGGTGATGAAGTTTATCAAAAATTGTATGAGGGAATGTTATTACCTTTAACAAAATAACAATGGTAGTTTTCTTCTACCATTTAAGTTAAAATAAAGCTTGAGGATTTTCTTTTTTCGTTTTTTCCTTAGGCAATTCAAAGCCTCCAAGCATATGAAAATGTAAATGAAAAACTTCTTGTCCGCTATTTTTTCCACAGTTTGTTACTAAACGATATCCGCTTTTATCTACACCTAAAAGAATAGCTAATTCTTGTATAAAACTCGTCATTTTTGCCATAAGTTCTGGTTTGAATTCTTGAAAATCTTTAAAATGTTTTTTAGGAATTATAAGTATATGTATAGGTGCTTTAGGTGCAATATCATGAAATGCTAGAAAATCGTCACTTTCAAGCACTTTATTGCATGGAAGTTTACCTTCAACTATGAGTTCAAAAATTGTTTTTTCTTGCATTATTTATCCTTTTTTAGTGTTGGTTTGATACAATTATATCTTTAAAGTTTGGTTTTTATGCTGAATTTAAAATAGTTTTTAATAGAATTGAACTTGAAATATTTTATTTAAGGTAAGAAAATTGCAAAATTTTATAGAACAGATTCAAAAATGTGAGAATTTAAATGATTTGGAAGCCATTAGGATTTCCGTTCTTGGAAAAAAAGGTATTTTAACAGAAGGCTTTGCAAAGCTTAAAGAGTTAGAAGGTGAGGAAAAAAAAGAATTCGCTGCTAAGCTAAACGCACAAAAAGAAACATTCAATGAAGCTTATTTAGTTAAATTTAAAGATTTGGAAAATCTTGCTTTAGAAGAAAGAATGAAACAAGATGCTTTGGATTTTAACTATTTTGATGAAAGTATTACAACAGGAGCTTTGCATCCTGTTATGAGTACCATGGATAAAATCATAGAGTATTTTATAGCTTTAAATTTCAGCATAGAAAAAGGTCCTTTAATAGAAGATGATTTTCATAATTTTGAAGCATTAAATTTACCCAAGTCTCATCCTGCAAGAGATATGCAAGATACTTTTTATTTTGATAATAAAAGACTTTTAAGAACTCAAACTTCACCTGTACAAATACGAACAATGCTTGCACAAAAACCTCCTATTAGAATGATAGCTCCTGGCGCTGTATTTAGAAGAGATTTTGACATTACTCATACCCCTATGTTTCATCAAGTTGAAGCTCTTGTAGTAGAAGAGGGACAAAAAGTTAGCTTTGCGAATTTAAAAAGTGTATTGGAAGATTTTTTGCATTATATGTTTGGAGATGTGAAAGTTCGTTTTCGTCCAAGTTTTTTCCCATTTACAGAGCCTTCTGCTGAAGTTGATATTTCTTGTGTATTTTGCAAAGGAAAAGGTTGTAGGGTTTGTAAACATACAGGCTGGCTTGAAGTTTTAGGATGTGGAATAGTTGATCCTAATGTTTATAATTTTGTAGGCTATGAAAATGTAAGTGGTTATGCTTTTGGACTCGGAGTAGAACGTTTTGCAATGCTTTTACATCAAATTCCAGATTTAAGGTCTTTATTTGAAGGTGATTTGAGATTATTGGAGCAATTTAGATGATAATTACTAAAAGTTGGTTGAATGATTGGTTAGAACTTGAAGAAATAAGTCTAGATAAAATAACTAAGACTTTAAATTCTATAGGCATAGAGGTTGATAGGGTTGGTGTTTTAAAAGCGCCGGATAAAGTTGTTGTAGGTTATGTTAAAGAAAAAATCAAACATGAAAATTCAGATAAATTAAGCATCTGTCAAGTTGATATCGGAAGTGAAATTTTGCAAATTGTCTGCGGTGCTACCAATGTTGATGCTGGGCAGTTTGTAGCTGTTGCAACTAAAGGTGCTATCATGCCAAATGGTATGGAAATAAAAGAAGCAAAATTACGCGGGGTTGATTCTTGTGGTATGCTTTGTTCTAGTTTAGAACTTGGTTTTGAAAAAATTAATGATGGAATTATGCTTTTAGATGACAGTATAGGAAAGTTAGAACTTGGTAGGGCTTTAAATACTTATGAAATTTTCAATGATGAGTTGATAGAAGTAGAACTTACTCCTAATAGGGGCGATTGTTTAAGTATTTATGGTATTGCTCGTGATTTAGCTACGGCTTTAAATTTAAATTTAAAAGAACCAAAACCATTTAAAGAAAATGAGAATGTTTTAGGTATTGGTAGAATTTTGCGTTTAGCCGCAGAGAAAGAACTTAATGGATTTTACAATTATCGTGCTATAGAACTAAAAAAACAAATTCAAACAAATTTATTGCTTAATCTAAGGCTTGCTCAAATTGAAAGCTTAGGAAAAAATTCTATAGAAAATTTATTAAATTATGCAACACATTCAACCGGTGTTCTTTTTAATGCTTATGATTTAAGTATTTTTTCTGAAAAAGATGACGAATTTACTATTAATTTAAGCAAACAAGCACATGGAGAAACAAAAGTATCCTGCAAAGATAAACTTTTAAGTTTTAGTGGAATTTTCCAAAATGATGAAAGCAGGTGTAAAAATGATTCTAAAATAGTTATTATTGAGGCTAACTATACCGATCCATTAGTAATTGCAGATGCTAAAATGTATCACAAAGATCAAGATGAAAAAACACTTTATAGAAGTTTTAGAGGAAGTGAGCCTAGGCTAAATTTGGGAATGGGTTTTTTACTTAGTATTCTTGAACAAATTCCAGATCTTGTTATTTATAGTTCTTCTCAACAAATTTTAACCAATAAAAAATTATCAATTATACCAATAAGCATTGAAAGCATTGGTGATATAATAGGGCAAAATATTGATGAAGATAAAGTGTTAAAAATATTAAAAAAATTAGGTTTTGAACTCATACTTTTAGGCGAAGGGGTTGTCAATGTTAAAGCACCTTTACATCGTCCTGATATTAACAATTTATCAGATATTTGTGAAGAAGTTATAAGAATTATAGGTATTGATAATATTGCTTCTAAGGGTTTGAAATTTGTAGAAAAAAATCGTTTAAATTCTACATATAAAAATTATATTGAGTTTTTAAATTTAAGAAAAAGAGCAGTAGCTAGCGGCTATTTTGAAAGCTTGCATTATATTTTAGACAATGAAGAAGAGCTTAAAAGATTAGGTTTTGATTCTATTAAACTAAAACTTATCAATCCAATTACAGCGGAGCTTAACACTTTAAGAACAACTCTTTTAAATCATTTGTTAAATGCAGCAAGTTTAAATGCAAAAAATTCTAAAAAAATTATTAAACTTTTTGAACTTGGAGCTGTTTTTAATAGTAATAATCAAGAATTAAATCGTATTGCATTTGTTCATTCTGGTTTAAGAGAAGAAGCTAAAATTTCTAACAAAGCAAAACCTGAGTTGGTGCAATTTTATGATTTTCTTTTAGACATTAAAAATATTATAGGTGATTTTCAACTAAAATCATCAAAATATAATATTTTAAGTCCTTATGAGCAAGCAGATATTTATCTCTCAGATGTTAAAGTAGGTTTTATAGGTCGTTTACATTTAAAAATAGAAAATGAGAGAGATTTACCAAAAACATATATTTGTGAACTTGATTTAGATTTAATCAAGCAAGATTTTAAAATAGCTAAACCTTACTCCAAATTCCCAGCTATTACTAGAGATCTTAGCGTGTTAATACCTAAGGGTTTTGAATACAATCAAATTAAAAATTGTATTAAAGAATTGAATTTAGAAATACTTGAAAATTTTCGTTTAGTTGATATTTATAGCGATGAAAATCTTAAAGGATTTTATAGCATTACTATAAGTTTTTCTTTTAGGGATATAAATAAAACTTTAGAAGATAATCAAGTAAGTGAATGTATGGATAAAATTTTAAATACTCTTAAAAAATTGGGTCTTGATTTAAGATGAAAATTTACAAATTAGAAACTCCGATAAATACTATACTTGAAAATATAGCAGCAGATAAAAGTATATCGCATCGTTTTGCTATATTTTCGCTTTTGACACAAGAAGAAAATAAGGCTCAAAATTATCTTTTGGCTCAAGATACTTTAAATACTCTTGAAATTATAAAAAATCTTGGGGCTAAAATTAAACAAAAAGGCTCTTGTGTAAACATTACACCTCCTAAAGAAATTTTATCTCCAAATTGTGTTTTAGATTGTGGAAATTCAGGGACTGCTATGCGTTTGATGATAGGCTTTTTGGCAGGAATTTCTGGTTTTTTTGTTTTAAGTGGAGATAAGTATTTAAATAATCGTCCCATGAGAAGAATAAGCAAGCCACTTGCGCAAATAGGAGCTAGAATTTATGGAAGAGATGGAGCAAATTTAGCTCCACTTTGTATAGAAGGTCAAAATTTAAAAGCTTTTAACTATAAAAGTGAAATTTCTTCAGCTCAAGTTAAAACAGCTATGATTTTATCCGCTTTTAGAACTGATAATGTATGCACTTTTAGCGAAGTTTCTCTTAGTAGAAATCATAGTGAAAATATGTTAAAGGCCATGAAGGCTCCTATAAAGGTCAGTGATAATGGCTTAAGTCTTGAAATAAGTCCTTTGAAAAAACCTTTAAAAGCTCAAAATATAGTTATTCCCAATGATCCTTCTTCAGCTTTTTATTTTGCTTTAGCGGCCATTATTTTGCCTAATTCTCAAATTATTTTAAAAAATATTTTACTTAATCCTACTCGCATAGAGGCGTATAAAATTTTACAAAAAATGGGTGCAAAACTTGAAATAACAATAACTCAAAACGATTTTGAAACCATTGGTGAGATTAAGGTAGAAACTAGCAAACTTAATGCCATAGAAGTTAAGGATAATATTGCTTGGCTTATAGATGAAGCACCTGCTTTGGCTATAGCTTTTGCTTTAGCCAAAGGCAAATCCATCCTTAAAAATGCTAAAGAACTTCGTGTTAAAGAAAGTGATAGGATTGCTGTGGTGATTGAAAATCTAAAGCTTTGCGGTATTAAAGCTAAAGAACTTGAGGATGGTTTTGAAATAGAAGGTGGAGGTGATCTTAAATCTTCAAAAATTAAAAGCTATGGGGATCACCGCATTGCTATGAGTTTTGCTATTTTAGGTTTGCTTTGTGGAGTTGAGATTGATGATAGTGATTGTATAAAAACTTCTTTTCCAAATTTTATAGAGATTTTATCAAATTTAGGAGCTAAGATTGATTATTGAATTGGCAAAAAATTACGGCTTTTGTTTTGGTGTTAAAAGGGCTATTAAAAAAGCAGAACAAATAAAAGATGCTGCAACTATAGGCTCTCTTATTCACAATAATGAAGAAATTTCTCGTTTGCAAAAGAATTTTAATGTCAAGACTTTAGAAAATATAAAAGCTTTAAGTAATGAAAAAAAAGCTATCATAAGAACTCATGGCATTACAAAGCAAGATTTAGAAGAATTGAAAAAAAAAGATATAGAAATTTTTGATGCTACTTGTCCTTTTGTTACAAAGCCGCAGCAAATTTGTGAGCAAATGAGCAAAGAAGGCTATGAAGTTGTTATTTTTGGAGATGAAAATCATCCTGAAGTTAAGGGAGTAAAAAGTTATGTAAGCACCAAGGCTTATGTAGTTTTAGATAAAAAAGAACTTCAAGATTTAAAGCTTCCTAATAAAATAGCTGTAGTAAGCCAAACAACTAAAAAGCCTGAACATTTTATGGAAATAGTAAATTTTTTAATGCTTAGAACTAAGGAAGTAAGAGTTTTTAACACTATATGTGATGCAACTTTTAAAAATCAAGATGCTATCAAAGAACTCTCGCTTAAAAGTGATGTTATGGTTGTTGTAGGGGGTAAAAACTCAGCTAATACAAAGCAACTTTTTTTGATTGCAAAAGCCAATTGTGAAGATAGTTATCTAATCGAAACTGAAGAAGAGTTAAAAAAAGAATGGTTTTTAGATAAAAAACATTGTGGTATCAGTGCGGGTGCTAGTACTCCTGATTGGATTATACAAAAAGTTATAGCTAAAATAGAAAATTTTGAAATTAGTTAAAGAATGTTTTTAATATAGAATAAAAAAGTCAAAAATTTAAAAAATTAACACTAATTAAAGAAAAATAAGGTAAAATCAATCAATTTCTAAAAATTATTTTAAAGGACCATAATGAGCGAGGTGAACAAAAAAGTTCAAGGCAATATAGACGATTATCTTGAAGAAGAAGATTTTGGACAGCTTTTAGAGGCTTTTGATAAATTAAGAGAAGAGGCTACAACAGAGGGTGTGATTGTAGAGATCAAAAATGATGAAGTTTATGTGGATATAGGTAAAAAATCCGAAGGTATTTTGGCTATTAATGAAATACAAGACGATAATTCCAAGTTATTGTTTAATGTAGGTGATAGCATTAAAGTTGCTGTTATGGGTTCTAGTGGTGGCAGATCTTTGCTTTCTCATAAAAAAGCTTTGAGAAAAGAAAAAGTTATTGAATTTATTAAAAACTATCAAGAAGATCAAGATGATGTTTTTACCGTAAAAGTTGTCGGAAAAAATAAAGGTGGATTGATAGTTGTTGATGAAAATGATGTTGAATTTTTCTTACCAAAATCTCAATATGGTTTCAAAGAAACAAATAATATTATAGGTAAAACATTTAAAGTTAAAATTATTAAAATAGATAAAGATGAGCAAAGTATTATTGTTTCTCGTAAAAAAATTTTAGATGATGAAAGAAGAAAACGTAAAGAGTTGATCAATAACGTAGCACAGCAAGAAGATTTAATCGAAGGTATTGTGAAGAAAATTACCACTTATGGTATGTTTGTAGATGTAGGAGGTGTTGATGGACTTGTTCATTACAGTGAAATTTCTTACAAAGGACCTGTAAATCCTGGAACACTTTATAAAGAAGGCGATAAAGTTTCAGTTAAAGTTATAAAATATGATAAAGAACGCAAGCATTTGTCTTTATCTATAAAAGCAGCCTTGCCTGATCCATGGAGTGAGATTAAAGATAGTCTTGATATAGGTGATACTATTAAAGTAATAGTATCAAACATAGAACCTTACGGTGCTTTTGTAGATTTGGGAAATGATATAGAAGGATTTTTACATATTAGCGAAATTTCTTGGGATAAAAATATTAAAAATCCAAAAAACTATATTAATAAAGGTCAAGAAATTGATGTTGAAGTAATTGAAATCAATCCGAATGAAAGGCGCTTAAGGGTATCTTTAAGAAATTTACTTTCTAGACCTTTTGATGAATTTATGAAATCTTATAAAATCGGAGATGTGGTTGAAGGAGAGATTATATCAGTAACTTCTTTTGGTGCATTTGTTAAACTTGGTGGTATTGAAGGTTTGTTACATAATGAAGATGCTTTTTGGGATAGAAGTGATAAATGCAAAGATAAATTCTCTCAAGGAGATAAGATCAAGGTAAAAATTATCAAGATAGACAAAGAAGACCAAAAAATATCATTAAGCATAAAAGAATTAAGTAATTCTCCAGTACAAGAATATGCTAAAACTCATAAAGTTGGTGATATTGTAAAAGGTATTATTCGTGATATTAAAGATTTTGGTATTTTTGTAGAATTAAGTAAAAATGTCGATGCTTTAATTCACAAAGAAGATATAAGTGCCTCCATGCTTGAAAATTTAAAAATTGGCGATGATGTTGAAGCTGCTATAGTTTTTATTGATGAAAAGAAAAATAGAATTCGCCTAAGTGTTAAAAATCTTGTTAGAATGAAAGAAAGAGAAGTACTTAATGAGATTAACAATGATGATAAAGTAACTTTAGGTGATATTATTAAAGATCAGTTAGCTTGATGAAAAAATATATTACAATAAGCATTTTGAGTGTTTTATTACTCATTTTGCTTGCTATTGTTTTTACGTTGCTTTGGCAATTTAAAGCTAATACAAATTTCATTCCACATTTTACCAAAGATAAAAATACACAACAAAATATTCAAACCCAAACTCAAGATCTTTCATGGCAAGAAGAATTAGCAAAATGGCCTACAAGGGATTTTACCCCAGCAGCAGAGAAATTTACTTTATATTTTGATGCAGATACTAGTGAACTTAAGGAGAAAAATAAATATTATCAACTTATAGTTGGAAAATATGATATTTATTCTATGTTTTGTTTAAGGCAAACTTTAAATTCTTTTAATGTCAAGTATTTTCTTCTTAAGTCAGGAGATAGTCCAGAAATCTTCTTAGATACAGGTAATGAAAAACTTATAGATGATATTATTAAAGAATTAAAAAAATATAAAATAAATACAGAAGCAAAGGAAATTTGGTTATGAAAAAAAGATTATAGTGTGTGATGCTATTTTAGATAAAGGTATTGAAATTCTAAGAAAAGCTGAAGATATTGAACTTATAGAAGCTGCAAAAGTTCCAAAAAATGAACTTATGCAAATGCTAAATGATGTTGAAGTTGCTATTACTAGAAGTTCTACAGATGTGGATGTAAATTTTTTAAATCATGCCAAAAAATTAAAAGCACTTGTGCGTGCTGGAGTAGGTGTGGATAATGTTGATATTTCAGAATGCTCTAAACGTGGAGTAATTGTAATGAATGTTCCAACTGCAAATACTATTGCTGCAGTTGAACTTACAATGGCACATCTTTTAACATCTGCTAGAAGTTTTGTCAATGCTCATAATTTTTTAAAAATTGAAAGAAAATGGGAAAGAGAAAAATGGTATGGCATTGAATTGATGAATAAAACGCTAGGGGTTATAGGCTTTGGAAACATAGGTTCAAAAGTGGCTATCCGTGCTAAAGCGTTTGGTATGAAAGTTTTAGCCTATGATCCGTATATTTCTGCTTCTAAGATTACGGATTTAGACATGGAACAAGCAAAAAGTTTAGATGAAATTTTAGAAAAAAGTGATTTTATCACCATTCACACTCCAAAAACTAAAGAAACTAATGGTATGATAGGAAAGCAAGAAATTGCAAAAATGAAAGATGGTATAAGATTGATAAATTGTGCTCGTGGAGGATTATACACAGAAGAGGCTTTATGCGAAAGTTTAAAAAGTGGTAAAATAGCATGGCTTGGTATAGATGTATTTGATAAAGAGCCTGCAACCAGTCATCCTCTTTTGGATTTTGAAAATGTTTCAGTTACTTCTCACTTAGGAGCAAATACCTTAGAAAGTCAAGATAATATTGCAAGAGAAGCTTGTGAACAAGCACTTAGTGCGGCACGAGGTGTGGCTTATCCTAATGCCTTAAATTTACCAATTAAAACTGAGGATTTACCACTTTTTGTAGCTCCTTATATAGAGCTTGTTTCTAAAATGGCTTTTTTAGCTATTCAAATTGATAAAAATCCGATAAAAAGCATTAAATTAGAAGCTGAAGGAATTATTAGTGAGTATGCAAACTCTATGCTAACCTTTGCAGCCGTTGGTGCTTTAGGCGGAATTTTAGGAGAAAAAATCAATTATGTTAACGCGGAATTTGTAGCCAAAGAGAAAGGAGTTGAATTGTCTTGCGAAACCCTTCCAAACAGTGGTTACAATAATAAACTTACTGTTAAAATTATCACCGAAAATTCAAATATCAGTGTTTCAGGAACAGTATTTAATGAAAATGAACAACGCATAGTCGGATTAAATGGTTTTAAAACTGATTTTAAGCCAAAAGGAAAAATGATTATTTTTAAAAACAAAGACATACCAGGAGTTATAGCTAAAATCAGTTCTGTTTTAGCGGCTAAAAATATCAATATAGCTGATTTTAGACTTGGTAGAGATGGTTTTGGATATGCTTTGGCTGTTGTTTTGATTGATGAAAAAGTTCAAAAAGAAGTATTAGATGAACTAAAACAATTAGAAGCGTGTGTATTTGTCCAATATGTTGAAATTTAAAATTTTAATTATAGAAGATGATGTAGATTTAAATGAACTGCTTGTCTTAAAGCTTAAATCCAGTGGATATGAAGTTATATCTTTGTTAGATTTTTTCAGAGTTGAAGATTTGCTTGATAACGAGCAAATTGATCTTTTGATAGTCGATAGAAATTTACCAAGTGGAGATTCTTTAGAAAAAATTCAAGATTTAAGACAACAAGGGTATAAAGAAGCAGTTATTTTTCTTACAGCTAAGGCCTTTCATCAAGATTTACTTGAAGGCTTTGAAAGTGGTTGTGATGATTATATTTGCAAACCTTTTGATTTCAATGAGCTTTTACTTCGCATTAAGGCGATTTTAAATCGTCATAAAAAAGAGGAGGAAAAACTGATTTTTGGTGATTTTATTTTAGATTTACCTAATTATGAATTTTTTTATAAAAATCAAAAATTAGAAATCTCAAATCTTGATTATGAGCTTTTAAAATGTTTTTTTGAAAATCCAAATACCTTACTTACGAGACAATTTTTAAGCGAAAGTGTTTGGAAGGATGATACTACGAGTGACAAAACAATCAATATAGCTCTAACAAGACTTAGAAATAAATTTCCAAAATTAAAAGACCATATTATTAGTGTTAGGGGTGTTGGCTATAAATTATGTTAAAAACTAACAATGTTTTTATAGTTTTTTTGTTTTATTGGCTTTGATTTTTGGGTCTATTTTTTATACTTTTACTAACTCTTATCTTAATTTTTTGCTTATAAAACAATACGAACAAAAAATCAAAAGTCTTGATGATGTTTTAAAATTTTCTCTCTTAGAGCATTTAAATGATGTTAATATCAAGGATTTTGCCAAAGATACTAGGGCTGATTTTATTATCTTAAAAAATGATATGAAAATAAGTTCTATAAAAAATCCTGATTTTTTTTTCAATCTTAAAGAAGGAGAAATTTTAATTTTAAATTCAAAAAAAATTCTTACTAAGAGTTTTATTTATAAAGGGTATAAATATATCATTATTGTTTACCCTCGTTTTTTGGATTTAGAACTTTTTTGGATAAAAATGGCAATCAGTTTTGGAGTGTATTTGCTATTTGTTTTTATTTTAATGTTATTGCTAGGCAGGAAAATAGCTAAAAGTTTTAATAAAATTTTGGATTTTTTGGATTCTATAGGGAGTCATAAAGTTGTTATATTAGAAAAGGGAGTGTTTAAAGAATTTAGCTTGTTAAATGAAAAGCTTTTAAAAACCAAGGATAAAATTTTAAAGAATGCTCAAAAAAATAAAAAACAAAGTGATAAAATCGCATTAAAAAATACCCAACTTGCTAGTGTGATTTCAGCTATTTCCCATGAACTTAAAAATCCATTAAGTGTGATTGATCTTAGCTTGGAAATGCTAAAAGATGAAAAATTAGAAGATGAAAAATTGAAAAAAGAATTGCTAGAAAAAATTTCGCGTCAAAGCATTAAACTCAATGCTTTGACACATAAGCTTAATTTTGTTTTTAATCTTAATAGTGAAGCTTTGCAAATGCAAAACTTTGATCTTTTTTTTCTGTGTGAAAAAATTATCAAAAATCCAGGTTTTGAAAGAGTTATATTGCAAGGTGAAAGCACAAAGGTGAAAGCTGATGAATTTTTGATCGAGCAAGTGATTATAAATTTGCTTTCTAATGCTTTAAAATATAGCCAAAAAGAAGTAATCTTAACAGTGAGAAATCAAAAAATAATAGTACAAGATTTTGGAAAAGGCATAGAAGAAGATAAGTTAAAGTTGATTACAAAAAAATTTTATAAAATTGATGTAAAAAGCGATAATTCTTTCGGTTTAGGACTTTTTTTAGTGAAAAAAATTTTAAATATTCATAAAAGCTATCTTGAAATCTCTAGTACTTTAGGTTATGGTTCTAGTTTTAGCTTTAAACTCAATCAAGGATAAAAATGGCTCTTATAGATTTAATTGAAGCTTCAAAAAAATTTGGAGACAAAATAGTTTTAAATGAAGTAAATTTTAGTGCAAACGAAGGAGAAAAAATTGCTATCATAGGAAAAAATGGAGAAGGAAAATCTACTTTTTTAAAAGTGCTTTTAGGTATACTTCCTTTAGATAGTGGTAGAGTAATAAGACAAAATGGAAAAAGCATGGCTATGCTTTCACAAACCGTTGATTTTAATGCGAATTTAAGCGTAAAAGAAGCTATAAAACAAGAACTTGCAGAAATTTATAACGCTTTGCAAGAATATGAGATGCTGTATAAAAAATTAGAAGAAGATCCTGGTAATAAAGATTATCTTAGAAAAATAGATGCACTTATGACTTTGATTGATAGTAAGGATGCTTGGAATATAGAGTCTAAAATAATACGCGTTTTAAAAGAATTTAGCTTGCTTGAATATGAAAATCGCATTATATCTACTTTAAGCGGTGGAGAAATACGCCGCGTTGGGCTTTGTATACTTTTGCTTAAAAACCCTGATATTTTATTACTTGATGAACCAACCAATCATTTAGATGTATATATGACAAACTTTTTAGAAGAATTGCTAAAAAATTCAAAGATGTGCGTGATTTTTATTTCTCATGATAGATATTTTATTGATGCTATAGCGCACAAATGTGTAGAAGTAGAGCAGGGTAAACTTAGCGTTTTTAAAGGTGGCTATGCAAATTATTTAGAGAAAAAAACACAAATCTTACAAAACCTTGCTAAGAGTCATGAAACTCTTTTAAAACAATTAAAAAGTGAAGAAGAATGGCTTAGAAGAGGGGTTAAAGCAAGACTTAAAAGAAATGAAGGGCGAAAAGAACGCATTTTTAAAATGCGCGAAGAAGCGAAAAAAAATCCTGGAGTAATCAAGCGTTTAAAACTTGAAATTTCAAGAGCAGCTTTAAATTTTAATGGAGAAAAAATAGCCAATCGCAAAAAAATGCTTTTTGAGCTTAAAAACATAAGTAAAAATATAAGTGATAAAAATCTTTTTAAAGATTTTTCAACGCGTATTTTACAAGGCGAGCGCATTGCTATTGTGGGAAGAAATGGTTGTGGAAAATCAACATTGTTAAAAATTCTTCTAGGAGAAGTAAAACAAGATAGCGGAGAAATAAAACGCGGAGAGCTTAAAATAGGATATTTTGATCAAGCCAGAAGTTTGGTAAATTCTGATAAAAGTTTACTTGAAATTTTTTGTCCCAACGGTGGAGATAGAGTTGAAGTTCATAGTAAAAATATGCATGTTTATGGGTATTTAAAAAATTTTTATTTCCTAAGGAATTTTTAGATAAAAGTGTCGCCTTTTTAAGCGGTGGAGAGAAAAATCGTGTCGCTTTAGCCTTGCTTTTTACTAAAGAATATGATGTTTTGATTTTAGATGAGCCAACTAATGATCTTGATATAGCTACGATTAATATACTAGAAGAGTATTTACTTAGTTTTGAAGGGGCTATTTTACTAGTATCACATGATAGATATTTTATTGATAAAATCGCGACAAAGCTTTACGCTTTTGAGAGAAATGGATATATAAATATTTTGCATAATCTTTATACGGAATATCTTGAAAATGAAAAAGAAATTGAAGAATTAGATAGTTTTGTTTTAGGACTTAAAACTCAAGAACAAAATAACAATCAAAAAGAAAAAAACTACTAAAAAATTAAGCTATAAAGAAAATGAGATATTAAAAAACTATCCTGAAAAAATAGATTTTTTAGAGCAAAAAATAGCAAAATTAGATCAAGATTTATCTGATCCAAGTGTATATCAAGAAATAGGTATCAACAAGCTTTATCAAGAGCTTGAAGTAATGCAAAAAGAACTTGAAAATTTAGAAAATGAGTATTTTTTAGTATTGGAAAAAAGTGAAAATTTATAAATAAAAGATTTGATAGAATTTAATTTTATGGAGCGGGAAACGAGATTCGAACTCGCGACCCCAACCTTGGCAAGGTTGTGCTCTACCCCTGAGCTATTCCCGCAAAAAATAAATGGTGCCCGAGGTCGGACTCGAACCGACACAAGGTTGCCCTTACCAGATTTTGAGTCTGGCGCGTCTACCAGTTTCACCACTCGGGCTAATTTTTAAGATTTAAAGATAAAATTATACTTTCTTAGGCTAAAAAATACTTTAAAAATAAAAAGTATTTTTTAAAAGACGATATAAAAATATATAATTTAAAATTTTTGGAACAGTTATTGCTTTTGTTTATTAACAATGTTTGAAAAGATTTTAACTTTAATATTTTAGAGGAAAAAATGAGAATTACAAATAAACTTAATTTCACAAATAGTGTGAATAATTCTATGGGTGGTCAAAGTGCTTTATATCAGATATCCCAACAACTTTCTTCGGGTTTGAAAATACAAAATTCATATGAAGATGCAAGCACTTATATAGATAATACGCGTCTTGAGTATGAGATTAAAACATTAGAACAAGTAAAAGAATCAACTAGTAGGGCTCAAGAAATGACTCAAAATAGTATGAAAGCTTTACAAGATATGGTTAAACTTTTTGAAAATTTTAAAGTTAAAGTAACTCAAGCTGCAAGTGATAGCAATTCTCAAACTTCTCGAGAGGCTATAGCAAAAGAACTAGAACGCATAAAAGAAAGTATAGTTCAACTTGCAAATACTAGCATTAATGGTCAGTATCTTTTTGCGGGTTCTCAAGTCGCAAATAAACCTTTTGACTCTAATGGAAATTATTATGGAGATAAAAATAATATTAATGTAGTAACTGGAGCTGGAACTGAAAGCCCATACAATATACCGGGATGGGATTTATTTTTTAAAGCAGATGGAGACTACAAAAAACAAATAAGCACAAATGTTAGCTTTACGGATAATCGTTGGGATTTAAATAAGGATTCTGATAAAACTAAATATCTCACAGGGGATTCTAAATGGCAACAGCTTATCGGGCAAGGTTATGTGAAAGATAATGGTTTAGATCCTGATAAAGATTTTGAGTATGATGATAGTAAGCTAGATTTTCCTCCAACAACTCTTTATGTTCAAGGAACTAGGCCTGATGGAACTAGTTTTAAAAGCGCTGTACTTGTGAAACCTGAAGATACTTTAGAAGATGTAATGGAAGATATCGGAGCTCTTTATGGTAATACTCCAAATAATAAAGTAGTAGAAATAAGTATGAATGATAGTGGTCAAATTCAAATCACAGACTTAAAACAAGGTAACAATAAACTTGATTTTCATGCTGTAGCTTTTACACCGCAAGCCGATGATAGAGCTGAATTAAATAATATCATTGAAGCAGCACAGGCTGAAGGTATCACAATGGATGATGTTACAAATAGGGTAATGACTGCTGCACTAGGAAACCCTAATAACGGAGATATTACAAATTTAAATAATCCTGTGACTATAACAATCAATAATCAAAATTTTACAATCGATTTAAAACAAACTGATTTTATTAAAAGCAAAATGACAGATACAGATGGAAATACTACTAATGGAGCTGATTATGATAACGTATATTTTGAAAAAAATGGAAATACTGTTTATGGTAATGTTTCTCAAGTTATCAAAGGAAGTAATGTTTATGCAACTGATTCCACAAAACTTAGCGAAGTAATGGCGGGAGATAGCTTAAATGGCACTACTTTAAATTTAAAAGTCAGTTCTAAAGGTGGAAATTCTTATGATGTGACTATAAATTTGCAAAATTCAACTGTAAGTTATCCTAATCCTAATAATCCAGGTCAAACTATAAGTTTTCCTATAGTCCATACTGATCCTACAACTGGAAATAGCGGAGTTGTTACGGGATCAAATGATATTACTTATGGTCAAATTAATGATATTATAGGTATGTTTGCTGCAGATAAAATTCCAACCCAAAGTATAGCAGCTACAAATGGAAAAGTTGATGCAAATGGTTATAATAATTTACAACAACTTATGAAAGATTCTCAAGCTACTGTTGATGTAAGTATGGATTATAAAGGTCGTATCAGTGTTACTGATAAGCTTTCTTCGGGCACTAATATAGAAATTTCTCTTAGCGATTCTCAAAGCGGACGCTTTCCACAACCGCCATTCACCACAACTTCTTTGGTGGCAAATGGTCCAAATTTTAGTTTTAGTGCAAATAATTCTTTGGTTATTGATGAGCCAAATGTGGATATTATTAAAGATTTAGATTCAATGATTGATGCTGTTTTAAAAGGTAATATGAGAGCAGATTCCGAAAGTGAAGATCCTAGAAACACAGGTATGCAAGGAGCTTTAAAGAGACTTGATCATTTAGCAGATCATATTAGTAAACTTAATACAACTATGGGTGCATATCATAACACAATAAAAGACGTAAATACTCGTTCAACTTTTTTAAGCGTAAATGTGCAATCTATCAAATCAAATGTTATTGACATGGATTATGGTGAAGCGATGATCAATTTAATGCAAGTTCAACTTGCGTATCAAGCTTCTCTTAAGGCTAGTACAACAATATCTCAACTTAGCTTATTAAATTATATGTAAAATTTTTTATGGTATAATCGGCTTTGATTTTATTTTCAAGGAAAGAATATTAAAAAAGAGGCCATTTTTACCAGCTCTACGCTTGTTATTTTTTATCTTTGTCTTTGTATGTTGGCACCTAGCATGGGAGAATGGATTTATAAGACTAATTTATTTTTATTTGGGGAATTTGGGTATTACTATCCGTTTTCTTTACTTATATTAAATTATTTCTACTATAAAAAAATTATAAAATAGAAAATTTTAAGCGTAGAGAACTTTTTGGTTTTTCTTTGGCTTTTTTTTCCACTTTACTTTTGTTTTCTGTATTTTATAGAGACTTCGGGTATATTTTGAAAATTATATATGGAATTTTTTCTGTAATCTTAGGACATGTAGGGAGTGGAATTTTTGCTCTTTTACTTTTGTTGTTTTCTTTGATTTTATTGTTTCCAAAATTTGCAAAAGAAATTTTAAAAATAGAATTAGATTTTACTTTATTGCTGAAAGTAGAGCAAGCTTTTAAATCTTTGCTTATGCGTGTATTTGGCGGAGAAAATGAAAAAGAATATATAGGTAAATCAGAGTCTGTAGCATCAAAATTAGATATTTTACAAGATAGTATTTATGAAAATTCCCAAACAAATGAAAAAACAAAAACCAATAACCTAGAACAAATAATTAAAGATAGTAACATCAATGCAAGTAAAAATTCAATTACTACAGCTAAGGAAAACTTTGAAAAACTAAAAAATCAAATTTTAGATGAAATTGTAGAAATTGATAAGCAAAGTTTAAAAGAATCAAGAAGTTTTGTTTATGAGCATTCCCAACAAGTACGCAATTTTGCGCAAAAAGCTAGCAAAACGAGTATTAGTCTTGATGAAGATTTTAATTTTATTTCAGAAGAAGAGGTAGATATGATTCCTGAACGTTTTTTAAAACCTAAAAAACTCGAAGATATAAAACAAATAGATACAAATAAAAATTTAGACGAACCAAGTTATAAGCGTAAAAATATTGAAATTCCAGTTTCCAAGCAAGAAATCAAGCCAAAAATTTTCACAAAAGAACTTGAACTTAGGGAAAATTTTATAAAAAAAGAAAAACTAGAGCAAGAATACAAGGCTTATCAAAATGAAATTTTAGAAAATAAAGTAAAACAAGAAATTAAAGAATTAGAAGAGTATGATGCAATAAATTCAAGTGACATTATAGAAGGCCATAAGTATAGTTTTAATATTAAAACAGAGACAGAAAATTTAAATGAAATAAATGAAAATAAAAACTCAGATAAAGCAAGTAATATCTTTGAATTTGAGCCCGTTGTAGAAGAATTAAATCATCCTTATATAGAGCCTACACCTATAAAAAATATAAATGAAATAGTTGTCGAAGAAAAAAATACTTTTGATTTTATACAAAACGTAGAAACTAAAATCAATGATGAAAAAACAAACGATCAAGAAATCAAACTTCAAAAAGCAGTTTTAGCCAAAGAAATTGCTATTAATCAAGCTTTATTACGTGAAATAGAGCAGGGTGAAATAGAAAAACCAAAAGACTTTACCCTACCGCCGCTAGATTTTTTAGCTAATCCAAAAGAACACAGACAAGAAATCAATGAAAGTGAAATTGATAAAAAAATTTATAATCTTCTTGAAAAATTGCGTCGTTTTAAAATAGGTGGTGATGTTATAAGCACTTATGTTGGTCCTGTGGTAACTACTTTTGAATTTCGCCCTAGTGCAGATGTGAAAGTAAGTCGCATTTTAAATTTACAAGATGATTTAACCATGGCCTTAATGGCAAAATCAATCCGTATTCAAGCTCCAATTCCAGGAAAAGATGTTGTAGGTATAGAAGTGCCAAATGATGAAATTCAAACCATTTACCTAAGAGAAATTTTACAAAGTGAAGTTTTTAAAAACGCTAAAAGTCCTTTAACTATAGCTTTAGGTAAAGATATAGTAGGTAATGCTTTTGTAACTGATCTTAAAAAACTTCCACATTTACTCATTGCAGGAACTACAGGTAGTGGTAAAAGTGTAGGGATAAATTCCATGCTTTTAAGTCTTTTATATCGTAATTCACCTAAAACCTTGCGTTTAATGATGATAGATCCTAAAATGCTTGAATTTAGCATTTACAATGATATCCCTCATCTTTTAACTCCTGTTATTACAGATCCTAAAAAAGCAGTCAATGCGCTTTCAAACATGGTAGCTGAAATGGAAAGACGCTATCGTTTAATGGCTGATGTAAAAACTAAAAATATAGAAAATTACAATGAAAAAATGAAAGAATTAGGCGGCGAAGAGCTTCCTTTTATCGTAGTTATCATCGATGAACTTGCAGATTTAATGATGACTGCAGGTAAAGATGTAGAATTTTACATAGGAAGACTTGCTCAAATGGCAAGAGCAAGTGGAATTCATTTAATTGTGGCCACGCAACGCCCTTCTGTTGATGTCGTAACAGGACTTATTAAAGCAAATTTACCAAGTAGAATTTCTTATAAAGTAGGGCAAAAAATTGATTCTAAAGTTATCTTAGATGCCATGGGTGCTGAAAGTTTGCTTGGAAGAGGCGATTGTTTATTTACTCCTCCTGGAACAAGCTCTATAGTGCGTTTGCATGCACCTTTTGCAAGTGAGTTTGAAATAGAAAAAGTTGTAGATTTCCTAAAAGATCAACAAAGCGTAGAATATGATGAAAGTTTCCTAAAAGATCAACAAAGCGTAGGTGTTACAACAAATGAAAGCTTTGAAGATGAAGTAGATGAGCTTTATGAAGAAGCCAAACGAGTTGTTTTAGAAGATGGAAAAACAAGTATTTCTTATTTGCAACGTCGTTTAAAAATCGGTTATAACCGCTCTGCAAATATCATTGAACAACTTACACAAAATGGGGTTTTAAGCAAACCTGATGCAAAAGGACAAAGGGAAATTTTATAAGATTTTTCTTTTTTTGTAAAGAAGATTTTAAAGCGAAAGCCCAAAAAAGGGCTTTAGATTATTTGTCTCTAAGATTTAACTCAGTGATTAATTTGCTATAAGAATTATAATCTTTTCTTTTAAGATAAGATAAAAGTCTTTTTCTTTGACCTACAAGTTTTAAAAGTCCTAATCTTGATGAAAAGTCTTTTTTGTAGATTTTCAAATGTTCTGTAAGTTCTGCAATTCTTGCAGTTAAAAGAGCTACTTGAACTTCTGTTGAACCAGTATCACCTGGTTTTTTAGCGAATTTCGCGACTATTTCTGCTTTTTTGGCCGAATCCAAAGCCATGATAGACCTCCTGATTGGTAAAATAATAAATAAGGATTGTAATTCTATCTTAAAAAGCAAAAAATAAACTGAATTTATTTTTTTAAAAGGTTTTATTAAAATTTAAGTCTTTTTCTAAGAATTATTTATTATAATTAGACCTATTTCTGTAGTTAGAATAAGGAGAATCTGTGCTGTTTACTAAAGCTAGCGAATACGCTTTACTTTCTTTAATTTATATTTCTCAAAAAGAAACACCTCAAGATGTAGATTCTTTAGCTTTAGAGCTTGACATTCCCAAAAGTTTTTTAGCTAAAATTTTACAAACTTTAGCTAAGGATGGTTTATTAAAATCTTTTAAAGGTGCAAAAGGTGGTTTTGTTTTAATCAAAGAGCCAAGCCAATACACTATAAAAGAAATTGTCAATAGTGCTGAAAAAAAAGATATCAGTGTATTTGAATGTAGCGGTGGTACATGTCCAAATAATAAAGAAGAAAATTGTACTTTGATGCCTATGTTGGTAAATTTGCAAAATAAAGTGGATGAATTTTTAGATTCTATTACTTTAGAAGATATTATGAAAAATAATGGCAAAAAATAAAATAGTTGATTTAGTTTTTCCTTTTTTAGGGCCTTTAATTGCCCCTATTTTAAGAGCCAAAAGCTTAACTATAGTTGGTTTTTTAGTTTGTATTTTGGCTATTATTATAGTCCCTTTACCAAGTCCTATTTTAGACTTTTTTTTGGCTTTAAGTATAGCTTTATCGGTATTGATTATTTTAATTTCTATTTATATACCTAAACCAACAGATTTAACAACTTTTCCAACTTTAATCTTGATCATTACTTTATTTAGACTTTCATTAAATATAGCCACTACAAGAATGATTTTAAGCGAAGGGCAAAACGGCCCTGAAGCTGTGAGTGAAATTATAGCAGCATTTGGAGAATTTGTTGTTGGTGGAAATATGGTCATTGGTGTGATTGTATTTTGTATCTTAGTGTTGATTAATTTCATGGTTGTAACAAAAGGTAGTACAAGGGTTTCTGAGGTACAAGCAAGATTTACACTTGATGCGATGCCAGGTAAACAAATGGCTATTGACGCAGATTTAAATGCAGGACTTATAGATGAACAAACCGCTAGAGCAAGACGCCAGGAAGTTATTGCTGAAGCAAATTTTTATGGTGCGATGGACGGTTCTTCTAAATTTATCAAAGGAGACGCCGTTGCAGGAATTATCATAACAATTATAAATATCATAGGCGGTTTTTTAATAGGATCTTTTCAGCATGATATGACTTTAAGTAATGCTGCTTCTACTTATACTATTTTAACTATAGGTGATGGACTTGTATCGCAAATTCCTGGCCTGATTACTTCTACTGCAACTGCTATAATTATCACTCGTGCAAGTAAAGATGAAGAAAATTTTGCTGAAGGAACTTTAACTCAACTTTTAAGCGAATACCGCACACTTTTAATAGTAGGTTTTGTGCTTTTTATCTTTGCATTAGTACCTGGTTTACCAACTTTATCTTTGGGTTTTATGGCTTTAGTTTTTTTAAGTCTTGGTTATCTTACTAAGCAGGTTAAAGAAGGTAAAATTGATATAAATACAACTAAAAAAAGCAAACCAAGTGCTGCAGCTGCATCTCAAAGTGGAGTAGATGGAATAGCAGCACCTACAAAGAAAAGTGAAGAAGAAATTCTTAAAGAAGAAGAACATAAGATCAATGACATACTCAAAGTCGAAATTTTAGAACTTGAACTTGGATATGGACTTATTAAACTTGCCGAAAACGAACTTACAGAAAGAATTCGTTCAATGAGAAGAAGCATTGCTGAAAGTTTAGGATTTTTGATGCCAAAAATTAGAATAAGGGATAATTTAAGACTCAAGCCAAATGAGTATAGTTTTAAACTTAAAGGTGTTTCCATAGCAAGTGCTGAAATTTATCCTGATAAATATTTAGCCATGGATAGTGGTTTTATTACAGAAGAAATAGAAGGAATTGCCACAAAAGAGCCCGCTTTTAACTCTGATGCACTTTGGATTGATGCGAATTTAAAGGACGAAGCCACTTTAAATGGTTATATAGTAATAGATCCTGCAAGTGTTATTTCAACACACATGAGCGAACTTATCAAGGCGCATGCAAGTGAACTTCTTACACGCCAAGAGGTGCAAAATCTTCTTGATAAGGTTAAAAATGATTATCCAATCATTGTAGAAAGTGCTTTAGGTGTTGCACCTGTAAGTCTTATTCAAAAAATTCTTAAAGACTTGCTTAAGAATCACATACCTATTAAAGATATGCTTACCATCTTAGAATCTGTAAGCGATATAGCAGAAGTAAGCAAGAGCTTTGATATGATTATTGAGCATGTAAGGGCATCTTTAGCCAGAATGATTACGAATATGTATTTAGACGATAAAGGAAATTTAGATATTTTTATCCTAGATTCTGCCAGTTCTGCGGTTTTAATGGAAAATGTACAATTTAGAGATGGAAGCTATCACTTGCCTTTAAGCGTGGCTCAAACAGGGACTTTAGTAGACACTCTAAGAGCTGAAGTTGCTGCAGTAGCAAATGGTCGTATTAAACCTTTTATACTTTGCGTTGAACCGCAACTTAGAAAATTCATTGCTGATATTTGTTATAATTTTAGCATTAATATAGTTGTGTTAAGTTTTGCAGAAATCGCAGAAAATACAAATTTTAACACTGAAGGTATTATTAGGATAGAACTTTAAGGAAAATAATGAAAATTTATCATCTTTCACACACAGATCTTGACGGTTATGCTTGTCAATTTGTAGTAAATTTTTATTTTAGAAATGTAAAATTTTATAATTCTAATTATGGTAAAGAAATTAATGAGAATTTTAACTCCATTGTAAATGATATAGAAAAAGATGAAAATTTTGGAAAAGCTATTATTCTAATAACAGATTTAAATTTGAATTTAAATCAATGTGAAGAGTTTGAAAAAATTTGCAAAGAGAAAAATATCAAAATCTTTCTTCTTGATCATCATCAAAGTGGCGAAGAATGTGCTCAAAAATATTCTTGGTATTTGCTTGATTCTAAAAGATGTGCAACTAAAATTGTTTATGATTTTTTTTCTAAAATTTGCACGCCAGTTTTAGAACTTTCAAAATTTGTTGATGTAGTCAATGCTGTGGATATTTGGTTAAGTGAGGATGAAAACTTTGAACTTGGAAAGGTTTTTTTAGGCTTGATTGCCAATGCAAAAGAAATAAATCGCGTTATGTTTAAAGAATTGCAAATTGCTTATATGTTTTTCTTGCTTGATAAAGCTTGGAAATTTATAGGAAAAGAAAATGCCAATATTTTACTCGACAATGCTACTCATTTTATAAAAAAAGATTATTTTGTCAGAAATAATGATGATACCCTTTCTAATTTAATTTCTTATTTTATAGTCGAAAAGCTAAGTGAATTAAAAGAAAATTTCAGTATAGAATATGAAGGTCACAAAGGTATTTTAACTTCAAACATAGGCAATACTTCTGTTATCGGGAATGATTTTTTAGTAAAAAATCCTGATTATGATTTTTTTATTGATGTAAGTTCTAGAAAAACCTTAAGTTTTCGTGCAAATGGAAAAATAGATGTAAGTTTAATGGCTAAAAATTTAGTAGGTGGCGGTGGACATAAAAATGCTAGTGGTGGACTTTTTGCTACATTTAAAGATGGAACAAATTATAATCATATAAAAGCTCAAATTATTGATTTAATCAAAAGCAAAGAACTTAAAAGGGGAAATAATGAATCAAAACAATAATAAAATCTTAAAGAATGAACTAGAAGATTTACAATATGAGCTTAGTATAGTTTTAGAGGCTATGCTTTTATATGCTGGAGTTAAAAGAGAGAAATTAGAAAATGCAATAGAAGCTTATATTGATAACATAGATAATGTACTTGAAAATTCTAACAAAGAAGGAGTTGATGAAATTTTAGAAGTGATAGAATTTTTAAAAAATAAATATAAAGATTTTTTTCAATGAGAAAGTGTATTTTGATTTTTTTTAGTTTATATTCTTTAAGTTTTGCTAATATTTATGAAAAATTAAATGATTTTGCTTATGAAAAAAAACCGAGTAAAGATTTTAAGGTTCAAGAAGTTAAATTAGTGCAATTTTCACAAGAAAATAAAGATTGCCTTGAGCTTTTAATAGAAGCTGGTCAAGTTAGAATTTTAAATAGTTATAATTCTTGCCAAAGATTATCTAAAGATAAAAATTTTCAAAAATTTCTTAATGAAGATTTTTTAAAACTTTACAAAAACAATGGTTATTTAGTTAATGAAAATTTACAAGCTTTAAAAAATGCCATGCAAGATATTATGATATATTATAAATTACGCTATTCTTTTAGTAAAGATATAAAAGATATGAGTAAAAACAGAAATTTAAATATTTTAAATATAGATGAAAAAGATGGCGGTATTTTGCTTTATAAAATCAACAATCAAGCTTGCGTTGGAATAGAGCTTGCAAGACATGATTCAAGAATGGCTATGAAAATATATGGGATAGAAAATCTAGATAAAGAATGTAAATTATTTATCCAATCGCCTTCTTTTAAGGATCTTTCTTATACAAAAAAAGATTTTAAGTGGTATTATTTAGAATAAATAAATGCTTTGATTTTCAAATAAAAATTTTTAAAAATTACACTTAAAGCAAAAGTATCTTGCTTTCCAAGATTTTGAAAAACACAATTATCTAAGTCTTTTTTTTCTTGAATGCTTAAATTTTTCATTAATCTAACCTTTAAAAATATTGCAAGGTGAAATTATATCAAAAAAACTTTATTTTTGCTTTAAATTTTTATAAGTTATAATTAATGATTTAAATTTTTTTCTTAAAATGCAATTAGTTTTTATTGATTTTTTCTAATATAAAGTTCTATACTTAATTTGAATTGCAAAAAATAAGGGAAAGATCTTTATAGTTTTTCTATATAGACCCTATAAAATATAATTAAAAAATAATTTTAAGGCAATTTTTTATTGCCTTAAAAATTTTTATTATTACATATTGCTTAACTTTTTAACTAAATTTTCTAAATCTTGCATTGAATTGATTGCACTTGGGTTTATTTGATATTTTCCGTTAACAACAAAAGCAGGGGTTCCGTAGATTTTGGCTATATCATTAGCTCTTTGAAATTCACTTAAAATTTCTTTAGCTTTAGGGGTATTTAAAAAATTTAACACTTCATTTTTGTTTACATTCATAGCTTTTAAGCCTATATCATAAAATTCATCTAAATTTGAAAAATTTCTTTGCTTGTTTAAAAAATAAGAAATAAAATAAACATCAGCAAGTTTATGAGATAAACTATCAGAATAACTTGCATCTTTACCATTTTGTTCGTCTTTATATTGGGCAAAGGCAAAAAGTTCGTTCATTTCTTTAGCAAAATCTCCATTCATTAAACTTACAGGATAAAGTTTAAAATGCAAATTTGGAAAAGTTTCTCTAAGTTTTTCAAGAGTTCCGAATTTATGATGATTATAACAATGTATGCATTTGTAAGAAAATGCTTCTATTACAGTATTTTCAGAGTTAGGTAAACTCGGATTAAGAGTAATAAAATTATTATTTGCCAACGCAAAACTTGAACAAAATATAAGAGCTAAAAAAAATTTTGTAAAAAAATTATACATAATATATCCTTGTTAAATAAAATTTTCAAAGGCAATTTTATTTAAAAAAAACAAACAAGCCCAAATTTATTTTGGGCTAATTATTATTTTTAGGGTTGAAAGCTTAATCAACGCTAAGTAGCTTGATAACCTACCTGAACTGTTAAATTGAATTTTAAACTGAAAGTTCTTTAGCGCCCCGATTAAATTCATCAATTTTAGGTTTTAGTTTTCACTCCACTAAGATCACCCATTTTAAATAGTTTAAACTGACTGTATCTTGATTTGGATTTTTTGGCTCACCTATAAATTTAAGCACTAAAACTAAAATAACAATTACTAATGCAAAAATTTTAGCGCCGGATTTACTTTTATCTAAAATATAAGCCATAAACATTGCAAAAAGCACAATAAAACAACATATAAATGCTATAAGAGAGCAAATTGCCATATTCATAAAATTTAAACCAGGAATTAAATACCAACCATTACTATAAAGTCCATTTTTAAAATCAGGTGGAGTTCCTATAAAAAATTTTTGAAAAGCATTGAGATTATTGTAAGCATTTTCCGGAACAACAGGGGTATCCATTCCGCATTCTCCTGTAGGTAAAAACCAACTAGAAGCCCACTCATGCAAGGGTAGATTAAATGGATAAATAGGAATCTCACGACACCCATTTACACCCGCAAAAGGATTTTCAGAATGAACCATCTCATGGATATGATTTAAGGTTAAACAATGCTCCAAGCCAAGCCAAATTCCATAAAAAGATAAACCATAAGAAAAAGTTTTTATAATATTGCTTGCAGGATTGATCAATGCAATCATACCGCCTATAGCCATAACAAACATATCAAACCTTATGTATACACATTGTTCACAAGGCTCCATAAAAAGATATTTTTGAAATAGAAAGTGCGCTATAAAGATAAGTCCTATAGTGACTATAATCAAAATTAACCAAGGCTTACGCGTATCTTGCCACTTAGAAAGTCTCTTTTTTACGGAAAAATCTTTCATTTTTGTACCGCTCATTTTTGTTTGCTAAATTCTTCAACAATTTTAATTAAAATCTTGGAATTTTTAAGAAGTTTTCCATAATCTCCCATGAACTTGTAGCATAAAAATTTATAAGTTAAATTAGGTAATTTTTTCTTAACCTTACCCATGATATTAAATTTATGATAATTATAACAATGTGTACAATAATAGGAAAAAATTTCAATCAACAAATTATCAAGGGTTTTAAGAATTACATATTTTTTACCTTCGTTCAATGCGCTAGCACTAAAAGCAAACACAACAATGGATCTTGCAAATTTTATTAAAAATTTCATGATTTTCCTTAAAATTTAAATTTAGTAAAACTTTTTATTTAAGTTTTTATATAACAACAATTATAAAAATATTCTTAAAAAATTTTTATTTATATTGGTTAAAAATCAAAAATAGGGTAGTAAAAATTTAATGTATAAATTATCATTTTGATATATATTTTAATAATTATGTAAAATAATTTAATTTTTAATAGCTTTCAAAGAAAGTAAAATATAATTTTAATTTACAAAACAAAATAATCAATTTTTTACATTATATTTTATGGATAAGTTTATTTCACTCAGAAAGTAAAATGATAAGAGTATGTAAAAATAGTAATTTAATTCATATCAAAGTAGAATAATTCTAGTATATATAAAAAAGTTTGAAAATTATAGTTTTCAATACAAAATTATAAATTTTACATATTTTTACCTTTTATCATATCTTTTTATGCTTTACATAAGATTTATTTAATAAAAATATTTTAATGTTTTTATATATTGCATATAAAAACAAACTTTTCAAAAAAAGCTTTTTTTTACCAAGTTAATATTAAAATACCTTTTTTAGTTAAAAGCTAAAATTTCAAAATTTAGGAAAAGTTTTTATGAAATACCCTTTAGATTGTGAAGAAAATTTTGAAAAATCATTCTTATTTTGGCTAGTAAAATATGTCAAATTTAAACTCAACTCACTATCTAACAAGGAGTTAAAAAATCCACAAGCTTTAGCAGAGGTTAATTTTGCTCTTACAAAAGGTGTAAAAAATATTGAAGAGCTTGATGCCTTAGTAAAAAAAGCAAGAAATGCTGGCTTAAGTGGAGTCAATACTTATTTTAATCCTTTGAAAAAAGTTTTTGAATATTTAAATTTTTATAAACTTTATTCTTTAAAACAGATTGATGAAGAACTCATTGTAGAAGTTTTAGCAAGCATAACAGGTGCTTTATCAGATGCGAGTAAAAAAAATTACCGTATTGCCGTGATTAATTTTTTTGATTTTTTAGACAAGCAAAATGAAGAAGATGAAAAAGCACATATTTTTGATATTAATCTCAAAAACTGGGCAGGTATAGCGGGATCTAAAGGAGTAAAATTACCTGAATTTATGAGTGAAGAAGAACTTAAAAAATTTCTTGATGCTATTGAAAATGTGGATTTTAGAAGCAATACTATACGCAATAAACTCATTATTAAAATCATCATTTTTACAGGCATACGGGTAAGTGAAGCTATCAACATAAAAATGGGTGATATTAGCGAGGAAAACGACCTTTATATTATAAGAATAAGAGCAAAAGGTAATAAATATCGTATTGTAATGATAAAAAAAGAACTTATTTATGATTTGCTTAAAAATGTAAGTATTAATTATATGAGCAAAGACGCCCTACTTTTTGTCAATAAAAAAGGCACCCCACTTACCCAATCTTATGTCAGTCGCATAGTAGAACAACTTTTATTTCGTGCAGGAATTCGCAAACAAAAAAATGGCGCTCATATGTTGCGTCATACTTTTGCCACCCTACTTTATAAAAAACAAAAAGATTTGGTTTTGGTTCAAGAAGCTTTAGGACATGCAAGCTTAAATACCTCAAGAATTTATACTCATTTTGATAATGATAAATTAAAACTTGCCGCACAAGTTGCAAAGGAATTAAGTGACTCTTGAAAATTATGCTGTTTTTGGCGAGTATTTTTATTATGATTTAAAACATATTTTAAAGGCTTTTAATCATAAGGAAAGCAAAAAAATGCTTTAAATTTATAGAAAAATATAAAAATGATTTTTATATTTTAATGCTTGCTGATTATGAGTTATATAAGTATTTTCAAGATAAAAATTTCGCAAGCAAAAAAGCTTATTTATCTATATTTGCCTTTAAAAAAAGAAAAAAATTTCAAAAAGAAAAAAATCGATGAAGAAAAATTTATTCCTGAATTTATAAATTTCTTAGATCAAGACAATTATGAAGAAAATTTCATCAAAGTTAAAAAGGCGATTTCTAAAGGAAGAGTTTATCAAATCAACCTCACTCAAAATTTTAAATTTCGTAGCAAAATGGATTCTTTTGAACTTTTTAAGCTTTTACTTTCTAGACAAGATACTGAATTTAAAGCTTTCATAAAAGACGAGAAAAGAGAAATTCTATCTTTTTCTCCTGAGCTTTTTTTCAAAACCAAAAAAAGAAAAATAATTACAAAACCCATGAAAGGCACAATTAAGCGTGATAAAGATCCTATAAAAGATGAAGAAAATAAAATTTTCTTACAAAATGATATAAAAAATCTTAGTGAAAATGTTATGATTTGTGATCTTTTACGCAATGATCTTTCAAAAATCATCATAAAAAAAAGTTTAAAAACCAAGCTTTTTGAAATTCAAAGTCACCCTACTTTACACCAAATGACTTCAAGTATCCAAGGAAAACTTAAAAAAAATACTTCTTTATATCAAATTTTCAAAGCCCTTTTTCCTTGTGGTTCTATTACAGGTGCACCAAAACTTGAAAGCATAAAATTTATCAAAGAACTAGAGCAAAGAGATCGTGGTATTTACTGTGGAACCATAGGTTTTATACATAAAAATAAAAGCAAATTTAGCGTAGCCATACGCACCTTAGAAAAACAAAATAAAATTTATGCTTATAGTGTAGGCAGTGGTTTAGTTTGGGACTCAAATTTAAAAGATGAATTTGAAGAATTAAAACTTAAGAGTGCGATTTTAAATCCTTGTAATTTTTATCTTTTTGAAACGATGTATTTTAAAAATTCCCAAATTTTATTCTTAAAAGAACATTTACTAAGGCTTATAAATTCAGCCCTCAAATTTAATTTTAACACTCACAATATCTTCAAAGATTTTTATGATATTTTAAATCAAAAAAGTTCTTATAAAGAATATCAAAATTTTACACTTTTCAAACTCAATGAGAAAATTTTTCATAAAAAACATTCTTTATTTTATAATTTTACCCTACCCTTTAAAAATCCTCACAAAGAAGGGATTTTAAAACTTGTTTTATACAAAGATGGAAATTACGAATTTCAGCAAAGCACCTTAAAGCAAAACTTAAATAATATTCTTCTTTTAAGCGATGAAAAAATTCACTCAAAAAGTGACAATCTTTATCATAAAAGTTCTTTACGCACTTTTTACAACAAACACGCATACAAATGGCAGCAAAACTTGTGCTATGATATAGCTTTTTTTAACGAAAAAGATGAACTTTGCGAAGGATCAAGAACCAATCTCATCCTAGAAAAAAACACTCAATTTTATACTCCAAAAATTCAAAGCGGTATGTTAAATGGCGTATATAGAAATTTCTTGATTGATCTTAACTTAATAAAAGAAAAAACATTATCCAAGCAGGATTTGATCGAAGCAGAAAATATTTATTGTATTAACTCTGTGCGTGGTTTAAAAAAGGTAAAATTACAATGAAAAAGATTTTATTTATCGATAATTATGATTCTTTTAGCTATACCATTGTTTATTATCTTAAAGAGCTTGGTTTTGAGTGTAAAGTGATAAAAAATGATACTTTTAAAAAAGCTAAAGAATTAGAAAAATTTGATTTTACCCATCTTATTATCTCTCCTGGTCCTCATTCACCAAAAGAATCCAAATTAAGCTTAAAAGCAATCAAATATTTTACAAAAAATAAAAGAATTTTAGGCATATGCTTAGGACACCAATGTATAGCTGAAATTTTTGGTGGTACGATTTCTAAAATGCAAAATCCTATGCACGGCAAAACTTCTAAGCTTTACTTTAAAAAAGATCCTATTTTCAAAGGTATAAAAAAAGAAATTAAAATTTGTTTATACCATTCTTTATATATTAGTTCTATGCCTAAAAAATGTAAAATTTTAGCCCATAATTCAGAAAATATTATTATGGCTATCAAGCATAAAAAATATCCTATTTATGGATTGCAATTTCACCCTGAAGCGGTTTTAACTCAAAAGGGTAAAAAAATACTTAAAAATTTTATGAAGACTTGATTAAAAATATTTGTTTTTTATATTTTTTAGATAATAAAATAATTAAAAAATATTTATTTTCTATAAATAACACTTGTTTTCTTAATAGTTTTTATGGTAATATACGTTTGTTTTAATATTTTAAAAAGGAGTTATTTATGAAACATCATAAATCGATCATGCTTTCTGCAATCGCAGCAAGTTTTATAGTTGCCCACGGGGGGGGGGCTTTATGCAGCTGAAGTCAATGATGACACTAAGCTAAACGCAGATAAAAACAATCCTAATCGTTACACTTACGAATTTAACACAGGTGATGAAGTAAAAACTGAACTTGGTAAAACCAAACTTACAGACGAAAATAAAATCAAACATCTTACTATATAAAGCAGGAGCAAATCAAAGCGGTGAATTAAAATTCATAGGAGATACTGCTCAAAAAGCTTCTTTAGGTGATGGCTATAGTTTTGATCTTACAGCAGATAAATTGACTTTTACAGGAATTGCTAACCAAGAGGCAGCAAGTATCATTGCTACTAATGGTGCAAGCACTATCAATGCTAAAAATGGCGTAGAATTAAGCAATGCAAATATAGATGTAGCTAATGGAGCATACTTTAATAGAAACCTTAATGGTTCTTTAGCTATCAATGGAGATTTAAAACTTACTAGTAGTAGCGTTGCAAACTTTGGAAACGCTAATTTTAATGTCAATGGAAAAGTGACTGCTAGCAATACAGAATTTGAAGCTGTAGTATTAGATCTAAGCCGTGTAACTAGCGATGGTTTTTATATCATGAGTGCTTCTGGGGGTTTTGTAAATGGTTCAGATGCGACTAAAAGCTTTACAGATGCTAGCAGTGGTAACAAGGGACTCTTAAACCTTCGCAATCCATTAGTGAATATCTCTTCTAATCTTGTGGATAGAAATTATGCAGGTGGAGTAGGCACTATAGCTAATTTTGATATTATTGCACCATCAACTAATCTAAGCAATCTTTATGGAATAGAACTCGTTCAAAAAGGCAATAGTCTTTTTATGTCAGTGGAGGTTTTTCTGCTATGAGAGATAATAATAGAGTTGATTTTGATACGTTAAACACAGCTATTAAAACAGAATTTACAACACAAAAAAACAGTTTAGAGACACTTTATAAGGTTGAGAATAAAGTAGAAAGCGGAATTTTTAAAGATAACAGAGATGCGGTAAAAACTGAACTTGATAAAGCCAATCAAGGAGGTAAACAAGACGAAATCAAAACAGCTCAAGCAACCTATGATGCAGCTGTAAAACAACTTGAAAACGATAAAAAAACTCTAAGCGAACTTAATAATCGTTTAGCAGAATACAACAAACTCATCGAACAAGTCAAAAACAAAACAGCTAATCTAAATGCTAAAATCAATAATCCTAATTTTGATATCAGAGCGGGACAAAAAGGACGAATTTTTGCTTCTTTAGCTGAATCTAACGTGGGTGGAAAATTAGCTGGAACAGCTGATTATATCTTTGCTAATGGTAAAGTAATCAACGACATAGAAAGAGCAGCACAATCTAATGCAGGAAATTCAGCTCTAAACGGTCCTATTGGCGCTATCAATATGTCAAATGATATGTCTATATCAAATCGTTTGGCTAAATTTAGCAATCCTTATTCAACCATGAATGTAGCTTCTTTAGAAGGAGCAAAATTTGCAACAGGAAATGGAATTGCTAGCGACTCTCAATACGCTTATGGTGCAAGAAGTTATGATAATAATGTATGGGCAAATGTAATCGGTGGTGCTAATATTATCGATAGTAAAAGTGGTGCTTTATACGGTGTAAGCGTGGGTTATGATCGTTTAGTGGGAGAAGATACTATATTAGGAGTTTATTTAACCTATGCAAATTCAGAAATTAAAACTAACACAGCAAAACAAGAAAGCGATAACTTACAACTTGGCTTATACTCAAGAACACTTTATGGCAATAGCGAATTTGACTTTAAAGGTTACGCACAATTTGGCTGGACTGATCAGGATAGATTTATAGCTGGAACAACAAATTCATCTGATTTTACTAGAAAATTCTTAGGTGCTAGTGGAACTTATGGTTAGAAATGATTTTTATATCAAGGCCTTTAGCATTTATTATTCTTTTACACCTGATTATAATGAAAATGGTGCATATGCTCAATCACAATCTAGTTTTGATACTAGATGTTAAATTTAGAAAATACCTTTCAAAAGAAAGTTATATCTATGTACAGTAAAAATTGAGCAATACATAATCACTTCAAAAGATAATTATACAGCTAGATTTTTAGGAAGCCCGACTTCATTTACTATCAATGGAAGTGATAAGAAAAAAACTTATGGCTCATTTATAGTAGGTGGAGATGTTAATATTAAAAATCAATGGGCTTTTACTTTCTCAGCAGGTGTTAAACATCTTTTAGGTGGTAAAGTAAATGATGAAAGTGAAACTTATTTAAGCGGAAACATCGGTCTTAAATATCAATTCTAACTTATCCAAGAATTCTCCTTTGCAAAGCCTTTTTATGGCTTTGCACTCCAAATTAACATTACTAGAAAAATATCTTATAAACATGCATTCAAGGATTATAAAACCAAAAAAATAATAAACTTTTACAAAGTTTAAAAATGTATAATTAAGTTTTAAAAATTAAAATAAGGTTACTTGTAATGACTTATTTAGAAATCGAAGGTATAAATCACCTAAGTGGAAATGTTACGATAAGTGGGGCAAAAAATGCTGCCCTACCTTTAATCGTTTCAAGTATACTTGCTAAAAATGAAGTAAAAATAAACAATATTCCTAATGTAGCTGATATAAAAACTCTTATATCTTTACTAGAAAATTTAGGAGCTAAGGTAAATTTTCAAAATAATACTGCTTTATTAAATACAAGCACTCTTAATCAAACTATAGCCAAATATGACATTGTGCGTAAAATGCGTGCTTCTATACTTACTTTAGGACCTTTGCTTGCTCGTTTTGGACATTGTGAAGTATCTTTACCTGGAGGATGTGCGATAGGGCAAAGGCCTATTGATTTGCATCTTTTAGCCTTAGAAAAAATGGGAGCAAATATACAAATCAAACAAGGCTATGTTGTAGCTAGTGGAAATTTAAAAGGCAATGAAATTCTTTTTGATAAAATCACTGTTACAGGTAGTGAAAATATTATCATGGCAGCGGCTTTAGCTAAAGGTAAAACTAAACTTTTAAATGTTGCAAAAGAGCCTGAAGTAGTTCAACTTTGCGAAATTTTAAAAAACGCAGGGCTTGATATCAAGGGTATAGGTACAGATGAGCTTGAAATTTATGGCACTGATAAAGAACTTTTAGAAATTAAAGAATTTAGTGTTATACCTGATAGAATTGAAGCAGGAACTTATCTTTGTGCTGGAGCTATCACAAATTCTAAAATCACCTTAGATAAAGTTAATGCTTCGCATTTAAGTGCAGTTTTAGCAAAACTTCATCAAATGGGTTTTGAAACTTTAATCAAAGAAGATAGCATCACCTTACTTCCTGCTAAAGAAATCAAACCTATAGAGATCATGACAAGCGAATATCCAGGCTTTCCAACTGATATGCAAGCACAATTTATGGCACTAGCTTTAAAGACCAATGGGACAAGTATCATTGATGAAAGACTATTTGAAAATCGCTTTATGCATGTAAGCGAGCTTTTAAGAATGGGTGCAGATATCAAACTTAACGGACATATTGCCACTATAGTAGGTGGAAAAGAACTTAATGCAGCTGATGTTATGGCTACAGATTTGCGTGCTTCTTCAGCACTTATCTTAGCCGCTCTTGCAGCTAAAGGCACAAGCAAAGTGCATAGAATTTATCATCTTGATAGAGGTTATGAAAATTTAGAAGAAAAATTTAAAAGCTTAGGCGTGAAAATCACAAGGCTTGAAGAATGAAAAATATCTTTGAAACCTTAAAAGACTTAGAAAAACAAATTTCGTGTCTAAATGAAAGCGAACTTATCAGCCTTGAAGAGGCAAAAGATAGATTTTTAGCTAAGGATTTATACGCTACAAAAAATTTACCAAGTTTTGATAATGCTGCTCTTGATGGTTATGCTTTTAATTATACTGATATAAATGAAGCTTTAGAGATTAAAGGTACTATTTTTACAGGAGATAAAAATAGTCACACAATCGGTAAAAATGAATGCTACAAAATCATGACAGGGGCTAAAATGCCCAAAAATGCAGATACTATTTTAATGCTTGAGGATGAGTGTATAGAAAATAATAAGCTTATCATTAAAAAACTTCCTAAACGATACAATGCCTATCGTTACAAAGGAGAAGAATTAAACAAAGGAGCACCTTTACTCGAAAAAGGCACTAAGCTTAACGACAAACATATCGCTCTACTTGCCTCTCAAGGACTTTATAAAATAGAAGTAATAAGAAAAATTCGCATAGGCATTTTTTCAAGCGGAAATGAGCTTAAAGAACCTTGGCAAGAATGTGATGAAGAAAGTATTTATAATGCTAATGCCTTGCCTTTATTAACTATGCTTGAAAACGCTTCTTATTTAGGCATCCTTCAAGATGACTTTATAAATACAAAAAAAGCTTTAAAAAATGCGAAATTTGATCTTTTGATCACTTCAGGAGGTGCAAGTGTTGGCGAGGCTGATTTTATGGAAAAATCTTTAGATGAACTTGGTTTTAATGCTATTTTCAAAGGAGTAAAAGCACGTCCTGCAAGACCCACTAAACTTTATCAAAAAGAAAAATTAGTGCTTATCCTACCAGGAAATCCTATGGCAGCTTATCTTTCTTGTTTTATTTTTGCTAAAAAAATTATTGCTTTATTAAGTGGAAATTTAGAAAATCCTTTACAATTTTACGCCAAAATGGGCATAGATTTAAAACTTAAAAACGGAAGAAATAATCTCATCTTAGGAAATTTAGAAAAAGATATTTTCACACCATTTAATGAAAATAAATTTGGTTCTGGAATGATACTTCCACTTATTAAAAGCGAGTTTTTACTTATCAGTGAAGAAAACACAAGCGAATTAAAAAAAGGAGATGAAATCACGCTTTTGAAAATATAATGCTTGTGTTTTTTCACAAACATTAACTTAATTTATCCTCATCATCATGATCATGGATATATTGTTCATCATTTTCTAAAGTATCAACAAAACGCCCTATCCTTTCCCAGCGAACATTTTTATCTTTATCCCAAGAAAAATACACAAACCAAGGTTGACCTACTATCAATCTATAAGGCACAGAACCCCAGAAACGACTATCATAAGAATAATCACGATTATCACCCATCATAAAATATTCATTTTCAGGCACATCAAAAACATAAGCATTGCCACCACTAAAACCTATATGATTTCCAAGTTCTCTAATATAGGTTGGAGACATAGCAAAATCGCCTATGCTAAGAAAGCGTAAAATATCATTTTCTATATCTTTTTTTGGATCATAATGTATACCTTTTTGCTTATACGGCTCTTTTACATAAATTTGCCCCCCAAGAGTGACAAGATCATTTGGGTAATGTTCTCTCATAAAATTATCACCCTCATTCATTCTTACATAAAGCGTTTTATTTGCATAAACTATCCTATCCCCTCCTGCACCTACACAACGCTTTACAAAGTGTTCTTTTTCATTTCTAGGATTTCTAAAAACTACTATGTCCCCTCTTTGAGGTCCTTGTGCTTTTATCAAGTGTCCATCTTTGTTGAAATCTGGTAAAACAGGAATTTCTAACCAAGGAATATGAGGGGTTGGAATACCATAGCTAAATTTTTTAACAAACAAAAAATCTCCTACCAGTAAGGTATTTTTCATAGAACCAGAAGGAATGACAAAAGCTTGTATGAAGAAAAAAATTACCAAAAGAACAATAACTACAGTCCCAGTCCAAGACTGTGAAAATTTATATAATTTCTTTAAAAATTCCATAGATTTTTCCTAATTAAGTCGATTTTTAGCGGATTTGACTGTATTTTCTAAAAGCATGGCTATAGTCATAGGCCCTACTCCTCCTGGAACAGGAGTGATATAGCTAGATTTTTTAGATACCTCTTCAAAATCTACATCCCCTACTATCTTTCCATTTTTAAGGCGATTAATTCCAACATCAACAACAACAACCCCTTCTTTTACCATATCTGATCGAAGTAAATTTACACAACCTGCTGCCACTATAATTAAATCAGCTTGTTTAGTATAAAGATTTAAATCTTTGGTTTTAATATGACAAATACTTACTGTAGCTCTAGCATTTAAAAGCATTGTCGCCATAGGACGGCCTACTATATTTGAAGCACCTATAATAACAGCGTCTTTACCTTCTAAATCAATTTCATATGCCTTTAAAAGCTTCATAATTCCAAGCGGAGTACAAGGTAAAAATCCACTTTCTAAACCTAAATTTAAATATCCTACATTAACAGGATGAAAACCATCGACATCTTTACTACTTATAATGCTTTCAAGCACTAAATCTTTACAAATATGAGCAGGTAAAGGAAGTTGGACTAAAATTCCATGAACGCTATCATCGTGATTTAAGGTATTAATCAATGCTAAAAGTTCATTTTGTGTAGTGTTTTCATTAAGATGATAGACTAAAGATTTAACTCCGCATTCCTCACAGGCTTTAGCTTTAGATTTTACATAAGTTTGACTTGCAACATTATCTCCAACCAAGATAACAGCTAAACAGCTTTCAATCCCTTTACTTTTTAAAAATTGATTTTTTTTCTTTTTAATTCTTCTTTGATTTTTGCACTTAAAGCTTTACCATCAAGCAAAGTCATCATTTTCCTTCTATAAATTTAATCGCTTTTTTAAAGTAAAAATTGTATCATATTAAAACTTCATTAACAAGGTGAAACTTTGAAAATTGTTTTAATGTTTTTTTTATTCAATATCAGTCTTTTTAGTGCTGATTTTATTACCCTTAAAGAATATTCTAAAATGCTTTATGAAAATCCAAGAGGCATTAGTTGCAAAGAATGTCATGGAGCAGATGGAAGTGAGCAAATTTTAGGATATTATATGAAAAATGGCATTAAAACAGCTTATAAAGTTCCAAGTATACAAAATCTTAGTTTTGAAAATTTTAAAAATTCTCTTAATCAGAGTAAAGATGCAAAATCAATCATGCCAAATTATTCTTTAACAAATGATGAAATTGTAACTTTATATAATTATATCAAGCAATTTAGCAAGGAAGAAAAATGACAAACAAAAAAGCTTTTAAAGAAGCGTGTAAATTCATCGCAGGTGGTGTAAATTCTCCAGTTCGTGCTTTTGCAAATGTTCAAAGTGAGCCAAAATTTATTTCTCATGGAAAAGGTGCTTATATTTTTGATATAGACGGAAATTCTTATATAGACTATGTTCAAAGTTGGGGGCCTTTGCTTTTTGGACATTGTGATAAAGATATACAAAAAGCTTGTCAAAAAGCACTTAAAAAAGGTTCAAGTTTTGGTGCTCCAACTTTATTAGAAACTGAACTTGCCAAACTTGTTTTATCTGATTTTCCTCATTTAGAAAAAATCCGCTTTGTAAGCAGTGGAACAGAAGCAACTATGAGTGCTATTCGCCTTGCTCGTGGTTTTACTAAAAAAGATAAGATTTTAAAATTTGAAGGATGCTATCATGGACATTCTGATTCATTGTTAGTAAGCGCAGGAAGTGGTGCTGCTACTTTTAATTCTCCTAGTTCTTTGGGGGTTTTAGAAGATGTGGCTAAGCACACTTTAGTGGCACAATACAATGATATAAATAGTGTAAAAGAACTTTTTGAAAAAAACAAAGATATTGCTTGTGTTATCATTGAACCTATTGCTGGAAACATGGGTTTAGTTCCTGCTAAACAAGATTTTTTAGAAGAACTTGCTAAAATCTGCAAAGACAATCAAACTTTGCTGATTTTTGATGAAGTGATGAGTGGATATAGAGCATCTTATCTTGGATCTTATGGAATTAATCATATTCAAGCAGATATAATCACTTTTGGTAAGGTAATAGGAGGCGGTATACCTGCAGCAGCATTTGCTTCTAGAGCTGAAATTATGAATATTTTAAGTCCTTTAGGTGGTGTATATCAAGCAGGAACTTTAAGTGGTAATCCTTTGGCAATGGCCGCAGGTATAGCAAGTCTTACAAAAGCTAAAAAGAAAGTCAATCTTTATAAGAAACTTGGAAAATTGGCAAAAAAACTTACCCTAGAAATGAAAAAATTAGCAGACGAAAAAGGACTTCCACTGCAAACTTGCCATGTAGGTTCTATGTTTGGATACTTTTTTACCAAAGATCCGGTGTTAAACTATCAAGATGCATTAAAATCTGATCTAGCATTATTCTCAAAATTTCACAAAAATATGCTTGAAAATGGAATTTATTTAGCGCCTTCGCAATTCGAAACAGGCTTTATTTGTTCAAAAATGAATGATAAAATTATAGATACAACTTTAGAAGTTGTTTGGGAAAGCTTTAAAAGAATATGAGTAATATTTCAAAAAAATCTAGCAATAAAAGACAAAAAATCATTCGCAAAACTCTTGAAGCTGCAGATGGTTTAAGTCTTGGCATTTCTATGGTAGTTGCTGTATTTATAGGCGTGGCAATAGGATATTTGCTTAAAAAATTTACCCCCTATCCTTGGCTTTTCTGGCTTGGGGTTTTTTGGGGAATTAGTGCTGCTATACTTAATGTTTATAAAGCTTATAAAATTCAAGTAAAAAGCTACGAAGAATTTAGAGAAAGAGATGAATTAATCAAAGAAAAAATTCAAAAAGAAAAGAACAAATAATGGAATATAAAAAAGCTTTATTTTATATTTTCGCCATTATTCATTTATTTTTTTGGATTATATTTTTACCATTAAATCATTTTCAACTAAATGCATTTTTAAGCTATGAAATAGCTTTTTTCAGTGTTTTATTGATCGTTTTTACTTCTTATTTAAATTATAAAAAAGTCATCATAAAAAAATCAAAAAATTATAAAGAAGATTTTAATTTCGTTCCATTGATTTTTATTAAAAAAAACAAAATTTACCAAAAATTATTCATTTTAAAGTTGCAAAAGACGATTTAAGACTAAATATTAAAGAGAAAATCCACTTTTTTGCCATGTTTTTTACTCTTTTTAAACTGATGGCTTATGTGGTATTAGTTGCTGGATTTTTATTTTTACATCGCCAAGATAAATTAGATATCTTTGCTTATGTTTGTGGAATTTCATCCTTGCTAGTTTGTGTGTTTGTTTTTATTTTATATATAAAAAAGTATGAGTCCAAAAAAAATTATTAAATCAATGACAGCGCTTTTTGCTGGTATGGCGTTTTTATTTGCAGGCAATGCCTTGATGGTAAGCTCTATAGGTGTTATACTCAAAGAAGAAGGGGAAAGCTCTTTAGCCGTTGGAGTAATAAGCTCTTGTTTTTTCATAGGTGCTCTTGTTGGAACTATCAGTGCTCATAAAGTCATTTCTCGTATAGGTCATATACGCTCTTTTAGTTTATTTGGGGCTATCTTTGGAATTTCAGCTATGCTTCATACGGTAAGTGAAAATCTTATTTTCTGGGCTATTTTAAGATTTTTCATAGGAATTTGTTATTATGGACTTTTAATGATTATAGAATCATGGCTTAATGAAAAGAGTAAAAATGCCGTTCGATCTAGAATTTTAGGTTTTTATGAAACTGTTTTTTATCTTGCATTTGGCGTTGGAGTTTTAATTATAGCATTAAATTTAAGCAAGCATAGCGTATTTATCTTAAGTGCAACTTTGATTTTGCTTTCATCTTTACCTTTAAATTTAATTAAAATTAAAGAACCTATTTTACCCACATCAAGTCCTATTTCTATACCTAAAATTTTTGATATAGCCCCTTTGGCTATCGTTACAAGTTTTACGGCTGGAATGCTTATAAATGGCTTTTTTTCTATGGCGTCTTTATTTATACTTTTGCAAGGTTTTGATGTAAAAGCGGTGTCTTATTTTATGTTTTGTGGAGTTTTAGGCGGTTTTTTTGCACAAACCATCATAGGAACTATTTCAGATAAATTTGGTCGCAAATTTGCCATCATCACTTGTGCAAGCATAGGGTTTATCACTATGCTTATGTTTGTCTTTTTTAAACTTCACTTATATATGCAATATCTTTTAGGAATTAGCCTTGGCATAGGGATATTTTGTTTGTATGTTTTAGCGCTTGCTAGAGCAAATGATGTTTTAGTGAGCAAAAATAAAGGTGTAGAGTTAGGCCGTGGAGTTCTTTTTTGTTATTCTTTAGGCTCTTTGTTTGGTCCTTTAATTTTAGGTTTTTTAATGGAATATTTTAAAATCAAAGGTTTTATATGGTTTTATATAATTTCTTTAGCATTTTTAATCCTTTTTGCTATCAATAAGCCAAATGTTTTAAATAAAAAATTTAAGAAAAAACCTGGAAATATGGTAATATTTGATGATTAATACTCAACTAGCAAGTCAAATTGCCAATACGCAAAAAAATGATTTAAAACTAGATAATTCCGCATCAAAAGATAAAACAAATTTAAAAGATAATCCTAAAGAAGCACTTGCACAAGCTTTAAAACAAAATTTAGGCTTAGGTAAAGATGCTAGCAGTGAAGAAATATTAGCAAAATTTGTTCAAAATGAAACAGGTACTAAGTTAAAAGAACTTGTTAATAAACTCTTAGATCAAATCAATGCACAGAAAAATCCCGATTCTCCTGTGCTTAAACAAGGAAAAAATTTAAATTTAGCTCCTAATTTTGCCAATGAATTAAAAACTTTAAGCACAGAGCTTGCAAAAAGTGATACTTTTACACAAGTTTTAAATAGATTAAATCAAATTTTAAAACCTGCTAGCGAGATAAAAAACAACAATCTAGCCCCTTTATTTAAAAATTCGGGCGTATTTTTAGAAGCCAAATTAAAAGATGCTTTAAATGAGGAATTATTACCTAAAAGTTTTCATTCTCTTTTAAGCACAATCAAAGGTCTTAGCAGTGAAAAACTAAGTATTCAAATAGCCCAACTTGCAAATGCAAATTTAAGTCCAAAGGATACTCTAAAAGAATTAAAAAATATTATTAATTCTAGTAAAAATAAAAAATAAACAAAATTCTAAAATCAAAGCTCTTTTAAAAGGGCTTTTAAATTTAAAGCTTTAAAATTGGAAAAATTTTAAAAAATTATATAAGTAAAAAATCCTAGTCATGCTCAAGAAAAAATCGTCCCCATAGCTAATAAAATTTTAAAAGAATTAAATTCTATAAAAAATGATTTTTTTAAAGCTCTTAATAAGCCAGAAAATTTAATGATAAAAGATCCAAATATCCTTAAACAAACTGCCACTGCTTTTGAAAAACTTGAACATACTTTAAAAAATATACTAGGCGATCAAGCCTCTAAAATACAAGATAAAGAAAGTATTTTAGAAAATCTTTTAAATAGTAAAGAAAATATTAAAGAAGAAAAACATGCAAAAACACAAAAAGAAGAAGATACTAAAGCTGATATCAAACAAGATACTCAAAACGAAGAAAACTTGCCTAAAGAAGAAGTTATTGCAAAAGAAGATGAAAATATAAAAACTCACGAAGAAGATATTCAAGACAATGAAGTAGAAAATAAACCAGATAATGATATAAAAAATTCTACTCCAAATCAAGATAAAATTAAAGATGAAAAACAAGAAAAATCAAGAGAAAGCGTTAAAGAAAATCCAAAATTTTATGAAACAAAAACAGAAAGTAAAACTTCAATCAATACAAACACTAATGCTTTAAACACTAACACAAGCAACGCGCAAAATTTAAACAATTCTCAAAATATTCAACCAAACAATAACCAAACTATGCAAAATGTTTTTAAAAATCAAGAATTTATAAAACAAAATATTGTAAAAAATTTAGCATTTAGTGTAGAAAATTTAGATCTAGAGCAAGCTCAAGATTTAAGTAAAAATTTAAGCAATCTTTCTCGCAGACTTAATGAAAGTTTGAAAGAACTTGAACCCCATACTCAAAATGCCAAATTCAATCAAGCAGAGCTTAAAAATCTAGAACACAAACTCGGTCTTTCTGTTAAAGATCTAGCACAAATTAAACCAAAGACTGAGCAAGATATAACCGAATCTTTGCATCATGATGTAAAATCGACACTTTTACAAATTTCAAATTTAGCTAAAAATGAAGGTAATGAAGCTATATATAATCAAGCTAATCGTCTTTTAGCGCAAATTGAAATCAATCAACTCATGTCCTTAGCTAATGATTCTATCAACACTTATCTACCTTTTTCTTGGGATGATTTAAATGACTCTAAAATCATGTTTAGACGCGGAAAAAAAGATAAATTTTTTGCCCAAATTAAACTCGAATTTGCAAAACTTGGAGATTTAGAAATTCTCATTTCTTTAAGCAACGAAAAATATATAGATATTCATATTATGGCGGAAAATATTGAGTTTAGAAAAACTATTTATAAAAATGCTCATGAGCTTAAAAGAAATATCAATAAAGCAGGACTTTTGAGTGCAAATTTCTTTGTAGGTGATATCATAAGAAGTAAATTTGATACAAGGAATATGAAAAATTTGGATCTTGAGATGGGTATGGATAAAAAAGTATGAGCAAAATCAAAAGATCGATTAAAAAAGCTGTAGCCCTAGGTTATCAAAGAGAAAAAAATTCCGCACCAAAAGTTCTTGCAAGTGGCAAGGGTGAAAGTGCTGCTAAAATCATTTCTTTAGCTAAGGAATACGGAGTTCCTATTAAAGAAGATGAAGATTTAATAGAAATTTTAAGCAAGCTTGACTTAGGTGATGAAATTCCGCCTAATATGTACAAAGCTGTAGCTGAAGTTTTTGCCTTTATCTATCAAATGGCAAATAAAACTCCTAAAAACTAATCCGCTATTTTTTCTCCAAATTTTACACTCTTCCCTGCTTTTAAATTGAAATTTAAAAGCCCTTTTTGAGAAATCAAAACTATAGTAGAGCCTAGTTCAAAATTTCCCAATTCTTCACCTTTTTTAAAATTTAAATTTTCATATTTTCTAGTAAAATTATGAGAACTTTTAGCATTGGTTTGTATACTTGTATCAAAATTAAAACGCATTTTTCCTACATTTTGCGCCCCTATAAAAATAAGCCAAAAAATACCCTTTTCATTTTGACATTTTAAACTCACTCTTTCATTTTTTATATATAAATTACTGATGCGTTTTAAATGTTTTTCATTCACACTGTAAAGTGTTCCATTCGTATAAGTCGCACTTAAAATTCGCATATCACAAGGACTGTGATAACGATGATAATCTTTTGGAGAAAGATAGATATTGACATAATCAAGCCCATTTTTAAGCTCATCTTTTTCAAAGCTATCTTTTAAAAGTTCTTGGACACCATAAGTATGCCCTTTTATAGAGAAAGCAAAATGTTCTTCATTTGCCAAAAAAGTACTTCCACATTCTAAAATTTTACCATCACTTGGACTGATAAAGCCTTCTTGAAGCTTTCTTGAAATTTGCAAAGTTCTCGTAAAAAGAGCATTTAAACTCTCATATTCACAAGGAGTTTTAAATTCACTCATATCGATTTTAAAATATTTAACATAATTCTTATTGATGATTTTTTGTATTATTTTAGGAAATTTAATCCCTGCTACAAAACCGAAAAGTCTTGAACTTTCTTTTGAAAAGCTCATTTTTTTCCTTTTAAATTTAAAATAACTATTTCACTTGGAGCAAAAACTCTAAGACTTGGCCCCCAAAATCCTGCTCCACTGCTAACATAAAGTTTAGTTTTTTCTCCTAAATTATAAAGCCCATGCACAAAGCCTTGTTGAAGCTTAACCAAAAACATAAAAGGGAAAATTTGCCCTCCATGTGTATGCCCGCTTAAAACAAGATCAAAAACTCCTAAATCATAAAGTAATGCTGTTTTAGGTTGATGCGCAAGTAAAATACTAGCTTTGCTTGTATTTAAATCCACTTTTATTCTTTCTAAATCAGGAGCATATAAACCCTTGTTAAGTCCAGCTAAATCTCCAAGTCCAGCAATATTTATAAAACCTAAGTCTAAATTTTGATTAACCAAAATTTTCATATTTGTATATTTTCTAAGTAAATCTAAAACTTCATCAATACCATGATAATACTCGTGATTACCCAGAGCATAAAAAGTTCCATAAGTGGAATTAAAATCATTAAGTTTTGAGATATAATTTTCTAAATCCTTAGGGTTAGTGTCAACTAAATCTCCTACTATTACAACCATATCAGGTTTTTGCAAATTGACTTTAATAATGAGTTTATCTAAAAAACTTTCATGCAAATTCTTACCCAAATGTATATCTGTTAATAAAGCGATTTTTAAATCTCGTTTAAGATTAGATATTTGAATGTCAATACTCTTAATTTCAGGTATTTTCAGGGCATTATTTACACTTACATAAATCAAAAATATGCTTAAAAATATAAGAGAAAACTCAAAAAATCAAGCATAAGATAAGATTATATTTTTTATGTCTTTTACCCATAAAAGTTGCAATCAGTTTAACAAAATCCCAAGCTAAAGTCACAAAAAATAAACAATAAGTAGGAGCATAAAGCATGGCTAAAATTTCATACCAAGTATCGCTTAAATATTCATCTCTATGGAATATCAAAAACACTGCTTGAGCTAAAAAAAGCAAAAATAAAAATAAAAGCAAAAAATTTATAAAAATATTTAAAAAGAATAATTTTCTTGATCAATCTTTTATAAATATAAACATTTGCTAAGCCGAAAATCAATAACACAATAAAAGAAAAAATTAAAAACATCATAAAAGTATTATAACCTAATAAAATTAAATATCCGTATAAATTTTTCTGTTATAATAATCTTTTAAATAAATTTAAAGGCTATAAAATGTACCGTTTTGCACCTTCTCCCACAGGTGATATGCACATAGGAAATCTTCGTGCAGCAATTTTTAATTATATCTGTGCAAGACAAAAAAATATGGATTTCATCTTACGCATCGAAGATACTGATAAGGCTAGAAATATAGCAGGAAAAGAAGAAGAAATTAAAGAACTTTTAAATCTTTTTGGCATTTCATGGCAGCATTATTATATACAAAGTGAAAATTTAAAATTTCATCGCCAAATGGCTTTAAAACTTGTAAGTGAAAAAAAAGCTTTTGCTTGCTTTTGTACCGAAGAGGAACTTAAGATAAAAAAAGAGCTTGCCAAAAAACAAAATAAAGCTTATCGTTATGATGGTACTTGTGAAAAATTAGCGGATATTGATGTTTTAGGATGTGAAAAACCCTTTGTTATTCGCCTTAAAAAACCCACTCATACAATGAAATTTGTAGATTTTATTAAAGGTGAATTAAGCTTTGAACCTGAAAATATAGACTCTCTTGTAATTATGAGAACAGATAAGACTCCAACTTATAATTTTGCTTGTGCAGTTGATGATATGCTTGAAAATGTTACTTGCATTATACGCGGCGAAGATCATGTTTCAAATACTCCAAAACAAGAACATATCCGTGCAAGTTTAGGTTATAATAAAGCTATGACTTATGCACACTTGCCTATCATTCTAAACGAAGAAGGTGTTAAAATGAGCAAAAGAGAAGCACATTCTTCAGTAAAATGGCTGCTTGAAAGCGGAATTTTACCTAGCGCAATTGCAAATTATCTTATCATGCTAGGCAATAAAACTCCTTGTGAAATTTTCACCTTAGAAGAGGCTATAAAATGGTTTGATATTTCTAAAGTTTCCAAAGCTCCTGCAAGGTTTGATCTTAAAAAACTTCTACAAATCAATCGCGAACATATCAAAATGATAACAGATAATGAACTTAATAAAATTTTAGATTTAAACAAAGATCTTGCACAACTTGCTAAATTTTATACTCAGGAAGCAAGTACTATCAAAGAACTTAAAGAAAAAATGCGGGCTATTTTTAACATAAAAGATTATGGTGAATTTGAAACAGAATGTAAAATTTTAAAAGAGCTTTTAAAGGACATCGAGCTCTTTAAAAGCTATGAAGATTTTAAAAATGAACTTTTAAATAAAAGCAACTTAAAAGGTAAAAAATTTTTATGCCTTTAAGGATAATTTTAACAGGAAATATCCACGGACCTGAACTTAGCGATCTTTATCCTTATATTAAAAAATTTATTCATGAATTAGCAAGGATTTAACAATGGTTATAGATTTTTTTATTATTTCTATTTTTCAAGTACTTCAAATTGTTGTTAACATTTATACTTGGATTATTATCATCACAGCACTTTTAAGCTGGGTAAATCCTGATCCTTACAATCCTATAGTGCAAATTTTATATAAACTAAGCTATCCTGCTTACGCCCTAGTTAGAAAAATTCCAACACGCATAGGCAATATTGATCTTGCACCTTTAATTATAGTTTTAGCCCTGCAGTTTTTTAGTATTTTTCTTGGAAATATCTTAAGGAGTATATTGTGATAAAAAAAATACTCATTTTTTTATTTATCTTTTCAAGCTTAAAAGCTACGCAATATAACATAGAAGAACTCAAAAAGGAAGAAAATTCACTTGCTAAGGATTATTATATTTACAGACTTTTAGAAAAAAAACAAATCAATAAAAAAGATGCGCAAGATTTAAATTCTCATATTTTTCGTTACATAGGAAAAATTAAATCCGAGCTTGAAAAAATTATCCCTTTAAAACCTTATATCAATCCAAAATATACCAAGTGTTATACCTATACACCAAATACTATCTTGGATGCAAATTTAACATGTCAAAGTGTGCGATTAAACTCATTGGTTTTTATAGCAAGTTTAAATTCCAAAGACCGAATCACTTTAGCCCAAACCTTTAAAAATCAAAGACCTGATTTGACAAATTTATTACTAGCTTTTAATACTTCTGATCCTATGAATTATATAGTACAAAAAGAAGATATTAATGGCTTTTTTAAGCTTTATAATTATTCTAAAAAATACGATCTAAATTTAAATACAAGTTTCGTTAACAAGCTGCCCAATCATGTTGGTTTTAAAGATTTTGCACAAAACATTATCATTAAAAAAGAAAATCCCCAATTTAGACATTCTATGCTAAAAATAAATCCTGAAAATGTAAGCGAAGATTCTGCTTTCTACCTAGGGATCAATGCCTTAACTTATGATAAAACAGAGCTTGCTTATAATTTTTTCAAAAAGGCAGCTCAAAGTTTTAAAACCCAAAGCAATAAAGATAATGCTATATTTTGGATGTGGTTAATTAAAAACAATGAAGAAGATTTAAAAACTTTATCTCAAAGTTTTTCTTTAAATATTTATAGTCTCTATGCAAAAGAACTTACTAATGCACCTTTTCCAAAAATAGAAAGTCTAAATCCAAGTAAGAAGAAAAATAACTTCAATATGCAAGATCCTTTTGCTTGGCAAAAAATAAATAAACAAATTCGTGATGCTAATGCAAGTCAACTAGACATTTTAGCAAAAGAATTTGACACACAAGAAACCTTGCCTATTTATACTTACATATTAGAACGCAAAAATAATTTTAAAAAACATTATTTTATAATGCCTTATTATGAAAATATAAAAGATTATAACAAAACAAGACAGGCTTTAATTTTAGCCATTGCTAGACAAGAAAGTCGTTTTATCCCCACTGCCATTTCGGTTTCTTATGCCTTAGGTATGATGCAATTTATGCCATTTCTAGCTAATCACATAGGGGAAAAAGAATTAAAAATTCCAAATTTTGATCAAGATTTTATGTTTAAACCTGAAATAGCATATTATTTTGCAAACCATCATCTAAATTATCTTGAATCGCGTTTAAAATCTCCACTTTTCGTTGCTTACGCTTACAATGGAGGTATAGGTTTTACTAATCGCATGCTTGCAAGAAATGATATGTTTAAAGCGGGCAAATTTGAACCTTTCTTATCTATGGAATTTGTGCCTTATCAAGAAAGCCGAATCTATGGAAAAAAAGTTCTAGCTAATTATATTGTGTATCGACATCTTCTGAACGATAGTATAAGGATTTCGGATATTTTTGAAAATTTAATTCAAAACAAGACAGATGATTTAAACAAATCTTAGCCACAAGTCTAGTCTCTTCCTTAACACTAGGAAGAGATATTTTAAAATAATCAGTATAGTTATTTTGTATTATATATTTTAAATATCCTTCATCCAATTTTTCAATATTAGCTTTTTTATTATTAATGAAAACTTCTAAATTTTGAATTTTTAATGTATTTGGGGTAAAAGACAAAGCTAAAACATCATCTTTACTTGTCTTGTCTAAAATTGGATTTAAATAAGACATGGCTACAATGGCATTAATCTTATCTTGTGTAATTTTATATTTTTGAGTAAACATCAAAGTTTGAGATTTTAAATTTGTATCCACAACCGCTTGATCTTTTAAAGAACAAGCCCCAAGTAAAAAAGCACCTAAAATTACACTATAAATTTTCATTCTTTTTCCATATTTTTTGTTATTATTGTAACCTTTTAACCCTATTTTTTGGTTTAAAAGATATAATTTTACAAAAAAAATTAAGAGTATATTTTATGAAACAACTTATCATGGCTTTTAGTGGACCTTCAAATTCGGGTAAAACTACACTTATCACCAAAATAGCTGACAGTTTTTTACAGCAAAATTTAAAAGTTTTAATCATCAAACACGATCCTGCTGATAAGGCTCAATTTGATTTTAATGGCAAAGATAGTTTTAAATTTTTTCAAAGTGGAGCTGAAGTAATGGTTTTAAGTCCTACAAGAACAACTTTTTTTTCTCATGAAAATAGAGATATTTTAAAAGCTTTAAAATTAGTTCCTGATTTTGATATTTGTTTGGTTGAAGGATTAAAAACTCTTGATTTACCACGCATTAGTGTATTTTGTAAAGAAGTTGATGAAAGTTATTTTACTTTTTCAAATGCCATTGCAAGCTATGAAAAAATTTCTCATCCTTATCTTGCTTGGCTTGATTTAAACAATATACAAGCTGTTTGTCAATACATACTTAAAAACGCTAAAAATTTACAAGGAGAATTATAAAATGCAAGAAGTGATTTCCCATATACAAAAAGCAGTTTTAGAAATTTCTAATGCTTTAAAATTTCCTGACACAAGTTACAGTCAAAACCATAATTCCACAGGAGATGCTCAACTTAAATTTGATATTTTAAGCGATAAAATCATCACAAAAACCTTGGGTCAATGTCCAAACATTAAAGCTATCATAAGCGAAGAAAAAGATGAAATTTTAACACTCAATGAAAAAGCAAAATTTATCGTGGCTTATGATCCTTTGGATGGTTCTAGTTTAATGGATGTTAACTTTGCCATAGGTTCTATTTTTGCCATCTATGAAGAAAAAGAAAGTGTTAAAAATTTAAAAGCCGCACTTTATAGCATATATGGAGCACGCTTAGAACTTGTAATTTGTAAAGAGCTACCAAAACTTTATCGTCTAAATGCAAATAATGAATTTATTTTTATAAAAGATCTTAAAATGAACGAAAAAGGCAAGATCAATGCTACAGGCGGAACGCAAAAATTTTGGGAAGAAAAACACGCTAAATTTATCAAAAGTCTTTTTGATGAAGGATACCGCTTAAGATATTCAGGAGCTATGGTAAGTGATATCAATCAAATTCTATTAAAAGGTGGAGGAATTTTTAGCTATCCTGCAACCCAAGATGCACCTAATGGTAAACTTCGTGCTTTTTTTGAAGTCTTTCCTTTGGCTTTTATTATAGAAAAAGCAGGTGGAAAAACTACAAATGGAAAAAATCATTCTTTGCTTGAACTTGATTTTGACAAAATCCATGCAACAACTCCTTGTTTTTTTGGTTCAGAGTATGAAATTTCAAAACTTTTAAAGGCTTATAATGAGTGAAGTTAAAGATGAATTTGAACGCGATATGGATAAAAAAAAGGAAATTTTACTTTCATGTCAAAACTCAAAAAACCTAAACTCTTGTTATAATTGCGATGAAATTTTTAACTGCCAAACTAGAAAAGATTATGTTGATGCGGTTTATAATAGTATGTCCAAGGGTAAAACCGAAGGCGGATTTGACTTTTAAAGGAAAAAAATGCGTTATATTACAACACCGATTTATTATGTAAATGATATGCCTCACTTAGGCCATGCTTATACCACTATCATAGCCGATACTTTAGCAAGGTTTTATCGTCTTCAAGGCCATGAAACAAGATTTCTAACAGGAACAGATGAACATGGGCAAAAAATCGAAGAAGCTGCTAAACTAAGAAATTTCACTCCGCAAGAATATGCTGATAAAATCAGTTCTGAATTTAAAAAACTATGGGATGAATTTGAAATCACATATGATATTTACGCAAGAACAACCGATATAAGACATATTGAATTTGTTAAAGCTATGTTTTTAAAAATGTGGCAAAAAGGTGATATTTATAAAGATGAATACGAAGGACATTATTGCGTTTCTTGTGAAAGCTTCTTTACTCAAAGTCAGCTTATTAATGAATATTCTTGTCCTGATTGCGGTAAGCAAACTAGAATTTTAAAAGAAGAAAGCTATTTTTTCAAACTTTCAAAATACCAAGATAAAATTTTACAATGGTATCAAGAAAAAGATCCCATTCTACCAAAAAACAAAAAAAACGAACTTGTAAATTTCGTTCAAAACGGTCTTAAAGATCTTTCTATTACTAGAACGAGTTTTGATTGGGGGATTAAACTACCCCAAGAAATTAACGATGATAAACACATTGTTTATGTATGGCTTGATGCACTTTTTATCTATGTAAGTTCTCTTGATTTTCAATGCAAAGGAGAAAATGCTAAATTTTGGCCTGCACATGTGCATTTAGTAGGAAAGGATATCTTGCGTTTTCATGCGATTTATTGGCCAGCTTTTTTAATGAGCGTGGATTTGCCTTTACCTAAATTTATAGGTGCACACGGTTGGTGGACTAAAGAAGGTGAAAAAATGAGCAAATCCAAAGGAAATGTTGTAAAACCTAAAGAAATGGTTGATGCTTATGGAAGTGAAGCTTTTAGATACTTTTTACTTAGGGAAGTGCCTTTTGGTATTGATGGGGATTTTAGTGAAAATATGCTGATTAATCGTATTAATGCTGAACTTAGTAATGAATTTGGAAATTTGCTTAATCGTATCATCGGTATGAGTATAAAATATTCTCAGGGAAATATTTCAAAGGAAAATGTTTTAAAATTTTATAATGCTGAATTAAATCAAACAAAAGAACACTTAAATTTGGCTGTGGAATTTTTAGAAAACTTACAATGTAATCGTTACCTAGAAGAACTTTTTAAAGCTTTAAGTGTAGCAAATTTAGCCATTAGCAAATATGAACCTTGGAATTTAATCAAAGAAAATAAACACGAACAAGCTAATGCTTTAATTGCACTTTGCGCAAATATTTTAGCTAAAACAAGCCTTTTATTAAGCCCTGCTCTACCAAAATCTTGTCAAAAGGTAGCCTTAGCTTTAAATTTTGAAATTTCATCTATAAACTACACAAAAATTATACTAAATAATGAACTTTTAGATTTTAAAGCAAACTCTTGCGAAGCTTTATTTCCAAAGATAGAAAAAAACCAAGAAATCAAAGAAAAAGTTAAAAAAGAAGAAAATCCTAAGATAAAAATCGATGATTTTGTTAAAATTGAAATCAAGGTTGCTAAAGTACTTGATTGTCAAAATATAGAAGGTAGCGAAAAACTTTTGAAATTTCAACTTGAACTTGACAATAAAGAAATCCGTCAAGTACTCTCAGGCATAGCAAAACATTACAAAGCTAGAGATTTAATCGGAAAGCAAGTTTGCATTATAAGCAATCTTAAAAAAGCTAAAATTTTTGGACATGAAAGCGATGGTATGATACTTTCTGCAAAAAGCGGTGATAAGCTTGTTTTAATCACGCCTGAACAACTTATAGAAAATGGCTCTTTGATAGGTTAAAATATGCAAATTAGTAATTTAGGTGAACTTCTAAACGCAACACTTATTCACGAAGGTAGTGTTTTAAGCGTGGAAGGCTTTGCTATAAATTTAAATGAGCTTAAAGCAGGCTTTGCTTTCTTTAATAATGATAAAAAAGAAATTACCCAAGCTATAGAAAAAGGTGCTTATGTTATAATTACAGAAAGTGATATTGCTGTTGAAGATAAAGAGATTTTTTACTTTAAGGTAGAAAACTTAGAACAAGCACTTATTAGATTTTTACGTTTTTTTTGCGAAGACAAAGAATGCGAATTTTTACTTTTTAAATCTTACGAACTAAGTCTTTGTAAAGCTTTTTACTTTAATATTTTAAAAGGAAATATTTTTGCTGATTTTGAAAAATTAATCAAAACAAAAAAAAGTGAAATTTTTTGCTATTGTGAGGAAAATTACCTAAATAAACTTTGCACTTATTCTTATAGTTTAAAAGAAACTAATTTTACTTTACTATCACGATCTAGTTTCTTTTTTACAACTTTAATTTGTGAAAATTTGTATTTTAAAAATCTTAATTTGCCTTTTTTTTATGCAAATAGCTTTGCAAAAATCATTTCTTTTTTAAAAGAAAAAAATCAAAAAATAATTTTTGACTTCAATAAAATCGATGATTTTAAAATTTACTTTATTGATGATAAATTTGAAATTACCCCTTTTGGTTCAAGCTCTCAAGCGTTTATTGTAAGCAACAATCAAAATACATTTGAATTCTGGAAAGAAAAATTTAAAAACATAAAAGACTTTAAAATTGCTTCTAGAAACTCTTTATTTTGTGATTTTTCCTATAATCAGCTTTCAGATTTAAGAAAATTAAAAAATTTTAAATATTGCCTAATTCTTGAAAATTATGATATTTTTGAACAAGAATTTGAGAATAAAGAAAATCAAATTCCAAGTTTATTTTAAAATTACTCCTTCATTTTCAAGTAAAAATCTTTTTATTTCAAGCCCTCCATTATATCCACCTATGCCATTACTTGCAATGACTCTATGACAAGGTATAAAAATAGGAATTTTATTTTTAGAATTTGCATTTCCAACAGCTCTAAAAGCTTTTGGGTGATTAATTTTTTCTGCTATATCTTTATAAGTAACCATTTTACCATAAGGAATTTTCATTAAAGCCTTATAAACTTTTAATTCAAAATCCGTACCTTGCATTAAAATAGGAACACTAAATTTTTTAAGCTTATGAGCAAAATATAAATCAAGTTCATATTTTGCTAAGTCAAGCAAATTACAACTTTTATTTATCTTTTTGTCATAACAAAAGTCAACCTCAGTTAAAAATTTTCCATCACTATGTAAAGATAGGTAACACAAAGACATTTTATAATAAACTTTAAACATTTTTTATCCTTCAAAGAGCTACAATTATAACAAAAAATATTTAAGGAGTAGAAAATGTCTTTTATGCAAGAATATAATAAACTTGTCAAAGAAAGAGCCGCTTTGGGTATACCACCCCTTCCTTTAAGTGCAAACCAGACTAAAGAACTTTGTAAACTACTTGAAAATGAAAACAATGAAGAGCTTGTAAGTCTTTTAGAAAACAGGGTAAATCCTGGTGTTGATGATGCAGCTTTGGTTAAATGTGAATTTTTAGATTCTATACTTAAAGGCAAAATCAATGCCCCAAGCATAGATAAAAAAAGGGCTTTAAAAATGCTTGGAACTATGCTAGGTGGATATAATGTTAAAGTTTTAATCGATGCCTTAAAAGATGAAAATATAGCTAAAGATGCTGCAGAAGTGTTGAAAAATATTATTTTTGTTCATGATAATTTTCATACTATAGCCGAACTTAGCAAAAACAATCCACATGCTAAAAAAGTTTTACAAAGTTGGGCCAATGCAGATTGGTTCAACAAAAAAGAAAAATTACCACAAGTGATTAAATGTATAGTTTTTAAGGTAGCAGGAGAAACTAATACCGATGATCTAAGTCCTGCAGGAGATGCTTTTACAAGAAGTGATATTCCTTTGCATGCAAACGCCATGCTAAAAGTAAGACAAGCAGGATCTTTGGAAAAAATCAAAGAACTTAAAAAAAGCGGTCGTGAAGTGGTTTATGTAGGTGATGTTGTAGGAACAGGATCAAGTAGAAAATCTGCAATAAACTCTATACAATGGCACTTAGGAAAAGAAATAGAAGGTGTACCAAACAAACATAGCGGTGGCATAGTGATGGGTTCAACCATAGCGCCGATTTTCTTTAATACTGCTCAAGATAGTGGAGCTTTACCTATCATCTGTGATGTAACAAATCTAGAAATGGGTGATGAATTTGAAATTCATCCTTATGAGGGAAAAATCATAAAAAATGGCTCCATAATTACAGAGTTTAAACTCAGTCCAAACACACTTTTAGATGAAGTTAGAGCAGGTGGAAGAATCCCACTTATCATAGGTCGTGGACTTTGTGCTAAAGCTAGAGAATTTTTAGGAATGGAAAATGAAAATATCTTTACCAAACCTGAACAACCTAAATCTTCAAGTGGTGGTTATACTTTAGCTCAAAAAATGCTAGGTCGCGCCTGTGGAATCGAAGGTGTATGTCCAGGTATGTATATAGAACCTATGACTTTAACTGTAGGCTCTCAAGATACTACAGGTCCTATGACTAGAGATGAAATTAAAGAACTTGCAAGCTTAGGCTTTAATGCAGACTTTGTTATGCAAAGCTTTTGCCACACAGCCGCCTATCCAAAAGTAAGCGATTCAAATCTGCATAAAACCTTACCAAATTTTATGACAAGTCGTGGTGGAGTGAGTTTAAAACCGGGTGATGGAGTTATTCACTCTTGGCTTAACCGCTTTGTATTACCAGATACCGTAGGAACAGGTGGAGATTCTCATACGCGTTTTCCTATAGGAATTTCTTTCCCTGCAGGAAGTGGGCTTGTAGCTTTTGCCGCAGTTACTGGTTCTATGCCTTTAAATGTACCTGAAAGTGTTTTAGTACGTTTTAGTGGAGAGTTGCAAGCTGGAGTTACCTTAAGAGACCTGGTCAATGCTATACCTTACTATGCAATCAAGCAAGGGCAACTTACCGTTGAAAAGAAAAACAAGAAAAATATTTTTGCGGGAAAAATTTTAGAAATAGAAGGCTTACCAAATTTAAAAGTAGAACAAGCTTTTGAACTTAGTGATGCAAGCGCTGAAAGATCTGCAGCTGCTTGTAGTGTAGATTTGAGTATAGAAAGTGTAAGTGAATATATCAAATCAAATATCTCTTTAATTGAAGCTATGATAGAAGCAGGATATGAAAATAAAGCCACCCTTGCTAGAAGAGCTGAAAAAATGAGAGAATGGCTTAAAAACCCTACTCTTTTAAGAGCTGATAAAGATGCAAAATACGCTTATATTATAGATATCAATCTCAATGACATTAAAGAACCAATCTTAGCTTGCCCAAATGATCCTGATGATGTGGCTACTTTAAGTGAAATTTTAGCTGATGATAAACGTCCAAAAAACATAGATGAAGTTTTTGTAGGTTCTTGTATGACCAATATAGGACATTATAGAGCTTTGGGAGAAATTTTAAAAGATAAAGGTATACTTAAAACCAGACTTTGGGTAGTGCCTCCAACAAAAATGGATAAAGCACAACTTACTAATGAAGGTTATTATAGCATCTTTGGTGCAGCAGGCGCTAGAATAGAAATTCCTGGGTGTTCTTTGTGTATGGGTAATCAAGCTAGAGTAAATGATGGATCTGTAGTTTTCTCAACTTCTACAAGAAATTTTGATAACCGTATGGGAATGGGTGCTAAAGTATATCTAGGTAGTGCAGAACTTGCAGCAGTTTGTGCAATATTGGGTAAAATTCCAAATAAAGAAGAATACTTACAAATTGTCAGTGAAAAACTAAACGACGGACATAAGGGGAATATCTATAGATATTTAAATTTTAATGAAATTGAAAATTTCAAACTCGAAAATTAATACTAAAAATTTTTTAAAGGAAAATATTGAAGTTATTATTTGCTTCTTTTTGTTGTTTTGCAAGTTTAATAGCTAGTGATACCATTAACTGCGATAATATTAAAAACAATAAAACATTGCTAAATGAAAGTTCAAATTTAGATTATCTAAATATAGCCTCAAGTTGCAAAGTATCTTTAAAAAATCAAGATTTTACAAAAAAACTCTACGCAATTTCTAATGAAATTCGCGGAGGCAATAGCTCTTGTAATGGCATAGCTTATTTGCCAAAATTACAACAATTTGATTTTTTGTTATTGAAAATAGCCATTGATCCTATTGCTTATCAAAAAACTTTAGATACGCCCGAAAATTTACAAAAAAAATATGATATTTTAAAATCATATTTTAGATATTGGGCATATCAAAGTATAGGAAATTTTAGACTTTACAAAGCTTTTTGGCAAGAATATAATAACGCTATAGAGCCTTTAGAAAAGTATTTTGAAAATAATTTTAATTTTGATGAAGGTAGTAATATTTACTATACTAGTAACGCCTTAAATGAATTTTTAAATTGGGCTGTAGGTGAAACAAAAATTTACAAAGATATTAGCCTTTTGGTAAAAATCGTATCAAATAAAAATTATTCAGCATCTTATATACAAGATTTTATTTTTTCAAATAATCCAAGTCAAGATGAACTTACCATAGCCTTACAAGCAGCCTTGCTTAATCAAAGAAAAAAAGATATTTTAGAACTTTTAATTCGTTTTGGTGCTAGGATTGATGAAGGTTATGAAAGTGCTATTTTTTACGCATTGGAAAATTATGAAAATACAAATTTTTTAATCCAAAAAGGAGCAAATGTTAATCAAGCCAATACCTTTGGAAAAACTCCACTTTTTTATGCTATAGAATTTAATCGTCTTGATATAGTGAAATTACTTCTTGAAAATGGCTCAAATGTCAATCAAAAATACATCAACAATAATGAAAAATTAGCTCTTAGTGCTAATATAGGATCAAATGCACCTTATTTTATTACATTTTGTGCTTTAGGGCACACTTCAAAAAATGTTTTAATGCACGCTGCAGCTTATGGAAATATTGAAATTTTAAAACTCCTTATCTCAAAAGGGGCAAATCTTAATGCTGTTGATGATCTTGGTTTTAATGCACTTGATTTTGCTCTAGCAGCAGGTAAAAAAGAAAATGCTGATTATCTAAAAAGTTTAGGTTTAAAAGCAAATGAAAGTCTATTTTACGGAGGTAGTCTAGAATGAAAACTGCATTTATTACAGGAGCAAGCTCAGGTTTTGGTAGAGCCTGCGTTAAAGCTTTTGTACAAGAAGGTTACAAAGTAATCGCTCTTGCTCGACGTAAAGAACGCCTAGAAGAGTTAAAAAATATCTATAAAGATGAAATTTATACCCTTTGTATAGATGTAAGAAATCAAAAAGAAATCATTAAAGCTATTGAGAGCTTACCCAAAGAATTTCAAGAAGTTGATGTGCTTTTTAATAACGCAGGCTTAGCTTTAGGTGTAGATGAATTTGATAAGTTAAACCTTGAAGATATTAATACTATGGTAGATACAAATATCAAAGGTTTTTTATATGTTGCAAAAGCCATTATTCCCACACTTCGCAAACAAAAAAATGCTTATATTTTTAACCTTGGTTCTGTTGCAGGACGCAATCCTTACTTTGGAGGCAATGTGTATTGCGGAACTAAAGCCTTTGTAAGACAATTTTCTTTAGCCTTAAGAAACGATCTTAGAGGAAGTAATATAAAAGTAACAAATATTGCTCCAGGGCTTTGCAAGACTGAATTTAGCGAAGTGCGTTTTAAAGGAGATATCCAAAAAGCTGATGCAGTATATGAAAATACCCAATTTATCAGCGCCGATGATATTGCTAAAGTGGTAATGTCTATCATCAGCTTGCCAAGCCATATTAATGTTAATGAAATCGAACTTATGCCTGTAACACAAACTTGGAATGGATTTTATATAGAAAGAGATGAATGAATAAATTTTTAGTTTTATTGTTTTTACCTTTAGTTGCATTTGCAAACTCTTCAGAAGCAGTAGAAAATGCTAATTTATTTGGAGCTTTTACACTCATACCACCTTTAGTTGCTATTGCTCTAGCTTTTATTACAAAAGATGTTATTTTATCACTCTTTGCTGGAGTTTTAAGCGGAACTTTTCTACTTAGCCTTTCTGCAAATATTTTTAAAACAGAACATTTAGCTTTTGTAAATTTTTATAATACTGCAGTAGAATCTTTTTCAAAAATTATTTCTTATATTTTAAGTTCTACCTCAGATCCTGTAAATGCAGGAATTATTTTGCAAATTCTTTGTATTGGTGGTCTTGTAGCACTTGTTACAAAAATGGGTGGCGCAAAAGCTGTAGCATTAAAATTTGCTAAAAGAGCTAAGTCGGCTGTATCAGCTCAAATTAATACCTGGTTTTTGGGGCTTTTAATTTTTTTTGATGATTATGCTAATTTGCTTATTGTAGGTCCTATTATGCGTCCTTTAGCAGATAAATTTAAAATTTCTCGTGAAAAATTTGCCTTTATCATTGACTCTACTGCTGCCCCTGTAGCAGGGATAGCAGTAATTTCTACTTGGATAGGTTTAGAAGTTTCTTTGATTAAAACCGCTTATGAGCACATAGGCATTAACGATATTAGTGCTTTTAGTATTTTTGTTGAAACTATACCTTATCGCTTTTACAATATCTTCATGCTTTTTTTTGTAGTCATGACTGCACTCATGGGGCGTGAATTTGGCTCTATGTATAAGGCTGAAGTGCGCGCAAGAACCACAGGACAAATCGCACCTTTGCATAAATCAGGCACACTAGATACTGCTGAATTAGAAGATCAGTTTTTAGCCCCTAAAAAAGGAATTAAAATACGCGCATTTGATGCTATTGTTCCTATTTTTACTTTAATTATCTTAGCTATATTGGGATTTTATTTTAATGGACTTAGCACTCTAGAAGGAGAAGAACTTGCAAAAGCAAGTGCAAATCCTTTATCTTTTGAAACTTTTAGAGCTGCCTTTGGAAATGCCGATTCTTCCGTGGTATTATTTCAAGCTGCTTTGTTTGCTGCTATTGTAGCGATTTTTATCGGGGTACGTCGTAAAATTTTCAACCTTAAAGAAGCAGTAGAAACTTGGATATACGGCTGGAAAACAATGATTTTTACCATAGTATTGCTTTTATTTGCTTGGTCACTTTCAAGCATAGTAAAAGATCTAGGAACTTCTTTATTTATCACTAGTTTACTTGCAGATAAATTGCCTGAGTTTATTTTGCCTGCTACTATTTTCGCCTTTGCTTCAGCTATCTCTTTTGCTATAGGAACAAGCTATGGAACTATGGGGATTTTAATGCCTTTAGCTGTACCTTTAGCTCATGAAATCGCAAAAATTAACGGCATGGACGCAAATGCTATGCATCATTATATGGTGATTAACATAAGCTGTGTTTTAACAGGTGCGATTTTTGGAAATCACTGCTCGCCAATTTCAGATAATGTAATTCTTTCATCTATGAGTGCAAAATGCGATCATATGGAACATGTAAGAACACAAATTCCTTATGCTTTGTTTATCTGTGGTATTTCTTTAATCACTGGATATATTCCTGTGTCTTTAGGGTTTAGCGTTTGGTTTGTTTTACCTTTAAATTTCATTCTTATTGCATTTTTATTAAGGCTCATTGGAAAGAAAATTCATGAATCTTGAAAATTTTCTAACTTTAGATGAAAAACATTCTTTTGTAAAAACATATTTTAAAGAATTTTATACAAAAGATTTTAAACTTTTTAGCTCAAAAGCTAAACACTATCGTACAAGGGTTGAACTTTCATTTTATCATGAAAATGATACGCTTTTTTATGCAATGTTTGATTCGAAAAATAAAAAAAATACATTATAAAACATTTAGATTTTGCTGATGAAAAAATTTGTACTTTTATGCCAAAACTCTTAGAATACTTGCGTCAAGATGATAGATTAAAAGAAAAACTTTTTGGTGTAGAATTTTTAACTACAAAACAAGAACTTAGTATAACTTTACTCTATCATAAAAATATAGAAGATATAAAGCAAAATTTAGAAAATTTAAGCAATATCCTTCATATCAATCTTATAGCAAGAAGCAAAGGTAAAAAACTTGTTTTTAAAACAGAAAATTTAAGACAAACTTTAAATATTCAAGATAGAGAAATATTTTATGAATTTAACAACGATTGTTTTATCCAGCCCAATACTGCTATAAATGAAAAAATGATCACTTGGGTATATGAAATTTTAAGCACTCAAAAAAGGATAGATTTACTTGAACTTTACTGCGGATATGGAAATTTTACTTTAGCTTTAGCACAACTCTTCTTTAAAGTTTTAGCTACTGAAATTTCAAAAAACAATATTAATTTTGCTTTAAAAAATTGTAAACTTAACAATACAACAAATATCCATTTTGCAAGACTTTCAAGTGAAGAATTAAGCTTGGCTATCAAAAAAGAAAGAGATTTTTTTCGTTTACGAGATATTCAATTAGATGATTTTAATTTCTCTCATGTTTTAGTTGATCCTCCGCGTGCAGGACTTGATAAAAGTGTGATTGATTTAGTAAAAAAATATGAAAATATTATTTATATTTCTTGTAATCCTATTACCTTAAAAGAAAATTTAAAAGAATTAAGCCTAACACACAAAATAGAAAATTTTGCTCTTTTTGATCAGTTTGTCAACACCCCGCATCTTGAATGCGGAGTATTTCTTAGCAAGGTATAAAAATTAACTAATACCATGATACAAAGCACAAATTACAAAAGGATGAATAAAAGCACCAAGGGATTTTTCTTTTTAGGATGAGAAATAACAAAACAAAGGTTAATAATGAACGAAAAAGAAACTATCTCTTACATCATAAATACAAGCAAAAATATGCTATATTCGCTTTAACTCCAAACAAAACAAAAGTTTCTTATAGGGTAGCAGAATTTTTACAAAGTAAAAATTATAAAATTTTTCCTTATCCTAAAGAAGATTTCATTTTAAATGAAAAAGTTTATAGAAATTTAGATCAAATAAACGATAAAATCGATACACTTATACTTTTTAGAAAAGGTGAAATAGCACTAGAACTTCTTCCTAAGCTTGTTGAAAAAGGTATTAAAAACTTATGGCTTCAACTTTGTATTAATAATGAAAAAGCTAAAGAAAAATGTAAAAAACTGGGTATAAATTTTATACAAAATCGCTGCATTATGCTAGAATATCCACATTTTAAAATAAAGGAAAAATAGTGCTAGAACTCAATAAAATTTACAAAGCAAAACAACAAATTTCAGGATTTGTAAATAAAACTCCTTTTATACACTCTTCTTTTTTAAGTGAAATTTGTCAAAGTGTGATTTATCTTAAAAATGAAAATTTACAAATCACAGGTGCTTACAAAATCCGTGGAGCTTACAACAAAATAGCCAATCTTAATGCCAAACAAAAAAAACACGGAGTTATTGCAGCAAGTGCGGGAAATCATGCTCAAGGAGTAGCTATTAGTGCAAAAAAATTTACCATTAAAGCAGTCATTGTAATGCCAGAATCCACTCCACTTTTAAAAATTTCTGCTACAAAAGCCTTAGGAGCAGAAGTGATACTTAAAGGAGATAATTTCGATGAATCTTACGCCTTTGCAACTGCTTACGCTAAAGAAAACAATCTTAGTTTTATCCATCCTTTTGAAGATGAATTTGTAATGGCAGGGCAAGGAACTTTGATGCTTGAAATGCTTGATGAAGTAAACGATCTTGATATGATTATCGCACCTGTTGGAGGCGGAGGACTCATAAGTGGTATTGCAAGTGCGGCTAAACAAATCAATCCAAATATTAAAATCATAGGAGTTGGAGCCAAAGGAGCTCCTGCAATGTATGAGAGTTTTCATGCCAAAAAAATAAAAAACGCAAAAAGTGTGCGTACCATAGCCGATGGCATTGCTGTTCGCGATGTAAATCCTATTAACTTTAACATAATTTTAGAATGTGTAGATGATTTTATTCAAGTTGATGATAAAGAAATTGCCAATGCGGTGTTATTTTTACTTGAAAAACATAAAATCATAGTAGAAGGTGCAGGAGCTGCAAGTGTAGCTGCCTTACTTCATCAAAAAATAAATACGCAAAATCATAAAAAAATCGGTGTGGTTTTAAGTGGTGGCAATATCGATGCACAAATGCTAAATATTATCATAGAAAAAGGTTTATTTAAATCTTATAGAAAAATGCAAATTCATGTTACTCTAGTAGATAAACCAGGAGCATTATTACATCTTACAGATAGCTTAAAAATAGCTAATGCAAATATAGTGAAAATCGACTATGATAGATTTTCTACCAAACTTGATTATGGCGATGCAATGATTTCAATCACCCTAGAAACAAAAGGCAAAGAACATCAAGAAGAAGTAAGAAAAATTTTAACTCAAAAGGCTTTTAATTTTTACGAAAGTTTTTAATAATGAATGCGACTTAAATAAAGTCCATTTGGTGGCGCTAAAAAGCGATTGTATTGCTTTTTAGCTTCAATCTGTTCTTTAAGCTCTTTTTCGCTCATTTTTCCTTCTAAAACCTTTAAAACACTTGCCACACTTAGTCTTATTTGCCCTCTTAAAAAACCATTAGCCTTAAAACGAAAAATACTAAAATCCTTGTAAGTATAAGCCCTAGCAAGAAAAATTTCTCTTAGGGTTGTTTTATTATCCCCTCCACTTTTACAAAAAAATTTCAAATCTTTTTTTCCCACAAAAAAACTTAAAAGTTCATTAGCCTTATCTAAATCAAATTTAGGATAAAAATGCACATAAGAAGCCATAAAAGGACTATAAGAAGCATGAGAAAATATATAACGATATTCCCTACTTTTTACATCAAATCTTACTTCAAAATCATCTTTTACTTTTTCAATTTTTTTAATATGAATAAAAGGGTGGGAAAATTTATTGAGCTGTTTTTTAAGGTATTCTAAATTTGTAAAATACTCCCCACACTCCACACTAGCTACAGCATAGCTTGCATGCACTCCTTTATCTGTGCGTGAAGCCATTAAAAGAGGTGAAAAAATACCCAAATGCGATAAAGCTTCACCTAAAACATCTTGAACACTTTTTTTATGAGGTTGTGTAGCAGAACCTAAAAAAGCTGATCCATCATAAGAAAATATAATTTTTATTTTCATTAATAACGACTTAAAATCATTTTTTTAAAACAATAACCTGAAACAAGCAAACTTAAAGAAAAAATTCCAAAGCAAGCTAAAATTGGAGGTTGAGAAAAAGAACTTAAAAGTCCAAAATATATAGCAATCACTCCAAACATACCTAAATAAACATAACCTTTTTCATAACGATAAGTAACCAAACCAAAACAAAGTGCAAAAAGTGTGCTAGCAAGCGGGAATAAAGCTATAGTTGCATAAATAACAAATTCTCTCGCTCTTTGAGGGTTTTCATTTAGATCATTCCAATACTCATAAAATTTCTTTGTCTGAAGATTATCTGTATTAAACTGGGTATTTACCACCAAAGTATCAAATTCTCCACTAAAAATACTTTGACCTTGATCAAAATTATACATTTTACCCTGATTTAAACTAAAAGCAAAACCATCATCTTTTCTTTGCACATGCGCTTCTTTGGCTATGATAAGTTGCTCCTTATCATCTGCCTTATGTTTAGGGTGATACATAATTATATTTTCATATTTACCGCTATCTTGTTTTTCTATAAAGATCATCCAATCTAAAAACTTTTGCCCGAATTCTCCTGTTTTGTAATTAAATTTCACTTGAATGCTTTTATAATTTACAAAATTATCCTGAAGTTCAAATACTATAGGTATCATTACCAAAGCTACAACAAGCATTAAAGCACTGATTAAACTTGCGATTTTGAGAAAAAATTTTGCCAAAATCATAGGAGAAAACCCCAAGGTAAAAAGCACTATGCTTTCATTTTCTTTAGAAAGCCTAAACAAAGCCAAAGTTAAAGAAATAAAAAAAGATATAGGCAAAGTAAAAATTAAAATTCTAGGCAGCATAAAACCATAAAGCTTTAAAAGATCCAAAAAGCTAATCTGTATACTTGAAGTAAGTTTTGCAAGCTGGATAAAAAACACCATAGATACAATAGTAAAAAGCACAAAAAATATAGATAAATTTGTACTTAAAAATTGATTTAAAACATACCTTAAACTAAGCTTCATTAAAATAATCCTAAGTTTTTGTAAAATAAAACTGCCACAAAAGCGATATTTAAAAAAGGTATCATAGCAAGTTCTTGCTCTTTTATTGCTTTAATTTTTAAAAAAATAAAAAAGGGTAAGGTTAAAATTGAAGCTACAAATAATACTAAAAATCCATATTCAAAACCTAAAATTCCACCTATACACGACATAATAATAATATCTGCATCACCTAAATTTTCAAAAATTTCATCTTTTTTTTGAAAATTCATCAGAAAGAAAACTAAACTTTTTAGTAAAAAAATAAATCCTCCAAAGCTAAAAGCATTGAGCAAAAAACCTCCGCTAAACTCTTTAAAAATCAAAAGATATAAAATTTCACTTTCTTTAAAAGCGTAACAAAAAGCAAATAAAAAAGCACTCCAAAGTAAAATTTGTGGCACGGCTTTAAGTTTAATATCCACCAAGGAAAGTAAGAAAAAATTAAACAAAAATAAAGATAAAAATAAAAAATCATGAAAATTTTGACTTAAAAAATAAACCAAAACAAGTAAAACCATACCTACAATTTCATTAATCAACAAAGAAATAGGTAAATTACATTTACAAGTTCGACATTTTGCCCTTAAAAAAAGGTAAGAAAAAATAGGAATAATTTCATAATATTTTAATTTTACACCGCAAGAAAAACAAAAAGAACGCGAGGTAAAAAAGGATTTTTTTTCGACTATTCTACTTGCCAAACTTGCACAAAAAGAACCTAAACAAGCCCCCAAAATCATTATGAAAAATATCATTTTCCAAAAGTTCTTTCTCTATTTCTAAATTCTTTAATAATCCTTTTAAATTCTCTTTTAGTGAGAGATGGAAATAAAGTTTCACTAAAATAAATTTCAGCATACGAACACTGCCAAAGTAAAAAATTTGAAAGTCTTTTAGCATTTCCAACACGAAGTATCAAATCCACATCTAAAGACAGATCTAAATTTTGCGTTAGATTTTCTTCGTTTAATTCAAGTTTTTTTTCAATCACACGCTTAGCTGCTCTTATAATCTCATCTCTTGCACCATAGCTTATAGCTAAATTAACACAAAGTCCATTGCAATGTTTTGTTTTTTCTTCTACTAAAATAATTTTTTCTTTTAGCTTATCTTCTAAACGCGATAAATCTCCTATAGCTCTTAAACTTACATTATTTTTTTCAAATTTTTCCAAAGCTTCATCTAAACAGCGATCTAAAAGTTCAAAAATAAATTCAATTTCATCTTTAGGACGCTTCCAATTTTCTGTACTAAAAGCAAAAAGGCTTAAATTTGAAATATTTTCCTCCATACAAACTTCCATCAGTTTTTGCATAGTTTTTACCCCTTGAGAATATCCAAGTTTTGCTAAAAAACCCTTAGCTTTTGCCCAACGTCTATTGCCATCCATAACAACGGCAAGGTGTTTTAATTCATTCATTTTTCATCCTTTAAAATCAAAAAGCCTTTTAAAAACAAACAAAGGTTCAACCTTGCTTTCTTGTAATACATTAAAATCTAAATGTTCATTTAAAAATTTTTGCACCTTAGCAAAAGGTGTAAAAACACTAACACCTTGCGAATCTATCAAAATTTTCAAAGCCCCAAAAACACTAAAATATAAATAAATCTCTAAATATTTTGCTCTTTTACGCATTTGAAATAAACAAGATTTATTTTCAAATATAAAAGGGATATGATAAATATTTTCAAAGCTTGCAAAAAGCATTTCTTTTAATATTTGATAACGCTCTATATCTTTACATTCTAAAAGATTTTGTATAATAAAATTTTTATAAGAAATTTTATCTTCTAAAAGTGCGATTATCAAGGCCAATCCCTCTCCAAAAGGTTTAAAATTAGGACACTTTGAAAGATGTTTAAATTGTATAACTCCACCATTTTGCATATAAAGTTCAGCCAAGTACTCAGCGCCAATTTCAAGCTCTATCATACTTTTAGTTTGAATCTTTTTATGATTTAATAAAAGCGTGTAATGTCCATAGCCTGATTTAGCCAAAACTTTCATTTGTATAGGCAAAGTAGAATTAATCATATTTATAATTTTTCACACCATTTTGCTAATTCAAAAGCTAATTTTTCTTTGCTTTGCAAAGTGCTTTTACTTTCATTTTTAAAAGTGATAAAATAAAGCTCATTTTGATCACTTCCAAAATAATTTTTTTGATCAATGATATTAAGACAAACCATATTTAGCTGTTTATCTTTCAAAGATTTTTTTGCATTTTCCAAGGCATTTTGAGAATTAAACTCCATCTTAAAACCTATCTTTTTACCCTTGAAATTTAAATTTTTAAGTAAATCTTCATTTAAAGATAAATACAAATTTAATCCCTGCAAATGCTCATTTTTTTTAATCTTCCCTTTTATGCTTTGTGGGATAAAATCACTCACTGCAGCTGTCATAATCAAAAAATCATGATTTAAATTTTTATCTAAAAGCTTTTTTAAATCCTGGGAACTTTCAAATTTACAAAGCTCATAGGGCGTATTAAATTCCACAGAACTTAAAAGCTTTACCCTAGCTCCTAAAAAATAAAAAGCATCAGCTATAGCTTTTGCCATTTTTCCACTTGAAAAATTACTCACGCAACGCACATCATCAATTTTTTCTCTTGTACCTCCACCTGTAATAATCACACTTTTATCCTGCCAAAATTTTTCTTTTAAAAGCTCTCTTTTAGTAATATTAAAAATATCTTTAACTTCAGCTAAAGCCCCTATACCTTCATGTTTACAAGCTAAAACTTTACAAATTGGCTCTATAATCAAAGCTTTATTTTCTTTTAATAATTTTAAAGAATTTTGCGTGCTAAAATGATAAAACATGTTTGTATTTGCCGCAGGAGCTATGATAAGTGGTTTATTTGCGGAGATTAAAGTTTGAATAAAAAGATTATCCGCTATGCCAAGCGCAAGTTTATTGATAGAATTAACACTTGCAGGAACAAATAAAATAAGATCTGCATCTTTACTAAAAGCTATATGATTATTTGAGTTTTTCCAACTTTCATTTTCTTCGCATAAAACTTCATCAGCTAAAGCGTCAAAACTCATTTTGCTAGCAAATTTCAACACTCCATTAGAAAGCAAAACTTTCACCTTAAAACCTTCTTTTTTAAATAAAGAAATAAGCTCATAAGATTTATAAAAAGCTATACTACCGCTAATGGCTAAAAGTATGGTTTTCATTTTTGGAATTTCTTGTAATAATAATCTTTTACCATTTTATGCCCTGCTCTATTGATAAACAAAGCGCCTTTTTCTACATTGACACTTACCGTACTTCCTGCTGCGATAATCACTTCATCTTCAATTTTCACAGGTGCGATAAATTGCGTATCCGAACCCACAAAAACATTTTTTCCTATAATGGTTTTGTATTTTTTTACTCCATCATAATTACAAGTAATAGTTCCACAACCTATATTTGTTCCACTATCTATCTCACAATCACCTAAATAACTCAAATGTCCCGCTTTTACGGTATTTAACTTCGCATTTTTACACTCTACAAAATTTCCTATATGAGTGTTTTTTAACTCGCAATTTGGACGCAAATGTGCTAAAGGCCCCACATCACTATTTTCCACAATGGAATTTTCTATCACGCTTGAACTTTTAATAACAGAGTTTATAATCTTGCTTTTTCCTTCTATTCTAACATTTTCATACACTTCACATTCACCTATAAACTCAACATCTACACCTATAAAAGTGCTTTGTGGTAAATGAAAAATCACACCCTGTTGCATCCAGTATTTTTTAATCTTTTCTTGCATAAAATTTTCAGCCACGCTAAGTTCAAATTTATCATTAATTCCCATAAATTCATCTTCGTCTACAAAAACTGCTTTAATCATCACATCTTTTTCTTTTGCCAGTTTTACAATATCAGTTAAATAATATTCTTTTGCGGTATTATTGTCATCGATCAAAGGTGAAAGTTCTTTTAAAAGCTTTGAGTCAATCACATAAACCCCGGCATTACAAGTATTTATCTCTCTTTCTTGTGCATTTGCATCTTTAAATTCAACAATCTTTTCAACACTATCATTTTTTATCATTACCCTACCATAACTTTTAGGATCCTTTGCTTTAAAAACTGCTAAATTTAATTTTGCATTATTATTTAGTAAAACTTCCAAACTTGCTTGTTCAACCAAAGGCATATCACCGCAAAGAATCAACACTCTTTCATTTTTAGGCTCAAACCCCCTTAAAGCTCCTGCAGTTCCTGGATAATTTTGTAAATCTTGTTCTAAAATTTGTGCTTTTGGAAAATGTTCTAAAATTTCTTTTTCAACGCGTTCTTTTTGATGGGACAAAACCACACTCACATCATCACTTAAAGTAAAAGCTTTTTTTAAAATGTGTAAAATCATACTTTTTTGACAAAGCTCTTGCAAGACCTTTGGCTTTTGCGATTTCATCCTAGTGCCTAATCCTGCTGCTAAAATCAAAATAGAAGTTTTCATTTTCTACCTTTGTTATATAAGAAGTTTAAAATACTATTTTAGCAGTTTAAAGTTAAAATTCTAATTACCCTTAAACTAGTTTTTAGTCATCAAAAGATAAAATTTAAATTTCTTTAAATTAAAAAAGCAAAAAAAGGTTTTTGAATTTTGAAAAAAATACTATTATTTTTACTTTTAAACATGAGTTTATTTGCCGCTGAAGCAACTATCCCTACGGTAAATTTAAGCTTAAGTGCACCTAACACACCTAATCAGCTTGTTACTACTTTAAATATAGTTATTGTTTTAACTATACTTGCACTTGCCCCAAGCATAGTTTTTGTTATGACTTCTTTCTTACGTCTTATCGTAGTGTTTTCATTTTTACGTCAAGCTATGGGAACACAAAGTATGCCACCTAATACCATTTTAGTAACCCTAGCTTTAATTTTAACTTTTTTTATAATGGAACCTGTGGCTACAAAATCTTACAATGAAGGTATAAAACCCTATTTAGCAGAGCAAATAGGCTATGAGGAAGCTTTTGTAAAAGGAGCAAAACCTTTTAAAGACTTTATGCTTAAAAATACTCGCGAAAAAGATTTGGCTCTTTTTTATCGCATACGCAATCTACCTAATCCTAAAACCATAGACGATGTCCCTCTTACAGTTTTAGTGCCTGCTTTTATGATTTCAGAACTTAAAACTGCTTTTGAAATAGGATTTTTAATCTACTTACCATTTTTAGTTATAGATATGGTTGTAAGTTCAGTTTTAATGGCTATGGGTATGATGATGCTACCCCCTACTATGATTTCTTTACCTTTTAAACTTTTAATTTTTGTATTAGTAGATGGGTGGAATTTGTTAGTACAAAGACTTGTGGAAAGCTTTGTAACCTAAGAAGGAAAATCCTTCTTAGAAAAAGAAGTCTAAATTATTCTTTTTAAAAGTATCTTTAACATCTTTAAGATATTTTTCCCCTAAAGAATCAAAAAATCCATCTTTTTTACTTTCTGTAATAAATTCATCAAGTTCTTTTTTAAGCTCTGTATTGCCTTTTTGCACCGCTATACCCCAAAACTCAGGATTTTCTTGAAAAGGTGCTAAAATCGCTCTAGTCGTATCTTGATGTTTTTGCCAAGTACGATAAATCGTAAGCTGATCATAAAAAAATCCATCGGCCTTACCCTGTATCACTTCCAAAATAGCAGCATTTTCTTTATCAAATAAATTAATAGTTGCATTTTTTAAATTTTTAACCGCATACAAATGTCCTGTAGAGCCACGCTTTAAAGCTAGAATTTTACCTTTTTTATCTAAATCTTTGATATTTTTTATATCAGATTTTAAAGGAGTTAAAATCGCCAAATTTGCTTTAGCATAAGGGATACTAAAATCCACCACCTTTTTTCTCTCATCAGTAATTGTCATAGAAGACATAATAAGATCTATCTTGGCTGTTTTTAAGGCAGGTATTAGGCCATCCCAAGCGATATTTTTAATGATAAGATTGTAATGATATTTTTTAGCAAAGGTTTCTAAAAAATCCACACTAATACCGCTTGGCTTACCTACTTTATCGCTCATTTCAAATGGCGGGTATCCAAGCTCCATTCCTACAACCAAATCTTTTGCATTTAAATTTAAAGCAAAGAAAGACATGAAAATCAAAATAATTTTTCTCATAAATTTCCTTTCAAGAATTTTTACAAAAAATTATACTGATTTTATCTTATTTTGTTATTAGCGATAAAAGCAATTTATTATAAGCTTAAAAACATTTTAATTTTAACAATCACTTCTAAACCCTAGTTTATCCTAAAAGATTATTAAGTCTATCCTTATTATAAGAAATTTATGCTTTCACTACTTGCTAGAGTTTATCAATTTGCATTTTAAACATCCTTTAATTTACTAGCATTTTGTTTTAAAGCAAAACTTATTAGAATTTTTCTTACCTTGTGAAAATATAAAACTATAGTTTGAGGTGTTAAGTTACATTAATTCCCTAATTTAGATTTTTGCCTTAATATTAAAAATCTGTTCTGTTTTAGGATGGAGTTATTTTCCTAAATAAATTTGCAAAGCCTTTTCATAGTCTTCCTTGGTATCAATCCCCATACTTGTTGTTGAAATTTCAAGCATTTTGATTTTTTTACCATTTTCTATCGCTCTTAACTGTTCTAGTTTTTCAGCCCTTTCAAGTGCAGAGCTTGGCAAAGAACAAAATTCCCTTAAAGCTTTTACACTATAAGCATAAATGCCCAAATGCCCCTTAAAACTTTCCTCATAATTTTCTCTTTCATAAGGAATTTTAGCCCTTGAAAAATACAAAGCAAATCCCTCTTTATCACAAAGCACTTTTACTAGATTAGGATCTTTAGCTTCTTCTTGAGTGATTTTTTTATAACAACTTACCATAAAAGCTTTTTTATCCAAACAAGAGCTTGCAAAATCTTTAAATTTCAATAAATTTTCACATTCTATAAAAGGCTCATCAGCTTGAACATTGATAATAATCTCATCATCTTTTAAAGCCAATTTTTCGCAAGCTTCATTGATCCTATCTGTGCCACTTTCATGATCTTTACTCGTTAAAACTACATTTAAGTTGTATTCTTTAGCGATATTTAAAACCCTTTCATCATCTAAAGCTACACAAACTTCATCAACCTTACTAACTCTTTTTGCAGTCGCTACAAACATAGGCATTCCATTTATATCACACAAAATTTTCTCATGAAAACGACTTGATTTTAATCTTGCAGGTATAATAATCATTTTCGCATCCAATCTAAAATTTCTTTTTTCATATTTTTAGTTTCAAATACTTTTTCATCACTATTTTTCAAGTCAAATAAAGCTAAAATTTCATCTTTTACTTGGGTGTTAAACTCTTTAGCTATAAATTTTAGATCTTCTTTTTCATTCTTAGAATCTCTACCATATAAAGTTTTTATCATACTTGGGGTAAATTTTGTCCATTCTGCTGTAGAAGTGATAATGCTAGGTTTTAAAGGATCAAGCATTTTAAAACAAGTTGCTGTGTGTGGATCGATTAAAATTTTACTTTGTTTAATAAATTGCATACATTCTTCATCATTACAAAAATCTGCTTCAAAATCTTCTTGCAAACTCTGCAATTCTTCTTTTTTAAGTTTAAAATATCTTTCATTTTTAAGTAAATTCATAAGCTCTTTAGTTCTTTTGTCTTTAAATTTTGCAAACAAAAGTCTTTCGACATTGGAAGAAACAAGTATATCCATAGCTGGAGAAATAGTTTTTTTAAGACTTTTTTCACGCAAATCATAAATGCCTTGATTAAAAAATTCACTCAAAACATTATTTGCATTAGAAGCAATTTTAATTTTTGAAATTTTAGCTCCCATTTTTTTAGCATAAAAAGCCCCCAAAGCATTACCAAAATTCCCACTAGGAATAATGATTTGCACTTCTTCTAAAAACTCATTAAAAAGTTTTAAACTCGCATAATAATGATAAATAATCTGAAACAAAATACGTCCGAAATTCACAGAATTAGCCGCACAAAGCTCATAATTTAAAGCCTTAATTTCATCTTGAAAATCTTTAGAAAAAAGCAACTCTTTTAAAGTGCGTTGTGCCGCATCAAAATCCTCATCTATGGCAAAAACTTTTAAATTATCCTTATCTAAAGCTCGCATTTGCAGTTCTTGTACCCGACTTGTACCTCCTTTTGGATACATGCAAACCACTTTAACATTTTTTGCATTTTCAAAGCTTTTTAAAGTCGCAGGTCCTGTATCGCCACTTGTAGCACAAATAATTAAAATGTTTTTATCCCTTGAAAACTCGCTTAAAAGCACCCCAAAAGGTTGCAAAGCCATATCCTTAAAAGCCCTTGTAGGTCCATGCCAAAGTTCATTGATATAAGTTTTTTCAGCAATTTTTTGCAAAGAAATGGGTGTATTTTTATTATCAAAACTTTCATAACTTTTCAAAGCTTTTTTAAAAAGCTCTTCTTCGCCAAAATCAAAACTTTCTATAAGTTTTAAAGCAAAATCTTTATAAGGCAAATTAGCATATTTCTCTCCTTTAAAAATAGGCAATTTTAAAGGAGAATAAAGCCCACCTTCAGGGGCATTTGGGTTGATTAAAGCTTCTTTAAAACTTGATACATTATTTATATTTCTACTCTCGACTAATTTCATTTACTCAAACTCCTTGATATAAGTTTTTATTTTTTCTCTTAATGAGTCTTTTAATTCTATATTTAATTCTATAATTTGACATTTAAAACCAAAGTCTTTGACTTTAACAAAATCCTTAAAAGTAAGCATTAATGTATCACAATTATGTTTTTTAGTAAATTTTTTAACTCTTCTTTTTTAAACTCATAATGATCTTTAAAAAAATAACAAGCCCTCGCTTTGATAAAATGCTCATACAATCTAAAAGGTTTGGCAATAGCAGTTACTAAAACAGCTTTTGGATTTTCTTTCACAAAAGAATAACGCACAAAATCTCTGCCCTCTAATGCAATAAAATCAGCTTTTCTTTCATAAAATTTTGGTAAACGATAAGCCCCGCTTGGCAAAGTAAAAGTAAAATAAGGTTTTATTTTACTTTCAAGTAAAATATCAAATTTTTCAATATGAAATTTAGAAAAAGCATCATCAAGCACAACGATTTTAGCTCCTAATTCAAAGGCTTTTTCAATACCTTTTACCCTATCTTCGCTTACAATCACACCTTTGATATTTTTTTCAAAAGCGTATTCCATAGCTTCATCGCCACTTTGAGATAGCGTGCATAAAATTCCCTTTTGATTTTTAACAACAAATAAACCTTTGGATTTTCTTTTATAACCCCTAAGCACTATAAAAACTCCATCAAATTCTCTTGCTATAGCTTTACAAAGCGGGGTTTTTCCATTACCACCAAAGCTTAAATTTCCTACACTAATAATAGGTTTTTTAAAATCCACTTTTTTGCGAAAAAAGGTATTTAAAATTGCAAAAAAAGCATAAAGCACACTTAAAGGTAAAAGGATAAAAGCAAGGCATTTTTGCCAAAAATTAGGCTTAAAAAAATAATTATCTAACCAAAGCATGTAGTTTTTTCTTCGCTCATTATTTAAAATTCCAAAATTTCAGGCATTTTTCTTTTAAAAGCATTTTTTTGTATTCTATTTTTTAGCATAGCAATTAAAGAAATATCAAGTGTTTTTAAAAGCTTTTCATCATTATTTTCTAAAGCTTTTAAACCTTCATCAATTTTTGCATAAGTAAAACCTAAATCCGCTTCATCGCTTTGATTTTCCCAAAGATCCGCACTTGGAGCTTTTTTAATAAAATTTTCATATAAGTTAAGATGTTTTGCTAAGGTATAAATTTCACTTTTATAAAGCTCTCCTATAGGATTAAAAGCGCAAGCTAAATCCCCATAAATCGTACCATAACCTAAAAGCAATTCGCTTTTATTGGAAGTACCTACGACCAAAGAATTTTTCAAAGCAGAATAATCATAAAGCAAACTCATTCTAATACGAGCTGCAAAATTTCCTATGGCAATTTGCGTGATACTTTCACTTTGTCTTAAAAAAGCATCTAAAATGCTTTGAATTTCTATGATTTTATACTCAAGTTCTAAGTCCTTACAAAGCCTTAGAGCGTCTTCAAGATTAGCTTTATTTGAAATTTGAGTCGGCATTAAAAGAGCAAAAACATTTTTTTT
>CM000855.1:682101-743163 GCA_000163995.1 Campylobacter jejuni subsp. jejuni 414 | reverse complement strand
TTTTTTTTTAAAGCTCTTTTACAAAGCGTTGCTACCAAAGCAGAATCAATCCCACCACTAAGTCCTAAAACCACACCTTGAGTTTGAGAACTTTTTACTTTTTCTTTTATAAAATCGCATATTTTTTCTGTAATCTTTTGCCAATCCATAAAGCTTACCTTTTAAAAAATTAATGTATAATTATATTTATTTAAAGCAAATTTTTAATTTAAAGAGGCTAAAAATGCGAATCATTAAACAAGCTTGTGGAATTTATGAAACCAATTGTTATATTTTATTTACAGAAAAAGGCGAGTTTATCATCGATCCAGGAATTGATGCGCTTTTATTTATCAAACAACATGTCAAAAATCCCTTAGCGATTTTAAATACTCATGGGCATTATGATCATATCTGGGATAATGCTAAAGTTAAAAAAGAATACAATATCCCTATTTATATTCACAAAAACGATGCTTTTATGCTGCATGATGATTTTAACAAAGGCTATGATTCTAGTGATGCAGATTTTTTAGTAGATAATGAAGATATTTTAAATATTTGTGGCGTTGATTTTAAATTTCATTTTCTACCAGGACATACACCAGGTTGCACTATGATAGAAATTATAGGTAAAAATATTATGTTTAGCGGAGATTTTTTATTTTATAGAAACATAGGCAGATGGGATTTTCCTTATTCTGATGCAAATTTAATGAAACAAAGCCTAGAAAAAATCATGACTTATAAAGAAGATTTTAGACTTTTACCAGGACACGGACAAGAAACTACCTTAAAAGAGGAGCAAATTCATTTGCCTTCTTGGCTTAAATATTTCTAAAGGTATGCTAAAATGGATTTAGATCAAATTTTATTATATGCTTTTATTTTTTTAAATCTTTTTGCACTTTTAGGTTTATTTTTAGGAAATAAAAAGAAAAATCAATTTAACAACAAAAAATTTTATAAAATCTGTCCATGTAAAAAAATGGCAGAAAATGGATCTTTAAGTACAATTTGTATTTATTCAGCCGTGGGAGGATTTTTTTATAGCGTATTGTCTATAGGTTTTATAGGGTTTGGTAATTTAACTTTAAATTTTATTTTTTTACTTGCAGTATTAAGCGTTTTTTTAGGATGGAAATTAAAACTTGATTAAAAATCATTCTGAAGAAAAATCTATTGATTTTTCTTAATTTTTATTTAAATGTAGTTCCACCATCAACGATAAAAGTATGGCCTGTCACCCAACTTGCTTTATTTGAACAAAGAAAAAGACAAGCTCCGGCTAAATCTTCAGGCTGTCCCATACGATTTAAAGGACTTAAATTGATAGTAGCTTGCTTAACCTCTTCATAATTTGTAAAAGCTCTTAAAGCATCAGTTTCAATAGGCCCACCACTTACTACATTCACGCGGATATTTTTTTCTCCAAGTTCAGTAGCTGCATATCTTGCCATAGCTTCTACTGCAGCTTTTGCTGTTCCATGTCCTGAATAATTTTCTATATAAACCAAATTTCCTGTAGACGATATAGAAATAATACTTCCGCCCCCTACTTTTTCCATTCTTTTAGCCGCTTCTTGGGCACCTACAACAAAGGCATTTACCGTAGCTGTAAAGATATTGTTAATTCCCTTTGGCTTTAATTTCATAAATTTAGTGTAACCACCTACAACTGCACGCCCCGAAATAATTGCATTTGAGATAAAATAATCCACTCTATCAAAGTCTGTATCGATTTTTTCAAAAAATTCTTTATAAGTTTCAGGTTCTAAAATATTAAATTCATAGGCTCTAGCTTTAATTTTATAATTTTTCTCCAAATCTTGCACCATTTCATCAGCAATTTGTGCGTTGGAATTATAAGTAAAAGCTATGTTTACACCTACTTTAGCAAATTCATAGACTATGGCTTTACCTATCCCGCGAGTTCCGCCACTAATTACTAAAGTTTTTCCTTGAAATTCTGTATTCATTAAAATCCTTTAATTTTATATTTTTTCATCACTTCTTCAATTTTAGCAAAATTTTCCTTACTTGGAGGACAAAGAGGAAGTCTAAAATCCAAACTTTCTATCAATCCAGCTATATACATAGCGGTTTTGATAGGTATAGGATTGCTTTCGCAAAATAAAATTTTATTGATATTATAAAGCTCATCATTGATTTTCTTAGCTTCTTTGTAATTTTCATCTAAAGCAAAATGAGTTAAAGCGCTAATTATATTAGGCAATAAATTTGAAGTTACTGAAATCACTCCCTTTCCACCATTTGAAAGTATAGGATAATTGATCGCATCTTCCCCTGAAATAAGCATCATTCTAGGCTCATGGGCAAGCAAATCCACACACTTATCAATATTTCCGCTCGCCTCTTTTACTCCATAAATATTTTCACAATCTCTAAAAAGCTTGATGATAGTATCGGTTGAAATTTCACAACCTGTTCTTCCTGGAACATTATATAAAAGCACGGGAATATCCACGCTTTGTGCAATAGCCTTATAATGTTCATAAAGTCCTTGTTGTGTAGGCTTATTATAATATGGCGCCACGCTTAAAATTCCATCAGCTCCGTGCTCTTTGGCAAATTTGGCTAAATCCACTGCCTCATGGGTTGCATTACTTCCTGCGCCTGCTAAAACCTTAACCTTAGTTCCTTTACAAGTCTCAACAGCTATTTCTATGCAAGTTTTGTGCTCTTCATGGGTTAAAGTTGCACTCTCCCCTGTTGTTCCTACAGGAACTACAGCGTCTATGCCATTTTCTATTTGTCTTTTGATTAATCTTGCATAACTTTGCTCATCAACTTTTTTATTTTTAAATGGCGTAATGAGTGCTGTCATTGCCCCAATAATGATACTTTTATCCATTTAAATCCTTTCTTAAAATTACCGTAGTTGAATTTTCTTGAATAAAATATTTTTTAGCACAAGAAATCAAATCTTTTAATTCCAAATTTTGTATATCTTTTTCATAATTTAATAAAGGATTAATATCTCCTCTTGCTAAATACGAACCGTAAATATTTGCTACTGCGCTAGCATTATTAAGTGAAAAAATAAAATCACTCTTGACGTTGTTTTTTACTCTTTGCAAATCTTTTTGAGAAATTTTACCCATTTTAAATTTATCAATGATTTTTAAAAGCTCTTTTTCTACTCTTTTTGCATCAATATTAGGATTGCAATTGCAAATAAAAATAAATAAATTCTCATCTATGCAATCATTAACATAAGCATAATAATCATTGATTAAATTTAATTTATCAATCAAAATTTCATTCATTAAAGAACTTTTTCCACTCCCTAAAAGCTCAGCTAAAGCATTTAAAGCAGGTATATCTTTGTGCTTAAAATTTGGGATTTTATAAGCAAGAGCCAAAAGTTCAGTGTCTGAATTTTTGTGCAAATATATTCTTTTTGCACCATCTTGCTTAGGCTCTTTTGTATGAATTTTAGGTATAGCCTTGATATTTTTAATTTTTTCAAAATGTTTTTTTGAAAGCTCAAAAACTTCTTTATTTTCTATATCGCCACTTACAAGCAAAATAGCATTTTTAGGTTGATAATAAATACTATGAAATTCTTTAATATCTTCAATACTCCAATTTTCTATATCTTTAAAAAAACCTATTGGAGTCCAATGATAAGGATGATACATAAAAGCATGATTAAAAAGTCTAAAATACAAAAAACCCAAAGGATTATTATCTGTTCTCCATCTACGCTCTTCTAAAACCACCGCTCTTTCGGGCTGAAATTCCTCATCTTTTAAATTTAAATTTGCCATAAGTTCGGCAAAAAGCTCCAAGGCTTTATCTAAATTTTTCTTCGCGCATTTAATATAATAATGCGTATAGTCAAAACCTGTACTTGCATTATCTACTCCACCAAAACCTTTAACAATCTCATCAAATTCACCCGCTTTTAAATTTTTAGTGCTTTTAAAATTTAAATGCTCCAACATATGAGCTATGCCACTTTTTCCCATGATTTCATTTCTTGAACCCACTTTATAAAAAATATCAACGCTAATTACATCACTATTTTTATTTACAGGCAAAGCATAAACTTCAAGTTTATTTTTTAATTGAATTTTTTCATAATTGATCATTTTAAATTTACTCCAATAGCTTCACTAATATGCAAAAAGCCATCTTTTTTTAAAAGCTCTATAAGATTTTGGTTGATATTTTTCACCAAAGAAGGACCTTTAAAAATCAAAGCTGTATAAACTTGCACTAAATTAGCTCCGTTTTTAATGCGTTCATAGGCAATATCAGCACTATCAACTCCTCCACTTGCAATAAGCAAGGTTTTTCCAAAAAAAACCTTAGCCACTTCTTTAAAGAAAATTCCACTTTTTTCTGTAATAAGCTTTCCACTAATACCGCCAAAAGTACGGTTGTTGTCTAATAAAGTATAATCAACACTTGTATTGGCTAATATAAATCCATTTGCGCCTTTTTTAATAGCATTTTCACATAATTTTAAAGCATCATCTATTTTCATATCAGGAGCAATTTTTACCAAAATAGTTTTAGAAGTGATTTTTTTTGCTTCTTCAAGTAAGGTGCTTAAAAAATCATCATTTTGTAATTCCCTTAAATTTTTGGTGTTGGGAGATGAAATATTGACGATAAAATAATCACATAAATCTTTAAAATCTCTAAATAAAGTAAAATAATCCTCTAAAGCTTTATCATTTGGAGTGATTTTATTTTTCCCTATATTTACCCCTAAAGGCAAAACAAAAGGATAGATTTTTGCAAGTCTTAAAGCGATCTTTTCAGCACCTTCATTGTTAAAACCCATAGCATTTTGTATACTTTCTTGCTCTACAAGTCTAAATAAGCGTGGTTTTTCATTACCTTCTTGAGGCTTTGGAGTAAAAGTTCCCACCTCTAAAAAACCAAATCCTAAAGCACTCAAAGGTCTTATCATGGTAGCGTTTTTATCAAAACCTCCTGCTAAACCTATAGGATTGTTAAAATCAAGTCCAAGCAAATTTTGTCTTAAACTTTCATCATCAACTATATATTTATGCGCTAAAAAGCTTAAAATCCCAGGAAAACTAGCGTTTAAAGCTCTTAAGTTATACTCAACCAAAGCATGGGCATGCTCAGGATCTAACTTAAAAAGTAAAGGTTTCATCATTTCATAAGCCATTTTTTAATCCTTTTTAAAATTCTAACTAAAATTAACTAAAGCTAGGCTTTGTTTTTTCTTTGCTTTTAAATTTTTGATACAAAGCACAAGTTTGTAAAAGCTCTTCATCTCTGCCTATTGCCAATACCTTTCCCTTATCCAATACCACTATTTTATCTGCATTTTCTATAGTGCCTAAACGATGTGCAACTACTAAAATCAATCTATCTTTTTTTAAATTTTCTATAGTTTTAACTATCGCTTTTTCACTTTCGTTATCTAATGCTGAAGTTGCTTCATCAAAAATAAGTACATCAGGATTTTTATATAAAGCCCTGGCAATAGCTATTCTTTGTTTTTGTCCTCCGCTTAAATTCTTGCCATGTTCTTTTACTTCAACCCAAATCCCACCCATTTCTTTAACAAATTCATAAGCATTGGCTAATTTTAAAACTTGTTTGATTTTTTCTTCTTCTAACTCTTCACTATAAGCAATATTCGCAGCAAAACTATCATTAAAAAGATAAATATTTTGCGTTACAAGCCCTATTTTAGCGTGTAAACTTTCTATAGTAAAAGTGCTAATATCTTCTTGATTGAGTAAAATTTTACCTTTTTGCTTTTCATAAAAATACATTAAAAGGTTGATAATAGAAGATTTTCCACCTCCACTTGTTCCTACAAGAGCAAGCATTTGCCCCTTAACAAAATCGAAATTTACACCCTTTAAGACGCTTTTATATGGATTTTCATAAGCAAATTCAACATTTTCAAAACTAATTTTTTCAATGCTTTTTAATTCTTTATTTCCGCCTTTAATTTGAGGTTTTAAATCCAATAAATAAAAAGTTCTTTCACTCGCTGCAACAGCACCTTGAAGCTTTCCATATAAAGAAGAAAGGCGTTTTAAAGGAGTATATATGGCAAAAAGTGCTGAAACAAAACTGATAAAACTTCCCACACTCATAGAACCATTAATAACTTCTCTACCCCCTACTATAATCACCACAGCAACCCCAACAGAACCCATCATATCCATCAAAGGGCTTGTAAGTGCATCGATGCGCGCAGATTTGAGATTTAATTTACATAAAGTGTCATTGTGCTTAGCAAATTTATCACTTTCTTTTTTTTCATTATCATTAGCTTTAATCAGCTCAATATTTGAAAAAATTTCACCTAAATAAGAAAGCAAGTCTGAATTTGTCTCTTGTATATTTCTTGCATATTTTTTAAGTTTTCTAGCAAACCACACTAAAGGAAAAATAGCCAAAGGTAAAATTACCAAAGCAAAAAAAGCCAAGGTAGGACTTTGATATAATACCACCAAAAGCAATCCTATAGCAGTTAAAAGCTCTCTAAAAAAATCAGGAATAATACTTGATACTATGCTTTGAAGTGCATTAATATCATTAGTACAACGACTTACAAGCTCTCCACTTCTATAACGCTTAAAAAAATCCATATCCAAGTGTAAAACATTTTTTAAAACTCTAGCACGCAATACTCTTAACATATCTGTTCCTATAAAAGAAACATAAAAACTTTGCAAATAAGTCCCAAGATTTTTTAAAAAATACATCAATACAAGCAAAAAAGGTACTGTATAAAGCAAAGCTTCATTTTTTTCAACAAAAATATAATTTAAAATAGGTTCTAAAGCATAAAAACTTCCAGCAGTTCCTCCACTTGCCAAAATCATACCAAAAATAGCTATAGCAAATTGTTTCCAATACCTTTTATAAAAGGGTTTAAAGCGTATTAAAACCTCTTTTAAATTCATTTCATTGTGCATTCATTTTCTCCCAAATCGTTCCATTTGGCGTATCTAAAAGAATGATTTTTTTACTACTTAGCTGTTCTCTTATTGCATCAGCTGTGCTAAAATCTTTATTTTTTTTAGCCTCAGTTCTTTCTAAGATTAATCCTTCAATCTCTTCTTGTTCTTCTTTGCTTACACCCCATTGAAAATATAAAGTCGTATCCATAAAACCAAAGCCAAAAATTTTAGCTAACTCACTTAAAGCTTCTTTGATATTTTGTTTTAAAAATTTATTTTTACTTTCTTTATCCAATTCTAAATTTGCATTACTAATAAAATCATCTAAAAGTGCTAAAGCTTTAGAGATATTTAAATCATCATTTAAAGCCTTTAAAATTTGCTTAGCAATTTCACTCTTTATTTCAATATTATTTAAAACATCAAAATCAGAAATTTCACTTAATTCCACTCTTTTTTTAAGACGATAAAATTTATCCAAACGCTTTTTAGAATTTTCTAAATCCGATAAAGAATAATTAAAATGGGATCTATAATGAGAACTTAAAAGATAAAATCTCAGAGCCTCACCCATAAATTCTTTTAAAGCATCTTTTATAAAAAAACTATTATTTAAACTTTTACTCATTTTTTCACCATCAATTTTTACAAAGCCATTATGAAGCCAAATATTTGCTAAAATTCTTTTACATCCGCAACGACATTGCGCAGCTTCATTTTCATGATGAGGGAAAAGTAAGTCTATTCCTCCAGCATGTATATCAAGTGTATTTTCAAAAATAGAATCAATCATAGCAACGCATTCAGTATGCCAACCTGGACGCCCCTTTCCAAATTCGCTTTCGTAAAAATTTTCATCAAATTTCCAAAGCACAAAATCACTTTCATTTCTTTTTTGCACTTCATTGCTTAGACGAGAAATATTTTCTTCTAAATTACGATTTGATAAGCTTAAATACTTTTCATCTTTACTTGTGTCAAAATAAATTCCATCTTCTAAAGTATAAACAAACTCACCCTTGGCAAGCTTTTTAATCAAATCAAGCATAGCTGCTATATAATGTGTTGCACGAGGTTTAAAATCAGGATCTAAAACATTTAAAGCTTTCATATCCTCTTCATAACTTTTGATATAAAATTCCGTAATTTCCTCTAAACTTTGCCCGCTTTTAGCCATTTTCTTTAAAATCTTATCATCAATATCTGTGTAATTTCTAGCAAATTTTACCCTATTACCATTAGCAAGTAAAACCCTACGCAAAAGATCAAAACAAACACTACTTCTTGCATGTCCTAAATGCGCATCATCATAAACTGTAGGCCCACATAAATAAATACTAATATCTTTTTTATCAAGTTTTATTTTCTCTTTTATTACGCTATCTAACAATCTCATTAAAAAACTCCTTTAAAACTTGTAAAAATTCCTATAAAAAAACTTAAAATATAAGGTTTGATCAAAACAAGTAAAATTGTAAAAACAATCAAAGCAACTATAACTAACAAACAAATTTTCATAGATATTAAAGCAAAAAATTTCTTAAAACCAAATTCTTTAATATTGGCTCCAAGCAAATAAAAAGCACTAATAGAACTTGAAAGTGCTACTGCAATAACTTTTAAACTTTCATCTTTAATTAAAAATATAAAAGCTATAGAACACAAAGCACTAATAATTAAAGATTTTACTGCAATCAAAGCTGCTGTTTTTTGTTTAAATTTTGCATAAAGCCATAAAGAAAAAAGTTTTTGCAAACCAAAAGGCAAAAGCCCTATAAGATAAGCAATTAAAACATAAGCTGTAATCACGCTATCTTCATAAGTAAAATTTCCTCTTTCAAATAAAAGTTTTGAAATTTCTAAGGCAAATACTGAACCTATAATACTAGAAGTGATAAGCAAAATACTTAAAAATATTAAAGCTCTTTGCATAAATTTTAAAGCTAAATTTTCTTGATCGCTTTTTAAATGTTTTAAAATTTTTGGAAAAGAAACCTGAGTTAAGGCGATAGCAAAAAGGGCAAGAGGAAGTTGAAAAACACGATTTGCATAATAAAGATAAGAAATACTCCCGCTCATTAAAAAGCTAGCTATAGTTGTATCAAGCAATGAACCAAATTGCGTTGCAGAAGAACCCAAAACTCCATGAAAAAAATTACTATAAAAGTCCTGTAATTTCGTCTTGACCTTTTTAAATTTTATACTTAAAACCATAGCGCGGATTACAAGATTATTTTTCAAAACAAGCAAATGCAAGACAAGCTGTGCTACGCCACTTAAAACTATTGCATAAGAAAAATAATAAAGCGTATTTTGCGGTGCGTTTTTATCTACAAAAAAAGCAGCTATAACAATGCTTAAATTAAACAGTGCTGCAGAAAAAGAAGTGATGAAAAATTTTTGTCTATAATTTAAAATAGCCCCTAAAAAAGTTACTAAAAAAATAAAAAATAAATACCAAAAATTAATCGCCACCAAAGGTGCTGCCAAAGCTATGGTATCTGCGTTAAATCCAAAAGCAAAAAGTTTAGTAAAAAAAGAAGAAAAAAAACTTACCAAAAGACAAAATAAAAAAACTATAAGGCTAAATTGCATCATTACATTAACACAAAAAGCTCCCTTTTTTTTCGCTTTTACAAAATTAGGCAAAAAACTTTGTCCAAAAGCCCCTTCTGCAAAAATCCTTCTAAAAAAAGCAGGCATTTTTAAAGCCACAAAAAAAATATCGCTATAAAGCCCTGCTCCTAAAAAAAGCGCTATTAAAACATCTCTAGCAAGCCCTAAAATTCTTGAAAACAAAATTCCTAAAGCATTAATAATAAAATTTTTAAATACCAAACTCTTCATTAAATTTTTTCATAAATTTCAAAATATAAAGAAAACTATTTTAACTAAAATTGATTAAAAATTGACTATAATTACATTCTTAATTTTTTACAAGGGGAAAGTTTTGGCTTTGGATGAAAAAATTATCGCCTATACGGAAAATCCGGCTCGAGAGCTTTTAAACGTAACTTCGCGAACTAATCTTAGCTTGAATGAACTTGATTTTAGTTTATTAGCATTTTCAACACAATATCGTTTTGGAGATTTAGAATGGAAAAAAATCTCTGAAAAAGAATTAACTCTTTTTGATAAAGATGAAATTTTTTTAAAAAACGATCTTCAGATTAAGCAAAAATATAAAATAGAAATTTTCCACGGCACAAAGCAAAGCAAAGCATCTCAAGCAGTCAAATTGGTTGCAAATAAAAATTTAACCAAAATAATTGCTCAAATTGATTTTACAAACTTGGATTTTCATGAAAAACTGCCATTAGAGCTTTTGCAAAATATTTATAAAAAAATGTTAAAGCTTAAATTTTTAATAGGCATTCGTATTTTTGATTTTAAGAAAAATTTAATGTCTTTTTGCAATCAACACAAAAATACACCCCTAAACAAAACTATCCAAATTACCGTTGCACAAGGTATTGATCCTATAGAAAGCCAAGATGAATCTCTGATCTTAGCCTATAAAGAAAAAACTAAAAACTACACTATTGACGAAAAACGCTCAGGTATTATTGTCGTTGATGAAAATGAAGTTGTTTTAAAACACACTAAATTAAAACAAGGCACAGAAGGAAAGGATTTAAATTTACATACCTTAAAAGTTTTAGCCGCCAATGAAAATAAAGTTGAATTTTCTTGCTCTTCAGCCTTTAAACAAATAGAACAAGATGAATATACAGAATATATAGCTTTAAAAAAAGGCTATGTAGTGCAAGATGGGGGAAAATTTGATATTGCCAATGAATTAGACTTTAATGGAGTGGATTTTAAAAGCATAGGAATTATAAGAGCTGGATTAGATAAAAATGTCAAAATCAATATAAATTTCCTTTCAGAAGTAAAAGATGCTGTAAATTCTGGCGTTGGAATAGAATGCGAGGAATTAAATGTAATAGGAAGTATAGGAAGCAACACTCAACTTAACGCTACAAAAATGAAAATTGAAGGCGCTACGCACTCTAAAGCTAAAATTCAAGCCAAGCAAGCTTATATAAAAACCCATAGAGGATTTGCAGAAGCTGAAATTTTAAACATAGACTTGCTTGAAGGTGGAACAATTAAAGCTAAAGAAGTAAGAATTAAAAAAAGCTTAGGTGGAAATATACAAGCTGATAAGATTTATATAGAAAATTTAGAAAGCAATAATTCTTGCGTGTTTTTTGAAAATACCACAATAGAAAACATTAATGGAGATAATAATAAATTTCACGCCAAAATTAAAATAATTGATAAAAATTACGATGAAGAATTTACGATTTTAGATGAACAAATTTCTAAACTAAATCATAAAATAAATAAAATAAGACAATATATTTTATCAAGCAAAAATGGAATTTTAAGCGTCGAAAAAAAGATAGCAGAGCTTAAAAGTCAAGGTCAAAATGTTCCTGTGCAATACGAAAAAGCCCTAAAAGATTTCTCTTTGCAAAATCTTGAGTTAAGCAAATTACAAAACGAAGAAGAAGAACTTCTTGAACGCAAAAAATCTTTGCAATTAGAATTAATCAATTTGCAAAAAATGCTTTTTGAAGCAACTTTTATAAATAAAAGTGGCAAATGGACTGATATGAATGAGATTAAATTTTCACTCCTAGAACCTAAAGAAGATATTTTCTACTCTTCATCTGTTAATGAAAATATTAAATTTATAAGCATTAAAAAAGTCATACAAAACAACCAAGAAAGTATAGAATTACATAAAAAATTAGATTACGAAGAAAAGGATATAGCATGGTTGTCGGAATCGAAGGAATAATCACAAAAAAAGAACCTACTTTTATTATTGTTAAATGTGCTAGTGGCTTAAGTTATGGGATATTTATTTCACTTTTTTGTTCTGCTAAAATTCAAACCCAAGAAAAACATGAGTTTTTTATCACTCAAATCATCAAAGAAGATTCCAATAAATTTTATGGTTTCTTAGATAAAGATGAACAAAAAATGTTTGAAATGCTTTTAAAAGTCAACGGAGTGGGTGCAAACACTGCTATGGCAGTATGCTCTAGTCTTGACGTGAATTCTTTTTATAAGGCTTTAAGTTTAAGTGATGAAAGCGTGCTTAAAAAAGTACCAGGTATAGGTCCAAAAAGTGCAAAACGCATCATAGTAGAACTTTCTGACACAAACATGAAACTTGAAAATGTAAGCGATGATAAAAGCGAAGCCTTAGCCGCACTTCTTACACTAGGCTTTAAACAAGAAAAAATTATAAGTGTTTTAGCAAGTTCTCAAGCAATAGGCACGAGCGAACTCATTAAAGAAGCTCTTAGAAAACTAGGATAAAGGAATAAAATGAAATTTGCAATACTTTTTGGTGGAAATTCTTACGAACATGAAATCAGCATAGTAAGCTCTGTAGTACTTAAAAAAGTCATCAATCAAAATTTGGAATTTATTTTTTGCGATGAAGAAAGAAGATTTTATCATATTCCAGATGAAAAAATGAATTCTAAAACTTTTAACACTAAAGCTTATAAAAAAGAAAAAGAACTCTTCATTAAACAAGGTGGTTTTTTTAGTAAAGGCTTTTTAAAAGAAAATAAACTAGAATGTGATTGCGTGATCAATCTTATCCACGGTAGAGATGGAGAAGATGGAAAAATCGCAGCCTTATTTGAGTTTTATTCTATTAAATTCATAGGACCTAGACTTGAAGCTAGTGCATTATCTTTCAACAAAGAACTTACTAAACTTTATGCAAAAAGTATTGGTGTAAAAACACTTGATTATACTATGCTAAGAAAAGGACAAAACTTTAAAGAAAAGCTTATTTTTCCTTGTATTATAAAACCTGCAAGACTTGGGAGTAGCATAGGTATTAGCATAGTAAAAGATGAAAAAGATTTAGAATACGCCAAAGATGTAGGATTTGAATTTGACAATGATCTTCTAGTAGAAGAGTTTAAAAGTGATATCAAAGAATACAATCTTGCAGGATGCATGATCAATGATGAGTTTGTTTTCTCTATCATAGAAGAACCAAAGAAAAAAGAATTTTTGGATTTTGAGCAAAAATATCTTAGCTTTTCAGGACATAATGAGCTTATAGAAGCAGATTTGGGTGAAGAGTTAAAAACAAAACTCAAAGATAACTTTAAAAAATTTATAATCCTTTATTTAAAGGCGCTTTAATACGCTGTGATTTTTTTGTACTTGATAATGAAGTATATTTAAATGAAATCAATCCAAATCCTGGTTCTTTGGCTAATTATCTTTTTAAAGACTTCAACACTACTTTAAATGCTTTGGCTGATCAAATTTCACTTGAAAAAATGATAAAAATTAACTATAGTTTCCTTCATTCCATTAATGGACAAAAAGGAAAATTATAAGCTTTTAAGTCAAAATACGCTAAATTTTATGTATAATTTAGCGTATTTTAGGAAGAAAAATGCTCTCTTTTAAACAAGATGAAATTTATACCGCCACTGAGGTAGTGAGAAATTTTAGCTCCATTATGGAAAAACTTAAAAAAAGCGAAAGTGGAAAAATAGTTATTTTAAAAAATAACAAATTTGAATCTGTAATGCTTAGTATGAAAGAATTTGAACGTTTGCAAAATGCCATGCAACTTTTAGAAAATATCTACAAAAATCAAAAGGCTTAAGATGGCTCAAACAGAACTTTCTTATAAAAACAAAAAATATCAAATTTCTTATGAAATTTTAGGCGATCTTTCCTTACCGCAAATACTTATTTTGCACGGCTGGGGAGCTAATAAAGAGCTTATGAAGCAAAGTTTTTGCCCTTTTTTAAAAGATTTTTGTCAAATTTATATGGATTTAGCAGGTTTTGGAAATTCAAGTATAGAAGAAATTTTAAACACTCAAGATTATGCTAATATCACAGAGCTTTTTTTAAAACAAAAAAATTTCAATATCTGTTTTTTTTTAGGACATTCTTTTGGTGGAAAAGTAATCACCCTGCTCGCTAAGGAAAAAGACACGCTGATCTTACTTTCAAGTGCGGGAATTTTGACTAAAAAATCCTTAAAAGTACGTTTTAAAATCCGCATTTTTAAAATTTTAAAACTTTTTGGTTTGGGGAAATTTTATCGCTATTTTGCTAGCAAAGATGGAGCAAATCTTAGCCCTATCATGTATGAAACCTTTAAAAAAGTTGTTGATGAAGATTTTAGTGAAATTTTTAAACAACAAAAGGCTAAAAGTTTGATTTTTTGGGGAAAAAGCGATAAAGCTACGCCTTTGTATTGTGGTAAGAAAATGCATGAGCTTTTAAAAAATAGCACTTTTTATCCTTTAGATGGAGATCATTTTTTCTTTTTAAAACATTCTGCTTTTATAGCTCAAAAAATCAAGGAAATTTAAATGCTTGTCAATACTCTTTATTTTATTAATTCTTTATTTTTTAACTTTTGTATAGCTTTTTACCTTATGAATGCTTTACAATGGTATTCTTATAAATTTAAACGCATATTTTTTCACTATCATAAACCTTTGTGGCATTTGTATTTTTTACTTATCCCTTATTTTTTCTTCTTAACTTTTCCTTTGTATTCTTTAGCGTATTTTGCACTAATTCATACGCCGATTTTATATTTTTGGAACAAAAGCATAGATAAAAAGCTTATCTTTACAAGTAAGGTTAAATGGTTTTTTGTTTTTGTTTTTGTTTATAATGTCATTTTTGCTATCCTTGCTTTACGTTTTTCTTTTCTTTTTAATCTTCTTACCCTACCTTTTGCTTTGCTTAGTCTTAAAATTTATGAATTTTTTACAAATTTGTATTATAAAAAACAAGCCAAAGCTAAACTAAAAACCAATCAAAATTTAAAAATTATTCTCATTACTGCAAGTTTTGGAAAAACAAGTATTAAAAATTTTTTATACGAACTCTTAAAAGATAATTTTAAAAGCTATAAAACACCACGCTCTGTAAATACCTTACTAGGCATAGTCGCTGATATCAATGTAAATTTAACTCCAGATACACAAATTTACATAGCTGAAGCCGGTGCTAGACTTAAAGGCGATATCGATGAAATCACGCGTTTTTTAGAACCTCATATCAGTATAGTAGGAGAGATAGGCAATGCACATTTGGAGTATTTTAAAAGCGTTGAAAATATCTGTTCAACCAAACTTGAGGCTTTAAATTCCAAAAGACTAGAAAAAGCTTTTTTACACTCTAGCACTCAAAAAGAAGAAGATAAACTCATAAGCCTTTATGATGATAAATTAAGCTTTATTCATTCAAGCCTTAAAGGTTTAGAATTTAAAGTAAATATAGAAAATAAGCTATACGATTTCAAAAGTCAAATTTTAGGGGCTTTCAATGCACAAAATCTTTGCGCTTGCATACTTTGTGCTAATTATCTTGGTATAAAACTGGAAAAAATTCAAAAGCAAGTTTTAAGTATAAATTCCGTAGAACATCGTTTACAAGTGCTTTCAAGAGAACCTAAATTCATCATAGATGATGGTTTTAATGGAAATTTTAAAGGTATGAGCACAAGCTATGAGCTTTGCAAAAACTATAAAGGACGCAAAGTTTTAGTAAGTCCTGGCATAGTAGAAGTAAGCGAAGAAGAAAACATAAAACTTGCTAAAGTCATCAATGAATGTTTTGATCTTGCTATCATTACCGCACAAGTTAACGCTGAAATTTTCAAAAAAGAACTAAAAATAAAAACCATTATACTTAAAGAAAAAAGTCAGTTAGTTCAAACTCTTGCCAAAGAAACAAAAAACGGGGATTTGATACTATTTTCAAATGATGCACCTAGTTTTATGTAATGCTTTTTAATCTTATATTAAGTATTTATAAAATATCATCTAAATATTTAATTTGATTTCACACAGTCACTTCTAAATCCTAGTTTACCCTAAAGATTGTTAAGTCTATCCCTTTAGAATTAATATAAGAATTTATACTTTCACTACTTGCCTTGCAAACATTGGCTTTTGCTTGACTAAATTCTTTATCAAACCAATACAACCTATGCTTGAAATAGAACAAAAACTAAACTATTTTTCACATTACTTAAAAATCATAGATAAAAATTTCTAGTATAAAAAATATTTATCACACTAAAGGCAAGGTAAAATAAAAATTCTTAGGATTACTTTCAAAGCTTAATTCTCCCTTATGAGCGTTGATAATTTCTTTAGAAAGCGACAAACCAAGGCCATTGCCTTTAAGTTTTGTCGTTTTAAAAGCTTCAAAAACCAATTTCTCATCTTTTATTTCATAACCATTATCATACACCCTAATGCATATTTTTTCATTGTCACAACTTGCTAAGATTTTAATCATAGGCTTTTCGCATTCACTTTCTTCTATCGCATCAATAGCATTGTAAATTAAATTTTGTAAAACCAAACCAAGAAGGGCTTTATCGGCACAAATTTGCTTATCTAAAAAAGATATTTCAAAGTCTATTTGAGAAGTAAAATTATAAGAGTTAATCGCACTTTCACATTCTTCTTTTAATTCCAAAAGATTGAAACTTAAAGCATTAATGTGCACACCTTTAGTAAAAAGCAAAGTTGAATTTACGATGCGTTCTACCCTAGCAATGGCTTTTTGAATTTCAAGAACTATATGCTTATTTTTAAGTTCACTACGAGAAAAAAGGGTTGAAGCAAGTAAGGATATAGAACCGATAGGATTTCTTATTTCATGCGCTAAATGAGCCGCTACGCTACCCATACTTGCAAGCCTTTCATTGCGTTTTTCGTCGCTAATATCCGTAGCTGAAACTATGGTTTTTTCATTATGTGCTATGATTTTTACCGCATAAAACCTACCTTCAAATTCAAGCTCATCACGCATTTTTTCAAGACTGATAATACTAAGCAACTTTGGATTTTTCAAAGCTTCTTGATTTTGTAAAACAATGTTTTTTTCTTTGTCTAAAATCCAAAGTGCACTAGGCAATACCTCTATAATCTCATCAACCATTGCGCGTAAAGAATTATAATTTTCATTTAAAGTTTTATATTCATTTTCTATCACATAAGTTTGCTCTATAAGACTTTCCAAGCCTTTTTGCAAGGTTTCTTTTTCATTTGAATCTAAACTTTTTAAAATACTTTCATTCATTTATCATTCCTCTAACAAAATCTTAAAATCATTCAAATCAAGCAAAAGCAATTTCTGTTCGCATATTTTATCAAATTCTTTACTAAAACCACTTTTTGAGATTATAATGTAATAATTTGGTATCAAATTTAAAGACTTTGCTTTTAATTTTAAAAGATTTAAAATATTTTTACAAATTTTTTTATTTTTAAATTTAACTTCTCCGATAAAACACAAATTTTCATCTTGATAGTAAAGATCTAACTCTAAATTCTTATCCCAATAACTTTGCACTCCATTGATATTGAATTTTTTCTCAAGTAACTCCCTAGAAAGTTGCTCAAAACAAAAACTTTGATAAAGTTCAAATTTTTCTTTAATATATTCTAAAACTTCTTCATAACGATTTTGCAAAATAAGCTTTTCATTGGGCTTTAGAAAATAAAAAAAGAAACGAGTAAAATGGTTGCTAAACATAATCTTATCTTGGATCACATAAGATCTTAATTCTTTTTTAATTTTTTGTCTTTTATCTTTTATTTTTTTAGCTTCCTTGCTATACTCAAGCTTTATAATACCTGTTTCCAAAAGATATTTAAGTGTAGATAAAGCTTTAAAATGCTGAATTTTTCTATTGATAGAAAAACGCTTACGATTGTTTTTAGCTAGCAAAGTAAGAGCATAAGAACTTGTTTCATCTAAGGCAAAATAACTTTTAATTTCAAAATAATCATCAAGCAAAATTCGCTCTATATTTACAAATATATCTTCTTCAAAATTTAAAATGTTTAAATTTTTAAAACCTTCAAACACACTATAAAAATCAAAAAGCCTATTTAAAGATAAAGTCTTATGTGAATTTACAAAGTTGTTAAATTTTATATTTTTCCTTTTTATAAAGCATTTTTTATAGTATAATTTTAGCAAATTTTCAAAGGATTGTATTTGCAAATTTCGGATTTAAAAAAAGAATTAATCTTAAAAAAAGGTATTTTACATTTTGACTTTACAGCAAGTGCCTTAGCTCTAAAATGTGTAGAAAAAGAAATTACAAAAATTCTTCCAACCTATGCAAACACACATTCTGATAGCTCTTTAAATTCTTTCAAAACTCAACAAATTTATGAACAAGCAAGAAAAGATATAAAAAAAAGTTTATTATTGGATGAAAATTTTGCTCTTATAGCTTGTGGCACGGGATCAAGTAGTGCTATCAAGAAATTCCAAGAGTTGCTTGGAGTTTACATTCCTCCTCTTATAAAAGAAAGATATTTTGAGCAAATTGATAAAAACACTTTGCCTTTGGTTATCGTAGGACCTTATGAACATCATTCTAACGAACTTTCGTTTCGAGAAGGCTTGTGTGAATGCGTTAGAATTCCTTTGGATAAAAATGGAGAGATTGATTTTGATTTTTTAGAAAAAACCTTACAAAAAAACAAAAAAAGGAAAATAATCGCTAGCTTTTCTTTAGCTTCAAATGTTACTGGTATATTAAGTGATTATAAACGCATTTCTAAAATGATACGTAAATTTAAAGGGATAGTTGCTTTTGATGCGTCTAGTTTCATCCCTTATAAAAACATACCTTGCCAATACTATGATGCGTTATTTATAAGCTCTCATAAATTAATCGGCGGCATTGGTGGATCTGGACTTCTGATTATCAAAAAAGAACTTTGCGGAAACAAACCTAGTTTTGCTGCAGGTGGAACTGTAGGCTATGTTTCTCGCACTTCACAATATTATCTTTGCAATGAAGAAACCTTGGAAGAAGGAGGAACGCCTGGAATTTTACAACTTATTCGCGCTAGCTTGGCCTTTAAAGTCAAAGATTCTATAGGAGTTAAATATATAGAAAAAAAAGAAGAAATTCTAAAAGATTATTTTTTTGAAAAACTAAAAACAATACCTAATTTAATTTTATATGCAAAGAATTTAAAAATCCGATTGCCTATTTTTGCTTTTAATATCAAGGGGATTTCTCCTTTTGACATCGCTTATGAACTTAGCAAAAAATACCATATAGAAACACGTGCAGGATGTGCTTGTGCCGGGCCTTATGGACACGATTTGCTAGGATTAAAAGACAACCAAAAACTCAAAACAAAGCCAGGTTGGCTAAGAATAAGCCTGCATTATACGCATGAAAAAGAAGATATTGATTATTTTTTTAATGCCTTAAATAAAACCATAGCAAAATTGTCGCATTAAAATATTATAGTTTTGTTATTATATATAAAAATTCTATCTTCAAAAGCTAAATCAAGCGCTTTTGAAAGAACATCTTTTTCTATATTTCTACCTGCTTGTTGCATATCTTGCCAAGTAAATTCATGATTTACAGGTAAAACAGCTTGAGTTATAATAGGCCCTTCATCAAGATTATTATTTACAAAATGTGCTGTAGCTCCAATTATTTTAACCCCTCTTTCAAAAGCTTGCTTATAAGGATTTGCCCCTATAAATGCGGGTAAGAAAGAATGATGAATATTTATAATCTTACCTTCAAAATGTTTAACAAAATCAGGAGATAAAATTCGCATATATTTTGCCAAAACTAAATAGTCAAATTTATAGTATTGAAGGCATTTTAAAATCTGATTTTCTTGTTCTTTACGATCTAAATTTTCAGTAGTGATAAAATGATAAGGAATTTCAAATTTTTCAACTAAATCTTTTAAAGAGTTATGATTTGAAACCACAGCTTTGATATTTGCTTCAAGTTCGTTGCTATAATGCTTTATTAGCAAATCTCCCAAACAATGACTTTCTTTAGTAACAAAAACGATAATATCTTTTTTTCTTTTCTCGTAAAGCTCAATCAAGGCTTCTTGTCCAAGCATGGCTTCAAGAGTTCCAATAAATACTTCTTTATCAAATTCACCTTCTAAAAGAGCACGAAAAAAAAACATTTCTTCACCTACAAATTCATCATTTTTTACTATATTGATATGATATTTAAAAATAACATCAGAAATTCTATAAATCAAACCTTTTTGATCTTTGGTGCAAATTTTTAACACAGAAATCATTTAGCTAAACCTTTTATATATTCTTTTAGTTCATTCTCTCTTGCTTTTTGAAGCTTTAAACCAAGAATTTTACCACAAAATCCAGCATTTATAAAATCTTTTGCTAAAATTTTACTTTCAAACCTATTTTCATAAAGTCTTAATCTTTTAGCTTGCTCGATACGCTTTTCATCCCAAAGTCCAAGCCATTCCTTTAAAGGCATTTCAAAAGCAATTTTTGCTAACTCAAAATCACTTATATGATTAAAGTAAAAAACTTGTTTTGCTTGTTTTAGATATTCTTTTTTAAGCTTAGTTTTTTTGAAAAATATATCCTTTTCTAAATTAAAAAAATTCAAATACAAATACAAAAATAAAGCATCATTTTTTACAAATTCTCTACTTTGTTTGAGAAAAGCTTGAAATTCCAGACTCCTAAAAACACTCTCAAAGCCAAAAATCTCTTTTTCTAAACCAAGTTCTTGCAAATATCTATAACCCACATCAAGCCTAGGACTTTTAAAAAATTTATAAAGCTCTGCATTGATTCTATCCTTACTAAGATCTTTTATACTCATACTTTGCATCAAGTTTAAGCTTTCACTAGTTATCTTAAAGTCAAATCTTGAAGCAAATACTACTGCTCTTAATACTCTTAAACTGTCCTCTTGAAAACTTTGTTTATCAATATATCTTAAAAAACCTGCTTTTAAATCTTTTAATCCTCCATAAAAATCCAAAAACTCATCATTAAAAAGATTAATCATCATAGAATTTATGGTAAAATCACGTCTTTTGGCTCCAAGTTTTTCATCATTGCAAATTTGAACTTCAAAACCTTTATGGCCGTAGCTTGTTTTATTTTCAGTTCTAGCAAGGGCTAAATCATAGTTTTTAAATTTATACACAAAAAAACTTTTTCCAAAGCCCTGTGCACCTAATTTTTGCATGATCTTTTCAAAATCATTAGGTTTTATATCGTAAAGTTCTATATCATAATCACAAACTTTTAAGCCTAAAAACAAATCCCTAACACTACCTCCAACCAAATATGCTCGTTTGGTGTAAGGTTTTAAAAAATCAGCAATAAACTTTAAATCAGGATTATTTCTTAAGCTTATCTTCGATATTTGCAAGTAAAAACTCTAAAAAATTTATAGTCAAGTTCAACCTATTTTCAAGCTCATCTTTTTTTATACTATTTAAACCTTCAAAAAGAACTAAAATTCTCTCTCTAAGATGTTTTAAAAAAATATCTTCATTGAGTGTTTGAACTTCTGCTATAACATTAGGATTTAAAATTTCATCTTGCAAAAAAGGCTCTTCTTTTTTAAATTCTTTATTTTCCTGAGTAGAAATTTCAATATCATTTTGCATTTTTTTGTTCTTCTTCAAATTTTGCCATAGAAATTTTATCTTCTAATTCTTGCGTAGCATCAAGCTCTTCACATACAAACTCCATAGGTAGCAATTCATCTTTTATCTCAGTTTTTATGCTTAGCTCTTGTTCTTTTAAAATTTCACTTTGCCTTCTTTGTTCTTCCATGATAGAACTAACTTCGCTAATGGTTTTTTTAGCCAAATCTTCTAAATTCATATTTTTATCAACCACCTTTTAAATTCATTAATTTCTTCATCACTTTTCATATGAATAAAAAAATCTAACATTTGAGTATTTAAATCTGTATGCTTAGACCGAAAACCGCTCAATCGTCGCACTGCGTCAATAGCATTTTGATTATGCGGGTCTTCTTTTAAGATATTTTTATAAATTTCTAAAGCCTCATCTTTAAGCCCTTGTGCTTCATAAATAGAAGCTTCCGTAACGGTATTTTTCATCTATTGTCCTAAAATATTTTTTCAATTTTAACAAAAAACATCTTATCTTTAAGTAAAAAACATACTAATACCTAAAATCGCCACACACAAGGCACTAATTTTATTAAGCTTAGTTACATGCTGATTCATAAAAGTCTTAAACAAACTTCCTCCTAAAGCATAAAGACTTAAAGAGCAAAATTCTATGAATAAAATAATAAAAACTAAAAGAAATAAATTGGTATTAAATTTCAAAAAAGAAGGGACAATAGAAAGTATAAAAATCCAAGCCTTAGGGTTGGAAGCGGAAGTTATAAAACCCTGTAAAAGCAAGGATAATTTTTCTTTTTTTGAAATTTTTTCTTCACTAATTTTAGTTTTAGCAAAAAACAAATTAAACGCTATATACAAAAGATACAAAGCGGCACAAATTTTAAAAACTTTGAATAAAAACTCATACTGGGTGATAAAACCGGCTCCAAAGGCACAACACACAACTATCAAGCCTAAACCAAAAAGCTCACCAAACATCATCCATAAGGTAATTTTATATCCCGAGCTCAAGCCAAGCGAAAAAGCTAAATTCATACACAGACCCGGTAACAATGAAACACAAGCAAAAGTAAAAATAAACAATAAATAATCCAAATTTTCCCCTATTGTTTTGGTTTAAAAAGCTCTTTTAAATATTCCTGCTTTTTTTCATCTAAATTTAAATCCTGCTTTTGCTCCTTTTTTTGCACTTCTTTGTTTTCATTGCTAAAATATAAATAATCTATACCGAAAATAAGGGCTATAACGATCAATAAAGGAATTAAAAAAATCATAATTAAAGCTGGTTATAGATACTACCAAAATAACGGACATTCTCAGCACTTTCATTTTTTTCTATCGTTTGTATCGCACCACTATTGATTGCTTTTTGCATATCATCATTTAAGTCTTGATAAGAAAAAACCATATTAATACTGATAATATTTGGTAGTTTTTCAAGCATTTTATAAGAATTTAATTCATCTTCTAAATTTTCACTTTCAATTACAACTATAATCTTTTCATTTTCACAAAGCTCTACAGAACAAAAAGGAATTTCAGAAATAGCCTTTTTTAAATCATCTACATATTCTTCTTTTGCTAAAATAATGACACTAGAAAGATTATTCATCGGTACTCCTAAACATTATACTATCACCAAAACCCGAAATGATAAAATCTTTATTATTTAAAAAAATAATAAACTCACTCATTAAATTTTCATTGTTAAAAGTTTTGATAGATTTAAAATCACTTGTGCTAAAAACTTCGCTAATTCCAGCTTCATTATCACTATAAACAGCTAGCTCTCCATCAGGACTTAAAGCACAAGCATATATCAAAAAGTTTTTTTGTAAAAAATTTTGCTCTTCGTTTTTTACAATTCCTATACGTCTATCCGTTCCACAACTTAAAATAATATTATTTTTAAAATCTACTTGATAAATATTATCTTTATGCATTTTATCATAATTTTTTAGCATTTTCCAATTTTTCAAATCAAAAAGCTCCACTTCGCCGCTCTCAAAACCTACAACTAGCTTGTTCTTATCTTCACTTAAGACTGCATCATTAAGACTAGAATGAGAAAAATTAAATCTTTTTATATTTTTTAAATTTTTATCAATCAATTCTATTTCAGAACCAATAGAAATCAAAAGATAAGTATCCTCATTGATAAAAAATGCTTTTGTTATGCTATTTTCTTCAAGCTTTTTAATTTGTAAATTATCTTTATAAAAACTTAAATTTTTAGAACCAAAATCACCTTCACTAAGTATTAAAAGTGTGTTTTTAAAAATATCAACATTATAAATTTTGGCAAAATTATTGTCGTAATAATTTTTAATTTTTGGCAAAGATAAAAGTTCTTTTAAACTTTTATCTTTAATGTTATATCGTAAAATTTCACCTTTATCAGTACCTATATACAAGTTTTGCTTATCAAATTTTAAAGCTGTTATATTTGAATTTAATTTCAGTTCATAACCATAAGACAAAACACAAAAAAAACTCAAAATAAAAAGAATTTTTTTCATTTATTTTACTTTACACCCTCATTAATCACATCAATTAAATTTGAACGACTTTTTAATTGTTCATTTTTAAATTCAGGTTTAAAGCTATTTCCCACTAAAGGTTTTGCATCACTTTGCGGAACGTGACACTGGGTGCAATTAAAACGACTATCACTAATCATATCTCCTGTAGTTTTATTATGTCTAAAATCATAATAATGACTTGCAGGAAGTGGAGTTGCACCAGCATCTGCTGCTACAGCCTTATCATGACAACTTAAACACATATTATTATCTTTAGTTATAGGCAATAAATCTTCAATAGCATGTGGGATTAATGGCGGTGCATTTTCATAAGAACGCTCAAAACGAGTAGATTCTCCAGGCTGCAAAGTTGTGAAATTTGCTTCCACTAAATTTACTTTATTTTCATTTTCCAAACTTGCTTTTCTAAGTCCAATCTGTTCTGAACTTACTCCACTATTCATTGTACAAGCAGCAAAAAATACTACTGCAGCACTTCCTAATAAAACCAATTTCTTCTTCATCTTTTATTCCTTAAATCAAAAATATTAAAATTCAAAGCATCATCATTACAAACTTCTATGCATCTTGCACACCTTATACACTCTCCTGATTTCACACTAGTACTTTCTTTTCCAACCATCCATAAAACCTGTTTTTCAGGACAAACACGGATACATTCGTAACATTTAGTGCATTTGTCGCTATTATGCTTTACCTTAAGCAAGGCAAAACGAGAAATAAGAGCATAAAAAGCTCCTAATGGACAAAAATGCGAGCAAATTGCTCTAGGACTTAAAAAAGTATCAATGCAAAAAAGTATAAAGGCTATAAAAATCCAAGAACTTGTAGCAAAAATAATCCCCCTATGTATTACTCCTATATAAGAAAAACTTTCAAACACAGGCAATGAAAATACAAAAGAAAGGATTAAAACCAAGGCTAATACAAAATAGCGTAAATTTTTAGGCAAAATTAAAAATTTATTATTAAGAGCTAATTTATTTCGCACAAAGACAGCAAAATCTGTGATTAAATTAACAGGACAAATCCAAGAGCAAAAAACCCTCCCTAAAAGCAAGCCATAAACAAAAAATATAATCAAAGCTCCTATTAAAGCCATTAAATCTATACCCCAGCTTGCTAAAATGATTTGCAAAACAGCAAAAGGATCACTTAAAGGTATAGTATTAAAAAGCCTAGAAGAGCTTAAATTACCCTGCAAGATAAAATCTGTAGCTTTAAAACTAAAAAGCGCTAAAATTCCAAGCTGAACGATGCGTCTAGTGATTAAGTATTTCATCACAATTCTCCATCATTTAGATAATTTGTTGCCTTTTTAACATCAAAATGTTTTGAAGTATCTGCATTTTTTATACGATCTTCATCTTTTTCATCCCAACCTTTTACATAATGTGAACCTGCTTTTCCTAATACATACTCTCTTGGCAAAACACGAATAGCAGGCTTTTCAGTAATACAAGCAAGCTCACAAAGCCCGCAACCTACGCACACTTCATGATCTACACTAGGCAATAAAAAAGCGTGCTTGGCTGTGCGTTCATTACGTTTAAGCTCAAGCTTTAAAGCTCTATCTATCAAAGGACAAGCTCGATAACAAGCATCACATTGAATCCCCCAATGTGCCACACAAGAAGCACTATCAACAATAGCAATGCCCATTTTCAAAGATTCTATGCCCTGTTCTAAATGCTTTTTATCTAAAGCATCAGTTGGACATTCTCTAATACAAGGAATATCCTTACAAAGATAACAAGGAATTTCCCTAGCCTTAAAAAAAGGTGTGCCATTCTTTGGACTATCTAATAAGCTAGCAAGCTTTAAAGTATCATAAGGACAGGCTTTTACACAAAGTCCACAACGAATACACTTGCTTAAAAATCTCGCCTCATCTTCAGCCCCAGGAGGACGCAAAGCATAATTATCATCAGCTTTTAAAGCCAAATTAGCCAAAAACCCGCCTCCTGTGCACAAACACACAGCTTTAAAGGCACTAACGAAAAATTCTCTTCTGTCTTTCATTTAACTAAAACCTTAAATCAAGCCTTATAAATTTTTACTGCACATTTTTTAAAGTCGGTTTGCTTTGAAAGTGGACAAGTTGCATCCAATGTAACTTTGTTAATATACACATTCTCATCAAACCATGGCACATATACAAGTCCTACAGGTGGTTTATTTCTTCCACGCATATCTACCCTTGCTTTTACTTTACCGCGACGAGATTCCACCCAAACCAAATCTCCTTGATTCAAACCTAATTTTTCTCCATCTTTCTCACTCATATAACAAAGTGCTTCAGGCACGGCACGATAAAGTTCAGGCACACGCATAGTCATAGTTCCACTATGCCAATGCTCTAAAACCCTTCCTGTTGCAAGCCAGAATGGATACTCTGTACTTGGTCTTTCAGGTGCTTTCATAAATGGTCTAAAGAAAATTTTAGCTTTATTTTTAATACTATGCTCTTTTTCATCTTTAGGAGCTATTAAATCTCCATTTGTAAGCATTTTGTTAAAATCTCCATAGAAAGCAAAATCTGAATTTGGAGCTGCTTTTTTAGCATAATAATCAAATTTAGTATTAAATCTCCACTGTGTTTCTTTACCATTAACTACAGGCCATCTTAAGCCTCTTACTTTATGATAAGTATCAAAATCCGCTAAATCGTGACCATGTCCTAAGCCAAATTTGCGATATTCTTCCCAAAGGTATTTTTGAACGAAAAAGCCATAACCTGTAAATTCTTCTCCATCGCTACCTTGAATTTTTCTCTCATCACCTTTAACATCGGTATTATCAAAACCTTTTGTGATAGCGTCGTTCGGATTAAAACTTTTTGCTTCTTTATTGGCAAACAATACATCAAAAAGCGTATCATCTTCGCTATAACCCATAGCTTTTGCCTCTTCTAAAACACTTGGCAGGGTAAGTTTATTGTCTACCTTTTGTTCTTTCCAAACTTCTTTAAGCTTAAAGCGTTTTGCAAATTCTAAAATTTGCCAAGTATCGCTCATTGCAGCACCAACAGGTAAAACTTGTTGTTTCCAATGTTGTGTTCTTCTTTCAGCATTGCCATAAGCACCCCATTTTTCATAAATCATGGCGCTTGGCAAAATAAGATCGGCTACTTTTGCTGAAATTCCAGGATAACAATCACTCACAACGATAAAATTATCCATATCTCTAGCTGCTGCGATCCAGTGATTTGCATTTGCAGTGTTTTGCCATGGATTATTTACTTGCACCCATGCAAATTTAATTTTTCCATCTTCTAAATCTCTCATAATACTAAGATAAGGAGAGCCTGGTTTTGGATTGATGGTTTTTGCAGGAACTTTCCAAATTTTTTCTGAAATTTCCCTGTGTTTTGGATTTGCCACAACCATATCCGCAGGCAAACGATGCGAAAAAGTTCCTACTTCTCTAGCTGTTCCACAAGCACTTGGCTGTCCTGTTAGAGAAAAAGCTCCGCTACCTGGTTTAGCTTGTTTTCCTAATAAAAAATGCACCATATAGGCCTGTTCATTTATCCAAGAACCTCTTGTGTGTTGATTAAAGCCCATAGTCCAAAAACTTACCACTTTACGATTTTTCTCTATGTAAAGATTAGCTAATTCTTGAAGTTTTTTCTTAAAATCTTCTAAAGATTCATCATCATCGCCTTTGGCTACTTTTGCAGTGTATTCTAAAGTATAAGGCGCTAAACCCTTTTTAAATTCTTCAAAAGAAATTTCCCAGTTTTTATCAGCCACACCTTGATGTTTCATTTCAAATTTATCGCCGGCTTTAACACCAAGATAAGAAAGAGAAGTAGCTTCCTCATCATCTAAAGTGATCACATTTTCTTTTTCAACTGTATCTTTTTCACTCTCTTTAAATTTAGGATGATTTGGATTATTTCTCATACCATAACCAATATCAGCATAACCTGTTGCAAATACACAGTGATCTTTTATAAATTTCATATCCATAGCTTCTGGATGATTATAAACAATCTCTCTTGCTATATAATTCCAAATAGCCAAATCTGTATTTGGTTTAAAAATAATTTCAATATCAGCAATATTAGAAGTACGGTTAGAAAATGTGCTTAAATTAACAACTTTAACTTTGTCAAGATTGCTTAATTTTCTATCACTTACTCTTGACCAAAGGATTGGGTGCATTTCGGCCATATTAGCCCCCCAAGTAATGATAGTGTCTGTAAGTTCTATATCATCATAACAACCTGAGGGTTCATCTACGCCAAAGGTTTGCATAAAACCAACCACTGCAGATGCCATGCAATGTCTTGCATTTGGATCGATATTATTTGTTCTAAAACCTGCTTTTGCAAGTTTTAAAGCAGCATAGCCTTCTTGGACAGTATATTGTCCGCTACCAAAAATTCCTATACCCGTAACACCAAGTTCATTGTAAGCTTTTTTAAATTGCTTTTCCATTTCATCAAAAGCTCTTTGCCAAGAGACTTGTTGAAATTTACCTTTTTTATCGAATTCACCTTTTTCATTCATACGAAGTAAAGGCATAACCAAACGATCTTCGCCATACATTATTTTAGCATTAAAATAACCCTTGATACAATTAAGCCCGCGATTTACAGGTGCTGCAGGATCGCCTTTTGTAGCTACGATTTTGCCATCTTTTCTAGCTATCATAATTCCACAGCCAGTTCCACAAAATCTACAAACAGCTTTATCCCATTTCCAATCTTCTTCTTGTGCACCAAGCATAGAACTTGGAACACTAATCCCTGCAACACTAGCAGCACTTGCAATAGCGGTATTTTTAATAAAATCCCTTCTATTCATTCTTATTCCTCCAAGATAAAAAAATCATCTTAAATTATAAAAAATGAAATATAAAATTATCTTGAAATTTTAATAAAAATAATAATTTTAAAGATCTATTTTATAAGAGTTTTATTGTCCTTTTTATATTATTTTTATATAAAATAAATACTGAAAATAATTAACTTAATAATTACATGCAATAAATTAAGATTAAGTATGAAAAAATTTTGAAGATATAAAAATTAAGCCCTAAGAATGGGCTTAATCAAATTAGTGACAACCACATCCGCCACAGCAGCTAGAACCACTAAAAAATGCATCAAGTTTTGCAATATCTGGCATTTCTGTGATTTCATTTACAAGTTCTTTATAGGCTATTTTGCCATCTTTAATCACAAACACGGCACGAGCTAAAAGTCCTTCTAAAGCACCTTCACTTATCAAAACACCATATTTTTCACCAAACTCTTTTGCTACAAAATCACTTGCAACGCTTAAATTTTCAATACCTTCTGTGCTGCAAAATCTTCCCATAGCAAAAGGCAAATCCATGCTCACTATGATAACTTCAGCGCCATTGTAGCTTGCTACTTTTTTATTAAACTCTCTAGCTTCCGTAGCACAAACTGGGGTATCTAAACTTGGAACACTTAAAACAATTTGAGTTTTACCCCCTGTACTAATTTCAATCACACTTAAATCTTTAGCTTTGATATTTACTTTAGGAGCATCTACTCCAACTTCTACTGAATTTCCTTTAAGTTTTACAGGACTTCCTTTAAAATTCACTGTACTCATTTGATTTCCTTATTTTGATATTTTAAACATTATAATTAATGTTTTAAGAATGATTATATCCTAATAAACATTAATTATTTTTAATTTTACTAGAAAATTATTTTACTTCTTTCCAAGTATATTTTTTCCATACTTTTTGAGCTTCCTTGCTCTTAATAAAATTCACAAATTCTAAAGCCTTTTTATTTTCCAAACCTTTTTTCGTAGGAGCTATTTCAGCCGCACGATAAATCACTGCTTTTTTATCTTTGATAAATAAAGCCTTATCATCGCCTAAAGCCTTTGCCCAATGCGACCAAATAATTAAAGCATCGATATTTGGATTATTATTCCACTCATCTACAGCAGCTTTAGAATTTTTAGCATAAATTTTGATGTTTTTGCGTAATTTTACTAAATTTTCTCTTTTTGCACTTTTTAAAGCCATATCTTCATAAAGCCCAACTTGTCCTGCACCATCAACTACCATAACATTCACACCATCTTTTAAGATATCTTCAAAATTTTTGATATTTTTTGGATTATTTGGACGCACGATAATACCCGATGGACGCACATTTAAAACACTTAAATTTTCCAAACTTAAACTTGGAATTTTTTTAGCAAAATCATCCATCATTGAAGTATTGCCTGAAAAAATCAAATCCGCATTTTCTTTTGCTTTATCTATCCAAGCTGGAGCCGGACCTGCGGTTATGATTACTTTTTCTTTTGTTTTTTCTTCAAATTTTAAAGCAAGCTCTTTTAACACAGGGGCAGGACCCCCTGGACCATAAACCAAAATTTCAGCATTTAAAAAGCTTGCTGCTGCTAAGCTTAAAATTAATATTTTTTTCATAAAATAAACCTTTCTTTCATTATTTATGAAAGGAAATTTTATCAATCTATAGTTAACTCTCCCTTGCACAACCCTGCTTCTATAAGAAAACGTGAAGGCGCAAAAGAAGTCTTTTTGTTTTTATCATATTTAGCATAACTTAAATAAAGTATATTTTTTGCTCTAGTTACCGCAACATAAAAAAGTCTTCTCTCCTCCTCTAAACTTCCACCCATTCCTATAAGCTTTTGATTAGGAAAGCGTCCTTGTGCAAGATCAATCACAAAAACAAGATCAAATTCCAAACCCTTGCTCGCATGTACACTGAGCAAGTTAACTCCTTTACCACTACTCATTTCACTTGCACCTAAGGTGAGAAAATTATAATACTTATAAATATCACTATAATTTTTTGTAAGCTCTTTTAAGACATTAAATTTTGTTTCTATTTTTTCTAAATTTTCGCTTTTTCTTAATAAATCTATCTGCCCTGCTTTATTGGTCGCTCTTTTGGTCGCAAGTTCCTCACAAATTTCTCTATAAAAAGAATTTTCACAAATTAAATTTACCAAAGCCAAAGAATGTTTTAATTCCATAGCTTTTTTTAAAAAAAGGTAGATTTTTTCTAAATTTTTAGCACATAAATCACTGATTTTTGAAAGTCTTAAGATAGGATGTGCATCAAACTCGCTATCAAATTTAAAACGAGTTTCACTGGCTAATTCTTCCAAATCTTCAAAAAGTCCAAGTTGATAATTTCTTTTTTGATGATTTTGTAAATTCACACCTCTATCAGGCCCTAGAAAACCTTTTATCAAGTTTCCATGTCCTAGTTTTAAAAGTGCATCAAAAATTTCTTTTGCTAAAACTCCACCTACGCCTTTGGTGTATTGGACTAAATGGATAAAAGCCATGATATCTTTAGGGTTTACTACAAGTGCAAGCATAGCACTGAAAGCTTTAACTTCCAAACTTTCAAAAAAACTTCCACTTCCTTTTCTCACGCTTGCAATACCCTGCTCCCTTAAAGCCACTTCAATTCCATCAGCACTTGAGTTATTGCGAAAAATTACAGCAATTTCTTCTAAATTCACTCCACTTGTAAGTATTATTTTGGCTATATTTTGATACTGATCAAATAATTCTTCAAAAGTAAGCAAAGACGGGGCTTTAAACTCATCATTTCTTGTAACAATAAGTTCTTTTGGATATAATCTTTCGTTATTTAAAATCACTTTATTAGCCAAAGCTAAAATACTTCTTGACGAACGATAGTTTTTATTTAAAGAAAAAATTTGAGCATCTTTAAAACGATCTTTAAATCCCCCTATGATATTAATATCCGCTCCATTAAAAGCATAAATACTTTGATCATAATCGCCCACGCAAAACAAACTTTTACTATGAAAAGCCTCGATTAAAGAACTTTGTAAAGTATTTGTATCCTGATATTCATCAACTAAAATTTCATCAAATTCGTATTTTTCTTCTTTTAAAAGCTCTTTTAAATTGATAAGCAAATCATTAAAATCCACATAATTAAAACGCTTTTTTTCGTTATCATATTCTTTTAAAACATCTTCATAAATTTCAGCATAAATGCTTTGATCTTCATAATTTTGACAAAACCAAGTATAAAAATCTTGATTGTGTGCTTTATTTTGAAACAAAGAATAAAGATCATACAAATAACTTGGTTGATAAGGCTTTATATCACTTAAATGTCTAAAAGTTCTTTTTTCATAAACACTTCTAAGTAGGGTTTTTAGCTCGCTTGCTTGTTTTAAGGCTATATTTTTATCTGCATTTCTAAGTAAAGTATAAGCCATGCTATGAAAAGTTCCTGCAAATATTTTGCTTGTAATATTTTTGTCAAAAAATTTCCCCAAACGCCCTATCATTTCCTTGCTAGCTTTGTTTGTGAAAGTTAAAAGCATGATTTTTTGCGGTGCAATGCCTTTACTTAAAAGATAAGAAATTCTTGCAACAATAGTAGAAGTTTTTCCCGTTCCTGCGCTTGCGATAACAAGATTATGTCCGAAATCAGCAGTAGCGGCAAGATATTGTTCATTATTTAACTTTGAAAGTGGCATTGTTTTCCTTGTATAAACTCAAAATTATAAAAAAAAATTACTTAAAAATATAAAAATTTAAAATTACTTTATATTAGATTATAGTACAATACCAAAATTATTTAACTTTCTGTTTTAAGGGATAACAAATGAATTTGAAAATTTTTTCTATTATTGTTGGCATATTAATTGCTATTGCTGCAATATTAGGTGGAACTTATTATTATCTTTTTGAATATTCAAAACCAAAAAATTACACCTTGAATACTAGCACTTATACCGAACAAAAATCATATGCTAATAATTATGATAATTCTTATTCATCCTCAAATCAAACCAACAATAATTCATCTGATGCAAATATCAATAACAACATTATTCAAAAGCAAGAGATAAACCTACCAAATGAGAATCGAAGCTTAAGCAACAATACATTTAACACAACAATAAATGAAAACAATCAAAGCTTAAATGATAATAATATAACCAATAATGTCAACACAAATGAAAATAAGCAAAATTTAAGCACAGATAAAGAAAAATTAAAACGAGAAAACAAACAGGCTAAAATAGAATCTCTTAAAAAAGAAATCAGCAAACATCAAAAGATTCTAGAAAGAGAAAAGGCTGTAAAAAAAGAACTTCAATCAGATAAATCAAATAAAAACAAATATCTAAACACCGCTAGAGAGTATCTAAGCATAGGAAAAAATAGTCGTTTAGAACCTGAGCTTAGCACAGAAAATATGAAAGTTTATGTTTTAGATGGAAAATTTTTAAGCCAATACAGAATCGACTTATTAAAAGATATGCTAAGTGTTATACAAGATAATGCTAAAGATTATTATTTAAGTATTTTTGTAAAAATGTTACCAAAAGGAGAAATGAAGTTAACTATCTATAATAAAGAAATTATTTTTTCAGATATGAAAAAAGCTTATAAATATATAAGCTTAGATAGACTAAGCCCATACTTAAACAATCCAAAAGAACTAAATGAACATGTAGCGCGCGAAGAAATTTTAGAAAGACTTAAATTTCAAATTAAAAAAGATGGCAAAGGAAGTGATTTTTCCAAACATATCAAAAGTTTAAAAACTGGGCTTAACGCGGCACAATATTTCTTTCCATTTTGTGAAATTATAGAAATTAGCTCTATTTAATAAGCTAAAACAATAAAGGCAAATAATGTATGATAAAAATTTAGAAAAAGAATATTATCAAATTTGCGAAAAACGCGGATATTTTGAAATCGATGGCAATAAAGCCATACAAGAAGAAAATAAAAATTTCTGCATTATGATGCCTCCTCCTAATGTTACAGGAGTTTTACACATAGGACACGCTTTAACCTTTACCCTACAAGACATTATGACACGTTATAAAAGAATGGATGGTTATAAAGTTCTTTATCAACCAGGACTTGATCACGCAGGTATTGCCACCCAAAATGTTGTAGAAAAACAACTTCTTTCCCAAGGTATCAAAAAAGAAGAATTAGGTAGAAAAAATTTATAGAAAAAGTTTGGGAATGGAAAGAGCAAAGCAGTGGAAAAATCTTGGATCAAATGAGAACACTAGGCATCACTCCTGCATGGAGTCGTTTGCGTTTTAGCATGGATGAAGGTTTAGTTAATGCTGTAAAAAAAGCCTTTATAGAACTTTATGATAAAGGGCTTATTGTGCGTGGAAACTATATGATAAACTGGTGTACCCACGATGGTGCTTTAAGCGATATAGAAGTTGAATATAAAGAAAATAAAGGAAAGCTTTATTATATTAAATATTTTTTAAAAGACAGTGATGAATTTTTAATAGTAGCTACAACACGCCCTGAAACTTTTTTTGGCGACACTGCAGTTATGGTACACCCTGATGATGAACGCTATGCTAAATTTGTAGGCAAGCAAGTAATTTTACCTATAAGTAAAAAAGCCATTAAAATCATAGCCGATGAGCATGTAGAAAAAGAATTTGGAACAGGAGTTGTAAAAGTTACTCCAGCGCATGATATGAATGACTATGAAGTAGGACTTAGACATAATTTAGAATTTATAAGTGTTTTTAACGAAAAAGGAATTTTAAATGAACATTGTTTAGAATTTCAAGGTTTAGAACGCTTAGAAGCAAGGGAAAAAATCGTAGCTAAACTTAAAAATCTTGGTTTTATAGAAAAGATAGAAGAACATAATAATCAAGTAGGATACTGCTATCGCTGTAACAATATAGTCGAACCTTATATCTCTAAACAATGGTTTGTAAAAAAAGAAATCGCTCAAGAAAGTATAGAAAAAGTAGCACTTGGTGAAAGTAAATTTTATCCAAATCACTGGATAAATAGCTTTAATGCTTGGATGAAAGATTTAAAAGATTGGTGTATTTCAAGACAGCTTTGGTGGGGACATCAAATTCCTGTGTATTATTGTGAATGTTTGCATGAATGGGCAAGTCAAAATACGCCTAAATCTTGTCCAAAATGTCAAAGTCAGAATTTCAAACAAGATGAAGATGTACTTGATACTTGGTTTTCTTCAGGGCTTTGGGCCATGAGTACTTTAGGCTGGGGAAATGAAAATTGGGGCAAAGATAAAATTTGGTCTAAAAATGACTTAAAAGATTTTTATCCAAATTCTTTACTCATTACAGGTTTTGATATTTTATTTTTCTGGGTTGCTAGAATGATGTTTCAAAGCACTAATGCCTTACATCAACTCCCTTTTAAAGACATTTATCTACACGCTCTTGTGAAAGATGAACAAGGCAGAAAAATGAGTAAAAGCCTTGGAAATGTTATCGATCCAAATGAAAGTATTAAAGAATATAGCACTGATATTTTACGCTTTACTCTAGCATTACTTGCTATACAAGGACGTGATATCAAACTTAGCAACGATAAGCTTTTACAAGTTAGAAATTTTACAAATAAAATTTATAATGCCGCAAATTATCTACTTTTAAATGAAAGTAAATTTGAAGATTTGGAAAATATCGCACTTCAATCAGAACTCGCAAAATATATCTATGTCAAATTTCAAACTTGCGTTAAAGATGTAAGAGAAAATTTAGACAATTACCGCTTTAATGATGCAGCTAACACACTATATAAATTCTTTTGGGATGATTTTTGTGATTGGGGTATAGAGCTTAGCAAAGCTGAAAAATCAAGTGTTAAAGAACTTGGTAGTATTTTTAAAGAAGCTTTAAAACTCTTAAATCCTTTTATGCCTTTTATTAGCGAGTATTTGTATCACAAACTAAGCAATACAGATCTTAAGACAAGTCCTTCTATTATGATAAGTAAATATCCAAAATTTAAAGAACAAGATAAAAATATAGAAAAAATTTTTTCTTTACTCATAGAAAGTATAGTTGGCATCCGTCGTGCTAAAAGCTTAATTGATCTTGGAAATTCTAAAATAGAAAAAGCTTATATTAAATTTAATGATAAAAAAGTTAAAGATGAAATCAAAGCTTATATGAATTTTATCATGATGCTCGCAAAATGCGAGCAAATAGAATTTAGTGAAGAAAAATTACCAAAAGCGATATGTGATGTTAGCGAGAATTTAGAAATTTTCATTACGCTTAAAAATGTTGATTTAAGCGGTATTTTAACAAGACTTGAAAATCAAAAAAATAAACTTGAAAAAGAAAGTTTCAAGCTTAGCTCCATGCTTTCAAATGAAAAATTCATTGCTAATGCACCTAAAGAGGTAGTTGAGCAAAACAAAGAAGCTCTAGAAAATTTAAAAATTCAACTTGAAAAAATATTGGTTGAACTTCAAAATCTAAGAGGTTAGAAATTTGATAAAAATAAAAAATTTAAAAAATATTATAGTAAAGAACTCGTTATTAACGATGTATCTTTAGAAATCAAAAAAGGTGAAATTTACGCCATAGTAGGTCATAGTGGAGCTGGAAAATCCACTCTTTTAAGATGTATTAATGGGCTTGAAAATTATCAAGAAGGTAGCTTAAAGGTATTTGATCAAGAAATTAAAGATTTAAGTCAAAAAAAAACAAAAGAACTAAGAGTGCTTAGAAAAGATATAGGTATGATTTTTCAAAATTTTGCTCTAATGGAACGCAAAAATGTATTTGAAAATGTTGCCATGCCTTTAAAAACACACTATACTCAGTGTAAATTTCATGCCAAGCTTTTTGGCAAAGAATATATGAGCGAAAAAGAAATTGCTCAAAAAGTTAATTCTTTGCTTGAAATCGTAGGGCTTGACCATAAAAATAAAGCCTATCCAAGAGAACTTAGTGGAGGTCAAAAACAACGCGTTGCTATTGCTAGAGCCTTGGCTTTAAATCCAAAAATTTTACTCAGTGATGAAGCCACTTCAGCTCTTGATCCAAATACAACAAAAAATATTTTAGAACTTATATCTAAAATCAATGCCGAGTTTGGAATTACTGTTGTTTTGGTAACTCACGAAATGGATGTAGTAAAAGACATAGCTCAAAAAGCTTTATTACTTGAACATGGACAAATCATAGGAAGTGGAGCAATTGATGAGCTTTTTTTAAGACCCAATGCTAAAATGAAAGAATTTTTAGGAGAGAGCGATTTCCTACCCGAACACGGACTTAATATTAAACTTTACTTTCCAAAAGAAGTTGCACAAAATAGCGTGATTACACATATGGCAAGAACTCTAAATATAGACTTTAATATAGTTTGGGGTAAAATAGAAAAACTTAATGGGAAAGCTTTAGGGAATTTAGTTATAAATATAAACGAGAAAGATAAAGGCAAAGTTCTTGATTATATAGAAAAAAGCGGAGTGTTATGGGAGGTGGCATCATGAATGAAGAAAATACCTCTATTATAAGCGCCTTTTTTGGTAGAATTTCTCAATTTTTTAATGAATTTTCTTGGCAGGATATCAAAGAGGTAAGTTTAAATTCTATCACAAGCTTCAGTGAAAATTATGAAAACATTTTAAAACCTGCGCTTAATGAAACAATTTATATGAGCTTAATGGCTGTATTATTTGGATTTTTATTATCTATCATTCCTGGAATTTTACTTGCTATTTGGGGTAAAAATGGGATTAAAGAAAATAAAATTGCTTATAGTATTTTAGACTTTATAACAAATATATTGCGTGCCTTTCCATTTTTAATTCTTATTGTTGTTCTTTTACCACTTTCTAAAATCATAGTAGGCACAAGCATAGGCACAAATGCTGCTATAGTTCCTTTAGCTATTGGAATAGCTCCTTATTTAGCAAAAATGCTTGAAAGTGCCTTTAAAGAAATAGATAAAGGCATTATAGAAGCAGCAAAGAGTTATGGCGCTAGTAATATTCAAATTATTTTCAAGGTTATCTTTAGCGAAGCTCTTCCTGCTATAATTAGCGGAATTACTCTAACTTTAATTTTTACTATCGGTTTTTCAGCTCTTGCAGGAACTGTCGGTGGAGGTGGCTTAGGGGATGTTGCTATTCGCTATGGTTATGAAAGATTTAATAAAGAAGTTATGATTCAAACTGTAATCATTTTGCTTATATTAGTTCAGTTAGTTCAAATTTTAGGTAATTTATTTTATACTTGGGCTAAAAATAGTAAAACTACCTATATCATTGTTACTCTATTGATTTTGCTTGCAGTTAGCATAATTATCAATATAAACAATGATGAAAATTTCTTTTGGCAAGCAATTGTTTTTATCTTACTTTTGGTAAGTTTGCTTTATAAAAGTTTTAAGAAATAAGGAGATTACATCTCCTTTTAAGATAAATATAAGTTTTTTTAAGTAAAATTTAAACTAAAAAATTAAAGGAACTAAAATGATGCATCAGATGCGCTAATCTGACTATCAACAAGTTTTCATAATACTTCTTCCTGATAGTCAGAGTGAATTTACTAAGATTAAAGCAAGCACAAAATGACTAAAAAGGAAAAAAATGAAAATCAAATCTTTATTTATAGCAAGTATTTTAACATTAAGTCTTAATGCGAATGCATTAGAAACCATCACAGTTGCAGCAACTCCTGTCCCTCATGCTGAAATCCTAGAGCAAATAAAACCTGATTTAGAAAAACAAGGCTATAAGCTTGAAATAAAAGAATTTACAGATTATGTTTTACCCAATCTAGCTGTTGACAATGGAGAAGCTGATGCAAATTTTTTCCAGCATACTCCTTATTTGGAAGAATTTAACAAAAACAAAGGTACCAAACTTACAAAAGTAGCTGCTATACACATAGAACCTATGGCTGTTTATTCTAAGAAATATAAAAATCTAGATGATATTAAAGAAGGAGTTAAAATTGCTATTCCAAATGATCCAACTAATGAAAGTAGAGCTTTAGATATCATTGCAAAAAAAGGTTTGGTAAAGTTTAAAGACAAAGCTTTAAAAACACCTCTTGATATTGTAGATAATCCTAAAAAAATTCAATTTGTAGAATTAAAACCTGCACAACTTCCAAGAGCTTTAGATGATGTTGATTTTGCTGTAATTAATTCTAATTATGCACTCTCTGCAAATCTAAATCCCGCAAAAGATGGTGTATTTATTGAAGACAAAGAAAGTCCGTATGCTAATATTCTTGTTGTAAGAGTAGGACATGAAAATGATCCAAAAATCAAAGCCTTAATCCAAACTCTACAAAGTGATAAAATTAAACAATTTATCATAGAAAAATACAACGGATCCGTTTTACCCGCTTTTTAATCTTGTCCCTTATCTAGGGACTTTTCTTTCTTCAATACAAAGGAATTTTCATGAAATTATTTAAGATTATTACACTTGCTTGCATTCTAAATTTATCTAGTACATTTGCACAAAGTATTACTATAGGAGCCACTCCAAATCCTTTTGGTAGCTTACTAGAATTAATGAAAGATGATTTTAAAAACAAAGGATATGAACTTAAAATAGTAGAATTTTCAGATTATATTTTACCTAATCGTGCATTAGAAGAAAAAGAACTTGATGCGAATTTATATCAACACAAACTTTTTTTAGAAGAATACAATCTAAAAAAAGGTTCAAACCTAATCGCAACAACGCCTGTGCTTATAGCCCCTGTAGGAATTTATAGTAAAAAAATCAAAAATTTAGAAAACCTTAAAGAAGGAGCTAGGGTTGCTATACCCAATGATCCAACTAATGAAAGTAGAGCTTTAGAACTTTTAGAAAAGGCAAAATTAATAGAACTTAATAAAAATACTCTAAAAACTCCACTGGATATAAGTAAAAATCCAAAAAAACTTAAATTTATAGAGCTTAAAGCCGCTCAACTTCCAAGGGCTTTAGATGATGTTGATATCGCTATAATTAATTCTAACTTCGCACTTGGAGCTGGACTTAATCCAAGCAAAGACACTGTTTTTAGAGAAGATAAAAATAGTCCTTATGTAAATTATGTTGTAGTACGCTTAGAAGATAAAAATAGCGAAAAAACCAAAGTAATTGATGAAATTTTAAGAAGTGATAAATTTAAAACCATCATCAATGAACATTATAAAGATATATTAATCCCAGCTTTTTAGGAGTACAAATGAATATTAAAAAAATATTTTTAAGCGTTTTATTTGCAATTAGTCTTAGCTTTGGAGCGGATAAAACCATAACTATAGGTGCAACACCTACACCTTATGCTGAAATTTTAAATTTCTCTAAACCTTTATTTCAAGAAAAAGGTTGGAAATTAGTAGTTAAAGAATTTAATGACTATAATATACCTAACATTGCTTTAAATGAAAAAGATTTGGATGCAAATTTATATCAACATAAACCTTTTTTAGATGATTTTAATACCCACAAAGGAACAAAAATAGCTTCTTTAGGTGCTATTGTTTTAGTTCCTATGGCTATATATTCTAATTCTATAAAAGATATCAAAGATATTCCTAATGGGGCCAAAATCGCTATACCTAATGATGCTACTAACGAAAGTAGAGCCCTTGATTTGTTAGCTAAAGCAGACTTAATAGCGTTTAAAACCCAAAATACTCTAAAAACTCCACTGGATATAAGTAAAAATCCAAAAAAACTTAAATTTATAGAGCTTAAAGCCGCTCAACTTCCAAGGGCTTTAGATGATGTTAACTTGGCTGTTATTACTACAAATTATGCCCTTGGAGCGGGCTTAAACCCTTTAAAAGATGGTATTTTTATAGAAGATAAGGATAGCTTATATGCTATTGTTTTGGCTACAAGAAAAGGTGAAGAAACAAGCCAAAAAAGTCTTGTTATTAAAGAAATTTTAACAAGCGATAAAATCAAAAATTTTATCATAGAAAAATACGAAGGCTCTGTTATTCCTACTTTTTAACTCTACACAAAGCCTTCTAAAGGCTTTGTTAAACTTATAAAAGCTAAAATACTCTTACTATAAATAATTTTTAGGATAAAAATGAAAATTATTCTTTTAAGTTTTTTCATTATGATAAATTGCATTCAAGGAGCTACTTTAGAAGAAATCAAAACTGCACTAGGTAAAGAATTTGCAAACAATTTTCCTAAAATTATAATTTCTCAAATTGATTTAAAAATAACATCATTGCCTAAAGATTTTGATCAATACGAATTTTTAAGAATTGCCAATGGACGCTTTAATCAAGCACAAGGTTTTTTAAGAGCCGAATTTAAAACTCCACAAAATATACAAAAAAATGTATTTTTTAGATATTTTATCCAAGCAAATTTAGAAGTTTTAAAAAGCGAGCGTGCTATTAAAAGAGGAGATAAACTTGGGACTTTTGATTATAAAAGTGTATTGATTGATTTTGATAAAGTTCCTTCAAATGCCCTAACTTTGGATGATGTAAATAATCTTATAGCTAAAAGCAATATTAACAAAAACACTATTTTAAGAGCAAATATGTTTAAAACCACAGCCTTAATACGCCGAAATGATCCTATAATTGGGGTTTTAAGCGAAGCAAATGTTGATATTTTAATTGAACTTGTAGCCTTGCAAAGTGCAAATATGGGTGAAAGAATTCGTGCAAAAAACAAAGAAGGGAGAGTTATGCAAGGTATTGTAGTAGGAAAAAATAGGATGATTATACAATGAAAATTTTATTAGGAATTTCTGGCTCAAGCAGTGTAAATTTAGGCTTAAAATTATTAAAAAATTTAGAAAATCAATGCGAGCTTTATTGTATTTTAACCCAAGGTGCAAAACTTAGCTTTAAAGCTGAAAATCAAGCAACTTTGGAACAAATTTGTCAAGAGAATTTTAAAAATACTCATTTTTTAGATGATAAAAATTTAAGCCTAAACGTAGCAAGTGGATCTTTTGGAATAGAAAAAACCATTATTGCTCCTTGCTCTATCTCAAGTTTGGCAAAAATTCACGCCGGTTTTGCAGACACTCTTTTAATGCGTGCTGCAGCAGTTGCTTTAAAAGAAAGAAAAAAACTTATCTTGGGTGTACGTGAAATGCCTTTTTCTATTTTAAATTTAGAACATATGCTAAAACTTAGTCAAATGGGAGCTATTATTGCACCTCCTATTATCGCGAGTTATTCTCAAGCAAATAATCTAGAGCAAATGGAAAGTTTTATCATAGGTAAATGGCTGGATCTTTTAGAAATAAAACACGATTTATATAAAAAATGGCAAAATTTTTAGTTTAAATTTGTTATATTTTTAAAAAAAATTGGAGCAAAAATGACTTGTTTATATCCTGGGACTTTTGATCCTATTACAAATGGACATTTAGATGTTATAAAGCGAGCTTTAAAAATTTTTGATGAAGTCATCATTGCCATAGCAAAAAGCGAACATAAAAAACCTTTTTATGATTTAGAAAAGCGCAAAGAGCTTGCTTTGCTTGCTACACAAAATTTAAATAATATTAAAATCATTGCTTTTGATAATTTGCTTGTGGATTTAGCCAAAGAATTAAAAGTTAACACTATAATCCGTGGACTTAGAGCGGTGAGTGATTTTGAATACGAGCTACAAATTGGTTATGCAAATCACGCACTTTGGGAAGATATCGAAACCATTTATCTTATGCCAAGCTTAAAACATGCCTTTATTTCAAGCTCTATTGTACGTTCTATCGTAGCACACGGCGGAGATGTAAGTTCTCTTGTTTCAAAAGAAATTTTACCCTTTTTGAAGGATTAATCTTGTATATAGTTTTTGAAGGCATAGATTGTGTGGGAAAAAGCACGCAAATTTCACTTTTAAAAAAAATTTACAAAGATGCTGTTTTTACACTTGAACCTGGTGGAACAGAACTTGGAAAACATTTAAGAGAAATTTTACTTAATAAAACTTACCCTATTAACAAAAGAACTGAACTTTTGCTTTTTTTAGCTGACCGTGCCCAGCATTTTGAAGAAGTCTTAAAAGACAATCAAAACAAACTGATTATCAGCGATAGAAGTTTTATCTCAGGTATGGCTTATGCAAAAGATTTTGAAAATGATTTGCTTTTTACTTTAAATAGCTTTGCTTTAGATAATTTTTTTCCACAAAAAGTCATCTTTTTAAAAGGTGATGAAAAACTTATCAAAGAACGCCTTAATCAAAAAGAACTCGATAATATAGAAAAACGCGGTATTGAGTATTTTTTAAGTGTACAAGATAAACTTGAAAAGATTCTTAAGTTTTTAAAAGAAAAAATTTCTATAGAAATTTTAACGCTTGATGCAAAAGAAAGCAAAGAAAATTTACACCAACAAATAAAGGAATTCTTATAATGATTAACGCTTTAAAAGGAATGAAAGATTTATTAGATAAAGATGCATATTATTATGAAAAAGTAGTTAAAACCTGTGAAGAAATAGCTAAAAATTATGGTTTTACTTTTATCAATACACCACATTTAGAACTTTGCAGCCTTTTTAAAAGAAGCGTAGGAGAAAGTTCTGATATAGTGGGTAAAGAAATGTATGAATTTATTGACAAAGGCGAAAATCATGTTTGCATGCGCCCTGAAGGAACCGCTGGAGTCGTGCGTGCTTATATAGAAAAAAAGATGGATAAAAGTAATACAGTAAAAAGATGGTTTTATCATGGCTCTATGTTTCGTTATGAAAGACCTCAAAAAGGACGCTTAAGAGAATTTCATCAATTTGGTGTTGAAAGTTTTGGAAATGCAAGCATTTATGAAGATGCAAGCATTATTTTAATGTTAGTAGAAATTTTTTCACGCTTAAATATTAAGTTTAAGCTACTTATTAATTCTCTAGGGTGTTTAGAATGTATGCCAAAATACCGTGAAAATTTAATACATTTTTTAGATACCAAAGAAGGTTTTTGCGAGGATTGTTTGCGTAGAAAAAGCTTAAACCCTATTCGTGTTTTAGACTGCAAAAAGGAACATTGTCAAAGCTTACTTCAAGATGTTCCACTTTTAAATCAAAATTTATGTTCATCTTGTAAAAAAGACTTTGAAATTTTGCAAAGCGTTTTAAAAGAAAATGGGGTGAATTTTGAAATTGATTCTAAGCTGGTTAGAGGACTTGATTACTACTCTAAAACAGCTTTTGAATTTATCAGCGATGAAATTGGTGCAAAGGCTGCTATTGCAGGTGGTGGAAGATATGATAGATTGATTGAATATCTTGATGGAAAAAATGGCTTTGGCGTAGGTTTTGCTATGGGTATAGAAAGGATTATAGCTATTTTAGAGCAAAAAGAAGAAAAGCTTGAAAGAGAAGGAATATACCTTTGTGCTATGGATGAAATTTATATCCATAAGCTTTTAAATATAGCTACAAATTTAAGAAAAAAATACAAAGTACTTTTAAGCTATGAAGCAAGAAAACTAGCCAAACACCTTGAAAATGCAGATAAAAATAATGCTGAAATTTTTCTTTGCATGGGAGAAAATGAAGCACAAAATGAAAGTTTATTTTATAAAAACTTAGCAAAAAAAGAAGAAAAAATGATTAAAATTTCAGACTTGGAGAAGGTTTTATGATGGATTATGGTATTGATATTTGGGGAAATGAAAATTTTATTATCAAAAATGGCAAAGTTTGCATCAATCACGAAAAAAAACCTGCCATTATTGATATAGTCAAAGAATTAAGAGATGATGGATATAAAGGCCCTTTACTTTTAAGATTTCCCCATTTTATCCAAAAACAAATTGAAAATATTTATGGAAATTTCAATAAAGCAAGAAAAGAATTTGGCTATAAAGGAGGATTTAACGCCGTTTATCCTTTAAAAGTCAATCAATATCCTGGCTTTGTAAAAAACCTTGTAAAACTTGGAAAAGACTATAACTATGGACTTGAAGCAGGTTCTAAAGCAGAACTTTTACTTGCCATGGCCTATAACAACGAAGGTGCCCCTATTACCGTAAATGGTTTTAAAGATAGAGAACTTATCAATATAGGTTTTATAGCTGCTGAAATGGGGCATAATATCACTTTAACCATAGAAGGACTTAATGAGCTTGAAGCCATCATAGATATAGCCAAAGAACGCTTTAAACCAAAACCAAACATAGGACTGCGTGTGCGTTTACACTCCGCAGGAGTTGGAATTTGGGCAAAAAGTGGTGGAATTTATTCTAAATTTGGACTTACCTCTACTGAGCTTATAGAAGCAGTAAATTTACTTAAAGAAAATAAGCTTTTAGAACAATTTACCATGATACATTTTCACCTAGGCTCGCAAATTACTGAAATTCACCCTTTGAAAAAAGCCTTAAACGAAGCAGGAAATATCTATACAGAACTTAGAAAAATGGGAGCTAAAAATTTAAAAGCTATTAATCTTGGCGGTGGCTTAGCTGTGGAATACTCACAGTTTAAAAACGAAAAAAATAGAAACTACACCTTAAGAGAATACGCTAATGATGTAGTTTTTATTCTAAAAAATATAGCCGAACAAAAAAAAGATCTTGAACCTGATATTTTCATAGAAAGCGGCCGTTTTGTAGCAGCCAATCATGCGGTTTTAATCGCTCCTGTATTGGAGCTTTTTTCACAAGAATACGCAGAAAATAAACTCATACTTAAAAAACAAAATCCAAAACTCATTGACGAGCTTTATGATCTTTACAAAAGTATAAAACCTTCAAATGCTTTAGAATATTTACACGATAGCATAGATCACTTAGAGAGCATTTTAACCCTTTTTGATTTGGGTTATGTGGATTTACAAGATCGTTCCAATGCTGAAATTTTAACCCATTTAATTACAAAAAAAGCTATCTTGCTCTTAGGAGATAAGCAAAATCCTGCAGATTTGCTCGCTATACAAGATGAAGTGCAAGAAAGATATTTAGTAAATTTTTCACTTTTTCAAAGCATACCTGATTTTTGGGGTTTAGAGCAAAATTTTCCTATCATGCCACTTGATCATTTAGATGAAGAACCAACCAGAAGTGCAAGCATTTGGGATATAACTTGCGATAGTGATGGAGAAATTTCATACTCTAAAGATAATCCTTTATTTTTACACGATGTAGATGTGGAAAAAGAAAATTATTTTTTAGGTTTTTTTCTTGTAGGTGCTTATCAAGAAGTACTTGGAATGAAACACAATCTTTTTACTCATCCTACCGAAGCCATTATAAGCATCAATGAAAAAGGTTATGAAATCGAAGGAATTATAGAAGCACAATCTATACTTGATGCCTTAGAAGATTTAGACTATGATATACACGCTATTATGAATATACTTAATGAACGTATAAGCAATTCTAAACTTGTAAATGACAAACAAAAAAAGCATATTTTAGGTGAGCTTTATCTTTTCTTAAACGACAATGGATATTTAAAAAGTATAGGAGTTTAGATGAATTTTTGGGGTATTATAAAAGAAGATTTTTCTCAACCAAAGGTGCAAGATCCGGCTTTTGGATCTTGCGTAGAACTTTTTTTTAATTACCCTGGAGTATGGGCTGTAGTAAACTACCGTTTTGCACATTTTTTTTACATAAGAAATTTTAAACGCATTGCTAGAACGATTAGTGGAATTTCTCAATTTTTAACCGGGGTAGATTTACATCCTGGAGCAAAACTTGGAAGACGAGTTTTTATAGATCATGCCAATGGAGTAGTTATAGGCCAAACTGCAGTCATAGAAGATGATGTTTTAATTTATCAAGGTGTTACTTTAGGTGGAACAAGTCTTGAAAAAGGTATCAAACGCCATCCAACTATAAAAAAAGGAGTAATCATAGGCTCAGGTGCAAAAATACTTGGTAATATCATTATAGGAGAAAATGCCAAAATAGGTTCAAATGCTGTGGTTGTTAAAGATGTAGGTGCAAATTTAACCGCTGTAGGAATTCCTGCTTATATTATCGAAGAACGCAAGAATAAAAATATTAGAGCTATAGATGCAAACTGCGAGGATAAATTAGAAAAGCTAGAAAAGAAAATTTTAGAACTTGAAAATCTTGTATTAAAGCAGTTTAAATCATAAAAATAATAATTTTTTATAATACATAAAATTTTACATATTAATTTTTTAAAAAAACCAATACAAATTTTCACATTATTTAAAAATTTATAACTCATTTTTAAATTAAATTTATTGTAAAAATGCAATTTTCTGCTAAAATTGGACAAAAAATTATTTTAAGGATTGAAAAATGCTTACAAAAAGATCTCAAGTTTTAGAAGAATCTATCACTTTAGCTATCACTGCACTTGCTAACGAACTTAAAGCTAAAGGCGAAAATATCATTAGTTTTTCAGCAGGTGAGCCTGATTTTGATACGCCACAAACTATTAAAAATGCCGCTATAACTGCTATTGAAAAAGGATGTGGAAAATACACTGCTGTTGCAGGAATTTCTGAAGTATTAAAAGCTATTCAAACCAAACTTAAAAAAGATAATAATCTTGACTATGAAACGAGTGAAATCATCACAAACGTAGGTGCAAAACACTCTCTTTTTGAATGCATAGAATGCTTAGTGGAAAAAGATAATGAAGTGATTATCCCTAGTCCTTACTGGGTAAGCTATCCTGAAATGGTAAAATTTGCAGGTGGAAAACCTGTGTTTATAGATGGATTAGAAGAAAATGGCTTTAAAATCACTGCCGAGCAATTAAAAAAAGCTATCACACCTAAAACAAAGGTTTTAATGTTAAACTCTCCTTCAAATCCCGTGGGTTCGATTTATTCCAAAGAAGAATTAACTCAAATTGCTAAAGTTTTAGAAGGAACGCAAATCACTGTTTTAAGCGATGAAATGTATGAAAAACTTCGCTATGATGGTTTTGATTTTATAGCTTTTGCAAGCATAAGTGAAGACGCTTTAAAACGCACCGTAACAATAAATGGACTTAGTAAATGTGGAGCTATGCCAGGGTGGCGTTTTGGTTATATGGCAAGCAAAAATAAAGCCTTAATTTCAGCTGTTAAAAGACTTCAAGGACAAAGCACTTCAAATATTTGTTCTATCACTCAACATGCAGCTATTCCTGCTTTAAACGGAGAATGTGACCAAGATATAGAAAAAATGCGTCAAGCCTTTGAAAAACGCCGTGATTTAGCTTTAAGTATGCTTAAGCAAATTCCAAACATTAGTGTTTATAAACCAGAAGGTGCTTTTTATCTTTTTGTAAATATACAAAAAATAGAAAAAGACTCTATGAAATTTTGTCAAAAATTACTTGAACAAGAAAAAGTTGCCGTTGTCCCAGGAATAGGTTTTGGCATGGACGGATATTTTAGACTTTCTTATGCTACGAGTGATGATTTCATTAAAAAAGGTTTAGAAAGAATAATAAAATTCATTAAAAATTATAAATAATTCTAGGTTAAAACCTAGAATTATCAATCTTATTTGATTAAATCAAATTCAACTGACTTAATTTAAACCCTATTAAACCAAAAATTCAAATCAAAACACTAAAATCAAGGTTTTTTAAGTACTGCATTTATTCTTTGGACTTTATCTAGTTTATTAAGACTAAGCCTTATTATTGAATCCTCTAATCCTCCTAAAGAATGAGACATATTGGCCTCTAAGCTTATCATATCCAAAACGTTCAATTGAAATCTTTGCTCTTGCACCTCAAACCAAATTTTACCACTTAAAACTTGTACACGGATGGCAAATGGAGCTTTATGCTCTTTCATCACACTACCTTTGGCAAGCAAAATTTGAATTTCTTTACTGTGCTCATCATCGATTAAAATATTGATTTTCACTTCTTTTGGATAAAATTCAGCTTTGCTCCATTGAGTAATTTTCATAAAATCTCCTTTTTTAGTTTTATAAAATTGTAGCAAAAGCCAAAATACAGACTATAAACTTATGTGAATTTTATCCTTCTTTCCACCAAAAATCCTGTTTAAATTTGGTTCCTATTTCATAAGATTCGCCCATCTTTGGTGCAATAAGTGGTAAAGATAAATTTTTATGAAGGAATTCTACTACCTCATTCCAAGCATGACTTCCTGCTAAAAATCTCCCCCAATGTATAGGCATTACAGCTTTTGTGTTAAGATCTTTTGCTTCTTCTAAAATTTGTTTAGGAAAAGAATGTGAAAAAGGCCAAGCGGTATTAAATTGTCCGCTTTCAAGACAAGCTAAATCAAAACCTCCAAAATACTCACCTATTTTTTTAAAATGTGTAAATACCCTCCATCCGCACTTAAGAAAATGCGTTTATTTGGAAATTGCATTACAAAAGAAGCCCAAAGGGTTTTATTTTTACCATCACCACGACTTGAGCTATGTTGTGCTGGTGTTGCGATAATTTTAAGCTCGTCAAATTCCACTCCGCTCCACCAATCAAGCTCTATGATTTTTTTCTTACTCACTCCATAACTTTTCAGGTAATTCCCTATCTTTAAAGGCGTGATGAAAAATTTAGCTTTATCTTTCAAAGCTTTTACACTTTTTTTATCTAAATGATCAAAATGCGAATGCGTAATAATCACGGCAAAAATTTCATCAAAATCATTTACATTATAAACAGGTGCATTTTTAAAAACCTTGTTGATGAAAAAAATAGGCGAAGCATGGGTATTAAAAACAGGATCAATTAAAATTTTATATTCCTTAAAACTTACAAAAAGCGAAGAATGCCCAAGCCAAGTGATATGTGGAGTGTGAAAATAATTTAAATTTGGCTTAAAAAAAGGGAGTTTAGAAGTCGGCTTAGCATTCTTAGGATAAAGATAATAATACCTCAAAATTTCCTTAAAAGACACTTTAGGAGTTATAAAACTTTGCTCGTTTTCATTGAGAAAAATTTCATATTTTTTACCCTGCACTTTTTTAGCTTTTAGGCGTTCTTTGCTAGACAGATCGAAGGTTTTAAAAAAATCTACACTCATAAACATTTATCCTTTTTGACGACTTTAATGGTAATTCTGTTTTTTTTAAAAATCATTACAAACCATATTAAACATTGTATTTGCTATCTTGTCTTTAAATTCGATGTTTTGATTAAATTGTTTAAAAAGTTCTAAATTTAACTCCAAGATGTCTTGAATTGTATCTTTTAAAAGTGTATCAAATTCAATACGAGAATTTTGCATGTCTGATTTGTCGAAAGTTTCGCGTATTCTTTCATTTTTTACTATATCATCTTTTATATCACATAAGATTTTAGCTATTTTATCACTTTCGTTAAAGTCTATATTTGCGTATTTGTTGTTGAAGTCTTTGATGATATTTGAAAGCTCTGCTAGTTCAGCTTCAACGCTTTTACTTGACCCATCTGCAAAAGAAGGTTTTAATTCTCCATTTCCTTGTAAAATAATATCTTGTGTTTTATCAAGCAACAAACGATAGCTATCAAAATCTACATTATCTAAAATTCCTTTAGCCAAATCTTGTGATTTAGGTAAGATGATCTTACAAACAAGCTTTTTAAGTAGTATATAAAGTTTTTCAAGTTCTATATCTTCATAAGGTAATATTTGAGCTAAAAAAGAATACTCTTTAAGATAAGTCCTTGCTTTATTATAAAAATCCAATTTTTCATCATCGCTTTTTTGATCAAACCTACTTAGCATTATGTCTAATTTTGCATGAATGACATTTTCTTTTTCTTTTCTTAAAATAGCGTCTGTAAAATCATCTATTTGTTCTTGGGTGTAAATTTCGTATTCGTTTAAATTTGCCTTTAGATCAAAAATTCTATTATCATCTGTGGCTTCACTTAAATAAGTTTGCTCATAAAATACACTAAAAGATTTTGCAATATCTTCATGAGTATTAACAAAATCTAGCACAAAAGTGTTTTCTTTGTTTTCGCAAGTTCGGTTTAGTCTTGATAGAGTTTGTACCGCACTTACCCCGCTTAATGCTTTATCTACATACATCGTATGTAATAATGCCTCATCAAATCCGGTTTGGTATTTTTCCGCAACGATTAAAAAACGATACTCATCTTTTTTAAACTCATCTTTTAAAGCATTTTCTGAAAAACCATTCAAACCACTTTCGCTATAAATTTCACCTTCTAAATTTACTTCACCTGAAAAAGCCACTATAGCTTTAAAATATGGATAATTTTTTCTTAAATACTCTCTAAAAACAAGATAATACTTCACAGCATTTTCTCTTGAGCTTGTTACAACCATAGCTTTTGCTTTGCCATTTATCTTTTTAAAGCTATTTTGGAAAAAATGCTCACACATGATTTGTGATTTTTGTTCGATTGTTTTTATATTGTTTTGGACATAGGCTTTTAGTTTTGCGTTTGCTCTTTTTTTGTCGTATTTTGGATTGTCATTTGTACAAGATATGATTTTATAGTAACTTTTATACGTTGTATAGTCTTTTAATACATCGAGTATAGAACCTTCTTCTATGGCTTGTTTCATCGAGTAAAGATGAAAAGGGATAAACATTTGTTCTCCATTAACATCACAAGGCATACCAAACATTTCTAAGGTTTTTGGCTTAGGCGTAGCGGTAAATGCAAAATAAGAAGCATTGCTTTGGAGTTTTTTATTTTTTATGATTTCTAAAATTTCATCATCTAAATTTTGATTTTCATCACTGCTTTTATCCCTTATGGCTTCTGCCATTTTTTGAGCGTTGCTTCCGCTTTGACTAGAGTGTGCTTCATCGATGATGATAGCAAAAGTTTTGCTTTTTAAAGTTTTGATTTCATCTAAAATAAAAGGAAATTTTTGTATGGTTGTGATGATGATTTTCTTACCTTCTTCTAAAGCATTTTTAAGCTGTTTGCTTCCATGAGTGATAGCTTCGACTAGATTTTTTGTCTTCTGTGAAAAAGATTTTACATTTTCTCTTATTTGCCTATCAAGCACTTTTCTATCGGTTACTACGATGATAGAATCAAAGATATTTTTTTCAAGTCTATGTAAGCTTACGAGATTATGTGCAAGCCAAAATATAGAATTGCTCTTGCCACTTCCTGCACTATGCTGGATCAAATAGCGTTGCCCTGTGCCGTTTTCTTTTGCATGGGCGAGTAGCTTTTCTACTACATCAAATTGATGGTATCTAGGAAATATGATGATTTCTTCATTTTTCTTTTTTACAACTTGCACAAAATTAAAAAATAAATTTAACAAAGTATTTTTTTTAAAGATTTTCTCCCACAAATAAGCTGTTTTTATACCATCACTTGGTGGATTGCCTGCTCCATTTGCTAAACCTATCTTACCGCTGCCATTGTTTAAACCAAGATTAAAAGGTAAAAATATAGTTGCGTCTTGATCTAATTTTGTACTCATATAGCAAAGATCATGATCTAATGAAAAATGTACTATAGTAAGGCTAAACATAGGTTCTCTTGGATTTCTGTCTTTTTTATACTGCTCTATAGCATGAAAGACATTTTGTCCGGTGAAATGGTTTTTAAGCTCTATGGTGATAAGGGGCAAGCCATTTAAAAAGATCACCATGTCAAGGGAGTTTTTATTTTGCGTGCTATAGTAAAGCTGGCGTATGATAGAAAGGGTGTTTTGATCGTAGTTGTATAAGCTTTGTGCGTTTGCGTTGGTGTTTGGCTTGGCAAAGGCTAGGTAAATTTTGATGCCTTTGATCTCTACATAGCCTTGTAAGGCTTTAACTATACCTTTGGTTTTAATCTGTGAGAAAATACGATCAAAAAGTTCTTTTTTATAGTTTTGTCCGCAACGCTTTTTAAGCTCTTCAAGTGCCACACTTTGCGTAGCTTGTAAGAAATTCTCAAAAAGCTCTACATCTAAACATAAATTTTTATCGTAATTTTCATTTGTTCTTTTGATATAATCATTATTTTCTAACAAATATGCTTCTATGAAATTTTCTAAATCTTTTTCTTGGTAGTTAGTCATTGTTAATCCTTATTATCTTTTGTGAAATCAAATAAAGTTGGTTCTAAGCTTTCTTCTTTTTGTTTTCTTCTTTGTTGGCCAAATTTTGTAATTTTAGAAATATCATTAGTTTTTATACCATAAACTTTTTTTACTCTATATAATGTTTTAGTTTCTTCTCCATAATCATCAAAAGTTCTACTAATCTCCAATTGACAATTGATGGTTGTTCCATTAATAAAATTATGTTCTTGTTTAATGACAGCTTTTTTAAATTCCCTATCGCTCATACTAAAATCGATTTTTTCCTCATTATAAATACCCCTCTATTTATATCTATCTTCTTTTAATACAGGTGATATGATTTCTATTTCAGCTTCTTCAATGATTTCTGTATCTGTATTCTTATCAATAATAAAAGATTTAAATTGTTCTCTTTCAATAATTAATTCATTTGAATTGTTAAATTGATATCCTATTTTTTTAATTTTTTCATAATTTTCTACTTTTTTATAAAAATTTGATAATAATTTATATATTTTATGATTTTCTTCCATTTTTTTAATATATTCATTTTGAGTTTTTTTATTTTTTAATTCTTCTTCTTTTAATTCTAAATCAAGTTCTTTTAGCTTAAGCTCAAGATCTTTTAATTTCAAATCCGCATTTTGTAATCTATCTTGTCCTGTTAGGTAAAAAGTTAAAATATTGTTTACAGTCGGAGCAAAATAACCCAAAGTACACCCTATTAAACATATTACTATATTTTCCTTTAGTCCACCTTCTTCTCTTGCTTGACTTTCAAGTTTAATTTTTATATCTAAAATATTTCCTATCTCATTGATGAAATTTAGAAAATCTTTCTCCATAGCATTGCGAACAAAAGCATTCATTGAATGAGAGTTGTCATCAAAATAATAATGAATTTGAAAATTTTGTTTTATATAATCTAAATTACTTTCTCCCATCTTTTCTCCTTTTATAAATCCATCCTACCGCATACAGCTTGGTTTATGAGTGTGGTTTTGTATTCTTTTATGAGTTTTATTTGTTTTTTGGTTTTTTCTATCAATAAATCTATTTTTTCGCATTTTTTATCTAAAAAATTTGCGATTTGCTCTTGCTCTTTTAAGGGTGGAAGTGGAATTTTAAGATTTCCTATAAATTCCCAATTTGCTCGTGGCATTTTTGTTCCATAAGTTGAACTATCTACAATATCTATAAATAAAGATGAAAGCATTAAAAATTTTATAAATTTATTACTTTCTGATTTTATCTTTAAAACTAAAAATTCACTAACACAAATTCCATCCCTGTCAGTTAAAAATACCTTTGCAAGATATGGTCGCAGCTTTCCAAACAAAATATCTCCCTTTTCAAATCCTATTCCATCTTCTTCAAATACTATCTCGCTTGATGGAATAAATTTACCCGTTTTGCTTTCTATATTTTCAAGTCCAATTCTAAAATCAATATTATTACTTTTTTGATTTCGCAAAGAAGCAATATGCTTAAGTTTTAAAATCTTCCAATGCTCTGGAATTTCCCCAAGCCATTCTATGCCACTATCTTTAAAATTTACATTTTTATTAAGTCCTTTTGTGATGGTTTCATTTATCAGGGCTTGTTTTTGTTCTTTTAAAAGGCTGATGAGTTTTTCTTTTTTCTCTATGAAATTTGCTATCTGCTCACATTTTTCATCTAAAAAATTTACGATTTGCTCTTGTTCTTTTAGGGGTGGAAGGGGGATTTTAATATTTTGAAAATCTTCATATCTTAAATTATTCATATCCGAACAAAGTCCATAAGAATTTTTTTCATATTCGCCAATTATATTTCTTGACTTTAATAAATAATAACTAAAGCTAATATTTATTTGTTTATTTGGAATAGCTACAACATAAGCAGGACTTACTATACCTTTTTCAAGCATATTTATACCAACAGCACCTTGCCACATTCTCATTTTATTATAAGCAATAGCACCCAAAGGAACTATTTTATAATTAGATTTATCATCATTAGAAATGTCTTTTTTGTCTGTTATATCATTTTGATAAACCACGCCATTTGCTATAGTTACAGATAGCAACGGGTAATCATTGTCATTACATCTTATATTAAATTCCCCAAAACAACATCGAATGGGAACTACTTCCCAATCTTGTGGAATTTCCCCAAGCCATTCTATGCCACTATCTTTGAAATTTTTCATTGCATGATCTCTCTTAAAAGATCTTGCACTTCTTTTTCTAGTTTTTCTAATTCGTTGTTTATCTCTTCTAGCTTTCTTGGTGGAGTGTAGGTATAAAAGTATTTATTAAAAAGTATTTCATAACCCACGCTAGCACTTTCCCGAGCTATCCAAGAATTTTTTACATAGGGTTTTACTTCTGTGTCATAGTAGCTTTGTATGTCTATTTTGAGTGGGATTTTTTCTGTGTTGTTAGTTTTATCGCTATCGATGATGAGATTTTCTTCGCTTTTTTTGAGTTTTACGCCTAAAAATTTGATAAATTCTTCTCTGTCTTTAAAATCTTGTGGGTTTTGTTCTAGTTCTTGTAGTTTTTCTAAAATTTTTTCTTTATCTTTGAGTTTTGCAAATTTTTCATCGTCTTTTAAAGCTTCTATGCTTTTTGGTTTTTCTATGGTGATTTTAGTATAGCCAAAGTCTTTATTATCATAAATTTTGCAGTCTTTGTTGGTTGCATTCTCTAAAAATAATTTAGTAATTTTTTCTATATGTTCTTTTGTCATTTCATTTTGTTTAGAGCCTAAAGACTTTTTCATTTTAGAAAAATACTCTTCATTTGTAGCGTTTATAAGCCAAACTTTGCCTTTTTTATGTTCTGGCTTTTTGTTGGTGATAATCCATATGAAAGTAGGAATGCCGGTGTTATAAAACATATTTGTAGGTAGGGCAACTATGGCTTCAAGATAGTCTTTTTCTATGATATCTTTTCTTATAGCTGCCATGCCACTATCTGAGTTAAAAAGTGATGAGCCATTATGTACACTTGCAATGCGAGAGCCTAAGGGAGAATCTGTTTTCATCTTGCTGAGCATATTGAGCAAATACATCATTTGCCCATCACTTTTGCTTGTGATACCTACTCTAAATCTTGGGTCATTGCAAGTTGAGTTTGAGCCTTTCTTTTCCACGCCTAGAATTTTTTGATCATTTTCCCAAGACTTACCATAAGGTGGATTGCTAAGCATGAAATCAAATTACAAATTTTGTTGATCATTACTTAAAGTAGAGCCAAATTTTATGTGATCTGGATCTTCGCCTTTTATCAGCATATCTGCCTTGCATATAGCATAAGTTTCGGGGTTGATCTCTTGTCCATAAAGATGGATATTTGCTTTTGATTTGATAAGACCATTAGGATCTGTGATGAATTCTTTTGATTCTGTGAGCATTCCACCGCTTCCGCAAGCATTATCATAAATAAGCCATGTTCCTTTTTTGATCTGTTCTTTTACGGGTAAAAATACAAGATGGGTCATAAGCTCTATGATCTCTCTTGGGGTGAAATGTTCTCCGGCTTCTTCGTTGTTTTCTTCGTTGAATTTACGAATGAGTTCTTCAAAAACATAGCCCATGCCAAGATTGCTTAAGCCTTTATGGATAAGATTACCTTTTTCATCTAAGATATCTTCTATACCAAAATTTACCTTAGGCGAGCAAAATCTTTCTATCACTCCAAAAAGTATGTTGGATTCTTCTAGAGTGTCAAGCTGATTTTTGAATTTGAATTTTGAGATGATATCTTTGATATTTTCACTAAAACAATCAAGATAATTTTCAAAATTTATTCTTATATTTTTTGGATTGTTTAAAAGGGTTTGTAGATTAAATTGAGAATAATTAAAAAAGCCTAGATTATTTCCTTGTTTTCCGCCTAGCAAAGATTCTAAACTTTCAAATTCATCTTTATAGGTATTATATGTTTTAAGAACTTTATCTTTTGTAGGTTCTAAAACCGCATCAATTCTTCTTATGATTGTCAGCGGTATTTACCCTTTACATAAACATCACGAAGTAAATCATCTGCCACGCTCCATATAAAGTTGACAATGGGTTGGAATTGGCTTTGTTCCATGATGCGTTCCTTGTGTTTATTAATAATATATTATATAAAATCACCACTAAAAAATATTTAAAAATTAAATAAGATAAAATGAAATTCAAGCCTTTTTAAAAAGGCTTGATTGAAGATTTAAAAAGATTACTCAACTTCAGCGTCGATTACATCGTCATCTTTTTTCTTTTTATCGTTTGCTGCATTTGGCTCATCTTTTTTATACATATTTTCAGCTAATTTATGAGAAACTTCACTTAAAACTTTCATTTTACTTTCAATCTCTTCTTTGCTTGCATTTTGATTTTTCAAAGTCTCACGCAAATCATCAAGAGCTTTTTGGATATTTTCTTTATCAGCAGCAGCTACTTTTTCGCCTAATTCGCTTAAAGATTTTTCTACTTGATGTGCAAGGCTATCCGCTGCATTTCTAGCATCTACGGCTTCTTTGCGTTTTTTATCTTCTTCTTTGTGAAGTTCAGCATCTTTTACCATATTATTAATCTCTTCCTCGCTAAGTCCGCTTGAACCTGTGATTTTGATCTCTTGAGCCTTGCCCGTTGCTTTATCTTTCGCAGAAACAGTTAAAATACCATTTGCATCGATATCAAAAGTAACTTCGATTTGTGGCATACCGCGTGGAGCAGGCGGAATTCCTTCAAGATTGAAATTTCCTAAAGATTTATTATCGCGACTAAATTCTCTTTCTCCTTGTAAAACATTGATGGTTACAGCACTTTGATTATCTTCAGCGGTTGAGAAAACTTGCTCTTTTTTAGTTGGGATAGTTGTGCCTTTTTCAATGATTTTAGTCATCACTCCCCCTAAAGTTTCTATACCTAAAGAAAGTGGAGTAACATCAAGTAAAAGCACATCTTTAACATCACCTTTTATAACCGCACCTTGAATCGCTGCACCAATAGCCACAACTTCATCAGGATTTACAGATTTGTTAAGATCTTTGCCAAAAGCTTTTTTCACTTCTTCTTGTACTAAAGGAACGCGAGTAGATCCCCCTACCATAACGATTTCTTTAATCTCATCTTTTTTAAGTCCTGCATCACTTACTACTTCATTGATTTTAGTGATAGTTTCAGCCACAAGCGAGTCAATCATACCTTCAAATTTCGCTCTAGTAAGTTTTTTTACCAAGTGTTTTGGACCACTTGCATCTGCTGTGATAAATGGTAAATTAATTTCAGTTTCATTAGCTGAACTTAACTCTTTTTTAGCATTTTCAGCTGCTTCTTTTAAGCGTTGTAAAGCCATAACATCGTTTTTAAGATCTATGCCTGTTTCATCTTTAAATTCATTAGCTAAAAAATCGATAAGTTTGTTATCAAAATCATCACCACCTAAGAAAGCATTACCACCAGTTGCTAAAACCTCCACTACATTATCGCCGGTTTCAAGCACAGTAACATCAAAAGTTCCCCCACCTAGATCATAAACCACGATTTTTTCACTATCTTTTTTATCAAGTCCGTAAGCTAAAGCTGCTGAAGTAGGTTCATTGATAATTCTTAATACATTAAGCCCTGCTATCGTTCCTGCTTCTTTTGTCGCTTTTCTTTGCGCATCGTTAAAATACGCAGGTACTGTAATAACCGCATCTACAACACTCTCGCCTAAGAAAGCTTCAGCATCTTCTTTTAACTTCATTAAAACTTTTGCTGAAATTTCTTGTGGAGTATAAATTTTACCTGCAATCTCAATCGCACAAGCACCATTTCTTTCAGTAATATGATAAGGAAGTCTATTTTTGGCCTCTTTGGCTGCATCTTCATTTATCATCAAACCCATAATTCTTTTAATAGAATAAATGGTTTTTTCAGGGTTGGTTACGGCTTGGCGTTTTGCACTATCACCTACTAAAACTTCACCTTTATCTGTAAAAGCTACCACAGAAGGGGTTGTATTTTTACCTTCTTTGTTTGGGATTACTTTACTCTCGCCACGTTCATACACAGCAACACAAGAATTGGTTGTTCCTAAATCTATACCTATAACTTTACTCATTTTTTATCCTTTTATTAAAATTTATTTTGCTACACTAACTTTAGTTGGGCGGATCACGCGATCAGAAATTTTATAACCTTTTTGAAGTACTTGAACCACCTCACCGCTTTGATGATTTTCACTATCTACATGAAACATTGCCTCATGTAAATTTGGATCAAACTCTTTTTCTTCTTTGATAAGAGCCACTCCATTTTTTTCAAGTTTTTTAAGAAACAAATCTAAAGTATTTTGTACTCCTTCTTTAATTTTTAAGCTAATTTCATCATGACATTCTACATTGATGGCCGCTTCTAAAGCATCTAAAACATCAAGTAAATCTTTAGCAAAGCTTTCATTTGCATAAGCCATAGCACTTAGCTTTTCTTTTTCCATTCTTTTTTTAATATTTTCAAATTCAGCGTTTGCACGCATATATTTATCTTTTAACTCATTATATTCTTTTTGCAATTTGTTTTGCTCATCATCTTCAATGTTTTGCAAATTTTCATCTTGCAAATTTTCAGAATTTTCTGCATTTTCATTTTCAAATTCTTGCTTTTGCTCGCTCACGCCGCCTCCTTTATGTATTGTAGTATTTTTTTATAATTTGTATAAACACTACCCGCTAAGATAATATTTACATCTTCGCCCAAAAACCGTGCATCCACCCTAATCCCCATGAAACCTTCTTTAAATAAAGGTTCAAATTCAAGACTTTCTTTAAAATAGCGATGAACTCCACAATCTAAGAGCTTAACAAATTCATCATTTTGATAAATTTGATAAGCTCTTTCTTCATTGCCTCTATAGTAAATCAAATTTTGTCTTAAACTAGCTATTTTTTCTACAAGATCTGTAAAATGCACTCTAAAAGCTATTTTCTCTATAGTAAAAAGATCAAATCCTATAAGACTTTGTAAAAAATTCCATGCTTCTTTTTTATATTTTAAAACAAGCTCTTCTTCTTTAAAATCAAGTACTATAAACTTAGCATTCAGATCAAACACTTCTTTAAGCACCAAACTTCTACCACCATAAACAAGACAATAAATTTCAAATTCTTTGCTTAATTCTTTCAAAAAATTTTCACTTTTGATATTGATATCTTGATCTTGTTCTTTTTCCCAAAAACCTTGCCAATAATTTTGCATCGTCAAAATAGTAGGAATTCTACCACTGCTTATATGAAGCTGAGTAATCAAACCCTCATTACTAAGTCTTTTAAGATAGACGCGTATGGTTGAAGCAGGAATGCAAAGGTTTAAATTCAACTCATTTGAACCAATAGGAACATTATCTAAAAGATAAGTTTGGATGATGGAATCTAAAATTAAATCCTTTTTATCTCGGCTTTTCATAGCTCTTTCCTTAATTTCTAGCACTCTATTTTTTGATTGCTAGAAGTATTATACAACATTGAGTGTTATTTTGTCAAGTATAAATATAAAAAAATATACTTAATTTTATTTAGTCTATATTACTAAACTTTTATTAGTTGCTTTTTTATAAGGATACAATACATTTTAAAATAAAAAACATAAAAATAAAAAAGTAGACTTTGGATAGTTCTAAAAACTAAGTCCAAATTTTATCAGGTCAGCTACTTTTCCATAACTTATAGAATTCGTAAAAAATTTTAAATTTATTTAGATTATAAATAAGTTTTTTATCCCCTGTTTCTTTATCTTCAACTTCATCGAAAATTTTATCAGACAATTATATTTTATTAAGTAAAGATTTTTCATTTTTACTTAAATCATCGCATTTTAAACCTTTACCTAATCCTATCTAATATTTTTAATTCTATTATATTGGTTTGTTCAAATTCAGTTAAAATTAGCATACCAACTATCCAGAAATTGGGGTTTTTCTTTTTACTATTTACATTCTCGTTTTACTAAAACTAAGCTCTTTATTAAAATCTGCATCCTGTCTTACTATTTAATCAAGCTCTAAACCTATAGTTTTATTAGCATAGTCGTATCTTTAGTGTCGGATGCATTTCTCTAAAATCTTTCCAAAACCAAATAAAGTATCCACACTACCGTATAAGATTGCACAAAAAGTCCTAAATTTGTATTCTGTGTTACAAAACCACTTTTTTATATATTCAAGTTCATAATTTTCAATTATCCATCATCATTTCTATCACTACTCACATCGGCTTTTCCACTTAATATATGCCTTTTAATCATATCCTATTTATCAAATTTCAATACCCATTTTATTAATAGCCGCTGAACTTAAAACACTACGAACAAGTTTATTTGAAACAAGATCTCTAAAATATATAGTCATCATGCTTCTTTCAACTTTTTTTTACTTTATCGCTTCTTTTTGATTAAAAACTTTTTCATCTTCCAATAT
>CM000855.1:591901-682001 GCA_000163995.1 Campylobacter jejuni subsp. jejuni 414 | reverse complement strand
TATGAGTTTATCATTTTGCATTTTGAGCGTAAACTGTTACGATAAACAGTATAAACAGCCTAAGTATCTCAAGATACAGCTCCTAAAGTACCAAAAGCTGTCATAATCTCTTCTTTGTAAAAGTACCTTGAGGTTAAAATTTCAAGTTTGGATAAATTTTTTAGGATTATTTAAGACATAGTTAAATTTGATACAGGATATTTTGACTTAGAGGTATAAAAATTTTCATTATTTTTTTAAAAAAATTTCTAATTGAGGATCGTAAACTTGATATCCCTAAAAGAATGTTCAAAAATATAAAATTTTTGTAGCTTAAACTGCTGCAAAACAAACTGAAGAAAATAAAACTACATTGCAAACACCTAATCTAAATTTCGTATTTTGTTTTATTTAAATATTATCCAAAAGCATAACATTAATACAGCTTTTATAAAAAATTGAGCTAGACTTAACTAAATATAAATTTAAAATTAAGTATAATTTTAAAACATTTTATATCAAAGGAAAGAAATGAAAAAAATATCAAGCATTGTTTTAGCTGCTTTAGTTGGCTTATTTTTAGGTGCTTGCAATGATTCTAAAAATAAAGAATCAAATGCAAGCGTAGAATTAAAGGTTGGAACTGCTCCAAATTATAAGCCCTTTAACTATAAAGAAAACTCAAAACTCACAGGTTTTGATACAGATTTGGTTGAAGAAATTGCTAAAAAAAATGGCATTAAAATTGTTTGGGTTGAAACCAATTTTGATGGATTAATTTCTGCTTTAAAAGCCGGTAAAATTGATATGATTGCCTCAGCTATGAGTGCGACTGATGAAAGAAGACAAAATGTTGATTTTACTAAACCTTATTATATAAGTAAAAATCTTTATCTTAAACTAAAAAATAACGACTCGCTTCAAACAAAAAGTGACCTAGAAGGTAAAAAGATAGGAGTTCAACTAGGAACTTTACAAGAAAATACTGCAAAAGCTATCAAAAATGCACAAGTGCAAAGTAATAAAGATTTAAATATAGCTGTTTTAGCACTAAAAAATAACAAAATCGATGCTATCATCACTGATCAAGATACCGCCAAGGGTTTTTTAACTGAAAATCCAGAGTTAGTAAGTTTTTACCAAGAAACAGATGGCGGAGAAGGCTTGAGTTTTGCCTTTGATAAAAATAAACAAAAAGAAATTATAGAAATATTTAACAAAGGCATAGACGAAGCAAAGGCCGATGGATCTTATGATGCTTTAATTAAAAAATATAAACTAGAATAAGCGTGAAAATTCACGCTTATAGCTTAAAAATTCAAAATCTCATATTTTCTCTCTTTTGCGATTTTTAAAATTTTTTCATCGCCATTGCATACAAAAGCTTTACTAACAGATTCTAACAAAGGTAAATCATTAATAGAATCACTAAAAAAATAAGAATCTTTCATCCATTTTTCATAATCTTTACCCAAATACTCTTTAAGTCTTAAAACTTTGCCCTCCTTAAAGCTATAAATTCCATAAGCTTTTCCGCTGAATTTTCCATCCACACACTCGCATTTTATGGCTATACTTTCTTTGACGCCCAAAAAAGAAGCGATCTTTTTAACTAAAAATTCGGCTGTGGCTGAAATGATAATACATCTTTGATCTTGATATTTAGCTATAAGCTCTTTAGCCTTTTTATAGGGTTTTATATAAATTTTGATAAATTCATCGATTAAAAAAGAAATTTCATTTTCATTTTTATCCTTAACGCTTTGAAGAAAAAAAGTCATAAATTCATCCATGTCGAGTTTTTTTTCGTGATATTGTTTTTGATAAAAAATGATTTTTTCTAAATATTCTTTAGGCAAAAAACCTTTTTGGATACAAAATTCAAGCCAAAGTTTAGCGCTATCGCCTTGTATTAAGGTATCGTCTAAATCAAATAAAACAAGTTTCATTTTAATTCTTTTGCTAAAGAAAGATTGAATCTTAAAGCGATTTTATCGCCCACTTCATAAGCGCTATGGGTGCTAAAATTTAAAGTATCTACCTTAAGCTCAATTTCTTGTACTTTGACCTTATAGCGTATGATATTGCCCAGCAATGATTTTTCTTTAATCTTAGCCTCTAAACCTTCATTGGAAATTTCTATAGTTTCAGGACGCAAAGCAATATCTCTTTTAAAATCATGCTCTAAGCCCAAACTATCAAGGTCTTTAGGGCTTAAAATATTGTAATTTCCTATAAAGCTAGCTACAAAATGAGATTCTGGCAAGAGATAAAGATTGTTCGCATTGGAATTTTGGATAATTTTACCTTTGTTCATTAAAATAATCCTATCGGATAGCTCCAAAGCTTCTTCTTGATCATGTGTTACAAAAATAGTAGTCAAATCAAGTTCTTTTTGAATCTCTTTAATTTGTACTCTTAAATGCTTGCGGATTTTAGTATCAAGTGCCGATAAAGGTTCATCAAGTAAAAGCAAATCTGGTTTAGTGACCAAAGATCTTGCCAAAGCTACTCTTTGCATTTGTCCGCCTGAGAGTTTATGTGGATAAGTTTTGGCACATTCTTCAAGCTCAACGAGCTTTAACATTTTTTTCACTCTTTTTTCTATGTCTTTTTTGTCCATTTTTTTGATTTTTAAACCAAAGGCTATATTTTCAAAGACATTAAGATTTGGAAAAAGAGCATAATTTTGAAAAACCATACCTATATTTCTTTTTTGAGGGCTTAGTTTAGTAATATCCCTATCATTTAGAGAAATTTTACCTCCATTAATTTGACTAAGTCCTGCTATACATCTTAAAAGAGTGGATTTTCCACAGCCACTTGGACCTAAAAGGGTTATAAATTCGGCCTTTTTAGCGTTAAAATTAATATCTTCAAAAACAATTTGATCTTCATAAGCTTTTTTAAAATTTTTAATCTTTAAATAAGCCATTTTTTACTCCTTAATCAAACTGGCTATAAAAGTTGTTATAAAAATTAATGCAAAATAAATTATTACCAAAGCACTAGAATAATGCCCGCTTTGATTTTTAATATTATAAAGATAAACTTGCAAGGTCTCATAAGCACTTCCTACAAGAATATTTGCGTATAAAAATTCGCCTATTAAAAAAAGAAAAACTTAAAAAAACTGCTACTAAGATCCCATTTCTTAGATTGGGCAAGACAAGTTTAAAAATTGCTCCCATCAAAGAACCTCCAAGCATAGCATTCGATGTGATGAGCTCATTTAAATTTACATTGGATATAGCATTATCCAAAGCTCTATAAATAAAAGGTAAGGCTATAGTAAAATAAGTAAAAATAAGTATCCAAGCTGTGCCACCTATACTATCAGCATAAAGTTGTAAAAGCCCTACACAAGTAACTATAGGAGGTATGGCAAAAGGCATGATGATAAGTATATTTACGAAGGCTTTTAATTTTAAAAAATAATAATTCACCACAAAAACTAAAGGAAAAACAAGAACTACAGAAAGTATGATGCTACCTACACAAACAAGCAAAGAATGCCAAAGAGCAAGCAAAAATCTTTCATCATGAAAAAATTCTTGATACCATTTAAGCGTAAGACCATCAGGTAAAACACTCGCACCCCAAGAAGTAGAAATAGAATATAAAAAAGTAGCCATCAAAGGCAAAGTCAAAAATAAAAACACTAAAAACAAAATCATATAATGATAAATTCTAACTTTTAAACTCAAATTTTCACTCATTTAAAGCACCTTAAAATTATATTTTTTAGAAAGAAAATTAGCTATAAAGGTAATAACAAGCATAATAATAGTTATAACAATACTTAAAGCACTAGCCATATAAGGGTCAAGATTGATATCACCTGCGATTAAAGCAGCAATTCTTACAGGAGCAACATTAAAATTCCCCGAACTTAAAGCATAAATAGTCGCATAAGCCCCAAAAGCATTAGCAAATAAGATCACAAAAACTCCAAATAAAGCAGGAGCAAGCAAAGGAAAGGCTATCTTTAGCCAATATAAAAAATTACCCCCACCTAACATTTTACAAGCATTTAAATGCGAGTTTTCAAGACTTTTAAAGGCAGGAAGTAAAAGTAAGATCGCCAAAGGAATTTGAAAATACACATAAACAATATTTACACCAAAATTAGCATAAATACTAATAAAAGGCTCTATACCTAAATTTTTCAAAAGCACATTAACTACACCACTACTCCCAAGAACTATGATAAAAGCAAAAGCTAAAGGAACTCCTGAAAAATTACTTATCATAGTACTTAAAGAAAAAAGAAATTTACATATTTTAGATGGAGCTAAGACAAATAAAGAATAACTCGCCAAAAGACCTATTAAAAGCCCAAAAATACTAGAAATAAAACTGATTTGCAAAGAATTTATAATGCTTTGTAGATAAAATTTAGACTGAAAAATATGTATAAAATTCGCTAAAGAATAAACTTCATCCTCTTCTACATAAAAAGCATTAAAAACGATCCAAACCAAAGGCGCTATCATAAAAAAAGTAAAAACTATGAAAAAAGGTAAAATGCTTAAAAAGGCTAAAATCCTTTCTTTCATTTTTTAGCCTTTAAAATTTTGTCATTATATGCTTTATCGTGTTTAAGCCCTAAAATTTCACAAATGCTCCCACAAATTTCAACTTGTTTTATCTTGGCATCCTCATAGGAAAAAGCACAACCAAAGGTAAAAAAAGGCACCAAAACTTCATCTTCGCTTAAGCCTCCATGATTTTTACCCTCCGTCATGCCATGATCACTCGTGATGATTACATTTATGCCTTGTTCTAGCCAAATAGGTAAATACTCAGAGATCAAAACATCAACTTTTTTGGTTTTATTAGCATACTCATTAGAGTGTGAGCCAAATTTATGTCCTGTATCATCTATATTCATAGAATGTATAAGAGTAAAATCTAAATCATATTTTCTTCTTAAATGCTCCCCATCGGCAAATAAATGAGAATCTAAATAATCATCTTCATAATAAAAATGCCCATAAGGCAAAGTTAAGCTTTCATCTTCTATATGGCGATGCAAAGAAGGAATGAATTCTTTTTTGTTATAAAGCTCAAAAACCCAATGATAAGACGCACTTCCAGCCTTTAAGCCTTGTTCTTTGCAGAGCTGAAAAATACTGATTTGCTTTGAAAAGCTAAGCTTGTTGTTAATTATCCCGCTTAAGACAGGCTTTACACCTGTTAATAAGCACTCATATAAAGGACGCGACATGCTAGGAAGCTCACATTCTAAAGAATAAAATTTACCTAAATTTTCTTTACAGAGCGCGTTTAAATATCCCATATTTATACTAGCGGTTTTAAAATTTAAACCATCAAGTACAATCAAAATCACTTTTGACATCATTTACTCCTTAAAAAATCTTTTACTTCAAGTAAAATAAATTCATTATCATCGGTTTTATTAGGATCTCTACTTGAAGAATAGGGGAAGTTATTATCATTTTCTATTATTATATGAGAATCATCTACTATATCCACACCCTCTATAGTTTCAAAAGGAAAAACAAATTTATCATTAACCAAAGGCTTTTTGGAAATTTTATTTTTATCTTTGATATTTAAAAGATCTATATAGGAAATTTTTTGAGCTTCATAAGTCTCATCATCTAGTTTAACCTTATAGATTCTTTTAAATTCAGCGATGTTGTTAAAGCAATGCTTAGTATCTTCATTTTCTTTACAGGCTTTATCTTTGGTGCCTTCTTTTTGATCTCTTTCTATGATGATTCCGTATTTATCATCTATCATATTAAAATCGCCTACAGAATGGTTTTTATCTTCTAAGAAATATTTATAAGTTTTGCCGGTGAATTTTTTATTTTTTACATCAAATTCTATGATTCTTGAGTATTCTTTGCCTTTTTGGTTTTCATAAGTGTTGTTATCATAAATGCTTGCCTCTAAAAGTAGATAAAGTTTAGAACCATCTTTAGAGCTTGCCATAGCTTCAAAACCTTTAGAGCGTTTGACGTTAAATTCTGGATTTTTTCCATCTGGCTTATTGTCAAGTTTTAGGCTTGGATTATCAGGGGAAATGAGTTTTTTACCTTCCATATACACATCAAAAACTTCTTTTAGATTCCCATTTTTATCAAAGTGAAGTAAATAAGGACCAAATTCATCGCCTATGTAAATTTCATCATTGATAATTTGTATGCTCTCAGTATCAAAATCAGCCCCGCTTAAATACCTTTCTTTGGTTGTTTCAGTGGTTATAGGATAAGGATATTTTTTATCACTATCTTTAAAAAAGACCGTTTTTAAAAGTTGATATTTTGAGTTTTTAAAATCAAATTGAAACTCATGGGCATAAAGCATGGCATCATAAGAGTTATGCTTTTTGCCTAAACCATTATCTGCAATCACCCAAAAAACATCTTTTTTTGGAATATATTTTATCCCGCTATGTCCTTGTATAGGTTGATTTTTAAAAGGCAAATAAAAATCTGTTTCTCTATTGCCTTTAGATTTAAAAGCAGCGATTTTTTCTTCTCTAGTCAAATTTGCAAATTTCCCATAAGTTTTGAAAAAATCAGGAGCATCCTTAGGGGGCATCACTATACTTTTTGAATCTATGATAATATGCCCTGCTAAATTTGCTTGATATTCTTGAACTCCAAATAAAACATTACAAAGCATAGTACTTATTAAAATAACTTTTTTCATTCACAATCCTTTATTTCATATCTACTATAACTTTTTCTTGCCAAAGTTGTGGTAATTTTTTAGCGCTTTTTTCCCAGGCTTTTTGATCTTTAATTACTCTTGCATTTTTGTATTGCTCACTTGGTAAAAGCTTAGCTTTTATATCATCTGGCAAGATGATATAATCAATTCTTATTGGTCTTGCATAACCTTTAGCTAGATTGATTTGTCCTTTATCAGAAAGTATAAATTCACGAGCTAATTTAGCACTATTTGGATGTTTTGCGTATTTATTGATAATAGTCGCATAACCTGAAATAACACTACCATCGGCAGGGATTAAAACTTCATAACGATCTTTTCCTACTTTATCTTTATAACCTAAACCATTAAAATCCCAAACCAAGCCCACTTCAACTTCACCTTTTTCAAGATTGGCTATGCTTACATCATTATTTACAAGCCTTCCTTGCTTGGCTAAAGTATTAAAAAAAGCTAAAGCAGGACTTAGATCTTTTTCATCTCCGCCTAAAGCATAATTAGCTGCCAAAACCGCACTCACAGCTTGAGCTGCCACACTTGTATCACCCACGGTAACCTTATAATTTCCCTTAAGTAAATCCTGCCAAGTTTTGGGTACATCTTTTACCACAGCTTTATTGACTATAAAAGCTATAGTTCCTGTATAAGCTAAAAGCCAATTTCCATCTTTATCTTTAGCCCAAGTTGGAATTTGATCCCAATAGCTTGTTTTAAAAGGTTGAGCTACTCCTTGTTTAACTGCTATATCCCCAAAAGAAGCTCCTACATCACCTATGTCGCCACTTGCGTTTTTCTTTTCGGCTTTAAACTTAGCAATTTCTTGAGCTGAACTCATGTCTGTATCACTATGTTCTATACCGTAAAGATTTTTAAGATCTGCCCAAGTATCTTTCCAGTTTGCCCAAGTATCAGGCATACCCAAAGAATTTACCCTACCTTCTGCTTGTGCAGCTTTGATCAAATTCTCATCAATAGCTTGTAAATTTGAAAACAATAAAATAACAAGACTTAAACTTAAGAAAAATTTTTTACTCATTTTTTTCCTTATTAAAAAATATTTTTGGAAATTTAATAAGTTTTGGAAACATTTTAGAAACAAGTTAATTTTTAAGCAAACAAGGTTATAATTTTAAAGTCAGAAACAAGGAGTAATCATGCTTTATATTTACATCAAAACTCAAAATGCTTTAGTACAAAGAATCAATTTTAATCTCGATAGCCAAGAACTACTACAAAATATTTTATGGATTGATTTACTTCATCCAAGTGCGGAAGAAATTGCTTTTATATCAAGCGAATTTAATCTCGAGTTTCCGACAAAAGAAGAAAGAGAAGAAATAGAACTGAGTGCAAAATATTGGGAAGATAATACAACAATAACCATCAATGCTCACTTTTTAGTAAGAGAGCTTAAAAGTGATGAAGAGGATAAAAATTTCATTAAACTTCGCACGGAAATTGTTACTTTTGCTACAGCTAAAAATATCTTATTTACCATAAGATACAATGAATTTAGTACTTTTGAAGAAATCCAAGCAAGAATTCTAGCTAGTCCAAAGAATTTTGAAGATGGTTTTGATATTATTAATAAAATGTTTGAAGTGCGTGTTGAAAAAGATGCGGATTTACTTGAATGGATAGATAAAGAAGCAAGACATTTAAGAGCAAGTGTTTTAGAAAAAAAAGATGAATACAGCTATGATAAAATGCTAAAAGATATTTCAAGTTTACAAGAACTTAATATGCGAATAAGGGATTCTTTATTTGATAAGCGTCGCGCTATGACTTCTTTACTAAAAAGCGATAAAATCGATAAAGATATAAAACAAAACTTAACTATAGTTTTAAAAGACCTAAATTCTTTAGTTGAATTTAGCGTTTCACAACTTAACATCTTAGATAATATCCAAACCATTTTAGCCAGTCAAATTAATATAGAGCAAAATAAAATTATCAAAATTTTTACCGTTGCAACCGTTGCCATGATGCCACCTACTCTAATAGGAACAATTTATGGTATGAATTTTAATTTTATGCCCGAGCTTAAACTTCATTATGCTTATCCTATAGTACTTTGCGTGATGGTAGTTTCTATCATTTTACCTTTAGTTGTTTTTAAGAAAAAAGGTTGGCTATAATAATATTTAAGGAGAAATAATGGATACAATCAAAATAGGAATTTTAACCCTAAGCGATAGAGCAAGTAGTGGTATATATGAAGATAAGGCTACTGCTGAAATTGAAAAAATACTAAACTTATATATAAAAAATGAAATCATTTATCATAAAGAATTAATCCCTGATGATTATGATTTAATCATTAAAAAATTGCTTTATCTAGCAGATGAAAAAAAATGCGATTTGATTGTTACAAGTGGGGGCACAGGTCCAGCACTTCGTGATGTAACCCCAGAAGCTACAGAAGCAGTGTGTGATAAAATAATGCCAGGTTTTGGAGAACTCATGCGTTTAGAAAGCTTAAAATATGTCCCAACAGCCATACTTTCAAGACAAAGTGCAGGAATTCGCAATAAATCTTTCATCATTAATTTACCAGGTAATCCTAAAGCTATAAAAGAATGTCTAGAGCCAGTATTTCCGGCCATACCTTATTGCATTGATTTAATAAAAGGTGCTTATATAGAAGCGAATGATGAAGTTATTAAAGTTTTTCGCCCTAAGAAAAAATGTCAAAATTAAAATTTATTAGCCTTAATAAGTCTGCTTAGTTGTCTAGCAAGTAGACTTACTGAAACTTCATCCTTGCTTATTTTTTGTACTTTATTTTTAAACTCATAAAGCCTATCATCTAAAATCGCATCATTGGTTGAAATTTTAGGCTTTTCTTTTTGTTTTTGCAAAATCTTTTTTTTAAAAAACATTTTTTAATCCTTTTTTCTAAATATACATCAACTTAGTTAAAAAAAATATTATTTTGGATTTTAGATTATTAACTTTATTTCATCATTTTAGGCTAGAATTTGAAAAATTAATCAAGGAAAATCAAATGACTCTAATTGCAATTTTATGTCTTTACACAGCACTTTTGTCTTGGATTTCTTATGCTCAAATTCGTTTTTTAGAAAAAGAAAAAGACAAACAAGCCCAAATTTTAAGCGAAGAAGACTATCAAAATGCAGCAGATATTGCTATAGAAAATGAAAAATTTAAACTGTTTTCAAATTTTTATAATTTAATCATTAATATCGCATGGGTAGGCTTTGGATTTTTATATCTAAAAGAATTACTTATTTTAAACAACACTCGTTTTGAAAATACTTTATTTTTATTATCTTTTCTAATAATCACAAGTATTTTAAACTTGCCTCTAAATATTTACGAAAGTTTTGTTAAAGATAAAGCTCATGGTTTTTCAAATATAACTGTAAAGCTTTTTATCAAAGACACTGTAAAAAGTCTTGTCTTAACTTTAGTATTTGGATTTTTCATCCTTTATGCTTTGCTTTTTTGTTATGATTTTTTTGGAGCTTTTTGGTGGATTGTAGCCTTTATTTTTGCTTTTTGTATAGTAGTGATCGTAAATCTCATCTACCCTACTTTGATCGCACCTATTTTTAATAAAATGGAAAAATTAGACGATGAAAATTTACTAAAAAAAATCAGCTCTCTAATGAAACAATGCGGGTTTAATGCAAATGGAGTTTATGTTATTGATGCAAGCAAAAGAGATAAACGTTTAAATGCTTATTTTGGTGGACTTTTTAAAAGCAAAAGAGTTGTACTTTTTGATACATTATTAAAAGCTTTAAACGAAAAAGAACTCTTAGCTGTTTTAGGACATGAGCTTGGACATTTTGTTCATAAAGATATTATCAAAGCTTTATTTAATAGTGCTATAACCATGTTTTTACTTTTTTTCGTTTTTGCAAATTTACCTGAATTTGTTTACCTAGAAAGTCATTTAGAAGGAGTAAATGGTAGTGTATTTGCTCTTTTATTTATCTTTGCAAATATTTTTAGCTTTTTAATCTCTCCTGTACTTAATGCTTTAAGTAGAAAAAATGAGTTTGCAGCCGATCAACACGGAGCTAAAATTACAAGCAAGGAAGATATGAAAAATGCACTAATAGCTCTAGCAAGAGAAAATAAAGCCTTTATTAAAACAAGTAAAATATATACTTTTTTTATCTTAGTCATCCAAGCATTAGTGATAGAATCAAGGCTCTTTCTTGACTATAAAAAACGCCCTTACAAAAGCTAAATCTAGCTTAAAATGTTATGAAAATGAAGCAGCGTTTATACTCTGTGAATATCTACAAAAAGACAAAGCTTGGCTGTTTTTAAACCAAGATATAAAAATAGATCACGAGTCTTATTTTCAACTTATAAAGCGTTTTAAATCCGGGGAGCCTTTTGAATATATATTTGAAAAAGTGGATTTTTGGGGTTTAAAATTTAAGATAAAAAAAGGTGTACTAATCCCTCGTTATGATAGTGAAATTTTACTTTTTCAAATTTTAAATTTGTGCAAAAAAAATACTTTTAATAAGATTTTAGAAATAGGATTTGGAAGTGGAATTTTAAGCATTGTTTTAGCCAAAGAACTTGGACTAAAAATCACAGCCTGTGATATCAATCCTAAAGCCTTGGAATTAGCCTTAGAAAATGCCAAATTACACAAAGTTGATCACTTAATTAACTTTAAACTTTGCAACTTTAAACAAATTGAAGAAAATTATGATTTTATTTTTTCAAATCCACCCTATATTAAAAATTCATACCCTATAGACATTTGGGTACAAAGAGAACCCAAAGAAGCTTTATTTGGCGGAGAAAAAGGATATGAAATTTTGGAAGAAATCATACATTTTTCTATTGATAAAAAAGTTAAATTTTTAGCTTGTGAATTCGGTTATGATCAAAAAGAGGTTTTAGAAAAAATTTTACATCAAAATAATTTTACCGCTGATTTTTTCAAAGATGAACAAGGTTATAATCGTGCTTTTATAGCTAAATTTACAAATATACGTTATGATTAAAAAATAAAAGGAGAAACTTTTGAAAGCTATTAATTTATTTTTACTTGCCTCCATTATAGGAGTAGAGCTTATACTAGGCATAGTTGTCGCACCGACAATTTTTTTTCCTCAAAATCTTATAGGAGAAGGTGTTTTAAGTCATTTTCAAAGTGGCTTAATGATGACACAAATTTTTATTAAAATGGGTTATTTACTCATTTTTGTTTCAGTGATTAATTTTTTATATGAAATTTACTCTCTTATGAAAGATAAAATTAAATTTCAAACAAAAATTTCAAAGCTCATGCTAAGTTTGCTTATTTTGATTCTAAGTTTAATATTTGTTTTTTATTTTACTGATAATATAATTAAACTCCAAAACCTAGGAGAAAATGCTACAAAAACTCAAGAATTTGTCAGCATGCATAATGCAAGTGAAGTGGTGATTAAAATCATCTTGATAATGCAAGTTTTTTTATATTTTTTAAGCTTTAAAATAGTAAAAAAATGATAAAATGTCTAACAAATCCAACTAAAGGAGTAGGCCATGATGATCTCTGATGCAACTATGATGCAACAAAATTATTATTTAAACAATGCGCAAAAGGCTAGTGATAAAGCTTTAGAAAATATTGCAGCTGTTCGTGCAATAAGTGGAGTTGATAGTGCTAATTTAGCTATTGCTGATTCTTTAAGATCTCAATCAAGCACTATAGATCAAGGTGTTGCAAATGCTTATGATGCTATAGGAGTTTTACAAATTGCAGATGCTAGCCTTACTAATATTTCTCAAAGTGCAGATAAACTTAATCAACTTTCAGTAAAAATGAACAATGCTGCACTTAATGATTCTCAAAAAGAAATGCTAAGAGCAGAAGCAACACGCATACAAGAATCTATCAATGACTCTTTTAATAATGCAACTTATAACGGAAAAAATGTATTTCAAACTATGAATTTTGTAGTAGGTAATGGAACCGAAACTACAAATTTAAATCCATTGGCAACAGATGAATTAAGTATAGATAATCAAGATAGTATCACAAATTTTATGGATCAACTTGGAAGTTTAAGAAGTGAAATAGGTTCAGGCATCAATGCTATCACATCAAATATTAATGCTAGTGTACAAAATAGCATTAACTCAAAAGCAGCTGAAAATAATCTACTTAACAATGATATAGCAAAAAATGTCAATGATTTTAATGCTAATTATCTAAAAGAAAATGCTACTGCTTTTGTTGCTGCGCAATCTAACATACAACTTCAAAACAAAATTGCCAATTTGTTACAATAATATAAGCCCTATTTTAGGGCTTATTTCTGTATTAGAATGACTTTAGAACAAATTTTAGAAAAAACCAAAAATATTCGTCTTATAGCAGCAAGTAAATATGTCGATGCAAGTATGGTTGAAAAGCTTTTCAACCAAGGCGTAGTAGAATTTGGAGAAAATCAAGTCCAAGCCCTAGCACAAAAAAAAGAAAATCTTAACGAAAAAAAACTGAATATAAAATGGCATTTTATAGGAACACTACAAAGCAACAAAATTAATCTCTTAATCAAGCAAAAACCTATACTGTGGCACTCTTGTAATGGAATAAAAATAGCTAAAGCCATGGATAAAAGACTTGATTATAAATTAAACACCTTACTAGAAATCAATAGTGCAAATGAAAATAGCAAGAGCGGCTTAGATCCAAATCAAGCTATAGAAGAATACTTGCAAATACAAGAAGAATGTCCCAATTTAAACCTTTGTGGTGTAATGAGCATAGGCTCACACAGCCAAGATAAAGAAAACATCATAAAAAGCTTTGAAACTACCTTTAAAATTTATGAAATTCTTCAAAAACATGGAGCTAAAATTTGCTCTATGGGAATGAGCAATGATTTTGAAATTGCCATAAAATGCGGATCTAACTTAGTGAGACTTGGAAGTATTTTATTTAAAAATCTTAAGTAAGAAACAAAGTCTTACTTAAGCGTATTTATTGGAAATTTCTTCTACTATACTATCAGAAATAACAAAATCCGTATGATAAAGCAAACAAGATCCCGTACTGATAACTTTTAAAACAAGTTTCTTGTTGCTTTTTTCATTAGGATTGTGTGCATTTCTAGCAATTTCATGAATTTCATAGATTAATTCTCTATTTAATCGTGTCAAATCTAACTCTATGATATTTTTTTCAAATTCCCTGGGTTCTGCAGTAAATTGATTTTCTTCTTTGTTTTTAAAATCTTTTTTTACTCCAAATTTTTTTATAGCCTTAACCTCACCATCTTCAAGACTTTGTAAATCTTTAATTGCTTTTAAAAAAAAGCTAGGTTTTTCCCCTCCTTCAGCTTTAAATCCCAATACAAAACCATAGGCATTATTTTTTAAATTTTCATCTTTAATGATATTTTCTATTTCTTCTACATTGCTTTCAAACACAGTAGTATCAAACGAAGAATAATAATCTAAAATTTCAAGCCTACCATAACGCTTATTATTTTTACTCATCATGGATTTGAAATCCTCAATTTTACCTATACTTAAAATTTCTCCATTGTTTTTTAAATTTTCAAAATCTAAACTTTTAACATAATCTATGGCATTAATTTGCTCATAAAATCGATCCAAAGGATGGCCTGAAACATAAATCCCTAAAATTTCTTTTTCATATTCTAATTTTTCCATCACTTCAAATTCTTCATTTTTAGGAATGAAATTTACTTGAACACCTGAGGTTAATTCCTCTTCACCAAAAAGAGAACTTGCAGCATTTTTTCTTACTTCGGCCATTTTACGTGATACTTCGCTAAGATTTTCCATATTATCAAACAAAGCTTTTCTAGTAAAGCCAAACTCATCAAAAGCCCCTGCTTTAATAAGACTTTCTAATGTTCTACGGTTTACCTTAGTAGGATCTATCTTGCCTAAAAAATCATTAATATCTTTAAATTCTCCATTTTGTCTTGCTTCGAGCAAATTTTCAACCGCAGGAATACCCACACTTTTAATAGCCCCAAGTCCATATATAATAGCATCTCTTCCATCTTGCTCTAAAGCACTAAATTCACGGATAGCTTTATTAATCGACGGGGGCAAAAGTTTGATATTCATTTTTTTCATCTCATCGATATAAACAGCAATTTTATCTACGTTATTTTCTTCACTTGTTAAAAGTGCTGCCATAAATTCACTAGGATAATAAGTTTTTAAATAAGCTGTTTGAAAAGTAATCAACGCATAAGCTGCAGAGTGAGATTTATTAAAACCATATCCCGCAAATTTTACAATAAGCTCCCATAAATCTTCAGCTTCTGTTCTATTATATCCTTGCTTTTCTGCTCCATCTGCAAAGTCTATCTTAAGTTTTTTCATTTTTTCAGGATCTTTTTTACCCATAGCACGACGCACTACATCAGCACCTCCTAAAGAAAAGCCACCTATAATTTGAACGATTTGCATAACTTGTTCCTGATAAACAATAACCCCATAAGTAGGCTCTAAAACCTTTTCTAAACTATCAAAAGGGTATTTTATGCTTTTTAAACCATGTTTTCTGTCGATAAAATCATCAAGCATTCCTGATTCCATAGGACCTGGACGATAAAGTGCAAGAACCGCGATGATATCTTCAAAACGCTCTGGTTTTAAGCGCGCATTCAAACTTTGCATTCCATCTGATTCAATTTGGAAAATTCCTAAAGTATTTCCACTTTGTATAGTTTTATAAACCTTACTATCATTTACATCTATAGTTTCCCAAATAATGTCTTTATTATAACGCTTTTTAATAAGCTTAATTGCATTATTAATTACCGTTAAAGTCTTAAGACCTAAAAAGTCAAATTTTATCAAATCTACATCTTCTAAGTGATCTTTAGAATACTGCGTTACTAAATGTCTTTCATCATTTTTACTTTGTCTAAAAAGTGGAGTTTTTTTCCATAAACTTTCATTGGAAATCACCACACCCGCTGCGTGCATACCTGCATTACGATTTAATCCTTCTAAAGCCTTTGCATACTCCCAAACCTCAAAACCTTTATGATGACGCTCGATAAATTCTTTAATTTTAGGTTCTTTTTCGTAAGCAGCATCAAGAGTGATTTTAAGCTCTTCAGGCACAAGCTTGGCAAGCTCATCAGCATCTTGAATACTCATATCACAAACTCTAGCTACATCACGAATTACCCCTTTAGCTAAAAGTTTACCAAAAGTAATTACCTGTGCTACTTTATCTGCTCCATACTTATCAATCACATAATCAATCACTTCAGCACGCCTATCTTGACAAAAATCTACATCAATATCAGGCATACTCACACGCTCAGGATTTAAAAAACGCTCAAAAAGCAAGCTATAAGGAATAGGATCTAAATCCGTAATTCTTAAACAATAAGAAACCAAACTTCCAGCAGCTGATCCCCTTCCAGGACCCACTGGAATGCCTTTATCCTTAGCCACTTTAATAAAATCATGAACGATAAGCATATAACCTGAAAATTTCATATTTTTAATAATGTTAATTTCTACTTCAAGTCTTTGTTTATATTCTTCATGTTTGCTTTCATTAATAAATTTCAATCTTTCTTCAAGCCCTTTTTTACAAAGCTCTTCAAAAACTATATCATCATTATCAAAGCTGAATTCTTTTGTTTCTTCAGGTAAAATAATATTATACTCTTTAGCGTATTCTCTTGTAAATTTGAAATTTGGTGGAGTAGGATTGCCAAGATTAAGTTCTAAATTGCATTTTTGTGCAATTTCTTGTGTATTTTCTATAGCCTCTGGAATATCTGCAAAAAGTTCACTCATTTGCTCAGGGCTTTTTACATAAAATTCATGCACACTATGACGTATTCTACCAGGATCATTAAGTTTTTTTCCCATAGCAATACACATAAAAACTTCATGAGCAGCTGCTCTGTCTTTAAAAGTATAATGTGTATCATTTGTAGCGATGATTTTTATATTTAATTCTTTAGAAAGTCTGATAATATCATCATCTATCATTCTTTGATCACCTATACCATGGCGCATAATTTCAAAATAAAAATCGTCTTTAAAAACTTTTTTATACCACAATGCCGCTTCTTTTGCTGCCTCATAGCCTTTTGCACCAAAGCGCACATTTCTTTCGTTATAAGTATTTAAATGCCAATTTACCTCACCTTGTAAACAAGCAGAAGAACAAATAAGTCCTTCACTATATTCTTCTAAAAGCTTTTTATTGATACGTGGATAATAATACAAACCTTTGATATAACTTTGAGAACTTAAATACATTAAATTTTGATAGCCAATTTCATTTTTTGCATACAAACAAAGGTGAAAACGTTGGCGCGAGCTTTTATCGTCTAATTCATCATGATTATGTAAATATGCTTCTATGCCGATAATAGGTTTTAAACCTTGAGCTTTCATTGTTTGATAAAAGTCAATTGCTCCAAACATATTTCCATGGTCTGTCATAGCCACACTTGTAGCACCCTGCTCTTTTAAAGTTAAAGCTAATTCTTTAAGTTTATTAGCTCCATCAAGTAAGGAATATTCCGTATGCAAATGCAAATGTGTAAATTGACTCATTTTCTTCCTTTAGTTTTTCAAAGTTTATTAAAATTTTAATAAAAATTATAAATTTTTCTCGCTGAATTTGAAAGAAATTGACTCTAAATTTTAACTTAAATTTTGTGAAAAAGGTGAAAATTCAGCCAAAACAAATTATAATAAACTCAAGATTTTAATCTTAAAAATAAAATTTCTTAAAGGAAAAAAGATGAAAGTAAAAATTGCTTATTGCAATCTTTGAAATTATCGCCCACAAGCTGCAAGGGTTGCAGAAGAACTACAAAGCGATTTCAAAGATATTGAAGTGGAATTTGAAATTGGTGGCAAAGGTGATTTTATCGTTGAAGTAGATGGAAAAGTTATCTTTTCTAAAACACAACTTATTAATTGTGAAAGTGAAAGATTTCCCTATCAAAATGAAATTAATCAATTGATAAAAAATAGAGTGTAATAAACACTCTATTATAAAATTTTCTCATATTCCTTGCCAATATATATAATTTGTTCATACTCAATAATAGGACGCTTGATACAACTTGGATTTTCTAATACAATTTTTTCAAGTTCTTTTTCATTTAAATTTTTAATTTTTTCTTTATTTAAACCAAGTTTTTTAGAAGTTAAACCCGCAGTATTGATAAGTTCTTCAAAAGATTTTTGCTTTAACCATATATATAAAATATCTTGATTAATCTTTTTAATATCTATAAAATCAAATACAATACCTTTTTGCATTAAAGCATCCATAGCCTTTTTTACAGAATTACAATTTTTAATACCGTAAAGTTTCATCTTCTAGCCTTCTTTACTAAATCTGCAATCAAAAAGGCAAGTTCTAAAGCTTGATCTGCATTAAGCCTTGGATCACATTGCGTCTCATAACGATCTTCTAGACTTTGAGCAGTAACATTACTTGCACCGCCTGTACATTCTGTTACATCTTGGCCTGTCATTTCAAGATGCACTCCGCCTGCATAAACTCCTTCGCTCATTGCGATTTCAAAAAAAGATCTCACTTCTTGTATGATTTTATCAAACTCACGTGTTTTAAAATTACCCGCCTTTACTGTATTTCCATGCATAGGATCTATGCTATATACCAAATTTAAACCTTCGCTTTTGAGTTTAGAAAAAATTTTTGGCAAATTGCTGATAATTTTATCAGCACCCATACGGATAATAATATTTAATCTTCCTTCTTCGTTATTTGGATTTAATACATTTGCTAGAGCTATAATATCACCAGCTCTTGCATTGGGTCCTATTTTAACTCCTAAGGGATTTTTTACCCCACTTAAAAAATGCACATGAGCTTCATCAAGCGCTCTTGTTCTCTCACCTATCCAAAGCATATGAGCTGAACAATCATAAATTTCCCCACTTAAACTATCCACTCTAGTTAAAGCCTCTTCATAAGGTAAAAGCAAAGCTTCATGTGAAGTATAAATACTTACTTCTCTTAGACTTGGAGTATTATTTATATTAATCCCGCAAGCTTCCATGAAAGCCAGAGCTTGTGAAATTTTTTCACTAATATCAGTGTATTGTTTATGAAGTTCACTCTTTTTTAAAAAACCTAAATTCCAACGATGTACCTCATGCAAATCTGCTAAACCACCCTTAGCAAATCCACGCAATAAATTAAGTGTTGTCGCACTTTGATAATAAGCTTCAAGCATTCTATTTGGATCAGGAATACGCGCTTGCTCATTAAATTCAAAACCATTAATAATATCACCTCGATAACTAGGAAGGCTAACACCGTTTAACTCTTCAAAATCACTGCTTCTTGGCTTAGCAAATTGTCCTGCAATGCGACCAATTTTTACAACAGGACATCCGCCAGCAAATGTAAGTACTATAGCCATTTGAAGCAAAATTTTAAACATATCACGGATATTTACAGCACCAAAATTTTCAAAGCTTTCAGCACAATCTCCACCTTGAAGTAAAAAAGCTTCTTTTCTACAAACTCTTGCTAAAGATTTTTGAAGATTTCTTACTTCACCAGCAAAAACCAAAGGAGGAAGTTTCTCAAGTTTTGCTAAAACTCTATTCATCTCCTCTTGATTTGGATAAATAGGTTGCTGTTTTATAGGATAGTTTTTCCAAGAATTTTTAGTCCACATGATTTTTCTTTCATTTTATTTATCAGCTTCCTCTATAAGTTGAATAACCAAAAGGCGAAAGAGTTATTGGAACATGATAATGTTTTTGATCTTTAGAAAGCTCAAAACTCACCTCTACAAAAGGATAAAAAGTATTTATTTTATGCAATATATAATAATCTTTTGTAAAAAATTTAAGCTTATAAATTCCAAAAGCTCTATTTTCAGCTTTTTCGTATGGTAGTAAATCTCCTATTCTACCATTTTCTTTGGTAAATTCTTCACTCACTTTTTTCCACTGTTGATTTGCTTCCAACTTATAAAGCTCAACTTTTACTTTAGGAGCAGGTTGCCCAGAAGTAATATCCAAAACATGAGTGCTTAATTGATATTCAGTAGCACTCAAAAACATTGGCACACTTGCTAGCATTAATAAAAATTTTTTAATAGAAAGCATTTTCTCTCCTTGTATAATATTTACAAAAAAATATTATACAAGAATATTACTAATAATTATAATCAAATAATAAAAATTATAAATTATTTTTTAAGCTCTTTAATACGTGCTGCTTTACCACGTCTATCTCTTAAGTAGAATAATCTTGCACGACGTACGCGACCACGGCGTAAAACGGTAATACTTTCTAAACTTTCACTATAAATAGGGAAAATTCTTTCAACTCCAACATTATTAGCACCCATTTTACGCACGATGAAAGTTTCACTTACACCATTACCTCTTCTAGCAATGCAAATACCTTCAAAATTTTGAATTCTTGTTTTATCCCCTTCTTTGATGCGAATTGCAAGCTTTAAAGTATCACCAGCACGAAAATCTGGAACATTTTTACCTTCAATTTGTTTTGCTTCAAATTGTTCTATGTATTTATTTTTCATAAAAAATCCCTTATTTTTTGCGTTCATGCTCTAAAAATAAATCTGGACGAAAAAATTTCGTTTTGCAAGACGCCAAAGTAGTTTTTAAACTTGCAATTCTAGCGTGATTACCCTTTAAAAACTCTGAAGGAGTATAAAACCTTTTATTTTTTTCTCAAAAATAAAAGGTTTCGAAAAAGATGGTGCTTCAAGTAAACTATTTTCAAAACTTTCTTCTTCCAAGCTTTCTATATTTCCCAAAACTCCATTAACATTTCTTAAAATTGCATCACACATTGCAAGTGCAGGCAATTCTCCTCCTGTTAAAATAAAATCTCCTATGCTAAAAACCTCATTTGCAAAAATTTCAAGCACTCTTTCATCTATGCCCTCATAGCGTCCGCATACAAAAACTATATGTTCTTTTTTACTCAAACGCTTGGCATCTTTTTGGTTAAAAGTTTTACCGCTTGGATTTAAAAAAATAAAATGAGGATTTTCTTCTTTTTCTTGAATACTTCTTAATACTTCATACATAGATTCAATTTGTATTAAAAGCCCTACTCCACCACCTATTTTATAATTATCGACTTTATGATAGGAATTTTTAGAAAAATCTCTTGGATTATAAAAATTAAGTTTAAAAAAGTTTTTTTTCTCTTGCTCTTGCAAGTATAGAATCTTGGAAATAAAATTCTATAAGATTAGGGAATAAAGAAACGAAACTAAATTTCATGAATTTTCTAAAATTAAAAATGCATCTTGGGTGCAAAAAATCTGTCGTTTTTCAATATCTATATTTTTAACAAATTTATCTAAATATGGAATAAAAAATGTTTTAGAATATTTTTTTACCCATTTTTCATCACTTTGAATTTCAAATAAATAAGAAGATCCGGTCTCCAAGATATCAATCACTTTACCTAATCTTTTATCTTCTTCAAAAACTTCACACTCTAAAATATCAAAATAAAAAAACTCATCTTTTTTTAATTTACAAGTTTGTCTACTTTTTTCAATACTCTGAAAAAGAATAAGATTGGTTAACTCTTTAGCTTTTTCTACATCTTCATAATTTTCGAATAAAACAGTAGAACTGCTTATATTGTAATGTTTAATCTTTAAAATTTCTCTAGTATTTTTTATAAAAAAAGTAGCATCTTTTTTAAATTGAGAAGAAAAATCACTCAGGTTATGTAACTTTACATAACCCTTAAGACCTACAGTTTTACCAAGCTTTGCAACTTGAACAAAGTCTTTTTCACTCAAGTGCTTTTACCGTCACTCTATAAGAACTTGCATCTTTACTCTTATAAGCAGAGATTACAGTTTTTATAGCATTGATCATTTTTCCATTTTTGCCTATCAGTTTACCTGTATCAACCTTATGCGCAAAAAGAATAATTTCAAAAAAATTTTCACCCAATTCAATTTTTTGAGTATCAATCTGTTCAGGATAATCTGCAATTAATTTTGCATATTCTCTAAGAAAATTCTCTACCATGATTATTTACTAGTGATAGAAGCAACTTTATCGCTAAGTTTTGCACCAACACTTTTCCAATAAGCCAAACGCTCTGTATCGACTTTCACCACTTCCGGTTCTACCATAGGATTATAATATCCAATGCTTTCTATCCAGCCTCCATCACGGCGTTTTCTACTATCTGTAACTACAATACGATAAAATGGTCTTTTAGTTCTACCCATTCTTGTAAGTCTAACAACTGTCATTAATACTCCTTGAAAATTAAAATTTTATTTATAAATACTTCTAAAAAGTATTTATAAATAAAATTTAAAACTGCCTTCTAGCTTGAGTCATCATCTGTGTTAAACTCTCCATTCCTTTTTTACCTGAAAATCTTTTTGCAAGTTTTGCTGCATTGCTAAATTGTTTTAAAAAACGATTAACTTCCATTTGAGAAAGACCTGCTCCTTCTGCTATGCGACGTTTTCTAGCATTATTCAACAAGTCAGGATTTTCTCTTTCTTTAGGAGTCATTGAAGAAATCATTGCTTTAATATGTACAATTTCCTTAGAATTATCCAAATCTATATCTTTTACAGCATTTGCCATTCCGCCAAGTCCTGGTATCATACCGATTAAAGACTTCATACTTCCTAGTTTCTTAATACTTTCCATTTGATTGATAAAATCATTAAAATTAAACTCACCTTTTTTAATTTTTTGATTGAGTTTTTTTAGCCTCTTTTTCATCAATCACTGCAGCAGTTTTTTCAGCTAAAGTTGCCAAATCACCCTCACCCATAATACGACTTACAATACGATCTGGTATAAAAACTTCTAAATCTGCTACTTTTTCACCCACACCAATAAATCTTAAAGGAATGCCTATTTGTTTTGCTATACCTAAGGCTACTCCACCTTTAGTATCTGCATCAAATTTTGATAAAATTACCCCACTAATACCTAAAGCTTCGTTAAAGTTAGCTGCAGTTTTAACTCCATCCTGACCACTCATTGCATCAGCAACATAAAAAATCTCATCAGGATTTAAAACGTCTTTAACTGCTTTTAATTCATTCATCAAAGTATCATCTATAGCCAAACGCCCAGCAGTATCCACAAGTAAAACATCTACCATAGAACTTTTAGCTTTTTCCAAAGCCTCTTTAGCAACCCTAATAGGATCTTTTTCGTTTTCTATAAAGAAAAGTTCAATTCCATTTGCTTGACAAAGTTGTCTCAGCTGCTCCACTGCCGCCAAACGCTGCAAATCACAAGCTGCAACTAAAACTTTTTTATTGCGTAATTTTAAATAATTTGCAAGCTTGATGGTGCTTGTAGTTTTACCACCTCCTTGCAAACCTGCCATTAAAACTACTGTTGGAGGTTTAGAAGCAAAAACAAAACCTTGATTTTTACCATTGATGCTTAAAATATTTTCTAAATTTACCTTAATGGCATTTAAAAATTGTTGTTGACCTATGCCATTTTGCTTTACATCTTCTTCTATTAGAGTTAAAAGCTCTTTAGTTACCTTATGATGAACATCTGCTTTTAAAAGAGTTTTTTTTAAGGTTTCTAAAGCGTTTTTGAGCGCTTTTTCATCATCAACAAAACGTAATTTATTAATCGCTGATTTAAAAGATTCGCTGATTAATTCAAACACTTTATCACCTTTCTATAAAATTTTTAAAATTAAACTGTGCATTATACAAAATTTTTTCTTAAATGTCTTTAAAAATCTAAACTTTTTATCTCAAAGCCAAATTTTTCAAAACTACTGTCTAAATTAGCCTTAAAATGATAATCAAAAATTTTAATTTCATAACTATGTAAATACATTCTATCACTTGAGATTTTAGCGTATTTTTCATCGCCTACAACGCCATGTTTTATAAATTTAGTATGCACTCTGATTTGATGCGTTCTGCCTGTTTGAATTACTATTTTTGCTAGAGTTTTTTTTGATTGCATCATGATAGGAGTGATTATACTTGAAGCATTTAAACCATCTTTTGAAACTTTACTTAACGCCCCACCTTTTGCTTTTATAGTAAAAATAGGTTCATTAACTTCAATCTCTTCAGCCAAAACCCCATCTAAAACTGCAATATAACTTTTATAAACTCTATGTTTTTTAAATTCTTCTATGCAAAGTTTTCTAAAATCTTCGTCTTTACAAAGCAAAATCACACCACTTGTTTCTTTATCTAAACGATTTAAAAGTTTAGCATTAATTTTTTTTTCCAAATCCTCACTTACACAAGAATAAGGTTTGTTAATAGCAATAATCTTATCATCTTCAAAAATAATTTGAGGATTTTTGGTTTTTATCACATTAAATTTTACTTTATCACTCATCAAAGCTCTAGCAACTACAACTTTTTTTCCATGTGAAAAAACACAACCCTTATCAATCAAATCCTTAGCTTCACGATTTGAAATTTTCTCTTGCAAAGCTAAGATTTTATAAGCTTTTTCTTGCATCAATTCCCTTTTGTATGGTTTGCACAATAAGATCTAAATTTTCTTTTTTAGAAATTTTAGCTTTTAAATTTAAACGATGAATTTTATCATTTAAATCTTTTAAATTCTCACAAAAATATACATTTTCTACTTCTTCAAATAAAACCTTTTGATTATGAATAAATTTTCCACTAATTAATACATTATTAAAATGTGCCACTTCTATAGGATTATGCCCTCCTATACCTTCTATAAAAGAACCTCCAAGCACAACAACATCAGAAATTGCATAAAAATTTACCAACTCTCCTAAAGCATCTAAAAGTAAAATTTTTTCAGAAAAATTTTTATTTTGACCCTTTAAAGAACTAAATTTTTCAAATTTTAAACCTTTATTGAAAAGCAAATTTTCAACTTCTTTAAAACGCTCAGGATGGCGTGGAGCGATGATGAGTTTTTCATTTTCTTCTAAAGTAAAATTATCAAGCAAAAGCTCTTCTTCGTCTTTATGTGTACTAGCAAAAATAACAAGTTTTTCTTTAGGTTTGATATAATTTTGGCTCTTTTTAATCTCCAAATTTGCCTTAATATTTTTAAAAATTTTAACATTTTTAGCCCCTAAGCTCTCAAGTCTTATCTTATCTAAATCACTTTGCGCAAAAACTTCATCAACATAAGAAAAAATTTTTTTATAAAAAAAAGAAAATCTTTGATAAGAATGATAAGATTTATCAGATATTCTTGCATTAAGCAAAATAATCTTAGCTTTATAAATACGTGCTATAAATACAAGCATAAGCCAATATTCTGCTTCAAAAATCACTAAAACTTTACAAGGTTTAAACCAAAAAGGTAGAAAATTCTCAAAAACAAGATAATTTACCTTCTTACAAAATTCTTTTGCGCACTCAAAACCTGTTTGAGTAATAGTAGTTACTCTTGAATCAAATTTCAAAACCAAAGATTTAATACTTCTTACTTCCCCATAAGAACAAGCATGAAAATGCACATCAGCTTTTTCTTGATGTAAATTTTTATAAAGAAAAAAACGAGATTTTAAGCTGGTTTTGTATTTAAATTTTAAAAAAGAAAGTAAAAGAATAAAGACGGCACAAAATAAAAATGCCATCCAAGTTAGGAAATAATAAAAAAAGATCAATCTTGTTCTTCTTGCTCTTTATAAAGAATTCTTCCACAATGAGGACAAGTTACAATTTCTTCACCTTTTACAACAGATAAATAAGTTTTATCATAAATTTTCATAAAGCATCCATAGCATGCTTGTTTTTTAACAGGTACTACAGCAGTGTTTTTTGCCCATTTGCGAATTTTTTCATAGAAACTTAAAACCTTTTGATTCATCTCGCCAACAAGTTTGGTTTTTTTATCATAAACACTCATTCTATCTTTTTTTAAAACTTCCATTTCAGATTTAATGCTTACTCTAATTTCATTAATATTTTGTTCTTGTTTGATTTTTTCTTCTTCAAGTTCTTTTTTGTAAGTTTTTTTGTTGTCTAAAATTTTATCCAATCTTATAATCTCATCATTTGCAGCGTCTAATTGTTCTTTTGCAATATCTTCTTCAATCTTTAAAGCATTAGCTTCTTTTTCTGTTTTTACTGCACCACTTTTTTTAGAAAGCTCTTTAATTTTTGCCAAAAACTCAGAAATATGAGCATTATTTTGTACTTTTTGATTTTCTATATCTTTAATTTCTTCATTAATTTTTTCTAAATCTGTATTGATTTTGCCTATTTTTAACTCAGCATCTTTTAAAGTTTTGTTAATACTGTCTATTTTTGGTTCATAACTATCAATTTCTTGATCTATTTTTGATAAAAGCACTAATTGTTCGAGATATTTATTCATTTATTTTCCTTAAAAATATTGAAATGGATTTTTTGAAACTGTTATTATAACTTGTAGCGGCAAATTTTTCAAGTCTTTTGCTAAACATTGAGAAAAATATCTTTCGCTTTCAAAATGACCTAGATCAATAAGACTCATTTGATTGCTAAGCGCCTCTAAGGCTTGATGATATTTAAAATCCCCACTTAAAAAACAATCCGCATCTATCTTGGAAATCAAATCCCCGCCACTTCCGGTACATATAGCAATACGCTTAATATCTTTTTTACCACAATCACTTATGCGTAAATTTTGTAAATTTAACTTCTTTTTTACCCAATCACACAAATTCTCAAAAGACATAGAATTTTCCACATAAATTAAAAATTCATCCCTAGAAGAAATTTTAAAACCTAAAATTTCTTCTGTAAAATAAGCATTTAAATGACTTAAATCGTAATTTGTATGCATACTAATTAAAGAAATGTTTTTATAAATCATTTCTTTAATGAAAGCTCTAGGATAAGCCTTGTCATATAAATTTTTTAAACCTTTGAAAATTAAAGGATGATGTGTGATAATTAAAGAATTTTCACTCGCTTTTTTAATGATATTTTCATCAATATCCAAACTTAAATAAACAGTTGAAATTTCATTATCCTTATCTCCAAGTAAAATACCACTATTATCCCATGACTCTTGAGTATTAAAAGGGCTTAATTGATCTAAAAAATTATAAATTTTACTCAGTTTCATTTAAATTTTTCTTATAAATTTCAGCACAATTTTTAGAAAGCTCACGAATTTTTAACATATAATCTTGTCTTTGTGCTACAGAAATTGCTCCCCTTGCATCTAAAAGATTAAAAGTATGCGCGGTAAGCATACAATAATCATAAGCAGGTAAAGCCAGTCCTTGCTCTAAAATATTTTTACATTCCTTGTAAGAATTTTCAAACTGCTCATTTAAAATCTTAACATCACTTACTTCAAAATTATATTTGCTAAATTCATATTCACTTTGCTTATGTACATCTGCGTATTTAATTTTTTCTCCATTAAATTCACTCCAAACTATATCATAAACATTATCGACATTTTGAAGATACATTGCTATTCTTTCAAGACCGTAGGTAATCTCAGCACTTACTAAATCCACTGCTATACCGCCAACTTGTTGAAAATAAGTAAATTGAGTTACTTCCATACCATCAAGCCAAACTTCCCAACCTAAACCCCAAGCACCCAAACTTGGACTCTCCCAATTATCTTCAACAAAACGAATATCATGACTTTTTAAATCAAAGCCTAAATTTTCAAGACTTTTAAGATATAATTCTTGGATATTATCAGGACTAGGTTTAATTAAAACTTGAAATTGATAATAAGCGCCTAAACGATTAGGATTTTCACCATAACGCCCATCAGTAGGTCTTCTACTTGGAGCCACATAAGCAGCCGCCCATGGTTTTTTTCCTAAACTTCTTAAAAAAGTTGCTGGATGAAAGGTTCCTGCACCTGCTGGCATATCATAAGGCTGCATAATCACACAACCTTGCTCTTGCCAATAATTTTGCAAATTAAGTATCATTTGTGAAAAAGTCATTGTATCTCTCTTTATTGTTCTGTATTTTCAGCAGGTTTTTCTAAATTTTTATTCATTTCTAAATCAGGCTCTGTCTTAGTTCCGAAAATTTCTGCAGTTTTACTCCACATTAATTTATACTTACGCTTAAGAAATTCTATCTCTTCACGTGCATGTTTAAGTTCATTATTTAAAGTTTCTATAGTTTTTCTATCTGCATCATAAAGTTCTTGCATAGAATAAAGAGCATCTTTTAAAAATTTGTTTTCATTTTTTAATGCTTCAAGTGTCTCATCTTTAGCATCTAAAACTTTTTCATGTAAATTTAAAATAGTTCCTATTGTTTTTTCAACGAAACTTTCTCCTGCTAAAGTCATTGAATTTACCATTGTAGGTTGAGATTTTGCAGCACTAGGTACCACACTAAAGGTACCTTGATGAGCCTCAATATAAATCTTACCCTCTTCTTCTTTAAAATTCAAAGCCCCATTTGCCATCATACTCTTAACTACATCTTCATTTAAATGCACAAGTTTGCAAAATTCTTCAAGTTCAAGATAGGTTTGCATTTTTACCCCTTATAATAAAACTTCCACTTCTTTTGAATCAGATATAAGTTTTTTCTCTTTTTCAAGACGATTTTCTTTAAGCTTTTGAGCTAAATCAGTATCATAAATAGCTAAAATTTGCATAGCCAAATAAGCAGCATTGATCGCCCCAGCCTTACCAATAGCTAAAGTTCCTACAGGAATTCCGCTAGGCATTTGCACAGTAGAAAATAAAGAATCCATACTTGCAAGATTACTTCCTGACATAGGCACCCCTAAAACAGGTTTTGTTGTATAAGCTGCAACGACTCCGGCTAAATGTGCCGCCATTCCAGCTGCTGCAATAAAAACCTTCGCACCTTTTTCTTCAGCACTCACAATATATTCTTTTGTTCTTTTTGGACTACGATGTGCTGATGAAATAATAAGTTCATATTTTACTCCAAAACTTTCCAAAGTTTTAGCAGCTTCTTTCATAACCTCATAATCACTCTTACTTCCCATTAAAATAGAAATAAAATTCATTTATATTTCCTTTCTTAAAAAACTTAATGCGCTAATTTTGCTTGGTAATTGAATTTCATGTTCATTGCCACTATGAATTTCGTTAAATTCTTTATTATTTTTGGCAATAAGCTTTTTAAATTCTACAAAATATTTATCCTTTTTTTGATAAATTTTACCCAATTCATTATCACAAACTTGAATTACATCGTTTAAAGGAGTTAAAATTTCATAAGGTGTATTTAAAACTATTTTTCCTTTACATTTAAAAAAAATTCCATCTTCACTTATAGCATGTACCTGATGAGAACCTTCTTCTATACTTGTATTATGATTTTGTGTATCTGTTTTTTCTAAAGGGCGTGAAACAAGATAGCCATCTGTAAAACCACGATTTTTAAGTGTGGCAATCTCTTTTTCATACTTGCTTGGTTCAAACTTACCCTCTAAAGCATCTTGTATAGCCATTTTATAAGTTCTTGTTGTGAGTGCAACATAATATTCACTTTTAGTACGTCCTTCTATTTTAAAAGCACTAATGCAATTTTCTTGGATAATTTTTTCTATATAAGAGCAAAGATTTAAATCTTTAGAATTAAAAACATGAGTACCGTTTTCATCTTCTTCTAAGCGAAACAAAGTACCGTTTTCTGGATTTTTGGCATAAAGTTCATAATTAAATCTACAATCATTTGCACAAGATCCACGATTACTCATTCTTCCACTTTGCACAGAACTTATCAAACAACGCCCTGAATAAGCAAAACACATAGACCCATGTACAAAAGCTTCAAGTTCAATATCGCAATTTTCTTTTAAAGCCTTAGCATCTTTAAGCCCTAATTCTCTTGCAATCACGACCCTTTTAGCACTCATATCCTTATAAACTTGAGCATCTAAATAATTTAAAATATTTGCTTGAGTAGAAACATGCAAAGCAATTTCAGGTGCAAGTTCTTTAACAAGACGCATAGCTCCCACAGAAGCCACGATAAAAGCATCAGGTTTCATTTCACGCAATTTTAAAATATGTCTTTTTAAACCTTCAATTTGAGAGCTTAAATGAAAACCATTTAAAGTAACATAAATCTTTTTACCACGCTCATGCGTATATTTTATAGCTTTTTCAAAACTTTCATAGTTAAATTCTCTTGCAGTACGTGATCTTAAAGAAAAATTATTCACACCAGCATAAACCGCATCTGCACCATAAGCTAATGCGATTTTTTAATTTTGTAAAATTTCCTGCAGGAGCTACTATTTCAGGAATGATCATTTTTGCCCTAAATTTGCAATTAAAGCTTCTATATCCTCATTACTTACAACATCATTAGTACTATCACCTTCAATGTGAACTGCAGAGCTTACGCGTTTTTTATCATCAATTTTACTTTCAAATAAAGAACTCATATAATGATTTAAAGCACGCATCACATTAATAACACGTTCAATTTTTTGACGATGTATATCTTGATACTGCATCGCATCCATTGCCATCATCACTTCATCTTGTCCGCTTTGAAGATTTTCGACAATCTCCTTAGAACTCTTCTTGGCTTTATTGTTTAATTCCAAAGCTTCACTAAAACTCTCTACATTAGGAAATTTTTCATTAAGCTTAGAAAAAATATCAATATTTTTTTCTATTGCTTTGTTTATTTCTTTGAGTAAACTTTCAGAATCCGCAAAAAAATTATTAATACTTTCAAGCTTATCCATTATTTCTGTTGCTTTAAGCTCACTATCTTTTGTAACATCATCTAGCTGATGCACAACTTTATGTTCCTGATTTGGTGGTGGTGGTGGCCATACTACACTAGGATTAGGTTTATGATCAGCTATTTTAATATCCTCTAACGTCAAAGCATCTTCTTCAGTATGCGATTCCTCGCTTTTTACCTCTGCTTCTGCCTCTGAATCAAGATCAACATCACCATTCATCAAAGCATCAAGCTCTTCTTGAGTCTATTTTTTTTCCTTATTTTAAATCTAGATTTTCAAAATTACTTGAAATTATAGTTAATTTTATCTAAAACAAAAATATAAATTTTATTTTTTAACCTTTTTAAATTAAATTTTTAAATTTATTAAAAAAATATATTAATTAAATCTTATTAAAAATTTTATGATATTATTTTACAAAATTAAATTATAAAGGAGTAAAAATATGGTAAAATTTGTTAATAATATAGACGATTTTTTCAAATTTTGCAAACAAAATGAAGTGCTTTTTGTTGATTTTCGTTTTACAGATATGATAGGAACTTGGCATCATATTACCTATAATCTTCACGCAATCAATGAAGAAACATTTCAAACAGGTATTCCATTTGATGGAAGCTCAATCCATGGATGGCAACCTATTGAAAAATCAGATATGATTTTAAAACCTGATGCACAAAGTGCCTTTTTAGATCCTTTTACAGCTGATCCTACTATCATAGTATTTTGTGATGTATATGATATTTATAAAGGACAAATGTATGAAAAATGTCCAAGAAGTATAGCAAAAAAAGCAATGGAACATCTTAAAAATAGTAGTATAGCTGATACTGCCTATTTTGGCTCAGAAAATGAATTCTTTGTTTTTGATAGTGTAAAAATAGTTGATACTACTCATTGCTCTAAATATGAAGTTGATACTGAAGAAGGAGAGTGGAATGATGATAAAGAATTTGCTGATAGCTATAATACAGGACATAGACCAAGAAACAAAGGTGGATATTTTCCAGTTCAGCCGATTGACTCTTTGGTAGACATTCGTTCTGAAATGGTTCAAACTCTTGAAAAAGTGGGCATTAAAACTTTTGTTCATCATCATGAAGTTGCACAAGGACAAGCTGAAATCGGAGTAAATTTTGACACCCTTGTAGAAGCAGCTGATAATGTTCAAATTTATAAATATGTTGTAAAAATGGTAGCTCACTTAAATGGCAAAACTGCTACTTTCATGCCAAAACCTTTATATGGAGATAATGGCAATGGTATGCATGTTCATATGAGCTTATGGAAAGATGGAGTAAATTTATTTTATGATAAAGATGGATACAGTGGACTTAGCCAAACCGCTATAAATTATATAGGTGGAATTTTAAAAAATGCTAGAAGTGTTGCAGCTTTTACAAATCCGAGCTCTAACTCTTACAAAAGAATAGTTCCTGGTTTTGAAGCTCCTTGTATTTTAACTTATTCTTGTCAAAACAGATCAGCAAGTTGTCGTGTTCCTTATGGTATAGGTAAAAATTCAGCTCGTATTGAAATTCGTTTTCCTGATAGCACTGCTAATCCTTATCTAGCCTTTGTTAGTCTTTTAATGGCAGGTCTTAATGGAATCAAAAACAAAACTATTCCTATAGGTCCTATGGATGAAAATTTATTTGATCTTACCTTAGATGAAATTCGCGAAAAAGGGATAGAGCAATTACCACATACACTAAGAGGAAGTTTAGAAGCTTTAATCCGACATAATTCTTATTTAAAACCTGTAATGAGTGATATTTTTATTGATGATTATCAACACTTAAAATTTGAAACCCAAGTTTGGCCAGTAGAAGCTCGTCCAACTGCTTATGAATTTAAAACTTGCTACTCTTGCTAAAAAATTTAATGGCGTGTTAACGCCATTAAACAAAAAGAATTAAAAATTATTTAATTTTATATCAACTATCGCTTAAGCTGATTTACAATTCCTAACATATCATCACTCGTTGTAATTGCTTTAGAACCTGCTTCATAAGCTCTTTGTCCTGTGATAAGATCTGTCATTTCTTCAACAAGTTGAACATTGCTAAGCTCTATAAACCCATGTCTTATTGTTCCAAGTCCATCTTGTCCTGCTATACCTGCTACAGGCGCACCACTTGCTCCTGTTTCAAGATAAAGATTATCACCCATAGAATGAAGGCCTGCTGGATTTATAAACTGAACAAGCTCCACTTGACCAATTTGAGTTTCTTGTTGTTCTCCTGGTAACATTACAGAAACAGTTCCATCTGTAGCAACATTAATCGCTATTGCACCTTCAGGTATTGTCATTTCAGGTAAAAGTCTATAACCATCTGAATTTACAATATTACCTTCATTATCTTTTGTAAATTGCCCATTTCTAGTATATCCTATAGTACCATCAGGAAGTTGTATTTGAAAAAACCCATTACCTGCAATAGCCATGTCAAGACCATCAGTACTTGTTGATTTTAAATTCCCTTCAGTAAAAACTTTAGTTACTGCTGTTGGACGCACACCCACACCCACTTCTATACCTGAAGGAGAAAGAGTGGTAGCTGAAGTTGAAGTTCCTGCATACTTCATAACTTGATACATAAGATCAGCAAATTCTGCACGACTTTTCTTAAAACCTGCTGTATTAACATTGGCGATGTTATTTGAAGTAACATCAATTTGTGTTTGCTGCGCTACCATTCCTGTAGCAGCAGTGTGAAGCGATCTCATCATTTTTAATCCTTTTTTATTTTATTTCAAATTACTTAACAGCTGCAAGCTTATTAATAGCTTCTTGATTTAAATCATCCATATGAGCTGTCATAACTTTTTGATACATTTCTACCATTCTATTTGCTTCAATCAATCCTACCATTTCCGTAACCGGATTAACATTTGATCCTTGAGAAAAACCTTGACGAATAGCATTGGAATTTTCCAAATCTCTAATACGAGTTAGATCATCTATTTTATAAACATTATCTCCATCTTTTTGTAAAGCTCTTATATCATCTACTTGCGCTACAAATAATCTTGCATTTTGAACGCCATCAACTTCAATGCCTCCGTTTTTATCAACACTAATTTGAATAGCACCATTGGGAATACGTATACCTGCATTCTGAGGGTTATTAAAATAATTGCTACTTAGTACCTTATAACCTTGCTTATTTACCAAATAGCCTTCATCATCAAGTTGAAAATTTCCATCTTTGGTTAATCTTACTTCTCCATCTTTGGTTTGAACCAAGTAAAAAGCATCTTCTCTAGTCATTGCCAAATCCAAAGGATTATTTGTAGCTTTTAAAGAACCTAGACTAAAATCCGTATATTCTTGAGAAACTTGAGGAATTCCATCTATGGTAGTATTTACAAAACGAGATGCATCTCTTGTGTGATTTTCTATAGGTAACTCATCCTGAGTTTCTTTAAAAATCCTTTTAAAATCTGCAATAACTACATCATCTCTTTTGTATCCACTTGTATTTATATTGGCAAGATTGTTAGTAATTACATCAAGTTTATTAAACTGAGTTACCATTCCGCCAGTTGCTTGATAATATCCATTTTGCATATTTTCACCTATAATTAAGATTTTATAGCTATAAAAGCAAAGAGTGTTCCAACTTTTTAAAAATAAAGAAAAATAATTGTTTGAAACATTGCTAGGAGATAATTTTAAATATAAAAAAGCAAGATCAAATCAATCTTGCTTTAGAAATCAATTTAATCCATTTGACGACGCAAGAAAGTTGGCGTTTCAATTTGCGCCATTATTTCTTCATCATAACCACCACTCACCTTTTTAAGACTTAAATAAGGATTTTTCTTAGAATCTTGAGCTTCTTCGGTGGTTTTTTTAGCTACCTTATCTTTATCTTCAAATCCTGTCGCAATAATAGTTACTTCAACTCTATCTTCCATGCTATCATCTGTAGTAGAACCAAAAATAATCTTAGCATTCTCATCAACAATTTCCTGTATACTATTTGCTGCTGCTGAAATTTCAAATAAAGAGCAATTAGAGCTTGTTTTAAAATGCAAAATAACACCCTTGGCACCTTTAATATCCATTCCATCAAGCAAAGGAGATTCTATAGCATTTGAAAGAGCTTCCTCTATAGCATTTTCACCGCTAGCACTACCAACACCCATAAGTGCGAGTCCGCGATGACTCATGATAGTTCTTACATCTGCAAAGTCAACATTAATATCTCCATTATCAAGCAAGATAGACACCATACCTTTTACAGCACGAGCTAAAATATCATCAACCAATCTAAAGGCATCTTTAATACCTGCTTTTTTATCAATAATGCTTAATAATTTTTCATTTTGAATTACAAGAATAGAATCACTTTCTTTTTTAAGTTCAAGGAGACCGCTTTCAGCAAGTTTTTTTCTTTGTTTTCCTTCGAAAGCAAAAGGCATAGTTACAACAGAAACAGTTAAAGCTCCAATTTCTTTAGCCGCTTGTGCGATGACTGGGGTTGCACCTGTTCCAGTACCTCCACCAAAACCTGAAGCAATAAATACAATATCACTTTGACTAAGGCTTGCTTTTATTTCCTCAAAACTTTCTCTAGCACTTTCTGCGCCTACTTCAGGAAGCATACCAGCACCCAAACCTTTAGTTTTTTTCTCACCAAGTTGAATTTTAGTTTTCGCTAATGAAGTTGAAATAGCTTGTGCATCGGTATTTGCCGCAATTAAATCAAGATCATTTAATCCCATTTTAACCATGTGGTTGATCATATTACCACCGCCACCACCACAGCCTATAACCTTAATTTTTGCACCTTTATTATGTTGCATTTCTTCTACTAAAAATTCACTCATAAAAATTTTCTCCTTGTTAAAATTGATTCATAATTTTATGCCAGATATTTGAAAAAACACTAGGTTTTTTTTCTTTCGGCTCTTTAAAGTCTAATTGTCCTTGTATTGCAATTGTATCATTTTCTTGCAAACTTTCATCAAAAAAATCAGATTTTATTTCACTTTCTGTATCTTTTTTCAAAACAATATCTTGCTTAATTTGACGATTGAAATTTTCAATTTCCCCCTTGTATCTTAATTTTTCATTAGAATCAAGTTCATAAGGCGTAAAATATCCTGCTCCATATAAACAAAGCCCTATAGCACAAGTATTTTCAGGGTCGTTAAAAATTTCACTAAAACCAGTAATCAAATCCTTCCTTGCAGTAGCTAATCTAATTGAGCGATTATCAAAAGTTGCAGGAGCTAACTCATCAATTCCTGCTAACTTAGTCATTCCACCTGTTAAAACAACTCCACCGCCTATAGCATTAGCATAACGATTATCACTTAATATTTTTGCTAAAATCATCAAAGTTTCTTCTGCTCTTGCATAAATTACATTTGAAATAATATCTAAAGAAACTTCATTAACTCTTCTTTCATCACCCATTGAAGGAATTTGTATTAGGGTATTAGGTTGTTGAGAAAGAGCTGCATAATTAAGCTTAATTTTTTCTGCTTCTTTTAAAGGCGTATGCAATGCCATGGATAAATCTTGAGTAATATTAATCGAACCAATTTGTAAACAATCATTATATCTAATCGAATTTCCAGTATGAACAACCATATCACAAATTGCCCCGCCCATATCAATCAAAACAGCACCTAATTCTTTTTCGCTATCATCTAAACAAGCTATAGCTGAAGCATAGCCTGAAAGAACTATATTGTCCACTCTCAAATCAGCCAATTCAACTGCTTTCTTAAGATTTTTAATATGAGATTCTTGTGAAATCACTATATGAGTTGAAACTTCCAAACGATTGCCACTCATTCCCAAAGGATCATCAACATGTTCAAGATCATTAACTTTGAAATTATAAGGTAAAACATGGATAATTTCATAACCGCTTGGTAAGTTAGCAGTATGCTTAGCTGTGCTTACAGCACGATGAATTTCTTTAATGCCTATTTCATGATTTGGAATATTAACAACACCTATACTATCAACACTTTTAGTATAAGCACCTGATATAGATAGCACAACCTTATCATAATGAACCCCACTCATCATCTCAGCACTTCTAACAGCCTCTTCAATGGATTTAGAAGCAAGCTCTATATTGGTAATAGCACCTTTTTTAACCCCATTGGTTTTTGACTTAGAAAAACCAATAATTTTCAATCCATCTTCATCTTTTTGAGCAATAATGGCACAAGTCTGGGTTGAGCCTAAATCAATTCCTAATATATTCAAAATCAATTCCCTTTATAATAAATTTTTATCGGATATATCTTTTTAAGTTCATCAACAAGTTCTTGCTTAAGTTCATTTACTTTTAAATTTTGCAAATTTTGCTTAAGCATAGTTTTATATTGTTCAAATTTATCAGAATTCATATCTAATTTTTGTTTGTTTATTTTATATAATATTGCTTTACTATCATTGATGATCACATAAGAGCTATTTTGATCAGTATTAAATACATTCATTAAAAAATAAGAAAATTCAGAGTCATTTAACATATTATCACTAACTTTTGCATTCTCACGAGAACTATCGCGACTTACAAAGCCTATACTATCTCCTTTAAAATTTGCCAAACTATTTTTAGCTTTTTCTTCTAAATTTTTTCTAGCCTGTTCACTCAAATATATAGGCAAAACTTCATCTCTAGCTTCTTCAAAAGTTTTATTTCTTATAGGATCTACTTTATTTAGTTTAACTATGATATATCCATTATTATAAAGCACGGGTCGTAAAACATCTCCATTTTTAGCTTTATTTAAAAGATCAATTGGATAATAAACATCAGATTCACTAATGTTGTGATCTTTTTGAAAACTATCTTTCCCATTTTTTAAATCTAAAAATTTAGCATTAGCAACACTCTTTAACTGCATCAAGGCATAATCTTTAGCGACTTCATTTTTAGCAGACTGAAAATCCATCACTTTACCTGCAAAATCTTTATATTTTAGTTTATTTTCATCTTGATTATAAAATTTTTCTAATTCTTTATCGTCGATTTTTTCGTTACTAGATGGCAAGAAATAAGTTGAAATTTCATACATTTTTTTAGTTTTATAATCTTCCTTATGTTCACTCCAAAGCTTTTTTAAATCTTCTTCGTTAATCTTGATATTTTTTTTATCATAATCGATTTTTGCAATACTCAAAGCATCTCGCATAAAATAACTAGAAGCTAGCATTTTTAATTCTTCATCTTTATTAGGAATATTAAAAATATGATCAAGCTTACCAACAATCACTTCGTTTGCAAGTTGCGTTTCATAATCTTTTGGAGTTAAGTTATTAACATTTAAAAGTTCATAATAAATTGTTTTATTAAAATCTCCTGTAGGATCTTGAAATTCTCTAGTATTTGCAAGTTTTTGTAAAATTTCATTTTCATTTGCATCAACACCTAAATCTTTAGCAAAATTTAACAAAAGTTTATCTTCAACAAGAGAGCTTAAAGCTATATTTTCAATGCCTAATTGCTCAGCATTTTCGGGAGTTAAAGCACCATTGCTAATTTGATTATAATAACTTAAAATTTGTCTATACCTAGTATCAAATTCACTAAAACTTATCTTTTCATTTCCTACTGTTGCAACACTCGAACTGCGATTGAGATTAAAATCATAAGCACCCCAACCTAAAAAGCCAGCGCCAACAAAAGCTATAGTACTAACCCATATAGTAACAACAAGATATTTTTTGTGATGTTGCATCCAAGTAAGCATATCATTCCTTGATTAAATTTAAACTAGATATTTTATCGTAGAAGTGTTTAAGTGGAGTTTAATTATAAAATTTTTGCCAAAAAATATTTGTTCTTTAAATTTTATGATTCTTACAATAAAATTTTAGTTATAATTATAGTTTATAAAAATTTTATTAGGATTGACATTTTGAAAATTCCTCATATCCCAGTTTTGCTTAATGAAGTTCAAGAGATTTTTAAAAATCTTAAAACAGGTTATTTTTTAGATTGCACCTTAGGATTTGGCGGACATAGTGAAGCTTTACTTAAAAACCACCCTAATCTTAAATTCATTGCTTGCGATCAAGATCAACAAGCTTTAGAATTTTCTAAAAAACGCCTTGAACACTTTCACGATAGAATTACTTTTATACAAAGCAATTTTGGTGAAATTTTAGAAAAAATTTCACATAAAGAAGATTTAAGAGGTATTTTAGCAGACATTGGAGTTTCTTCATTTCAACTTGATAACAACGAAAGAGGTTTTAGTTTAAATTCTGACTTTTTGGATATGAGAATGAATCAAAACTCTAAAATATCAGCCTATGAGATTGTCAACACCTACACAAAAGAACAATTAACTTCCATTTTTAAAGAATATGGAGAATTACACGATGCACATTTTATTGCTGAAAAAATTTGCTTAGCAAGAAATAAAAATCCGATTAAAAGTGCTAAAGAACTTTGTCAAATTATAGGAAAAAGCAAACAAAATCATAGAAAAATTTCCAAAGCTACTTTAGTATTTCAAGCTATTAGAATAGAAGTAAACCAAGAACTTAAAGTGCTCAAAGATTTTTTTAAGTATTTAGAAAATTTAAAACCGAAAAATTGTATTTTAGCAATCATTAACTTTCATTCTTTAGAAGATAGAATAGTAAAAAATTTTTTCAAAAAATGGGCAAAAAACTGCATTTGCGATGAAAAAATAATGCGTTGCGAATGTGGAAATAACCACAGTCTAGGGCAAATAATAACCAAAAAAGCTATAAGTGCAAGCAAAGAAGAGCTTTTAAAAAATTCTCGTTCAAGTTGCGCTAAAATGCGTGCTTTTTATTTTAACAATATTGGACAATAAATGCTAGAAGATGATTTCCTAAAAGAACGACAAAACATACGCCAAAAAATGTTGAAATTTTCTCGTGCTATAAATCAAGGCAAACCACTTGATGATGATTTAAGGGAGGAAATTTCTAGTGATGATATTTTAAGGCGTCGCTTTAGAAAAAAGGCTGCTAATAAATTCTTAGAAGAACTTGATGAAGAGTATGAGTTAAAGCATACTAAAAAGTCAAATATATATTTAAAAGAAGATTTGATAAATGTTAAATTAGAAGAAAAACAATCTCTTGCTAAAAAAATTTTCTCCAAAATGAAAGAAAGAAAAAAAGAAGAAAATAAAAAAACTAAAAAAATTTTTTCATTTGGAAGAAAAAAAACAAATGAAATAAAAAATATTCAAATCAAACCACAAATTCAAACAAAAAACGATCAAATTTCTACCCAAGCTAAAAAAGAACCTATAAACCCTGTAGAAAAAATTCAAAAAACTGAACTTAAAATACAAAAACCCCAAACTATAGAAAAAAACCAGACATTAAAAATCAACCTGATATCAAACAAAGTTTAGAAAATTTACAAAAAAAAATAACATCACAAGAAAACAAACAAGAACTTCCAAAACAACCCACTCAAATTCAAGAAAAACAACAAAATGACGAAGATACCCAAAAAGCAAAAAATGTTTTATTGGAAGGCTTTTCTAATGCTACTAAAGAAGATAGAAATTTAAATTTTAATCACCTTCTTTTTGCAGCCTTGCTTGTTAGTTTTGCATTATTCTTATTTGCTCCACAAATTTACATTAGAAACCAAATTTATTATCTTAGTAGAGAAATTGCCACATTAAGAACGGAAGAAAGTGTTTTAAATGAAGAAAATAAAGATTTAAAAAGAAGACTTGAAAATATGCGATTTCAAAATCAAATTTTAGATTATTTAGAATAAATAATCTTATCTAAAACATACTGCTCTAAATTTGCTTTTGGAATTTCTTCTTTTAAAGCTTCTTTATAAAATTCACCCGCCATTACAGAATATTTCTCATAAGGAAAATAAGGAAAATGTAAAGCCCAAGCTTTTTGTATTAATTTTTTTGAAATTATTTTTCGAGTATAAACTTTAAAAATATCATATCCTATAAACACACAAGCAGTAACCATAACAGCACTTACTATACTTATATGAAAATCGAGCTTTGTTAAAAAATAATGAGTGATTAAAAGCAATGGCAACAAAACCACAGCACAAAAAATACCAAAATAAATATAAGAATTTAGAATTTTGAAAATTAAAATTTAGCTTAGAAGGATCTACAAGCATACCGTCATTAAAAAGTGCATTTGCTTCTAGTAAATCTTTTATAATAACGGGTTGTTCTGATATTTTAAATAAAAAATGAAGACTAAATTCTTTAAATTTTTTCATAATCCACGCTTTATCTTTTAATTAAAAATTTTATCTAAAGAAAATTAATTCCAACTAAAAAATCATTTTCCCAAAATAAGCACAAGTCTTTAAAGTTTTCTTAGATATAATTTAAAATGTAAAATCTTTAAAAATACCTTAATAATAATCTTTTCACAAGCTATTCTTTAGAAATTGACTTTCCTATAATTTATAATTTCAAAACCAACCAAAAAGCCTTTGAAGATATTTTAAACAAAATTACAAAATTTATGACAAAGAAAAATTAAAAAACAAAATGAAGATCAATTTGAAGATGAATTTGTATTAAGGGCATTAGAAAATTTAAGATGGAATTTTATAAGATTAGGATGAAAAATTATACAAGAAAACTTAACTTTACGCAAAGAAATTTAGAAAAGAAAAGCTTGGAGTATTTTTATAGTTTTGAAAATAGAGAGGCTATATTTGCCGATATACATAAAAGCTATAAATTTGCTCTTATGCTTATAAAAACACACCACTAAGCAAAACTCATAAAATCAAAACTATATTTTATAAAACAGATACAAATTCATTAAAAATAAAGAGGAGATTTAACCTCAAGCTTAAAAGATATCAAAAAGCTAAGCCCGGATTCACTTAGCCTTAATGAAATTAAAAGACAAGCGAGCCTTAGAAATTCTAAAAAATGCTATCAAAAATTTCAAACCCTATCTTTTGATTATATTGATTTTAGAAGAGAGCTTAATATAACAAATTTATTTATAGAATTTCAAGAAGGACTTTTGTCTTTATATGAAGGAAAGATGCATGCAAATTTTAGCCAAACTACTTATTCTTTAAACAAAGTAAATTTGATGAGCGTTTAAAAAGTAAAGAAATTCCAGAAACCAAAAAAGCCTATAATATCCTAAGGGCAAAAAATGATTTATTGGAAAAATAACTTTATGGTTTAAGTGATGATGATTTTAACTTATATTGAGATTATCAATGAAAAGCAAAGCGAGTATATAGCATTGCTAAAAACCATATAAATCAAAATAAAGATTTATATGCTTTTAAATTTTAGTTTTTACTGATAAATTCTTCCGTAATTCTAGCGATTTCTAACTCTTCATCTGTAGGAATGACAAGTACTTTAACTTCAGAATTTGCATGATTTATCATTCTTTCGCCTGCAATTCTTTGTTTGTTAAGTTCAAAATCTAACTCGATACCAAGATGAGCTAATTTCTCGCATACTTTTTGGCGAACCAAACTATCATTTTCTCCTATACCGCCGGTAAAAATAATAGCATCAGTTTTTGGCAACACAGCAAAATAAGCTCCTATATACTTTACAAGACGGTAGCAAAACATATCAAGGGCCAAGCGTGCTTTATCATTACCTTGTTCTATTTGACTTTCTATATCTCTAAAATCATTATAACCACAAATTCCATAAACTCCACTTTTTTTATTCATCAGTGTATCTATTTCTTCTATGGTTAAACCTTTAAGATGGCTAATAAAAGGCAAAATAGCAGGATCTAAATCCCCACAACGCGTTCCCATAACAAGCCCTTCAAGTGGAGTAAATCCCATAGAAGTATCTACGCTCTTACCCTTTTCTATAGCACATACACTTGCACCGTTTCCAAGGTGAGCAGAGATAACATTTAATTCATTTTTGTCTTTTTCAAGCAAATTTGCTGCTCTAGAACTAACAAAGGCATGAGAAGTCCCATGAAAACCATATCTTCTGATATTATGTTTATCATAAAAATCATAAGGCAAAGCATACATATAAGCAAAATCAGGCATAGTGCGATGAAAAGCTGTATCAAAAATAGCCACATTCGCAACACTAGGTGCGGCTTTAATCATTGTTTTTATACCTGCTAAATGCGCAGGATTATGTAAAGGGGCAAAAATGCTAACCCTGTCTATCTCTTTAAGAACATAATCATCCACCAAACAATGCTCGCTTAAAATTTCTCCCCCATGCACTATACGATGACCACAGCCATCAAGAGCATTCAAATCTGCTAAAATTCCTGATTCTTTAAAAAGCTCATTGACTATACGAAGTCCTTCTTCATGATTATTTATCGTTAACTCTCTTTCAAAGTTTTCATTATTTAAAGTATTTTTTAATATAACTTTTGAATTTTGCTCTGCGATTTTTTCTACTAAACCACTCGCCTTAACGATTTTATCATCAAAAAATTTAAATTTAATCGACGAAGAGCCCGAATTTAAAACTAAAATTTTCATTCATTATTCCTTTCTATTGTGCTTGTATAGCACTTAAAATTACAGTATCTACAATGTCATCTACCAAACATCCACGACTTAAATCATTAACAGGTTTTTTAAGTCCTTGCAAAATAGGACCAATTGCTAAAGCATTAGCGGTTCTTTGAACTGCTTTATAACAAATATTTGCTGCATTAAGATCAGGGAAAATATATACATTTGCATTGCCTGCTATCTTAGAATTTGGCATTTTCTTTGCTGCGGTTTTTGGATCATAGGCACAATCAAACTGCATAGGACCATCTATATTTAGCTCAGGATATTTTTCTTTAGCAATTTTTAATGCTTCTTTTACAAGATCTACACTTTCTCCCTTACCGCTATCACCACTAGAATAAGAAAGTAAAGCTATCCTTGGCTCAAGTCCAAAAGATTTAGCAGTCATAGCACTCACATAGGCACTAGTTGCAAGTTGTTCAGCAGTTGGACTTGGATTTACAGCACAATCAGCAAAAGCTAAAACTTGATCTTCAAGCCCCATAAAGAAAATTCCTGAAACAGAGCTAATCCCTTCTTTGGTTTTAATAAGCTGCAATGCAGGACGAATCGTTTCAGCTGTAGTAGTTGATGCCCCACTAACCATAGCATCAGCCTTTGCAGTATATATAAGCAAGGTTCCAAAATAAGTTTTATCCTGAACTAGCATCTTAGCTTCTTCCAAACTCATTCCTTTAGATTTTCTTGCCTCATAAAGAATAGAAGTAAATTCTTGATTATATTCTGAATTGAGTGGATTTATAATTTGTATAGTATTTAAATCAAGACTTAATCTAACAGCATCTTGCCTAATCTTTTCTTCATCGCCTAATAAAATAAGATCAACGACTTTGCTTTTTAATAAAATTTCAGCAGCTCTTAAAATTCTCTCATCATTACTTTCTGGCAAAACAACGGTTTTTTTGTTTTTCACACTTTGTTTAATCAGTTCATACTTAAAACGATGCGGGGTTATAAAATCATATTCTTCAAGCTTTTGCACTTTTTCAAAATTAAAATTTTCATTAATCAAAACATAATTACGACCATCTAAAACATGATCAAAGTATTTTTGTGCTATAAGTTTATCTTCATCGTTGATAATAGCGGCGATAGGAGTGTTAAGATTTTTAGCTAATTTTATACTAAGATCAAATCCATCAAGTATTCCAAATTCGCAAAAACTATTTACAAGCACAAAATCATATCTGCGTTTTAGCTCTTCGTATTCTTCTAAAATAACATTGAAAAAATTATGCGGATCTTTGCTAAATTCTTCCATTGCCTCCCTAAAAGTAAAACCATAAGCGCTTTTTAGGGTTTGATTGATATTAAATTCTTCCAACCAACCTTGCAAAACAGGGATACGATGTATATATATCGCAGGACAATAAATTGCGATGTTTTTATAAATTTTACTATAATTTTTAAGCAAATTTGTGCTAATAATAGTATTTAGCTCGTCACTTCTAGATCTCATCAAATAAAGATTTGCCATCATTTTCTCCTTGATTTTATAAATGTGGAACACTCTTTGCTTTTTTAATTTTAACAAAGAAAAATAAAAATTCATATTTTAAAGGACGAAAATGAAAAAAGTTTTATTTTATGTGTTACCATTTGCTTTTTTTGGTTGCTCCGCAACGGTTGATCCACAAATTTCAATGAAACCACCTGCTTATGTGGAAGAACTTGCCCCAAAACAAAGCAATAATGTAGAAAGTGCGCCAGGATCGCTTTTTGGCAAAGGAGATAATCCTTTATTTTCAGACAAAAAAGCTATGAATGTAAATGATTTAGTTACAGTTGTAATACAAGAAAGCACTACTCAAAGCACACAAGCTAACAAAGCAACAAGTAGAACTAATACTTCAAATTTAGGTGGAGGAACTCTAACAGGAAGTTCGGGATTGGTAGCCAATGCTCTTAATAAAGTTAATGCTTATTCTAATATAGGTTTTCAAACCAACAGCACAAACAACTATACAGGAACAGGTTCTCAAAGCAGAAATGAAAGTTTTAATACCACAATTTCAACACGTGTGATTAAAATTTTATCCAATGGTAATTATTTTATCGAAGGCTCAAGAGAGCTTTTAATCAATGGAGAAAAGCAAATCATACAATTAAGCGGCGTTATTCGTCCTTATGACATCGGTCAAGACAATACCATAGATAGCAAATACATAGCTGATGCCAAAATTCTATACAAAACAGAAGGTGAAGTGGATAGAAGCACTAGAAAACCTTGGGGCAGTAAGGTTATAGAAGCGATATGGCCATTCTAAAAAGCAAGGTTAACCTTGCTTTAGGCTTTCATTTTTTCTATATTTTTACCTCATTTTCAAAATCTACACCAAAACCCTCATCGCTTAGATATTCTACCAGATCACCGATATTTATATCATCTTCTAAAAGCAAAATTCTAGTCATTCTCATCTTTTTAAAAATTTAGCCTAAAACACAAAAAATTGATTTTACGCTTTTTTCTTTTGTTTAAATTCCTTTATCACTCTATAAAGCTCAAAAGGCAATCCCCCCCCCCTGTCTTGATCTAAAAGCTTTTAAGAAAACAAATCCTAATTGATAGCTTAAATGCTCTTTTAATCTTAAGGCTTGATGAAAATTTTTACATTTTTCTAAAGGCAAAAGTTTAAGTTCTGGGCAAAATTTTATAAGGGTATTGTAAATTTCTTTTTCTTTCTTATGCTTTTTTACAATTAAAAGCAAAACAAAGGGCAGTTTTATAAGACCAAAAAAAGATTTAAACCCTTGTATCATCGCAAAACCAAGCTTGTATTCTAGGGAAGTTTTTATCCTAAAAAAGGCGTTTGTAAAATCACTTTGAAAATCATCATAAGCTAAATTTTGCCTATTTGCAAAACATGCAAAACGATTTTTACTTTTATTTAAATGTAATTTTGTTAAAACAAAAGCTAGTTTCGCATCGCTAGTTTGAAGTTTGCTTAAACTCTTATCAATTAACTCAGGTTTTAAAAATTCCTTTTCATTATAAGAAAACACAAAATTTTTATTAGGAAAAAACTCAAATTTCTCACTCGTTGCGTCGTCCCAAGTATGCACGCAACCATTTGTAAAAAAAACACCCTTTTTAAGCTCTTTGCAAGGATTTCCAGCGTTTATAGTATTTGAAAAATAGGTCTTTGAGGTAACTAAACTTTTTGCACCAATTATAGTCCCACTTGATAAAATAGCCCCTTTTACAAAACCGCAATCTTGAGCTATCCAGCAATGATCTCCTATAAAAATGCTCTTACTAGGATTTATTCTAGTAAGAGTGAGAGCATCGTAAATTAAATGCGGATCAGCCGTACGAAACCAAATATTCAAGGACATTAAGCAATCATCGCCCATTATAAAATGCGTTCTCTCTGAAATGATTATGCTTTTTCCTCCTGCTGGATTGAAATAATTTTTATTGCCTATGTAACAAGTAGAATTTAAAAAAGCCTCAACATAAGCTCTTTGAAGCACAGATTTTCCCAAAAAAAACAAGCAATTTTGTCCTAAGACCAAATTCACATCTTTTAATAGGGCTCCCTCGTCAAAAAAGGCGATATTTTTTTCTCCTTTAAATGTGATAAAACTATTTACTTTAAGTTCATCAAGGCTTTTTAAATTTTTAGAAAAATAAATAAGATTTTCTTTTTCATCCCTGAAAACTTGAAAATTTTTTAAATATTCCTCAAAATTCATTCTTTTTTCTCCTACTTTTAAGCTCATCTTCAACCTCAGCTAAAAATCTATCTACAAGCTCGCTTTCCTTAAGTTTAGCCACAACCTCACCGTGTCTTATAACCAGCCCTTGATTTTTACCAAAAGCTATAGCCACATCCGCACCCTTAGCCTCACCTAAAGCATTTACCACACAACCCATAACACTGATATTTAAAGGCTCTTTAATGTATTTTGTTTTTTCCTCGACAATCTTAATCGCCTTAATCAAATCACTTTGTATACGTCCACAAGTTGGGCATGAGATAATATTTACTCCGCTTTTTTGTACTCCACTGTCTTGTAAAATAGCCCTTGCTACACGAATTTCTTCTTCAAGTTCGCCCGTCATAGAAACACGCATAGTATCGCCTATACCTTTAAGAAGTAAATTTCCCAAAGCTATAGAGCTTTTTATAGTGCTATGAAATCTAGTCCCAGCTTCGGTTACTCCCAAATGAAAAGGATAATCACAAAGCGGTCTTAATCTCTCATAAGCTTTTATGGTTTTTTGAGTATCTGAAGTTTTCATGGAAATTTTAATATCAAAAAAATCTAAATCCTCTAAAAGTTTGATATTATACATTGCACTTTCTAGCATAGCATCAACACCATAGCCAAATTTATTGCTAAATTGTTTTTCTATAGAACCATGATTTACACCGATGCGTATAGGAATACTGCGTTCTTTGCACGCTTTTACTACTTCTTTGACATTTTCCTTAGAGCCTATATTTCCAGGATTTATACGCACTCCATCGATAAATTCAGCACAATACACAGCCAAATTATGATTAAAATGAATATCTACAATTAAAGGTAAAGAACTTTTAGCTTTAATCTCTTTTAAAGCCCTTGCATCAGCCATATCCAAACACGCCAAACGCACTATATTTGCTCCTGCAAAATAAAGACGGTTAATTTGTTCTAAAGAACCTTCTACATCTCTTGTCTTAGTAAAAAGCATAGATTGAACTGAAATGGGCGCATCACCACCTATTAAAACATTTCCTACTTTGATTTGCCTTGTTTTAAATCTTTTATACTCCATAACTTCACTCTTTAAAAAATTTTAATACCAAATTTTAACTTTTTATTGCTTTAATTAAAGTTTATTTTTGGTAATTATAGATAAAATTTAATGTTTACTTTAAAATAAAGAAGATCATTTATGGAATTTCTAAAAAATGGTGGAGTTATTTGGATTACAGGACTAGCAGGCAGTGGTAAAAGTTATATTGCAGAAGCATTATGTAAAAAGTTAAAAGAAAAATACAATAATATTATTTATCTTGATGGTGATGAACTTAGAGATCTTTTAGGATATTATGGATATGATAAACAAAGCCGTATCGAAATGTCGATAAAGCGTTCTAAATTTGCACATTTTCTTAGCTCTCAAAATATGCTAGTTATTGTAAGCACTATTTCCATGTGGAATGAAATTTATGAATATAATAAAAAAACTTTAAAAAATTATTTTGAAATTTATATAAAATGTGATTTTGAAGAATTGAAAAGGCGTGACAAAAAAAACTTGTACAGTAAAACTTTAAAAGGTGAAATATCAAATGTTGTAGGAATAGACATTGCTTTTGATGAGCCAAAATCTAATTTGATAATTGATAATACTCATATGATAGAACTTGACAATAAAATTTCTTATATCTTAACGGCTCTTAAAATTCCGAAAAATTAAAGAAAGAAAGTCTATATGCAAAATCTTCTACTTTACATAAAAAACAATTTAACTCCAACCTTGGCTCAAATTCTTTTACAAGCTTTGCAAAATTCAAATAATGAAAAATTTTTTACTTTTGTTTTGGAAAATATTGAAACAATTTGTACTTGGCTCAACTCCAGTGAATTTAAAGATAAGTACTTATCAACAAAACATCCTTATCCTCCTTTAATCAATCCTAATTTCATAGAAACAGATGCTAGTCGACATTGCGCAGAATTAGCTTGGGATTTAAATTTACCCTTACCTAAACATTATAAATTTATTTATATTTCTCCACATGGTGTTGGAGCAGCAGCATTTTTAAGATATCTTAATCAATGTTGTAATGTAACTTGTTTTCCTTCTTGGTCTTTACCATCTAATGCCAAGGAAAGATACTGTATTAATTACATGTATCTAAATGATAATACAATCTCTCAATATGCTATTAATATATCAGAAATTAATTTACCTTATTTTGATAAATATCTATCTTTATTAGATTTTAACTCTAAAATCATTTGTGGAGTTCGTGATCCAATAGGAATTTTAAAACATAGCTGGGGGAGAGATTGGAGTAAAGTTTTAAGAAACTATCCACCTGAATTTAATCTAACTTATGATTGGCGTTATTATATTCACTACCTTACTCATCAAAATCGCAAAATTAAAATTGATATAAGTGAACTGCAACAAGGGGCTTTTATCATCTCTTATTTGTTAAAACATTTCAATAAAGATAACGTACATTATCTTGATATGGAAGAAATCTCCCAATCAAAAGCCTTAAATACTATGAATTTACTCGCTATAAATTTTAATTTTACCCCCCCCCTAAAGATAAATTAGACTTATTTAAAATTAAAGAATTTAGAGGCTATATTCGTTATCTTTTTCCTATTACACTCTATGCAAATTCTAAAGATATTAATAACACTTTTTATCTAAACACCCCTGAAAATAATAAAAATTTCAATATTGATAAAATCTCTAGCATTCCTATAATTCTAGATAGAAAACACATTAACCATCAAAAAATAGACATAATACAAGAAATTATAAAAAATGACTTATGTAATGACATGGGCATATACATTGATAAAAATGATTTCAAACAATTAAAACAAAATAATCTTTTATTTTCAACAATTAAACATTATTTGCATGATTTTTTGCATGAAATTAAAATAACCATAGACGAAACAGAATCAAAAATGATGAAAGAAAAAGATGTGATAGATTATTTTGCAAAAAATAAAATCGCTTGTTCATACTTTTTTTAATATTTTTGAAAATGATTTAAATCATTTAAAACAACATCGCCCCGATATAGTTGCTTCTTGGAAATATTATCAGGAATTTGAAAAAATGTGCAAGGAGTTAGGTGGTGATATTCAAGAAAAAATTTGGTAAATTAAACAAAAAAAATGTATAATTATTTTAATTTAGGAAAGGAAATAACATGAAGCAAGGTGATTTTACAAAGGTTGCAAAGCATTATCATAACAGACCTGCTTATAGTCCATTTTTACTTGAAAAACTTATAACTTGTATCAATGATAAAAATAAAAATTTAAAAGATTTCAACATTGTTGAAGTAGGAGCTGGTACTGGAAAACTTACTAAGATGTTAGGAGAAATGTTTGGATGTCAAATTAGTGCTGTAGAGCCAAATGATAATATGCGTGAAGAAGGGCGAAAATTTACACAAAATTTATCAAATATTTCTTGGCATCAAGGAAGTGGCGAAAAAACTCACATGAAAGATAATCAAGCTGATTGGGTTGTCATGGCAAGTTCTTTTCACTGGACAGATCCTAAAAAATCACTTCCTGAATTTAATCGTATATTGACAGGGGGGGGGTATTTCACTGCGATTTGGAATCCTCGCCACATTGTAGAGGGTTCGATTTTTGATGAAATCGAAAAGGAGATTAAACATATTGTTCCAGAGCTTACTCGTGTAAGCAGTGGCACTCAAAATGTTAAAAAATGGGAAGAAATTCTTGTTTCAACAGGAGATTTCACGGACTGCTTTTTTATGGAGTGCGACTATAAAGAATTTTGGGATAAAGAGCGTTATCTTGGAGCTTGGCATTCTGTAAATGATATACAAGCACAAGCAGGTGAAAAAAGATGGAAGGAAATTTTAGAGATGATAGAGGCTAAAATTTCTCATATGCAAAGTATAGAAATTCCTTATAAAATAAGGGCTTGGACAGCTAGAAAAGCATAAAATATTTTCCTTTTTTCATTAAGCTTGTCAAAGATGAAAAAAGGAAATAAAATGCAAAAACTAGTAGAACAAGCGTGGGATTATACCAAACATGCTAAATTTTATAGCTATAGACCAAATTATGCTCCAAAAACTATAGATATGTTGATCAGTTTAGTTGGAAAAAAAGATATTAAAGTAGCTGATATTGGCGCAGGAACTGGAAATTTAAGCATTATGCTTTTAGAAAGAGGATGTAAAGTGGTATCTGTAGAACCAAATGATGCTATGCGTGAGATTGGCATAGAAAGAACTAAAGGTGAAAAGATTGATTGGGTTAGAGCAACAGGCTTAAATTCAACACTGCAAAATAGTGAATTTGATTGGGTTACTTTTGGTAGCAGTTTTAATGTAATGGATAGAAATGAAGCCTTAGAGGAAGCACATCGTTTATTAAAACAAGAAGGGTATTTTTCTTGTATGTGGAATCATAGAGATTTAAATGATCCTGTGCAAAAAATAGCTGAAGATATTATTGTAGAATTTGTACCAAATTACACAAGAGGAACAAGAAGAGAAGATCAAAGACCAATTATAGAGAGTCGTAAGGATCTTTTTGATAATATTGTCTATATTGAAGAAGATTTTTATTTCCATCAAAGCATTGAAAATTATATTAATGCATGGAAGAGCGTTAAAAATCCTTATTGGGATTTAGAGACTGATAAAGGAAATGAATTATTTAATAAAATTAGTGATAAAATTTCACAAAGACTTCCTAAAGAATTTAGCATAAAATATACCACTCGTTGTTGGAGCGCTAAAAAAATATAAATCAAGGGAAAAAATGGCGAAGTTAAATTTTAAAACCAAAGCACAAAATTTAAAAAATTTACAAACGGAATTAAAAAAAGCAAAAGTTTTACCTTTGGTTTTAACTTCGCTTGAAGAATTAACATCGAATGAAGATAGAATTTTACATAATATTCAAACTTTAAAAGCTAATAAGCTTATTATAAGAAGTTCTTCTTTTAGCGAAGATAGTATGAAAAACTCTAATGCAGGTGCTTTTCTTTCCTTGACAAATATTGATTCAAGTTCCAAAGATGAGTTATTAAAAGCTTTATATAAAGTTGCTAATTCCATGCCATCAAAAAGCGATGAAATTTTAATACAACCTATGCTTGAAAACATTACACTTTGCGGTGTTGGTTTTAGCGTTGATAAAGATAATTTTTCCCCTTATTTTTGTCTTCAATACGATGAAAATGGTTCAAATAGCTCTATTACAGATGGAAGTAGTAAGAGTGCAAAAACTTACTATCATTATAGAGCTTATTTAGAATTTAAAGATATTAGACTTCAGAAAATTATAGAACTTATAAAGGAATTAGAATCTTTATATGATTGTTATTTTTTAGATGTTGAATTTGCATTTGCTATTGAAGATAACAAAGAAGAACTTTTTTGTTTGCAGGTGCGTCCTTTAGTTATGCATGAAAAAAATAATTTATTCCATTCCTTGCCAAAAGAGGCCTTATATAGATTTTATAAACGCTTTGAGTCTTTAAAAGAAGCTAGATCTAGAGTTTTAGGAGATAAGGCTATTTTTGGAGTAATGCCTGATTGGAATCCAGCTGAAATCATAGGTTTAAGACCTAAGCGTTTAGCTTTTAGCCTATATAAAGAAATTATTACAGATAATATTTGGGCTTATCAAAGAGATAATTATGGTTATAGAGACTTAAGATCTCATCCTTTGATCCATTCTTTTTTAGGCATTCCTTATGTGGATGTAAGATTATCTTTTAATTCTTTTATACCAAAAAAATTAGATGAAAATATCGCACAAAAACTTGTCAATTTTTATTTGGATAAACTTAATAAAAATCATGAATTGCATGATAAGATTGAATTTAATATTGTTTATTCTTGCTATGATTTTAATAGTTCTAAAAAATTACAAGAACTTTTAAATCATGGTTTTAATGAAAATGAAATCAAAAGATTAGAATTTTCATTATTAGAACTTACAAATAAAATCATCAATCCTCAATCAGGGCTTTATTTAAAAGACATACAAAAAGCTTGTAAATTGAAAGAAAGATATGATGGTATTGTTGATTCAAATTTTTCTTTAATTGATAAAATTTATTGGCTTATTGAAGAGTGTAAGCGTTATGGAACTTTACCTTTTGCGGGAGTAGCTAGAGCCGCATTTGTAGCGATGCAACTTTTAAATTCTTTGGTCGAGATTAATTTTATAACTAAAGAGGAAAAAGATGATTTTTTAAATTCACTCAATACAGTTAATAAAAATTTAAGCAAACAAACAAACCATCTTAATTTTCACACCAAAGATCAATTTTTGAAAGATTTTGGACATTTAAGAGCAGGAACTTATAATATTTTATCTCCAAGATATGATGAAGATTTTGAACTTTATTTTGATGTAGATCAAAAAGATAGTAAAGTTTATTTACAAGATAAAGCCTTTGTTTTTTCAGAAGAAAAGACAAAGGCTTTAAATGCTTTGCTCAAAGAACATGGATTAGAAATTAATGCTTGTGAATTTTTTGATTTTTTAAAACAGGCTATTGAAGGTAGAGAGCTCGTTAAATTTAAATTCACTAGATTGCTTTCTAAAGCTATGGTTTATATAGAAGAATTAGGCAAGTATTATAGTATTAAAAAAGAAGATTTAGCTCATCTTGATATAAAAAGTATTTTAAATCTTTATTCTAGCCTTTATTCTATAAATCCAAAAGAGCAGTTTTTAGAAGAAATTAATCGCAACAAAAAAGAATACGAACTTACACAAGCTATAAAACTTCCTTCTCTACTTTGCAATGCCGATGAAATTTTTTCTTTTTATAATCATAGTATCATTCCAAATTTTATTACACAAAAGAGCATCACTGCATTTACAGCCAAAGAAAATGATAAAGATTTAGAGGGAAAGATTGTTTTAATTTATGCAGCAGATCCTGGATATGATTATTTATTTACAAAAAATATAGCAGGACTTATTACATGTTATGGGGGTGCTAATTCACATATGGCTATTCGTGCTTCAGAACTTGGAATGCCTGCTGTTATAGGAGTTGGGGAGGAAAATTTTGAAAAATATTTAAAAGCTAAAAAAATAAATATAGAATGTGAAAGTGAGCAAATATTTTGTTTATAGGTATTACTCAAAGGCTTATTTGCAATGAAAGTTATCATGAAGAAAGAGAATGTTTAGCTTTAGATTGGGGAAAATTATTTAATAAAGATTTATTTAAAAATTTCACCCCTCTTCCTCTTAGCTATGAAATAGATTTTTCTCATTATAAACATAAAGTAAAAGCTGTGATATTAAGCGGTGGCAATGATTTAAGTTATTACAATCCTAATGTTTTATCAAAAAAAAGAGATTTATATGAAAAGCAAGTTATAGAAGTTTGCTTAAAAGAAAAAATACCACTTTTAGGAATTTGCAGAGGAGCCCAAATGATAGCTTATTATTTTAATAGTCATATAAGTCCTTGTGAAAATCATATAGGCAAGCATGAAATATTTTTTTTAAAAGAACAATTTATAAGTAATTCTTTTCATAATTTTGCTATTGAAAAATTAGGCGAAGATCTTGTAGAACTTTGTCTAGCAAAAGATAACACTATAGAGGCTTTTAAACATAAGTATGAAAGTATTTTTGGTATAATGTGGCATATTGAAAGAGAAAATGGGTTAAATAATATTCAAATTTTAAAAGAATGGTTTAGCTTAATCAAGGAATAAAATGAATGCGATTATTTTAGCAGCAGGTTTTGGATCAAGATTGATGCCTTTAACAAAAGATCAACCAAAATGCATGGTTGAGTATAAAAATAAAAAAATAATAGATTATGAAATTGAAGCTTTAAAATCAGCAGGTGTAAATGAAATAGCTGTTATAGGTGGATATTTAAATGATGTACTGAAAAATTATCTTAATAAATATGATATTAAACATTTTTTTATCAATCCAAAATATGATAAAACTAATATGGTGTATACTTTTTTTTGCGCTAAAGATTTTATGTTAAAGTGTATTAAAGAAAAGCAAGATTTGATTATTTCTTATGCGGATATTATTTATTCTCAAGATTGTGTGCAAAAGCTTATAAATGCCAAAGGGGAGCTTGCTATAGTAGTTGATAAATCTTGGCATAAGCTTTGGAGCAAACGCTTTATAAATCCCTTAGAAGATGCTGAAACATTAAAAATGAAAAATGGTTATATTGTAGAACTTGGAAAAAAAGCCAATACCTATGATGAGATAGAAGCTCAATATATAGGACTTTTTAAATTTTCTAATCAATTTCTTTCTCAAGTTATTGCTTTTTATGAAACACTTAATCGTGATATTTTATATGATAATAAAAATTTTGAAAATATGTATATGACAAGTTTTTTACAAGCTTTAATTGAAAAATATAACAATGCAAAAGCAGTAGAAATCGATGGTGATTGGTGTGAAATTGATTTTATGAGTGATTTAAAAATTAATTTCATACAAAATCAATAGGATCAATATCCGCACTTGTATTTTTAAATTGCAAAATATAATTTTCAATTGCTACTAAAGCCTTATGATTTTTACTTCTAAGCAATAAATAAAAACGGTATTTTCCATGCAGCATTTCAACTCCGCAAATTCCATAACCTACTAATTCTATTTGTTTAATATTTTTAAATTGATAAGCAAGTTTTTCACAAAGTGTTTGTGCACTTTGTTGATCCTTATCTTCTATAAGGACTCTTAAAAGGCGTTTAAAAGGGGGATAAAGATCTTTTCTATTTTCTAACTCATCTTTTAAAAAAGTATCATAATCTTCTATATATCTTTCAAAAAAAGCTCTATTTTTTGTTTGTAAAAGCACTCTTGCTTCGCCTTTACGCCCTGCTCTACCTGCAACTTGCATGGCTAAAGCTAAAGTTTCTTCGCTCGCCCTAAAACTAGGACGCAGTAAATACTCATCAAGTCCTAAAATCACGCTCAAATCCACACTATGATAATCATGGCCTTTAGCAAGCATAGAAGTACCGATAAGTATATCAATCTTATTTTCATTAAAGTCTTTCAAAATAGCATTAAGCTTTTTAACACTTGTAATTTCATCACTGTCAAATTTTGCTATTTTTGCTAAAGGCAAGGCATTTTGCAAAAGTTCTAAAAGTTCTGCAGTTCCCATTTTCCTAGCTTCTAACATTACACCTTTGCAACTTGGACAACTTTGCTCTATTAAAGAAGTATAATTGCAATAATGACATTTTAAAACATTTTTCTTTTTATGTATACTCATAGCAATAGAACAAAAAGGACATTTGATCGTTTCCCCACAGTATTTACAAACGATTTGCCTAAAATTAGCTCTTGTGGGTAAAAATACTATGGCTTGTTTTTGATAACTTAAACTTTTTTTTAATTCACTTAAAAGCATAGGAGTAATACCAAGTTCATTTTCATCGTATAAAAAATGTTTTTTACTCTCAAAAAAAGTTCCTTTAAGTCTAAAACTTTTTTGTTTATAAAAACTTGTTAAAGACGGAGTTGCAGAACCCAAAACCACTTTGATTTTATTTTTTTGTCCTAAAAAAAGTGCTAAATCTCTTGCATTGAAAAAAGGCTGATTAGAAGCTTTATAAGAATTATCATGCTCTTCATCTACCACAATAAGGCCTAAATTTCTAAAAGGTAAAAACAAAGCCGATCTTGCACCCGCAACTAAAAGCACTTCTCCTTTGCAAAAACGCTCTAAATACTCTTGTCTTTTTTTTCTTCGAAATTTTAGAATGCCAAAGAAAAAAATTATCCTTAAAATACACTTCTAAACGCTTTTGCATTTGTGGAGTGAGTGCGATTTCTGGCATTAAAAGCAAAGCTTGCTTACCTTGCTCTAAACACTCTTTAATCAAAGAAATATAAATTTCAGTCTTGCCACTACCTGTATCAGCAAAAAGCAAAGAATTATTTTCTTTCTGAAGAAAACTTAAAGCACTTTGTTGCTGATCACTTAGCTTAGGAGTATCTTTAAAAGACATTTTTTGGCATTCGTACTTAGGAGTAGTTTCAAAAAAACCTAAAACAAAACCAAGTTTTGAAGCATAGTAATAAACAATAAAATTTGCTAATTCAAATTGCAGAGGAGTTAAAAAATATTTTGTAATTTCTTTAATTTCTACGGTTTTAAAATCAGGTTTTTGACATTCTTTAAGCACGATAGCTTTAAGATTTTTTTTAGCTCTTAAATCCACTAATACTTGCATTAAAGGTTTAATTTCATAAAAACTATGAAAAGTTAAATTATCCAAATACAAACCACAAATAGCAAGTTCATAATATCTTATATTAGATCTTTGCATCTAGAACTTCCTAAGCATTTTAATAAACCTTCTTTAGAATCATAAACAAATTCAACCATCTCTTTGGAATTTAATGTAAATCTATAGTGATTTTTACCTATTTTCATCCAAGATTTAAAATCAGAATAAATAGGTGTATCAAGTAAAGAATAATCACAATCATTAAAACAATAAAAAAGTTTTTCTTTGGCTTGATTATTTTGTGCATTATCTAAAATTTCTGGAAAATTTAAATTTTTAAGCTTCATTTGACTACGCATTAAGGCAAGAGCCGAACTTAGCATTTCATAATCCATTTTTAATTTTAAAACTTTAGCTTCATCTTTTGTAGTATTGACAAAAGATGAAGCTAAAGTTGACAAAATTCCTAAAATTAATATCACAAAAACAAGCTCAAGCAAGGTAAAAGCTTTATTCATTTTGTTGGGAGTTCTTCATTGATAGCTTTTATTAGTTTTTTAAGTTCTCTTTCTAAAATATAATTTTCATAACTTTTTTTTACAAACGCATCTACAAAGCGTTTGAGTTCTATTTTTTTAGTACCGCCAGAAATCAAAGCGATATCATCTTCTAAAAAATTTGCAAATTCTTCACTGCATTTAACAATAAAATCTTTTGCATTAACATTAACAATGACTTGTTTTAGATTATCTGCCAAGAACAGCCTCTATTTTCTTATAAATATCTTCGCTTTCTATATTACGAGATTTAAGTTCTTCTTCTAAACGCATGATTTGATTACTTTTTGCTTCATTTTGTGCTTTTACACTCACAAGCTCATTTCGCAAAGCTTCATTAACTTCGCAAACTTCATTATATTTCTCAATTAATTCATTTACTTTGTCTGTCATGGTGTTGATTATTTTTTCATCAAACATATCTTTGCCTTCTATTAAGAATTTATAATTTATGGAAAATATTATTTGATATTGTAGCAGAAAAAAATTTAAATTTAGGTTTTTATTGTCAATTAATTTTTAATTAAAGCATTTTCTTTTAAAATTTTTCAAAAATAAAAATAAAGTGGAAAAATGTTAGAACTTACAAGCGATTTTAAACCTAGTCCCGATCAGGAAAAAGCTATAAAAGGTATAGTAAAAAGTATAAAAAAAGGCAACAAATATCAAACATTATTAGGTGTTACAGGAAGTGGAAAAACCTTTACCATGGCAAATGTGATTAAAGAATTAAATATGCCAACTCTTATCATGAGTCATAACAAAAGCCTTTGTGCTCAACTTTATAGTGAATTTAAAGGCTTTTTTTCTAAAAATCATGTGGAATATTTTATATCTTATTATGATTATTACCAACCTGAAGCCTATATCCCGCGTACTGATGTTTTCATAGAAAAAGACAGCTCCACTAACGAAGATTTAGAACGCTTAAGACTTAGTGCTACTGCTTCACTTTTAAGTTATGAAGATGTGGTTTGTATCGCTAGTGTTTCAGCAAACTACGGACTTGGAAATCCAAATGAATACATAGGCATGGTTTTAATCTTTGAATTAGGTATGCAAATTTCACAAAAAGAACTTTTAAAAAAACTTGTAGATATGGGATACAAAAGAAATGATAATTTTTTTGATCGTGCGGATTTTCGTGTTCAAGGAGATATTGTAGACATTTATCCAGCTTATTATGAAGATGAAGTAGTAAGACTTGAATTTTTTGGCGATGAACTTGATGTTATGTATCATTACAATGTTTTAGAAAATAAAAAAGGTAAAGACTTAAAACGCTTTATACTCTATCCTACAAGCCAATTTAGCGTAGGAGAAACTCGTTTAAAACAGGCTATAAAAGATATAAAAACAGAGCTTAATGAACGCCTTGCTTGTTTTGAACATGAAAATAAACTCGTAGAACACCAACGCCTTAAACAACGCGTTGAATTTGATCTTGAAATGCTTACAAGCACAGGAATGTGTAAAGGCGTAGAAAACTATGCAAGACATTTAACAGGGCTTAAAGAAGGCGATACTCCTTATACACTTTTTGATTATTTTGCGATCAAAGATAGAAAATTTCTTGTCATTGTTGATGAAAGTCATGTATCTTTACCACAATTTCGAGGTATGTTTGCAGGAGATAGAAGTAGAAAACAGACCTTAGTGGATTATGGTTTTCGTTTACCTTCAGCTTTAGATAATCGTCCTTTAATGTTTGATGAATTTATCCATAAAAATTGTCAATTTCTTTTTGTTTCAGCCACACCTGCACCTTTAGAACTTGAACTTAGTAAAGAAAATATCTTTCATCAAATCATGCGTCCTACAGGACTACTCGATCCTTTAATAGAGTTAAAAGATAGCGATAATCAGGTTGAAATTCTATTCGATGAAAGCAAAAAAGTCATACAAAGAAACGAACGCGTTTTGGTTACTGTGCTGACTAAAAAACTTGCTGAAGAGCTTACAAGATATTATTTAGAGCTTGGTATTAAAGTCAAATATATGCACTCAGACATTGATGCTATAGAACGCAACGAAATCATAAGAGGCCTAAGAAGTGGTGCTTTTGATATGCTAATTGGTATCAACCTGCTTAGAGAAGGGCTTGACTTGCCTGAAGTTTCACTCATTGCCATTATGGATGCAGATAAAGAAGGTTTTTTAAGAAGCACGACAAGTTTGATCCAAACCATGGGAAGAGCTGCTAGAAATGTCAATGGCAAGGTTTTACTTTTTTGCAAAAAGATCACAAAGTCCATGCAAGAAGCTATGGATACAACCAATCAACGCCGCAAACTTCAAATGGCTTATAATAAAAAATATAATATCACCCCAACTTCAGTCAAACGCCACATCGAAGAAAGTTTAAAAAATGAAGAGAATTTAGGCGAAATTTATCGCAAAGGCAAAAAACTAGAAAAAATGCCAGCTAGCGAAAGAGCTAAACTTGTCAAAGAATTACGCAAACAAATGCTTGAAGCGGCTAAAGCTCTTGAATTTGAAAAAGCTGCCGCATTAAGAGATGAGATTAATAAATTAAGGGATTTATAAAATATATCCCTTGTTCTAACTTCTACCTTATTAAACAAAATGCTTATATTTTTGCGTTTGCAATAAAACCAATTACAGCGTTTAAATTCAAATCCTTTTTATAGAATCAATCGAATTAGGATTTAAAGTTTATCTTGCAAATAAAAATCACGAAAAAATAGCCACCAAAACATTAAAAGCAATCAAATGTAAAGAATACTTTAGTCATATTCCTTCTACATAATTACACAAATTTTATAAGTTAAGTTATCAATAAGATTAAAAATAAAATCAAAAATAGTTTTTTTACAACTTGCAATTTTATAAAGATAATTTCCAAAAATTAAAGCCAATATAAAAACTATAATCAGTGTTATTAAAATTTCTAGTATATTTTTCAGGATATAGAACATAAAATAAAGATCAAGTATTAAGTTTAAACTATTAAAATATCATCCGCACGTCCTAGTTTGAATTTCACAAAAATGGATAAAAACTAAAAGCAGAAGAAAGATAAATAAAATAGCCTTTCTCATTTTTAAAGACAAATGAAGAACTTAGCAGGAAAAAACCCTGCTAAAATTTTTAAAGATAACCCGCCGCCATAGCGATAAAATAACCCGCTATACAAGAAGTGATTACGCCAATAAGTCCTGGTAAAATAAAACTGTGATTGATAACAAATTTACCAATATGAGTAGTGCCTGATCTATCAAATTGTATAGTAGCCAAATCACTTGGATAAGTTGGTAAAATATAATACCCATAGCAAGCAGCCGCAAAAGCAACAATCACACCTGGCTCAACACCAATTCCCAAAGCCAAAGGAACAAAAGCCGAAATAGCTGCTGCTTGAGAGTTTACAAATTTAGAAATTAAAAGAAGCATTACAGCATAAGTCCAAGGATGCTCTTTTACTATATCCCCAAGCGCTGCTTTCATCATAGGAGTATGGACTGCAAACATAGTATCAGCCATCCAAGAAATTCCAAAAACCGCAACAAGTGCTATCATACCTGATTTAAAAATTTCATTAGAACCAATTTTCTTTGCATCTGTTTTAGTAAAGATGATAATCAAAGAACCCGCTAAAAGCATGAACATCTGAATCACTGAAACCATAGATAAAACATCCATTTTAGGATTACCTAAAGCATCAAATTGAGGAATGCCATTTTTTAAAACTTGTCCCCAATTTGGACGCAAAAAATCAAATACACCCAGTAGCGCCACCAAAGCAATAGCTCCTAAGAAAATCCACATTGCAACCCAATTGCTTTTTGGAAGTTTAACGCCTAAAAGTGTTTTAGAATCTCCATAAACATATTTTTTAAATTCAGGATCTTTAAGTTTTTCTTGAAACACTTCATCTTTATCCAAATCTTTCCCTCTAAACCAAGAAAAAATTCCTATACACAATACGCCAAATAATGTGCTAGGTATAGTGATTTGAAGAAGATTGATATAACCATCAAAACCCGCTAATTTATGATTAGCATTCAAAAGCAAAGCCGTCAAACTCACAACAGCCACAGACACAGGAGATGCAATAATACCCATTTGTGATGATATCGAAGCTGCTGCCATTGGACGCTCAGGACGAATACCATTTTTAATCGCTATATCATAAACAATAGGCATAATAGTATAAACCACATGTCCTGTTCCGCAAAGTATAGTCAAAAAACAAGTTACAAAAGGTGCTAATATGGTTAAAAATTTAGGATTGCGTCTTAAAATTCTTTCTGCTATTTGGAGCATAACATCAAGACCACCACTTGCTTGCAAAGTTGCACTCGCAACCACTACCGCTAAAATTGTAAGCATAACATCTATAGCTGGTTTTCCAGGTTTAATATGAAAAGCAAATACAAGCATTAAAATACCTATACCACCAAGTAAACCAAGGGCTATACCGCCTTTTTTCGCACCGTAAAAAAGACAAATTAAAACAATAATGACTTGGATTGCAAATTGCCCTCCCTCGCTAAGGTTTATTAAAAAGTCCATTTTAATTCCTTTGAAAATATTGATATTTAAAAATTATTGTATCACATTTTTAAATTTAAAGAATAATATTTTAATAATAAAATAATAATTTTTTCAAAATTATTTAAATTTAACTTAAATATAATAAAAAAGTGCAAGGATTGGTGTATTGATAAATTTTATCCTTCGAGTTCATATATTTTTTTTCTATCTGTAGAACTTGCAATATTAAGATGCTTACGATATTTTGTAATAGTTCTTCGTCCTATATCAACTTTAAATTCTTCTTTGATTAATTCTAAAATTTTACTATCACTTAAAGGTTTTCTACGATCTTCATTTTTTACTAAATTTGCTACAAATTCCTTAACACCTGCATTTGAAGTTTCCCCCTCTTCATCAAGAGCAAAAGCAAAAAAATCACGCAAAGGGATAAGCCCCCTTTCACAACTTAGATATTTGTTTGCCACAGCTCTTGATATAGTTGAAGCATTGCGTTCTAAATCAAGCGCTAAATCTTTAAAAGTCATAGGTTTTATCTCTTTTCCCATAAAAAAATCATACTGATATTCTACTATCATAAGTCCTATTTTATAAAGAGTAGCTTTTCTCATTGCTAAAGCATCAACTAAATTTTTTGCTTCTTTGATATAATGACTTAAAAAATCATGTTCTAAACCATCAGTTTGTATTGAAATTTCAGGATAATAATCATCATTAATTTTTACTTTAATTTCACCATTTTCTTTATAAACAAAAATATCAGGAACAATCACACGAGAGTCTTCAAAATATTCCAAAAAAGGAGGAGTGCTAAAACGCTTAAGTATAGCTAAGGCTTCTTTATATAAAGGTTCCTTGGTATAATTTTGTATATTTTCAAAATCCATAATCAACATTCTACAAAACTCATCAATATCTTCATCTAACTCTATATTTTCAAGGGCGAACAAAAATGCTTCTTTATAATCCTTAGCTCCTACTCCTACAGGATCTAAAAATTTAAATCTTGCTCTTACACGCTCAATTTCTTCTAAAGAATACTCTTTTAAAAATTCTTCATCGTATTCAAAATACCCTTCCTCGTTTAAACATTCTACAATCTTTTTTGCAAGCTCTTGGGATTTGTTTGTAGGAAACAAAGGGGGAAGAATTTGCTCATTTAAAAGCTCATAAACACTTTTTTTAGCAAGTCCTTTACTATCTACCAAAGTCGAATTTACATTATGCTTGTAAAATAAATCAAAATAATTCTTGCCTTTATCATGAGTTTGTATAGAATCTTGGACATTAAAAAAAGGATTATCCTCAGCAAATTTGTCTAAATTTTCTTTTAAATCTTCTATGTTTGCTTGTAAAATTGGCAACCAAGAGCGTAAAGTTTGAGAAATTTTAGTCTTGGGTGCTTGGGTAATTTTTTGCTTTAACATCAATCAAGGAGTTTAAACTCCGCTCCTAAATAATACTTTTTCACATCTTTATTAGTTGCAATTTCATCAGCATTTCCACTAGCAAGCAAAGAACCTGATCTTATAACATAAGCTCTATTGCAAATAGCTAAAGTTTCTCGCACATTATGATCTGTGATTAAAACTCCAATCCCCAATCTTTTAAGCTCTTTGATTAAGGTTTGAATTTCAGCCACTGCTATAGGATCAACACCTGCAAAAGGTTCATCAAGAAGTAAAAACTTAGGTTCGCACATTAAACTTCTGGCAATCTCACAACGCCTTCTTTCACCTCCACTTAAACTCAAACCTTTTCTTAAACGAATAGGCTCTATGCTTAAAAGCTCAAGCATTTGCTCAACTTTATCATGTAAAATTTTTTTATCTTTATAAAAAATTTGAGCTGCTAAAAGCAAATTATCTTCTACACTTAAATCTTTAAAAATACTACTTTCTTGAGGCAAATAACCTATCCCTGATCTTGCTCGCTTGTTTAAAGGATCTTTTGTCACATCCAAACCATCTAAAAGAACTTTTCCACTACTTGGAGAAATAAGTCCACATATCATATAAAAAGTTGTCGTTTTTCCTGCACCATTTGGACCTAAAAGCCCTACAACCTCTCCGCTATTAACCTCTAAAGAAACTCCATGTATAATCTTGGTTTTTTTAATAATTTTTTCCAAATTTACAATTTCTAATTTACTCATAAATTTCATACTTTCTTTTATTATCTTTAATACTAATTTTAATTTGGGTACTAAAAATTCCAAATTTCATTAAAGTTTTTTTCAGATTTTCATCACCCCATTCAACCAAATGCAAACCTTTTTCAAAAAATTTTTCAAATAAACCATTTGTTAAAAGCCCATCCAAACCTTCTTGATAAATATCATAATGATAAACGCAAATATTATGATTTTCATATTTTTGCATAATGGAAAAAGTTGGAGAGTCTACCTTTGCATTAAGACCAAGAAATTTAACCCAAGCTTGCACCAAACTTGTTTTTCCACTAGCCAAATCTCCTTGAAGTAAAATAACACCTTCTTTAGGCATCATTTTAAGTATAGTTTTAAGCTCATCTTTAGCTAAAATAAATTCTTTCATAATTTTACCACATATTCGTTTTGTGCATTTTTAGGAATACTTTTTGTATTAGGCAAAGCCAACACTTTATATTTTTGAGTATATTCAGTAAAATGTAAAGTGATAATATCGCCTACTTTAACCTCTTTACTGGCTTTAACAACAACACCATTAATCCCTACCACACCACTTTTACACATATCTTCAGAAATAGCTCTTCTTTTTGTGATATTAACTACATTTAAAAATTTATCTACTCTCATAGAAAGCAATTTTAGCAAAAAAAATCAATTTTTGGAACAAAATTTGCTTATGTCTTCACTTTTATTTTTAGGAAAATAATAAGCAAAAACTTTTCTTTAATGAAATTTAGATACAATTTTATAATTTTCAAAATCTATACATAAGGATATCTTTATGGAAAATGAAATAAAAAAAGTAGTTTTAGCGTATTCTGGTGGACTTGATACAAGCATTATTTTAAAATGGCTTCAAGATGAATATAATTGTGAAGTTGTAACTTTTACAGCAGATATTGGTCAAGGCGAAGAACTTGAACCCGCAAGAAAAAAAGCCCTTTCTTTAGGTATAAAAGAAGAGAATATTTTCATTAAAGATCTAAGAGATGAATTTGTTAAAGATTATGTATTTCCTATGTTTAGAGCCAATGCTATTTATGAAGGAGAATATCTTTTAGGAACAAGTATAGCAAGACCGCTAATAGCAAAAACCCAAGCACAAATTGCCTTACAAACAGGTGCAGATGCAGTAAGCCATGGCGCAACAGGCAAAGGAAATGATCAAGTGCGTTTTGAACTTGGTTATCTTGCTTTTAATCCAGATTTAAAAATCATCGCTCCATGGCGTAAGTGGGATTTAAACAGCCGTGAAAAACTCCTTGCTTATGCACAAAAACACGGTATTGATATTTCTAAGAAAAAAGGTAAATCTCCTTATTCTATGGATGCAAATTTACTTCATATTTCTTATGAAGGACTTGTTTTAGAAGATCCTGCTCATGCACCTCAAGAAGATATGTGGAGATGGAGTAAAAGTCCAAAAGAAGCCTCAAATGAAAGCGAAATTGTAGAACTTGATTTTCAAAAAGGAGATTTAGTAGCAATAAATGGCGAAAAACTAAGTCCTGCAGGACTTTTAACTAAACTTAACGCACTAGGCTGTAAGCATGGTATAGGACGCCTTGATATAGTAGAAAATCGCTATGTAGGAATGAAAAGTCGCGGTTGTTATGAAACTCCAGGAGGCACCATACTTTTAAAAGCACACAGAGCCCTTGAAAGCATCACGCTCGATAGAGAAGCGGCGCATTTAAAAGACGAACTCATGCCAAAATACGCAAGTTTAATTTACAATGGATACTGGTTTTCACCTGAAAGAATCATGCTTCAAGCCTTAATCGATAAATCACAAATTCACGCTAATGGTAGAGTAAAACTTGAGCTTTACAAAGGCAATGTGATGGTTATAGGGCGTGAAAGTGCAAACGATAGCTTGTTTAATGCGGCTTATTGTACTTTTGAAGAAGATGAAGTGTACAATCAAAAAGACGCAGCAGGCTTTATCAAGCTTAATGCTTTGCGTTTTATTATCGCAGGAAAAAATGGAAGAAAATTTTAATAAAGGAATATATAATGAAAGTATTATTAATTAAAGATGTAAAAACGCTTGGAAAAGCAGGAGAAATAAAAGAAGTAAAAGACGGTTATGGACAAAATTTCTTAATCGCCAAAGGCTTTGCAAAAGCAGCCACTAATGAAGTTTTGAGAAAATATGAAAGCGACAAGAAAAAAGAAGCTGAAAATTTACGCTTTGAAATGGCAAATTTAGAAAAACTTAAAGATGAACTTAGCAAAATTACTCTTGAAATTTCAAAACCTGTGGGTGCTAATGGAAGTTTATTTGGCGGTGTAACCAAAGATGAAATCGCTCACGCTTTAAAAGAACAAAGTCATATAGAAATCGATAAAAAAAGCTTAGAATGCGATACTTTAAAGGGTCTTGGAATTCACGAAGTTAGCGTAAAACTTGGACACGCTATCCATGCTAAATTTAACATAAACATAAAGGCAGAATAATGTTTCACGCAACAACGATTTTAGCCTACAAAGGCAAAAACAAATCCGTCATAGGTGGCGATGGACAAGTAAGCTTTGGAAACACAGTGCTAAAAGGTAATGCCGTAAAAATCAGAAAACTCAACAATGGCAAAGTTTTAGCAGGTTTTGCAGGATCAACAGCCGATGCTTTTAATCTTTTTGATATGTTTGAAAATCTCCTTCAAAGTTCTAAAGGTGATCTTTTAAAAGCGGCGATTGATTTTTCTAAAGAATGGAGAAAAGACAAATACCTAAGAAAACTTGAAGCTATGATGCTAGTACTTGATAGAAATCATATTTTTTTACTTTCTGGCACAGGCGATGTAGTTGAACCTGAAGATGGAAAAATCGCTGCTATAGGAAGCGGTGGAAACTATGCACTTTCAGCTGCTAGAGCCTTAGCAAAACATACTGATTTAGATGAAGAAGAGCTTGTAAAATCAAGTCTTCAAATCGCGGGTGAAATTTGCATTTATACCAATACTAATATCAAAACTTATGTAATCGAGGATGAGAAATGAATCTAACTCCAAAAGAAATCGTTAAATTTTTAGATGATTATGTTATAGGACAAAAAAAAGACTAAAAAAATCATAGCTATAGCTTTAAGAAATCGCTACCGTAGAATGCAACTTAGTCCTGAATTGCAAGATGATATCGTGCCAAAAAATATCTTAATGATAGGATCTACAGGTGTAGGAAAAACAGAAATTGCTAGGCGTTTAGCTAAAATGATGGGCTTTCCTTTTATCAAAATCGAAGCAAGCAAATATACAGAAGTAGGTTTTGTAGGTCGCGATGTAGAAAGTATGGTAAGAGATCTTGCTAATGCGGCTTTAAATTTGGTAAAAAACGAGCAAAGAGAAAAAAACAAAGATAAAATTGATGAATTTATAGAAAATAAAATTTTAGAAAAACTTTTACCTCCTTTGCCAAAAGGCATTAGTGATGAAAAGCAAGAAGAGTATAAAAACAGTCTTGAGAAAATGAGAACCAAGCTAAGAAATGGCGATCTTGATGAAAGCATTATAGAGATAGAAATTTCACAAAATATGTTTGATACTAATCCTAATCTACCACCTGAAATGGGCGCAATGCAAGATATAGTTAAAGTTATAGGCGTTGGCAGTAAAAAAGTCAAAAAAGAAATGAAAATTAAAGATGCTAAAAATGCTTTAAAAAACGAAGCGGGAGAGAAAATCCTAGATCAAGAAAGCATCAAAAGCGAAGCCTTAAAAAGAGCGGAAAATGAAGGGATTATTTTCATTGATGAAATCGATAAAATAGCAGTTACAAGCGGAAATTCAAACCGCCAAGATCCAAGCAAAGAAGGGGTACAAAGGGACTTGCTTCCTATCGTTGAAGGCTCAAGTGTGCAAACAAAAATAGGTACTTTAAAAACTGATCACATTCTTTTTATCGCCGCAGGAGCTTTTCATCTTAGCAAGCCAAGTGATCTTATCCCTGAACTTCAAGGACGCTTTCCTTTAAGAGTAGAGTTAGATAGTCTTGATGATAAAGCTCTTTATGAAATTTTAACACGCCCTAAAAATTCACTTTTAAAACAATACTCCGAACTTTTAAAAACTGAAAACTTAGAGCTTGATTTTGATGATGAGGCTATTAAAGAAATAGCAAAAATAGCTTCAAGAGCCAATGAAGAAATGCAAGATATAGGTGCTAGACGCTTGCATACTGTGATAGAAAAATTACTCGAAGATTTAAGTTTTGAAGCTGATGAGTATGCGGGTAAAAAATTCGTAGTTGATAAAAAAATGGTAGAAGAAAAACTTGGAGATATTATAGAAAATAAAGATCTTGCAAGGTATATTTTGTGAAAAGCGGCTTTGTTAGCACCATAGGGCGTACTAATGCAGGAAAAAGTACTTTAATTAATTCCTTATTAGGAGAAAAAATCGCCCTAGTTTCTCACAAACAAAATGCCACAAGACGTAAAATCAAAGCCATAGTGATGCATGAAAAAAATCAAATCATCTTTATAGATACACCAGGACTTCATGAAAGTGGTGCTACATTTAATCAACTGCTAATCCAAAGTGCTATTAAATCCATAGGAGATTGCGATGTGATTTTATTTGTAGCTAGTGTTTTTGATAGCGTAAAAGACTATGAAAATTTTCTTAGTCTTAATCCACAAGTACCACACATCATTGCTTTAAATAAAGTTGATTTAACCGATAATGCTACGCTTTTAAAAAAACTTAGCGAATATGCGAAATTTAGTGAACATTTTAAGGCTATCATTCCTTATTCTTCTAAGAAAAAAAGTTACAAAAAAGGTTTGCTAGATGAGATAGTAAAATACCTTGATGAACATGAATATTTTTATGATCCTGAATTTTTAAGTGCAAGCAGTGAAAAAGAACTTTATCGGGATTTCATACTTGAAAGCATTTATGAAAATTTAAGCGATGAACTTCCTTATAGTAGTGAAGTGCTTATCAATCGCACTAAAGACACACCAAATCTTTTAATTTTAGAAGCCAATATCATCACCGACACAAACTCGCACAAAGCTATGCTTATAGGAAAAGAAGGTGCGACTTTAAAAAGAATAGGCAAAGATACACGCTTTAAAATTTCAAAACTCGCACAAAAAAAGTACTTTTAAAGCTTTTCATAACAGTGAAAAAAAACTGGCAAAAAGATGAAAATTTTTTAAAAAAACTTTTAAATGATGAAAATTAATTCACTATATAAAATAGATTTCATAAAATCTACAGATTTGCTTTATGCCCAAAGAACGGGAATATTCAAAGAGGACGAACTTTTCAATAACTTAACCTCAGATTTTAAGCTAAATAAACCTTTTGACTATCAAATAGCTTTTCTTAAATATAATGAAATTTATCATTGTTTTTTAACACCTGTTTGCAAATTGAAAAAAAGCCGTTTTTGCTTTCCTGAACCTTTAATTTTTCAAGCTTTATTTGATGAAAGATTGATTAAAGAAAGTGATTATTGTGTTTTAAATTTGTATGATAAAACTTTATATTTATATTTTTATCAAGAAGGAAAATTTAGCAATCTTAAAAAAATCGAAAATTTTAACCCGGAAAATATTGGTTTATTTTTTGAACAAAATCGATTTATAGAACTTTTGAAGCACTATGAAAGCAAATTACTACTTCATCGCGATTTAGATATAATCAAACATTACTTCTCATCACAAATAAAATGCTTAAATTTAAATGATCTTCTTGATGAAAATAGTTTATTAAAATTAAGTTCATATAGTATAAAAAATTTAGATCAAAATTGTAATTTTATTAAATACAATAAAATAAAAATATCTTTTTCTTTGAAAATTATATTATTGTTTATTTTTAGCCTTAGTCTTAGTATGATAATTTTATTATTTGGAGATTTTATAGAATACAAACAAAATAAGGAAATTCAAAATAAAAATTTTATCATACAAGAAGAAATTTCTAAACTAAAACAAGATAGACAAAGATTGTTAAAAAATATACAAGATTTAAATCTTACTCTTTCTGATAAAATATTATCTATACAACAACAAACTGATATTTTATCTATCATAACAAAAGAAATTAATTTAGATAAAAACAAAACGATCATCTTAAATCAAATCATATCATGGCTTAACTCCAATGGGCTTAAAATTATAAATCTTGAATTTGAGCAAACAAAAATCATTCTTTCTTTTATCAATGAAAATCATTTTAAAACAGCATTAAAAAATCTAAATTCAACTTTCAAAATTCTTGATAAAAACGAAGAAACATTTAATATTATATTGGAAATCATTCATGAGTAAAATAGAAGTATTTTTGCAAAATTTAAATTCTAGAGAAAAATTTCTCTTTGCTTGCTTTATCTGTCTTTGTGCTTTATTTTTAGCTTTTAAAATTCATGATAGTTTTTTACAAGATATTTTTCAAAAAACACTAGTAGAGCATAATCACCTTCCACTAAATGAAGTAAAAATAGAAAATTCATATCTTAAAGAAACAAAGGTAAAGCTAACCAAACAAATAAAAACAGAGGAAGAAAAATTAAAATACTATAAAGAAAAATTGCATTTATTTTCTTATGATAAAGATTTTTTTATCAAAAAAATCAACAATTTATCTAGCAATTTAATCATTAATGAAATAAAATTTTCTAAAGAAAATAAAAATTTTATCTACTATAATTATGTTTTGCTAAGTTTAAATGGTGATTTTAAAGACTTGCTTAATTTTATACAAAATTTAGAAAATCTTCCTATGGCTTTAGAAATTGATAAAATAAAACTATACAACACACAGGGTTTAAAACTAAGGCTTGATTTAATGCTTAAATTTATTAATTTATAATAGTATTACAATGTTACTAAATATTATTAGAAAAAATACTAGGAAAGATAAACTCAGTATTTTTATGTTGTTTTTATCTTTCCATAAAACTTAAAATATAACTATTGTATTTCTTTGACTTTATTTTTCCTAAAATCAATAAATTTTTATCGATTTTAGAATTTGTTTCATCTTCTTTTAAACTATAAGTTCTAAAAATATATTATCCTTATCACACCACCAAATATATCCCAATTTTTATAACGATTATCATCCATTCTTGAAAAAAACTAAAATTTGCTAAAAATTAAAGTCTATTTCAGGAGTTGAACGTTTAATCAATGTATCTTTGTAAAAAAATCTTAATAATTTGTACTAATGCAATCAAGCTTTTTGGCGATTAAGTTGGCGCGGGATCACATCGCTACTTCTTATCTCAATTCATCTTAATTAAAAAATAAAATCTAATAAATCAGAACTTTAAAAAGATATAATTAATACCATTTAGTATCTTTTAACAAATTCAAAAGTATGTGTAAAAAATATTTTTTAAAATTTGCATATACTTTACAAGGATAAGATGAATATTATCAATGTAGTCAATAAAAAATTAGTTGAATCTAATAACAAAGAAAAATAGATAAAATTTTCTATTTTAGATACATATCATTAAAAATAGGTGACAAAGACGTTAAAAAAGATCAATATATGATAAATTAAAAACGGAAGGTAAAAATGAGACAATAAAAATATGTTACATGTAATAAATAAAGAATGCATACAATATAGTACAAACTCTTTATAGTTCTGCTAAAACAAAACCTTAGAGTTATTATTGGATTTATCAGTCCATATTTATTTTTAAGAAGTGCTAATATTTGAAATTTAGAATGAAATAAATTTCAAAAACTTAAAAATAACTATACCTGCAAATAAAATAAAGAAGATTTTATCATATCATTAAGTCAAAGTATTATAAGGTTGTTTGAATTTACCAAACCTTTTGATTTTACCATTCAAATATTTTTTCAAGTGATATAAACCATGAGCGAAAACACTTTAAACAGAGGCATTAAACGATTAAGTTTTAGCGAAGAAATGGTTTTTTACGATTTTAGAACAACGATTTCAACCTTGCTTCATGAATTTAAAGCTACTTATGCATAGAAAGTTTAAAACTAAATAAAAACATGCGCTGGAAAGGATGAGCTTTTTAAAATATAAAAATAAATCGATTGCAAAATCTTAATATTAATTTATACCTAAACTTAAAAAAGATAAATATAGCAATATTTAAGTATAGAAAAAATAAAAATTTATTCGTTAAGATAAATTATTTTATAAATAATAGCTTTATAATTTAGAAAGTAAATTTTATAATTAAAACTAAGAAAAGTAAAAAATAGATTTTCAAGATGCAATCCCAACTATAATCACGTATATTAGTCGGGATTTTTTTAAGATAAAATTTTCCTTTACAGCTTTATAATTAAGCTTTACCTTCTCTCCAATCATCACTTCCGCTAGTTCCAGCAGCAGTATGCTCCCAAACTACTTTTCTATAGCTCATTGAAACTTTTAAAAGCTCTGTTTTATCATGATTGCTTGTCTCTTGTGCATTTGGCATTATTAATTCAATATTTGTAATAATTGCATCTTCCAATTTTGTAGTAAAAAAATGTTCAGATCCACCACTTGTTGCAGTTCTAAACCAATGAACTTCAACTGTTGGAAGTCTTTCTCCTTTAGTAAGTGCATTATACAACAAAGGTACAGATTTATTTAATGAGCAAGTAAAAGAAAAAGGCTTATGAACTCTTTGTCCGGAAGGCTGCCCACTCTGCTGATCTACAGGTACGGTTACAATATGAGATACCTCTTGAGCCATGATTTCATCTTCATGACCTGACTTATATCTATTACCAATGCTAGCTTCGGTAGATGCACCGCTTGAAATCAAACCTTGTGTAGAACCTTCAATTTTTATAAACGCTGGTTCAGCCATAAAAAGAACCTCCTTTAATTTTTTTTAACATTCAAAATTGTATCATTTTAATGTTAATCTATTTAATTTTTTTAAAAATATTTACATATTAATACTAATATTTATTTGTTTTTACTTTTTAAGGAATAATGAATGTTTAAAAAAATATTTGATTTTATAAAATCAAGATTATTTGTAACTATTTTTCTGCTTTGTTGTATCTTTCTCTTTAGCATTTTATTTTGGTTTTGGGGTCCTTTAGTGGCTTTTAATGATGTATATATTTTTAGTAGCTCATTTTTAAGATTTAGCATTATCTCTATAGTTTGGCTTATTGTCTTTTTTATTTTTTTATTAAAGCCTATTGTAAATTTTATATCTTCTTTAAAAAGCGAAAAAAGATTAAAATTTAAAGATCTAAAAAAAGAAGCTGATGAGTTTATTTATAAATCTAAAAGAAACTTCTTTTTATCTCTTAAAGATGCTAAAGAAACTTGGAAAAATGACTTAAAAATAAAAAATTTACCTTTAATTATCATCATTGGAAATGAAGGAGCTGGAAAAAGCACTTTTATTAATTATTCTGACATCGAATATCCACTTAGTGATAGCTTAGAATCTTATAAAAAATTCCATAAATCTACTAGAAATTTTGCACTCTATGTATCAAAAAAAGGTGCTTTATTAGATACAGAAGGAAACTATTTTTCACAAGAAGAATTTTTTAAACCTATAAGTAGTGATGAAATACCTGAAGATGATATAGATAAAAATAGAGATTTTTTAATTAAAAAAATATATGGAAAAAATTCCTTACTTTTCTCAATAAAAATTTTTTTCATAGCAAACTAAATGGAATTATTTTGGTTGTTGATACTGTCCTTTTCTTAAATAATCCTAAAGAGTATTCCAAAAATCTTATTAGATATTTAACAAAAAGAGTAAATGAATGTGAAAAAACTTTGAATTTGAAATTGCCTATCTATATAGTCTTTTCAAAACTTGATTTGATCGAAGGCATGAAAGAATATTTTGATATTTTCGATAAAAAAATTTCAGATAAAATTTTAGGATTATCTTTTGAGCAAATCTTAAATGAAGAATTTTTAAATAATGAATTTAAAGAATTAAGTGATTCATTATTATGCTCTTTGATGAGTAAAAATTCCTATATTTATAATTTAGAAAACAAAAATAAAAGCTACTTATTTTTAAAACAGCTTGATAATTTATTTGCATTGGTAAAGATATTTATTTTAGAAACACAAGAGGAAAATAAACTCAAAAATAATTCTTATCTTAGAGGAGTTTACTTTGTCAGCGCCTATCAAGAAAATATTCCTAGAAATTTCCTGCTTGATGCCATATGTGAGAAATATAACTGCAAAAAAATATTATCAAAATCTAGTATTATATATAATAAACAAAGCTATTTTGTTAAATCACTGCTTGAAGATTTAATTTTTACAGATTATTCTTTAAGTATTATGAAATCTTATTCTAAAAAACTATCTTTTTTAATTATGATTTTAATCATAAGCTTTGGAACATATACTATATCTTCTTATTTTATAAACAAAAATAATAACGAATTTGAAAAAAGCCAAAACACCTTAAGATCTTTACAATCACTTCTCGAAAATCAAGATTATCAAAATTTAAACATTAAACAAAAAGCTGACTTTTTAATTGAATTGAGAAATATTTTAAACACTTATCCTGAACTTTGGCAAGATAATAATATACTTCAATATTTAAATCTCAATCTTTCATATAAAGGATTTAAAGAAGCCAAACAACTTTATTATAAACTTAATGAAGATGTGTTAAAAAACACTTTATTAAAAGAAATGGAGTATACTTTACTTACTGACACAGATAAAGAAAATTTAATCAAAACTTTATATATGTATAGATCTTTGTTTGAGCAAAAATATTTTAATAAAGAAATGCTAAAAATCTGGATTAATGAAAACTGGAATGCTTTAAGTAAGTATTCAATCTCTAAAGACGACTTTTTAGGAGGAGTAGATGAGCTTAAACAATTTAATCTTAAATCTTTTAAAGAAGATGAAAACAGTATAAATACAGGAAAAAGAAAGCTTGAAACTATAAGCAAAACTCAAAGAATTTACACTCTTCTTAATTTTTTAAATAGCGACAAACCCAAAGAAAAATATCTCATAAAAGAGGATTTAGGCTTTGCTGCAAATAGTATATTTTCGAACAATTCTCAAATAACCTCTATAGATAAAATATATACAAAAGTTGGCATGATAGACTTTTTAAAAGACTTAAATCAACAAATTGATACTGCAATCAATATTGATTCTTGGATGTTAAATAGCAATTTTAAAGAAAATAAAAATACTTTAACTATGGGTATTTTAAAATTATACTTAAATGAATATCAAAACGCTTGGCAAAATCTACTTGCTTCATTGCAGCCCGTTAAGTATAATACTAAAGATGGAATGCTTAATGAGCTTGATATTTTATCAAAAAAAGAAAATCCCTTATATTCTTTATTGAAAATTGTTAGCTCCAATACAAATCTAAATGATGCAGTTTTACTGACTCAAGCCTACAATTTAGGATTAAACGCTGGAGAAATTAAATCAAGCTTTATTGGGGTAAGCAATGTTTTCATTCAATACCATAAACTTGTAAATAAAAATACACTTTTAAGCGTTGGTAATATAGAAGTTGGTAAAAACACTGACGATGAAAAAATATTAGACGTTATTAATACAAATATTACAAATGTGTCCAATAAGATTGTAGATTTTAGCTCCAACAATGGCCAAAGTGCTGAAGAAAAAATTGCATATGCTCTTGGAAACAATAAAGACGCCAATGATCCTTTTATTGCATTTCAAATGAGTATAAAAAAATTACCTAGTGATTTAGAAAGGTATTATAGTCAGCTTTATAATCATTCTTGGAATTTAATCGAAAATTATGGCATTTCTTTATTTAATACTGCTTGGACCAATGAAGTATACAATCCATTTATCAATGATATTGCACCATTCTATCCTTTTAATGAAGAAAGCACAGCTGATCTTAGCATGGATAGTTTTAAAACATTTTTTGGTAGAAATGGAGTATTAAATAGTTTTTATAAAAATACTTGAACAATGTTTTAGTAAAAAGAAAAAATAACTACTCTATTAACTCTCAATTTGCTTCAAAATTAAATTTCTCTAAAGAATTTTTAGATTTTATCACCAATGCAGATAATCTTTCAAATCTCATACTGAATGCCAATGACAACATAAAAGTTAATTTTACCATCCAAAGCCTCGATTTAAGTGCAGATTTTTCCTCTGTAAAGCTTGGTTATAATAATAAAAATATCCAATATGACCATACTCTTGATCAATCCTTGCAAATTGTAGCAGAAGAATTTAACAATGGAACAAGCTTAAATTTCATAGCCTATAACTACTCCAATCCTAATTTAAATTATACAAAATCATATGAAGGAGAATGGGCATGGTATAAGTTTATAAAAGACAGCAAAAACAATTCTACATACAGCATTATATTTAACAATAATAAAAACTTATATTTTGACTTTGAAATTATTAGTGGTGCTAATGATTTAAATAATATAGTTTATATTTTAAATAATCTTAAAATAGTAGAAAATATCACAGGGGTAAGTAAACAATGATAGAAAAAGAAGAAATAGGAATTACCATTGAAAATTATGATGAATGTATTAATGGCTCTAAAACATTTGTATTTAAAACAAAGGGTGGAAGTATAGGAAGCGGTGAAGATTGCACTTTTCGCATTCAAGATAAACTAGAACAAATCAAAAATACACATGCTATAGTATCTTATGAAGAAGGATTTTTTACAATTACACCTTTTGAAGATTCTGACATTTATTATAACAAGTCCTTTTCTAAAGTGCCAAGTGGTTATGAAATAATAATTAGTATAGGCGATATTTTTAGAATCGGTAATTTGGAATTTAGATTTGTAGATGCAAAAAGTATTGAAGAAAGTATCAAAGAGAACAAAAAATACTTAGAAGATATTGAAAAACGCAATCGTTTTGATGAAATTGAAATTCAACCTAGAGGAAAGACAAGTATAAATTTTGACAAAAATGAAGAATTGAAAGAGATTTTAAAAAATAATGATTACAAATTTATTGAAGAAGAAAAGGCAGATGATAGCTTCCTAAAAGAAATAACTCAAAATCCCCATTCATTAGAGCATGAAAATATTTTAAAAAGCTTGGTAAAAAATTTAAAAGACATCAAAACAAAACAACAAAGCTCTAAATTAGACAAAGATTATTCTCCTATTAATATCAAAGATTTTGAAAGTATTATTAACAATATACCTCTAATCAAATCTACAAGATTGATCAATATTTTAGCGCTCAGTTTAATCACAAAAGAATTATATACTCCTATCTTTGAAGAAATGGAAGAAAATATATTTATTAAGTATCTTGAAGCTGCAATACAAAATAATATCAAAGAAGATAAGATTCTTTTTGAGAATCTTACTATAAAAGCATTGGAAAAATATATTAAAGATTTTGAGTGATTTTTCATCCTTTAATATTATGTTTTTTAGCATAATATTAAACAAAAGAAAGGGAAAACGATGCAAAAAACACTTCAAATTGATTCAGAAAAAAGAAAAGCCTTAGAGAATTTAAAAACATAAGATTAGACGGAACAACGCTTTTAAATTTAAACCTAAATTCTTCTTACATCCCTTCTACACTTCTATCTTTACTTCTATTAGCTAAAATGTTTTTAATCAATGTTTTAATTAATAGCAATACGCATTAAAAAATCCTTTATTACAATATGCTATCACTCAAAAACAAGAACATGAAAATATCATTTATGCTTTAAAAATGATGAAAATCTTAATGCTTCTTTTAAAGATCTCAATGCCTTAAAATTAGCTTTAGAGGAAAAAATTACATCTTCGTTTTTTAGATTTAAACAATCAAGAAAGTCTTAGAATTTTTACAACCAAGTAATAAATAATAACAATATCAAAAATTATCTTTATATAAAAAATAATCAATTTTACATAAAAGAAGACATAAAAAATGAAATTTTTAACACTTTTTTTGTTGTGAATGATTATCTTAAACTATTAAATGATTTTAATAGTTTAAGTATAAGCTTATATAGAAAATTTAAGTTTGTATAGCTTTTCAACTTTAATACAAAATATACAAAAAAGCAATAATACATCTTAAAGAATTTTGACAAAGATAATATCCTTTTTATCTAAATATGATTATAAATGTGAGATTGAAATAAATGGTACTTAAGAATATGATTTACTAGTTAAGCGCCTAAATATCTAATATAGGATTATTTTATTTGCACATACTTTATATTTTATTAGTGAATCACCACTGCTAAAACAGTTAGGATTTTTACTTGCTTAAGTTTAAATTTTTTATCAACATAGATATATTATTATCCATTTTAATGTTATTAGTTTCTAAATTAAAAATTGTATAGCTCAACACTCCCAATATAATCAACATCGGCACAATGATAATAATTTTTTAAAATATAATCTTATAAATTTCTGCCAAATATTTTCTTTTAAACCGGTTCTATATGCTTTATTAAAAGCCAACTCTTCTTCTACCTTATAAACTGGTCTTAAAGACGCAGCAATATTATTACAAAAATGGATTATTTTTTCATCTCTATCTTTAGCCTCATTATACTTTCCTTTATAGCCAAGAATTAAACAAGCATAAACAAACTCCAAAAAATCTTTAAATTTAAAAGGGTTGTTAATCCATGATGATGCAATGTCATAAAAATTATTTCCACCTAGAGTTTCATCGAATAATCTTACCGTTAAGGTATTGTGAGCCCAAAAATTGATAAAAAGTTCGTTTTTCATTAAGCTTTCATCTATAAAAACACAAAGACAATATTTAAATTTGATAATTTCTTTTTCATCATATTCTTTACACATGCTTAATTTAGCGGTTATATCTAAGATTTTATTAATCAATGTTTCTCTAAGTTGATTAATATTACTTGTATCTATAGAACTTATCTTTGAAAGCCTGTAAGAAAGCAAAAGCAACTCCAAAGAATAATCAATAATTTTATTGTTTTTTAAACCATCAAAATTTGAATCAAGAAGTAAACTTAATGCCTTTTTTTCTTCGTTTATTATTTCTCTCATTGGAATACTGCCCACATTATAATATCAGGATTTTTTATATTATTGGTCAAATACATACTAATGATACTTTCATTTTTAAAATCTTTAAACAGCTGATCTCTTTTATCTATTTTATAATAAACATAACCATTTAAGTAAGGAATACTAGATGGAACATTAGGTACTTGATCTATATTTAAGCCTTCAAGTTGAGTCGCAACTATATTTTTAATTTTACTTTGTGTATGTATTTTACTTTGAATTTTAAAATTATTAAGTAGATATTCTGTAGTAACCTCTGCACGAACTGCAAAATAAATTTCAGCATCTTCTAAAATTCCTGAATTATCAAAAATAAAATCATAAAAACCATTGCCATTAATACTAGTCTTAGCTATGAAATATTTAGGGCTTGTGATTTTAGAAAATAATAATCTTAAATTATTCATCATATTTAAAAAAGTATTATAAAGATTATCGTGCTTATAAGGAATAAAATCTAGAAAAGATTCTTCGTTGCTAAAAGCTGCAAGTTCTCCTTGAAATTCTAAAAATTTTTCATATAAAAATTCAGGGTGTATTTTATCTTTTTTTGATAGATGGGAAAATATTAAATACCATTTTTTTAAAAGATTAAGAGATAAAAAAGTGCTAAAATCTAATGTATTTTTTGTTTGATCTATTCCTTTAAAAATATTAGATAGAACTTTTTTATGCTGGTTAATTGAAAAAATGATTTCTTCTAAAAAAGATCTTATAGTAGATATTTTGCTGATATTTAAGCAAGTAGGTATAAAATCGCTTTCCAATTCGATTTTTTTATTAATATCAATATTTTTAATTTTTGCAATTGGCAATTCAAGTTCATCAGGAGTTGAATTGCCTAAAATACCGAGTTTTAATCTTAAACTTGCAAGAAGTAAATCTTTTTTCTCTTGCGTAAAAGTCAAATTTTCAAGTTCGTATTCATCTTCAATTTTATCCATTGCATTAGATTTTGAATCATCATAATTTCTTAAAGCAATACTATTTCTAAGGCATACATATTTTGAATTTGGAAAACTATTTCTTAAAGACAAATCAGCAATATCAGTAACTCCCATCGGAATTTTTAATACCACAATCGAATCAATCAAAGATTCATAGTTGATTTCAATGGGCTCGGGTAATAAATCCTGCTCAGGTGCATTAAAAATACTTCCATCCTGTGCAATACCCGAAATTTTAGAAAGTGCAATTTTTCCTTGCAATAACATTTCTTGAGAAAATTCTAAGTCTATTATTCCATACAAATTACTATATATATTTATAGTCTTAAGATCAATATTTCTACTAAAAAATCTTTCTTGTTGCTCAAAATGGGTTTGTCCAATATTAAGTCCATCAAACCAAGCAACCTTTAATTTATTTGCCATATATCATTCCTATTTAATTCTTTTAATACCTTCTTTAGATATTTCAAATTTTAAATATTTGCTCTTTCCAAACCCACTTGCATCTTCGGTCTTTGCCCATATTTTTGTTACTTTTTTTGTATTATTTGCAAATAAAACAAGAACACCCACATAAGGAACTTCTCCTTCATCTACTTTAACTGCGATAATATTATCCTTGGGTGCAATTTGTGTTTTAATAGAATCAAGCTTATCCTTGCCTAAGACACCATCTTCTCTAGTAGCCAAATCTATATCACTTGCTTCTTCAAATTTTTTAATATCCTTAAGTTGATATACAATAGCTGTAACAGGAACATCATCATGTCTATTATTGAGATTGGAATTTTCTATATTATCGATTTTAACACTGACAACGCTTGAGCAAGCACAAAAGAACAACGGCAATAAAAAAAATAAGCTTTTTTTACAAAACATAAAACTAATCCTTTCTTTATACATAATTTAAAATCTTTTAAAAAATTAACATAATATTTTTTAAAATTTAATTATAATGGGACAAATTTTTGGAGGAATTAAATGTCTTTTTGTAATCAATCAAAAAAATAATCTAGATGAACTACAGGAATTCCAATTACTTGAAGATGAAATGTCAAAATATAAGACTTTAAACCATGAAAATATTTCTTGGGACAAAGTTTATCAATATTCTCAATTTATATTATTGCACCATTCTTTGGAATTTAAAGTCTGTAACTATTTTCTTTTATCATGTTTTAATTTAAATAATGAAGAATGCTTTAAAAAGCTTTTACTTCTTTTTCAACATTTAAAAAAACTCATGGATGAAAATAATGCTTACATACTAACTCAAAAACGGAAAATTGAAATTTTTATTCAAAATTTTATTCAAGAGTATAATAAAACAAAAATGCTTGTATCATCAAAGATTATTAATCAATTTATTGTTTTATTTTCCGAATTTGAAAATTTATTATCTTGTAATTTTGCAAAAATCGAAATTGCTCAAACCACAACACAACTTCCAAAATCTCCCGTAACTCAAGTGTCTGTAAACATTAAAAGTGATAATATTAACTCTTTAAATGAAAGAGAATATAAAAATTTTTACCAAAAACTTGCATTTGAGCTTTTGGAAGAGGATGAAAATAATCTTAATATCTATGCTTTATTTACCCAAGCAATGTGGGGAAAAATCAAGTGTTTGCCCGAATGCAATAATGAAAAAATTACTAAAATAAGAAAACCTGATACAGATATAATCCGTATATTGCTTTCTGATAAAGAAAATGATACAGAACATATTAAATGTTTTATGCACGAACTTATTTTAAACCCTTTTTGGATAGAGGGTGTACAACTCTTTTGTGATTTTTTAGAGAAAAAGAAAAAAAATAAACAATTGGATATTCTTATAATATTAACAAGTGATTTTATTTCTAAATTTGATGCCATTGAACTTCTCCGTTTTCAAAACGGTGATTTTATTTGCAAAGAAGAAGTTTATAAATATTTTATCAAGCCAAAAGAACATAAAAAAAGTTTTTTTCAAGTAAAAAAATCGATAAAGAACAAACATTACAAGATTTTGAGCAAATGCTAATGAATATTGATAAAGAAAATTTTAATAATTCTATTATGAATAATATTAACTCCTTGCTAAATATGGTAAAAATTTTTGAATCAAAAGGAATGAAAAAGAATTCGAAAATTTTAAATATATATTTAGTAGAATTAATGGAAAAAACTCTATTAAAAGATTATCTAGTCGAAGAATACGAAAGTGCAAAAAATAAAATTGAATGATGCAAGATTAAATTTAGCAAATTTTAATATAATAATTAGGTTAAAAATTTTTATTTTTAAGGATTTAAAATGTCAGATGGATCTCACGCTCCAAAAGAACGAATTAATATTACATACAAGGCCAAAACTAATGGACAAAAATGAGGATATAGAGCTGCCGTTAAAATTAATGGTAATGGCAAATTTAAAAGGAAAAAACGAAACTCCTTTAGAAGAAAGAGAAATTTTACAAATTAATAAGATTAATTTTGATCAAGTGATGAGAAAACTCAATATAACAACGAGTTTTAGTGTAAAAAATACTCTTGGAACGGGAGCTGAAGAGCTTGATGTTAAGCTCAATATTGCTAGCATGAAGGATTTTTCTCCGGATAACTTAGCCAGACAAATACCTGAACTAAACAAATTATTGCAATTAAGAGAAGCATTAATGGCATTAAAAGGACCTATGGGTAATATTCCGGATTTTAGAAAAGCTGTTTTAGAAGCGTTAAAAAATGAAAAAACTAAAGAAAAATTACTTTTAGAAATTAAGCAAGAAGAGCAAGGAAATTAAGATGGCAAATACCAAAACAGTTGATACGCCAATTATTGAGCAAATTATGGAGAAAAGCAAATACTCTAAAAATGATGAAAGTTACAGTATTGCTAAAAGAGGTGTTGCTGAATTTATTTCAGAGATTGTAAAAAGCGATAATGCTGAAGAAAAAATCAATAAATTTGCACTTGATGAAATGATAGCCCATATTGACCATTTACTCTCAAGACAAATGGATGAAGTTTTACATAATGAAGAATTTCAAAAACTTGAATCTACTTGGCGCGGACTTAGATTTCTAGTTGAAAGAACCGATTTTAATGAAAATATAAAAATTGATCTATTTGATATAACAAAAGAAGAAGCTTTAGAAGATTTTGAAAACAATCCAGATATAACACAAAGTGTTGTTTATAAAAATATATATTCTTCAGAATATGGGCAATTTGGAGGAGAACCTGTAGGGGCAATCATTGGAGATTATCAACTTGGATCAGCAAGTCCTGATATGACTTTTTTAAATAAAATGGCCAGTATTGCAGCTATGAGTCATTCTCCTTTTTTAACATCTTTTGGACCAAAGTTTTTTGGATTTGATGATTATTCTGAACTTGCAAACATTCAAGATTTACAAGGCTTGTTAGAAGGACCACAATATACAAGATGGAGAACTTTTAGAGAAAATGAAGATTCTAAATATACAGGCTTACTAGTGACAAGATTTCTAGCAAGAAGTCCTTATGACCCTGAAGAAAATCCTATTAAAAGTTTCAATTATAAAGAAAATGTTCATGCTTCACACAACCATTTATTATGGGCTAATTCTTCATACACTTTTTGCACAAGATTAACAGAAAGCTTTGCTAAGTATAGATGGTGTGGAAATATTATAGGACCAAAAAGCGGAGGATCTGTCAAGGATCTACCTACTTATCTTTATGAAAATTTTGGAACTATGCAATCAAAAATACCTACAGAAGTTTTAATTACAGATAGAAGAGAGTATGAACTTTCTGAAGCAGGTTTTATAACTTTAACGCTAAGAAGAGATAGTAATAATGCGGCATTTTTTTCAGCAAATTCTCCATTAAAACCAAAAATATTTCAAAATACGCCAGAAGGCAAAGAAGCTGAAACAAACTATAGATTAGGAACTCAACTTCCATATATCTTTCTAATCTCAAGATTAGCACATTATTTAAAAGTTTTACAACGTGAAGAAATAGGAAGTTGGAAAGAAAAAAGTGATATAGAAAATGGACTTAATGAATGGATTAGACAATACATTTCTGATCAAGAAAATCCACCTTCTGAAGTAAGAAGTCGCCGTCCCTTTAGAGCAGCACAAGTTAAAGTCGATGATATACCAGGAGAGCCAGGATGGTATAAAATAGGACTAAGCGTCCGACCTCATTTTAAATATATGGGTGGTAATTTCGAACTTTCTTTAGTAGGAAAATTAGATAAAGAATAATTAATGTCCTTGTTAGATAAACTGATTCACAACTTAGATGAGCAAAACATTCATATTCCATTTTATCAAAATGATTTTGAAGATGTAAAAAACAATATAAAGGTTTTGCTCAATGCTAAAATTAATGATTGCTACGCTGTAAAAAACTTAGGAATGCCTAATATGACTGATATCAATCTCAACTCCAATGAATTATGCGTGTCAATGGCCAAAGAAATAAGAAAACTGATTGATAATTATGAAAAAAGAATATGCGTAGTTTCTATCACTTACGATAATAGTTTAAGTCCTTGGCAACTTTCTTTTATTACAAAATGCTTTTTTCAAGATGATCGCTTTAAAGAATTTAGTATAGAAATCATCTTCAAAAACAATAGGTATTGCGAGGTTAAATGAAGGATAATATTTTTTATTACCAAAAAGAACTTGAGTATTTATATGAAACAAGAGAACATTTTATAAAAAATTATCCAAAACTAACCCCATTTTTAGCATACGATAGTAAAGATCCTGACATAGAAAGAATTATTGAAAATTTAGCTATCCTTAGTTCTAAAATTCACCAAGAGCTTGATGAAAATATCCCGCATATCGCAGAATCTCTAATCAATATCATTTCCCCAAACTATACAAATCCTTTACCTTCTTTATGTATGCAAGAATTTAAATTTGAACAAAACAGTAAAGAAAATAATTTAATCATTCCTAAAGGAACCCTTATCAAATCAAAGCCTATAGATAAATGTGTTTGCGAATTTAAAACAGTTTATGATGTTTATCTTTACCCTATTTCAATCAATGAAGTTTTTATATCTAGTAAAAATCAAGATTATACTTTCAATTTAACATTGCAGATCAATAAAACAGAAACAAAAATATGCGATCTAGGTCTAGAAAAAATCAATCTATACCTAGGCAATGATACTTATATGTCTAGCACTTTATTATTATATATGCACTCTTATTTAAAAGAATTAAAAATTCAATGTCTAGACACTGATGAGGAATTTTTTCTTAATACTTACAATATTGAAAAAATAGGATTTAATCCAGATGAAAGTAGTTTATCTTATAATGATTTAGGTTTTGAAGCTTTTTCTTTATTAAGAGAATATTTTTTTATGCCGCATAAATTTAATTTTCTAAGAATTAATGGTTTAGATATTCTAAACAATTGTCAGGGAAAAACAATTAACATTGAATTTAAATTCTCTAAACCATTTCCGGCAAATTGTATCTTTAGAAAAGAATTACTTTCTTTAGGTATGACACCTATTATCAATATCTTTACAAAAAGCGCAGAACCTCTTATAAATAATCATAAAAAAGATGGTTATAGAATTTTTATTGATAGAAGTCAACCTAAAGCTTATGAAATCATACAAACATTACAAGTTAAGGCTCACAATAGCGAAGGCGGTAAAAGACTATTAAAAAACTATAAAAGTTTCGAACGCTTTGAGTTTTTAAAAGACAATCAAAAAGATTTTTATAGCATAAATACTAAAAAGAATTCTAAAGGAGAAATATTTAGCGAAATTTCCTTTTTTTCCTCTTGCTTAATCAATGAAACTATAAGCATTGATCTTTTATGCTCCAATGGAGATTTGCCTTCAAAATTAAAAATAGGCGATATCAATACTTGCAACCTAAAAGGTGTCGATACCAAAAATGTAGAAATTCCAAGTGAAACAAGAAGATGTAGTGTTGATGGGAACTTATTGTGGAAGCTTGTTTCCGTGTTATCTTTTTCATATCAAACAATATTGAGCAAAAAAGCTTTTTTCGGTGTATTAGAAAGTTATAGCTTTTTGGATAATCAATCAAACTGGAAGATTTATAAACTTTTACAAGAATCTATAATTGATATTGAAAGTAAAAGCACTTATTTAATAGACGAAAATATTACAAAAAAAGGAACTGTAGCCATTTTTAGCATTAAAGATTCTAAGTTTTATACCTTAGGTGAGGTATATTTATTAGGATTGATTATATCCAAATTTTTAGCATCTTTTGCTAGCATTAACTCCTTTTGTGAATTAAAGATAAAATGCCTTGACTCAAAAGAAATTTTACATTATCCTGCTTCCTTTGGAAAAAAAGCTTTGATATGAATGATCTTACTTCGTATAGTTTTTTTAAGCTGATAAAAAAACTAGAAAAAGATTATGGAAGAAAGAATATATTTTTAAGAACAAATAAAAGTCTAAAGCATCCAAACAAAGATATAGAAAAAATCATTTTCTTAGAACACAAGCAATCAATTATAGAATTATTTATAAATTTCATGGGGTTACATGGAGCCTCCTCACAACTTCCTTCATTTATGCTGGATAAATTATCAAGAAATGAAGATGGGGAGCAAGGTTGGACTTTATTTTTTGATTTTTTTAATCATTACTTACTTTGGATATTTTTTGATGTAGTAAATTTAAAAAATTATCCGCGGTCTTTTAATGAAAATTTCAAAGATTCTATCTCGAAAATTTTATTCAATATATTAGGAATTAAAGAGTGCGATATTGCAAAAAATTATTTACCATTTGCACCTTTACTGCTAAGTCTAAGACGGCCCAAAACACACATTGAAAGAGTTTTACAAGTCAATTTTAAACTTAAAGATAAATTATTAATTATTGAAAATTTATCACATCAAATTTTAATTTCAGACTCTCAAAAAAATAAATTAGGAATAAAAAATCATACCCTAGGAAACAATTTTATATTAGGTGATAAATTTATTTCTTATCAAAACAAAATAGCAATCTATATAAAAGATATTTCATATCAAGAAGCACTTAAATATATGCCAAATGGTTCTAAACACAATGATTTAAAAAATAGTATAATGTTTTTAACAAATAATGAATTTTGTGTCGATTTATATCTTAAAATCAACTATTCTTCAGAAATGAAGTTTGTGTTAGGAGATGAAAATACCGCCAAACTTGGTTGGGCGAAAATTTTAGGCAATACGCAAAAAAAATATACAATAGTATATATGAAACTATGCGAATAACTCAATACAAAAATATATTTAAAGTTTTGTTTCAAAAAATCACAATTACTCTAAAATCCACATCATAAAATAAACTTTATTTTACCCACCTTATGCTAAAATAAGTTTAATTGATTAAATTTAAACTATAAACCATTATAAACGCAAAAGGATCGTCAATGTCTCTCACTTCTTACATGAGTCTTGATATTTTAAATTCTAATTCTGCTTTAAATCCCCCACCCTTTAAAATCACTAAAGCTATTATCAAAGAAAGTCTTGAAGAACTTTTTTCTATAGAATGTGAAGGTTTTTTTGAAAGCTTAGAACAAGATTTATTTTCTTTAAATCATTCTCAAAATTCAAGTTCTTCTAAGTTTAATCTCCATCCTAATGTTTTAATCGATAAAGAAGCCATTTTAAGCATCCATAATCCTTATGAAAACAATACCTTAAGCTTTGATAATAATGAAGTAAAAAACTATAAAGGAATCCTCACTTACATAAAATATCTAGGCATTAATAAAGAAAGTACTTTAAATATCAATGATAGCTCTTCAAACACTCAACAATTAAAATACAAGCACTTTTTTTCTTTTAAACTTGAATCGGTTTTAATAAGACTTTCTTTAAATAAAGCAAATAGAATTTATACTCATACTAATATCATAGAAACTATCAAACAAACTCTTCATTTTTATCAGGATATATTATATAAAGAAATAGATTATTCCAATATACATTTTAATTATGAAGAACAAGAACTTATTTCTCAGTATAATGAAAGTGATTTAGACTTTATCATGAGATTAGCTCACAATAACGGAATCTTTTTTTATGAAGATGAAAACACTATTTATTTTTGTGATGTATATAAAAACACAAAAACCAAAGAAATCAAATATAATGCTAATATCAATAATACTTTAAATCAAACTTGTATTTCTTCTATCTATAAAGAACAAAGTTTAAGAACCAATTCTTTTACACATTCTAGCATCCATGCTAATACTCCTTTAAATCTTTTATCTTTGCATTCTAATAAGGTTGCTTATGAACAAGAACTTAATAATAAGGCTTATTATAATGAACATTTTTATGAGAGTGAGTATTCTTTTACTCAAAGTATTGATTTAAAGACTAAAGCTACCCTTAAAGAAAAAAGAGCCTTGGTATTAAATGAAAGCTTGCTAGCAAAAAGCAATATTTATCATCTTAGCTTAGGAGATTTTATCACTTTAAATTATGATGAGTTTGATCTTAATCAAGCCGATCATACAAAAAGTCAAAAACAAGACGACAACTCTTTGCTTAAAGATTTTATTATCATTGCTAATACTCAAATTTTAATTGATGATGCAATCTTAGCTAATTCTATTAATACTAATGATCATTTAGATTTAAAAGATTTAAAGCTTGGCAAGTCTTATTCTAATACTTTGACCTTGTTAAAAAAGAATATTATCTTTACTCCAAGTTTTAAAGCTAAACCTAAAGCCCCTCATAGTACCCAAGGAATTATTATAGGAGAAAGCAAGGATATAGAAAGTGAGAGAAATACTATTTATACTGATGAGTATGGAAGAGTAAAAGTAAGGATTAATCTTTATGCCAATCAAGAAGAACTAGATAATACTTCTATCACGGATGATACAAATAACCCTTCATTTAGTTACCATCACACTCCTTTTTTAAGAGTAGCAACAAGCATTGCGAGCAATCATTCAGGCTTTTTTCATACTCCAAGAATTGGAGATGAAGTAATTATCTCTTTTTTAGATGATGATATAGATAAACCTTATGTGAGTGGAAGTTTGTATAATGGAGTCACAACAATGCCTCAATATAATTATCCAAGATATAAAAGAGAAATTGCCACAAGCGCATTGAGTTATTTAAGTGCAACTCCTATGATGATCGACAAAGGTTTAGATACATTAAAACTTCAAGAAAACACTGACTATGAATTAAGCTCTATAAATAATCATTATCTTACTTTGGCTAATTCCACAATAGGAGTGGATAATACCGATGCAAGGGCAAGGAATGAAATCACCTTAAAAAATGATAAAGATAAAGAAGAAATTTATATCCTAGCACAAAAAGATTATAAAGAAGAAATAGGCAACAATTATGAACAAACCATAAAAAACAATAAAACTTCAGAAGTAGGAGCTTTATACACCGAATTTATCACTTTAGGACATATGCAAAATATCATAGGTTTTAAAAATGTCAATGTAGGAGCTGAATATTTAGAAAATACCTTGCTTTCTAAAGATACTAATGTGGGTTTAAATAATACTTTAAATGTAGGAATTAGCAATGAAGTAAATATCGGACAAAATCACGAAGAAAAAATAGGAAATGATAAAAGAGTGATCATAAATAACAATCTAGAGCAAGATATCAAAAATGATTTTATCCAAAGAATAGCACACAACAAAAATGAAACCATAAAAGGTTCTTATGTGCTTAAAACCAAGCAAAGTGTAAAATTTTACTCTAAACAAGATCTAAGCATAGAAACAAATGAATACCTTAAAGCCGAAGCTGATGATTCTATTAGTTTTAAAGCTAACAATGATTGCACTTTTACAGCTGATAAGATAAATACTTTAGCAAATAAAGAAAGTATTTTAACAGCACAAAAACAGATTGTTTCTAGGGTGGGAAACACAACTATCACACAAATAAAAGATAAGATTATATTACAAGTAGGAAAAATACAAGTGATTATAGATGATAAAGGTTTAAGAGTAAAAGGAGGTGATTTAAGAGCAGATTAAAAGCAATTTTCTTAAATCAAAACTAAATTTATAAAAAAGGAAAAGCT
>CM000855.1:587701-590968 GCA_000163995.1 Campylobacter jejuni subsp. jejuni 414 | reverse complement strand
AGAAATTTAAGGATATAAATGTTAAATAAAATAACAATCAAAGGATATAAATCTATACGAGATTTATCTGAATTTGAGCTTAAAAATTTAAATATCTTAATAGGTGCAAAAGGCTCCTATAAGAGAAAATATATGAAAGTAATATTTCCAATGCAAAAGAATACTCTAGATCTAAAGCGGTTGCAAGCTATACTATAGTGAAATTAAAAAATGGAAGCTTTATCTACTGGAGTAGCTAAGATGAAAGGTATAAATGACAATCTTATATTTAAAGATATTTTTATGAAAAACTACAAATTTGGCTTGAAGAATGCACACTTGGAGAAATTTGGGCTAGTAATCTCATCGGTGGAGATTAAAATAATGTTAAGCATTCTAAGATGCTGTGTAATTTGCAAAGGACAAAGCGAAGAAAAATTTATCAAGGAAACTTTAGGATCGTATTTTTATAATATGAATGCACTGAAAAAATACAAAAAAATTTAATGAAACAATTAGACAAAAATGCGATACAAATAAATTTTTAGCTATATGCAACCACATGAATTTGAAGGTTTACTTTTTAGTGATATTATCAAAAAAATACGATAATCTGAAATTGACTAACAATCTAAAAACTTAGGAGAAACAATGAATAAAATTTTATTCTATAAAAAACTGCAAGAGGTTTTTAAATACTATCTTAAAAATGATAATTATTTAGAAGGTGCCTTAGATGGTTTAAAAAAACACGAACGAAGAGTTTTTATAAGTAACGTTTTAAGCTATGAGTATGAAAACTTGGTAGAAAATGGAAATTTAAAACTTGATGAAAAAGATAGAGCTATCTTAGCTCCTAATTTCATAGCCATTTTAAAATATGATAAAAACAATTTTGATGGAATAATTCTTAAAGAATTCATAAACGATTTAGAATTTGAATTAGAACACATAGAGATGGAACTTTACGATGATCCTGCTGATTTTGAAGGGGGAGATTATTATAGTGAAGACAGTGATTGTGATGAGGATTATACAATAGAAGATTGGGTGGAGGATCAAGTAAAAGATATAAAAGATTTTATAGATGCTTTGAGAGCCTTTAAATGATACTAAGTGCTAATCGAGTAAGCTTTTATCTTTTTTCTACTAAGACTTTTAGCGATGAAAAATATCTTAATGCTTGGAGCTTAAAAGGCGAGCGTTTAAATGCCAAAGATTGGTTTGAACTTAAACAAGCCAATAAAGATAAATTTTACAATAAACATTTAAATAATACTTTAAAAGCTATGCAAGAACTTAAAGCTTATTTTAGTATTGATAAATTTGAAGGTATTAATTTCAGTGGTGATGATGAGTGGTGGGACTTTTTACCTTCAAATTATAATCCATTTTATAATAGATTATGCCAAGATAAAAGTAAGTATATTTTGCATAGATATTATCAAAAAAATGACTTAGTAGAAATTGGTATGCTTAAAAACCTTTCTCCTAATTTTCCTTTTTGGGATGAAAAAGGAGAAAATTTCTCTCAAAGTCAGATTGATACTTTTATAGAAAAAGATAATCTAGCACCCTATTTTAACCAATATGATGTTTATTTTAATTCTTCGCTTGATCTAAGCTTTAACTTCTGTGATAAAAGCTTAGAGTATTTGGTTAATAATTATAATCATAGAATAAATCATGCTTTTACTCCAAAAAGTCAAGATGAAATACAAAAAGAATTAAATTTAAACAAAGAAGACAAGATCATTTTAGAACTTGAAAATATATTTTTAAATCTTTGCAAGGGTATAAGTGCTGATTATGCTTTTATAAATTTTTCTTATTTTTTTGTAGGATATGATTATACTTTAGATTCTAAAAATAATACTTTAAGATCTTATCCTGCTAATGAAGATAAATTAATTTATAAAAGAAGTTTTAAAGAGTATATAGAAGATTATGCAAATAATTATTTTTTAAATTATTATTCTAAAGAGTTTTTAAATGAGCTTGATAATCAAGAATTAAATAAAAACAGGCTTAATTATCACCTTGTTAATTACGATAAAATTCCAAAAAACACAGAAGAAGAAAATATACAAGGCATACTTTCTAAGCAAAAAGATATAAATATCAACTTTGTAAATTTTATAGATTATAAAGACTATGTTTATAGCAATAAAGATGATTTTTGGAATTTTTCACCAAAAGAAAATTCCATACTTTGGGAAAAATTTCTAAGTAAAAACACCCTAAAACCTTTTCCTATAAACTTTGATTGCTCTTTAGAAGAAAAGCTTCTTTATGCTAAAGATGAACAACTAGAAAGCATACTTCAAACTCACAAGGCTTTTTATGGGTAAAAAAAGAAAAATAACTATTCCTAGAATAGATGGTATGAATGCAACTCCTGATACTTCTTGTATGCATCCTATATTAGAAGACGATACTTTAGTATGCTTACATGGAGGTAAAGTTAAATTAAAAACAAAAAAAGCTAAAAGAATAAAATCAGATAATGTTCCTATTATGTTACACAACGAAATACAAGGAGCTAGTATCAGTGGATGTTTAAATCCACCTATACTAGGAGGACCTTGCACTAAAGTAGCTTTAGTATTTCCTTATACTTATTCAAATCATAAGGTTAATAATAAACACCCTGTTCATCAAATGGGTTTAATAGGAGTAAGTATAAAAGGTTATCCTATATTTGCTATACCTAAAAAGAATAAGATTAAATTTTCTTTAGCTAAAATACAAGCTAGTCCTCTTGCTAAAATTAAATATGATAAGATAAGATGGCAAGGGATAGGAGATAAGAAAAATAAAAATAATAGAGCGAAACAAATACAAAGATTGAAAAATAATCGGCAAAAAGGTAATTATGGTGAAATGCAAATGGATGAATATTACAAAGCCAAAGGTTATAAAAGAATTAGTTTCAATGAAGTTCAAGGACTTGATGATAAAATTCATCATGGAATTGATGGAATTTATTATAATCCAAATAAGAATCCAAAATACATCATTGCAGAAGCTAAGTTTGGAAAAAGCAAAATTAAATAAAAAAACTGGACAAATGAGTGATAAATGGCTAACAGACAATAAATCAAAACGACTCAAGGATGATGTAAAAAAAGAACATGCTGAAGAAATAGACAAACTTCTTAAAGAAAACAGTGACAAAGTCAGAAAAGATTTATTTCATATTGATAAAGGGGGTAATGTGAGCATTAAAGAATTAGATAAAGACGCAAAAACTAAAAACATAATAGAAAGGATAGAAAATGGTAAGGG
>CM000855.1:585369-587016 GCA_000163995.1 Campylobacter jejuni subsp. jejuni 414 | reverse complement strand
TACAAATGGGTTAAATTTGCTTTATAAAGCTAGGTCCTCTTGCTAAAATTAGGCATGATAAGATGGCAAGAATAGGAGATAAGAAAAAAACATAGAGCCAAGCGAATATCTATATTAAATAAACCTTACCAAACAATACCAACAAAGATTGCAACTCCCACCAGTAGGATAAAAACTGCTTGTGGTGGGAAAATTATTTTAAGAAAATTTTACTTTCCCAACAAATTAGGAAAAATTAACTTTTTTATTTTAAATTGTATTATTTTTTCCCAAAAAATGATACAATACTTGAATAAGAAAAGGATAGAGCATGAAAGAAATAGTAGATTTAGAAAATAAACGAGTAACTAGATTGTATAGTAAAGTAGAGGAAAAAGTTAATAACACTACAGGAGAAATTACTACTATCGTAAGCTCTTTTCTCCAAAAAGAAAAAACTAAAGATGATTTTATCAAACTTTTTGTAGAAAATATCAATTATCTTACTGATAATCTTTCCAATTCTGCCTTAAGAGTAATGTTAATGATGTTTAGAAATTTAAATTATCAAAATATTTTTCATTATAATAGTGATTTTGTATCTTATTTTACAAGTAAAAAAATCTTAGGAAAATCTAGTGTTTATCGTGCAATTAAAGAACTTGAGGATAAAAATGTAATCTTTAAAATTACAAAAGAGCAACAAGAAGAATATGATATTATAAGTCCAAATTCGTATATCATAAATCCGCAAATTATCGGAAAAGGTTCTTTTAAAGATTTGAAGAAGTTAAAACAAACAACAATAAAAGAATTTGATTTTGAAAAATTAGAAATGACACAAAAAGTCAAAGTAGAAAGCGAATATGAAGGTTTAGATAAAATTAAAAAAAATCCTGATAATTATTATATTGAAGATATTAAACAAATTTCTTCTCCTAATGCTATAGAAAATCAAAAAGAACGAAAAGCTAGATTATTTGTAGAAAAATATGCTGGGATACTTACTGGAGCATTTGACCCTACAAAATCTGCTAAAGAGTTAAAAAGAGAAAGAATAAATGAAGATTTAAAAGAGGGTAGAATATGAAAATGAAAAAAGTATTTTTAGATACAAATATTTTATTAGATTATTTCAATTCTGAAAGAACTTATCATAACGAAGCTAAACAATTGATATATTTTTTAATTGCAAATAATATTCAAATAGTTTTCTCCGAAGATATGATTTCTACCATTGCTTATCTTATCAAAAAAGAAAATTTAAATAATTTTACTCGTTTTTTAAAAACTATTTCATTGGAAAAAGATTTTAATATTGCTTCTTTTGGTGTAAGCGTTATAAATATGGCTTGTGTTTATTATGATAAATATCAAGGAGACTTTGAGGACTATTTACAATATTTTTGTGCTGAAAAAGAAGGTTGTTGTGCTATTTATAGCATGGATAAAAAATTTCCAAATTTAAAAATACCTGTAAAAAGATATAATGAGATTGATATTTAGCAATAAAATTACCATTATTAATTTGGCAATCAATAAAAGGATTTAAAAGATAAATAATTGTAAGTTTTACTTAGTTTATTTTAATTAAAAATTAAGAGCTAAAGTGACAGACAAAAACGCAAAAACTGTAAACACAATAGAAAGGATAAAAAATGGTAAGAG
>CM000855.1:581123-584684 GCA_000163995.1 Campylobacter jejuni subsp. jejuni 414 | reverse complement strand
CTAAAAAAGAAAAATGACTATTCCTAGAAGATGATATGAATGCAACTCCTGATATCTGTAAGGGGTATTTAAAAAGAATATGTAACTATCTCTAAATAATTTTAGTAAAAATCCTAAATAATAGGCTTTTAAAGCATATAAAAATACTTTTTTATCTTTCCCAATTTAAATTGTAAAATATCCCAAATATCCCAAAATGTCCGTTTTATCCCAAGAAAGTGATTAAATGCTGTTTAAAAGGCGGATAAATACGAGCTTTGATTTTTAAATTCTATCCTAAAAGTATTTTTTGTTCTCTAGGATAGTTACATTTTTGCTTAAAATATTCTTATGTTTTCTTGGTTATGTAACTATCTCTACAAAACACTATATAATCGCATTTTAACCACTTTTTGTACAAAAATAATATGTAACTATCTCTAGCTTTAAGGTTTGGAGGATAGTTACATAGAAAACTTAAATACTTTCAGGTGATTTTTTATTTAAATGTTCGGCTAATTTTTCTAAATTATCACTGCAGCAAAAACTGAAATTACACTTGCCTTCTCCGAAAATTTCATTATATCTTTTCTTTTTGTTTTCAATATTGCCTTCAGTATTAACAATATATATTTTATAATCATTTTTATTCAAACGCAAGGCGCTTTGAAAAAGATAGACGACAGACAAATCGGTCATAGGGAATGAAAATCCATAAATATAGATATTTTTAGCACTTCGTATAGCTTTAAAAGCTTTTCTCCATAAAGATTGCAATAAAATATGATTATAGTTATTTGTTTTATCGAGTATAGGGGGAATAATAAGTGGTTTTAAATCAATAAATAATTCTTCTTTATACGGTGTTATGCTATATAATTTAGAATTTTTATTGATTTTTACTGCAGAATAAGAATATATTTGACTATTTTTATATATTTGATCACAATACCAATTTATAGAACCATGAAGTTTTATGATCTCAGTAGAACTATTTATTTCATTATTGAAATTACTTTGGTAAAAATTAAAACCCCTGCTTTCTGTTTGCATTCTTCCATTAATACTCTTTATTGGTATTTTATAATAAACATTATATGATTCATATTTTTTTGTTAAAAATAGCATTTCTTCAAGTAATAAATCATAATTTAATGTTATACAGGTACATTTATTCTTATTAATATATTTAGATAATGTTAAAACATCCTTATTGTTTTGATTAATTGCTATATCTTCTCGTAATTTCATAAAATAATCACTTATCTTATCTATTTTTTCAAGATAAGAAGCTTCATCTCTTAAAATATCTTCTCTTGTTTTAAAAGGCAAAGGTGTTATAAGATAAGTTAAAAGTTGTTCTAAATTATCTTTATAAATTTCTTCATGTTTTTTTATAAATTTATTATTTAAAAAATATTCTGATAGCTCGGCAAGGGTTGGATAAGAATCATTTAAAGATTTCGAAAAACCTGCACCAAAAAAGAAAATATCACTACTGCTCATAAAAATCCTTTTTAAAAATTATACAATATTTTTAAAACCTTTCAAATCAAAATCTTTTCCTTGCTTTTTGCAATTTTATGTTTAAATTCTTTGAAATTAAAATCAAAGGAATTAAAATGCAAATGCAAGAAGTGATCGAAAAATTAAAAGATATACTTGCTAGTGAAGGTAAGCGTGAATTAAAGACTAAAGATATAGCCAAAGAATTAGGAATCAATCCTGATACTTTTAATTCTATGAAATTTAGAAACCCCATTCCTTATCCACAAATACTAAACTTCTTACAAGAAAGAAATATAAGTATAAATTATTTCTTTTATGGAAGCTCTCCTAAAGAACAATTAGAAAGTGAAAATAAATATAAGATTTTAAAATTTTATAAAACAAATGCAAGTTTGGGCGGAGGTGGGATTAATGATTTAATAGATTATTCTAAACTTATCATAGATGAAAAACTATTAAGCTTTTTTGGAAGTAAAAATTGTGAGTTTATTACTTGTTATGGAGAGAGTATGGAACCACTTATAAAAGATGGTTCAATTTGTATAGTAGATAGAAATAAAACTTTTAAAGATAAAAGCATTTGTGTGATTAATACTAGAGATGGACTCTTTATAAAACAAGTTTTAAAGCAAGATGATGGAGTGATTTTACACTCTTTAAATCCTTTATATGAAGATATCTTTTATAAAAATGGAGATTTTTTGTTAATTGGTGTTGTAATTGGAGAACTTTCCAAGATATGATAGCACACAATAAGACAAACGAAGCTAATGTTGTCTTATCAAAACAAAAGGATATAAAGATGGATAGAATATCAGCAGACATAAGACAAGGTGTTAGCAAAAGATTTATAAATGCAATCTGTAATCAAAACAACGAGCTTGTTTTTAAATATCTTAAAAACGGCATGAGTGCTACTAAAGAATGTATGGGCGAAGAGCCTATGTTTTATGCAGTAACTCACAATAATTTTGGAGCGATTTTACTTTTATTAAAATACGGAGCTATTTTAGACAAAGAGCATCTAGAAGAAAGCAATAAAGATTTTAGCAAAGAAGCTTTAGAATTTTTAGCCTCTTTGCTCTAAAAAGGATATATATAATCTTGTTTTATCAGACCTACATTTTTAAGTCTGTGAAAAACAGCTTGCTTTGAAACTTCGAATTTTGAAGCAATAAGTAATATTGCTTCCGCCGCCTTTAAATCAGGTGTTGTTTTTCTGCATTCTGCTATAAAATCTTCTATTTGTCGAAGAGGCATAAGTAGTCTTGCCGCAAATTGATTGGCTCTAGTTTCTATTCCACCATATGTATTGCTTCTATAAAGGGTTTCATAACTATCAATAATAGGATTTTCTATGCTAGGTAAAATATCATTAGCTAAATGCCCTAATTCATGTGCCAATGTAAAACGCTGTCTATTTTCATTTTTAAGCGGATTTATCCAAATAATAGGTTCACCTTTTTCATCTACACTAATTTGACCTTCAGTGTCAATTTTATCAAGATCAAGATCTTTAACTACATTTATACCTAATTTTTGAGCAATTTCAAACGGATTGAATGGTGGTTCTTTCATTTCCAATAAATCTAAAATTTCATAAGGGGTTTTATCTTTTATTTCTTTATAAGTCATTCCAAACCTCCTATTTGTGATTTTTCTTGATCAATATCTGTCAACATAGATATTTTATCATTTATATGTAAATCGACCATTCTTTCAAATTCTTCCATAAATTCACTATTTTTTAGAATTTTATTTATAAAATCATTGCGTAATTTCTCATCTTCTATAATTTTATTCAAAAATACATCAGTTGTTTCTTTTATTAATCTTTGTTTATCACGGTTATAATATATAGTAAGCCCTATGGCAATAGCAGCTGTTAAGAAAGTAGCAATAGCAACAATTAAACTTCCATAAGTTAGATAAGAACTTGCAATAGCAATAATATCAGAATTGGTATAATTGTTTTCTATAATAAATCCTTAAATTATTTTTAATTTTAAAGGTACTTTATCATATTTTTACAAAATTAAATATTAAAGAGAGTATTTTTACTCTCTTAGCTTG
>CM000855.1:406582-580027 GCA_000163995.1 Campylobacter jejuni subsp. jejuni 414 | reverse complement strand
GTTAAAGACTTCTACGCTATTTTTAGTAACTTTACTTTGCCAATTTAAAGCTTTACTTAACTCCCCATCTCTTTTTAAAATTCCTTTATTCTTTCTTTCATTTGTCTTTTGCTTTATTGTAGCTGGTTTTAAACTTTTCCATTTTCCATCAAAAACACTGCGTTCATTTTTAAAAGAATCCAAAATGCTATTTCTTATACTCTCGCCAGCACCTGCCATAATACTTTCGCCGTGCTTATCCATGCTTATTAATTTATCACAAGCTTTAAAAAAGTTTTTAAGTCTTTTTACTTCTATGTATTCACTCATATTTTTAACCATAAATTGTAGTATTAATTTTGTTTTGTTCTTGCTTTCTTAAAGCATCAAATACGCTTTTTTGTATAGCATTTGCAAATTCTTGCATATTAAAATTGCCATCTTTGGTCGCTATGTTAAAAGTACCATTAACACTTACATTAATATTTCCATTATTAAAGCTTGGAGTATGACTTATATTTTTTGCCCCAGCTAATTCATCTTTATAAGTATTTGTAGCAATTATTTTTTCTTTGTTTTGTTCGCTTTGGCTTATCTTAACTTCTTCATCATCTCCAAACCCTACAAAATCAAGAGCATCTTTTATAAAACCACTTATAGATGAAATCATATCTCCTACCCAAGAAAGCTTAGAAGCAAACCATTCAAACAAAGAACCAAAAATACTATAAAAGAAATCCCCAATGCCTTGCCAAATAGAGTTTAAAAACTCAGCTAAAGGGGACGCAACACTCATAATAATATCTTTAAAACTTGTAAATACAAGGGCACATTTATCAAATACAGCTTTAATGACATTATATATAGGCTCCCAAACAGGTCTAAGCCATTTTATAAAAGACATGAACCAAGATTTAACCTTATCCCAATTAGCAATAACAAGCCCAGCTACGATGGCAATACCACCCAAAATAAGACTAATGGGATTAGTCATCATAGCTACACCTAAAACCCTAATGCCAACAGCCACAGCCTTAAAAACTTTACCAAGCCCTCCTAAAACAAAGGATAAAACTTTAAGAGAAGCCGTATAAATATTAGTCGTGATGGTTTTTGCTTTTAGGATGATGTTAGAGAGTATGCAAGAATTACGAAAGGCTAAAAGATGTATTCTTGTCTTAATCAAAGCACCTTTAAGTAAAATGGTGCAATCTTTAAGATAGTTTTTAGCAATAGCATAAGCTAAAACCGCAGGTTTTGCAAGTAAAAAAGTAGCTATAAGTCCTCCTATAACCCCATTAAGACCAGGGATAAGTCCTGTGATATGGGTGATGCCATTGACAAGATAAGAAATCGCTGCACTTAGTTTTGATATAGCAGGTAAAAAAACCGAACCTAAATTAACAGCTAAAGCATTAAAAGCATTTTTCATTAGTGTAATAGAATTTTCAGTGGTTGCTGCTCTTGTATCAAATTCTCTCTGTAAAGAACCTTCTTTTGCTTCATCACTAGCATTTTTTAAAGCTTCTTTGTAAGTATCAAGTCCTCCAACAAGTGTTGCCATATCATCTGCAAATTCACGACCAAAAATATCAACTAATATTCCCATTTGTTCTTTTTGATCTAGCTTTGCTATCCTTTCTAAAAACATATCTAAACCTTTTTGAGGATCGTTAAAACTAGCTTGTTTTAAAAATGCTCCACTTATACCAAGTTTTGAAAAAGCATTTTCTGCTTTTGCTCCTATATTGTCAGCCGTAGCTAAAACACGATATAAACTATTAATAGCTGTTCCTGCTACTTCAGGACCCTTACCTAAAGATATAAAAGAAGAGCTTAAAGCCGCAATTTGTTCTTTAGTAAATCCTATTTGTTTTCCAGCAGCTGCGGTTCGTTTCATTACATCAATAATTTCTCTAGCTTTAGATGCACTATTATCTGAAAGATTATTAATGCTATCTCCTAGATCTTGCATTTCTTTTAAAGAAATACCTAAAATATTTTTAATTTTTGCAACACTATCTCCTACATCTTCAGCACTCATATCAAATGCTACCTTCATTTTGGTTACAAGGTTTGTAAATTCTCTTACATCTTTTGAACCAAGCCCAATCTGTCCCCCAGCAGTAGCAATGGCTGCTAATTCTTTAGCACTAACTGGTAAAGTTTGAGACATTTTAAGTATATCATCACTCATTTTTTTGATGTTATCGCCCTCATCAAAATTCACAACTTTTCTAACATCTGCCATAGCAGATTCAAAGCCAATAGCTTCTCCTAAGCCTTTACCAATAATTCCGCCTCGAATAACATTGCCTAAACTTAAAAACTCATCTTGCAAACCTTTTCTTTGAGCTTTTAATTCTGCTCTTAAATTGGCATTGAGCTTAAGAGTATTTAACTCTTTTTGTAACCCACTAATACCAAGCTTAGTTTTTGCTGCTATTTTTTCTAAATTGCTAAAATCTTTAATCACCTTGCCAACAGCACTTGTATTTTTAATAGCCAGTCCTAAAATAACACCAATTCCAATACTTCCAGCGTTTTCCATATTCAGCCCTTTTTAAGTGATTGTATTTTAAAATCTTTGCTATGAAAGTTTTAAAATTTATTAACGATGATGCAATTTCGCACATTGCTTTATTGCTAACAACACTTATACCTGCTTTTCTTATAAGCTATCAAAGTGCAAGTGATGGTTTTTTTAATACAATAGCTATTTTTATTTTTTCTTATTTTATAAGCATTGTCATAACTGCTATTTTAATGATGATTATGCCACCTATTGCTCTATTGCTTATTTTACCCACTTGGCTAATTGTAATAAGTTTAGATTTTATTCTTTTAACTATTTTAAAAATTTATTCTTTTAAAAATAAAACAATCAAAAACTCTTAGCCTTTAAAAACTCTTTTGAAATTGCCAAAGCTTCTTCAAATTCATTTAAGCTTAAGTCTAAAACTTCATTAAGTCCCCAATGTAAAGTATGACTTATGAGAGCTACAGCTTCTAAGCTATAACTCCTGCTTCTACCAAAAAATCTTTTAAAGCGTCTTGCAAGGCTCTAAAATCTTTGAGACTTAAGTCTTCAATTTCACTTTCTTGCTTATTAGTAAGCGTAGCTATCATATAAATAGTTTGTTCTATTTCTTTTTCACTTTTATTGGTGGCATTTTTAAATACGCGCACATTTGGTTCTCTCATTTTTAATTCTTCGCCATTTTCAAGTTTGATTATTTTTTCTTTCATTTTTATTTCCTTTTTTAAGAAGCAAAATTAAAGCTTATTATTTGTTTGTTTTACAAAGCCCTAAGGCAACTTTTTACTTTTAAACACTGATTAATCAGTGTTTAAAGAGTTAAATTACTTCTAACATCACTCATCATATCCACCCCATTTATCATTAAAATAGTATTTTTATGATCGTAGATAATGATAGGAATGTTATTTCTTCTTTGCATATAAAAATGAACCGCTATTTTAATTTCAGCTTCCACTTCTTTACCGCTTTCGTGATCGCTTTCGCTTATGCTTATAAACTCTCCTAAAAACTCAGCACTAATACCATAGTTTTTACCGCCTTTATGAACACTTTCTCTAAGTAATAAAGGAGCTTTAATTTCACTAAAAGTAGTATGAAAGAAAGCTGCGTAAAGTACCGGATCAACAACGGCTAATTTAAAGCTAATTTCTAAAGGTTTTAAAACACCGCTACTATAATTTGCCCCCAAGACTCCTTTAGTTTCAATCATTTCTTGTTCTATATCAGGAAGCTTTAAATTTCTAACCACTCCAAGATAACCTTGCCCATCTATATAAATATTACCTTCTTGAATAACTTCGCCAATTATCCTTTTCATTTTTATTGTCTCCTTTTAATTTTTTTAGCTATCTGCACTAATAGTTTTAATTAAATCACTTGCCCATTCATCAGAGTAGATAAACTCTAAGGTGATTTGTTTTACAATTGGATTATTCATCATTTTTACATTAAGATAAAATTTTCCAGCACTCACATTAGCATCTGTGTTTCTTTCTTCATCCCAAGAAACTTCATAACCAATCAATACCTTAGCTCCTTTTAAATCTCTTAAAAGTTCCTCAATACTGATTTTTATAAAATATAATTCACTTGCTTTTTTATCGATTGCTTTAAAGGCTGCTTTTTGTCCTGCTATGGCTATACGATCAAAGGTTCTTACTCTTGCTAAATCTTGCCAAATCGTATCTTCATGAGAGGTTTCCCCGCCCCAAGAACGATAACCTTCAGCTAAAATACAAGTTGAGATGTGAGCATTCCTTAATCTTTCTGCATCGCAATCTGAGCCATTGATAAATTCTATAAAATGCTCTGTTCCAGTCACTCCATTCATCACTCTATTTGAATAAGAATCGCTAAAGCCATATTCTTTATCCCCATCAGTATGAGCTATCATTGCTGCTACGATTGGGCTTTGTGGAACATAAGCATAAGATCCTCTTGTATTTAAGATTTGAACCCTAGGCCAAGCGGCAATTAATCTTTTAGAGCTAAAAGCCTCCATTGTATTAATCGCTTCTCCAACATTTGAAGCACAAAGATCTGTTATAGCTGTGATATTCATAGAACTTGCCACACTTTCAAGCTTAGCCTTTACTCCTGCTTCATGTGAGTAATAAGGAGCAATGATTAAATCAGGACTAAAACCTGTTTTATGCTTTGCTTTTTTAAAGGCTTCTATGGCATTAACAATACTAGTTAAAGTGTTTTCACTCTCTTCGCTTTCTTCAAAAAAACTAACGATTATTGCATTGCTTACATTTTGTAAATTGATACACTCTAAGCTGTCAAGCAAGCGATAATCTTGCAAATTATGCTCTTTAATCAAATCACTTACAAATTCCTTTGCCTTACCTACATTTGAAAAAGCAAAAATTGGCATAGCCTCTACACTTTCATATCCAGCCTTTGTATAAATTATTTCTTTACTTGCACCTTTTATAGCTGCAACAATTCCTATTGGTGTATCACTTTGCACTTTAATAGGACTAGCTGCCCCATTGCTAATATTAAAATTAACTCCATAATTTGCTGCCATTATTTAACTCCTTTTTTTGTTTTATTTTTTGCAGCCACATTTAATTCACTTAAAGCACTTGCTTTTGTAAATGTAGCTCCTAAGTCTTTAAGCTTATTTTCTACAATTCTAAATCTCTCATCAATCTCATCTTTAAACTCATCATAAATAAGCTTGTCTCCTTGTACATTAAAATTAATGGTAAAATCTGTATCAATCTCTTTGCTATTTGGATTTAAAGAATTAAACTCTTTAAAAAGAACATCATCTATATAGATTTTAACATTTAGATTTTCACTAAAGAAGTTTCCACCCGCTCCATAACCCCAAGGAGTGAATTTAAACTCTTTTATAGGTTTGGAGAGTTCACATTCTATGGTATAGAAAGGATCTTTTAAACCATCATTTGCTAAAAATACACTTATAGCCGTTTCATCGTATTCTCTAAAAGCGTAATAAGGAGCGTAACGATTGCCAAATTCATAAGCTCCATTTGAAGTGATTTTTACCTTTGCGTATGAACCTTCTGCTTGAAAGCTTTCTAAACTAAATTCAGCTGGTAAGGTGCTAGCGTGTTCATTTGATGCTTTATTTAAAGTTTCATTTTCCGCAGTAGTTAATAAAAGGTTATTATTAGAATCGTCGATAAACTCCAAACTATTAATTTTTAAAAACTCATCATCTCCTGTTAACTTTATGCCAAGCCTTGAAAGGGTTAAGGTTTTTAAAGGATAAGCTGAGCTTGTTTGTTTGGCACTAAACTCAACCCTTAATTTTTTACCATCAATGATTTGCAATTCTTTTAAATTAGAGTTTGCATCTTCGCCTTTATCACCCTTGTCTCCTTTATCACCCTTGATACCTTTAACCCCTTCGAGTTTTTTATCAATTAGCTCATTCACTCTTTTTTCATCCATCTTTTCGCTAGTGATAGGATCATTTGGCTCTACTAAGCCTTGATTGTTATCAGGAACATAAGAAATTCCATAATCTTTCATTTTAACTCCTTTTTTATTGATTTAAATGCACATTTTAAAGCGTGATAAATATTGCATGAGTGGTAAAATACAAAGATTTTAAACTTAGAACATCCAAGCAAAGTCATAGCTTCTTTTAAAACAAGATCAGCTATTTTATAATCAACTCTTGATTTTGCTTTTTCACACAAAAAATCATGCACCACACAAGCACTAAAATACTCGCTTTTAAAAGGTGGAAATAAAGACCAAAAAAGGCGCGGGATGCTTGCCCCATCTGTTTTAAAGCCTTTTGGAACAATGCCTTTATAATTTGGCAAAGAAAAAGCATAATCGCTAATCACTTCAAATCTATCTTTGTCAAAGGGCTTTACACAAACCCTTTTTAATTCTGTTTTAGTCATTTTCACTCTCCCAAATAAATTCAAGTCTCAAAAAGGGCAAATTGATTGCCTGTATATGATAAAAGGCGTTTTTTGCTTGCTTTTCATAGTGATATTCACGCATAGCTCTTGTGGTAAAAAAGATAAAATTCTTATAATCTTTTTTAAAGCTTTTTTGATTAGCTTTTAAGAAATAAGAAATATCATAGACAAAATAGCCTTCTAAAACTTTTGCCTCATCAATAAGTTTATTCCAATAAAGATATTCTGTGTTTATATGTGGGATTTTTGTTCTTTGCTCTTCTCCATAAGTTTGAATTTCTCCACCGATTAAAGCCATCCAAACAAAATTGTCAATTACTTCTTTAGAATTAATATAAAAAGCATCTTTTTTAATAAGAAGCTTTATTTCATCTTTAGAACTTAAATAATGTAAGCAGTGTATATCATCTTTATCAAGATCTAGTTCTTTAATGTTATTATTAATGCTAATGAAAAAATTACTCTTATCATAAAGTTTTTGCAAAAGTTTATCTCTTGCAATGATATTCTCTAAAGATTTTTCTCTTTGTTTAAGTTCAAAGGTTGCTTTTGGAAGTCTTTTATCTTTGTGTTTATTTATTTGATTTTGTATTAAAAAGGTATCAAGGTATTTATTAGCTAAAAGCTTATTAGGCTTATAAAAACTAGGATTATTTTTATAAATTGCTTTTTGCAAGGCACAAGTGTAAGCTTTTCCTAGCTTAGTATCATTTCTTTCAATGGTACAACTTGCTTTACAATAATGAAAATACTCACATTCTAAACAATCCTTGTGAAGTTCTAAATTGTTCTCCATTAAGCTTATATTGATGATATTATTTGCTTTTAAACTTTCATAGCTTTGATGAAAGATATTTCCAGCTTTCAATTCTTTTAAAGCTTGAGAGCGATGACATATATAAGTATCTCCGTTTTTTTGAATAAGCATTCTTTGTCCATCGGCACAATTAACACAACTTACACAATAATCTCCTAAAAATTCTCTAAACCAAATGTGTTCTAAAGCAAAGGCATATTTGGTATTTTTTAATCTTTTTCTTAACTCATTATAAAAATTAAGCATTGCTTTATCTTCAGCCATTTTAAAAATACCTTGTGCATTAGAACTTTGGTAAGCAAACATTATGTAAAAATCATTTGCCATATCATAACCCAAGCTTTCAATTTTAAAAATATCTTCTAAAAACTCATTTACATTTAAACACTCGCTTGTCATCGTGGCTGAAAATTGTTTAAAATGTGGATATTTCACCAAAAGTTTAATCATTTCTAAAGTTTTTTCTAAGGTGCTTTTGCCATTTTTTAAAACTCTGTTTTTTGATGAAGTCTTAAAGGTAAATCAACACTCCCGCTAATGCCTACTTTATGTTTTACAAATAAATCATAAAATTTATCTAAATTATAAAGATTGGTTTTTAGATGAGTATAATAACGAATGGTTTTGTGCTTATTTAGAAGCTTGATATAGTCTTTATTTTCTTGCTCATAAGCACTAATAGCTTCTAAGAGCTTTTTAACATTCTCATAAGGACTTGCTGTAAGCTCTGAACCGTGTAAAAATACTTCAGTGACTATTACATTTTCACTTTTTAGTTTAGCAACTATTTTATTAAATTGTTCTGCCATATTGCTAGTTTTAGAATGCTTATTTGTAAGCTTCCCAAGATAACAATAAGTACATCCGAAATTACAATAAGCGTTTGGCACAAAAGTTAAAGATAGAGCTTTCATTTTAAAACCCCTTTGCTTTTTTGAAAAGCTCATTTACAAATTCATCACTTAGTTTTGCTTGTTGTTGAAAAAATAAAATAAGCTCATTTTCTCTTTCAAACTCAGTCGCATATTCCCAATTTATTTGAATAGCTTTTGGAGCACTTTGCATCATGGTTTCTATATCATCTAAAAGACCCGCTTCCAAAAGTGCAAGTTTGGCCTGTCTGATTGTAATTTTTCTAGGAATTCCGTTTTCATTAAATTCTTGCAATCTTTCTTGCATTTTTAGACTATTGTTGATACGATTTTCAACTTCTTCTTTAATGACACTTTGAGCTAGTTTTTTAAGAGTAGGAATATTAATTTGCGTTTTATCCATTTTAGAGTTAGTCTGCTTTAACTCATCTTCTGGTAGCAAAATCGCTTGTTTTTCTCCCCAAACAAATGTATAAATTTCATAGATAAAAAAATCATATTTATCATCACTTTTATTCAAACAAGCCTCAAGCGAGTTTTTGCACTCATTTAAGTGTTTTGCCTTGTTTAAGTTTTCTTGTTCGTTTTTACCTTGTAAATCTTGTATTTTTTTATTGACTTTTTCCAAAGTATCATTTAAATATTTTTTATCATTTTCGTTTAAAATATAAAACATAATTTATTCCTTAAAAATTATTTCCCATTGAAGTACCAGATGCATATACAAATTCATCTTGAAAAACTCCATTTAAAAAAAACTTGGCATAACGTTGATATCGGCTATTTCTGCCGTCACCTCTTGTTTCAGTTTCTATAGTTAGCTTAGGTGTTGAAGAATTAATTTTACTCGTAAGTTCAGTTCTTAGAGCATCTACTAATTGCTTTGCGACACCTGCATTTTCTTTTTTGTTTATAAGATTTATCAATTCTGTTTTTAAAATTTCATCTAAAGAAGCTGCTACACCTTTATCTTCTTTGCTATTCACTAAAGCATTAATCTTAAGTTCAAGTTCAAGCTTTATAGCATCCACATAATCCCTACTTGCCATGATTACGCTAGGATCAAGTTTTAAGATAACCTCTTCTGCATTAGAAAGCTCCATAACGATTTTAATCATAAGCTCTTTAGCACTGCCTTCTTTTAGGATAGGCTTGTAAGTGCGTGGTAAATTTCCTACTGCAAGTAAATCTCCTACTTCATCATAAATGCCTACTGCATTAACTTCAAATCCGCCCACATCACTTGGCACATGGCACATTAGATTCACATAGTTTGGATTGCTTTCATCCACACTTTTGCTACTAATGTTAGCTTCATAAACAATTTCTTCTAAGTTTTGCATTTCTTCATTTGGTAAAATAACCTTAGAGCTTAATTTAAAGCTTTTTAAATTAACGCCATTTCCACTAGCACGAGCCGCAATAAATTTAGCAATACCAATTTTAGTCAATATGGTATAGTATTCGCTTTTTGCCATTAATACACTCCTTTAAAATCAATATTAGTTTTTGAAATCTCACACATGAAGATTGCGTTTGCATTTTTAGTGCTTTTAATTTCATTTTCTAAAAAAGTGGTTTGAAAAGGTAAAATCTCTATGGCTTCTCCGCTAATCTCTACACTAGCATTAAAGCTATCATTTTTACTTTCAATTTCTATTTCAATAGCCTCTAAAACGCTTCTAACATTTTTAAAATCTTTAATTAATCTTTCTAAAGTATTAAGCGTTCTTTCATCAAAGCTAACATTAGTCGTACTTACTTTAACTTTAAAAAAATAAGGCTTTCCGCTATACTCAAACCACTCTTTAACCACCGCGGTAGGAAACACTGCACACAAAGCCTCTTTAATCGCCCAAGCAGTGCCATTATACCTATCTAAAAGTAAGGCTTTAGATATAAGCTTTCTAGCTTCTTTTTCGTTTAAGCCATCTATGCTTACATCATAAGCATTGGCTAATACTGGTAACAATCTTTCATCACAATGCTGTGCAAGATTGGTAATACTGGCTAAATTTAATTCTTCGAATCTTGCCTTTGCACTTAAGTCAATGGCTTTGCTTTGTTTTGGATGGTGGTTTAATATTAGGGTATTCATAGCACTGCCTTTTCATAGCTAAGTAAAAAGCTAAGAGTTGCAAACTCATCATCATTTATTAAAATATTTTCTAAAGGCAAGTCTTTTAGCTCCTGCTTTTCTTCATTTATAATTTTTTCTTTAATACTTAAAATTTCACTTTTATAAACTCCGTCCTGATGAAGGCATTTATAAATAAAGCCTAGTGCTAAATCCACGCTTAAATCAAAGTCTTTTTGCAAAGCATTAATCTTCTCGCTTATTTCATTCGCTCTAGAAAGCTCTAAAAGCAAAAGTTTAGCATCTACGATAAATTCTCTTTTTTTAGCTAACTCAACGCTTACTTCATCGGTTAAAGGTCTTCGCTCATCTGCATTTAAATACTCTTTAACCACATCAACACTTAATTCATCTTCACTTTTAATGATAACTCTAACTTTTCCTGCTCCATTATTTAAAGCTTTAATTGAAGCTACCTTTGCACTTGCACTTAAAGCGTGATAGATATAGCCTTTTTCACTTCCTGCAGTTGAAAATCTATGCACACTCATCACAGCTCTTTCTCTTAAACTCTCATCACTTTCTTCGCTAGCTCCGCCGCTAAAATATTCAAGTTGTTTTATTTTGGCTACAAAAGGTAGTGGGGTTTGTAAGAATTCAGTTTTGCTCTCTTTACTTTGTATAAACTCATCAAGCTCTAAAACACCCCCGGCTTTGCTTTGTCCTTTTTTGATTATCACTTCTTCTTTTAAGGTGGCAATATCTGCTTTTTCATTTGAAAAAATCGCACCTTTTGGGATGATTACATCATAAGTTAGAATGGCATTTAACTCAAACTCTACTTTAGCACTAGGTTTAACCCCTTTAAGCCTTTCGATTAAATACCCATTAGCTACTACATTATCTAAGTCACTTCCGCTGGCATAATGAAGATAAGTTGCTTTTATACTCTCATTAATTCTTGCTCTAATTATCATTTCCCTATAAGCAAGAGCTTCTAAAATAGCCTTAAATGGATCCGATTCTAAAAGCTCTACATTTTCATTTAAAAAGCTTTTAAAAAGCTCTTCAAGATCTTTTAAAATCTTTTCAAAATCAAGCTCTTCTATGATTTTTGGATAAGGAATATGCTTTAAAAAACTTTGTTTAAAATAGCTATCATTTGCACTTAAAAGCTCACTCATTTTCCAAACTCCATTGTTAAATCCTGATGGTTTTCAAAAAGTAAAGTAATACTTAATTTATTATCTTTACACTCATTAAGCCTAACACCTTTAAGTTTTACTCTTTTTTCCCACTTTGAAATAGCCTCTGCTGTGTATCTAGTAAGTTTGATTTTAAAATCATCATCAATTTTTCTATCAATTAATGTATAAAGTAAAGAACCATACTCTGGTCTCATTACCCTTGAGCCCAAGGGAGTGATTAAAATGTCTTTAATGCTTTCTTCAATGTTTACCATGTAATTCATTCTATACTCCACTTGCCACCATCTGCTGTGTCAATTGCTTTGGCGTTTTCTTTGATTTCTTCTACAACAGCTCCAGCTAAAGCTCTTAAAAATGGCATAGAATATCTTCTATATCCTCTGCCATTATCTTCATCTTCTACTTTTGTATAGCCTTGGCTTTGTAAATGTTTTTCCATTTTCAAAATCAAAGAGTCTTGTGAAATTGCCATTAGATTTTACTCCTTGTATTGCTTGAGCCATGTGGATGCGGGCTTCCTGTAAAAGCACAAATGCATTCAGTTGTAACAACCCCTTTGCCTCCAAGTCCTAAATCAATACTAGGGCTATCAACCAAAACTTTATCTGCTTTAATATTTGCATTAATGCAAGTAATGTTTATATTTTTAGTTACATCAAGCTTTAAAGTGCTTGTCTTAGAGTTGTACTCTAAATGCGTTCCATCTTCAAAGTCTATATTAAAAGTGTTTGTGTCTGTGTTTTTGGCTTTGTGTTTTTCTTGGTAAAGCCCACGCAAAATGACTCCACTATTTAAGTCCCCACGCACAGGCATTACTAAAACTTGCTCTCCTATTCTTAAAGGCGAAAAGCTTACTGCATAAGAATTAGAGAATGTTTGAAAAACACTTAAAAAATCAGTTACCATTTCTCCAATAGCAACCTTAGCTTTGTTGTCTTTAATGTCGCAAATGATGCCAAGTTCGTTCATTATAGTTTTTCCATTTTTTTATTTATAAGCTTTTCTACAAGCTGCTCGATTTTAAGTAATGCATCTGTTCCCATATAGGCTGCAAAGCCACCCACTGCAACGCTAAGTTTTATCCCAAAATTAAGATAATTTACTATTTCAAAAACTAAGTATGCTACAAACATAGAACCTAGCATGCCTTTTAAAAAGAGTGCAAATTTACCTTTTAAATTAAGAGCTTTACTAAGCTTATTTTTAGTTACAATTCCTACAAGACCAGCTATAAAGCTTACTATCATTAAAACCATATATACAAATATATCTTCTAATTTCATTGCTAGTTCCTTGTAAAAATTTCAAATGCATAAAACAAAATTAAAGCAAAACTTGAAAATAAAAGAGCTATGAAGCAATCTTTTAAAATTCTTTTTTGGCTCATCAATTTATTATTTTCTTTCATCTTTCTCTCCTGTGCAAAGCTTGGCTATATTTTCAACTTCTAAATAATATTTACTAATCTCTTTAGCACTCTCTAAATTTCCATAATCAAAAGGCTTTAAAGGAAGTTTTAAAGGGCACTTAATAGGAACTTTAAGCTCTTTAAATTCTGTTTTGATTAAAACATCTTTAGAAGCACAAGCTGTAAAAACAAAAGGTATAATTAGTAGGAAAATTCTCATTTTATCATTCATTTTTTTGCTCCTAAAATATTAAATAATTCTTTATAAGCTTTAAGTTCGCTCTGGCAGCTTTTATCTTTGATAAAAACTTTATCCACTTTTAAAACTTCTTTTAAAGTCTCTTTAGGTTTTAAATCAAGCTTTAATTTATCAATAGCTTCATTTTGCTTGGCTAATTTGTCTTTAAAAATATTAATTTCATTATTAAAATGCAAGGCTTTAAGCTTTAGATTTTCATTTTCTAAACTTAGGACATTGTTTTTAAAATGCAAAAAACCACAAAGAATGGCTAAAGCAAAAAAAGCTATTTTTGAAGGGCTTAAAAACCTTGACAAAATAAAACTAAACATATATTTTCCTTTTTGATGTTCTTTTAACGGCAAACCAAGTCCTAAAGAACCAAATACTAAAGGCTTCCCGTCCCAACGCTACGCGTTGCCCAAAAAATCCAAAACCACTCACCTAAAGGCCTACCCCAACCAAGTCCTTATTTCACGTGATTTTTCAAGGATAAGTCCATCTTGCTTTTTTGCCTCTTGTGTCCAAATGCACAAAACCTGCATAAGGATCATTAAAATTATGCTTTATAGCAATTCCTAGACCCCTTTCGCCGTATCTTTGCAAAACATATTGATGCACATCTTCTGTCTTAACCCCTTTAACCACAAAATCAGCCGCACTTCCTAAAGTATGTTGGCTTTTAGCAGCTCCGCCAATCTCTGCATTATGAGAAGCACATCTATATCCACTATTTATAATAATAGGAGCATTATAATGTTCTCTGATTTCACAAAGAATGTCTATAAGCTCATTGCTTGGTACATTTTGAGGTAATTCACACTTGCCACATTTGCATTTAAATTCGCCTTCTTTAAAATAAGGGTTATTTTTCATTTTTTCACTCCTTTAAAATGTCGTAAGTTTAGTTAAAAAGCTAAATTAAAAACTAGAAAAATTTTGTGCTAAAACTCTTTGAAAAAATAATTTGCTTGAATAAAGAAAGAACTCATTTTAAAATTGCGGCTAATTTTTGAAGGATGAAAAATGCTTAAAGATTTTGAAAACGAGCTTTTAGAACTATTAAAAGATTTTAAAGCAAAAATGTATTTAGGCGAGTTTGAAGATACTCAAAATATAGCAAGGTGCATTAATAATTTAGATGCTTCACTTTTGCTTGATTTTGAAGGAGAGAGTTATAAAGATTTGGAAAATAAAGTGGGTACTTGGAAGCTTTATATTTTAACCCATACAAAATCAAAAGCACCTGAACGCAGAATTGATGCTAAACACAAATTGTTTGACACCATAGAAAGCGTTGATAAGGTGCTTTTAAATGCAGAACTTAGCAATGGTTTTAGAATCGAGATAAAAGATCTTAAAAAAGTTTATGAAGGAATTAGTGATCATGGCTATTTAAGCATTTATGCAAGAACCCTACAAAGTGGTTTTTTGCCAAAAGATGATTTTTTAAGGATTTAAAATGCTTTTTATCAATAAAGAAAACTTAGTTGAAATTAGCAATGATAAGCCTATAAAAGTGGCTATTAAGGGTGAGTGGAAAGGGCATAATAATGGTAGATTTAAGGTTGATGATAAAGATTTAAACTCAATGATTGAAAATTTTAATCAAAAAAAGATTGATTTGGTTATTGATTATGAACACCAAACTTTAAAAAACGACAAAGCACCAGCTGCAGGTTGGATTAAAGAGCTTTACTTAGAAAATGATGCGTTGATGGCTAAGGCTGAGTTTAATGAAGAGGCTAAAAATTATATAGCCAATAAGCAATACCGCTATTTATCCCCTGTGTTTGAATTTAACGCAAAAGATAATAAAAGTGGAGAGTTAGTAAGAGCTAAGCTTCACTCAGTCGCATTAACCAACACGCCATTTATTGATGAGCTTGGCGAACTCATTGCTAATAAAAACAATATTCATCAAAACAAAGGAGAGAAAATGGATGAAAAAATCAAAGAGCTAGAATCACAGATTGTAGCTTTAAAAAATGAAAACAGCTCACTAGCTTCGCAAAATGAAGCTTTAAAAAAGCAAAATGAAGAAAGTGCTAAAAACTTAGCTAGTTCTTTAGTTGATAATGCTTTAAACACTGGCAAAATTGCTAATTCTCAAAAAGAATGGGCATTAGCTTATGCTTGTAAAGATCTAGAAGGCTTTAAAAGCTTTTTAGATATTAAGGACACTCAAGTCCAAGTTCCAAAAAACAATCTTTTTGCAAATAAAAATACAGCAAAAACTAATGAGTTTGATGTTGTAAAAATGATGTTAGGAGATTAAAAATGGCTAAAGCTAAAAAAGAAACTGAGAATTTAGAAAATAAAGACTTAGCTAAAACCTTGTCTTTGGAAGATGAAAATATAGCTAATGAAGAAGCTGAGAGTGAAAATGAAGATGATAAAGAGCCTACAAATGAAAAAGGAGAAGAAATGCCGCCAAAAGTCATGCCAAAAAGTTTAAGCAATGATCCCTTAATTGCTATGCCAAAAAGTCTTGAAAGCTTTATCAATAAAGACTTGCTTTCAATCAATGCAAAAGTAAATCTTGAAGTTAATGAAAGTTTAGCTCTTGGAACGCTTTTAATTAGTGAAGATTTTGGAGAAAGCTTTAAAAAATGTCCCGATGAAGATATTAGCTCTAAGGAAAATATTAAACTAGGAATGCTTAAAGATCACGCTCTTAATACAGGAGTTTATGCGGTTTTAATAGTAGGTGAAATCAATTTAAAAGGCGTTCATGCAAGTGCAGTTAAAAAATCTTTTATGCAAAATTTAATTATTAATATTAAGGAGTAAAAATGGAATTAGAGCAACTTTTAGAATTATTTTCAAGCACAAAAGTAACTGAAGTTATCAATCAAACCAAAGCTTCGCCTCGTTTTGTGAGTGATACTTTTTTTAAAGAAAAAATCCCAAGTTTAGAAAGCACCGCAAGAGTTGAAATTATAAAAGGTGCAGGTATCGTGTTAAATAGCATTTCAGAAAATGGCGAACATTCTTTAGAAGAAACTAGAGATGCTTATATTTTAAATATACCTTTACCACGCTTTGCATTAGCAAAAAGAATCAGTGCAGGCGAAATCAACTCTTTAAGATCTTTAGCTTTACAAGAAGCTCAAGCTAAGAGTTTAAGCGGAGCTATTGGGGTTTTAGTTAAAGAAATGAAAGAAAGCTTTAACACCACACTTGAATATATGGCAAATGGTGCTTTATTTGGCAAGATTTTAGATGGTAAAGGAAATGTACTTTTTGATTTTGGTAGTACAAGCAAGAATGTGGTTAAGGTTAAAAAAGACGCAAGTACAACTTTAGCTAGTGTTTGTGATGCAATCGATACGGCTATTATTGATGAATTTGGAGTAAGTGCAGATTATGAAGTGCTTTGTGGAAACGAACTTTTTGCAGCTATTTCTAACCTTGCACTAAATGAAGATCTTTACAAAAATCATCTTGCAAGTCGTGATGAAAAGGACAAATCCTTAATTTTGTATGGCACTAAATACCGCCGCTATAGTGCAAAATACAAAAATACAAGCGGCAAAAGCGTTGAATTTTTAAAAAGCAGCGAAGGCATGGTTGTTCCAAAGGATAATTCTAATCGCATTTATTACACAAGAGCAAATCATACTGAAGCCTTAGGAAAAGCACCAAGTTTAATGTTTGTCTCAAAACCTGAAATTTTACCTCGTGGAGCTGGAATTGAAATTGTAGGCGAAATGAGAGCCATGCCAGTTTGTACTAGACCAAATGGGCTTATTAAGCTTGTTTTAGAATAAAACGCACAATTTTAGCTTTAAAAGCATTTTTTGCCTTTAAAGCTAAAAAGATATTAAAAAAAGATTTTAAACGATTTTAACCATATTTTAACCACATTAAAAAAGGTTTTTAAAATGAATTATCAAGACACTTTAGAAGAAGAACTTATCACAGAAGCTAAAACGCATCTTTTTATGATAGATGAAAAAGATTTGATAAAAGAGCTAAGTGTTCATGCTATAGCAGAGCTTAGTGATTTAAATGCAGATGGGGTTTGTGATAAAGAAGTGATTGATGATGCTATTAACGATGCACAAAGTTATATTGCAAGTTTTATAAAGATACCTAAAAACCCAACTTCGCTTTTAAAAGATATCTGTGTAAAGCTTACAATTATGGAATTAAAACGCCGCAATGATTTTCCAAAAGAAGGCTTAGAGGATATTAGAGAATGGGCAAATGATTTGCTTTTAAAAATGGCAAATAAAAAAATTCCAACTGAAATTGATGAGGATGATTTTTTTCCACAAAATAAAGTTAGAGCGTTTAAAATTAAAAGAAAAAGAATGGATTTAAGGAGAATAAATGGCTAATAATGAATCAAAAGAACTCGCAAAAGAGCTTTATATTACAGGTTTTGATATATTTAAAATTGCAAAAATTTTAAACCGCAATGAAAAAACGATTAGAAATTATAAAGCCAAAGATGGCGATTGGGATAAGCAAAAAGCTAATCTTTTAACTTCAAAAATCAAAGATAAGGAAAGTGCTTCTTTATACGAAAGTTTTACTGAGCAAATGTTCTGTGCGATTGAAAATATCAATGCTGATGAAAAAATGAATGCCGAGAAAAAAACTGAAGCCATTGCAAGGATAGGAGATAGCTTTTCAAAAATGAGAAAAGTTGCTCGTCTTGAAGATCCAAGCAGCTATCGTTTAAATGTTGCTAAAAAAGTGGTTGAAATTATCATAAGTCATTTAAAAAATGATAAAGATTGCGTGACTAAACTCGTATCACTTTTGGAAAGCGGTGTTATAGAAAAAGAAATTTTAGCAATGGATATTTAATGCTTTTTTCCAAAGAAGAGCTTGATGAGTTTTTAATCTTAAACGAGCAAAAACACGAGAATACTCCAAATGATTTAAAAAGTGCTATGCAAAGAAAAGACTTTTTGGAATGGATGGAGGAATTAAAAAATGAATTAAAAACTCAATTTTTGCATGAGAGCCATTTAAATCCTGCTTTAAAAGAAGAGAGAATTAAAAGAGCAAGTGTGGATTTTGATTATTTTGCAAAAACTTACTTTCCACATTATTTTACCATTAAAGGCGAGTGTGCTTTGCATTTGCATTTAAATGAAGTTTTTAAAAAAATCGCACTTAAAAAAGAAGGTAAAGGAGAAAAACACGCTATAGCCGCACCAAGAGCACATGGTAAATCAACCTATACTTCGCAACTCTTTCCTTTGTGGTGTTTAGTTTTTAATTATAAAAGCTTTATAGTAGAGATTTCAGATGCAGTAGAACTTATGGAAGGAATGCTTGAAGCTATAAAAGCAGAGCTTGAAGATAATCCACATTTAAAGCTTGATTTTCCTGAAGTGGTAGGAATAGGTAAAACTTGGCGTGTGGGTGAATTTGTTAGCAATAATGGTGTAAAGATTAAAGCTTTTGGTAGTGGAAAAAGACTGCGTGGGGTTAGATATGGAGTTAAAAGACCTGATTTAGTTATTTTAGATGATTTAGAAAATGATACCAATGTTAGAAGCAAAGATCAAAGAGATAAATTAGAAGATTGGGTGGATGAAGCGGTTTTAAATTTAGGAAGTGCTGATGGAAGTTTGGATGTGCTTTATATTGGAACCATTTTGCATAATGATAGTGTTTTAGCTAGAAAATTAAAATTTGGTTTTTGGAATCCAAAAGTATTTCGTTCTATCGAAGAGTTTCCACAAAGACTTGATTTATGGGATGAATACGCCACACTTTATAGAAATGTTGATTTTAATACAGCTCATCAATTTTATTTAAAAAATAAAGCTTTAATGGATAAAGGTGCCAAGGTTCTTTGGAACAAAGCTAAGAGTTTGGAAGATTTAATGAAGTTAAGAGCTGAAAATCTAAAAGCTTTTAATAAAGAGCAACTTAATAATCCAAGAAGTGAAAATCAAATCTTTAGCCAAGAAATAATTAATTTTTATGATGTTTTACCATCCATTAATCAGTATTACATGTACATTGATCCAGCAGGAGAAAAAGCAAAAAGCGATTTTACAGCAATTACCATTATTGGCAAAGGTGCAAAGGGCTTTTATGTGGTAGAAAGTATAGTAAAAATCTTAAAAGCACAAAGCATTATAAAAACCATTTTTAATCTTCAAAAAATCTATAAATGTCGTTTGATTGAAGTTGAAACCAATGGCGGACAATTTTTCTTAAAAAAATGGTTACAAGAAAAAAGCTTAGAATGTGGAGTATTTTTGCCTTTGCGTGGCAAAAATAATAGCGTTAGCAAGTTTGAATGCATCGAAGGTTTAAGCATTGCCTTTGAAAATGAAGAACTCTTTTTACATAAAAGCCAAACTATGCTTATAAATCAGCTTTTAGATTTTCCTGAAGGTAAAAATGATGATGCACCTGATAGCTTAGCCGGAGCATTTTTATTAGCACGCACAAAAAGCAGCATTAAGAGAAGAAAGCATAATTTTAGTTCTGTACCAAGAGTAAGGCGTTTTTAAAGGAAAAATATAGAAAAAAGAAATTAAATCTAAAAGAGAAGTGATATTAAAAAATAATAGTCTTATTAACACTCTTATAAATTCAAGCTATTTAAATGTGCTTAAAATTAGCGAAAACGATCAAAGAATGATTTTTAAAGATTTAAGCTTTACACAAGCTCATCAATCACGCAGAAGTGTGATTTTAGCTAAAGAGCTTCAAATCGTTTGTGAAAATGAAAAAATCAAAGAAAGTTTTGAGTATCTTTTCTATCCTGATTTAATAGGACAAATCTTAGAAACCTATCTTTATGGATTAAATGTTTTTGAGGTTAATTACAAGTTAAAAGATGGTTTTTATTATCCAATTTTAAAACAAAGAGATTTTAGAAATTTTGGTTTTAATAAAGAAGATGAGCTTATTTATAATGGCAATGGCTGCGAGGAAATTATAGAAGATAAAAAAGCAATTTATGGACTTTTTGGCTCTAATTTTTTATTTAAAAACGGCGACGCATTATTAACTAAACTTTATTTTCCAATAAAACTTAAAAATGCAAGTTTAAAGTTTTGGATGGAGTTTTTAGAAAAGTTTGGCTCTCCTTGGGCGGTTGCAAAAACAGATAGTGATCCTGATGCACTAGCTTCTGAAATTCATCAAATGCTAAATGGCGATAGTGCGGTTATTGACAAAGAAGAAGAGCTTGATTTAATCCAGCCAAAGACTAAGGCAAATTATAATGAAATAATAGATTATCTTGATAATCAAATAAGAAGCGTGGTTTTAGGGGCTAATTTAACTTCACAAGTAAGCAGTGGATCTTTAGCAGCTGCACAGTCACATAATCAAATAAGAAAAGATTTAGCCCAGCAAGATGGTCAAATCGTACTTTTTATCCTAAATCGTGCCATTAAATTTTTTAAAGAAATCAATAATTTCAAAGATGAACTTTTTGTACAATTTTTTAGTGAAGCAGAGCCAAAAAGTGAGCTTTGTGAAAGAGATTTAAAACTTTTTAACATGGGTTTTTATTTTGATGAGGAATACATTAAGAGTACTTATAATGTAGAAGGTAAGCTTATAAAAGAACCTTTAACACAAGAAAGTAAAACGCTAAAAGAAAATAAAGAATATAAAAAAACTCTATTTGAAAACAAAGTAAAACTAGAAAGTTTTGAAGAAGATTTTATCGATAAAGCTTTAGAACAAAAGGAATATTTAAAAGTTGATGAGAGTATGTCAAAGTTTTTTAAAGAGCAATTTGAAAGCATTGTAAAAGATTGTAAAGATTTTGATGAAGCACTTAATAAGCTTAAAGAAAATTTTTCAAGCTTAGAACAAAGCGAGTTTGAAAAACATCTTTTTATTGCCTTAAGTAATTCCAGTGTTTTAGGATACTTGGAGGATTAAAATGTCAAGTGTAAAAATAGGATTTTTTTCAGAACCTACTAAGGCTATTGAATATTTAAAAATTAAAAAACCACAAGCTAGCTTTGATTGCGATGAGCTTTCACATTCAACCCACAAAAAAGTTTTTACCATTGCTAAGCTTATGGATGAAAGCTTGCTAAAAGATATGCAAGATACTTTAGTAGATGCTATAAAAAATGGGGATAAATTTAGCACTTGGAGTAAAATTGCTGAGGAAAAATTAAAAGCTAAGGGTTGGTGGGGCTCAAAGGAAGTCATAAACTCCAAAACAGGCGAAGTTAAAAAAACTCATTTTAATAGTGCAAGATTAAAAAAAATCTTTGAAGAAAACTCAAGAAAAGCTAAAGCTAAAGCAATTTATGAAAATCAAATGAAAAGCACTAAACCTTATTTTAAATACTGCACTCAAAAAGATTCTTTAGTTAGAGATAAACACAGAGCCTTTGATGGTATAGTTTTACCTAAAGATGATCCTTTTTGGGACACGCATTATCCTGATGTAACTATGCATGATTATGGTTGTAGATGTTATGTTTTAGCAGTAGGTGAAAGTGAAGTTAAAGATTTAAAAACCCCTGCAAGCAATTTAGAAAAAAGCGAATTTAATGGCTTTAATAATGAAGAGCTTTTGGACGAGCTTTATAAACAAAAAAATGCCGAAGTCATTCAAAACTTTATCAAGCTTAATATGTTATCAAATGCGGCTAAAAAAGCAAAAGAAGTTAAAAATTTCACTCATGAAAAAGAGTTTTACACTTGGCAAAAAAGCCTAGATGAAATGGTGGATGAAGTGATTGTTAAGGATAATCAAAAATATCCTATCAATTTCATACAAGTAGGTAAAATGGATAAAGGCACTAAGGAATTTTTAGAAAAACTTAACAAAAAAGACTTAGAAGATTTATACTTTACGCTTAGCAAAAACAATCTTTTACACGCAAGTCCTAAAAGAAAGGCAAATTATAACCAAGCTTTAAACGCTGATGAAATTAAGCAAATTGTTAAGATTTTAGATGAAGCAAAAGAGGTTTATTGGGATGATGTAAATAATTCTTTATTGTATTTCTTTGAAGATAAAAAAGATGCTAGTCGTATAAATAAAATTGTAATTACACCTGATTATAAATTAAAGAAGTTTGGCAAAACGAATGCAATAGTTACATTAGGCAAAGTAGATGCAAGAAATAAGAATGAAGGTAATTATATTAAGATTAGATAAGGCGGTGAGACTTGCACTCACAATACATAGCCCAAGTGATTTGGGGTATCCTACTACTACATTTTAGGTATCAACCTTATCTTTTGAAATTTTAGCTTTATGTAACTAAAAAGGAGTTTAAATGGTTTTAGCTTTAGGAGAATTTGAATTTAAAGCTTTAAATTTTGATAATTTAGAAAGAAGCTTGGATTTTAGCATACAAAGTCAAAATAGACTTAATAATCACAATGCTTTATTTGCAAGTTCTAAAGAAAGTGAAAAGATTAAAATTCAAGGTAAAACTTTACCTTTAAAAGGGGATAGAAATACTTATCTGGATAAACTTGAGAATATGGCTAAAGAGCAAAAGTCTTATATCTTAACAGGAGCTAATGGAAAGTATTATGGTAAGTTTGTGATTTTAGCTTTAAATGAAAATAGAAGTGCATTTGTAGATGGAAGTGGCTTTGTAGCACAAAGCTTTAGTATGGATTTAGAAAGGGACTTTGATGAGTAAAATTTACATAGCCACAAATAACGAAAGGCTTGATAGTATAGTTTATAAACATTATGGAACACTTTTATATTTTAATCAAGTTTTATTAGCTAATCCAAGATTAGAGCCTCTTTTAAAAACAGGAGATAAAGTGATTTTACCTAAGATTGAAATCAAAGAAAGTAAGGAAAAGGCTTTATGGTAAAAAAACCTAAGTTTAAACTTATTGCCAAAGGAAAAGATATCACACAAAAACTTTCTAAAAATCTCATAAGTATTAATTACGAAGATAAAGAAAAAGCTGAAAGCGATGAGATTAGCCTTAGTGTTTTTGGGCTTTATTCTAAACCACTTTTTGGAGATAGTTTGGAACTTTGGTTAGGCATTGAAAAGCTTTTTAAATGTGGAAGCTTTAGTGTAAATGTAGTAAGTAAAAACTATACTTCAAATATCACTGAAGTTAGAGCAAGTGCTATTAATTTTAGCGGAAAAGGAAATGCAAATATAAAAGAGAAAAAGACAAGAAGCTTTGAAAATACTACTCTTTTTACCATAGCAAAAAAAATCGCAAATGAAAACAATTTAAAAATTAAAACAAGCGGTGAGGATCAAAACATAGTAAGCATATTGCAAAATAATCAAAACAATTTAGAGTTTTTGTATAAATTGCTTTTTGATTACGGTTTTATTTGCTGTGTAAAAGAAAATACTTTAATCATTACCCCAAAAGATGGTAAGATAGGAGAAAACTCTGCAAATATTACAAACAAGAATGAAAATTTACCTTTATTTGAAATAGCTTTAAAAGAATGTATTTCATTAGAAATTTCAGAAAGTGCTAGAAATGAATACTCTGCCGTAATAGCAGAATGGCAAGATATTAATGAAGCTAAGGTAAAAAGCATAAAAGTAGGAAGCGGGGAAAATGTATATAAAATGCAAATAGCAGAGCCAAAAAGTGATAATGAAGCTTTTAAAAAAGCACAGGCTAAATTAGATGGACTTCAAAAAGGCGGGCTAAATGGCAGGTGTGAACTTATAGGAAGGGAAATAAGAGCGGGTGGAAAACTAAAGATTAAAGATATTAATATGGATAATTATGAATTTAGCATTAAAAGCGTGAGCCATAGCTTTAATGACTCAGCTTATACAATTAGTGTGGAGTTTGAGAGTTAAGTTTTTGTAAATTTTTATGATAAAATTTCGTTGTAGAGTTCTTTGTATTGTTTGTGTAATTGCTCATTATTTATTATTTTTCCTTGTATATCTTTTCCAAGATATAACAATTCTTGCATTCTTATATCCTTAAATTTTTTAAATAATTTTGAATTTTTTTGTTTTACTGACCCAATAGATAATCTGATGAACATTTTATAATTGTCAAGTGTTCCTCTATAAAGATGATTTTTTGCTTTGTTTATATTCCCTAAATCGTCATTTCCGTGATAAACACTTGTAAAAATATGAGATAAGGCATTATTAAATTCAAGTAAAGCTTGGACTAAAACACTTCTTCCATCTTTGTCTTTTATAAATTCTTGACCTTCATCGTGCTCTATATTGTCAATAAATCTAAAATCTTGACAAGAAATGCAAAAATCCGATAACAAGTCTTTAAAATTCTCTGTTAATAACATACTATAATCGAAAGCAGAACCGCTAATTTTATCAATTTTAATATCTAGACATTCTTGTTGCTTATCACCAATGTAATTTTTAATATCTGTTTCTAAATTCTTAAAACCTTTTTTCTCTTCTTCTTGTTTTAATTTAGAAGAAATAAGCAATTTGAAAAAATCCCGAAATTCTATCAATAAATCAACATTTCTACCTATTTTTGTTTTTTGTTCGAGAGAATGAATTAAATCATATTGTAGATATCTGCCATATAGAAAGAAAAAAGAATTAAAAATTCTTGTTTGCAATTTTTTCCTCTACATTATATTTTTCATACATTCTATCTAAAAAATCACTTGTTTTTTTAAGACTTTTGTGAAGCTTTGGATTATCTTTTCCGTAAGTTAATTGTCCAACACTACCATTATTGTTGCAAAAATCATTAATATAATTTATCTTTCCATAACTATCTCTAACCAATTTTTCCATTTAATTTCCCCTAACAACATAGAAAAACCTTGACAAATTAGAAGGCTCTTTAAGCTTAAATGCTATCATATTTTAATAAATATTGCAAATTTAATTGAAGTTTTTATAAAAACCAAAGAAAAAACTAAAACAAACTTGGCTCTAAATTTTCTCTTAATTCTTTAGTGATTAAATACACAGCATTTAAACTCAAATCGTATTTTTTGGCACATTCTACACTTGCGTTTTTAGTGGTTAAACCCTGTTTTATAAGCGTTTTAAAATCCTCTTTTAATTCTTCATCTCTAAGTAAGGTTTTATAGCTTGGTATATAAATATTTGCACCGCCAAATTCTTTTAAAATTTCTCGCTTATCGTTATTTTTCACAAAATCAATAAAATATTCAAAGTATTCGTTATTGCTAAGCAATGCTAGTCCTATTTGAGTGTTTTTGCAAATTATAACAAAAAAGTTAATTTTTTTTCATTGATACTTGTTTTCTAAATTTTTAAGCCCTAAAATCACTTTATTAGCTTCTTCTGTATCTAAATACCAAAGATGCAAAGGACGTTTTTTAATGATATTATTAATAAATTCTCTTAAAGCCCATTGTGTAGGATTTTTAGCGTTTTTACTCCAAATAGCTTGTATCATATTAAGCTGCTTCTTTGTAGCCTTTCCACTTTTAGCACTTTCATTTTTAAAATATCTTGCTTTTTTAGCATTTTGCTTTTTTAAAAACTTCTCATCATAACCCAAAGTTTTAGCAAAGTCCCTAAGCTCATCTATACTTAAATCCTTGCTTGAAGTTTTAGCATATCTTTGATTTAATACCCAGCGATAGCTTTCATCATCTTCTAAATTAGCATCTTTTCTTAAGGTATGTATGATTTTAATTAAGTGCTTTTTTAAAGTGTTTTGAGTATTCATTTTTTAGCCTTTAAAATTTGCTCTAGTTTTGAAGTGAATTTCATAACTCATCTCCAAACAAGCTTAATTCTTTGTCGTTGCTGTCTTTATTATCAGCTTTTAAACTTTTCCAAACAAAAGTGCGACCATTTTCCCCGCCAAGCTCACTCTCCCAAAATATGCCTTTAAATTTCTCTAAAGTATTCCTTGAAAAATTATCACTTCTGCTTACATCAAGAGCTGATAAAATCTCACTTGTGCTTAAGCTTTTTTCTTTTAAAAGCTTTAAAACCTTGTCTATGAAAGCTTCTTCTTTATCACTGATTTTAGCGTTTTGTAAGTCGGTGTTTTTAATACTTAGCTTTTTTGTATTAATAAAAAAAGCTTGATCTTTAATTCCTGCTCTTTCTTTTTGAACACTAAGTAATACTTCAAAACCTTGCTCTAAATTAGCCACTTTTTGTAAAAAATACATGCAATCGCTTGAGTTTCTGATATGATTTGAGCCTTTAAAAGCTCTGCCATCTTTTGTAGAGTGGTGCAAAGCCATAATAGTTGCTCCACATTCTCTTAAATTCATGAGCAAAGACATCAAAGACATCATCTTTGCATCATTATCAATGTCTGCAAAATTACGCAAACTATCTAATACAAAGAAAACTCCTTCAAAACTATTAGCTACGCCTTTACTCTCAATCATTTCTAAAAGTTCATAAGCTGAAGCTTTTAAGCTTGATCTATGAATATAAGTGAATTTATTTTCATTTAAAATGAGCTTGCCAAAACCTCTTTCATTTAAAACATTTAAAGGGTTGTCCATATCAATATAAACGATGCTTTTAATCCTTGCATCTTTGCAAAGTGTTTTAGAAATAGCGGCACTTAAATAACTCTTCCCACTTCCGCCATTTGCATAAATGATAGTTATAGCTTTTTTAACTAAAAAGTCAGGAATTAAAAACTCTAATTTTTCGCTTAAATCCTTATTTTTTAGCTTAAACTCATTTAAAAAATCCAAATTCATTTTATTTTCCTTGCTAAAACTTAATCAAGCCCATTAAATCAATGGACTTTGTTAAGCTTTAATCGTTTTAAATTTTCTTTAACAATTAAAATATTTTTGCTAATTAGTGCACAAACTTCCACACTTATATCATCTATATCATTTGCAACAAAAACATCAAGTAAGGCTGTTATATTTTCAAGATCAAGCAAGCATTCTTCAAAAGCAATTTCATCCATTTTATCTCCTTCTTAAACAATAGTTTCTAACGCTTGATTTAGAGCGATTTATCTTAGCTGCAATAGCACTAAAATTAAAACCTTGATCGTATAGAGCATAAATTTGATCTATCTCATCTTGACAAAGTGGAGCTGTAGAAACTTTTTTCAAATCTTTATTTTTATAAAAGCTTAAAAGCTCTCTTTGATTTTGTATAAGTTCATCTTTTAAACTTTCATTTTCATTTTTAAGCTTATCTTTGATACAATTAGCTTGTTTTAGATCGTTTAGTAAAGAGTAAAGCTCTTTGCTAAATTCTTTTTGCATATAATTGCCATTTTTTCTAATACTTGGTAGGACTTCACGATTAACCCACATTCTAAAAGGTTTTGCATTTTTACTTCTTGAATTATTCATCACATAGTAAAGTTGTGCTTCATCTATCATGGTAAATTCTTTTACACCAAAACCTGTATCAAAGCTATGTGAGTTTAATTCATACAGCTCAAACTCCCTTTTTATAGTGTCCGCTACTTTTGCAGGTGTTGTAAGTTCTAAAATCTTACAAACATCACTTAAGCAAAATAAAGGCTCATTATTTTCATCCTTTATCGCTCTAACTTCTAAATTATCTTTTTTAAAAAGTTCTAAATTCATTTTTTATCCTTTATAGTTTTATAAATCCACACACAAGTTAGTATAAATACTATACTCATCGCAACATCTAACCACATTTTTACTCTCCTTTGGTATAATTGAAAAAGGGTATTAAGAGATTAAATTTACTAACTTGCTAAGGCTTTAAAGCCCTAGCAATCTTAAAAGCCAATAGACAGCTTGTAAGATTAAGATTAGTAGTTGCAACAATCTAATCATCTTGATACTCCTTTTCTTAATTTATAAATGTTAATTTTCTTAACATTTATAAAGAAATTATACAAAGTATCTTATTAATTAAATCTTAAAAATAATAATTATATTTGTGTTTTTAGTAGAATTTTGTTAAAAAACTTAACAATTAGATATTTTTTAGAATAGTTTTGATGGTTTCCCAATCTTTAAGTTGTTTTTTAAGCTCCATAGTCTCTTTTAAAAGATTAATTGCAGCAGCGGTTTGCTCACTAATTTTACCACTTGCAATTGTAGCTCTTAAACTTGGCTCACTCCAGCCCAGTTTTTGTGCTAAATCTTTGTAAGTAAAATTATTTTCTTTGCAAAAATCTTTAACTTCTTGTGCTGTCATCTTAATCCTTCAGAGTGTTTTTGCAAGAATTTTTTTAAGAGTTATAAAGTCTTCCAATTCCTCTTTGAGTTTTAAATTTTCTAAATACAAATTAATAGCAAATGTAAGCGGTTCACTTATTTTTTCTTGTCTTGAAGCATTATTTAAAGCACTTTCACTATACCCAATCTTTTCTCCCAATTGTTTATAGGTAAGCCCTAAATCTTTACAAGTTTTTTTGATGAGATTGTCATCATTTTTTGCCATTAATCATCCTTTTTCTTAAAATTTTATTCTACTAAAAACTTGCTTAAAAGTCTATAAAACAGGCTTTTAAATAAGTTTTTAGAGTGGAAGCGCCACTCTTAATTTTCAATCTCCAAGCTCTCAATCTTTGGCTCTATTCTAAAATTATCTTTTACTACTCTTTTAAGTCCTAGTTTTACCAAGGTACTATCTTCAAGCTCGGCAATAGCATCTTTATTAAGCTCTTCTTTATAAGTGATGCATTCATTAAGTCCATAGCTTTTAAGAGCTTTGATTAAATTTTCAAATTTTTCTTTTACTCTTGGCAAAGAAACGCTTTTACTTAGGCGATAACCAATCTTACCAAAAGTAAATTCTTTACTTCTTTTTTCTGCAAACTCGTGCTTGTTATTTTCACAAAAGGTTGTAATGCATTGTTCTATATATTTAAGCTCATCGCTTAAAACTTTAATTTCTCCTGCACGATTTTCTTTAATCTCATTGCAAGCTAAGGTTACCTCGCCATTAATCTTTTCTATCTTTACACTAAGTTCAGCCACTTTTTTAAGTGCTAAATTTACATCTTCTAAATTACTTATTTGCATTTAAATCTCCTTTTATGTTCTTTTAGCAACGGAAGTATCCGCCTAAAGAAACCAAATATTAAAGGCACACCCTAAAAATGCTACGCATTTTCAGCCAAGTTGCCTATAAAAGCTTATTTTATTAAAGCTCACCATTTAACCATTTATCAATTTGATAATCCCAAAGAACTACACCGTATCTTAAAAGTATTGCGTGTTTAGTTCTTTTTCTAACTATCCTTAAGCCCTTTTTATAGGGGCAACTCCAAAACTAATTCTTTAATACCAAGCTTTTTAGCTAATGCTAATTCTTCTTGCATACCTTTTGAATATTTAGCGTCTTTATGATTGCTCATGTAAATATAATCACTTGCTTTTAAAAGCTCTAATCCCATTTTTAAAGCAACTTCTCTATGTTTGTTTTCATCCAAATAACTAAATTGAAGTATGGGTGAAACAGGTGTAAAACCTTCACATTCACGCATAATCTTTAAGCATTCTTGCTGTGCTACGCTAATAGCCTGTGCTTTTCTTTGGCTTTGGCTTACAGCTAAAGCTTTGTAAGGAGTTGCCACATAAACTAATGCCATTGTTTAATCCTTTTTATGTTCTTTTAGCGACGGAAGTAAATTCCGCCTAAAGAAACCAAATATTAAAGGCACACCCTAAAAATGCTACGCATTTTCAGCCAAGTTGCCTTAAATTTTGGCTCACCTCTTGCTATAAATCCCTAAGTTAAAAACTTAATCGAAGTGTTTTAATTAAACACTTCTGTTAAGCTTTTTATTTAAGTGAAAATGAATAATTTTTTGTACGATATAATCAGGATAAGCTCCTTTTAAAACATCCACAAAAGCACCGCTTTCTTTAAAATAAATACTCGTACCTTTTACTTCAAATAATGAAGCACTATAATCAGCCTTTTCGCCTTTAATCATTGTTGTCATTTTTTCTCTCCTTGCATTAAGTTTTCTTTTTTTGCTTTTTCTTTTTTGATTAAGTCAATCGTTTCAAAGATAGCTAACCACTTGTCTTTGTTTTTAGGACTTTTTAACTTCCTAATGGCTTCAGTATAGATTTGATGAACGCGTGCTGTGCTAAGATCAAGTTCTTTAGCTATCTCTTCGAAACTCATTTTTAACCCAACATCAAAAATGAAGCGGCTGCTTCTATGTGTTTAAGTTCTACGGCTTTGCCGTCTGCAAAATCGCAAGCTCTTTTTAAAAGTTTTTCGCTTTTTCTAAAATTGCCGCGAGCTAGGTTGAAAATCAAATCAATAGCTTTATTATCTTCTATATTAAAATAAGAGCAAAGAGTTTTTAAATCTTCATTCTTTAAGCCTTCTTTGTTTTGATAGCAAAGTCCTTTTAATTCCCATTTCGCACCAATTCTAGAGCTTAGTTGTCCGTATTCGTTATAATCATTTCTGCCAATACCTGTAAGATTATTTTTAAGTTTTTTTGTTCCCACTAAGATTAAAGCTGTATTTGAAAAATCATAAATGCGTCTTAAGCACTCAAGTGCTCTAAATGGCAAGTGCTCACTTTCATCAATGATTAAAACCTTTGAAGTTCTTGCAAGCTCAGCGGCAATGCCTCTAATCTTATCATCCAAAGAACCCTTAAAACACACATTGAGCTTATTTTCAAGTCCTACTAAAAGCATTCTTTTGCTAGTTTCTGTGGTCGCTTCAAAAAGCACCACTCTTGTGCCATTTTTATTGGCATATTCTTTGATAGCTCTGCTTTTTCCAGTGCCTGCTTCACCTATAATCACCCCCATTTCTCTATTACTCATAGCACTTTCAATGGTTACATTAATTGCCTTTGCGTCTTTAGTAGCAATAAAAGGGGTTTGAAGCTCTTTTACGCTTTTTTCTTCTACAAAGCTTTTAATGTATTTTTCAAGTAAAGGCTCTACTTTTGAAGCGTATTTATAAGCACTTCCTTCTTTCATATAGCCAACCATATAGCTTTTATTAATCCCTAAACGATCAGCCAAGTTATTTTGAGAGATGTTTTGGGTGCTTAAAAACTTTTTAGTAAGTTCTACTAATTCCATTTTTTATCCTTTTTTATATTCTTTTAACGGCGAACAAGTCCGCCTAAAGAACCAAATGCTAAAGGCTTCCCGACCCATTGCTTCGCAATGCCCCAGAAAACCAACTTTTACCTTAAGCCATTAGTGGCTATACCTTTTGTTTTTTGCTAAGTTTTTAAATTTTAAAAACTCTTTAAAACTTGATTTAATCAAGCTTTAAACAGCTTTTAACCTGTAAAATATTTCTTTTCAACAAAAGCTTCCATATCAAACTCACTTTCATCGTTTGTTATTTCTTTTTTTGCATTTAAAATAAGCTCATCTGCATTGGCATTGTTTTTGATATACTCAAGCTCTCTTTGAGTTTTTAAGGCTTCTTTTGCAAGGGATTTTTGATGCACTTCTTTAGCTTCTACGAGTGAGTTTTCAAAAGCACTTTGTAAATCTTGTAAGTCTTGCTTGATATTAAGTTTAGTAAAGGCGGCAATTTCATCTTTTTTAAGCACTTCTTTAATGGCTTTAACTTCGCTTTCATAACCTTTTTTAAGTATTTTATAGCTCTCAGCACTAAGTTTAGCAATGCTTTCATCAAGAGCCAAGCAAAGAAAAGTGCCATTTAAATCATAAATAAAAAGCTCTTTGATATTATCAATATTTTGCACACACTTAACCCTTGTCCCTACACTTGGCATTAAAGCACTTTTATAAACTCTACCTTCAAAATTAATACCTTTTTTACCCACAACTCTAAGTTCTTTATTTCCAGCGTTAAATAAAAATTCTTCATAAGAGATTTTTACGATAGCTCTATCGCATGAGTTCCAAAGTTCAAGTGGAGTTTTAATGCCTTTTTTGCGGCGAACTTTGCTCATGTTCCATTTAATCACTTCAGCTTCTAAAAACTCACAAGCTTCGCTGAATGTGTGAAGCAATTTTTGATTAGTCTTTTTGGCAAAGCCGTATTCATCTTTAGCACGTCTATCTTTTTTAGGAGTTTTTTGTTCTATCATTTCTCTTTTAGCTAGATTATTGCCAATATATCCATGCATTTTAGAAATTCCTGCGTGTTGAATCGTTCCAAAACGCCTTTCAACTAAAGCCTTTTGTTCTCCTGCGTAAGCAATGGCAGCATCATAAGTTATATTAAGAGCATCAAGTAGGCTTTGAAAATCTTTTGAAAGATAATCTTTACCATTATCACCCTTAATCATATCAGGTTTACCAAACTTATCTATGGCTTTCCATAAAAGTCTAGTTAGGCTTAAAGAGTTTGATTTTCCTACTAAGGTAGCTACTCCCATACCACTAAAGACATCAACGACACTTAAGATGTGTGGGCGGAAAGGCTCTTGTGTAACATCATCTCTTACTATAATATCAGCTGGGGAGCTATCAATTTGCCAACACATATTTTTCATGTCATAGAGTTCTCTTTGATTGCCTTGTGCAGGGAGAAACTTACTTTTTGCTTTATCTAAACCTTGTGTAATAATGCAATGCTCTAAAGGTTTGTCTTTATAATAATTTTTAATGAAATTTTGTAAAGTTTTTACACTAAAGAGCGGCTTTACTTTTCCCAAATCAAAACCTATAAAATCATAATTTTCTTTAATAGCTGCTTCTTTGTGAATTTGCCACCAAAGTTCAGTAAAATTAAAACCACCTGCCCCAAAGGTGCGATATTCTCTTAGTGCGTATTCTTGCATCCAAATGCTAAGTTTAGTTTTATCTTTGCGATGAAGTCCGCGAGTGTCGATAAGACCTAGGATGCCATGCTTTTTATAGTTTGAACGCCAGTTAGAATAGTTTCTCCATTCTACATTACACAAAAATAATGCTCTTTTAAGTGTAAGACCGCCTTCAATGTATTTTTCAATTTGTTTTATGAGTTTTAATTTCTTTTTAGCTTCTTGTTTAACTTCATCACTTAAATTTTCGAATTTTAAATTTAAAACAGTCAAATCATTGTTTATTTTTGACTCTGTTAAATTTAAATCATTCTCTTTTATAATGCAAATTGTATTACTATTGTTAATGTCACTTAAATCTACTTTTTGCATTTTTTCATTAAAAATTAAAATATTTTTACTGATTAATTCTTGGTTAAAAGCGGTTAAAAGCTGTTCTTTGCTTATTTTAAAAAGTAGTTTTTTGCCACCTCTGCCGCCTTTTTCATTATCTACTTTTAACCACTCATATTTATTTGAGTTTCTACTTACTGCAAGTCTCAAAGCACCTTCACTTACATTAAAAGCTTGTGAAGCTTCTTTAGTTTCTAGGAAATAAATCACGCACAAACCTCAGGCAATTCATTAATGATTTTAAGCTCAAAAAGCTTCTCATAAACAGCTTTTGTATTAGTTTTTGCTTTATATTTTTCAGAGTAAAATCCATTAACTACACGAAATAAACTCATGTAATCAAGATTATGTTTTTTGGCAAATTTTTTAAGATTAATACCATTATCTTCAAAGTATTGTTTTAGCAATTTACCTCCTTTAATTTGTAATTTTTATTTCAAATTGATATTTTTTAAGATACAATTTGTAAATAATTTTTCAAATTATAAGACAAAATGCGAATTAAGTCAAGATATTTTATCGCATTTTGTAATTTTTTATATAAAAAGGCTTCGTTATGTATAAAACTAAAGACATATTGAATAGAGTTTATAGTTTATTAAATATTATAGATGATAGAAATTTTTGTGAGCTTTATAATATTAAACCTAATACTTTAAGCACATGGAAAGCTAGAAATACTATTCCTTATGATTTATTATTTACAATTTCAAAAGAACATAATATTTCTCTTGATGCAATATTTTTTGACAAATTGCGAATTGATAATAACAATATGCAATTGAGATATTATACTGATGTTGCAGCAGCAGCTGGGTATGGTGCAACAAATAATCAACTAGAGTACACTGAAATTACAATAAGTAAAAAATTTGCATATGAGGCATTAGATCTACCAATTTCAACAAAGCTTGATATTATAAAAATTATAGGCGATAGCATGGAGCCTTTTGTTCATAGTGGTGATATTATAGCTGTCGATATAACTAAAAATAAACTTGAACTTGTTAAAAATGGGGATATTGTAGTCATTAATCTTGACGGAGAAATTTATTGTAAAAAACTTTTGAAACAACCTTTTGTAAATGAAATTGTATTAAGTTCCATGAACTCCTTTTACAAAGATATTGTGATAAGTGTTGAGCAGATTAATCATGCAGAAATTATTGGTGTTGTTTGCAAGGCAATGACAATTAAAAGTTTTGAAAATGCCATTATAAAATATAAATAATATCTTATCAGGTTTTCCATAATAAAATTATATTTTAAGTTTAAGCTTTATGGAAAAATAAAATTTCCACTTTTATGGAAGTTTTATTTTTCTGTATGGAAATTTTATTTTTCCGCCGACAACATCTTAGCTTTGTATAAATGTTTTGATATGAAAAGATTTTTAGTTATAATTTCATTTTATATTTGAGGAGAAATTTATGGAAGATTTAAAACTTTTACAAAAGCGTTGGGAAGAAGCTTATGAAGCTATGCCTAAACTTTACGAAACACCAAGTGGATTAATAATAAATTTTACCCTAAGCGAAGATACAGATACTATTCTTTTTAAAGAACCTTGGGAAAATTTTGAATTAGATGATGAAGATAAAGAAGCTAAATGGAGACTAAGTTTTTTTAGCATTAGTGAAGATAGGCCTTTAGGATATTTAGAGTACAAAGAAGCTTTGGAAAAATTACAAGATTTTTCTTTAATACAATCAGAAGAAAGAATTTTAATTAAGGCAATGAACTTAGAAGAGCTTAAAAGCTTAGGGCTTAAAGAGTTATAATGCTTCCTCAACCTGTATTTTTAAATAAACTTACGCAATTTTTATCTAATGAGAACTTAGATATCACAAACATGAAAAAAGATATAGATAAATTTTTTTCTAAAAAAGACTTTTACGCTACATTAGAATTAAATATTAAAATTATGAATATAGCAAAATTAATTTTTAAAAGTGATAAAAAATTAAATATATTTTTGCCGCAAACTTCTAATTATCAAAATATAAATTATCTTCCCCAAGAATTAGAGTTGAAAAAAGAAATAGATATTAATCTCAATGATTTAAAAAATTGTGATAATAAAAAAATAATAGAAATAATCAAGCAAGAATATCAAAACAATCCAATTAAAGAATTAGACATTAATTCTCAAAAAGAAAAAATAAAAATACTTTTTATTATAAATGAGGTGCCAAGATTTTTAAAATCAATCTATAAAGAATGTGAATTTAAAGAATATGGATTAGCAAATTATTTAGAATTCGATGAAATTTGGGATTTTTATGAAAACAATACTAGATATTTTACTGTTTTAACCCCCATGGGTGCAAACAAAATAAAATTGCGTTTAGAAAATACACAAGAAAGCGAAAAAGAACTCAATACCATAGAAATAATTTTAGAAAAATAGATTTTTACAACAAAAAACTTAGCAGATGATCTTAAAAGAAGGCTAAATCAATACATTAAAGCTTATTTTAAAGAATTTGCAAAAACAGTTTTGTGTAAGCATTTTTATATAGAAAAATACTAAATCACAGCATGCCTTAGGTAGATATGTTTTATTCTGAAAAAGCTTATTAATGGGAAAATTATCTTTATAATATAAGTGCTATACAAGATGCTTGAGAAATTCAGTCCAATGAAAGAGATCTAAGATACATAAAACCTTCATAGGTAGAAGTTTATAGTAAGCAAAATAATGAAAATTTAAAATAACCCCGATAAAATTATACGATGAAATCAATCAAACCCAAGGCATTAAGCTTTACTATGTTGAAAGTGAAAAATTAAACAAATTTGAATTAATTTCAACACTAGATGAAATGATGCAAAAAATGACTACAAGATAGTAAATTTTAATGATAATTTGTTTTATTCTTATCCTGTATGGAGTTTGAGGAAATTTATAATTGCTTATACCAAGATAAAAATAATTTATTTTTCAATCTTATTGATTTATTTCTTAAATATCTCCTCTTTAGAATATACTTAGACTATTTGCAAAAAAAGATTAATGAATGGGGCTTAAAACATTTTTAGAAACTCTTCAAAAACTTTAAACACTATAATTTAATTTCACAATAAATTTTTATTTTAAACTAAAAAGACCTTTTAAATATGCACAATATTTTAAACAAAATAAGCTTATTTACAACGATCAAACTTGATTATTTAATACAATCATTAAAACCCATAAGTTAAGATTACTTATAAAAACAAGATAAACTTTACAATAAAAATAGTATAGATGTTAAGGATTTTAGCAAAACTATTAAATTTTGTAAAAAAGTAAAGTGATAGAAAATTTAATCAAAGTATTATTTTATAGTATTTTAATAAGAATTTTTTAGAAATCAAAGCGAGTTTTCATCTTTACATTTTTTACAAACATAAAAATTTGCATTACAAATCAATTTTATACATTATTGAATTTTTTCTGATTTTTATCAATCTTAAAATCCTATAAAAATTTTAAATATATTATATTTTTATGAAAGGCATTAAAAATTCAAATTTTGATTGCCCAATCAACTTAAAAATATAAAATAAAAATGCCTTAAATTGGAAATTAAATATTAATATTTCTTTTTTTTATATTTGTAAAAAAGTAACATTATGATATAAATAATATAAAAATATTACAAAATTATACATATTTATCAATTTCTTGTCTATAATTTATAAATAAAAACATACAAAGGATAGAAATTGAGTAAAAATGTAAAAAACTTAGATACTTCCTTTTTAGGACATCCAAAACCACTTTTATCTCTTTCGCTTACTGAGCTTTGGGAAAGATTTTCTTTTTACGGAATTCGCCCTTTGCTTTATCTTTTTATGATAGCAAGTTTTGAAAAAAGTGGAATGAACTTAAAACCTGAAGAAGCAAGTGCAATTATGGGAATTTTTGCAAGTTGTTTATATCTTGCTGCTTTACCAGGTGGATGGCTTGCAGATAATTACCTAGGGCAAAAAAGAGCAATTTTACTAGGTGCTTTGATTATAGCCTTTGGGCATTTGTGCATAGCATTTTCTTATTTTAATAATAAAATGATTTTTATCGGTATGGTTTTTTTAGTTATAGGTACAGGACTTTTTAAAACTTGTGCTTCTGTAATGGTTGGTATGCTTTATAAAAAAGATGATACAAGGCGTGATTCTGGTTTTACGCTTTTTTATATGTGTTTTAATTTTGGTGCTTTTATAGCTCCTTTGGTTTGTGGCTTTTTGCAAAAAGAATACGGATGGCATTTTGGTTTTGGTGCAGGTGGAATTGGTATGCTTTTAGCAGTAATCATTTTTTATTTAAAAACCATGCCTGATTTAAAAGAATTTAATGAAAAAGTTGGTATAGATTCTACCTGGGATAAACCAAGTAAAAAGAATAAAAATGCTTTTTATATTATCATTGTATCAAGTATTGTTTTGCTTGGGGCAATATTTTTAATCTTTGATGGTTTTATAAAATTAGATGCACAAGTTATTAATAAAAATATTATTTTCACTATTCTAGCTTGTGCTGGAATTTATTTTTTCTATCTTTTTGCTTTTACCTCTTTAAAAATAGAAGAAAAAAGAAATTTGATTATTTTTGTTGTTTTATTTTTAGCGGCTGCATTATTTTGGTCAGTATATGAGCAACAATACACTTCTTTTAACTTTTTTGCGGAAAAATTAACAGATAAAACCGTATTAAATTATGAAATTCCTACAATATGGTTTCAATCTCTTGGGGGCTTATTTGTTATACTTTTTGCACCTTTAAGTGCTTTTATATGGACTATTTGCGCTAAAAACAATAAAGAAATTTCATCCATTGTTAAATTTGCATTAGGACTTTTGGGTGCGGCTTTAGCGTTTTTAATGATGGTTTTAGCTTCAAATCATGCAATTGATTTAAATGGTGGTGCTAGTACATTAAAAGAAAATTTAGAAAATTCATCACAAATTATTTTAGTTTCGCCTTGGTGGCTTATAAGTAGCTTTTTACTTATGGTTTTAGGAGAGCTTTGTCTTTCTCCTGTAGGGCTTTCTCTAATGACAAAAATTGCACCTAATTTAATCAAATCTCAAGTTATGGGACTTTGGTTTGTAGCAAGTGCATTAGGCAATGCTTTAGCAGGATTTATAGGAGGCAAAGCAAGTGAAGAAAATATAGCTTATTTGCCAAATTTATTCTACGAATGTATGTGGATATTACTTGGTGCTGTTATAATTTTATTTATACTCAAAAAACCTATCAATAAAATACTAAAAAATTAATACCAAGGAGAAAAAATGAGTATTTACAAACAAAGAGTATTAGAACTTAGAAAATTAATGAAAGAAAATAACATTGATGCTTATCTAATCTTAAGTGCGGATCCGCATTTAAGCGAATATTTACCAGAATATTACAAAAATAGAGTTTTTATCAGTGGCTTTAAAGGCTCTGTTGGAACAGTACTTATCACACAAGAAGAAGGCTTTTTATGGGTAGATGGAAGATATTGGCTTCAAGCACACAAGGAATTAGAAGGTAGTGGCATACTTTTACAAAAACAAGATGCTAAAAATACTTTTATCAAATGGCTAGGAAAAAATTTAAATGAAAATCAAATTTTAGGCATCGATTTTGCACTTTTACCTTTGTCTTTGCAAAAAGATTTACAGATTAATTGTAAGGCAAATTTAAAACATATAGATTTAATCAGCCCACTTTGGCAAGATCGCCCTGCTTTACCACAAGAAAAAATTTATGAACACGAGTTAGAATATTGCTCTTGCTCAAGAAAAGAAAAATTAGCATTAGTGCGTCAAAAAATGAAAAATTTAAATGCCAATACTCATTTAATCTCTAGCGTTGATGATATAGCTTGGCTTACAAATTTAAGAGGAAATGATGTAAATTACAATCCTGTATTTTTAAGCCATTTACTAATCTTTGAAGATAAGGCCTTACTTTTTGTTGATCAGCAAAAAGTAAATTTAGAACTTGAAAAAAAATTAAATTCAGATGGAATTTGGCTTAAAAATTATAATGAAATTATCATAGAGCTTAAAAAACTTACAAATGCAAATTTGCTTATTGAGCCTTTAAAAATGACTGCTTTACTCATAAATTCTTTAGATAAAAGTGTAAAAATCATTCAAGAAATCAACCCAAGCACCCACTTAAAAGCAACTAAAAATGCCAAAGAAATAGCACACATACAAGATGTTATGGTAGAAGATGGGGTGGCTTTATGTAAGTTTTTTGCTTGGCTTGAAGAAGCAATAAAAAATGAAGAATTGATAAGCGAATTAGACATAGATACTAAAGCAAGTGAATTTAGAGCACAAAGCAAGTATTACATAAGTAATAGTTTTGCCACCATAGCAGGCTTTAATAAAAATGCAGCATATCCACATTATAAAGCTACAAAAGAAAGTTTTGCTTATCTTAAAAAAGATGGACTTTTGCTTATTGATTCTGGTGGACAATATAAAAATGGCACAACAGATATCACACGTGTTGTACCTATAGGAAAGGCCAATACAGAGCAAATTCATGATTATACTTTGGTTTTAAAAGCGCATATTGCCATTTCTAGTGTAATTTTTCCAAAAGATATAGCCATGCCTTTGCTTGATGCTATCACGCGTGTGCCTTTATGGCAAGAACAACTTGATTACATACACGGCACAGGGCATGGCGTGGGATATTTTTTAAATGTCCATGAAGGCCCACAAGTTTTATCTTATCTATCTCCTGTGCTTGAAAAAACAAAAGCCAAGGAAGGTATGTTAACTTCTATAGAACCAGGTATTTATAAGGTAGGTAAATGGGGTATAAGACTTGAAAATTTAGTCATTCATACCAGAGTAGAAAATCCTAAAAATACAGATTTTGGAGAGTTTTTATACTTCAAACCTGTCACTCTTTGTCCTTTTGAGATATCTTGCATTGATATAAAAATGTTAGATGAAAAAGAAAAACAATGGCTAAATAATTATCACAAAGAGGTATTTGAAAAACTTTCTCCTAAATTAGGTGATTATCCAAAAGCCCTAGCTTGGCTTAAAGAAAGAACAAAAGCTGTCTCTTAAGATGCTTTTGTTAATTTATAAACAATATAAAATCGGAAAAAATAGACATATTTGCTTAATTAACTTAATTTTACAGCTATAAAAGGCTTTTTTTAAACCAAAACTAGAAAATTATTTAAAATATCCAAGCTCAATCATTTTCTGATAAATTTTAGCCACAGCTTCTCCTGAGGTGATATTTCTCCCGCCATGTTCTAAAAGAACAGTAACTACATATTTTGGTTTAGAATAAGGAGCATAAGAAGTTAACCATGCATGAGATCTTGTATAATACTCAAATTGTTTTTCATCAACTCTATTTTTATCTGTTTGCGAAAAACCTACTACTTGAGCAGTTCCCGTTTTTGCTGCAACTTTTACATCAAGATTGCGCAAATAACGATAAGAAGTTCCACCTTGCTCATTGGCAACAGCATACATTGCATCTCTTATATAAGGCAATTGACTCTTTTCAAATAAGGTAAAAATTTCTTTTTTATTTTTACCCATTTGATTTTCTATAATTGTATTATTATTTTCTATACCTTTTAAAAAATGAGGTATAATCTCTTCGCCTTTTGCAATTTGAGCCGTATATCTAGCAATTTGCATAGGCGTTGCAAGAAAATTACCTTGACCTATAGCTGTATTTAAAGTATCACCTTGAAACCAAGCCTGTCTATATCTTTGCATTTTCCATTCTTTGCTTGGTAAGATTCCCACAAATTCACTAGGTAAATCCACTCCTGTTTTTGCTCCAAAGCCAATACGAGATAAGGTTTTACTTATTTGATCAATTCCAACCTCCAAACTGCCATTATAAAAATAAACATCACAACTATATTTTATCGCATGTTTTAAATCCACAGGTCCATGCCCTGATCTATTCCAGCATCTAAAAAACCTACCTCCAAGTTCGATACTTCCATTGCAAACATATTGAGTCGATGGACTAATATTTTTAGAATTTAAAAAAGAAAGCCCTACACCCATTTTTACAACAGAACCTGGAGGATAATATCCATTTATAAGTTTATTTGTAAAAGGATGGTCAAGGCTATTTGAAAGCTCATCCCAATCCTTAAATGAAATCCCCGTTACAAAAGGATTAAGATCGTATTCAGGAAAACTTCCTGCAGCCAAAATAGATCCATCATTTACATCCATAATTATAGCGGCTCCGGCATTGCCCTCAAACAATGAAGTTAAATAAGACTGAAGCTCTATATCAATCGTAAGCTCTATATTATTAGATATAGGAGGAGTGTAAGAAAGCTGCTCTACTTCTTGGTTTAAGGCATTAACCTTATAAATTCTAACTCCTTTTTCTCCTTGCAAAATATCATTATAATACCGTTCTATACCACTTTTTCCTGTATAATTAGTAAGCTTTGCTATTTCATTTTCTTGAACATCTTGCAAATTTGCTTTACCCACGTATCCAATAATATGTGAAGCCAATTTTCCAAAAGGGTATTTTCTTTTTACAACAGGATCTATTTTTATTGTTTTATTAAGATTTAATTCTGAATAATGCAGAATGATTTTATCATAAGGTATAAAATCTATAACTTTAATAAAATCTTGATTATAGTAAGAATCACTTCTCTTATAAATCTTTGCTAATTTGCTAGCATCTAAATCAGGAAATAAATTTGCAAGTTCAGATAATTCTTTATCTAAAATTCCTTTATTTGATTTCTTAATGCTTAAATAAGGTTTAATAGAAATGCTAAAACCTAAATCGTTAACAGCTAACAAAGTTCCATTTCTATCTGCAATTTGCCCCCTAACAGATGCTAAAAATTCAGTTTTTATAGCATTTTGCTTAGCAAGTTCTTCATAATATACATTTGATTTTATGCTCAAATAATACACACGACTTAATAAAAATATAAAAAACAATAGTATAAACCCAACAACCAATCGCATTCTCATTAAATTTTACCTTTAAAAAATACATAGGCTAAACAACATTCTATAAAAATTGAAACAAAATATGGCCATTCTAAAATTTTAATTTTTTCATCTTTAATATAAGATAGTATCATATCCAAAAGCAAAATAATACCATAAGCACAAAACACAAAAACAACGGGAATAAATTTACCAATTTTTAAATTTGTTTTAACCCAATCTGCACAAAAATAGTAAAAAATAAAAAATGCCAACCAAGATGAAAAAATAAAGAAATTATAAGTTATATCAGTAAAAAATAAAAAAAATAAAGAAAAATACCATCTAAAATCAAGCTTTGAAAAAGTTCTTTCTCTCTCTTCTAACAAACAAAACATATAACAGAAAAAAAATCCATAAAGCAACGGATCGTATATAAAAATTGAACCAAGAATCTGATAAGTTAGAAAAAAAAATCCTAAAACAATATAAACTCCATTAAATTTTGCTTTATAAGTACTTAAATTTCTTCTCATTTGTCAAAACCTAAAGTTTGATTTATAATAATATCTTCTAAAGAATCAAGGCCAAATTTACTCAAATTTGAAACTAAAAGAAAATCTTTAAATTCATTCTTTAGCTTAGTTTTTTCACTTTGATTTAATTTATCACATTTAGTAAAGACTTTTAAAATTTTTTGATCGGGTCGTAAAAAATTTTTCAAATAATCATTTAAATTCATATCAATCTCTAAATGAGTATGTCTTGAGTCAATTAAATGTATAAATAGCTTTATCGAAGTTCTAAATTTTAAAAATTCATCTAAGTTTTGATTCCATATTTCTTTTAAATTTTTAGAAACTTTTGCATATCCAAATCCTGGTAAATCAATAAAATTAATATTAAATTTTTCTTCATTTTTTTTACAAGTTACTTCAAAAAAATTTATAAGCTGAGTTTTTCCAGGAGTTGCTGAACTTTTAGCTAAATTCTTTTGTTTGCACAAAGAATTAATCAAAGAGCTTTTTCCAACATTAGAACGCCCTAAAAAGGCTACTTCACTGAAATTTGAAGTGAAATTTTTATCAAATTTCGCTAAAGAAGTAATAAATTTAGCACTAATTATCATTTGTCTTTTAAGTCAAACACAAAACGAGTAGGTTTTTGATCCTTGCTCTGTACTTGATAAATATTAGCTTTTCTATCAACTATTATTTTATCACCAAAAAGTTTTTGATTACTTCCGAGTTCATTTATATAGGCATGGCCATCAATCTCATAAGTATCTTTGACAACATTATAAATAAATTTATCTCCGCTGCCTTTATAAGTTTTACCTTTTAAAACAATTTTAAATCTAGCATTTTGCATTGCCTCATAACGAATAGGTTTGCGATTTTTATCTGTATAAATAATCAATTTTTCAGAATTTAAAATATCATCACCTCTAATCACTTCCACATTTCCACTAAGAATACTTTCACCCTTATTTTCATCTGAATAAAAATTTAAAGCTTTTACTTCGATTTGAGTTGCCCAAGTCACATTAACACAAACTAAAAATAAAATTATTTGTCTTGCAACCACGCGTTTACTCCTTGGATATTTAAGATTTTATTTTTTATGTCATAGTTTAAAGTATTTCCGTTAATAATACTTCCATTGATTAGAGCTTTAAAGTTAGCATTTGTATGCAAAATTTTATCCTTAGGATCATATTCTACCTCTTGGGAAATAATTTTGACATTAGCACCTATATAGGTAACATTTCCTTCAAATAAAACCTTGCTCATATCCTTGTTAAAAAACTCTAAATAATTTGCACTAAGATTAAAATCTAAATTTAAAGTAATAAAATCATTAAATTCATCTCTATCTGCATATCTTACCCAAGAATTTGCCTTATAGTATGCCTTAATTGTGCTGGTATTGCTCTCATAGGCTTTTAAATTTTGAGCTTCAATGTTTTTAAAATTTAAAGCATTAGTTTGCAAATTTAAAGAATACGGATCTTGTAAACTCAAAATCGTAAAAGTAATCGTAAAAAGAGCAATTAAAATTCCAAAAATTTTTATAGCCAAAGCTTATTCCATTCTTTTTCTAGATGATTTTTTTCTATCAAAATTTCTATCATCTGTGCTACTGCAGCCTTTCCACCTTTTTTGCTAAGCACTATATCTACATTTAAATCTTTATGCCCATCTTTTGGTTTAAAACTAAGTCCTACGCTTTCAAGTAAAGCTTTATCGTTAAAATAATCTCCAATAGCCGCACACTGAGAAAAATCCAAATCAAGTTTTTGCAAAATTTCTTTTGCACAAGTTAGTTTATCCTTGATACCTTGATGTAAAATTTCTATTTTTAAGTCTTTAGCCCTTTTTTCAACACAAGGACAATTTCTACCTGTAATAATAGCAACTTTTTTACCAAGCTTTAACCAAGCCTCAATAGCTGCTCCATCTTTTACATCAAATTCTTTGATAAATTCTCCATTTGAAGTATAAATAATCTTTCCATCAGTTAAACAACCATCTACATCTAAAAAAATCAATTCTGTCACAACTTCTTACTCTCTTACAACAAATGCGCCTGCAAATGCACCACTTGCAGCAAAATCTCTTGCTTCATCTTCACTTCTAAAGCCTGTTAAGAAAACACGGTTTAATCCATCTATCGAACTTGTGCGTATAGTAGAACTATAAGTTCTATAAGTTTTATATCTTGCTGCTATCGTTTGCGCTCCGGCTGGATTTTTGAAGGCTCCAATTTGAACCATGAAATTTCCACCTTCATAAATTTGACCATTATTTACAATTTCTCCATTGTTTCCATAGTTTACATTAGAATGTACAATATTATTACCCGAATTACTTGATCCAAATCCTATAACTTCAAGTCTTACTGGAGCTGTTCCTGAAGTAATCATATCGATTTGACTCGCAGCTCCTTTTGATAAATCTATAATACGATTATTCACAAAAGGACCTCTATCATTAACACGAACAGTAACTTGACGATTGTTATTTAAGTTGGTTACTTTTAAAATGGTATTCATAGGTAAAGTTTTATGTGCTGCGGTTAAACCATTTTGATCATAGGTTTCACCATTAGAAGTTTTTTTACCATGAAAACCTGGACCATACCAACTCGCAATACCATCAGCACTCTCTCCTACTGCCACAACAGTAGGATAATAAGTTTTACCATTGATAGTATAAGGCTTCATCGTCCCTTTAGTTCCTGAAGAACTAGGACTGCTTTTAAAATCATTTGAAGGATAATACACTTGAGCATTATCCATACTAGAAAAAAAACTAGTGCCTAAACAACCACTAAAAAACAAACCCCATAAACTAACGGCTGACAACTTTAGTGTAATTGTTTTTATTTGCATTTTTATTCTCCTTAATTGGTATAATTAATTTTTGATTAATACTAAGATGATTTCTTGCTATTTTGTTAAATTCGCGAATTTCATCAACGCTTATATTATATTTTTTTGCTATCTTATATAAAGAATCTCCGGATTTAACAATATAAGTTCTTGTCATAGGTATCGTTATATCAACCTTTGCAAGTTTTTCTGCTTTAAAATTTTTATCAAAAAATGCCACTTTATTAAGTGGTATATACATATAATATCCTTTGCCAGGTGGTGTAAAATTATGTTTAAATTGTGGATTGTATTTTTTAAAAGTTACAAGATCCATATTTAAATTTTTAGCTATTTCTTTTAAAGATGCAGAGGAAGGCACATCAACTTTTGCAAATTCATTGCTTAAAGCATAATTCATTAAAGACGCATCTTTATCTACTAAAAAATCTCTATCGTTGGCTAAAAAAGCGAGTGTTAAAATCTTTCTTATAAAATTTCTAGTTTCTAAAGAAAGATATTTTTTATTAGGATCCAATAAAACGCTTAAATCATCACTTCTTGCTTGCTTAATAGCTTGTCTTAATTTGCCATTTCCACAATTATAAGCCAAAAGCGCTAAATACCATTTACCAAATTCTTCTTTTAATTCTTTTAAATAATTTGTAGCCGCATAAGTTGACTTAACCGGATCACGTCTTTCATCAACATAAGCATCAATTCTTAAACCTAAATTTCTAGCTGTTGGTTGCATAAATTGCCAAACCCCTACAGCCTTAGCATTAGAAACACTATGGGTTTTCAATCCTGATTCAACCATGGCTAAATATAAAATTTCTCCAGGAACTCCTTGTTGATCTAGAATTTTCCTTATCATAGGAGTAACTTTTGAAAAATTTTGCATACTGTCTATTAAAGTTTGAGTATGTTTTGATTTTATATCTTGTTGAGTTTGCACAAAAATCAAATCACTGATAAAACTTGGATTAATATCTAAATTTCTTAAAACATTCATTTGTCTTTCATAAAATTCAGGAGTGTTAATTTGTGCAAAAAGAAAATTAAAACATATTAAAAAATAAAATAAAACTTTTTTCATTAATAGCCTTTAAAAAATAATTTTTCAGAATTACTAAAACAAATTTCTAGAAGTTCTTTTCTTGATAAATTCAGTACTTCACACATTTTATTTGCTACAAATTGACTCAGTAAGGGTTCATTTCTTTTACCACGATAAGGTTCTGGAGTAAGATATGGAGCATCAGTTTCAAGCAGCAATCTATCTTTTGGAATTTTAGGTAAAATTTCAACTAATTTTTTAGCATTTTTAAAAGTTAAAACCCCTCCAATACCAAAATAAAACCCCTCTTCAAAAAGAGCTAACAAATGCTCACTTGCATTAAAGCAATGCAAAACTCCTCCTACTAAATCCTTAGAATACTCATGCAAAATCTCATAAGTATCATGATTTGCCTCTCTTGAATGAATAATAACAGGTTTTTTAAATTCAATAGCAAGTTCAAGTTGCGCAATAAAAATCTTTTTTTGATTTTCTTTTTCTTTTTTGAATTTCTTCAGCAAACTCACTTTTAAAACGAAAATAATCAAGCCCACATTCACCGACAGCTACACACTTTTCATTGCATAAATACTGCCTTAAAATTTCCTCATCATAACCATCGATTTCATAAGGATGCACCCCTGCTGCAAAAAAATGTTTTTATATTTATGAGCGATTGTAGCTGCGTAAGGCAAATCTTTTATATCAGCACCAGGTATGATGATCTTCTCTATGCCATTTTTAAAAGCACGATTTAAAGTCTCATCCAAATCATCTTTAAATGCTTCACTATCTAGATGGCAATGCGTATCAACAATTCTTAAACCATCTTGAAAATCAAGATTTAAGAACATACTTCAACTCTGTCCTTGCCATTATCTTTTGCCTGAGACAATATTTTACTTGCTTTATCCACTAAAGAATCAATCTTATCTCCACTTTTTCCAAAAACCACACCTATAGAAGCTGTAAAAAAGACTTCATCTAAATTAACCAAAACACCAACTTTTTTTATATTTACTCGTATACGAGAAAAGATTTTAATTGCTCTTTCTTGAGATATATTTTTAAGCAAAATGCAAATTTTTTCTGCACTATATCTACCCACAAGATCTCTTCCTTTGGTTTCATTAACTATTTCATTGGCGCAAATTTTAATCACTTCATCGCCAACCCCATGGCCGTATTCATCGTTAATCATTTGAAGATTATCTACATCTAAGAAAGCAAAGGCAAATTCCTCATCTTTTGTTGCTATTTCATTAAAATAATCATCTATTCCATTAATTAAAGCGTTATAATTTTTAACTCCGGATACAGGATCTAAAATATTATAAGTACTTAAAATTTTTTTATCATCCATATAAGATAAGCAACGATCTAAGCGACAATTAAAGCTTTCTTTACTTAAAGGTTTAAATAAATATTCATTAACGCCATTTTTAAAAGAGTTTGCTTCAAATGAATCATTATGATCTCCCAAAAGAATCACACCTAGTTCATCATCACTAAAACGCTCTCTTACTTGAGTTAAAAGTTCAAAACCACTAATTACTGGCATGTTAACATCTGCTACGATAAGCTTAACATCATTATTATCATTTAAATAACTCATCGCCTCTTCCCCATGAGCTGCTGCTAAAACATTAAATTGTCTTTGAGTAAGTATTTTTTTAATTTCATTACGCTCAGATAGTTTACTCATAGCTAGAATCACTTTAGTTTTTGCATACTGATTAAGTTTCATAATAGAACCAATAATATCATCAATACAAGTTTCACTCTCTTTAAAAATATAATCTAGTATATCTTTATCCATAAATTTTTCTTTAGTGGCCTTATCATTACTAGCCGTAAGAACAATAGCGGGAATTTTCTTTTCTATAACATAATCTACAACTTCACCATTTGGAGCGTCCGGTAAACATAAATCCACAAAAGCCAAAAAATAATCATTATTCATTAATTCTTTAGTTTCAGCAAAACCAAAAGCAATATCCACCTCATAATCCAAAGTCATTTGAATTTTCTTAGCTAAAAGTTTACCAAGCATTTTGTTATCATCAATAATTAAAATTTTTTTACTCATAGTGCAACAACCTTAATCTAAAAAATTTTTAATATTTCTCTTCAAAGAAAAGAAATTTTCATAGTTACACAATTTTAACATAGCAAAATAAAAAATCCGCTTAATTCTTAAACAAAGTTTTAGCAAACTCTATTGCTTCATCGCTAACAAGCTCCCCACTCACCATTCTAGCAAGCTCTTTAATTCTTTCTTCTTGATTAAGCTTCTTAACCTTGCTTTCTTCACCATTTTTTTCAACCAAAAAATGATTGTGTGCTTTAGAAGAAACTTGAGGCAAATGAGAAATGGCAAAAATTTGATAAAACCTAGATAGCTCTTCTAAAACCTTAGCTATACTCATAGCTTCTTTTCCGCTTAAATTTGAATCAATTTCATCTAAAAATAGTATCCCTTTACCTGCGTTTAAAATTTTGCATTCTGTAGCTATAAAAGCGAGTCTTAAGCGATTTAATTCACCCGAACTTAAGTTTTTTAAATTAGCTAAATTAATATCTAACATTACTTCATCTTTACCTAAAATTGAAATTTTTTCATTTTCTTTAAGTGTTAAATTTGCATCTTTCATATAAAGATTTTTAAGATAATCATTTAGGTATTTTTCTAATTTTTTAAGATTTCTCTTTCTTGTTTGGCTTAAAATTTGTGCTTTTTCTTCTAGTTTTTGTTTTAATTTTTGAAATTTTTTCTCAAGTTCTTTTTTTTCAAAACTTATATTTTCATAATGCTCTAGTTCATGTTTTTTTTGCGTTAAGATCTCTAAAGCATTTTCTATGCTTTCATAACGCTTGATAAGATAGGATAGTTTTTCAATGCGATCTAAAAGCGTCTCCACATCAAAATCCAAATCTTCCATTTTTTGATTTTCACAAATCACACGCAACTCATTTAAACATTCGCTAAAAAAACTCGCATCAACTTCGCTTAAATTTAAAGCTTCAATGACAACTTTTTCAAATTCAAAAATACGCTCTGCCTTGCTCCAAGCTTCTTCTAGTTTATCTTTTTTAGAAAGCTTTTTTTTAAGTGTTAAAAGCTCTTCATATTCACCTATTTTAGGATTGATACTTGAAATTTTCTCAATTTGCACCCTAGTTAATTCTTTTAATTCTTCTACTTTTTTTTCTTCTTCTAAAATTACATTAAGATCATTAGAAATTTGACTGTAAACATTAAAATCTTTTTTAAAATCTTCTAAAAAAGAAATAAAATTTGCATTTTCTTGTATCTCTAAAATATCTAAGAGATTTAAAAATTTTTCATTTTCAAATTCATTATTTTCTTTTGGACTTAAATACTTAATAAAAGTTTTGCTTAAATTTTGCAAGCTTTTTTTAGCTATGCTTTGATTATTGATAAAATACTTTGTGCTTTTTTTCTTTTAAAAGCTTAAAAACATTCTCCTTTTCACTTTCTATACCAAAACTTTCCAAATCCAACTCATCATCAAGCTCTATTTCAACAATCTTAGCTTCGCTTTCACTCAAAGAAAATGCAGATAAAATTCCTTTAAACAAGACTGATTTTCCAGCTCCACTCAGTCCTGTAAAAACAGTAAACCCTTTAGAAATTTCAAGCTCAGCTTTTTTAAAACCAAGATTTTCTTTCATAAAAATTCTATTTATCATCAATTTCCCCAATGCAATTTTTTCTTTTAAAATTTGAAAATAATCTCTATTTTTTGGGTGAATTAAAGCCACATTTTTATCACTTAAACCCACTTTTATACTTTTAAAATCATTCATTTTATAATTTTCTTGTCCATCAATACAAAGCATACAATCCTTTGCCATAATCTCTATTTCAAAACCTTTTGGCAAGACAATAGGGCGTTGCGTTAAAGAATGTGAACAAACAGGAGTTAATATAAAAGCTTGAGCCAAGGTATAAACTATAGGCCCATTTGCACTTAAATTATAAGCTGTTGAACCTGCAGGAGTTGCAACAATAAGTCCATCACCAAAATACTCATTAAATTTCTTTTCTTTTCTAAAAACCTCTATATGAGCCATAGAAACTTTATTATCTTTACTGATAACCACATCATTAAAAGCTAATTTTTCTAAAATTTTTCCCTGTTTATCTTCCAAAAAAACACTTAACAAATAAGGCTTTTCTATTCTAAATTCTCCTTGAAAAAAAGCTTGAAAAAAATTTTCAGCTTCATCCACTTTAAAATCTGTCAAAAAACCCAAATGTCCAGCATGAATTCCTAAAACCGCTTTATCATATTCACAAGCTTTACGGCACAAAGAAATCAAAGTTCCATCTCCACCCAAAGAAATAACAAAATCAGATATTTTAAACAAATCATCTAGTTCATACTTTGGCAAATCTAAAATTTTAGAACTTTCTTTAAATAACACAAGTTCAACTTTATATATAAATAAAATTGATTGAAGTTTTAAAATTTCTTTATCTAAACTCACATTAGGTCGTGTAACAAGTCCAATTTTTTTAACATTTTTATAATCTATTTTATTTTGCATGAAAAATTATATCAAATCTTAGCAAAGCAAAAGAATAAAAATACTATAATTTTGCTCATTATCTTAAAAAAATCTTTTTCAAGGAATAAATTTGCGAAGTCATTATAATACAGACTTGGGAATTTCCCATGTTGGTCAAAACATTAAACTTTGCGGTTGGGTAAATAGCTACCGCGATCACGGTGGAGTTATTTTTATAGATTTAAGAGATAGAAGTGGTATTATCCAACTTGTTTGCGATCCAAACGATAGCAAACAAGCTCATGAAATCGCTTCTAATGCAAGAAATGAATTTGTACTTATTGTAGAAGGCATTATTCGTCCACGCGGTGAAGGACTTGTAAATCCTAAATTAAAAACAGGAGAGATTGAAGTAGTTGTCTCTAAGCTCATTATAGAAAATGAAAGTGCCGTACCTCCTTTTACTATCGCCGATGAGAGCGTAAATGAGGAGTTGCGTTTAAAATATCGTTTTCTAGATTTAAGAAATCCTAAACTTTATGAAAATTTTGCTTTACGCTCTAAAGCCTGTATCGCAGCCAGAAATTCTTTAGCAAGTATGGGATTTTTAGAAGTTGAAACCCCTATTCTTACTAAAGCCACTCCAGAGGGAGCAAGAGATTATCTTGTGCCCTCTCGTGTACATCAGGGTGAATTTTACGCTCTTCCACAAAGCCCTCAACTTTTCAAACAGCTTCTGATGTGTAGCGGTTTTGATCGTTATTTTCAAATCGCAAAATGCTTTAGAGATGAAGATTTAAGAGCTGATCGCCAACCTGAATTTACACAAATTGATGTTGAAATGAGTTTTTGTGAGCAAAAAGATGTTATCAATGTAGCTGAAAATTTTTTAAAAGATATTTTCAAAGCTTGCGGTAAAGAAATTCAAACCCCTTTTAGACAAATGCGATACAAAGACGCTATCGAAAATTACGGTTCAGATAAACCGGATTTAAGATTTGATCTTAAATTTATTGATGTAATTGATATTTTTGCTAAATCAAATAATGAAATTTTTGCAAATATTGCTAAAGATATAAAGAAAAATCGTATCAAAGCCATACGCGTCCCAAAAGGTGATACTATTTTTTCAAAAAGACAAATGCAAAGATTTGAAGAATTTGTGCGTAAATTTGGCGCTCAAGGCTTAGCTTTTATACAAGTTAAGGAAGATGGACTTAAAGGTCCACTTTGCAAATTCTTTAGCGAAGAAGACTTAAATAAACTAAGCAAACGCTGCGAACTTGAAGTAGGAGATGTAGTATTTTTTGGTGCAGGAACCAAAAAAACTGTGCTTGATTATATGGGAAGATTTAGAATTTTCTTGGCCAATGAATTAAATCTTATAGATCCAAATGCTTTAGAATTCTTATGGGTTGTTGATTTTCCTATGTTTGAGCAAAATGATGATGGAAGTTATTCTGCAATGCATCATCCTTTTACTATGCCAAAAAATATTGATGAAAATGATTTAGAAGAAATTTCATCTATTGCTTATGATGTGGTGTTAAATGGCGTTGAGTTAGGTGGTGGTAGTATAAGAATTCATAAAAACGATATTCAGCAAAAAGTATTCAAGCTTTTAAATATCGATGAAGAACAACAAAGAGAAAAATTTGGTTTCTTGCTTGATGCTCTAAGCTTTGGTGCACCACCACACGGAGGAATTGCTATAGGGCTTGATAGACTTATCATGTTAGTTACAGGAGCAAATAGCATAAGAGAAGTCATAGCCTTCCCAAAAACTCAAAAAGCACAATGCTTAATGACAGACGCACCATCACCTGCTAGCAATGAAGCAATGAGAGAATTAGGAATCAAATTAAGGGAGAATATAAAATGAAAGAATTATTTTTAATCATAGGCGCACCAGGTAGCGGAAAAACTACCGATGCTAGTTTAATTGCACAAGCAGATGCGACAAATATCACACACTACTCAACAGGTGATCTTTTAAGAGCCGAAGTAGCAAGTGGAAGTGAACTTGGAAAAACTATAGATGGCTTTATTTCTAAAGGTAATCTTGTTCCTTTAGATGTGGTTATAAATGCTATAGTTTCAGCACTTAAAGCCGCACCTACAAAAACTATTATCATCGATGGTTATCCAAGAAACGTAGAGCAAATGATGGAATTTGATAAGGTATTAAACGAGCAAAATGAAGTTTGTCTTAAAGGTGTTATAGAAGTAAGAGTAAGTGAAGAAGTTGCTAAAGAAAGAGTTTTAGGTAGAAATCGTGGTATAGATGATAATGAAGAAGTATTTTATAATAGAATGAAAGTTTATACAGAACCTCTAAATGAAATTTTAGATTTTTATCAAAAGAAAAAACTTCATTTTATTATTGATGGAGAGCGTACTATAGAACCTATTGTTGCAGATATGAAAGAACTGATTAAAAAAATTCAAAGTATATAAGGAGAAAAAATGGATTTAAGTAAAATTAAAATCGGAGATATCCCAAATAAAATCAACGCCGTAATCGAAATCCCATACGGCTCAAATATCAAATATGAAATTGATAAAGATAGTGGTGCTATTATAGTAGATCGTGTTATGGCTAGTGCGATGTTTTACCCTGCAAACTATGGTTTTATTGCCAATACTTTAGCTGATGATGGTGATCCTGTGGATATTTTGGTGCTTAATGAATATCCTATTCAAGCTGGAGCTGTGATTCCTTGCCGTTTAATTGGTGTTTTAATCATGGAAGATGAAAGCGGAATGGATGAAAAACTTCTTGCTGTTCCAAATTTAAAAATAGATGCAAGATATGATAGTATAAAAACCTATACAGATTTACCACAAGCAACTTTAAACAAAATCAAAAATTTCTTTGAAACTTATAAAATTTTAGAACCAAATAAATGGGTTAAAGTCCAAGATTTCAAAGATGAAAAAGCTGCAATTGAAATTTTAGAAAAAGCAATTAAAAACTACAAATAAGCCCTTTAAAGGGCTAAACCCAAGGAAAACTCACATGAAAAATATTATTTTAGGTGGCGGTTGTTTTTGGTGTATTGAAGCTGTATTTGAACGTGTAAGAGGTGTAATCAATACTGAAGTTGGATACAGTGGAGGAAATCCAAATCCTAGTTATGAAAGCGTATGTAATGGCGATGGCAATATAGAAGTTGTCAAAATAAAATACAATGAAAAACAAATCTCACTTCTTGAAATCTTGACACTCTTTTTTAAAATTCACGATCCAACAAGCATTGATAGACAAGGTGCGGATATAGGTATACAATACCGTTCTATAATTTTTTACGAAAATGAAGAAGATAGAATTTTAGCTCAAAATTTCATTGAAGAGCAACAAAAAATATTTAGCAAAAAAATAGTCACCAAAATTTCAAAATTACAAACTTACTACAAAGCAGAAAACTACCATCAACATTATTTTACAAATAATCCTAATCAAGGATATTGCCAAGCTGTCATTATACCAAAACTACAAAAGATACAATCAGACTAATCTCATTTTTTAAGGTTAAAAAAATTTCAACTTTATTCACAGCCTTTTCACGCTGTGATTTTCTTCTCAAAGCACTAAAAAATAGAACTTTAAGCTTTGAAATAGACAAAAAAATATTTATTGTTTTTTAAGTTTTTTTATGAATTTATATTTCGATGTGAATAATTTTATTAATCAGCGCAATTTCCTAAGCTTAGCTATAAAAAATCCATCATAGTCTAAGCTTGGTAAAATACGCCTACATTTTGAAATTTCGACAAACTCTTCACTATGTCCTGCTTTAGCTTGCACATCTTCTAAATCAATATCTAAAAGCTCTAATTTAAACTCACTTTTTAAAGCATTTTCTATCACTTCTTCATTTTCTTCTTTGGTAAAAGTGCAAGTGCTATATACAAGTTCCCCACCTATTTTTAACGCTTTTAAAGCAGAATGTAGAAGTTTTTTTTGAGTTTTAGCAATATTTTTTATTTCTTGATAGCTTTTTTCTAAGTCAAAACCTATTTTAGCAAAAGTTGAACAAGGTGCATCAAGCAAGATTTTATCAAATTTCAAAGGACATAAATTGCCTATATTTTTACCATTTTTCATAAAAATTTTAGCATTCACGCCGTAATTTTTAAGATTTTTTTGTAAAGTAAAAAACCTATCCTTGCTAAGCTCATTACAAGCCAAATAACCTGTGTTTTGCATAAAATTTGCAAGATTGATACTTTTACCACCAGGAGCCGCACATATATCAAGAACACTTTGCCCTGCTTTAACTTCTAAATTTAGAGCACACAAATAAGAAGAATAATTTTGTATATAAAATTTAAATTCATTAAAAGCTTTCATAGAACTTAAAATAACTTTATCTTTAGCTTCAAACAAATAACAATAAGTATTGATTTTTCTAAATTTTAAACCTTGTTTTAAAAATTCTTCTTCCAATTCCTTAACGCTAGATTTTAAAGTATTTACAAATACGCAAACATTTTTTTCTTGAGCAAAAGAAGATAAAATATTTTGCATTTCATCCTTGGTATAGAGTTTTTCTATCCTAGAGAGCAAAATAATCCTTTATCATAATAAAAGCAGCTAAAGAGTCTAACTTACCATCTTTTTCGCGTGCATTAGCTACACCGTATTTTAAAGCTTCTTTGCTTGTCCCACTTTCATCTATAAAACAAATTTCTTTATCAAACTCAAGCAAAGATACAAAATGCTTAATACGTCTTGTCATTTCTTCTTCACTCGATCCACCTTTAGGAATGCCTACTATAAGTAAAGAAATTTCATGTATTTTAAGTAAATTTTTGATTTCACTAGCAGCTTGGTTGCGATTTTTTCTTAAAACCGCATTTAAAGGCAAAGCAATCTTTTTATCCACGCAAAGTGCTACACCTATACGTTTTAAACCCACATCCAAAGCCAAAGCTTTCATATTAAAACCCTTATAAAAAGCCCTTCTATGGAAATTTTTCCTTCAAGCTCATATTCATAAACTTTTTGTCCATAAATTTTAAAAGCCTCATCAACACTCACACCTTTTTTACAAAACTCTAAAAATTCATCTTTATTTATATCTATACTTGCAAACTCACTCACAAATTCCTTAAAATCACAAATTAATTTTGCTTTATTTTCTTTTAAAAGTAAATTAGTTCCTGTGCTTTCTTGAAATCTTTGTGGTAAAACATATAAAGGCTTATTAAGCTCTAGAGCAAGTCTTGCACTTTGCATAGAACCACTTTTAATATCCGCTTGTGCAACTACAACGGCCTTACTTAAAGCAACAACCAAACGATTTCTTAGTAAAAAATCATAATTTTTAGGCAAATAATCATCTTTATATTCACTCAAAGCCAAAGCATTTTCATAAATTTGCTTGATAATTTTTTCATTGCCTTTAGGATAAATTTGTCCTAAGCCATTGGCAAAAATACCTATAGTATTTGGTATAGCTGCCATACTTGCAGTAATATCCACCCCTAAAGCACCGCCACTTACCACACAAAGATGAGCATTTTTGAGCATATTTGCTAAAGAAAAAACACAATTTTTTGTATAAATGCTCATACGCCTTGAACCTATAATAGCAATTTTATCTTGCTTTAATAAAGATAAATCTCCCTTATAGTGCAATTTTTTAGGTGGCTTTTTTAAATCTTTAAAAAGCTCTAAAAACTCATTAGGCAAAATTTCACTTGCCATAAATTTCACTCAAATACACAAGCTCTACACTTTTTAACAAATCCTTGCTTTGCTCTAAGGCTTTAAAAGTGTTTTTTCTAGGATGTCCTATAGCTATAGCAAAACCTTTTTTTTGCGCAAGTTCTACCGCACTTTTAAGTTGTTTTTTAACATAATTAACATCATCTTCATTATCTAAAAACACATCTCTTTGTATATAAGGGATACTCAGCTCTTTAGCTATTTTATTCGCCTTAGAATTTCCTATGGTTTTAGAATCCACAAAAAATATATTTTGATTTTTTAAAGCTTCATAAAGTTTTCTCATAGCTTCTTCGTTACTCGTAAATAAACTTCCTGTATGATTGTTGATATATCTTAAATTTTTAAAATCTTTTTTAATTTGCTTAATTTTTTTCAAAATCCTTTCTTTGCTATCATTTGGATTTAAAGTATCAAGTTCGGGTTTATTATAATTAATCGCCGCTAAAGGTAAATGCACCATATAAAAATCAAATTTCAAAGCAAGTTTTGGTGTTTCACTGTGGTTTTTATCTGGCGGAAAAAAAGAAGGGTTTAGTTTTAAATTTAAAGCTTTTAAACCTCTAACTTGATTTGCATTTGCCATATCATCGATAATAATAGCAAGTTTTGGTTTTTTAGAATTTTTATTTAAATTAATATCCTCTGCAAAAGTTAAATTTTGTTCTTGAGTTAAATTTTCATCTTTTAAAATAAAATTTTGATTTTGAGTTAAATTTTGATCCGCATTACTTAAATTTTGTTCATTTAAACTTGTATTTAAATCATCAATTTCTTGCATTTTTTGATCTAAAATACCTATGGAATGATTATTTTCAATATTTTGATCAAATATTTCAACATATCTAAAAACATCAATTTTATCCACATGATCTTTAAAAATGGATGGGGCTTTTATTTCATCTTCTTTAACAATGTTTGTAGTATTTATTTGAGTAATATTTTGAGAATCTTGATATTTAATCAAAATTCCCAAAGCTAAAGCTATACAAAGTAAAAAAAGTATAGCTATGATTAAATAACGCTGAATTTGAACTAATTTTTTCTTTGACAATGTTTAGTTCTTATCTTTATCTACTAATTTTTTAGCACTGATCCAAGGCATCATAGCACGCAAATTGCGTCCTGTTTTTTCTATCAAAGAATCATTCATATTTTTACGTTCTGCATGCATTCTAGCAAAACCTGCACGACGTTCTAAAATGAAATCTTTTGCAAAAACTCCATTTTGTATATCTTTTAAAACACCTTTCATCGCTTTTTTAGTCTCTTCGGTGATGATTTTTGGCCCTGTGATGTAATCACCATATTCTGCAGTATTTGAAATAGAATAACGCATATCTGCAATACCACCTTGATAGATCAAATCCACAATAAGCTTCATTTCATGCAAACACTCAAAATAAGCCATTTCAGGTTCATAACCTGCTTCAACTAAAGTTTCAAAGCCTGCTTGAATCAAAGCACTAAGCCCCCCGCAAAGCACAGCTTGTTCACCAAAAAGATCTGTTTCTGCTTCAGCCTTGAAAGTTGTTTCTACAATACCTGTGCGTCCACCCCCGATCGCACTTGCATAACTTAAAGCTAAATTTTTAGCATTTTTACTTTCATCTTGATGAATGGCTATCAAGCAAGGAGTTCCACCACCTAAAGTAAATTCATTTCTTACTGTGTGTCCTGGTGCTTTAGGTGCTATCATAATAACATCTACACCTTTTGGAACAACAATTTGTCCATAGTGGATATTAAAACCGTGTGCAAAAGCTATGGCTTTACCTTCGCTTAAATTTGGTTTTATTTCAACATTAAAAATATCTGATTGAATTTCATCAGGAGCTAAAATCATAATCACATCTGCTGCCTTAGAAACCCCACTTACACTCATTACCTCAAAACCAGCATTTTTTGCCTTAATAGCACTTGCACTGCCTTCACGAAGTCCGATAATCACATTTACGCCATTATCTCTTAAATTCATCGCATGAGCGTGTCCTTGAGAGCCAAAGCCTATGATTGCTACTTTTTTTGATTTGATTAAATTTAAATCGCAATCTTTATCATAATATACTGTAATAGCCATAATCACTCCTTAAAAATTCAAAAGTTAAAGGTGCTATTATAACAATTAAAGTATAAATTTCATATTTTTTTTATAAACTTTATGCAAGAATTTTATAAAAAATCATAAAGTATCAAAAGTGAAAGAATTTTTAAACAGTCTTAATTATGGCATTAGCTCTCATGAAGTAAATAATGAATTCAAACAAATTTTAAGAGAACTTCTAGCCAATCATATCATCAAAGAACACAAAAACAAATACTATCTTAACAATGGCTTTACCTTTGGAGTGCTTGATATTTCAAGTAAAGGAATAGGTTTTTTAAAATGTTTTGATGAAAGTTTTAAAAAAGATCTTTTAATAGAAAATAAAAATCTAAAAGGTGCAAACTATAAAGATATAATAGCGGTAAAGCTTTTGCCCTTAAAGAAAAAACGCCCTAGTGCAAAGGTAATTTTAGTCTTAAAAAGAGCCAATGAAACCTCTTTGGTAATTACTAAAAAATACAGCGAAACTGTACTTGGAATGAATATCAAAACAGGATTAAGCACTGCCTTAAAGGCCTCTCAAAAATCCTTAAAAACATTGCCCTTAGGGACAATTTTAAAAATAGAAAATGAAAATAACAATATCATAGAAGTTTTAGGACATATCGATGATGAAAACGTAGATGAAAAAATTTCTTTAGCACTTTTTAATAAAAATAATGAATTTAGCGACGCTTGCATCAAAGAAGCTCTAGCAAACGGCAATAGCGTTGATGCAAGTATGTATGAAAATCGCATAGATTTAAGAGCTTTACCTTTTTGCACCATAGATCCTGCACATGCAAAAGATTTTGATGATGCGATTTATTTTGACACACAAAAACGCGAAATTTATGTAGCTATTGCTGATGTTAGTGAATATGTTTATGCTTATAGTGCTATAGATAAAGAAGCTAGAAATCGTGGATTTTCCATTTATTTTCCACATATTGCCATACCTATGTTGCCACGCCCTTTGAGTGAAAATATCTGTTCTTTAAAGCCTAATTTAGATCGCTTGGCATATTGTTTTAAAATCACACTCAATCATGAGTGTAAAGTCATGAAAGAAGAGCTTTTTGAAGGTATTATCAACTCAAAACGCCGTTTTAATTACGATGAAGTCGATGAAATTTTAGTTCAAAAACCTGATTTAAAAGAATTTTCATGGCTTTATAAACTTTTTGAAATCACAAAAAATTTACGCAAAATGCGTCTTAAAAATGCCTTTGAATTTCGCACCGAAGAACTAAGAATGAATTTAGATGAAAATCTGAGTCTAAAAAGCACAGTTTTTGAAAAAGACACTCCTTCGCATAATTTAATCGAAGATTGCATGCTTTTAGCCAATAAAGCCGCTGCAAAACTCATAGACATAGGCGTTTTTAGAAATCACCTAAGTATTGATGCAAAAAAAATTGATAAACTTTTAAATGAATTACGCGAACTTGGAATAGATGTGAATTTCAAAGCCAATCTTCCTGAACTCATACGCGACATACAAGCCTTAGCTAATGAGTTAAGTTTAAGAGCAGAAGTAGATAAACTCATCATTAAAGCACAAAAAAAAGCAGAATATTCTAGCATAAATGCAGGGCATTTTGGCTTGGGCTTTGACAAATACTCACATTTTACAAGTCCTATACGCAGATATTCTGATCTTATTTTACATAGACTTTTAAAAGCCAAACAAAAAAACGATGAAAAACTTTTTAATTATCTACTTTTAAACATAGAAAATACTTGTCAAAGCCTTAGCACGCTTGAAAGAGAAGCTGATAAGGTTGCTTTTGATTTTATGGATAGAAAATTTGCTAGATGGGCGAGTAAAAACATAGGTAAAAAATTTAAAGCTCTCATCGTGCAAAATGATGGAGTTTGCATAGCTAAACTAGATGATGAAATCAGAGGGGCTGATCTTATCCTTTATGATACGCGTGTGAATTTATTAGAAAACGTTGAAGTGCAAATCGTAGAAGCAGATATAGTCATGGCAAAAATTTATGCTAAAATCACTCAAAGGCTTAAAAAAGGAAGAAAATGTATAGAAAAGATCTTCAAACCCTACTTTATAAAGATTCAATGCCAAATTTTTTCTTTCTTTATGGAGCGGATAATTTTCAAAACGAGCTTTATACTGAATTTATAAAGGAAAAATATCAAGTTGATGAAACTTTAAAGCTTTTTTTTGAAGAATATAGTTTTGCTCGTGCAAGTGATTTTTTAAGTGGAGGATCGCTTTTTAGTGAAAAAAAATTACTAGAAATTAAAACTTCTAAAAAAATCCCAACAAAAGATCTTAAAATTTTAGTAGACCTTTGTAAAAATAATACAGATAATTTTTTTCTTTTAGAACTTTATGATGAAAACTCTAAGCAAAGCGATATAGAAAAAGTTTTCTCTCCTCATTTTGTAAGATTTTTTAAAGTCAATGGAGCTAGAGAAGGTGTAGAACTTTTAAGCATAAAGGCAAAACAACTAGGAGTTGAAATCACTCAAAATGCTTTGTTTACTCTTTTTACAAGTTTTGATGAAAACTTATATCTTGCTGCGAGTGAGCTTAATAAATTTAGCGGCTTAAGAGTAGATGAAAAAACCATAGAACAATATTGTTATAGTTTAAATACAGGAAGTTTTGAAAGCTTTTTTGAAAAAAATTTTAAAAAAACAAGACTTTAAAAGCGAGCTTGAAAAAATTTTAGACAATTTTAATGAAATTGCTTTGATTAACTCTTTATACAATTCTTTTTATCGCTTGTTTAAAATCACACTTTATGCTAAAGTTAATGGCAAAATTGATTTTAAAGAACTTTTAGGCTATACTCCACCCCCACAAGTAGGACAAAATTTAAGCACTCAAGCCTTTAGTTTAAAACTCGAACAATACAAAGAAATTTTCACTCTTTTGCTTCAAAGCGAATACGAACTTAAAACTAATTCCAAGCTCGTAAAAAAAGAATTTTTGATTTCAAATTTACTCAAACTTGCAAGGATTTTAAAAAGTTAAATAGTGAAATTATAAAAATTAAAATCACTTTTTTATTATAAAACTAAAAAATATTGCCATAATACTTTAATAAAAACAAAAGGAATAAAAATGGATTTTGAAAATCAATTAAATGCTATCGTTGAAACAATAGCCGAACGCAAAACACTTGTAAACACCGAAGAAGCTACAAAAATGACTTTTATAATGCCATTTAAAAACACTAGGTTATGATGTTTTTAATCCTAGCATTGTTGTACCAGAATATACCGCAGATATAGGAACTAAAAAAGGCGAAAAGGTTGATTATGCTATTTTTAAAGATTCAAAACCTTTTATTTTAATTGAAGCTAAAAATCATACTGAAAATTTAGATAATCACAACAATCAACTTGTAAGATATTTTAATACTAATCCTAGTATTAAATTTGCCATTCTTACCAATGGTATTGAATATAGGTTTTTTACAGATATTGAGCAACAAAATCTTATGGATAAAATACCATTTTTAGTTGTTAATCTTGAAAAACTTAAACCTAGAGATATTAAAGATTTAAAACGTTTTATTTGCACTGATTTAAATTTAGATGAAATTTTAAGTATTGCTATGGAAAAAAATATTACCGAAGTATACAAGAAATTTTTAAAAGTGAAATAGAAAATCCAAGTGATGAATTTACAAGTTTTTTTGCTAAGCAAATGACAGAAAAAAGAATGACTAGTGCTGTTTTAGAAGAATTTAAAAATTATATTAAAAAATCTTTTAAAGAAATTATCAATGATTTAGCTTATGAAAAAATCACAAGTATTAAAAATAATCTTCAAAACATAAACGATGATGAAAATGATGAACAAATCGATGAAAGTAAAGATATTGTCACAACAGAAGAAGAATTACAGGGCTTTTATATAGTAAAATCAATCCTTGCTAGTGTCAATGCCAATCTTGAAGATGTAAGCTACAAAGATACTTTAAGTTATTTTAGTATTTTGTATCAAGGCAAAGTTACTAAGTGGATATGTAGATTGTATTTTAATACAGCCAAAAAATCTATTAGTTTCCCAGATGGAGCAAATTATAATATAGAAAAACTAGAAGATATTTATCAATATAAAACAGATATTATCAAAGCATTTGAAAGCAGAAAGTAAAAATCAAAAAATGATTTTTACTTTCACTCCATGACAAGTCGCATGAGATGCAAGTCCTCACCTTGTGCGATCTTGTATTCTATGCTTTTACACTTAGGACATTTAAAAACATTTTCTTCTAAAATACTTTTTTGATCACATTTTAAGCATAAAATTTCAAGCGGGGCAAATTCTATAAAAAGTTTAGCATTTTTACAAAGATTGGAATTTTCTTTAAAAGTTTCATAACAACGCTTAAAAAGATTCACTTCTATACCGCTTAAACGCCCAATTTTTACATAAATTTCTTGCACGCTTTTAGCGTTGTTATTTAAAGCATTTTCTTCACAAAGTTCGATTAAAGACTCTACTATACTTAATTCGTGCATTAGCAAATTCTTGGTAAAAGCTCGCCTTTGGGGCTTTCTAAAAAGCGTTTGGCTCCATAAGCATTTTGTAAAACCACGCGTGCTTTTTTCTCTTCTAAAACTTCGCCTATGATACTCGCGTTTGCATTGTATTTTTTTAGAATTTCTAAGGCTTTTAACTCATCTTCTTTTTCTACACAAAGTATAAAAGTGCCTTCGTTGGCAAGCTCATACGCTTCATAGCCAAAAAGCTCACAAAGTCCTAAAACTTCATCTTGAACGATAATTTTTTCTTCAAAAATCAAAAGATCATTCGTGCTTTGCTTTGCCCATTCGTTTAAAACCGCACTAAGTCCCCCACGAGTAGCATCACGCATAGCTACGACTTTTACGCCTTTTTCTAAAAGCTCTAAAACTTCTTTATCTAAAGCCTTACAATCGCTTTTTATATCAGCTTCTAACTCATTTCTTTTGATTAAAACACTAGCCCCATGTCTTCCTATATCACCTGAAAGAAGTATGCTAAGCCCTGCTTTGATATTTTTACTCTCTTTTTTAGCAATGATTTCTCCTAAGACGGTGGTATTGATATAAATTTCATCTCCTTTACCTTTAGGGACGACTTTAGTATCGCCACAAACTAACATTATTCCACATTTTTCACACTCTTCTTTAATACTTTTTAAAATGCGTTCTAGTTTTTCTAGCTCAAAACCTTCTTCTAGAATAAGTCCTAAACTTAGGTATTTTGGCTTAGCACCTACCATTAAAACATCATTAATAGAACCACAAACACAAAGTTTGCCGATATTAATCTCTTCATCTAAAAAAATCGGACTTAAAACAAAAGAATCCGTACTTAAAGCCAAATTTCCCAAAATTGCTGCATCATTACTTGCATTTAAAATTTCATTATCAAAGATCTTAAAAAGCTTAGTTAAAAGCTCATTCATCTCTTCTCCACCACCCCCATGGGCTAAGGAAATATTTTTCATACATTCACCTTTGAGTATTTATAATATGCCGCACAAGCACCCTCACCTGAAACCATACAACTTCCTATAGGACTTCTTGGCGTACAAGCCTTGCCAAAAACCTTACAATCATTAGGCTTAGCTAAACCTCTTAAAATTTGCCCACAAATACAGGCTTTGCTTTCATTTTTACTTTGCACAGCACAATCAAATTTTTTACTCGCATCATAGACACTAAATTCTTCTTTTAGCGCTAAACCTCCCTCTTTGATAAGTCCTAAACCACGGAATTCAAAATCACACACTTTAAAATATTTTTTTACCAAATTTTGCGCCTTGACATTGCCTTCTTTGCTTACAGCTCTTTTGTATTGATTATACACTTTAAAAGTGCCTTCATTGCTTTGTTTTATGACATTTAACACACTTTCTAAAATATCCACAGGCTCAAAGCCACTCACGGCTATAGGAGTTTTAAACTTTTCCGCTAAAGGCTCATAAATGCCATAACCTGTAATCACGCTCACATGAGAAGGACCTAAAAAAGCATTGATTTTTACATTTTCATCATTCATAATCACTTCCACCGGAGCTGGAACAGTGATATGATTGATATGAAAAAAGACATTATTTAATCTCTCTTCTATAACTTTTTCAAGAAGTAAAGCACTCATAGGCGTAGTGGTTTCAAAACCTATAGCAAAAAAGATGATGTTTTTATCTAAATTTTGCTTAGCGATCTCTAAAACTTCAAGTGGGGAATAAAGTGCTCTAACATCAGCCCCTTTTGCTCTTAAATCTAGCAAAGAAATTTCACTTCCAGGCACTCTTAAAAGATCTCCTAAGGTACAAAAAATCGTATCTTTCATAGAAGCAAGCTTAATAGCCGTATCAATGCGTTCTCTTGGCATCACACAAACTGGACACCCTGGCCCATGGATAAAATTAATTTCCTTTGGTAAGATAGAAGGTAGAGCATATTTCATAATGCTATGCGTATGTCCGCCACAAATTTCCATGATATTGATAGGATTTTTAAGTTCTTGTTCAATGAGTTTTTTTAAAGCTAAAATGCTTTCTTTATCTCTAAATTCATCGATAAAATTCATTTAAACCTAAATCTCCTTCATCGCTTTTTATCTCTCCGCTATTCATTTTTTCCACTATTTCTTGATAGGTTTTAATGCTTTCTAGTGCGGCTTCTTTGTCGATTTTTTCCATAGCAACGCCTACATGGATTAAGACATAATCACCTTGTTTTAAAGGCTCATCAATAAGATCTAAATTTACTTTTCTTTTCACACCTAAAGTTTGCACTAAAGCGTTATTTAGTTCATCGATTTCTAAAATTTCAGAAGGTATAGATAAGCACATTAAAAAAGCTCCTTTTTGAGTTTAAGCACTTTATACCAAAGCTCCATATTAGTGCCATTTTTTGCATCAAGTGTGATAATATCTACTCTAGGATTTAATTCTTTAATCAGCTTAGTTGCCTCTTTAACATCAAAATCAAAATGATGCGCTAAATCTGCCTTTGTGATTAAAACAATATCAGCCTTTTTAAACATCACAGGATATTTTTGCGGCTTATCACTTCCTTCGGTTACAGAAAGCAAAACTACATTTAAATGCTCTCCTAAATCATAACTTGCAGGACAAACCAAATTTCCCACATTTTCTATAAAAAGCAAATCCACATCTTTAATCGCTAAGTGGTGCAAAGCCTCATGCACCATAAAAGCGTCTAAATGACAACTTTGTCCTGTTGTGATTTGATACGCTAAAGCTCCGGCATTTTTTACCCTTAAAGCATCATTATTTGTTTCCAAATCCCCTTCAATTACAGCGATTTTAAGCTCATTTTTCAAAGCTTTAATCGTACTTTCTAAAAGCGTGGTTTTTCCACTACCTGGAGAACTCATTAAATTGATACAAAGTGTGTTAGCTTCATTAAAATGCGCTCTATTGTGTTTTGCTTCATCATCATTTTTGCTTAAAATTTTAGAAATCACTTCTATAGTTTTACTTTCTTTTAAGCTTGGATTTTCATGGTGATGATCATGATGATGATCGTGTGTATGAGTTGAATTTATAGAACAGCCGCAATCTTTACACATTTTATTTCCTTATATAATTTTTGTTCTATTTTAACCTTAAAAGTATTAAAAAATTATGAGTTTAAAGATAAAATCACTCTTTTTTTAAATAATGCACCATCTGTCCCAAAGCTATGGAGCTATCATTGCAAGGATATTTCAAAGGCACAAAAAAATCAAAATTTTTAGCTTTTAAAATTTCAAGCAAGGTTTTATTTTGAAAAACCCCTCCACTTAAAAGCACTTTTAAATCATAATCTTTGCTAAAACTTATGATAAAATTTGCCAAAGCATTAAACATGCCTGTAACCGCCTTACTTTTTTCATCTTGTAAAGCTCCTAAAATCAAGCTTTTAAAATCAATCTGCTCTTTTTCTACAAAAAGTTCATAAGAAAAATCAAGATTTTTATCATAAAAAGCTTCACACATCAAGCCAACTTGAGCCTCATAAGAACTCTTTTCTAAACCAAAAACAATACTTCCAAAAGCATCAATAATGCGTCCTAAAGAGCTTGTTTGTAGCTTAGAATGTGAGTAAATTTTTTTAAGATTTTCAAGTTTTATTTTTGGAATTTTTGCTAAAAACTCCCTAGCTTTATCTTCTAAATCATAATGAAAAATTAAACTTAGAGCTAAATTTTGTATGTTTTTAATATCGCTATTTATAAGGGTGAAATTTTCAAAATGCGCAACTCGTTCATATTCTTTTAAATTTCCTACAAAAACCTCTCCACCCCAAATTTTACCATCTTCTCCATAACCTGTTCCATCACAAATAAAAGCCAAAGCCTTTTCATCTTTTAAAAACTCTTTTTCATATTCAAAATAAGCCGCACAAAAATGCGCATAATGGTGAGAAATTTTAACCCTATTTTCAAACTCTTTCGCATAGCTAAAATGCGGGTGTTTATCGCACAAAATTGTATCAAATTTTAAATCATAATTTTGTTTAAAAAATTCCAAAAGTTTAAAAAATCTCTCATGCACATCAAGACTTTTTAAATCCCCTATATAAGGAGAAATCAAAAGCTTGTTTTCATAAAAAATCACAAATTCATTTTTAAGCTCCGCGCCTAAGGCTAAAAAAGTGCCTTTTTTATCAAATTTTCTTTCTAAATAAAAAGGATTTAACCCCCTTGAAGTACGTAAAAACATAGTCTCACCCTTTATCACCTGGGCGATACTATCATCACTTGCATTTATAATTTCTCTATCATAATCCAAATAAAAATCAAAAACTCCATCAAGTTTTTGACACAAATTAACCTCATCTTTAATGATACTTTCTCCACTTAAATTCGCACTCGTTGCTACAAGGCTTCCTTTAAAATACTCAAAAATCAAAAGATGCAAAGGCGTATAAGCTAACATAATTCCGATCTTATCGATGTCAGGTGCGATTAAAGAAAGGGCTTTTTTCGCCTTTAAAATCACAATAGGAGCTAAAACTCCACTTAACAAAGCTTCTTCTTTTTCATCTATAAAGGCAAGTTCTTTAGCATTTTGCAAACCTTTACACATCAAAGCAAAGGGTTTTTTGGGACGATTTTTTCTAAGCCTTAGAGCTTTTAAAGACTCTTCGTTAAAAGCATCGCACATTAAATGAAAACCGCCCATACCTTTGATAGCTAAAATTTTACCTTCTTTTAAAAGCTTCGCACTTTGTATAAAAGCTTCTTGATCTCTAGCTAAAATTTTACCCTTTTGACTTTTAAGAAAAACGCTAATCTTGCATTTAGGACAACTTATAGGTTGAGCATGAAAACGCCTATTTTTAGGATCTTCGTATTCGCTTTTACAAAACTCACACATAAATAATTCTTGCATAGAAGTATTAGATCTATCATAAGGAAGACTTTTTATGATACTAAAGCGTGGCCCACAATGCGTGCAAGTGATAAAAGGATATAAAAAGCGTGGATTTTTTTCATCAAAAAATTCTTTTTTACACTCTTTACAAAGTGCAAAATCACTTAACATAGGAGTGCTTTTTGCATTTTGCAAAGAAGAAGTAATACTAAAATTTGTATAGTTTGGAATGGAAATTTGCGTAATTACAAGCTGATCCATTCTTGCTAAAGGCGGGAGATGATTTTTTAAATTTTCTATAAAAATTTCACATTCTTTGTGGGTGCAAGCAAGGATGATCTCTACACCAAAACCATCATTTCTTACCTCTCCAAAGAATTTTAATTTCAAAGCTAATTCATAAACCAAAGGGCGAAAACCCACCCCTTGAACCAAGCCTGAAATTTTTATCTTATATCCTAAGTGGCACATCGCTTAGCTGACAATTTTTAAGATGTTTTAGAGTATTTTTAAGCAAAGATTTGTGTTCAAACAAAGATCCGCTTATAAGTGCTAATTCACTTTGTTTTTTCTCTCTTAACTCATCATAAGTATCGCGCAAGAAATAGGCCAAACTTTCAACCGCTCCATAAGCGATATTAGCACTATCTACTCCTGCTAGCATAAAACTCATAGCAGATCTTAAAGTTCTAGCATAATCAAAACTCTTATCTGCTTTTAAACGATAATCAATCTTCACTCCACGAGGCATTTTTGACTCATCGGCAATTTTTAAAAGCTCATTAGCAGATTCTTGTAAATTTTTACCCAAATTTAGCACCCTAGCCACCAAACCAAGCAAAGAATAAAAATTGTTTTTAAGTTCAAAACTTTCATCTAAAAGAGGAAATTCTTTAGCGAAATTTTCTAAAAGTCTTACACCGGTTTCATCTTTTTTAATCTCATCATAAAGTTCTTTGCTATGTTTTGGTAAGGAAAGATTAAGTAAATTAAGTTCTTTATTTATAAGCAAAATATCTTCATAATCTTTGCTAAGCTCTAAAATAAAAGCCTTTTCTTTATAACGGCTCACAAGATAAGAAATTCTTGCCATATTTTTATCTTCTTTAGAAAAAATAAGCTCTTTTGCCTTAGCATTGATAAATTCAAAGCCTTCTAAAACCACTACTTGATCATCTAAAGCGCTAATATAAAAATCTTTTTGGTATTCTTCTATCTTTTTCACGCTTAAAAATTTATATTCATTTTCAAAAAGCTTTAACCCTAAAGCAAAGGAAAACAAATCCCTAGCAAGTCTTATTTTGAAATCATTAAAATCAAGATTATGATTTTTTCTAAACATAGCATTAAGTCTTAATTTCATTAAAGGTTTTTCCAAGCTTGCAAGAAGTTTTAAATTTTCATTTGAACAAACAAAAACTAAATTTATAGCCTTAATATCACAAGGAAGCAAAAAATCTCCCGTAAAATCGTTCTTAAATAAAGAAAATTCATAAATGCCATTTTTATCTTTTAAATAAATGCTTTTTTCTCCAGTTAGCAAATCAAAAGCAAGTTTTAAAAAAGTATTGAAATTGTCTTCATTGATTTTTTCAAATTCTGATAAATTACTTGAAAATTCACACTCACAAAACACTTCCCATTCGTTTTTATTTTAAAATTTTTTTTTCTTGATAAGCATTAGAATTTAGATGCGTGATATAAGAAAATTTTGAAAATTCTTTATCTTCTAGTGCAAAAAGGCTGAAATTTTGTCCCGCTTTTACATCAAATTTTTTCAAAAAAACACTATAGCTCATTAAATTTAAAGAATCACAAAAAGTCTTTAAATTTGCTTCATCTGCATCAATAGAAAAATGATAAATATTATCTTGTTTTATAAAATTATAATTATAATTTCTCGCATAAAAATGCAATAAATATTCAAAAATATCATTATCCGCGCTATAAATAAAATCAAAATCTAAAGTCATATTATGCCTTTTTTTGAAAGATGAACTATAAATATAACATTTTTAACTTAAAAATTCTTTCTCTCTTTGTCTAAAATCGCTCATAAAATACTCAATAAAAGCATAAAATTCCTTACTGTGGTTTGGAAATTTTAAATGACTTATTTCGTGCAAAATTACATAATCAATAGCCTTTAAACTCTTTTGCAAAAGTTTTAAATTTAAATTAATATAAGCTTTATTATGATTACAAGAACCCCAACGTGTTTTCATAGTTTTAATGCTTAAATGCGTACACAATAAGCCTGTTTTTTTACTCCATTTTTTAAGATAAAAGCTAAAAATCTTTTTAGCATTTTGCCTTAAAAATAAATCTAATCTTACTTTATCTATAGAAACAATCTTATCTTTATCAAAATAAGTTTTTTTGACATTTTCATCAAAAATAATTTTATATTTTTTAGCCAAAAAGATTAACTCATCATCTTTTAAAGCTTTTTTGTGAAATCTTTTTTTAGTCTCGCTTATCCAAACACTTGATTTATCTAAAAATTCATAAACGCTTTTAAAAGCACAAAAATAAGGGATACTAAGAACAAATTCGCCTTTTTCATTTAACCTTAATCTTAAACTTTTTATGCGTTTTTTAGTGTAAAAATAGCACTCATCTTTATAAATAAAAGATTTTAAACTAGAGCTTTGCCTTGCCATTTTTTACTTTTCCATCTGTATGAATTTACCATTCCACGCAAAAACTCATCTGCACAAAAACCTATCCAAACACCTAAAATCCCAAGATTAAAATGAAAACAAAGCACATAGCCTACTGGTAAGGATACTCCCATCATAAAAACAAGTCCGCTAAAAAACGGAAATTTCGCATCACCACTTGCACGCAAAGAATTAACCATAACTATATTAAATGTGCGTGAAATTTCAAGAAAGATTGAAAGAGTAAATAAAGGTATCATTAAATTTTTCAACTCTTCTTTAAGCCCTAAAATTTGCATAGTAAAATCTTGACAAAGATAGTTTAAAAGTGCCACAAAAGCACTCGCTATCACGCTAAAATATAAAGCACTCCAAGCATGTTTATAGGCGATATTTTCATATCTAGCGCCGACTAATTTACCTACTATGATCTCATTAGCTATACTCGTAGCTTGTCCTATAAGCATGATAAGCAACGAAATTTGAAAATAAATCGTTTGCACACTCAAACTCGCCTCACCCAAACTCGCCACAAAAGCAAAAGCTATGGTATATTGCACTATCCATAAAAGATTTTCTCCAGCTGAAAATCCACCTATATTTAAAACCTTTTTTAAAACTTCTTTTTCAAGTTGAATCATTTCTTTGATTTTAAGATGAATTTTAAGCTTATAAAAAAGTATCGCGAACAAGGCAACTATAGCAACAATACGAGCAAAAATATTACTAAGCCCCACTCCAAAAAGTTCTAATTTTGTATAATGCAAAACATAATAATTTCCACAAATTACTACCACATCCATCAAAAAGCCTATAAGCATTACCCAATAAGCCATATTATAAACCCTTACAATGGCTGCTAAAACAATACCTATAGCGTCAAAAAATAAACAAATTGCAAGCATATGTAAATAAATTTTGCTATCTTTAAGCAATTCTTGCGGGATTTTTAAAAGATAAAGCAAATACTCCCCGTGCCACAAAATAAGTGCACCGCACACAAAACCCAAAAGTGCATTTAAAAACAAACTTTGATGAATCACCTTTCTTGCTAAAACATGATCTCTTGCTCCAATCGCCTGAGCAAGCACTATACTACAACCCACGCTTAAAAATAAAAAAATAGTAATAAAAAGATCTAAAATTTGATTTCCAGCCCCCATAGCACCCACAAGAAAATTAGAATAATGCGATACCATAGCGGTATTGATAATCACGGTTAAATATTTAGAAAGCAAATCCCAAAAAATAGGAACACTAAGCTTTGTTAGGGAGAGTTGTTTTTTTGCCATAAATACTCTTTTGATGATAATGTTAAAAGTAAAAAGTAATTTTACTTAAAAATTACTTTTTTAAATATAAATATTACTTTTTAATTTGTAACACTTAAAATAATTTGATGATTTTTTTCTTTGAAAGTATAAATTAGGTCATCACATTTATAAGAAATTTCTTTTTTACAAGTTTTATCTTGTAAAGGCTCTTGTAAAATTTGTGACAAATGTTTTTTTAAAAATAATTTTGTAGATAATCCCATTCCATGATTTAAATTTTTAATAAACTTATTATCCGCTTGTGAAATAGCGAAAAAATCTACTTTAAATTTTAAATCTTTTAAAATATGAACAAATTTTTCTTTATTTTCAAAAGGTGATCTTTCATCAAAAACACTATGATATAAAATATATTTTGGATTTGGATATAAACTTTGAATTTTTAAATGTTCTTTATTTAGTGGCTCTCTTATTATTTTTCTAGCATTAGAAAAATAATTTTTTGAAAATTTATTACTAGACCAATAAGTTTTATCGCTCAAATACATAAGTATATTTTTAAATAATCTATCATTATATGTTCCATGATACCTAGTAAAATCAATTTCTTTTCCAAAGCCTATAAGCCTGAAAATATTTCCAAAAAAATCAACAAAAGAAGAATTATCTAATATAAAATCAATGCTCCAAGGAGCTATTTTTGCACATAAATTTGCTAAATATCCACCATAAGAATTACCAAATAAAATTGTCTTCATTCCCCCCCCCCATTAACTTAAATGGAGAATTTTCTTTTATATAAAAAATAGCATTTAAAATATCCATAGCTTGCATTATACCAAAATTTTGGTATTCATTTTTAGATGGCAAAAAGCTTACATGCGTTTTTAGTTTATAATTTTGATTTAATTTTTGACTTAATTTTAATTTTTCTATTTCTTGATCTATGTTTATAAAAGTATTGTTTAATTCTTCGTAAGAATTTATACCAAAAACATTTACATGATTTAAATTTATAGCTTTTAAACTAGTATCTAAAATGAGCTTATCTATATCATCTAAATAAAAACTAGAGCCTAAATGTGGTCTATTTCCTATGCAATGATAGTTAATATTAATGATGCCGACATTATAATTTCTGGCCAAATAATCATCAATATAAATATAACTATTCATATCTTCAGCACCACCTGGAATAATACAAATTATAGCTTTTATTTCTTTGCTATTATCATAGGTTAGCCTAAAATCCAATTTACTTTCTCTTTTAATATTTAGCTCTACATCATCACAAGAATCTATAGAATAAGTTTGATTTATGAGCATGCTAAACCTTGTTTGGAAATTTTTGATAATTATATCATCAAATTCCCAAACAAATAAATCTTAACCAAAAGCACCACTTAAGTAAGCTTTGGTTTTTTCTTGTTTTGGATTTTCAAAAAATTCTTTACTTTTGCCAAATTCTATAAGCTCACCAAGATGAAAAAACGCGGTATAATCAGCCACACGTTTGCCTTGTTGCATATTGTGTGTTACCATAATCATAGAAAGATTATGGCTTAGCTCTTTTAAAAGCTCTTCTATAACACCTGAGCTAATAGGATCTAACGCAGAAGTTGGCTCATCTAAAAGCAAAAGTTTAGGCTTTATCGCCAAAGCTCTTGCAATACAAAGGCGTTGTTGTTGTCCGCCTGAAAGAGCTAGGGCATTTTGCTTTAACTTGTCTTTTATTTCTTCAAAAAGTCCTACTTTTTGAAGACAATCCACTACCAAAGCTTCTTCATCATCTTTATTTTTAATCATACCGTGAAGTTTTGGCGCATAAGAGATATTTTCATAAATACTTTTTACAAAAACATTAGGCTGTTGAAAAACCATGCCTACATTTTTTCGCAAAACCACCACATCTTGATTTTTAACATCTTTTCCTTCAATTTCCACCAAACCATCAATTTTTGCAATTTTATCGTTCATTCTATTAAAACAACGCAAAAAAGTGGATTTGCCACATCCTGAAGCACCGATTAGTGCAGTGATTTTATTTTGCTTTATTTGCATATTAATATCAAATAAAGCTTGTTTTTTTCCATAAAATAAATTTAAATTTGTTGTTTTTGCTATCACTTTATTTTTCCTTGAAAATATTTTCTTAACAATATCGCACTAAAATTTAGCACCACCAAAAGCCCTAAAAGCACGATAATACCTGCTGCAGTTCTTTCTAAAAATGCACGCTCTGGCATAGCTGACCATGAGTAAATTTGAGCAGGCAAAACACTAGTTGGATCAAAAATTGAACTTGCTACATCAGGGATAAAAGCTATCATACCGATAATCATCAAAGGTGCAGTTTCTCCTATAGCGCCTGCTAAAGCAAGAATAGAACCTGTTAAAATCATAGGCATAGCTAAAGGTAACATGATACCTTTTACCATTTGAACCTTTGTCATACCTAAGGCATAAGCGGCATTTTTCATGTTAATATCCACGCTTTTTAAAGCTGCTTTAGTCGAAACAATGATAATAGGCAAACTCATAATTGCTAAAGTAAGCCCACCTACCAAAGCACTTGAGCGCGGCATTCCAAAAAGATTGATAAACACTCCAAGCCCTAAAAGTCCAAATAAGATACTTGGAATACTTGCAAGATTATTAATACATACTTCTATAAAATGTGTAAGGATATTTTGTGGTGCAAATTCTTCCAAATAAATTGCCGCTGCAACCCCCATAGGAACACTCACAACCATACAAACAAGCATCACAAGCAAAGTCCCTATAACTGAAGATAAAATTCCTGAATTTTCAGGAGATTTTGAATCCCCATTTAAAAAGAAATTGCTATTAAATTTAAGTTCTATCTCACCTTTTTGAACAAGATCATCTACTAAGACTCTTTGCTTTTCGTTTAGGCGATTGTATTTTTGTTTCATGTATTGATCTACTTCTGAATTTGCTAAAAGCCAAGTTTTTTCAGTAATTTGTCCTATTCTTATTTTTCTTTGTTCTGCACGAGATAAAAGATCATAAGCAGGAGAATTTCTATTGGCTTCTACAAAAATATAACTTTGTTTAAAAGCTCCAATTCCAAGATAAGCCACGCTTCCTAAAAAGATACAAAGAAAAACTAAATTAATATAAAGCCCCATTTTACAAAGTCTTTTAAAATACTTTGAAGTTTTTTGTCTTTTTTTAAAAAGTTTTTTCATAAATTTTTCCTTTTGTGAAAGCGATTGATAAGATAAACACTAAACATATTGATGATTAAAGTGATGATGAAAAGCACTAAGCCTAAAGAAAAAGCACTTAAAGCCAAAGAACTATCAAAAGCTTGATCCCCACTTAAAGCTTCTACGATTTTTACTGTTACTGTTGTCATATCTTCTAAAAAATTCAGGGTTAAATTTGGACGCAAAGAAGCTGCCATTACTACTATCATGGTTTCACCTAAGGCTCTTGAAAGCCCTAAAAGACATGCTGCAACTATACCAGGAATGGCCTCAGGTAAAATCACAGCAAAAACCACTTCTTTTTTTGTCATGCCTAAAGCATAAGCTCCATTTATTCTTTTCTCACTCACTGCTTCTATGCAATCTTGTGATAAAGAAGCCACTATAGGTACTATCATGATCCCCATGATAAAACCCGCCCCTAAAGCACTTTGAAAGCTTGCCTGTATACCAAATAAAGAAAAAAACCACACTATAAAAGGTGCTACAACTATAGCTGCAAAAAATCCAAAAACAACAGTAGGAATCCCTGCGATGATTTCTAAAATAGGTTTTAAGTAATTTTTAGATTTTTTACCGGCAAAAACACCTAAATATATAGCACACATAACCCCTAAAGGTAAGGCTGTTAGCATAGCAATTAATGAGATATAAAAAGTTCCCCAAAAAAGCGATAATGCACCAAAAACACCTTGCTTGCTTGTGCCATCTGCATTCATAAAAGCTGTATCAGCTGCCCATTGGCTTGAAAATAAAAAGGTGATAACGCTTTCTTTTTGAAAGAATTTTAAAGCTTCGATTAAAATCGTAAGCATGATAGCAAAACTTACTATCACACTTACAAAAGCACATAAGAAAAGTACAAATTTGATTATTTTTTCTTTCAGCAAATTTTTTCCTTAAAAAACTTTTCCAGCTTTTACAAGATCATCGGTTAAAATTTTTCTATCTTCTACATGTTTTTGGGAAATTTTTAATTTATCATCACTTAAAGGAACAAGTCCTATTTTTTCAAGTTCTCCACCACTTTTTGCCAAATCATCACTCATATAAATTTTTGCAAAATCAAAGGCTTCTTTTGGATTTTTCTTAGCGTTAATATAAATAAACAAACTTCTTGCAAGTTCGTATTTTTCATCTGCAATACTTTCTTCGCTTGGTGTAACACCATCAATAATAGCAGCATTGATTTTATCTGAATTGCTTACCAAAAAGCTATAACCAAAAATTCCAAAAGCATCTTTATCAATAGTAAGTTTTGAAACGATTAGATTATCATTTTCTCCACTTGGGATATAAGCACCATCTTGGCGTATAGTTTTATACTCACCTTTATACTCAGGAATTTTTTTAGAAACATCACTCATTACAAGTTCTTCTATAGTATCTCTTGTTCCTGAACTTGATGGTGGACCATAAACACTGATTTTACGATTAGGTAAATTTTTATTGATTTGATTCCAATTAGTATAAGGATTTGGTATAAGTTTTCCATTTTGTGGAATTTCTTTTGCTAACGCTAAGAAAAGTTCTTTTTTAGTAATATTTAATGGTGTATTGGTCTTATTTTGAGCTAAAACTATACCATCATAACCTATCATGATCCCTACTATATCAGTTACTCCTGCTTTTTTACAAGTTTCAAATTCGCTTAATTTCATAGGTCTTGAAGCATTAGAAATATCAGTAGTTCCTTCGCAAAATACTTTAAATCCACCACCTGTTCCTAAACTCTCTACTATAGGAGTTTTTGCATTTTTAATCGAAGCGTATTCTTCAGCTACAAAAGAAGTAAAAGGATACACAGTTGATGAACCTGCAATTTTTAAATCTGCTGCATTTAAAACACCACAAAATGCAAAACTTGCCACACTCAAAGATAGAATTTTTTTCATTTTTTCTCCTTAACTTTAAAAAAGTAATGGAAGTTTAAAAAAACTTGGAAACATTTTAGAAACATTTTTAACTTCGCAGCAGAAATAAATTCTGCCTTGCGACAAGGAGCTACGCTCTTAACTCATCTAGAAATCTTTACAAATTTCAACCTTTAATCTTTTAAAGTTTTAGCTTGTTTTTAGAAAAATAATATATCATTATAAAACACCGTTTAAAATTCAAAAGGAGATAAAAATGCTTTCTAAAGAAGTTGTAAAATTACTTAACGAACAAATAAATAAAGAAATGTATGCAGCAAACTTATATCTTAGTATGAGTTCTTGGTGCTATGAAAACAGCTTTGATGGTGCTGGAGCCTTCTTGTTTGCACATGCAAGCGAAGAAAGTGATCATGCTAAAAAGCTTATCACTTATCTTAATGAAACAGATTCTCATGTAGAACTTCAAGAAGTAAAACAGCCTGAACAAAATTTTAAATCCTTACTTGATGTTTTTGAAAAAACTTACGAACATGAACAATTCATCACAAAATCAATCAATGCTTTAGTTGAACATATGCTAGCACATAAAGACTATTCTACTTTTAATTTCTTACAATGGTATGTAAGCGAACAACACGAAGAGGAAGCGCTTTTCCGTGGTATAGTTGATAAAATTAAATTAATCGGAGAACACGGAAACGGACTTTATTTAGCTGATCAATATATCAAAAATATTGCAAAATAATATTTGCCCTATTGTGGGCAAATCTCGCTTTGGATTAAAGCTATGACTTATTTTTCTTTAGAATTTAGCATTTTAATGATAGCTTTTTTTGCTATTTATTGGGCTTTTAAAAACGATTATAAAATACAAAATATTTTAATTTTAATTTTCTCTTATATTATTTATATTTTAATCAACCCTTATTTTGCCTTGGTTTTATTTATATACACCTTTTTTATACATTATTTTGCCTTGCTAATTTTTGTGCGTCGCAAGCGTTATATTTTCGCCACTTGTATGGCTTTTATTATTTTAAATTTATGTTTTTTCAAATACTTTCCTAGTATCAAAGGGAGTATTGATGAGATATTAAATTTTTTCGGTTTAAATTTTTTAAATATTGATTTAGTATTACCAATAGGAATTAGTTTTTATACCTTTACTTCCATCACTTATCTTGTTGAAGTTTATCAAAAACGCCGTTTAGAAAGCTTTTTAAATTTAGCAACCTTTTTATCATTTTTTCCAACGCTACTTTCAGGGCCTATTATGCGAAGTTCTTTTTTCTTTGAACAAGCTTATCAAAAACGCGAATTTAAGCATGCAAATTTAATTATCATCTTGCTTGTTTTTGGTATAGTTAAAAAAGTTTTAATAGCCAATTATCTTGGAATTTATGCTAAAAGCATTTTAGACTTTCCACAATCTTATAATTTCATACAACTTTTAAGTGCAGTTTACGCCTATGCAGTTCAAATATACTGCGATTTTAGCGGATATGTTGATTTAGTTTGTGCTTTTGCCTTAATGTTAGGCTTTACTCTGCCACCTAACTTTAACATGCCTTATCTAGCAAAAAATCTAAAAGATTTTTGGGCTAGATGGCACATTAGTCTTTCAACCTTTATAAGAGACTATATCTATATACCTTTAGGGGGTAACAGAAAAGGAATGCCACGCACCATAGCTAACATACTCATTGCTTTTATACTCTCAGGTATGTGGCATGGCAATACGCTTGCTTTCGTTGCATGGGGTTTGTTGCATGGTATTGGCATAATTTTTATACATTTGTTAACTTTAAGCAAATTTAGTTTACAAAAAATTCCGGCCTTAGGAAGATTTCTAACCTTTCAATTTGTATGCTTTACTTGGATTTTCTTTTATTATAGTAAAAATTTAGATGATGCAGTAGAATATTTTAAAGCCTGTTATTACAATTTTTTCCAAATTCCATCCTATAATGATATTTATATGTTAGTCGCTTTTGGAATTCTTTTTATGATCTATCCTTTATTTGTTAATTTTAAAGAATATTGCATTAAGATTTTAAACCTTACTCCATTTTTGTTAAAACCTTTTATTATAGCTTTTATTTTGCTTTTAGTTTTTGCTTTTATGCCAAATGGAATTCCTGATTTTATTTATTCGAGTTTTTAAATGAGTGTAATTAGATTTTTCTTCATTTTAATTATAGTACTTGGTTTAGTCGTTGTGGTTATGAATCAGAGCATCAGTTCTTATATAGAACAAAAATATCACTTTGCATTCTATCCTCATAACGATCTTTTAAAAGAAGCTAATGGCTTTAAAATTAAATTAGAACAAATTCGTGCAATTTTAAGCAACGAACCTTTACCCCAAGCCAATGAAGAAGTTGCAAATCAAGAAAACAAATCAACAGATGAAAACTTAAGTAAAATTCCTTTAGATAAAACTTCAAGTGCTTTAGAAAGCGATAAAAACACTTCTCACAAAGAAACAAACCTAACCTTGATTCAAGATACAAATATTAGCTTTATTGACAATACCAAACTAGAACTACAAAATGGAGATGAGTTTTTATTTATCGGAGATTCTTTAATGCAAGGTGTTGCAATAGCCTTAAATAAAGATTTAAGAAATTTAAACCTTAAAGTAACTGATCTTAGCAAACAAAATACAGGACTTTCTTATAAATCCTATTTTGACTGGTCAAAAGCAATCAATGAAGCTTTTGTTAAAAACTCAAATATTAAATATCTTGTTGTTCTTCTTGGCACTAATGATCCCTGGGACATTAAAAAAGGAGGAAATTATCATCATTTTGGCTCTCCTTCTTGGATTGATATTTACACAAATCGCGTAGATGAAATCATTAAAATTGCCAAAAAACATAAAGTCAAAGTTCTTTGGTTTGAAATTCCTCCTGTAAAAAAAGAAGACTTAAACAAAAAAATACAAGTGCTTAATAAAATTTACAGAAACGAAATTCTCAAAAACAAAGAAATTTTTATCAATACTAAATTATTTTTTAGCGTCAATGATGAATACTCAGCTTATATAAAAGATGGAAACAATAAAAGCATAAAAGTAAGAACAGATGATGGAGTTCATTTTACCCCAAATGGCGCAAGAGAAATGTCTAAACTTTTATTAGAACACATAAAACTTAAGGAAAAAAATGCTAGTAAATAAATTTAATTTTATCTTATTATTTTTTATTATTTTTACTAGTTCTTATGCACAAAATTTAAACACTAATGACACAATAAATTCTATACTCAATCAAAACAAAAATCACCCTGCTTTAACAAGCTATGCATCAAAAAAAGATCTTAAAAAATTTAGAAAAAAAACTAAGAAAATAATCAAAATATAGGAGTTAGAATTTATGGAGATTCCCATATAGCAGCTGATTTTTTTCCGCGTGTTATAAGAGGATATTTAATCCGCTCTAACTCCATAGGCTTTGCCTATCCTTTACAACCCAAATATCAACAAAATCTTAATCTTGTTTATTCTTATAAAAACTTTGAAATTTTAAACTCGAGAAATCCTGCTAATGCTGAGTATAATTTTCCACTAGGCGGAATTATAGCAAAAGCAAAAATCAAAGGTGCAAAAATCAATCTTGATACAACTTTAGATAAAAAGAATTTCAAAATAGGATTTTTATTCAAAGCTAAACAAAATACCAATGCTTTTAGCATCAAAGATGCAAAAAATCGAAGTTATGAGTTAAGAAGCACACAAACTAATAAATGGTCTTATAAAGAGTTAGAACTTGATTTTCCTTTGCGAATTTCAGCCTTGCAAAAAGATGCTGAGTTAGGAGGATACTTTATCACAAATAAAAATAATAATGTTTTTTTAGACACAATTGCAATCAATGGTGCTAAAAGCGATCTATGGCTTTCTTGGAATCAAGCAGTTGTGCAAAAAGAGCTACAACTTTTACACAATGATTTGATTATTCTTGCCTATGGTTCTAATGACGCACTCTTTAAAGGTTTTGAAAAACAAAAATTCAAAAATAATTTAAAAAAATGGATTAACATTTTAAAAACTCATAATAAAAACGCTATTATTATACTAATCGCTCCACCAACCGTAGTACAAAAAGAAGGCAAAAACTATAAACTTGCTCCTGATTTTTTTACCATACGCAAAGCATTATATGAAGTCGCCAAAGAAGAAAAAACTCTTATCTTTGATATGCATAAATTTATGCAAGATAGCGGTGGAAAAAACAAATGGATAGAACAAAAACTTTCACTAAATGATGTGCATCTTACTATAAAAGGCTATGAACTTATGGCCAAAAAATTACTTGATGATTTAAAAAATATCATCAATTATTAAAAACTAATATTTAAGTGATTCTAGATTTTCATCATTAAAGCTTAAAGCTGTAATTTGATAGTAAGCATTAATGGTTTTTAAAAGATTAAATCTAGCCCTTAAAAATTCTTGCTGAGTAGAATTTAAAGTATTGTTCGCATCTAAATAATCTTTTAATTCGCTTTTTCCTAAAATGTATTTTTCATGATACGTCTTAGTAATAAATTCTTGTTTAGTATTAATATTTTGCAAATTTTGTAAAAGCAAGGTATTGCTTTGATAATCTTTATAATTTAATACAAATTCATTCATCGCACTTTGCAAAGCTTGCTCATAAGAAATCAAAAGTTGCTCATAAGTAAATTGTGAAATTTTAATATTTTGCTTTACTCTACCATAATCTAAAAAAGGCAAAGAAATCTTAACATTACCGCTTAAAATTTCAAATTTAAAACTATCATCAAAATTTTTATCACTCCCACTTAATGCTCCACCTAAAGAAATACTCGGCAAAATAGATTTTTGCATAGAAGAATAGTCTTTAAAAGCTGATTTTAAACTATTAAGCTTAGATCTTACATCCGCACGATACGCTAAAGCTTTTAAAGGTATATTAAAATTAGGATTTAATGTTTTAAAATCATTCAAAGATAAGGTTTTAAAATACTCTATATAAGTAAAACCCTCTTGCTTTGCTAATAAATCTTGTAAATTTTTTATAAGCAAATTGCGATTTTGATCATTGTTTAATAAATTTTGCTTGGCTCTTAGCAAGCTTTGCTCTATATTTAAAAGATCTAATTCTTCTATTTTTCCAAGTTCATATTTATAACTATAAAGCTCTTTCATTTGCTCTAAATTTGCAAAATAAGTTTGGAGCAATTTATCTACATCGTTAAAATAAGCCAGTTCAAAAACATCATTTAAGGCTGTATTGATCATGCTTATTTTTAAATTTTCAAGATCATAAGCACTTGCTTTTGCATTAAATTCACTTGCACTTGCACTATCTCTTAACTTACCATAAATATCAAGTTCATAGCTTAAATTTAAAGAATTATTAAAATTTTTACTTTGTTTGCCTGAATTTAAGTCTTTATCCCCACCAAAACCTAAATTTCCACTTAAAGTCAGATATAAATCATAATTAATTAAATCAGCCCTAGCTAAAGCTGAAAGCAAAGTTTTTCTAGCGATATTAATATCACTATTATTTAACAAAACAAAATTTAAAAATTCATTTAATTTTACATTATCATAGGACTTATACCAATCATAAGTGAGATTTAAATCTTTCATTTGTTCTTGAGTCAAACTAATTTCCTTAGGCAAGCTAAGTTTTGCACCACAAGCACTTAAAAAAATGCTAAAAAAAATGCTAAGTATTATTTTCATTTTATTCCTTTGACAAAGCACTAATAGGATTTAAATTTGCTGCATTTCTTGCAGGGAAAAAGCCAAAAATCACACCAATAAACATGGAGCTTAAAAGCCCTAAAAGTACAGAATAAGCATTTAAAATCATAGGAAAATCTGTACTTAAAGTATTAAAAGCAAAAATAATAAAAATCGACAAAATCACACCTAAAATCGCTCCTATAGTACAAATCATAACCGCTTCGATTAAAAACTGCATCATGATATCTTCTCTTCTAGCCCCTATAGCCATACGAATGCCTATTTCTCTTGTTCTTTCGCTTACAGAAACAAGCATAATATTCATCACTCCTATACCCCCAACAATCAAAGCAATCACTGCCACACAAGCGGTGAGTATGGTTGTAGTGCGTTTGTTTGCTGTGATGGCTTGCTTAAAAGTATCAGAATTAAAAGTAAAAAAATCCTTTTGTCCGCGTTTAATTTCTAAAATTCTTATAATGGCATTTTCGGCTAAAGTTGAACTCACCTCATCTTTAACCTTAACGATAATTTCACGCAAATTTCTATCACCTGTAAGTTTATTCATCAGTGTTGTATAAGGTATATAAAGACGCACTACATTATCTTCTATAGGCTTGTCTGTATTTTTTTGTAAAACCCCTATTATCTTAAAAGGCTGAGAGTTAAAAAGCACCACACGACCTAAAATATTTTCACTTTTTTCAGCAGGAAAAAGATTTTTTTTAGCGTTAAAATCTAACACGGCAACATTGGTACTATTTTTTACATCATCATTGTTTAAAATTCTTCCTGCATCTATCCTTAAACCCTCTATAGCAAAATTATTGGCTCCAACCCCTTCAGCTCTTGCACTTAAGGAAATATTTGTATAAGTTGCTACTCCTGAAGTGTTTGAATAAGCATCAACCGCTTCTAAATACTCTAAAGATCTTAGCGTTTCTAAATCGCTAAAATTAAGCCTTGTTTTACCTGAACGTAAATCCCCAAAACCCTTTCCAGGGCGAATTTCAATAGTATTTGTTCCAAGTCTTGCAATAGACTCAAGCACTTTAGCTTGAGAACCTAACCCTAAGGCTACAACACAAACTACAGAAGCAATACCTATGATGATTCCTAGCATAGTTAAAACAGAACGAAGTTTATGTGCAAGTATAGAAGAATAAGCTATTTTAAAACACTCAAAGGCTTGATTTTTAAGCAAAGTGAGTGTTTTTTTCTCTTTAGGCATTGTTTTTAAAGTGTGTTTTTCTTGAATTTTTTCTTTTTTAGTGTCACTTAAAATTTCACCATCTTTAATCTCTATAATCCTTTTTGTTTGTGCTGCAATTTTTGGATCGTGAGTTACTAAAACTATAGTATGACCTTGTGCATTAAGTTTTTGTAAAATTTCAAGCACCATAATACCACTTTTGCTATCCAAAGCTCCTGTTGGCTCATCTGCTAAAATAAGTTCTCCACCATTCATTAAAGCTCTTGCTATAGAAACGCGCTGTTGCTGCCCTCCGCTTAATTCATTAGGCTTAGATTCTAACTTATGAGCTAATTCTAAATCGTTTAAAAGTTTTTTAGCATTTTGATTTCTTTCTTGTATATTTTTCCCTGCATAAACTGCAGGTAAAGAAACATTTTCTTTAGCGCTAAGCAAGGTTAAAAGATTATATCTTTGAAATATAAAACCTATTTTTTCACGCCTTAATCTTGCTTTTTCATCGTTATCAAGTTTAGTTACTTCATACTGATCAAAAACATAAGTTCCACTACTTGGCGTATCTAGCGTTCCTATGATATTTAAAAGCGAAGTTTTACCACTCCCACTTTGTCCTATAATAGCAACAAATTCGCCTTTTTCTATACTTAAACTTACATTTTTTAAAATGGCATTTTCGGCTATATTTTTGCAGATATTTTTAAGAAAAATCATTAAAATCTCAACTTTATTTTAGGAGCTAAATCATCAGCACTTGAACTTACTATCAATTCTTCATTTTCATTCACACCTTCTAAAATTTGAGTATTGATAGAATCTTTAATACCGAGTTTAACATATTTTTTAACTGCTTTTTGATTTTCTAAAATTTCAACATAATAGCCTTTTGAATTACTCTTAATCGCATAAGTTGGCACAGCTAAAACAGCTTTTGCACTAGCTACGACGATTTCATTTTGTATACTCATGCCAATACGCAAAAAATCATCTTTATTAGCTACGTAAAATTTTGCGTAATAATAAATAGCATTAGATGAACTTGAGCTTGAAGAACCTGAACTTGATGAGCTTGTAGTAGAATTACTCACTTCAGTATCAGCCGGGTCTATACTTGCGATCTTGGCATGATAAGTTTTTTGAGGATCATTGAGCAAAGAAAAATCAAGCTCTGTTCCTACTTTTATCTTGCTCACATCAGCTTCTGCTATTTCCATTCTTACTTCCATCTCATCTAAATTAGCTATACGAACTATAGTAGGGGTGTTTTGATTCGCATTAACGGTTTGTCCTTCATCAACAGCCACATTAATCACAACACCGTCCATAGGCGCACTAATGGTTGTATAGTCTAAATCCTTTTGTGCATTTTTAAGAGTGATTTCAAGCTGAACTACTTGAGCATTAAGTTCTGCAACATTGGCTTTTAAAGTATAATAATTATTTTTTTGAGTTTCTAAATTTTCAAGCGAACTTGCCTTAGCTGCATAAAGTTTTTGCTCTCTTTGATATTGTTTGCTAGCAATCTCAAGGGCAACTTTTTTACTTTCTAAATTAGCCTTAGCACTTTGAAGTTGAGCTTTTGTAATATCTAAATCATTTTGTTGTTTATCTTTGTCAATCTGAGCGATCAAATCACCTTGCTTTACATGAGTTCCCACATCCACATAAAGCTTTATAATTTGCCCACTAACTTGAGCACCTACATCTACTTGATCTTTAGCATATACCTTTCCTACTGCTTCTATAGTTTGAGATATATCTTTTTTTTGTATTTTTTGAGTTAAATAGCTAATTTTTTCATCATTGTTAAAAAAAATAAAATAAGCCCCAATACTTCCAAGTATTACAATTAAAATAATTAAAATAATCTTCTTTTTCATAAATAACAAATCCTAAAGAAAAATTAAGGATTAAATTTTACTCATTCTTTGTGAATTTTTTGTGAATTTTAATTCTATGTTTTATAAATTTAAAAACTCCAAAGCCATCATTACATCACCTTGCATTAATACTTTTAAATTTTCATCATCCCAACAAAAAGTAGAACTATGGTGCAAGACTGGATGATTTAAATCTTTCGAAATTCCAACAAATACATAAGCCCCCATTCTTTCGCGTGTTAAAAAAGCAAAATCTTCAGCCCCCATATCAGGCTTAGAAGAAATAATAATATTTTCCTCTCCCAAAAGCTTTCCAAAAGCTTTTCTTGCTATTAAAGCAGCTTTTTCATCATTAATCAAAGGGGGAAATTCTTTAGTATATTTAAGCTTATAATCTCCGCCATTAGATTTTGCTGTGGCAGCAGCCACTTGCTCTAGAGAATTTTTTAAAATATCTTGCGTTTTATCATTTAAAAAGCGTACAGTTCCTTTCAAATAAGCATTTGCAGGAATAACATTATAAGTTGTTCCTGCACAAATTTGACCCACGGTAATCACCCCTGCTTCATAAGGAGCTAAACGCCTAGAAACAACACTTTGTATATTATTTACAAATTGCGTTGCCATAACTATAGGATCTATGCAAGTATGCGGATGGGCCCCATGTCCTCCTCTGCCAATAAATTCCAAATCAAAAATATCCGTTCCAGCCATCATTTCACCACTTACAATTTGAACAGTGTTTTCAAGCAAAGCCCCCCATAAATGACAACCAAAAACCGCATCAACATAAGGATTTTCTAATACATCTGATTCTATCATGAGCTTAGCCCCACCGCTTCCTTCTTCTGCAGGCTGAAACATAAATTTAACTATACCACAAAATTCGTCTTTAAGCTCATTTAATATTAAAGCAGCCCCTAAAAGTCCTGCTGTATGCCCATCATGTCCACATGCATGCATCTTACCATCAATTTTTGAAGCATAGCTTAGATTAGTTTTTTCTTGTATAGGCAAAGCATCCATATCTGCTCTTAGAAGAACACATTTTGATTTTTTCTGACTCTTCTTTTTCCCTTCTATAATGGCTAAAATTCCTGTTTTTGCGATATTTCTTTGATATTTAATACCAAACTCATCTAAAATTTCACACACTAAATTAGCTGTATTTTCTTCTTCAAATTCAAGCTCAGGATGCATGTGAATTTGATGTCTTAAATAAACTATTTTATCATAGTACTTTAGAGCTAAATTTTCAACTAGTTTTTGCATTCTATTCCTTAATCTAAATCTTTATTTTCTCATCTGCTTTTTTACTATCAAGTTTTTCTAAATTCGCTTTCATCTTTCGTATTTCTTCTCCACTACACACTAATTTAGAAAAATCTCCAGTTTTTTTTATTTGCATATTCTACCTTAGAAAGTATAAAGCGTAATAAATTTAATCTTGCTTTTTTCTTATCATCAGAAAAAATAATACTCCAAGGGCAAGCTAGAGTATTAGACGCTAAAAGCATAGCATATTTAGCTAAGAATATACTTATCCCATAATTCTTGCCATTTTTGATCCACAGGAAATAATTTGTATTGTTTAAGCGGATCGCTTCGGCGTTTCTTAAAGCGTTTTTTATTCATCTTTTAATACTGAAAAATAAAAATTTAAAAAAATAACATCACTGCTTGAAATCATATTTTCAAACAAAGGCACCTCCTTTAAAAAATCTTTATGTTGTTGTGAGGTACAAAAACCCATAACTGGCTCTACTCCTGCACAGTTATACCAAGATCTATCAAAAATCACAATCTCACCAGCTGAAGGTAAATGTGTTATATAACGCTGAAAATACCACTGTATTTTTTCCATATCACTAGGTTTTTCAAGTGCCACAACCACGTGGATTTAAATGCTCAATCAAACGCTTAATCGCTCCACCTTTTCTAGCTGCATCACGCCCTTCTATAAGTATGAGAACTTTTAAGCCTTTTGCTTTAACATAATTTTGAAATTTTAAAAGCTCAATTTGCAAATTTTTTAAATCTTTTTCATATTCTATTGTACTTTTCTTTCTTTGCAACGCAAACATAAATTTCATTATTTTTTGTAGCCACTTGCGTTTTTAGAGAACTATTTTCCTGCATTTTTTAAACCTTATAAAGCAAATTTACCATAATAAATTATAATGGAAACTAAAAAAATAAGTTTTAGGAAATTTATGCGTATTCTTGGTATTATTTTATTAAGTTTTTGCTTATGTTTTGCTTCTATATTGTCTTTAAATGAAGCTTTTAATGTAAAATCAAACTCCTATAGTAACTTTATCTCAATTGATATTGAACTTGGAAAAGATATTTATCTTTATTCTAATAAACTTAAATTATATATAAATGAAAAAGATATAAGCTCTTTAATTAATTTACCTCAAAGCTCTACAAGAGGCAGTGAACATGTTTATTATCAAAAATTGAATTTAGCTTTGCCAAATTTATTACTAGAACGCTTTGCAAAAAATGATACAAATTTAATCAAGCTTGAATTTCAAGGTTGTTCTGAACAAGGCTTGTGTTATAATCCTCAAATTTGGTATTTTGATCTTAGTTCTAAAAAAGATGCTTTTGAAATTTCCAAACCTTACAAAGCTCAAACAACAAATAAAAAAACCGATGTCAAATCCGAAGAAAGCTCTATAGCAAATTTTTTAGCAACAGATAATTTTTTTTGGATTTTACTAAGTTTTTTTGGCTATGGACTTTTGCTTTCCTTAACACCTTGTATTTTACCTATGATTCCGATTTTATCTTCTCTTATCATAGCAAAAAGCAATGCCAAATTTTCAAAAAAACACAGCTTTTTTCTCTCTTTTATCTATGTTTTTTTTATGTCTTTGACCTACGCTATTGCCGGAGTTATAGCAAGTTTTCTAGGAGCAAGTGTTCAAGGAATTTTACAAAAGCCTGTTGTTTTAATTCTTTTTGCTCTAATCTTCATAGCTTTTGCTTTTGCTATGTTTGGAGCTTTTCGTTTTGAATTGCCATTAAAGTTTCAAACCTTTATACACAAAAAAAGCGAAAAAGGGAAAGGACTTATGGGTATAGCTATTATGGGATTTTTATCCGCTTTAATAGTAGGCCCTTGTGTAGCAGCTCCTTTAGCAGGTGCTTTAATTTATATAGCTAATACAGGTGATGCTTTATTAGGTGGCAGTGCACTTTTTATCATGAGTTTTGGTATGGGTATGCCTTTACTTTTCATAGGCTTGGGATTAGGCTTTATTAAACCTGGTTTTTGGATGGAAAAAGTAAAAATTTTCTTTGGTTTTGTTATGTTGGCTATGGCTATTTGGATACTTTCTAGAATCATTGAAAATAATTACATTTTAATTGCCTATGGAATTTTAGGTGTATTTTTTAGTGTTTTTATGGGAATTTTTGAAAAAAGTTTTACAATAATCTCTAAAATTAAAAAAAGTATTTTAATTCTTGTCTTAACTTATTCTCTAAGTATTTTCTTAGGAGGACTTTTTGGAGCTAAAAATTTCTTAAATCCTTTAAATTTTAATTCTATATCTACAACAAACTCTGCCTTAAGTTATGATTATATCAACAATCTTAAGCAACTAAAACAAGAAATACAAACAAGCACAAAGCCATTAATGCTTGATTTTACTGCATCTTGGTGTGAAAATTGCAAACTTTTAGATGAGTTAACCTTTAAAGATGAAAGAATCGTACAAAAAATGCAAAATTACAAGCTTATCAAAGTTGATGTAAGTGAGAACAATAGCGAACAAATTAAAACTATGAAAGAATTTAATGTATTTGGTCCACCTGTTTTAATTTTCTTTGAAAATGGAAAAGAAAAATTAAAAATTACAGGCTTTATTAGTGCTGATGATTTATTAAACAAGCTAGAATCATGAAAATTCAAAGCTTACAGATAGGAAAAATTAAAAACTATAAAAATTTCCAAAGTGCGTTTATTAAAAATATCTATCTAGAAGAAACGCAAATTGATTTTCTAGGTATCTTAGATGATCAAATAGCTGATAAAATTCATCATGGAGGTTACCACAAGGCCATTTTTGCCAATTCTTGTCAAAATTACCACGTATGGGAAAGATTTCTTAATAAAAAGCTAAAATTTGGCATGATGGGTGAAAATTTAAGCATTAATGGACTTCAAGAACAAAATGTTTGCATAGGCGATATACATCAAGTTTCAAATGTAATATTACAAGTAAGCGAACCTAGAAAACCTTGTGTAAAAATTTCAAAAATTCATAATAATCCAAAATTTACACATGAAATTTTTAAAACCGGTTTGAGTGGATGGTATTATTAAAGTTTTACAAGTTGGAAAGATACGAAAGTCTGAAAACATTAAAATTCTAGAAAAAAATTCTATTTTGCTTAGTGTATTTGAACTTAATCAACTTTTTTATTCCCCGCATCAAATTCTTAAGCAAAATCCAAATTTACTAGATAAACTAGAAAAATTAAACACTTTCATATCTCAAAATTGGTACGAAACTGTACATAAACGCTTGAAAAATACTTATAATACAAGCTATATGGATAACTTATAATTTTTTAAAGTTATTTTTAGATAAAATAATTCTTTTTAGAAAGGATAATCATGCAAAGACAAACATGGAGTAGCACGCTAACTTATATTTTAACAGTTGCTGGAGCAACCATAGGATTTGGAGCAACTTGGCGTTTTCCCTATCTTGTAGGAGAAAATGGTGGCGGTGCCTATGTATTAGTTTTTTGTATAGCTATGATTATCATAGGCATCCCTGTTATTTTAGTTGAAAATGTCATAGGCAGAAAAGCAATGACAAATAGCGTAGATGCTTTTAAACAAAAAATGGCAAAGCATTGGATATATGGGACTTTTAGGAAGTTTTGGTATAATGGCTTATTACATGGTGCTTGGAGGATGGGTTTTAGTTTATATCTGGGAATTAACGCTAGGAAATTTTAGTCTTGCTAATGTAGTAAGCAAAGAATTCACTCATCGGTTTTTTAACGATAAAATAGCTTTCAATCCTTTAGGAATTGGTATTTTTACCACTGTTTTTGTAATTGTTAATTATATTATTTTAAAAAGAGGCATTATAGATGGTATAGAAAAATCTGTAAAATTTTTAATGCCTTTGTTATTTATTTGTCTTGTTATTGTTGTTGGGCGCAATTTAACCCTTGATGGAGCTATGGCTGGGGTTAAATTCTATCTTGAGCCTGATTTTAGCAAAATTTTATCATCAAAGCTTTTAATTGATGTTTTAGGACAAGTCTTTTTTGCTCTATCTCTAGGTTTTGGAGTAATGATAACACTTTCATCACATCTTAATAAAAATGAAAATATGGCAAAAACCGCTATTTATACAGGGATTTTAAACACCATCATAGCTGTTTTAGCCGGTTTTATGATTTTTCCAGCACTTTTTTCGGCAGGACTTGATCCAGATAGTGGGCCTTCTTTAGTTTTTGAAACTTTACCTATAGCATTTTCACATATCCATTTTGGCACTATTATATGTATTTTGTTTTTTATCTTACTCTTGATTGCAGCTCTAACCACGAGTTTACCAATTTATCAAGTTATTATCAATGTATTAGAAGAAAAATTTAAATATTCTAAAAATCTTTCTATTAATTTAACCTTAGGATTTATTTTCATACTTGGTAATCTTCCTTGCATTCTAACCTATGGACCTTGGCGTGATATTATTATCATTAAAGGAAAAAATATTTTTGATAGTTTTGATTTTATTAGTGGTAACATTTTATTTGTCTTAACTGCGTTTTTTTGCTGTATTTATGTAGGTTGGGTTTTAGGTAAACAAGAAAGTCTAAAAGAACTTAGCAACAACAATACACTTAAAAGTTCATGGTTTGGAATTTGGTTTTATTATGTGAAATATATAGTACCTTTAATCATCTTGATTATTTTTATTTATGGAATTTTAAACTAATTTTTTAAAATTATATCTTTCTAGCATAGTAGAATTTCCCAAAATTCCACCTTGATGTATATAAAGCAAAGGTTTTTTCCACTCTTGTTTTAATACCATGCTTAATCCTAAAATATCATAAAGCAAATCAAATTCTATATTGCATTTTAGTTTCAAATCCATATAAAGCTCATAAAATTCTTTATATGGCTTAGCAAAATGGTATTTTTTATCACTTGTTAAAATTTCCAAATTAGAAAAATCATAGTTTGGAACTAGTGTTAAAATTTGTTTTTTAAGATACTTAATATCACCCACACAAGTGCAAGTAAACACTTTAAATTTAGAATGCTTCGCCAAAAAAGCTGCTGAAGTACCCGTACCTGAAGGTAAAAAAATATCAAAATCAAGTTTTAATCTTTCGCTTTGCATTTGAATTTCTTGAGCAAGTTCTATATAACCATATTCGGCTTCCAAATTAGCTATGCCTTGTTCTATAAAAATATCATCTTTTTTACACAAAGACAAAGCAAATTGCTTCAAAGATAAAGAATGAGTATTTTCTACAAATTCTACACCATTTTGCAAAGCTAAAGCATAGTTTCCACGAGGATTATTCTTAAGAAAAGCAGAAATTTTTTCACAAGCAAAAATAAGCTTGCACCATCTTTGTTTAACAAAAATACTCAATGCTGCCAAAGCATTACTTTGAGTTCCCCCATAACTTATAAAACATTGATTTTTAGGATATTTTTGATAAAGATAAAAAGCAAGTTTCCTAGCTTTATTTCCATTAATTTCTCCTAATAAATCATCTCTTTTGACATAAAATTCAAACCCATTAAAATTAATTTTTTGTATAGGACTGATCGTTTTAATGAAATTCAAAGAATTTTTCTACATCTTTTAAAGCATTATCATTTTTAACGCTAAATTTTATTTCTATACGACGACTCTTGTCCTTATCTTCAACTCCATTGAGAAATACAGGATCTGAAAAAGAACGCCCGCTTGCCATTAAAAGCTTTTGGAGCTTATCACTCTTGTAAAAAGTATAGATGAAATTCATTACCTCATAGGCTCTTTTTTGTGACAAATCTAAATTATAAATATAAGATCCATCGCTATCAGTATGTCCTTCAATGATAATATTTTCAATATTAGAAAGAATTTTTGGATCTTCAAGAATAGCATCAAAATATTCACTTAAAATTTTTCTTAAACTTGCCTTTGCTTCATTTTTTAAAACATAAGAATCTTTATCAAAAAGTACTTCAGCAGGTAAAGAAATAGACCCTGTCTTTTCGTCTATAGTAATATTATTATCAAGTTTACTTTGCAACTCCTTGCTTAAATTTTCACGGATTAAGCCAAGATTTTGCACCTTTTCTTTAGCTTTTTGAAAATCTTCTTGTAAATTTTTAAGCTCTTCGTCTTTTTTCTCTAATTGACCAAGTAAAATCAAAATTTGTTTATCTTTGTTATCTAAAGTTGAGTTTAAATCTTTGCTTAATTGTTTATAACTTGTAATATTAGCTTCTAATTCCGCTTTTTGAGAATTGGCAAGATTTAAAGCACTAGAAGCATTATTTAAATCAGAGCTTAGTTTAAACACTATAGCTTCTTTATTTCTAAGTTCTTCTTTACTTTCTTCTAAGCGTGCTTCTTGTCTATTAAGATTATCTTTAATTTCTTTTAAATCACTTTGAGTTAAAACATACTTTACAACAATAGCACCTATTAGCAAAATAAAAACAAACAGCAATCCTGCCATTAAATCAGCATAAGCTATCCAAAAATTGCTATCTTCTTTTGACTCATTTTTCATTTATTTTCTTTATCTTCATTTTTTAACTCATCATTGCTTTCTTGCTTGAATATTTCTGTTTTAACTCCATCTTGATTTACTTCAACCTTAGATTCTGAAAAATCCTCTATTTGTTTAGCTTCATCTTCTTTGCTTTGACTTTCATCTCCAGAAAGTTTGCTCATCATTTGATTTGTTTCTTCATCAAGCGCTTTTATTTCTTTTTTAAGCTCATCCATCATTTTGATTTTATCATCAATGCTTTTTTCTTCTTCATATACTTCTTTAAATTTATGCATACCTTCAAATAGACTTGCTTTAAATCCTTCAAAAACCTTTTCTTGACTTTCTAACATTGCTTTTTCATAAAGTTCGAAATTCTTACCAAAACGCTCTATTTTTTCATCAAATGCACTTAATGTCTTATCAAGATGGTGAATTTTATCACTGCTAATATCGAGTAAGCGATTATATTGTTCTGACATTCTTGTATTGATTTCTTTTAAATTTTGATTTAATAAACCTATACCATTTAACATTTCACTATAAAGTTTTCCAAGATCGCGTTGATCTCTTTGTGCTTTACTAAGCTCACCCATGGTTTGTTTGATGTGTTCACTGCTTAATCTAATAGCTTTTTCCTCTACATTTAACATATCTTGAAAAATACCAAATTTTCTATCAATAGCATGATCAAGTTCTGCAAAAAAATCATCATTACTAACTTGTTTAAAAATTTCCCCAATTTTTTCAAAATACTGCAAACTCTCACTTAAATATCTTTGATCAAGCTCTTCTTTTGTCCAAAAAAATCCACTTGTAGCATTTTTTTGACGATTTAATAAACGTTCTATTTTACTTTTGCCATATTTTTCAAAAAACATCCACCATAATGCAAGAAAAATTCCATAAATCGAAACATAAAAAGCAGTTCCTACTCCACTTAATAAATCTGCAATTTCTTGTTCTAAAGCCGCTATATCACTAGAGCTAAAATTTGGCATTGAAAAAGCTATACTGATAAAAGTTCCCAAAATTCCCATCATTGGAAAAATTGCTGAACCTATACTAGCAAAATTCTCATTTCTTGCACCTTTAATATATGTATAAGCAAAGTCATCAAAATTAGCATTTGATTTTGTATCTTTTCCTATAGCAAGAAAATGTCTCATGATATGTCTTTTTAAGGCTTGTTTAAATTCATCTTTTTGTTGTTCAAAAATGCTATATGCATACTCAGCACTATGTCTAGCAAAAATCAACGCTGTAAAAAAAATCACACCTGTCATAACAACCGTATGTAATTCAACTTTAAAATCGATTACATTAAAATAACCCAATAAAATCAAAACATAAAGAAAAGCTGGAATAAAAATAATTTTTAAATAAACTAAAGAACCTCTTACATCTTTGCCTTCGGGCAAAACAAGTTCTGAAATTTCATCTGATTTGATATCCATGAAACCAATACCCCATTAATTTTATTTTAAAGATTGCTACTTATTTGATAAAAATTTTTAAAACAAAATAAAGCTAAGCCTTTAAAAGACTTAGTTTTTATTTATACAGTTTAAATCCTCAAAAGCAATTTCAAGACGCTTTATCATACTCTCTTCACCACTTCTTAGCCAAATACGTGGATCATAATATTTTTTATTTGGCTTGTCATCACCTTCTGGATTTCCAATTTGTCCTTGCAAATAAGCCCTATTTTTAAATTCATATTCACGCACTCCATCCCAAAAAGCCCATTGGGTGTCTGTGTCAATATTCATCTTGATTACGCCGTAACTTAACGCATCTTTAATATCTTTTAGTTCGCTACCGCTACCACCATGAAATACAAAATTTATAGGTTTATCATTATTTAGAGTGAACTTATCTTTAACAAATTTTTGTGAATTTTTTAAAATTTCAGGTTGCAAGCTAACATTTCCCGGTTTGTAAACTCCGTGCACATTTCCAAAGCTTGCTGCGATTGAAAATTTATCGCTGATTTTTCCAAGTCTTTCATAAGCAAGTGCTACATCTTCTGGCTGAGTATAAAGTTTGGAATTATCAATACCTGTATTATCCACTCCATCTTCTTCGCCGCCTGTGCAACCTAGTTCTATTTCAAGTGCCACACCTAAAGCATCAAGTTTTTTAAGATAAACCTCGCAAGTGCTAAGATTTTCTTCTAAACTTTCTTCACTAAGATCAAGCATGTGAGAACTAAATAAAGCTTGCCCATGGTTTTTTTTATATTCAGCATTGGCTTTAATAAGTCCATCAATCCAAGGCAAAAGTTTTCTTGCAGCATGATCAGTATGCAAAATCACAGGTACACCATAAGCTTTAGCAAGTAAATGCACATGTTTAGCTCCACTAATCGCACCTAAAACTTCTCCATTGGGACAATTTTTCCCTGCATAAAATTTTGCTCCGCCATTTGAAAACTGGATAATGACTGGAGAATTAACTTTTTTTGCAGCCTCTAAAACCGCATTAATAGAATCAGTTCCTACAACATTAACAGCAGGAATGGCAAAACCCTCTGCTTTAGCATAATCATAAACTTTATTAAGCTCATCCCCGCTAATCACCCCTGCTTTTACAATGTCTAAAACACCCATTATTTGTATTCCACTTTGGCACTATTTAAAAGATCTTGTCCTTTTTGATTGATAACTTTTTTAAATTCTTCAAATTTAAGTCCATTTTCAATACCTTGTTTTACTTCATCAAATTTGATTTGACCTTTAGCTTGTGAATTTTCTTTTAAAATCACATGGTAACCAAAATTCGTTTTGACCGGAGTTGTGGTAATGGTGCCATTTTTAAGTGCAAAAGCAGCATCTGTAAAAGGTTTTACCATAGTTGATTCATCAAACCAACCAAGCTCACCACCTTGATTTTTTGAACCTGGATCAATCGATTTTTCTTTAGCAAGCTTGCTAAATTTAGCGTCTAATTCTTTACCTTTTAAACCTTTAAGTTCATTAATAATATCTTTAGCTTCTTTTTCTGTCGCTACTAAGATATGTTTTGCTTGCACTCTTGCAGGTTTTACATATTTATCTTTATTTTGATCATAGAATGCTTTTACTTTAGCCGCATCAATTTTGATAGTATTTAAAATTTTCTCTTGATAAACATTAACAAGTATCGCATCTTTTGCACGATCAAGTTCTTTTGTGTATAAAGGATCTTTTTCTAAATTTTGTTTTTTAGCATCTTGTAAAATTAAATCTTGCATAATATATTGTTGAATAAGTGCTTTTTTTTGATTATCTGGTAAAGTTTTAAAATCTTGTCCTCTAAGCATAGAAGCAAAAAATTCACTTACCTCTGCATCACTAATGCTCTTACCATTAACAGTGGCTACTGTAGCTGCATTCACATTTAAAGCTACACCCGCAATCAAAGCTGCTACAACTAAAGAAAATTTTTTCATTAGGTTTCCTTTTTAATAAAATATATAAAATCAATTATATCTAAACTTGGTTTAAAGCTAATTAACTAAAATTAAAAAATGAAAAGAAATTTAGAAATCAAAGAACTTTTTTTAAAACATTTTAATAAGCCTGTAACAGAACTTAAATTTTCAAATCTTTATGAACTTTTAGTCTGTGTAATGCTTTCAGCTCAATGCACTGATAAAAGAGTCAATCTCATCACGCCTGATCTTTTTAAAGCTTATCCTGATATCAAAGCTCTTGCAAATGCAAACTTATCAAGCCTCAAGACCTATATACAAACTTGCTCATTTTTTAACAATAAAGCACAAAATCTTATAAAAATGGCAAAAGCAGTTTGCGAAAATTTCAATGGAGAAATTCCTCTTGATGAGCAAAATTTAAAATCCTTAGCAGGTGTAGGACAAAAAACTGCTCATGTAGTTTTAATCGAATGGTGTGGTGCAAATTTCATGGCTGTAGATACTCATGTTTTTAGAGTTTCTCACCGTTTAGGACTTAGCAAAGCAAAAACTCCAGAATCTACAGAAGAAGATTTAACGCGTATTTTTAAAGACAATCTTAATTATCTTCATCAAGCCATGGTGCTTTTTGGACGCTATACCTGTAAAGCTAAAAAACCTTTATGTAAAGAATGTTTTTTAAATCATCTTTGTAAAAGTAAAGATAAGGAACTTAAATGAAAATTTTCATCTTTTTACTTACTATCTCTCTTCATGTTTTTGCCTTAGAAGCTTATAAGCCTAGTGCTGATTTTTCTTCTTATTTTAACAATATAAATTGCTCGCAAGTTTTAGATAATTTTTTTTATTTAAATTGCTATGATTACAAACTTAAAGGCACAAAAGCTGTTGCTTATAAAGTAGAAGCTTCAAATTTAAAAGACAAGCAAATTAAAAAACGTCCGCGCTTTGAAGATGATACAAATATCCCTAAAAAATACCGCACTACTTGGAGTGATTATAAAAACAGTGGCTACACACGCGGACACACCGCACCTAATGCTTCTTTTAATTTTAATAAAGCTGCTCAAAATTCAGTATTTTTAATGAGTAATATCACTCCGCAAAACGCACAAATAAATAATAAAATTTGGAATGAAATCGAACAAAAAGAAAAAAGTTTAGCTTTAAAATTTCAAAGTATTGAGGTTTTAAATTTAGTGCTTTATGATAAAGAGCTAAAATATATTAAAAATCATATCGCTATACCAAGTTTTTATATCAAAATCATCAAAACTCCAAAATTTAAAGAATGCTACCAAGTACCAAATCATCAAGTAAGCGATGAAAATATTAAACAATATCAAATAAATTGTGACAAATTTTAAGGTATAAATTTATGGAGATAAATGCTCTTACCATAACTACTCTTTATATCGTAGGCATTTCAGCAGAAGGAATGACAGGAGCTTTGGCTGCAGGACGCCATAAAATGGATCTTTTTGGAGTTATTTTTATTGCACTCGTAACAGCAATTGGAGGCGGAAGTATACGAGATGTACTCTTAGGACATTACCCTTTAACTTGGGTTAAACATCCTGAATATATTATTTTAATCTGTTTTTGCGCCCTTGTAGCGACAAAAATTCCACGTGTAGTAACCAAACTTGAAAGTTTATTTCTAACTCTTGATGCTATAGGACTTGTTGTTTTTAGTATACTCGGTGCTCAAATAGCCATAGATCAAAACCTTGGTTTTATCATCGCTGTTGCTGCTGCTGTAATCACGGGAGTTTTTGGTGGAATTTTAAGAGATATTTTATGCATGAGAATTCCTTTAGTATTTCAAAAGGAAATTTATGCAGGAATTGCCATAATTGCAGGAACAATCTACTATTCACTTACAATTTGGCTTGAATTTAATACCCTAGTCTGCACACTCTTAACTCTTTTTATAGGAGTTATTGCAAGACTTTTAGCTATCAAATATCAATGGTCTTTGCCTATTTTTTCTTATAATGAAGAAAAATAATTTATCATTGCTTTATACAAAATTTGCTAAAATATTAAAAATTTTAGGAAATTAACAAATGCAAAAACTAAGTATTTTTTTACAATTTTAATAATTATAAATATAACAGCCTGTGATAACAAGAGAGAAAACAACTATAAAAATCATCCTAGCAAAGCAAAAGAATGTAAAGAAAATGAAACTCTTAGTGAAGATTGCATCAATGTACCAAAAGTAGGCGTTAAACCAAAAAACGAAGAGAACAAACACAGCCTAAGCACACCAACAAAGTCTGAGAATGAAATGTTAGAAGCTTTAAAACAGGATGATTTCACAAAAGAACTTAATCAAAGCATAGAAAATAATGAAAGTATTATAATTCCATCTATAGCAGAAATACCTCCTAAAATTTATCCTTCTTCTAAAATGAAAGAAAACAATCAAAGCTCTATTTTCAACGATGATGTTAACATAACACAGGAGAAATTGCCATGAAAATAATTCTTTTTTTAAGTCTTGTTGGTATATTTTTTACAGCATGTGAACAAACTAAAAGCATAGAATACTATCAAAACCACCCCGAAGAAGCTAAAAAAAGAAGTTTAGAATGCAGGCACAAAGCTATCATCAGTCAAGATTGTGTCAATGCGTATAAAATAGGTTTTCCAAAAGACGAATGGGAAAATGAAAATAATTCTAATCCTTAAAAGCTATGAAAGTTTCAAAATTTGCCCATTTGAAAATACTTTCTATTTTCTTAAAACCTGCCTTTTCTAGCATATTTAAATTTTCTTTTTGACTATAAGGAATTAAAACATTTTCCAAAGCTTCTCTTTTAGCTGCAATTTCAAATTTAGAATAACCTTGTTTTTTCTTATAGTCTGCATAAAGTTCTATAATGTTTTTAGATAAAAAAGCATCTTCATAAAGAATTTTTTCACTCATAATCAAAACACCCTTAGAATTTAAATTTTTATAAATTTCATTAAGCAATTCTTGTCTTTTAGGAGGACGAATAAACTGCATAGTGTAATTTGCCACAAAAACATCACAAGAAAAAAAATCAAACTCACATAAATTAGCTTCAAAAAAATTTATACCAAGACCATAAGCTTTAGCTTTTGACTTTGCAACTTCAAGCATACAAGCAGAATTATCCACGCCAAAAAGTTTAAAATCCTTTCTTAAATTTGCCAAAAAAAATCAAAAAATTAGCACTTGAACAGCCCAAATCACAAATACTTGCATTTATGGGTAAAATTTTAGCCAATAAATTGCCACAAAGTTCCAAATTTTCTTTATAAAATGGCACAGAGCGATTGATCATATCATCAAAAACGCTGGCTACGCTTTTATCAAATTCAAATTGTTTTTTAGGACTTTGTTTAAAAAGTTCATCTTTCATCACTTTTCCTCAATAAGTTTTGAGCTTGTTTTATATCTTTAACAATTTTACTTTTAAGTTTTTTCAAATCTTGGAATTTTTGATTTTCTCTTAAAAAAGCTATAAATTCAAGTTCTAAAAACTCTTCTTGCATAAAATTTTCATCCAATTTTTCTAAAATATGGCTTTCTATAGAAAAATTTTCATCACTTGATCTTATACCTAAAAAACTCACGCTTTTACAAATTTTTCTTTGACTTTTTAACAAAGTAGCATAAACACCATTTTGAGGTAGAAAATAACCCTCACAGTCTAAATTTATAGTCGCAAAAAGCTCTTTAGATCCCAATCCTTGTCCTTTAACCACCTTTCCTTTGATACTATAATTTCTTCCTAAAAATTCTTTTGCTTTTTGCAAATTTGCCTTTACTAAAAAGTTCTTAATTAAACTCGCATGAACGCCTGTGCCACCTATACTAAACTCATCAACTATTATGGTTTTTATCCCACTTAAAGGCTCAATATCTTTAGCATTATAAGCCCTATTTTTTCCAAAAGAAAAATCATAACCCACTACTATAAATTTCAAATTGATAAATTCTTTTTTTAAAAAGTTTAAAAAATCTTTACCATCTAAAGATTTTATACTTTCAAAATCCACTTCTATAACTTTTTTTCCTGAAATTTCTTCTTTTTGATGATTTGAACAAAGAAATTGACCTTTGAATTTATTAATTACTAACAAAACTCCATTCTCATCTAAACATTTTATAAGTTTTAAATGTCCTAAATGCATACCATCAAAGCAACCTATAGCCAAAGAAGTAACATTAATTTTTGATATAGTAGTAAAAATATTCAACATTACCTTCCTTTCCTTTAATGCATGATTTTTGCGTGTTTTTTAAAATCCAACCTAATTTAGCACATTCTTTTTCAAAATCCATTTTTGCCTTTAAAATCACCTTATCATCTTTTAAAACACCTTTTTTATCTCTTTTGACATTTTTTCCTACCTCAAACTGAGGTTTAAAAAGCAAAATAATTTCCCTTAAAGCCAAATTATTGATATAATAAAGCAGATTAACAAGAGAAATAAAACTCACATCACAAGTGATAAATTCAAATTTTTCTTCACTTTTAAAGACTCTTAAATCTGTATTTTCATACAAGATTATTTTTTCATTTGTTCTTAAACTTGAGTGTAGTTGATTGCTGCCTACATCAAGAGCAGTGATTTTTAAAGCCTTATTTTCAAGTAAAATTTGTACAAATCCACCCGTGCTAGATCCTATATCAAGACAGTTTTTATTATTGACTTCAATATTATTTTCCTCTAAGAAATTTTTTAATTTCAAAGCCGCTCTTGAAATATAAATTTCACTTAAAAGCTCTAAATTTAACTCTTTAGATAGATAAATTTCCTCTGAATTTAAATCTTGTTTTTTTAATAAATTTTCTAAAAGATTTTTCACATCAAAAGAAGCTTTAAAACTTTTACCATTGAGCAAAACTTCTTCATTTTCTATAAGCTCTAAAGCTTTATTTCTGCTGATATTTAAACGCTTTGAAACAAAAAAATCAAATCTCATTTTAAACTCTCGTTTATTCTTTTTTCCAAGTCTTCTTTTTCTTTAGAAAACCACCAAATACCTATTTCAAAAGCATTTTTTTTAAAAATTTCTCTAAGCTCTTTAAGATCTTTTTCAAAAAGATCTTTTTCTTTTTGAATTAGACTTAAATTATTATCTTTTAAAAAATCAAAATTATTCATCCATAAAAGTACTTGCTCTTGCTCAGATTTTAAAACATTATTTCTTTGTTCTTTTGAAAAATAATTTCCCAAAACCATAATAAAACACAAAAATAGAACAATTACTTTTATCTTTATTTTTAAAACAAAATTAAAAACAAAAGCCAAAAGAGAACAAAACATAAAAAAATTAAAAAAATCAAAAAATAAAGTTTAAAAATTTTAAAAGCTAAATTTCCAAAATAAGAAAAAATAAAAAATTTTAAATTTGAAACAAAATATAAAAATTCAGATAAAAAATCAAAATAAATAAAAGAAGCATTCTTATAAGCAATGATTTTCTTAGAAAAAAGTTCTAAATTTAAAGGTCCATTATATGTAAAAAAAAGTCCATAAAACGCATAAAACAAAGCGGTGAAAAAACTTGCGATAATAACTATTCTAAAATCATTATAAGCATTATCTACAAATTGCAAATGTAATTCTTTTTTTAAAAACATCATCAATAAAGGCAAAACTATAAATATAAAAACAAAATCAATTTTTTCAAGATTTAAAAAATTCAAAAATAAAGAAATAAGTCCAAAAATTGCTAAGAAAAAACTAAAAATATAAAGATAAAAAATCCCCCATGCTAATCCGATAAAACAAGCTTCCTTTAATTAAAGTGGCTTCTTTGATAATATTTTTTCTAAGTTTTAAAAATAAAAAAAATTACCCAAAAAAGTGTTAAAAAAATAGGAAATAAAAAAAACAAAAGAAAAAGCACTCCTTTGCCAAGTCAACAAAAAAGCAAAAAGACTCAACAGTGTTAAAATATAAAAACTATTCTTTAATAAGCTCATTAAAAGCGCTTTCATCTATGCAATTTACACCTAGCTCTTTAGCTTTGCTAAGTTTAGAGCCTGCTTCTTCTCCAAAAAGTACATAATCACTTTTTTTAGAAACCGAACCGTTTACCTTACCCCCAAGCTTTTCTATCAAAGCTTTAAATTCATCTCTTGGGCGAGAAAGCGTACCTGTGATAACAAAAGTTTTACCAAAAATCGCACTATCACTTTTTACTTCAAGTTTCTCTACTTTTAAATTTAAAAGCTTATAAAATTCATCAATTCTTATATGATTAACACGCGTAAATTCACAAAGGCTCAAAGCCATTTGCTCTCCAAAGCCTTCTAAATTTGCATAAGCTTCAAAGCTTTGTTTGTGCCAGTCTTTTCCAAAACTCAAGCTTAATTTTTTCGCTGCAACTTCGCCAATATGTTCTATCCCTAAAGCTGTAATAAAACAAAAAAGCTCACATTCTCTTGCTTGTTCTATAGCATTTAAAAGATTGTTAATTTTCTTTTCTTTAAAGCCTTCCAAACCTTCAAAATCACTAAATTTTAAATAAAAAATGCTTTCAAGTGTAGTGATTTTTTTGTGTTTATATAAAAGCTCTACTATGTTTTCTCCAAGTCCGTCTATATTAAGACATTTTTTAGAAACAAAATGAATGATAGAATTTACAAGCCTATCTTCACAATCTATATTTTGACATTTTATTAAAGTTCCTTCATCTAAAAGCTCACTTTGACAAGTAGGACAAAGTTTAGGGCGTGAAATTTCCATTTCTAAGCCTTCTCTACGTTCTTTAAAAACCTTAGTGATTTTAGGTATAACATCGCCACTTCTTATCACACTTACAAAATCATTGATTTTAACATCAAGTCTTGCAATTTCATCAAAATTATGAAGCGTAGCTGACTTTACTATAACTCCATCTAAATTTACAGGTTCTAAAACCGCCACAGGAGTAATCACCCCACTTCTTCCTACTTGTAAATTTACCCCTATTAAGCGTGTAGTTTTTTCAAGAGCAGGAAATTTAAAAGCAGCCATAAATTTTGGAAATTTTACCGTATAACCTAGCTCTTTACAAAGTGCAAGTTCATCAACTCTTACAACCATTCCATCCATCATCATAGGCTTTTTTTCCCTTAAAGCTAAAAGCTCTTCATAAGCTTTTAAAACTTCATCTAAATTAGCACAAAGCTTAACAAAATCATCTTTTAAAAAACCAAGCTCTCTAATAAATTGCATCACCTCGCTATGTTTGCTAAAATTTAAAGTATTCTCTCCTACCCCCCAAGGATAAAATTTCAAATTTCTTTCTTTAGTAATACTTGTATCAAGTTGTCTTAAACTTCCACTTGCAGCATTGCGCGGGTTAGCAAATAAGCTTTGATTTAAAAGGGCTCTTTTTTCATTGATTTTTTCAAAATCATCTTTTAAAATCACTACTTCACCACGAATTTCTATCCTTTCTTTGTAAGCGATATTTTTAGGAATATTTTCTATTTCAAAAACATTAAGCGTTATATCCTCACCCACTTCACCATCACCTCTAGTTGCACCACTTACTAACTTACCATTTTCATAAAGTAAATTTAAACTCGCTCCGTCAAATTTAGGTTCTATAAAAAAGTTTTTTTCACTTTTTGCACGTTTTGCCCAAGCTCTAAGTTCACTCTCACCAAAAACATCTTCCATCGACCACATACGCTTTAAATGAGCTATTTTTTTAAATTCGCTTTGTACAGTAGGAGCTATTTTTTGCGTTGGAGAATCTTTTAAAATCTCATCTTTATTTTGCTCTTCAAAAGCCCTTAATTCTCTGATCAAAGCATCGTATTCTTCATCACTAGCTAAGGGTTCATCTTTTTCATAATACGCCCTCATCCAAGAATTTGCTAAAGCAACTTTTTCTAAATATTCTTCTTTTTTCATCTAAACTCCTATACTATCCATTGCTTGCGCTAAAGCAAAAAGCTGTTTATGTTCATATAAATCATGCACTCTTATAATACTAGCTCCGTTTTCAAAAGCCTTTAAATGTAAATACAAAGTCCCCGCTAAACGATCTTTAATCTCGCTTTGAAAATACGCATTAATCACACTTTTACGACTTGCACCTATAAGTAAAGGTTTGTTAAATTGTAAAAAATGTTCTAAATGTTTGATTAAAATCATATTATGCTCCGCACTCTTACCAAAGCCTATACCTACATCTAAAATACTTTCTTTTACTCCAAAACTTTCTAAAAGTTCAAGCTTTTCTTTAAAAAACAAAGTCATTTTATCAAGCAAATCTTCATAACAAGGATTATCTTGCATATTACTTGGATTGTTTTGCATGTGCATTAAACAATACTTTGCCTGATATTTACTTGCGAGTTTGGCTAAATTAAGATTTCTTAAACTTGTAATGTCATTGATAAGTTTAAAGCCCTTATTTAAGGCATATTCTAAGCAATATTCATCAAAACTATCTAAACTAAAAATCGCTTTTTCATGGTAGTTTTTGTTATAAATTAAATCAAGTACTTTTTTGAGTCTTTTAAATTCCTCTTCCTTGCCACAATACTCACTCCCAGGCCTTGAGCTTACCGCTCCTATATCTATATAATCGGGCTTTAAAGCAAGAAAGTCATTAAGTCTTTTTTCAAAATTATTTTCATTTACGCGACTTTTTGCATTAAAACTATCTTTATTGACATTAATCACCGCCATAAGCTCAGCTTTTTTTGGTTTTAAAAAATCTTTTTGCAAAAAAAGAGCTAAATCCTTAAGTCCAAAATCTTGAAGCTTTTCTTTAGCAATAAGCTTTCGAATTTGTTCTTTGCTTGCCATCAAAAGAGCATTTGAATGAGTGATTTTTGCAGTAATTACCTCTTTATGAGTAATGAGTTCAGCCCCTATTCTTAAAGCATCTTGTTTTAAAATATTTGCCGCAGGAGTAGAAATATCTTTGATAAAAATAAAATAGATTTGAGTTTTTTCACTCATGATTTTTTGTCCCATTTTATGAGGGTTTATAAAAGAACAAAGCAAATTAAAATCGGTGTTTGGATTGATTTTAAAAAATTTCATTTTATTTCTTTGTATGATAGTTTAACAAAAGCGTTGCCAAAAGTACTCCGCTTTTAGAATTTAATTTTGCAAGTTCATAACTTTCATAGAAAAGTTCTAATTCTTCAGCATTAAAATCTTTATATTTCACACATTCTTTAGCAAGCAATGCAATTTGCTCCATAAGTTCATTTTTATCCAAATTTTCATTTTTTTGTAAAAAATCAAAAAGTACTTTTAAATCCATTTTTTTAAGATCTAAATCAAGTTTTTTAACTTCCTTTTCAACTTTTCTTTTTTCACAAATAAGGCGTGATTTTATAGTGGGTAAAAGTAAATTTTTAGAAGGCACTACAATAAGAAATTTAATATTTTTTGGAGGTTCTTCAAGAAGCTTGAGTAAAAAATTTTGCGCTTCAATCCTATAAGAATCTGCCATTAACACAATAATTTTTTCTTCGGTTTCTGCGATATAACTTTCTTTTTCAACTGCTCTTGCATCATCAAGTAAAAATTCATTTTGAGGCATAAAAAATCTTAATTTTTTTATACCAAAATTATTAATCATTTCTTCTTTAATACCTGAAAAATCCTCACTGATAATAATCTTACTAATAAACAAAATATTTATCCTAATTGCACCTTAGAAAATAAAATTGCATCCAAACTTACATCAAAAAGTTGATATAAGCTAATAAGCTTAATATCCAAGTCTTTATCTTTAGAATTCAAATAAAAGCTATCTTGCAACTGCTCATCAAAAAGCCATAATAAACTATCGTCTCTTGATTTAGCAATCAAAGATTTATTATCCGAAGCACTCCCTATATAAAAATACACATAGCCATTAGGAAAAGAAATATCAAGTAAATCATTAAGTAAAGCTATATCCTCTGAACTTTGCACTTTTTTCTTACATAAAGAATTTAAAGACACAAAAGGAAGCATAGGACGAGCAGCTTTTGCATTTATATTTTTTAAAAAATACTCTTCATACCAAGTTCTTTGTTCATCACACATTAAAACAAAGGTGCGGCCTTCTAAAAGATATTTAAGTCTTGCAGCCATCAAAGGAGCCCATTCCAAACGACGCGATTCTAGCCATGCCATAAAAGCTCCGCCATTACGAATATTTTCAAGAGTAAAGCTTAAAAAATCACTCATTTATTTATCAAGTCCATAACACTCATGCAGTGCCCTAACTGCTAACTCGCCGTATTTTTCATGAACGATCATAGAAATTTTGATTTCACTAGTAGAAATCATACCGATATTAATACCCTCATCAGCTAAAGCTTTAAAAGCTTTACTTGCCACACCTGAATGCGATTTCATACCTACGCCCACTATAGAAACTTTTACTACAGCACTATCACTTTCTATAGTTGTTTTTGAGCTTAAAATTTTTTGCATAGCATTTTTAGCCAAATCAAGCTCATTTTCAGGAACTGTAAAGCCTAAATTTGTAGCACCATCAACTCCAACATTTTGTATAATCATATCTACATTAATATTTTCATTTGCCAAAACAGAAAAAATTTCAGCTGCAATTCCGGGTTTATCGTCTACATTTCTTAAAGTCACTCTTGCTTGATTTTTATCCAAAGCAATACCGCTTACTAAAGCTTGTTCCATTCCGTCTTCCTTTGTTATCATTGTTCCTTCGTTATTGTTAAAACTACTTCTAGTTACTAAGTTAACATTTAATTTTTTTGCAAGCTCTACAGAGCGATTTTGCAAAACTTTTGCACCTAAACTTGCAAGTTCAAGCATTTCTTCATAAGAAATTTTATTTAATTTTTTTGCCTTCGGTTCAATCCTTGGATCTGTTGTATAAACCCCATCAACATCGGTATAAATTTCGCACAAATCTACATTTAAAGCACCTGCTACTGCCACGGCACTTAAGTCGCTTCCACCACGCCCCAAAGTTGTTACATTGCCTTCCTCATCTACACCTTGAAAACCTGCTATAACAACTATTTTACCATTTTGAAGTTCTGATTTTATTGCCTTAGTATCGATATGATGAATTCTTGCTTTTGTAAATACGCTATCTGTAATAATACCTGCTTTTCTCCCAGAAAATGATATAGCAGAATAACCCTTTTCATTTAAAGCAATGGAAAGCAAAGCACTACTTACACGCTCTCCACTACTTAAAAGCATATCCATGTCCTTGCCATTAGGAGTTTTGCTAAAGTATTCAGCTTGCTCAATAAGAGTATTTGTTACCCCACTCATTGCAGATACTACAACAACAACTTGATTACCCTGTTTTACACTTTGGATAACTCTATTAGCTACTGCTTCGATACGGTCAAGTGTTCCAACGCTTGTTCCACCATATTTTTGAACTATAAGCATTTTAGATATAACCTTTCTCTTCAAAATATTTAATTACTTTAACATAAATACTTTTTTTGAAATGATTAATCATTTCAAAAATTTGTTTAACACTTACAAATTGATAATCATCAAATTCAGGATGCTTGGTATTGATATTAATTGTAACACCATGTTTTAAACGCACTAAAAAATATTTTTGAATCTGCCCATCATAAGGATACATTTTTTTAACAATTTTGGTGGGAAAATCATAACTTAACCATTGTGGATACTCAGCAATGATTTCAACCTCATCAGTACCTATTTCTTCTTTTAATTCTCTAAATAAAGCATGCTTGACGCTTTCACCCTTATCAATGCCTCCTTGTGGAAATTGCCAAACATTATCCATATCACTTCTTTTGGCGATAAAAATCTTACACTCAAAAGGATAAGAACTTGACAAAATAATAGCTGCAACATTTGGTCTATAATTTTTCTCGTTTTCCACAATATTTTTCCTTAATTTCAAGGATACAATTTTAACCTAAATCAAATCAAATTTTTATTAAAATACATTAAAATTTAATAAAATATTCTTAGGGCTTTTATGTATTTTTACATCCATATTCCATTTTGTGAAAGTAAATGTCATTATTGCGCTTTTACAAGTTTGAAAAAAAATGATTATGAAAAAGCTTATTTCAAAGCTTTAAAAGAAGATATTGCTTTTCAATTAAAACAATTTAACATCCAGTCAAATCAGATTAAAACCTTGTTTATAGGCGGAGGAACGCCAAGTTGTGTTGATGTGTATAATTATGAAGATATTTTTGAAATTTTAGGTCCTTTATTGGATAAAAATGTAGAAATTTCATGCGAAGCTAATCCCAACTCAGCCACTTTAAATTGGCTTAAAACTATGAAAAATTTAGGAGTTAATCGTATTTCTTTTGGAGCTCAAAGCTTTCATCCTAAAAAACTTCAATTTCTTGGAAGAATTCACAATAAAGAAATGATTATTAAAACTTTAGAGAATGCAAACAAAGTGGGTTTTAAAAATATCAACATAGATTTAATTTATGATACTAAATTAGATAGTAAAAAAATGCTTGAATTTGAACTTTTGCATTTAAAAAAAATCAAAACTTTAATCACACATCTTAGCGCTTATAATTTAACTATAGAATCAAACACAGCCTTTGCCAAAAAAGAACATTTAAAAAAAAATGCTCCTAATTTAATGAAATTTTTTATAAAACAACTCTTAGAGCTTGGTTTTTTTCAATATGAAATCAGTAATTTTTCAAAAACCAAAGCCCAAATTTGCAAACATAATCTTGCTTATTGGCAAGGAAAAAACTACCTAGCTTGTGGACTAAGTGCAGTAGGATTTTATGAAAATAAACGTTTTTATACGGCAAAAAATTTAAACGATTATATAAAAAATCCCACTTTTAGAACTATAGAGGAATTAAGCTCTAAAGACTTGAATTTGGAACACTTATTTTTAGGACTTAGAAGTATAATAGGCATTGATGAAGCAAGGCTTAATCAATGGCAAAAAGAAAAAATTGATATATTATTAAAAGAAAAAAAACTTTTTTACAAAAGTAAAAGATATTTTAATCCTAATTTTCTCATTAGCGATGAACTTGCTTTATATCTCTCATCTTAAATTTAAGTTTTTTAAGTAAAATATTTATTTAAAATATAAAATCAAAGAGTACTGATTAATGAGTTTTGGTGAAATTATAGTTATTTTAGTTGTAGCTATTTTAGTTTTGGGGCCTGACAAGCTTCCAGAAGCTATAGTGCAAATAGCAAAAATTCTAAAAGCAGTAAAACGCAATATAGATGATGCAAAATCGAGCATAGAAAAGGAAATACGCATCAATGATTTAAAAGAAGAAGCTAAAAAATACAAAGATGAATTTTCAAATACCAATGAAAATATACGTAAAAAACTCAGTTTTGAAGAATTTGATGATCTTAAAAGAGATATTTTAGATAAAACAAAAGTAGATTTAACCTTTGATAGTAGAGATGATAGTGTAAAAAATAACCTTAGCGGACCAAATTTAAATACAGAAGAAAAACCAAATCTTAGCAAATTAGAAACACAAGATAAAACGGAAAAATAAATGCTTGAAGAATTAAGACCTCATTTAATAGAACTTAGAAAACGACTTTTTATAAGCGTTGCTTGTATTGTAGTTATGTTTATTGTATGTTTTGCCCTACGAAGTTATATCTTAGATATTTTAAAAGCTCCACTTATAGCTGTTTTACCTGAAGTAGCTAAACATGTGAATGTAATTGAAGTTCAAGAAGCTTTATTTACTGCAATGAAGGTTAGTTTTTTTGCAGCTTTTATCTTTTCTTTACCTGTAATCTTTTGGCAGTTTTGGAAATTTGTAGCTCCAGGACTTTATGATAATGAAAAACGCCTTGTCGTGCCTTTTGTTAGCTTTGCAAGCATTATGTTTGCTTTAGGGGCTTGTTTTTGTTATTTTATTGTAGTGCCTTTGGCTTTTAAATTTTTGATTAATTTTGGTTTAAATGAAGATTTTAATCCTATTATTACTATAGGAACTTATGTAGATTTTTTCACCAAAGTTGTTGTAGCTTTTGGCTTGGCTTTTGAAATGCCTGTAATTGCCTTTTTCTTTGCTAAAATTGGACTTATAGATGATAATTTTTTAAAACGCCATTTTCGTATAGCTATTTTAGTTATTTTTGTTTTTTCAGCCTTTATGACTCCGCCTGATGTTTTATCTCAATTTTTAATGGCAGGGCCACTTTGCGGACTTTATGGGCTTTCTATTTTAATTGTTCAAAAGGTAAACCCTGCTCCAAAAGACGAAGAAAGCAATGAATAAAGATTTGCTTCTTTCAAACTATGATTACACCCTACCTAATAAACTCATAGCTAATTATCCCGCAAATCCAAAAGAAGATGCTAGACTTTTAGTTTTTAATCGCAAAAACAAACAAATTTTTCATACTACTTTTAAAAATTTACAAGATTTTTTACCCAACTGTGCAATTTTTTTTAATGATACTAAAGTTATCAAAGCAAGAATTTATGGCAATAAAGCAAGTGGAGGAAAGATAGAGCTTTTTTTGCATCAACCTTTTTTAAATTCTAAAAGCCCTCTTTTCCTAGTGCAAATTAAAGGACGTGTCAAAAAAGATGAAATTTTACATTTTAAGCAGAATTTAAAAGCACAAATTGTAGAACTTTTAGATGATGGTCTTCGCAAAGTTCAGTTTTTCCAAAATGATAAAATTTTAGATACTTCAAATCTTTATAACCTACTTGATAAGATAGGACATATACCCTTACCTCCTTATATCAAAAGAGAAGATGAAAAAAGCGACTTAAAAGACTATCAAAGTATCTTTGCAAAAAATTTAGGAGCAGTAGCTGCTCCAACTGCAAGCTTACATTTTAGCAAAACTATGCTTGAAAATTTAAGAAAAAAACATGAAATTTATCATTTAACCTTACATGTAGGAGCTGGAACTTTTAAAAGCGTAGAATGTGAAAATATACAAGAACACAAAATGCATAGTGAATTTTTTAATATTCCACAGCAAGCATGTGAAATTATAGATTCCAAACAAGCCATTTTAGGCGTGGGTACAACCGTAACAAGAACCATAGAATATTATGCAAGAACCAAAACAAAAAGCGGTTTTTGTGATCTTTTTTTATACCCACAAAATCAACCTATAAGACAAAATCATCTTTTAACTAATTTTCATTTACCAAAATCTACTCTTATTATGCTAGTTTCAGCTTTTATTGGCAGAGAGCAATGCTTAAAACTTTACGAACTTGCAATAAAAGAAAAATATCGCTTTTACTCTTATGGCGATGCGATGTTAATCTTGTGATTTTTCTTTAAAATTCATCGCTATTTTAGCTTGAAGTTTTAGCCAATCTTTTTGAAGCATGATAGGAAAACCACCGTAAACACGCCCACCTTCTAAATTCTTACTCACGCCGCCTCTTGCAGCTATAGTGCTAAAATCACCTATTTTTAAATGTCCGCTTGTTGCACTTTGTCCGCCCATAACAACATTGCGCCCTAGTTCACTTGAACCTGAAATTCCAGTTTGTGCCACAATAATACAATTTTGACCTATATTACAATTATGTCCGATTTGAACCAGATTATCTACCTTAGTGCCTGCTTTGATAATGGTGCTATCAAAAACCGCTCGATCTATAGTTGTACAAGCCCCTACTTCTACAAAGTCTTCTAAAATCACATTACCATTATGATAAATTTTATAATGCTCGCCGTTTTTATTGTGTGCATAACCAAAGCCATCACTTCCTATAACACAATTTGCAAGCAAATGACATTTTTTACCGATTTTAGTATCATTATAAATAACCACATTAGGATGGATAATACTCTCATCGCCAATGCTAACATTATCACCTATATAAGCTCCTGCCATAATGATTACATTTTCACCTATATTAACATTTTCACCTATATAGACATTGGGCATAATTCTTGCACTTTTTGCAATATTTTGCACTTTTTCCTTAGCTGTGCTCATCAAAGGTTTAGCAAAAAGTTTACTTAAAAAAGCAAAACATAAATGCGGACTTTGGGTAATTAAAACCTTAGTATCTTTAGGTACTAAATTTTCATATTCTTTAGATACCAAAATAGCAGCTGCCCCTGTATGAGGTATATCTTTAGTATTTTTCTCACCATCACAGTAGGTAAGTTCTGTAAAATTTGCTTTTAATAAAGAATTTAAAGCACTGATTTCTATATCTTCACCCTTATATTCTAAACTTAAAAATTCTGCTATTTCACTTAACTTCATTTAATCTCCATCAAAACAGATCCGCTACGAACTATATCGCTAGGATTATACTTTTTAATTGTTTTTAAAAAATTATCAATGCGATTTGCATCATCAGCAACCATTAAAAATAAAAAATTTTCATTGCTATTTGCAATAGTACCATTATAAGCTTTCAAAACGGCATCAAGTCCACCTAAATTTTCATTTAAGGGAACTTTTACCAACGCCATCTCTTTATCAATAAATTCTTCACTTTCTATCACTTTATAAGTAGGGATAAGCTTATGAAGCTGCTTAACTATCTGCTCAAAAGTTCTTTCATTCCCTGAAGTTACTATATTAATACGCGAAAATTCTTTATTTTCCAAAGGTGCTACAGTAAGTGAGTCAATATTATACCCTCTTCCTGAAAAAAGTCCTACTATACGCGATAAAACCCCATGTTCATTTAAAACAATTACTGATAAAACCCTTCTCATTATTTATCCTTTGCCTTTGGTAAAATCATATTATAAATCGCGCCTCCTGCAGGCACCATAGGTAAAACATCTTCAAAGCGATCTATCATAACATTTAAAAGAGAAGTTTTATCACTTTTTAAAGCTTGATTAAAGGCTTGGATAAATTCCTCTTTACTTGAAATTTCATAACCTTCGCAACCAAAACCTTGAGCAATTTTGATAAAATCAGGCTGAATACTTAAATCTGTTTGTGAAAAATGCTCTTTATAAAACATACTTTGCCACTGCCTTACCATACCTAAAAAGGCATTATTTAAAATAATATTTATAGTTTTTATACCGTATTCATGAGCAGTCATAAGCTCTTGGATATTCATTAAAACTGATCCATCACCTACGAAATTAATCACCACTTCTTCGCCCACGGCAAGCTTTGCACCTAAAGCCGCAGGTAAAGAATACCCCATAGTTCCTTGCCCACCACTTGTTGCAAGTTGCCTTGGATAGTTAAAAGGATAAAACTGTGCTACCCACATTTGATGCTGACCCACATCAGTAATAATCCTTGCATCTGGAGCCATTTTTGCACACTCTTTAATTACCCATTGTGGCTTTAAAACTTCATTACTATCTTCATAAGAAAGCGGATAAAGTTCATTATAACGCTTTAAAGTTTCGTGCCATTCGTTAAAAGTAGTATTGAAATTTTCCTTTTTAAGTTCTTCTAAAAACTCTTTAAGAACTTCTTTAATATCCCCTACTATAGGATAATGTGCATTAATAATCTTTGAAATAGAGCTTGGATCAATATCAATATGAACTATAGTCGCATGTTTAGCAAATTCGCTTGTTTTTCCTGTAATTCTATCATCAAACCTTGCTCCTATACTCACAAGTAAATCACACTCACTCAAAGCCATATTGGCTACATAACTTCCATGCATGCCTGCCATTTTAAGATTAAAAACATCATCACTTCTTAAAATTCCAAGTGCCATTAAAGTTTCAACTGCTGGAATTTTTGTAAATTTTACAAGCTCTCTGATTTGTTCACTTGCATTGGAGCTAACACAACCACCGCCTAAATAAAACAAAGGTCTTTTTGCTTCTTTTAAAAGCTCTGCAAATTTTTTAATTTGCTTTGAATTTCCTTTATAAACAGGCTTATAGGTTTTCATAGAAATTTCTTTAGGATATTCCCAAAGTCCTAAAGTTGCACTTACATCTTTTGGCACATCTATATGCACAGGTCCAGGTCTACCGCTTCTTGCTATATAAAAAGCTTCTTTTAAAATGCGTGGAAATTCTTCTATGCAAGTTACTAAATAATTATGCTTCACACAAGGTCTTGAAATGCCTACTGCATCAATTTCTTGAAAAGCATCAGTACCAATGAGAGAATTTGCCACCTGCCCTGAAATCAATACCAAAGGAATAGAATCGCTATAAGCGGTAGCTAAACCTGTAATGGTATTTGTAAAACCTGGGCCACTTGTAACTATAGCTACGCCTACTTCTCCACTCATCCTTGCGTAAGCATCAGCAGCATGCAAAGCCGCTTGTTCATGACGCACTAAAATATGTTTAAAATACTTTTGATTGTAAATTTCATCATAAATATTTAGCGCAGCACCGCCAGGATAACCAAAAACAATTTTAACATTTTCTTCTTTTAAAGCTTCACAAATCATTACAGAACCGCTTAACTCTTTCATAATAACACTCCAAAAAATTTATTTTAAAAGCTCTTTAAGTACTAAATTAAGCCTTTTGCCATCAACACTTACACCTAATTTCGCTTTAGCTTCTTTCATTACCAAGCCTTGCTCTTTTAATGAACTTACACCTAATTCTTCTATAAGCTGTTTTAAAACTAAAGTTAATTCTTCATCACTTAGTTGCTTAGGCAGATAAATTTCAAAAAGGCTTATTTCATTTTGTTCTTTTTGTGCTAAATCTTCACGATTTGCCTTAAGATAAAGTTCGATTGCATCTTTGCGTTTTTTAATTTCACTTGCAATGATTTTATAAATTCTTTCATTGTCTAACTCTATTCTTTCATCAACTTCTATTTGCTTAAAAGCTGCATTTAGGGTTCTTAAACTGTCTCTTTTAAAATCATCCTTTTGTTTCATTGCTTCTTTGATATCACTTAAAATTTGTTCTTTTAAAGTCATTTTTTTCCTTTTTTTTAGTTAAAATTTACAAGCCTTAAGATTTAAACCAAAACCTTCTAAGCCTATATAATCTTTATCACAACTTTGAGATAAAAGTTTGATTTCTTCTATACCAAAATATCTTAAAATTTGCGCTCCTATGCCATAATTTCTATATTGAGTTACACTTGATTTTTCTCCTTGCATAAAAACTATAACACCGCCATTTTCACTTAGAAATTTAATTTGTTCTAAAAGCTTTGAAAATTTATCTGAAGTTAAAAGTTCAAAATCACTACCACTGATATGAAATTTAACATTTTCACATTTTTTTATATCTTTAAAGCAAAAAGCAATGTGTTGGATTTGATTATGATCACTAAAGATAAATTTTTCTGCTTTAAAACCCGCTAAAATGCTTTGGCTTTTTTCCTCAAGCTTAATAAGGCTTTCATGTTTTAAACGATATTCTATAAGATCACTCACAGCTATCATGTTTAAATCATGTTTTTGGCAAAAAATTTCTAGATCTTCTCTTCTTGCCATATCTCCATTATCTTTTACAATTTCACAAATCACACAAGCACCTTTTAATCCTGCTAATTTACAAAGATCAACCGTACCTTCTGTGTGACCTGTGCGTTCTAAAACTCCACCTTTTTTTGCAATTAAAGGATTGATATGTCCTGGTCTTACAAAATCGCTTGCCTTAGCATTATCGTCAGTAAAAATTTGTATAGTCATATTTCTTTCATAGGCACTAACTCCAGTTGTAGCGTCTTTTGCATCTACAGTTATAGTAAAGGCGGTTTCGTGATTTGAAGTGTTTTTAGGCACCATCAAAGGAAGTTCAAATTTTTTTGCTAAAGCCTCATCTAAGGCCACACAAACCACACCACGTGCTTCTTTGATCATAAAATTTATTTTTTCTTGAGTGCTAAATTGCGCAGGAAAGATCAAGTCACCTTCATTTTCCCTATCTTCTGCATCTACCATAACAAGCATTTTTCCTGCTTGCAAATCTTTAATTGCTTGTTCTACGCTAACAAATTTCATTTTTATTTCCTTAAAATTTCTAAAATTATAACTTAAATTGCTTGACAAATAAATTAAAATTCATTATAATCAGACTTTTAAAAATATTGGGGTATCGCCAAGCGGTAAGGCAACAGGTTTTGGTCCTGTCATTCAGGGGTTCGAATCCCTTTACCCCATCCACTTTTCTTACTTACATTTTAATCATTTTATATGCCGCGAAGTAGAGCAGTGGTTAGCTCGTCGGGCTCATAACCCGAAGGTCGGGAGTTCAAATCTCCCCTTCGCAACCAGTTATAACTTGCATACTATAAGCTAAATCGTAAAGATTAGAATTTTTTGCAAGCTTTTAAAAGAACTTTTTTGATAAAGTTATAATATTCTAAGATTTTAGAGTATTTAATTATAAAAATAATAACATTCTTCTTTCAATCTCACTGGCATTAGAGCATATAAAATAAAGAATTTAAAGCACCACTTTTGGGCTTAGTTAAAAAGCTTTTACCACATTTTATGCATTTTTGAAATAGTTTTATTATTGCTTATTTTTCTATTGTTGAAAATTCCATTTCTTTTTTTGAAGTTTTTTCAATTTTATATATCTTAAAATGAATTTAACATCGTGAAAATCAAACTCAAATTCATTGTTTTTCATTTTTTCTCCTTGTTTTAAAATAACAAAGAAAGTATAATTTCCTCTTGCGACAGCTTGTGTCGTAAAAAATAACTTTTTTGTTGAAACTAGCCCGTAAATTCAGTAGCTTCATAACCTATAGGTTTATCTACAAAACAAGATTTTTCTTTTAAAAATATAACCTCTATAGTTCCAACAGGCCCATTTCTATTTTTTCCGACGATAATTTCAGCATTTTCTTGCATAGGGTTTGGTATAAAAAATCTTTGATAAGCTTTGCCCTCAGCTTTAGCCTTATTTTCTTTTTCTTTTTCTTCTTGTTCTCTATAAACCTCATCACGATACACAAACAAAATAGCATCCGCATCTTGCTCTATAGCTCCACTTTCTCTTAGGTCACTCATCAAAGGACGCTTATTTGCTCTTTGCTCCAAACCACGATTAAGTTGCGAAAGTGCAATAATAGGCATATCAAGTTCCCTAGCTAAAAGCTTAAGTCCTCTTGAAATTTCACTAACTTGTAAATGCCTATCATTAAAATTTGAATTACTCATCATAAGGCCTATATAGTCAATTACACAAAGTCCTATGCTCTCATCTTGAGATTTCAAACGCCTTAAAATAGCCCTTACATCAGCAATGGTAGCATATCCGCTATCATAGATATACAATTTCTTTTGACTATAATCATTACAAGCATCTCCTAAACGCCCCCATTCATCATCGTTTAAATCCGCGGTTAAAATTTTTTGCAAAGGGATAGAAGTTTTTGAAGAGAGCATTCTTTGCATGATTTGAGTTGCAGGCATTTCAAGAGAAAATAAAGCCACTCCTTTATCCTGCCTTAAAGCCTTATCAATAAAATTTAAACAAAGAGTTGTTTTTCCCATACCTGGGCGCGCAGCAATTATGATAAGTTCTCCTGCCTTAAAGCCTTTTGTCATTTTATTTAAACCCTCAAAACCTGTATCAAGTCCTATAATGCTTCTATTTTCTAAAGTTTTTTGCTTTGTAAATTCTCCAAAAAGTTCTGATAATACGATTTTAATATCTTTAATATCTTTAGAATTGACACGATTTGTAATATTAAAAATTTCTTTGCTAATTTCATCTGCAATTTCGCTTACAGCACGATTTTCATTAATACGGGTTGGTAAAAGATGTGCAAAACTCAAAAGTTGTCTTTTAATAGACTTTTCACGAAGTTCATTTACATAAGCAGGCAAATCTATCATAGAAGGAGTGGCAAGAATTTCTGTTATAATTTGTTCGTCTATTTTTTCGTATTTTCTTAAAAAACTCAGGGAAATAGGAGCTCCTTGCTTAGAACAAGCCATAATTGCTTTAAAAATATCTTGATGTGCTTTAAGACTAAAATCTTTTGGACCAATCTCGCCTGCTATACTAGCATAAGCTTCTTCACTCAAAATACAACTGCTTAAAATAGCCCGTTCTAAATCCAAGTCATAATACTCTTGTTGCACTAAATTTCCTTTATAAATATAAATTGATTTAAAAATTCTATCCAAAAAAACTTAAAATATAAAACTTAATTTTTTTATAAATGCTTAAAATAATATTAGTTATAATTACAAATTGTAATTTTTATTACAAAAACAAAATTTCAAGGAGAACATTTGAAAAAATATTTATTTTCTTGTGCTTTAGTCTCTATTTTAACTCATTCAGTTATGGCTGTGGAATTTCAAGAGGGTTTTAGTGGAAATTTAAGCATAGGTGTAGGTGCAAGGAATATTAAAAGCAATATTTCAACCTTGGCAAACAGTGATTATCTAAGCAGTTATAATGCTGATAATTCGGATTCCTCTTTCATTCCTTTTATCGGTATAGAACTTTACTATGGTAATCCTATAGATAATGATAGAATTTTTATTAAAAACTACAATGGAAGAGATATCAGTGGTATAACTTTAGGCTATGAAAGAGCTTATTTAGAGCGTTTTAGTACTTCTTTTTCTGTAATTTCTTCCTTAAGAGAAAAAGCTTATGCAAATCCTTATGAAATAGGTAACAGAGAAGAAACCGACGTTGATAGATATGGTTTTAAAATTTCTCAACTTTACGAAAGTGATTTTGGAAAATTCACTGCTTCATATTTGTTTAGTAAAAATAAATATGATAAAGATGCTATCATACAAAGCTCCTTAAAAAGGAAGGGATATTATCACGAATTTGAATTAAATTACAATTATAGCTTATTAAACTTAGGATTAAACTATGATTATAATGATGCGGATGGAAAAGCTCAAAGCTACTCAAGATATGGCTTTAGCATAGGAGCAAATTTAACTTTTGCTAATGATTATTCTTCACTCCGAATTTAAATCTTAGTAAATACGATGCAGTAGGAACAGATCCTATTTTTCATAAAAAACAAGATGGTAATATAATTAAACTTAATCTAAAAGTTGTCAAAAATCAATTTTTGGGATATAACGGACTTTATGGTTTTGCAAATTATGGTATAGAAAAAAGAAATAGTGACATAGGATTTTATGATGAAACCTATCAAATTGTCTTAACCGGCATAGGATATAAATTCTAAAAATCAGAAAAACTCCTTTGATAAAATTTAAAAAAGATCTATCGTTTTATAAAGATAGATCTTTGAAAATCCTTTTAAGAAAAATCCAAGCTAAAATCAAAACACAAAATTCAGCAAAAAATGGGCTTAGCCATACTCCATTTAAACCTATAAAATAAGATAAAATCCAAAGAAAAAACAAAGGTATAAATAAATTTTTTGCCAAGCTTAAAATCAAAGAAACATTTGCTTTATTAAAAGCTGTTAAAAAAGAACCACTTAAAACATTAAACCATGCAAAAAAATAATTAAAAGCAAAAAGCATGAAAGCTGTATAAGCGAAAGTTTTAAATTCTTGATCATTCTCCTTTGTAAAAAGTGTTATTAAATTTTCTCCAAATATAAATATAAGCATTATAGAAAATAAAGACAAAATTCCCCCTGCAAAAAATACTACTTTTACAATGGCTTTAATTCTTAAAAAATCTTTTTTAGCATAGTTATAACTAAGCGCAGGTTGCATTGCATCACCCATAGCAATAATAAGCATAATGATAAAACTATCAATATATAAAATGATAGAAAAAGCTGCCACAGCTTGAGTGGTAGAAATTTTTAACAAAACAAAATTTGCAAAAATACTGTATAAAGATCCTGAAATATTGCCAAAAAATTCACTGCTTCCATTATAAAGGATATTTTTAAAGATTTTTAAATTCATATATAAACTTGAAAATTTAAGCTCTAAATTTTGAAATAAAAAAGGAAAAATTCCAAAAATACCACCTAAAATAAGTCCTAAACAAGTCGCAAGAGCTGCCGAAAACAACCCCCAGCCCAGCCCAACTATAAAAATATAATCAAGCGCTATATTGCTTAATGCTATAATCACATTCACTACCATACTATACGCAGTTTTTCCACAAATTCTTAAATAATTATCCAAAGCAAAGGAAAGCATGGTAAAGGGTGCAAACAAAGCAAAAACAAACATGCATTCTTTAGACATTGTTTTAATCTCATCACTAACATTTAAACAATCAATCAAAACAGGTCCTAGAAAATACTCCAAAATTCCAATAAAACAGGAGATTATAAAAATAATCAACATACTAGAACTAAATATCTTTTTGGCTAAATTTTTTTTACCCAAACCTAAACACATAGAAATTTGCACCGCTGATCCTATAGCTATCATATCAGCCAAAGCAAAAGACATCATAACAAAAGGAATAATCAAAGCTAAAGCTGCTAAAGCATCACTTCCTAGATATTTTCCAACAAAAATTCCATCAACTATATAATAAAAAGAAATAAAAGCCATACTTATAACATTTGGCACGGCACATTTTATAAAAAGCCTAAAAGGGCTTAAAGTGCTAAAAATACTTGACATAATAATCCTTAAAATATTTAAAATTAAAAATATTTTAAGCCGCTAATAAAATGCCAAAAGTCCTAATATGTAAGAATTTAAATAAAATAGCTTAGCAATGAGTTTGTTTGTATTTATTTTATTTTGCATATGAATTTTCTAAATTAAACTAAATAAATTTAGCCCAAGGGCTAAATTTTAAAGCACAGAAAGAATTTTTACAGCGTCATTTAGCCCTGTAACTATACTCGCTCCATTTTTAGTAGCAATATCCCCTGCTACAAAGATGCCTTTAACATTGCTTTGTTTATTTTCATCCATTAAAGGCACACCTTTATCATCAACATTAATCCCGCATTTTTGTAAAAAATCAAGCGGAGTAGAACCGCCAATAGCATAAATGATTCTATCATAAATTTGACTTGTGCCATCGGTAAAATTCACCTTAGCCTTACCATTATCATCTTCTACTTCATTAATATCAATTCCAAGCTTTAACTCCACTTTGCCAGAATTTCCAGCTTCATTAATATCCTTAAGATTGATATCATTTAATCTTGTAAATTCTTTTTTACGATAACAAAGGCTCACTTGATTTGAATTAGCTAGATCTACAGCATACTCTGCTGCTGAATTTCCTCCACCCACAACAAGAATTTTTTCATTTCCTAAAACTGAATTAGCATTAAAATTAATAATTTTTGTTAAAGTCATAGGAAGTTTATAATCAGGTTTATTAGGCTTACCCATTCTGCCTATAGCAATGATAATGTTCTTACACTCATAAACACCTTTACCCGTGCTTACCAAAAAAACTCCATTTTCATTTTTAACACTCTCAACTTCAGAGCCAAATTCAACTTCTATATTATGCTCTTTTAAAGCATTTTTAAAAGTTTCTATAGTGCTTTCTTTAGTACCATCTTCAAAAAGAACATGTCCATAATTGGTTCCTTCGCATCCTTTATAAGCTTTATCCACTCTTTTACCATCTTTATAAAATTGCATTAAAGTTTGACAAATATTATTTGATTTTTCTAGTATCAAAACTTCTTTATTTTTAAACTTAGCTTCAACTGCGCAGCCTATACCCGTTGGACCTGCACCTATTACAATTAAATCTATTTTTTTCATTGATATTTACCTTTCAATTCTAAATTTTTTTGTATAATTTATCAAGTTTTTTGTAAATAAAGGATTAAAAATGCGAAATTTGCTTGAAAATATTAAGAAAAATTCTCAAAAACTACTTAACTTAACACCTAAAGATAAAGAAAAAATTATTTTAAACTTAGCTCAAATTTTAAAAGAAAATTTCAAAATTATCCTAGAAGCAAATGAAAAAGATATGGCAAATTTCACAAAAGGTAGGGCAATGCAAGATAGGCTTTTGTTAGATGAAAAACGCATTTTATCTCTTTGTGAAAGTTTAGAAAAAATCGCTTATATTGAAGATCCTATAGGTAAAATTTCTAAAGGTTGGAAAAATTATGCGGGTTTGAGCATACAAAAGATAAGCATTCCTTTAGGACTTATTTGCGTAATTTATGAAGCAAGACCTTCTCTTAGTGCTGAAATCGTAGCTTTGATGATAAAAAGCTCTAATGCTTGTGTATTTAAAGGTGGAAGCGAAGCAAAATTTACAAATGCAGCCATGTTTGCCCTTGTTTTTAAGGTACTTAAGAAATTTAATTTGCAAGATTGTTTTGCTATGTTTTATGAAAGAAATGAAATCATGCAAATTCTAGCCTTTGATGATTTAATTGATGTAATCATACCTCGTGGAAGTTCAAATATGATACAAGAAATTATTAACAATACAAAAATTCCTCTCATCAAGCAAGATAAAGGCTTATGCCATGCTTTTGTAGATGAAAGCGCTAACTTAGATATAGCTTTAAAAATAATCCTTAATGCAAAATGCCAAAGAGTAAGCGTTTGTAATGCTCTAGAAACGCTTTTAATACATGAAAAAATTGCTAAAAATTTTATAAATCTTTTAATCCCTGAATTTAAAAAATTTAAAGTCAAAATTCATGCTCATGAAAATACTTTGACTTATTTTAAAAACTCAAATTTGGAAGTTTTTAAAGCAGATGAAAACACCTTTGATACAGAATGGCTTGATTTTGCTTTAAGTGTAAAATTAGTAAAAGATTGTAATGAAGCTATAGAGCATATCAACAAACATAGCTCCTCGCATTCTGAAACCATTATTTCAAATAATACTTCAAATATAGCCAAATTTCAACGCCTTATAAACTCATCTTGTATTTACGCTAATGCTTCAACGCGCTTTAGCGATGGAGGCGAATTTGGCTTTGGTGGAGAGATTGGAATTTCAACAAGCAAACTACATGCAAGAGGCCCTATGGGGGTTGAAGATATGTGCACTTATAAATATATAATCAATGGGGAAGGACAAATTAGAGAGTGAATAAAATAAAAATACTAAAGCAATATTTTAAAGAAATTGCCAAACTAAATTCAAGCGATCAAGTTTGGCAAATGCCTTTTTTTGCAGCTTTAGGCGTGGGTATAGTTTTAGGAGTTAGTGTATTTTTTGGAAAATTAAACTACGGACTCATTGCCATGATAGGAACTTTATCTTTTTTATATATTCCAAATACTCCTTTATATCATAGAATGGCTGTTGTAATGTGCTGTTCTTTTGGTATAGTTTCTAGCTTTTTCTTAGGAATTTTAACTCATTTTCTACCTTCAATTTTTGCTTTTATCCCTATAGGACTTGTGGCTATGGGAAGTTCTGTTTTGATTAGATATTATAATATCGGAGCGCCAGGGTATTTTTTCTTTGTATTTTCTTGTGTTTTGGGGGCTTATTCTCCTTTTGAATCTAAAGATTTTATCTTTTTAGTAGGGCTTGTTTTTCTTGGAGCAATGGTGGCAAATTTAATGGCTCTTTTGTATTCTATCGTTGTGATTTATGGGTTTAAAAATTCTCTACCTTGCGAAATTCCACCTAGAGAATACATAGGTTTTGATGCGGTTTTTGTAGATTCTTTAATCATGGGTTCTTTTGTGGCTTTTTCTATATTTTTAGGAACTTTTTTAGAACTTGAAAGAAGTTATTGGATAGCTATTTCTTGCACAACTATAATGCAAGGCGTCACTTTAAATTCTATATGGATTAAACAAATTCAACGTATCATAGGAACAGCTTTAGGGGTATGTTTTGCATGGTGGCTTTTATCTAAACAATTTCACAATATAGAGTTTGTTTTGCTTATGATGTTTTTATTTTTTATAGGACAATTTTTACTCAATCGAAACTATGCTTTAGCTATGATTTTTTTTACTCCTTATGCTACTTATCTTTCAGAAGCAGCTAATTTTATGAGTGAAAATGCAAATGCATTGATACTTTCGCGCTTAATTGATGTCGTAATAGGAAGCATTTTGGGTCTTTTGGGTGGTTTTGTAATTTATAAACCTTATCTAAGAATTCATTTTGAACGCATTGCAAAATATATCTTTAGAATAAAATAAAAAACTCAAAAATCAAATAAAGCACAAGCATTGTCTCCTAAAATTTGCTCTTGTTCTTTTTTAGAAATAACGATTTCATTAAAAGCTTCTAAGGCTGATAAAAAATTGACATTCTTTTCAAAATTTGTATGTGGCCAATCACTTCCAAAAATAAAATTACTAAGCAAAAAATGTTCTTTTAAAATTTCATATACTTTCTTTGCAAATTTTATAGCTTGTTCATTGTTAATATAGTCTATTTTTGATCTATAAAAGCCGCTAATTTTAAAAAATATTCTAGAATTTTTTAAACGAATTAAATCCTCTAAATTTGTTAAATCTGCATTAGCTCTTGCTAAATGATCAATAACAATATTGCAATTATAGGGAAGTAAATTTTCAATAATACTTACAAGATCATTATCTAAATCTCTTTGAATTTCTATTTGCATTTTAAGTTTACTTAAATTTTCGAAGAATCGAACCCAAACTATATTTTCAAAATTTGGTAACTCTTTGCCAATTAAATTTAGTCTAATCCCACAAGCTTTTCTTTCTTTAAGTTTTTTAAGCTCTTCAAATTTGATATTTTCATCAACTACAACTATAGCTTTTATATTTTCATCTTTTTCAATGCTCTGAAGTAAAAATTCATTATCAACCCCTAAAAAACTTGGTTGAACTAAAACTCCCTTATCAAAGCCATAATCATGTAAATTTGCTTTATAATCTTTAAAGCTAGCATCATAGCTGGGTTTATATCTCGCGTTTGTAACTGTATTTAATTTTTTTAAAAATATATGTGCATGAGTATCAATCTTCATTAAAATTATCTTTATAAAACAAAGCTCATTATAATAGTAGCTAAAATGGCCGCTATAAACCCTATAGGCACAGCTTTTAGAAGTAAATCTTTAAATAATTTTTCTTTATGTTTATCAGGACAAGATCCTAAAATTAAACTTCCCCCAGAAGAAAAAGGTGAAATAGCAGAAGCTTGAGCCCCTACAACAATACAAGAAAAAAGCAACACCTCACTTAGCCCACTACTTGCAGCTATACTTGGAACTATAGGAAAAAGTGCTGGAGTAACTACACCTAAGGTGCTTGAAAAAAGAGACATAAAAGCTGCAATAGTACACATTATCAATGGAATAAAAATTATATTAATCTCATTCTTTACAAGATCTGAAAATAATTTTATAGTTCCTGCTTCAACCGCTATACTAATAAGCATCCCTACTCCACAAATCATTATTAAAGTTCCCCAAGGAATTAAAGCAATAACTTGTTTCTCATCTGCTAGTTTTAAAAATAAAGCAATGGCAACAAAAATTATAGCTATCATAGCTATATCTATTTTTTTATTAAAATAATTAATTGCCTCATTATGTGGAAAAATAATATTTAATATAGGGAAGATTAAAACAACAACAATCATCAAAAACATAAGAATTAAAGTAGTTTTTTGCTTATTATTAAATGATTCAGGTTTTGAAATAACACTAATTTTTATTTTGTTTTTAAAAGCATTAAGTACAAAAAAAGACAATACTATAATAGGTAAAATTATAGTAAAAGCAAAAATAATACTAGAATTTACAAAAGCTGCATTTGCTTCAATTCCTGAATTTTCCATCAATCCTCGAAAAATAATCCCACTTTGAGAAGTCATAAAATTTGCCCCACCTAAAGCACCATAATTTATAGCCATAGCTCCAGCAATTTTACTTAAACCCATTTTATCACAAAGCAAAAAAGTAAGTGGTGCCATAAAAGCTAAAACCGTATAAAAACCCGCCCCTAAGGCAGCTATAATAGCACTAACCACAAAAATAACAAAAGGAAGCAAATAAGGATGATTAGCAAAACGATACATCAAATGTCCAGCTAATTTTTCAAGAGTTCCATTTACGGTTGCAAAATTATAAAACAATGAAACAGCAAAAATAACAAAAAATATAGAAATAGGCCAAAAAGCTATGATTTTTTTAGGAGCTAAATCCATAAAAAAAGTTCCTATAACATAAAGCAAAAATCATGGCAAAAATTCCAACATTATGCCTAGTAATATAGCCTAAAACAATGGCCGCTATAATACTAGAGATAATTAAAAAAACCATTATCATCCTTTAAAATATTATAGCGCTTATAATATCAAAAAATATATTTTTCAAAGCATAAAAGCAAAATCTAAATTTAAAAAATATCTATTTAGTAACAAATTTACTCATCTTATAAAAATATTTTATAAAATATCCAATCCATGGCAAGCAAAACAAAGCTTCCCAACCAATGTGATGCAAGATAATCATCTTCTATATGAGTTATAACTTTTATCAAAATTAGGTAAAATAGCATTAAAAGCACTGCTAAGGCAAGATAAAAAGTTTGTTTTATAGAGATTTGTTATATCACTAACAATCTTAATCAAAACCCAAAACAAGTTCAGGATAAATTCCAACCAAAGTCACCACTAAAAAAGGATTGATTTTAAAACAAAGCCTAAAACAATCAAAGATGTAGAAGAGTAACCATTATATAAACCATCTTTACAATATAAATTAAAATATTATAGAAATTTTAAATTGAAAAAAATTAAAAAAATATTTTTAAGAATAAAATAAGAAATTAAGCAAGGAAAATAAATTTTTATATAAATTTAAAAAGCCTTGGAATACTCCAAAAGCTCTTTTAAATTATTTATTTGCTCTTTCTATATACTCACCGCGCACGGTATCAACGCGTATAACCTCACCTTCTAACACATGAAAAGGAATTTGCACTACTGCACCTGTTTCTAGTGTAGCTGGTTTTTTGTTTGATCCTTGAGTATCGCCTTTGAAATTTGGAGCTGTTTCGATGATTTTCAGTTCTACAACTTGTGGAACTTCTACACCGATAGCCTTACCATTGTGAAAAAGCACATCCACCATCATACCATCAAGCATCCATTTTTTTGCCTCGCCCACATCATCATCACTGATAGCCACTTGTTCATAAGTTTGCGTATCCATAAACTGGCAATTTTCGCCATCATCATAAAGATACTGCATAGTTTTATCCTCTAAATTTGGAGCTTCGCATTTATCGCCTGCATGAAAAGTTTTTTCAAGCACTTTACCATCGATAAAAGATTTGATTTTAATGCGCACAAAAGCAGGACCTTTACCTGGTTTTACATGCTGATACTCAACTATTTTAAAAGGAATTCCATCGATTTCTATTTTAAGTCCCTTTTTTAAATCACCCATTGAATAAGATGCCATAAATTTCCTTTATTAAAAAATAAAAAATAATTCTATCAAATTTTGATTGATATCACAATAAAATTATTTTATTTGATAAAAAAATAAGTAAAATTACGCTAAAATCTAAACTTAAAGCATAGCAAATGCTCGCTTCTTTTTAGAAGAGGAAAGTCCGGGCTGCTAAAGACAAACATTCCATCTAACAGATGGCTAGGGCGACCTAAGGGATAGTGCAACAGAAAGAAAACTACCACGAAAGTGGAAAAGGTGAAACGGCGGAGTAAAAGCCCACCAGCGATTTTGGTAACAATTTCGGCTATGTAAACCCAATGTGCAGCAAGAAGGGATGGTTAGAGTCTTTGTTTTAACCCTTCGCTTGATTTTGTTTGCAAAAACAAAACTAGATAAATGAGCATTCTCGACAGAACTCGGCTTATCGCTATGCTTTTTTAAGATTTAAAATATGTTAAAGCTTTTTGAAACTTTTGAATTTCAATGGCCTTTATTTTTTTCTTTTGCTCAATCAGCACAACAGCTTCTTGCAGAAGAACTTGAACTTGGTAAAATACATCATTTATGCTTTCTCTTAAAAAATCTTCAGAGGATGATTTTTTAGCTAAGTTTTTAACAAAAGCTTTCATATCAAGCTTATCAAGTAAATTTTCAAGCTTATCAATATCTTCTTGAATTACTGCAAGTTTAAAATCATTGAGCCACTGTTTCATTACTATGCACTTCTCTCCAAGCCTCTAGCAAACCTTTAGTTACATTAATAACCTCATTGATTCTCTCTTCGTTATTTTCTAAATTTGCTAAAGATAAAAGCTGAATTTCTCTTGTATAAAGTCCACTCAAATAATGTGCCACTTCTCCGCCTTTTTCATAATCTAAAGTATTAATAAGCTCTATAAAAATAGCTGTAGTTCTTTTCACAAAATACACTCTTTGCTCTATATCTTCATTTCTTATTGCCACTTTAGCTCTTGCACAAAAACGCAAAATTCCTTCATAAAGCATTTCAATAAGTTTTTGCGGAGATTCTATCCCCGCTTGATTTTGAGAATAAGCATTATAAGCTAAACTATTTTGCATCTTTTTTATCCTTAACTATTTGATTTATTTGCTGCGTTGATCATATTGGTTACAGTTGTTAACTGCTGATTAAGTTTATTTAAAATACTCTCATATTGCAACCATTGGTTTGCCATGGTTTCATATCTTGTATTAATCATAGCTTGAGTTGAATTTTTAGATGTGTTTAATGATTTAATATCATTTGTCAGACTCTCATCATATTTTGTAATTGAACCATTTTTTCCAGTCATCTCCTGCAATGTTGCTTTTAATTTTGAAAAAATACCTTTACCTTCAATAGGTTTAGATGTTATAGTCACATCAGATAATCCTAATTGCTTGAGAATTGTATCATTTCCCTTGATCGAAAAATCAGAACTACCATCTCCACTAAATTTTAACTTAAACCCTTTAACACCATTTTGATCATAAGACTCAACTTGAACTTTTAAACCTTCAATACCTTTACTATTGATATGATTAGCTAAATTTTGAAGTAATTCTTCTTCTGTTTGTCCTGTTAATTTAAAATTAGTACCATTAGAATTTTTGGACAAATCATAAGTTTGATTATTAAAAACTATATTAAAATCTCCTGGTTTAAATTCTAAACCATTGATATCACCTCCAGTAGGATTAAGATAGCTATTTAAACTTCCTGTCTTAATCACATCTCCCGTATAATTAATATCCTCGTATTTAGTAATATTTGAAAAAAAGCTTTCAGTAGAATCTGGATCTTCTTTAACTTTTTGTTCAAATTTCGAAGAGTTAAAACTCAAAGTACCTGCATCATTTAAGCTTAACCCAAAATCTTGGATAGAAAGCATAACCTTAGTATTAATTTTATTACCATTTGCATCTTCAGTAGTTCCATTAACAACTTGAGAATCAAATAAATTAGCAAGAATACTTGAACGTATTGAATTTACTTCACTAATACCTTGTAAAGTTCCTTTTGTTCCGGTTTCGCTGTTATAGTCAGTTGCAGCATTAAGATTGGTTACCAAATCATTATAAGCATCCACCAAATCTTGCATAGCTTTTGTTACACCTTCAAAATCCTGTTGTACATCAAAATTCACTTCACCTGTTTTATTTAAAGTTAAAGTCATTCCCACACCAAGATCGGTAATAGTATTGCTTGATCTAAACATCTTAATACCATCAAGTGTAAATTCTGCATTTTGTGCAGTTTGAATATGTAAAGAATTATCTTTAATACTATAACCTTTTTTATCCTTAGCTGGATCAACAGTTTGACTTGTATCTAAATCCCATCCAAGATTTGAAAATATCTTTTCTGCTTCTGAATCTTGTTGATATTGACCCTGCGCATCTTTTTTTCCCGCATAAAAACTTATCGCACTATCTTCGCCTGTTTCCTTACTAGTTAAAGTTAAGCGGTAAGGAGTGCCTTTTTCTCCTGTGTTTACAATCTTTGCAACAATCTCTCCCCCACTAGCCTCATTAATTTTATCAGCTAAATCTCTATAAGTTGTATTTTTATCTACTGTAACAGTATATTCTTTGCCATTTGAAAAAAAAGTAAGATCAGCACTTCCGGTTAATTGTGCATTAACAAAGCCGCTATCATTTGCCAATCCTTTACTTTGATACACATCTTTTTGTGCAAGTTGAGCAACATTGATATTCATATTTTGTAAAGCAACACCTGAATTAACCGTAAGACTTGCAGCAGGATTATCTGTAATGCTTGCCACAACCTTTCTATTTGCAAAAACTGTAGCATCAGCCAATGATGAAACAGCTGTTTGAAAACTAAGTAATTTAGTTTTAATCTCTGTTAAATCTTTTTGTTTAGTTGTATTTTCTTCAATTTTCTTAGTATAAGGATCGATTCGAGCTTTTTGTTCTGCTTCTTTTAATTTATCTATAGTATCCTGCGTTAAAACCCCAGAACCAAATCCTAAACTAGATAGACTGCCAAATGCCATTTTTAACTCTCCTTATCAAATATCATCCCTATAGCGTCCCTAAAATACTCAGCTAATCTCATAGCTTCTTCACTAGGAATTCGACGAATTTCCTTTCCAGTGTTTTTTTCAACCACGCTAATATACATAGAGCCTATTTTATCACTATATCCAAAACGAACATTGGTATCTAAAGAATCCATTTGTTCATTTAGTTTTTTTACAATATCAGCTAACTTTTCACCCACACCTTGTTGCTGTACATCATCGCCTCCTTGGCTTTGATTTCTATCGGTTTGAATGTTTGAACTAGCCTGCATCTCACTTGTTCTTTGGCTAATGTTTGCCAAAGCTACATCCATTTGCCCATTTGCCTTCGATATTTCCATTTTAAAATCCTTTTTAAAATTTCTTATTGCTGGTTAAAAGATTATATCGGTAAATTTATAAAATTATGAATACCTTATAAAGAAAAATTTATTTTTCAATATAAAAACAACAAGCAAAAACTGTGCCAAAAAATTTAAAATAAATCTCAATTATCTTAAAAAATTTCAAATCTAGCAAAAAGTTCTTGATTGTTTTCTAAAATATTACGCAAGATTAAATCTTCTATCACACTTTTAGTACAATCTGTTTGCTTAGGCCAAGCTCTTAAATAACCTTCAGCTTTACCCTTGGCACTAGCATCCACTCCAACTCTTTCTTCTTTGATAAAAATATCTCTTTTAGCATCTATATTATTTACCACACGCCACACAAGCATATAAGGATTTTCAAGCTTATTATCAGCATCTAAAAATATTAAAATTCTAAAATGTTTTTTAAATTCCAAAAGTTTTTGAAAACTTTGCTCAATTTTTTCTTTTTTATCAAGCAAAATACAAACTATAGGGCTTTTACTTTCTTTATAGAATTGTTTTAAATTTAAAAGTTCTACTTTAGCTTTAAAGAGTTCTAATAATTTTTCATCTTCTAAAATTTCAAGTTCATCAAGCTGTACTTCTTCACAAGCATCAAGCCCTGCTTTACCTCCAAAACAAGAATTAGGCGAAGCATGATCTAGTTGGTCGCAAATTCCTTGTGAAATTAAAATTTTCTTTGTATTAAAACGATTTAAAATATAAGGGATCAAAGCATCATAATCCTTCAAAAAAGGTGCATTTTTATCTACAAAAATTGCATGCTTAACAAAACTCATTTGTCCCACGCCCCAAAATGCATGCATGATTTGTTGTGCATGAGCAGGATATTTTACATCGATTTTTGCTAAAATAAGATTATGAAAAACTCCATTTTCAGGCATATTGTAATCTATTAAATCAGGAACTGAAGTTTGTAGTAAAGGTAAAAAAAGTCTTTCGGTGCCAAGTCCCATAACTTTATCTTCTAAAGGAGGCTTTCCTACAACCGTTGCTTGATAAATCGCATCTTTTTTAGCATAAATTTTTTCTACTTTCATCACAGGAAAAAGTTCAGCAGGTGTATAAAAACCTGTATGATCCCCAAAAGGACCTTCGATTTTAAACTCTTCTAAATCTACATAACCTTCAATAACCACATCACTATTATAAGGTACAAAAATACCGTTTTCACAAGGTGTTAATTTTGCAGGACTTTTTTTGATAAAACCATAAAGCAAAAGTTCAAAAATCCCTTTAGGCAAAGGTGCTTGAGAACACCAAATATAAAGAGGATCTCCTCCTATAGCTACACTTACGGGCATTTTTTTAAAACCGGCATTTTTGTATTCGTGATAAAAACTTGCACCGTCTTTATGAATTTGCCAGTGCATCAAAAGCTCATTCTTATCACTCATTTGCAAACGATACATACCAAGATTATTTTGAGTTTTATCTAAATTTTGAGTATAAACTTGCCCCATAGTAATAAATTTACCCGCATCATCTTCCCAAGTTTTAAGTATAGGAAGTTCTTCAAGCGAATTTAAAATTTTATAATCATATAAAGCTTTATTTTTTTTCAGTCTTTTAGGAGGAATATTTTTAAAGCTTAACAAATTCATAAAAAAATCTATTTTTGCTTTAAAACTCGTAGGAATGTGAAGTTTGGTTAGTTTTGAGATTTCATTAGCCACTTCTTCATAATCACGCCCAAAAACCAAATTTAAAGCCTTTTCATTACAAAAAGTGTTCATCAAAACAGGAAATTTATATTGTTTTTTTAATTTTTTATCTATAGGATTTTTAAACAATAAAGCCTTGCCATTTTCGCCCTTTTTAGCTTCTATATAAGCTAAATGAGCAATTTCAAGATCAACATCTACAGGTTCTTCGATAATTTTTAATAAGTCATTTTCTTTTAAAATTTGAATAAATTCTTTCATATCATACTCTCAGCTTTTTTTAAAAGTTCCTTAGCACCTTTGGCAATAAATTCTTTAGCCAAACTCTCTCCAAAACCTTTAAAATCACTTTTGCAAATCATTCTTTTATCTTTTAAAATTTCACTTCCATCAGGAAGTCCAAGCACTGCACGCACGCAAATTTCATCTCCTAAAAGTTCTGCATTGATACCTATAGGCACTTGACAACCTCCTTCTAAAGTAGCAATAAATTCTCTTTCTATACTTGTTTCAATCAAAGCATTTTCATCATTTAAGCATTTTAAAAGTTCTAAAATTTTCTCATCATTTATACTCTCTATACCTAAAGCTCCTTGAGAAGCTGCAGGGATTAGCTCATCCTTGCTAAATTCATAAACAAAATTGACTTGTTTATCTAAGCTTAAGCGTTTAATTCCCGCCATAGCTAAAATGATCGCATCAAATTCACCATTTTTTAATTTCTCTATACGAGAATTTACATTACCACGCAAAGAAATAATCTCTAAATCAGGTCTTAATAATAAAAGCTGCATCTTGCGCCTAAGACTAGTGGTACCAACTCTTGCGCCTTTTGGTAAAGAAAGAAAATCTTTATAATTTTTACTCAGCATTGCATCATTGCTTTGCTCTCTTTTACTTACCGCAGCTAAAACTAAACCTTGCGGAAAAAAACTAGGCACATCTTTTAAACTATGTACCGCCAAATGTGCTTCTTTTCTTAATATACTTTCTTCAAGCTCTTTTGTAAATAATCCCTTACCACCAATTTTTGCCAAAGGAGAATCCAATAAAACATCGCCCTTAGTTTTAAAACCTTCTAAAAGTACTTCGATTTGATGTGTTTTTTTTAAAATTTGAGCTATATACTCACTTTGCCAAAGAGCTAATTGACTTTTTCTTGTTGCAATAATAAGCTTCATTTTCTATCCTCTATAACTTCAACATCAATAATTTCTTCATTAGAATTTTGATACTCTTGCTTGGTGTATTGATACCTTGACTTTGTCATTAATTTCAAAGCAATACCAAAAAGAAATACAAAAATTCCAAAAACACTTGTAATAATCCCTGGAAAAACAAGCAAAAATCCTGCAATAACAAAAGAAAATTGCGTCAACATACCCTTTAAACCGCCCATTTGAAATTCAAGCATATTTTTCCAAAAAATTACCAATAAAACCACACCAAAAATCATACTTAAAAGTATAAACAACAAAAAATTACCAAAACCAAAAAAAACTATAAAAAGCACACTTGTGATGATTTCAAGTACAAATAAAGGACTTAAACTTAATTTATAATTCATAACACTTTCTTTTTAAGAATTTCCATAAGCTCATCGATTTTTACAAGTTCTTTTGTCAAAGCTTCTCTTTGGATAAGTTCTACTTCATTATTCTCTAATCCTTTTCCAATAACTAGTGCATAAGGAAAGCCCATGAGTTCAAAATCATTCATTTTAACTCCAAAACGTTCATTTCTATCATCAAGCAACACTTCTAATCCAAGTTTAGTTAAATCCTCATAAAGCTTATTAGCAAATTCTAAAGCTTTTTCATCTTTGATATTTGAAACAATAATTTCAAGCACAAAAGGAGCTAAAACCTTATTCCAAATGCACCCTTTTTCATCATGATTTGCTTCAATAGCCACAGCAAGCAAGCGTGAAATACCTATGCCATAACATCCCATATAAAAAGGTTGACTTTTACCATTTTCATCTAAGAAATTTGCATTCATAGCTTTAGAATACTTTTGTCCCAGTTTAAAAATATGTCCTACTTCAATACCCTTGCTTTGTTTTAATTTTGCTCCACATTTAGCACAGCAATCGCCTTGCTTAACTTCAACCAAATCTTTAAAACGATCTTTGTTTAAATTCACAACATCAATGCCAACTAAATGATAATCTTTTTCATTTGCACCCATAATCATTTGTTTTTCATTTTCAAGCTCAAAATCTATATAAAAATCTATATCTTTTAATCCTATAAAACCTATAAAACCGGGAGTCAAACCCACTTTTTCTAATTCTTCTTCGTTTGCATTAACTAATTCAAGGGCATTACAAGCATTTTGAGCTTTAACCTCTTGCAAATCATCACTTCCTCTTATAAAAAACACCACTAATTTGCTTTCATTTTCATAAATGGCTTTTTTTACCACCGCTTTAATCGTATAAAAAGCATTGATTTTAAAAAATTGTGCTAAAGATTCTATGGTTTTAATATTTGGAGTGTAAAATTTACTTGCATAATTTGCCTCAGGACGCTCATCTTGACAAGTTTTTTTAACTCTTTTAGCTGCTTCAACGTTGGCCGCATAATCACAATTTTCACAAATTAAAATATCATCTTCTCCATTTTTTGCCAAAACCATAAATTCCTTAGAACCACTTCCACCAATAGCTCCACTATTAGCCTCCACTGCTCTAAAATCAAGCCCCATTCTTTGCAAAATTTGAGAATAAGTTTGATACATAAGTTCAAACTCACGCTCTAAATCCTCTTCATTAGCATGAAAACTATATCCATCTTTCATTAAAAATTCACGACATCTTAAAAGCCCAAATCTTGGTCTTGCCTCATCGCGAAATTTAAGTCCGATTTGATATAAGTGCAAAGGGAGTTGCTTATAACTTGTGATTTTATTTTTTACTAAAGAAAGCATAGCTTCTTCGTGTGTTGGACCTAAAACAAATTCATTCTCTTTTCTGTCTTTAAAACGTAAAAGTTCTTTTCCAAAAACATTATAACGTCCACTTTCTTGCCACAAACTTGCAGGAGTGATAAAACTAAGATTTACTTCTTGTGCTCCAGCTTTATCCATTTCTTCTTTAACTATATTTTTAATCTTGTCTAAAACTCTTTTTCCTAAAGGTAGAAAATTATAAAGTCCGCTACCAATTTGTTCTACAAATCCCGCACGTGTTAAAAAAATATGACTCGGTAAAATTGCATCTTTTGGTGCTTCTTTTAAACTTGGTGCATAAAATTTAGTAAATCTCATCATTATTCTCCATATCAAATTCGCATTTATATTGATTTAAACCTTCAAGATTATTCTGCAAATCAAAAACATAACGCATGGCATTAATAACTGTATCACTTTGCATTTTACCTTGTAAATTTTTCAAATTTACAGTAGGCGTGTGTAAAAAAGCCTTAAAAACTTGATAAATCAACTTTCTAGCCTCTTCTTTATCAGATTTTTTCAAATAACCTTTTTTTAATGCAATTTTAAGCTGTTTATCTGAACATTCTTTGGCTTGCAAGCGTATAGCCTTAATAATAGGCATCAAAGCCAAATCATTTAAATATCTAAAAAATTCACTTGTTTGACAACCTATTATCGCATAAGCCATGCGAGCTTCTTGCTCTCTTAAAGCTAAATTTTTTTGCACCACAATCTCAAGATCATCTACAGTAAAAACAAATATGTTTTCATTTTCATTTATATCAATATCCCTTGGAACAGCAATATCAAAAAAATACCTTTTATAGGGAAGTTCTTCAATTAAAGAATTTGTAATAATGGCATTTGGTGCATTGGTAGCTGAGAAAAAAAACTCATATTGATTTAAATAATTTTTTAAATTTTCCAAACTATCATACTCACTTAAAACACCAAGTCTCTCACATAAATCTTTAGCTTTTTGTAAATCACGATTTAAAATAATCACTTTAGCACCCGCAGCAATTAAATGTTTTGCTGCAAGCTCTCCCATTTCTCCAGCTCCAATAACAACAGCTTTTTTTTGCGTTAAATCCGCAAGTTCTTTTGCTTTTGCTACAGCAACGCTAGCTACAGAAATAGGATTTTTAGAAATTTGAGTTTCGTTGCGCACTTTAGCAGCACATTTAAAAGCACTATGCACCGCTCTTGAAAGATGTACTCCGCAAAAATTATTTTTTACAGCAAAAGCAAAAGCATCTTTCAACTGTCCTGCAATCTGAGTTTCTCCGACCACCAAACTATCTAAAGAGCTTGCTACAGAAAAAAGATGGTGAATAGCTCCGCTATCTTCAAAAATATCAGCTTTTTCAAGCAAAGTATCTTTATGAACATCACAAAGTAAAGCCAAAGATTTAACAACAAACTCAGCACAGGCTATTTTTACAAAAGCAACAATTTCAACACGATTACAAGTACTTATAACCAAACATTCTTCAATATTTTCATGAGTACTGATGATTTTTAAAAATTCGCTTTTTTTAGTTTCATTAGAAAAACTTAACTTTTCTCTTAAGGCAATATCTGTATTTTTATGAGTAAAAGATATACAATAATACATTAAAATTCCCTATCTATCATAGCTTTAATAATATCATTAAGCTTATTATTATCATATTTTTTAATCGCTTCATTAGCCTTTTTTGCATAAGTTTTAGCTTCAAAAATAGCTTTTTCTAAAGCTTTTTGTTCTTCAAATTTAATTTTTAACCACTCTTTTTCATTTTCATTTAAATCTTTTTTAAATAAAGTTTGTAAATACACTCTATCTTGTTCTTGTAAATTTTCATAAAGGTAAATATAAGGTAAAGTGGTTTTACCTTCTTTAAAATCACTCATAGCAGGTTTTCCAAGAATTTTTTCATCACTTTTAATATCTAAAATATCATCGATCATCTGAAAAGCGAGTCCTAAATTTTTGCCATATTCTGCAAAATCTTTTTCATGCAATCTAGCCAAAATAGCTCCACATCTCGCACTTGCTTCAATCAAAATAGCTGTTTTATTATAGATCATTTTTAAATAAGCTTCTTTATTAATATTAAATTTTTCTCCCAAATTAACATCCATAAGTTCGCCTATAGCAAGCTTTACAACAGCATCTGAAATAATACTTGCAAATCTAGTATCCACTTTGCTTAATTCATAAAAAGCTTTTGAATATAAAATATCGCCTAACATAAGGGCATTTTTTGTACCAAATTCAGCATTAACAGATCTTGATCCGCGCCTTAATTCACTCTCATCAATAATATCATCATGTAACAAACTTGCAAGATGTATCAATTCTATACTTGCGCAAATTTTAAAGGCAATCTCACTTTCTTCTGCGATAGCTAATAACAATTTTGAGCGTAATTTCTTTCCTGATTTTACATTTAAAAGCATGTTTAAAATAGGTTCGTAATCAAGCTCTTGTAAAAACTGTTTTATTAAATCATCTATTTTTTGCACTATCTTTTCCTTGTTAATTGCTGTTATTATTTTCTTTGCTTGTTAATGGTTTTACCTGAGGTTGATTAAAATTAATCATAGGAACAACCTGATTATTTTGTGGTGGATTCTGTAAAGCTTTTTTTCTTGGGTCTAAAAATTCTACCATTAAACGAGACTCCTTATCCTCTATATAAACCGTAAAAGTTGCTAAACCTTTATTATAACCACTAAATTCTAAAATAAGTCTTGCTCTATCAATATGAGGGTTAGTATAATCAGGTATTAAAGTCTGAGTTACCCAATCTAAATTTCTTCTTAAACTCATCACAAGTTGACGCGGATATTTGCGAAATTTCGAATGCACGATGATATTGGTATTATCAAATAAAGTCCAATAAAAATCAAAATTTTGCACCTTATCTTCATAACCTATTTCCTTAATCTGTACACTAGCTCTTTCATCTTTTTTAAGAGTAAATTTATAAGTATAAGCAAAAGTTGGCTCAGATGCTAAAACATTACTAAAGGCAAAAAAAATACAAATTAAACAGGGGCTTATTTTAAACAATTTTAGCCTTCATGTCCTAAAATTTTTGCACCCAATTCTATATAAATATCATTTTGTCTTTCTTCTATAAAATCACCATTTTCTAATATGAAATTTTTTACATCCATTTCTGTTAGACTTTGTTTTTCCAAAAGTTCTATCATGGCAATATGATCGGCAAAAAAATCCTCAAAAACTTTTTCTAAGGCTCCTAAATTTCCATTTTGTATAATTTCTATAAATTTTTCCTTGGGACTTTTGTTTAAAATTTCATCAAAAATATCCATAGTTTTTCCTAAGCAATTTAAAATGAAACGATTATAGAATTTTAAAAGTTAAAAAGGAATTAATCTTTCTTAAGCCTTATAAATTTCAATACCTATTTATTTTAAAAATATTTAAAGTTTGTTTTTATAATTTAAAATTTTTAAAGTGAATGGCGATTAAAATTTTTTTAATCGGATAAAATAAAGGATTTTTAGAATCTATAAAAAAAGCCTTAGGATCTCTTAAAAATTTTCTAAAAAGCTTATTAAATCTTGTTTCTTTTATAACTTGAACTTTTAAATAATTTAAAACTTTGTTGGTTTTTTTATCAAAAGAAGCTCTGTTTTTCTTGATCTCATAAATAAAAGGCAGGTAGTGTAAAGAATTTAATTTATAGCTTTGCTTTTCAAAAAACTTTGCTTTTAAGACTTTATCTTTGCCTAAGATAATTTGATACCAATACAAATGAGTTGTCCTTCTAAAAAAAGAATTTTCATTTTTCAGTACTTTACTTTGAGATTTAGCATAAGAATAATAATCTTTTCTAAGGTATTTAATAAAACGTAGCATCTTGCTTTCATCAAAAGAAAAATTTCCTCTTAAAATATGATTGATATGACTTTCAAGCTCCTCTTTAGAATGTGCTTGTAAATTTAAATTTTCAAAGGCATAAAAAGCTTTAGCACAAAGTATGCAAGGCTTTTTTAAGATCATTGCATACATTCCTACTCCGCTATTTAAAGTTATACAGGCAAAACTTAATTCTAACAAACTTAAAAAATTCGTATGATTGGATGCAAAAATAAGATTTTTATATTTTGTTTTGTCTATATTAAAGTTTAAAGGGTGATTTTTACAGACAAAAACAAGTTCTTCTTTAGAGTATTTTAAAGCAAGTTCATCTAAAATAATCAAGAAATTCTCATAGGTAAAAGGTTCATAAGTAAAAAATCTTACAGCCGTATCATTTACAACTTGCAAAGGCACAAAAATAACTTTTTTATCTCTTACACCAAGTCTTTTTCTAAGCTCATTTGCTTGAATTTTTTGATTATTATTTTCTAAAAATTGATCAGCATTTAAAAGCTTATCAATGTAAGTTTTAGTTATTTGCTCTTCTTCCTTGCTTAAAGCTTTATTCCAAATTTGTTCTTGATAATTGACTGAATCAGCCAAAAATCCACTATCATCAAAAAACCAAGTATCAGGAAAAGCTCCTCTTTCAAAGCACAAAAAAGGAATTTGCTTTGCTCTCATATACTCATAAAGCCTTTGAATATGCACTCTAGCATAAGGATTTGAAAAGATAAAACGTGTGATTTTATGTTTTTGTATAAAAGAAAGAAATCTTTGCTCATTAAAAATATCCTCATCAAAAAACATCTTCTCACTAGTAGCCATAAATTCACCCAAAAACACGCAAATTTTTTGAAGATTGTTATAAGGATAAGAATTTTCAGAATGTAAAATGCAAATTTTTTCCTTAGCATTAGCTAGTATAAGTGCATCTTCTTGCGTTTCTTTTAAAAGGTTGTTTAAAAATTTTTGATGATTTTTAGCAACATTCTCAAGATAGCCATTTTGATTAGGTCTTTCATGCCACATATGAAAAGCATAAAGCCCATAAAACATTGCCTCAAGTCCAAGCATTGAAAAGAAAGATCTAAAGCCTTTAAATTCCTCAAAATCCCAAGATTTTGAGGAATAAGTAAGCTCTTTAGCCTCCACTTCAAACTGGGCTGAAAATTTTAACAATCTTGCTAATAAATCAAAATCTTCGCTCCCAAAACCTACAAAATTCCCATAGCCTCCTAATTGCAAAAAAGTGTAGGTATTAAAAACGACACTAGAACTTGCTTTCATAAAAAAATGAATGTATTCTTTTTTACCATAAATAAGATCTTGTAAAATTTCATACTCGTTTAAATGATTTTCTAAAAAAGCCAAACTTGCTTCTTGATTTAAAAAAACACAAGGCAAAACCAAAAAAGCAGCAGGGTTTTGATCAATTTGCTTTGCTAAAATAAGCCTTAAAAGCTTTTTTAAATCTAGCTTTAAATCCACATCTAAAAACATCAAACAAGGAGTTTTTGTATGTCTTGCTCCTAAATTTCTGCATTTTGCTACAGAAAAAAATCCTTCATCTTGCTGAATAGCATCCTTGATGTAAAGGTATCCCAAATTTTCAATCTCTTTTTTAAGATCTATAAAAACAGAAGAATAACCTTCCACAAAAATAAAATCAATCTCCTCCTTAAAAGCTTCAAATTCCTTAATCTTCTGCAAAACTCTTTCTTGTATATAGGGTCTTTCTTTACTCAAACTAAAAGGGATAATAATACTTAAAATTTTCATAAATTCTCATAACTTTATATATTTTATAAAAAATTATAACTAATCTATAATTAATTATAGATTAAATCAAATAAATTGTTTTTTTACAATAACAATAAAGCTTATAATACTTATTACCATATCAAAGAAAGAGCTATAATGAAAGTCGTAGAGAGAATCAATGAAATTTTAAAAGCCAAAAATATTTCTAAAAGAGAGTTAGCTAGAAGATTGATTGATCTTGATATGAGAACGAGTAAAACAGGAGAAACTCCCACAGAATCAAGTATATATGCTTATTTAAATGGCAATATCGAGTTAAAAGCGGATATGTTGCCTTTCATTGCTGAAGCTTTAGACATTGATGAACAAGATTTTTTTAACAAACACAATATAAAAACCGCTCACAAAGAACAATATAAAAAAATCATAGAATTACTTGATTATCTTTCTCCTAAAACTCTTATCACGCTTGAAGAGCTTTTAAATCAAAATAAAAAGAAAAGCGAAGAATTAAATGAGCTTATTAAAAAAATGTTATAAGCGGAATTTATCCGCTTATTTATGCACGGCTTTTGCCTTGCTTGCATAATGAATTCCTAAATCAAAAGCCTTAGCATTTGCATCTCTTGTTTTAGCTGGAACCATATGAAGCATAGTTTCTTTTAAAATATCAAGCTCTATACATTTGCTCATATAAGCTGCGATAGATAAAGCAACTACGGACTGCGTAGCAACATTTCCTACCTCATCTTTAGCTATAGTAATAATAGGAATTTCAAAAATTTGCCATTTTTCATAATCGCTTTTTTCAGGATGTACTAAATTTGGCTCAATCACAATAATACCATTTTCTTTTACACCACCACAAAAACCTTTATAACCCTTATCCGCGGTTGAAAGCATAAAATCCACTTCACCTTCTACAGCATATGGAAATAAAATTTCTTTATCATCAATGATAATATCAACCTTGGTAGGGCCTCCACGCACTTGTGAAGTATAAGTAGAAGCTTTAAAAGCAGATCTTCCTTCTTTAATGGCTGCTTCGGCTAGAATTTCTCCTGCGGTAATAACACCTTGTCCACCTTCACCGCCAAATCTTAATTGATATTTCATTTTAAAGCTCCTAAATCCACCATTCTTTTTTCTTTAGCCGCACGACGCACTTCTTCATAAGCGTGGCAGTATTCTGCTTGAGTTTCATCTTGATGTAAAATGCCTGTTGGGAATTTACCTTTTTTTTCTTCAGTATCCATTTGATCGAATTTTGATTTATCTACAATACGATTTTTAATCCAATCAAGCATAGCCACCGCTTCGCCCATTTTATTTTTGCGTCCAAGATTAATATGGCAATTTGAAAAAACATCAACAAAGCTATAACCCTTGTGAGATAAAGCTTTAAAAATAAGATTTTCAAGCTTATTTGCTTCTATTACATTACCTCTTGCCACAAAAGACGCACCCGCTGCTTTAGTAAGTTCACAAGCATCAAAATTTGGATCGATATTGCCAAATTGTGCTGTAACTGTATAAAAGCCTTTTGGAGTAGTTGGAGAGGTTTGAGAATTGGTTAGTCCATAAATGAAATTATTAATCACTATGTGCGTAAGATCGATATTTCTTCTACATCCGTGAATAGTATGATTTCCGCCAATTGCCAATGTATCACCATCTCCACTAACTACAATAACATGTTTGCTAGGATTTGCAAGTTTAATACCTGTAGCATAAGCAATAGCCCTTCCATGTGTAGTATGTACGGTATTGCAATTTACATAAGAACTCATTCTACCACTACAACCAATACCAGAAACTAAGCATACATCATCCATATTCCAACCGATTTTTTGAATAGCTCTGATAATACACTTTAAAACCACACCATCACCACAACCCCAGCACCATTGCGTTGGAAGCTTATCTACTCTTAAATGTTCATCATAATCAAAAGCCATTTATATATTCTCCTTTACTTTAACCATAATTTCACTAGGGGTAATAGGACGTCCATTGGCTCTATGTAATGAAATGAAATCATCTCTTTTACTTACCCTTTGAATTTCTTCTAAATATTGCCCCATATTGAGTTCGCTTACCATTATTTTTTTAAAGCGGCTTGTAACTTCGGCAATCTTTTCTTCTGCCACAGGATAAAGCGTAATAGGACGGAAAAGCCCTATTTTTAAGCCCTGCTCTCTAAGTCTTAAAATCGCTTCTTTTGCAGATCTTGCCACGCTGCCATAAGCAATGATTAAAAATTCAGCATCATCAAGCATAAATTCTTCCCAAGTACAAATTTCATCTTTGCGATTTTTAATTTTGCCGATTAGTCTTTCTATATTTTTCTTGACAAGTTCTCCATCTTCTGTTGGGAAACCAATATCTCCGTGATGAAGTCCTGTAATATGATAACGATAACCCTCAAAAAAAGGATTTAAAGTAGCAGCTTCATTAGCTCCAGCAGCATAAGGCTTATAATCTTTTTTATCCCCTGTAAATTTTTTGCGGTTAATAATCTCAATTTCATTAAGCTCTGGCAAAAGAGCTTTTCCGTTCATATGTCCAACGGTCTCATCCATAAGCAAAAACACAGGAGTCATAAATTTTTCAGACAAATTAAATGCTCTGATGGTTTCTGTATAAGCTTCTTCAAGACTCGCTGGTGCTATGGCTATACTTGCAAAATCTCCATGAGTAGGTGCTTTAGCTTGAAATAAATCCCCTTGAGCTACCCTTGTTGGAAGGCCTGTTGATGGACCACCACGCATTACATTGACGATAACCAAAGGAATTTCAGCAATAAAAGCAAGTCCTATTTGCTCTGCCTTTAAAGAAATTCCTGGACCACTACTTGCTGTCATGGATTTTACTCCACTCATAGCCGCACCAATAGCCACGCTTACACCTGAAATTTCATCTTCCATTTGTATAAAAGTTCCATCATTTGCAGGAAGCATATGACTTAATTCATGGGCTATCTCACTACTAGGAGTAATAGGATAACCTCCAAAAAATTTACATCCACAATCAATTGCTGCTTTAGCGATTAAAACATTACCTGTTGCTATAACTTCTCTCATTGTTCTTCCTATGCTAATTTTTTATATTTATTATTTCTCACAGCCACAGCTCTATCTTTAGCCTCAGCAGTGAGTTTAGCAAATTTAAATTCATCTCTTTTTGCCACCATAATAGCAAAGTCAGGGCAATGTAATTCGCATTCAGTACAACCTATACAGGATTCAGGATGTACCACCTCTATCATTTGTCCTAAAACCGCATGCACATCATCACGCATAGCTAAAACCCCAGCAGGGCAATAGCTAACACAAATATTGCATGCTTTACATCTATGCTCATCTACCCAAACAGGGGTATCTTTTGGAGCTGTCATACTCATATTTTTCCTTTATCAACCTAATATTTTTTGAATTTCTTCACCAATTAAAGCCGGAGAATCCACTACATGAATTCCATAACTTTTCAAAGCTTCTTTTTTAGCTGCAGCACTTTCATCAGCACTTCCTACTATAGCACCTGCATGCCCCATTCTTTTACCTTTTGGAGCGGTTGCACCTGCAATGAATGCTACCACAGGTTTGCTAATATTTTCTTTAATAAACTTAGCCGCTTCTACTTCTAAACTACCACCAATTTCACCTATCATTACAATAGCTTTAGTTTCATCATCTTTTTGAAATTCACTTAAAAGTTCTTTATAAGCAAGCCCTATAATAGGATCACCACCAATTCCTACTGCAGTAGAAATTCCATAGCCGCCTTGAACTACCTGATTAGCCGCTTCATAAGTTAAAGTTCCACTTTTTGAAATAAGCCCTACACAACCTTTTTTAAAAATAAAACCCGGCATAATACCTAATTTACATTCTTCAGAAGTTATAATCCCTGGACAATTTGGCCCTATGATTTTCATGCCTTTTTTATTAGCATATTGCTTAGCAAACATCATATCTTTTACAGGAGTATGCTCAGTAATCACAACTGCAAGCTTAATACCTGCATCAGCCGCTTCAATCACACTATCACCCACAGCAAAAGCAGGAACAAAAATCAAGCTCACATCAGCTTTTGTTGCTTTAACCGCATCTGCAACGGTATCAAAAACCGGTTTGCCTAAATGAGTTTGTCCGCCTTTATGAGGAGTCACACCTCCGACTATATTTGTACCATAAGCCATACATTGCTCAGCGTGAAAAGTTGCTTCTTTACCTGTAAAACCTTGAACTATTACTTTTGTATTTTTATTAACCAATATACTCATTTTCTATCCTTATCCTACTAAACTTTTTACAAGCTCTGCACCGTTTTTAAGATTGGTTGCTGCTTTGATATTTTTAAGATTTGAATTATCTAAAATTACCTTTGCTTCTGCTGCATTAGTACCATCAAGACGCACTACAATTGGAATATTTACCTCAACATTTTTAGTGGCTTCTAAAATTCCATTTGCTATCCTATCACAACGAACAATACCACCAAAGATATTAATAAATATAACTTTTACATTTTTATCTCTTAAAATGATTTCAAAAGCCTTTGCAACGGTTTCAGGCGAAGCTCCCCCACCCACATCTAAGAAATTTGCAGGTTTTGCACCGCTGTAATTAATAATATCCATAGTTGCCATCGCTAAACCTGCACCATTTACCATGCAAGCCACATCTCCATCTAATTTCACATAACTTAAACCAAATTCAGTTGCTTCTCTTTCAGCAGGATTTTCTTCAGTAATATCTCTAAGTTCAGCAATTTCAGGATGGCGATAAAGCGCGCTATCATCAAAACTACACTTTGCATCAAGAGCATAAAAGTCTCCTTCTGCAGTTTTAATCAAAGGATTGATTTCAAGCATATTCATATCTTTATCCATATAAAGCTTGTAAAGTTTAGCTAACATGGAAATAAGTTTTTTGCCCTCATCTTTATCAAGCCCTAAAACTCTTGCTACCTCAAGTCCATGAAACATTTTAAAACCAATTTGTGGATCTATACCTACTTTTGCGATTTTCTCAGGACTTTCTTTTGCCACTTTTTCTATATCCATCCCCCCTTCGCTTGAAGCGATAATGGTAATTTGCTCTGCCATTCTATTAAATAAAATAGCCAAATAATATTCTTTTACTATATTTGCACCGCTTTCTATATAAAGTTTTTGCACAAGCTTGCCTTCAGGTCCTGTTTGATGAGTAATTAAATTCATTCCTAAAATTTGAGTTGCATAAGCTTTGACCTCATCTAAGTTTTTAGCGATTTTAACACCACCACCAAGACCACGACCTCCTGCGTGAATTTGAGCTTTAACCGCCCAAATGCTACCACCTAATTCTTTAGCATTTGCTACAGCTTCATCTATGCTAAATGCGACCTTTCCCTTTAAAGTAGGGATACCATTGTCTGCAAAAATTGCTTTTGCTTGATACTCATGTATATTCATTTATTCTCCTTTGTATTGATATTTGATTAAAGATTTTTCCAGTTTGTCTTTTTCTTGTAAACTAAGATCCATTTTCATGATCTCAATCACACCTTCAAGTCCTAATCTTACCATAACTCCTAAGGCTTTATTTTGCACTCCAAATTCTCCACGCAAAATCACACTCATAGGCAAAAACTCGCCACTTCTTATAGACTCAATCATTCTTACGCAAGCGCTAGCAGGGGCTAAATAAGCCGAAGTTTTAAGATGTTTTATTACCTTGGCTCCACCTGTTTTAACTTCATTTTCTAAATCATCAAATTCTTCTTCACTTAGAATTTCATCTATGTTTTTATTTTTAACACTCGCATAAGATTTTACTAAAACCATATCATCATTATGAAAGCCAATAAGTCTTGTATCTACACTTGACATTTTGACATTAAGTTTTTTAGCAAGCTCGTATTTAAATCTTGCATTATCCAAAACCCCTGCCATGGCTACAATTTTCTTTGATGAAAAAATCCTGCTTTCGTAAAGAGTATTGAGTAAAAAATCCACAGGATTAGTCAAAATAATAAAAAGAGGGTCTTCTGTAAAATCTTTGATTTTTTTAGCACAATCAAGCATGATACTTGTATTTAATTGAAGTAATTCCTCCCTGCTTTGCCCATCTTTTCTAGCAAAACCTGCACTAAAAAGCACTATATCTGAATTTTTAGTATAAGCATAATCTTTAGTACAAATCAAATCTATATTCAAGTTTAAAGCAGCTATACTTTGAGTAAGTTCTAATTCTTTTGCATAAAGTAAATCTTCATTGATATCTACTAAAACAATTTCACTTGCTATTTCTCTTAAAATCAAAGCATAAGCTACACTTGAGCCTACATTACCAGCCCCTATAACAGTGATTTTCATCTTTGTTCTATTTTTTCTAAAATAGCATTAAAAGTTGCACTTGGACGCATAATTTTATTTGTTTTTTCATCATCAAATTTATAATATCCACCTAAATCTATTTTCACACCTTGAGCATCATTAAATTCGGCTCTAATTTTTTCTTCGTTAGAAGAAAGCTCTAAAGCAATATCTTTAAAAAAGCTTTGAAGTTCCATATCACTAGCTTGTCTTGCTAAATGATTTGCAAAATACATGGCTAAATAAAAATGGCTTGTCCTATTATCATCTTCTTTAACTTTTCTTGATGGGGCTTTATTATTTTCAAGCCATTCTCCTATAGCTTCATCAAGACATTCTGCTAAAATTTTAGCTTTATGATTACTGCATTTATTTGCATAAAATTCCAAACTTGCTTGTAAAGCCAAAAACTCACCCAAACTATCCCAACGCAAATGATTTTCTTCAACTAATTGTTCTACTTGTTTAGGTGCTGAACCGCCTGCTCCTGTTTCAAACATTGCTCCGCCATTTAGCATAGGTACAACAGAAAGCATTTTTGCACTTGTTCCAAGTTCTAAAATAGGAAAAAGATCAGTTAAATAATCTCTTAAAACATTTCCTGTAATAGAAATAGCATCTTTTCCTTCACGGATAAGTTCTAAACTTCTTAAACAAGCTTCTTTTGGAGCTAAAATGGCTATATCTTTACCCTTTTCTTTTAAACGATTTTGCACTAAAGATATCATAATTTTATTGCTAGCTCTTTTGCTATCTAGCCAAAAAATAGCTTCAGCCCCACTAAGCTGTGCTCTTTCTATACCCAAATCAATCCAATTTAACACCGCATCAAATTTAGCTTGATTAACCCTATAAATATCGCCTTTTTTAACCTTATGTTCTAATAAAACTTTGCCTTTAGAAACGATTTTAAAAGTCCCCTCTTCCTTGGCTACAAAGGTTTTATCGTGCGAACCGTATTCTTGGGCTTTTTTAGCCATTAAGCCCACATTAGAGACACTACCAAGTTTTGCAGGATTTAAGGTGCCATTTTTATGCAAATCTTCAATAACTGCCTCATAAATAGTTGCATAAGTTTGATCAGGAATTACAGCATTCGTATCTTTTTCTTTGCCTTCTTTATCCCACAATCTTGCGCCATTTTTAAGCATTGCAGGCATAGAAGCATCAACAATTACATCACTTGGAACGTGAAGATTTGTAATACCTTTGTCTGAATTTACCATAGAAATATCTGCGGATTTGGCTAAAATTTCATTATATTTTTTCAAAATCTCATCTTTTTTACTTGAGTTTTCAATCTTGCTTAAAAGCTCGCTTAAGCCATTGTTTGGGTTAATGCCTAATTTTTCAAATTCATCTTTAAATTCAGTAAATAATTCTTTAAAAAATACTTTTACCGCATAGCCAAAAAGTATAGGATCGCTTACTTTCATCATCGTAGCTTTTAAATGCAATGAAAAAAGCACATCATCATCTTTGCTTGCTTTAATTTCTTTAGCATAAAATTCCTCAAGTTTTTGTACATCCATAAAAGTAGCGTCTAAAATTTCATTTTTTTCAAGTTTTAAATCCTCTTTTAAAATTTCACTCTTACCATTGATACTTATAAATTCTATATTAGCTATACAATCTTGATCGATTAAAATCGCTTTTTCATTAGAGAAAAAATCCCCCTCTTTCATATAAGAAACACGAGTTTTTGAGCTAGGATTAAACTCAACCACACGGTAAGGATTGTTTTTTGCGTAATCTTTCACCGCTTTTGTTGAACGACGATCTGAATTTCCTTGTCTTAATACAGGATTAACTGCCGAACCTAAAACTTTTTGATATTTTGTTTTAATTTGTAATTCTTCATCATTTTTTGGCTCATCTGGGTAATTTGGTAACATATAACCCTTATCTTGTAATTCTTTAATTGCCGCCTTAAGCTGAGGAATAGAAGCTGAGATATTTGGAGTTTTAATAAGATTTGCATCCGATCTTTTTACAAGTTCACCTAAAAGCTCTAAAGCATCTTCACATCTTTGCTCTTCTTTTAAATACTCGCTAAAAATAGCTAAAATCCTTCCAGATAAAGAAATATCTGAGGTTTTTACCCCTATATGCGCCCTACTTAAAAAAGCTTTTACTATAGGTAAAAATGAATAAGTCGCAAGAGCTGGCGACTCATCTGTTAAAGTATAAGTAATTTGCATTTTTAGTCCTTTAATATACTTAATTTTTATTTTTAAGTATATTACAAATAAAAAAAAATGCAAGAGTAAGTTTAAAGTTTGTTTTAGTTTTCAAACAAACTTTAAATATTTTTAATTAAGTAAATTAGTAGGAAGTTGTATGATATTTTTAATAAGATTAAAAGGAGTTTTTAAGGTATCTGTTAAAATTTCAGTATGAAATTTAGGATCATCTATGCTTCCATCTATTTTTAAGTTTGTACTAATTTCTTGATTTTTACCTAAAACTACATAATTTAAAATTGGCACCTTTGATATAGCTTCAGAAGCTGATTTTAAAGTTTTAAGTTCTAAATTAAAATCCACTGTATTTAATCTTAAATTTACTGATCCTAATCCATATATATCTACGCTATCGCCATTTAAATTAATAGCTGAAACGCTTAAAAGATCTTTTTTTCTATTAAAAATAATTTTTCCATCATGCAAACTCAAACCTTTTTGATTAAAAGTTGGAGATTTAAACATCAATAAACTTGGCACAGTATCAATAAAAGAAATAAGCTGATTTATACCTTTTAAATCCTTCACATAAGTATTTTTAAAATCGATCTGCCCATCAAAATACTCCAATCCACTTCCTCTTATATTTAAATTAAATACCCCATCTTGCACGGCTTGTTTTTGCAAAAACTCATTTAAATAATTATCATCAATATTGCTAACATTTAAATTCAAATCATTAGAAGAATAGTAAAGATCAAATTTTACATTCCTCCTAGAACCTTTAAGATTTAAAGCATCACCTTTTAAATCAGCCTCCACTCTATCAAAAGCCAAAGTTTTATTAGAATCTGCTAAAATCAAAGCCACATTTACCCCGCCAAAACTAATATTTTGAGTATTGGTAGAAATATCAAATACTGAATTATTTGAAGAATTAGAATCTTTTTTATAAACATAACTTAGATCTTTTAAATGAATTTCTTTGTTATCAGAACTTATTTTAACGCTTACTATATTACTTTGGGTATGAATTTCCATAACACCCTTGTTTTTTATAATATTAAAACTATCCTTTTCAAAAGGAGTTTGCCCATTAACAAGTAAATTATTTTTAAAATAAGCATCATTAACACTTGCATTAAAATCTTCAAAATTTGAAGTTTTATAATAAACATTTTTAGCATCAATAAACCCAAACTTTTTAAGCAATGGAGAAAATGAAAATAAAATTTTAGGATTATTAAGATTAGCCTCAAGTCCATCTTTAAAATTTAAAATCAAATTCCATTGAGGAATACTAATATTAACATTTTGAGAGTAGTCTAAATTTACATCTACACTTTGATTTCTTAAATCCAAAAGCTCTCCATTGTCAAAATAAAGCCTTGAAATCTGAGTATTGAAATTTCCTTGCTGTTTTTGTAAATCAAATTTAGCATTAAAATCAGCTTCTAAAAACCCATTTTTAACACTGGCATTTTCTATAATTAAATCGTTTTGATTTAATTTTACAAAGGCTTTTGTAAAATTAAAATCAGCCAAAGAAATACTAGCATTCTCCAAAGCTAAAACACCATTATAAGAAATTTTACCCTTATCATGAAAATCGATTTTAAACTCTAAATCACTTTTAAGCTTTCCGCTTGTTTGATAAAAAGGTAATGAAAAATAATAACCCTCTAAAGCTTTAGCAAGTTTTTTGTCAAATTTTAGATTATCAGACTTGATACGCAAATAAATTCCAGCTTTTTTTTCATCGAATAAATCATATAAATAAACCTTGCTAGAACTTAAATCAGCACCATTATAAGAAGCTTTATTAAAAATAAAATCAAGCTTTTGTTTGTTTAAATTGAAATCAAGCTTTGGAATTTCAATAGCATTCATCTTATCATCTAAACGAACTTTGACATTATCGACATAACCTAATGCACTAATATTGTCTAAATAATAATTATCTTTAGCAAAATCTATAAAGCCTTGCAAATAATCTAGGTGATAAAATTCCCCTTTAGCTCTATACGCTACCCAAAGATTTAAACTCTGCGGAAGCTCTATTCTTTTATTAACTCTTTTAAAAATTTCTGTAATATTTCTAATATTTAGATCTTCTATTTTATAAGCTAAATTTTTATTTTTATAAGAAATACTTGCGTTAAAATCAAGTAATTCTCCACTTGCTCTGCCTTGAAAATAATAAAACTCGCTCTTGGTATTAATACTTAAATTTCCATCAATATTTAAATTATAATCTTTTAATAAAAGTTTTTTAATATCGGCTATAAGTTCTTTATTTTGACGCTGTAATGTTAATTTTAAAAATAATAAATCATTATCTATAAAAAATTCATTATTTTTAAATAAAATACGCACATGATTATCTTTTATATTTAAATTTTGTATATCAATCTCTTCAACAAAAGTATACAGATATTTTAAATTTTTTGTTATTTTTAAAATCTCTGTTGAAGCGTTATTAGAATCTTGAATTTGTGATGAAACTTTAGAATTTGTCTTATTTATAGTAATGTTTTTTGCTCGTACAATTAATTTTTTATCTAATTTAATATATAATTGTTCTAATTTTAAAAAATCAAATTGGATACTAGAGATGACAATCCCATTTTTTAAGCACTATAAATAAAGCTAGCATAAGCACAACAAAAAATACAACAATATACAAAATTTTCTTTTTCATACGCAACTTCTTTTTGATATTTATTTTAGGAATTTTTTATTATCTAACTCAACCTTTAAAAAGTAATTCTGTGGTATTTATTCCCCAAGGTTCAATTTCTCAAATTATAACATATTTAAAGCAAAATAAATATCAGATGAGTAGTATTGATAAATATATTTTATTTTTTTTAGGACACCCTCAATCAGGCTGGATTAACATAGGAACAAAAGATCTAAACAGAGTTGAATTTTTACACAAACTCACCATTGCTAAAGCAGCACTTGAAACCATTACTCTTATTCCAGGAGAAACAAGTGTAATCTTTTTAGAACAAGCAGCCAAGCAACTTGGACTTGATAAAAATATACTTTTAAAAGAATTTAAAGCTCAAGCACCTTATGATGAAGGTGTTTTTTTACCAGAAACTTATAAAATTCCAAAAGGCATTACTGAAAACCTACTCATTCAAATGCTTTTAAACCATGCTGAAATTTCTAATAAAAAAACCTCTGAAAAAATTTTTGGCGATTATAATTCAAAAAAATGGCACCAATATACCATTATCGCCTCTGTAATACAAAAAGAAGCTGCCAATGAAAATGAAATGCCTATAATTGCGAGTGTAATTTATAATCGACTTAAAAAAGGTATGAAACTTCAAATGGATGGGACTTTAAATTATGGAATTTACTCCCATGTAAAAGTTACTCCACAAAGAATAAGACAAGATAATAGCTCTTATAATACCTATAAATTTACAGGATTACCTAAAGAAGCAGTTTGCAATGTTTCTTTAAGTGCTATTCGTGCAGCTATTTTTCCTTTAAAGACAGATTATTTATATTTTGTGCGTGATAAAAACACTGGAGTTCATATTTTTAGCACAAATATAAATGATCATAATAAAGCCATAAACTTACAAAAAGGAAAATAATTTTGATATTTTTACACAAAATAATTAAATTGGAACAGTATTTGCTTGTTAATTTTAAAAAATATAGAAAGGATAAAAAATGATTAACCCATTTAAATCAAAAGAACTAGTCACTGGTGCTTTAGCGGGCAGAAATCTAAGAAATCAACTTATCAATGCTAATCTTGCAAATGTTGATACTCCTTTTTATAAAGCAAGAGATATTGAATTTGAAACAGCTTTGGTGAATCGTGCAAATGAAATTTTCAAAAAAAATGACAACAAAGAACTACAATTAGCCGTAACCGAAGAAGGGCATCAAAAACCTTGGAAATTCCCTGATCCTAGTAAATCTACTATTTATTTAAGAGATGGACATTTAGCAAGAAATGATGCAAATACTGTTGATCTGGATGTAGAAACCACAGAAATGAGTAAAAATACAGTTATGATAACAGCTCTTGATGGAGTTTTAAGAAGACAAACCAATATCTTTAGTTCTATACTTGATGCAAGCTCTAAATTAAGTTAAAGGTAAATTATGGCATACTTAAGTGATTTTGATATTAGTGGTTACGGTTTAAGTGCTCAACGTTTTAGAATGAATGTTATTAGCTCTAATATAGCTAATGCAAACACTACAAGAACAGCCGAAGGTGGGCCTTATAGAAGACGCGAAGTGATCTTTAAAGCAACAGATTTTGATAAGCTTTTAAATGAGCAAATTAACAAAGATAATAATTTTTTAAAATATGAAAATCCTTTAAACGATCCAAGCTCACCAGAAGAAGCTAAGCCTGCTATTCAAAGCGTTGTAGTAGATAAAGTAGTTAGAGATGACAAAGATTTTCGCATGAAATATGATCCAAGTCATCCTGATGCAAATGCTGAGGGATATGTAGCGTATCCAAATGTAAATCCTGTTATCGAAATGGCAGATTTGATTGAAGCTACAAGAGCTTATCAAGCAAATGTAAGTGCTTTTACAAGTGCAAAAACTATAGCTCAAAGTGCGATTGATTTATTAAGAGGATAATAAAAATGAACAATATTAATGATTTAAGATTAAATAATAACATTTCAAATACTAGCAAAAGTCAGAATTCTACAGGAATTGGTGATGAATTTGCCAAGATGCTTAAAAATGAAATTGATGATTTAAATAAAGCACAAGAAAGTGGAGAAGCTGCAATGACAGACATTGCCACGGGGCAAGTTAAAGATTTACATCAAGCAGCTATAGCCATTACTAAAGCTGAAAGTAGTATGAAATTTATGCTAGAAGTAAGAAATAAAGCGATCAGTGCTTATAAAGAAATTACAAGAACTCAAATCTAAACCCTAATGCAAGAATATAAAAAAAATAGGGTTTCAAAAGTTGCCTTTGCCTACTGCATGGCACTTTTGTTTATGATTATTTTTATCAGCTCTACTTTTTTTCTCACCTCAAAACGCCATATACCTAATACCGAAAAAGATCAATACGCTCTTGCTCTAAGAGGGTTGATTATAACCAAAGATAATTTTACCATCACAAGCTCTAAACAAATTTATCGTGCAGAAATAGACCTTAGAAGTATTAATAAAGATAAATTTGATTTGTTTTTAAAGCTTTTTCAAATTTACAGCGGAATAAGTAATGATCAAGTAGCAGATATTAAAAAAAGAATACAAAATCAAAAAAAACGATCTTATAATTTTGTTCTTTTACAAAACTTAGACTCCAAACAAGCAAGCTATCTTAAAGATCTTGCCAAAAAACTCTATATACAAGGTTTTTTCAAAGCTTTTACAAATAACTCAGGAAGAGTTGAAACAAGAGGATTAAATATCATCGAACATGAAGAAGATAGAATTTATATGTCAAAAGATTCTTTTACTCCTATTATTGGTTATACTAAAATGGTATTAGATCCAGAAAGCGGAATTTTAAAAAATATAGGAGTTAAAGGTTTAGAAAAATACTATGATAAATGCTTAAGCCCTGTTCAAAATGAAAAAATTCAAGGGCTTAAAGATATAGGTGGAAATATTATTTTAAATCTCAATTCATTACAACAAAAAAAGATCAATGGTTGTGATTTGTATTTAAATCTTTCTTTAAAATTACAAAAAAGTATAGAAAAAGCCATAGATCAAAGAAATGAAGATTTAAAAGCCAATGAAATCATCGTAGGAGTAATGGAAAGTAAAACAGGAAGAATTTTAGCTTTAGCAAGCTCAAGGCGCTATGATCCACAAAATCGTGGAAAAGATCTATCAGTTCTTAATGCAAGTGCTATAGAATACGGTTATGAAGCAGGTTCTGTTATCAAACCTTTTATCTTTACAACAGCCTTAAGACTTGGCAAAATAAAAATGAATGAAGTGATTAATACCCATGGTGGTTCTTATAAATTAGGACGTTTCACCATCAACGATGATCATAAAATGGATAAAATGACTATGGAAGAAGTTATAAGATATTCTTCAAATATAGGCATGATACAAATTGCCAAAAGACTTAATAATATAGAAATCGTATCAGGACTTAAAATATTTAAATTTGGAGAAAAGAGCGGTATTGATCTACCTTATGAACAAAAAGGAGAAATTCCAAATCCTAAACGCTTAAGAGATATAGAAAAGTCTGTTTTAAGTTATGGTTATGGACTTAAAACAACCTTTATACAACTCCTTGCAGCTTATAATGTTTTTAATAATGATGGAATTTACATCACGCCTCGTTTAGCTGAAAAATTCTATCAAAATGGACGCTTTACAAATCTTGATGATGATGTAAAAAAAGAAAAAATTCTTTCTAGTGAAGCTGCTAAAACAATGCAAAATGTCCTTATAAATGTTATAGAAAAAGGAACAGGAAAAAAGGCGATTACTCAAGGTATTATTGCAGGAGGTAAAACAGGAACTGCAAGAATAGCTGAAAAACAAGGTTACACCTCCAATCGCTACAATGCATCCTTTTTTGGTTTTGCAAATGATTTAAATCACGCCTATACTATAGGAGTGCTTGTAAGGCACCCTACTAAACCTTATAGCTATTATGCTGCACAAAGTGCCTTACCTATGTTTAAAGATGTTGTTGATATTTTAATCAATGAAGAATTTTTAACACCTATACATAACCAAACTAGCACAAACAATTAGCTTGATATATCTTTAGAAAATATCACTTCAACAGCACCTATCTTCGGCAATCTTAGCAGCAAAAGTTGTATCATTAAGTATTGAAATTCCTTCAGCTGTTGTGATTTTTCTCATTGAAATAAGATATTCAACATGTTTAAACTCAAAGTATCAATTTCTTTTAAAATTTCTTTTCCTTTTTGAAGATTTTTAATGATTAAATAAAGCTTTTCATCATATTCAACCACTCTAATTTCTTCAATACTTCTTAAAAGTTCTCCTAAATTTGATCTAATTTTATTGTATTCTAAAGCTAGAAATTCATTAGAAGAACTGGAATATTTTTTAATATTTGCTTGAATAATTTTTAAATTTTTAGTTGTTTCAGCTAAATTTTTAGCTGCTATTTTAAAGGTAAAAATTTTATGATTTTTTACTTCGTCATTGATATAAACTTGTGCTTTAGTTGAAAAATCAATAAGCCTCAAAAAGAACTTTTATCCTAGTTTGATACAAATAATCCAAATCTACATTTTTACTAAACCACTTTTTATTTTCTAAAATTTTTTTAAAACTTTTATCACTTTGTATATCTTTTCGACTAAAACCTATAGCATAGGCAATAATTACATAGATGTTATTACAAAATGCTCACTTTCTTTTCTTAAAGCTTTAATAGCCATATCACTAAATTTAACCAACTACTATCAAGATACAAAGGTTTGTCTTTATTTTTATCCTTAGGAGCTTTTACTATTTTATTTAAAAAAGAACAATTTGAGGAGTAAAAAATGAAAAAAACACAATATCAAGTAAATTAAACAAAGTGTGAAATAATGCTAGTTTCAAAGCTATATCTTCTATGTTTAAGACACTGGATAAAAATTAAGAAAATGTATAAAATAAGTACAATTAAAAAGGCTGTACTAAAATTAAAAATACAATTTGCAAACGCTAATTTTTTTTCTTCAATATTAGTACTTAAGAAGCCAAAATAGCCGTTACAACTCCTCCAACACTAGTGCCTAAAGTTGCTTGCTAAAGAATTTTCAAAACTAATTTGTCTAGCAAGTAAAGCCGCAACAATAATAGCCATTGTAGCCATGCTTGATTGTATAATTCCTATAAGCAAAGACCTAGTCCAAAAAACAAAAATCCCTTTCAAACCAACAAAATCAAAGCAAAAAAGATCGATTATATGCTTAAAAATTTTAAAACCATTTTTAAGATAATCTACAGCCAAAAAGAAAAATCCTATGCCGATAAAATATAATCAAAAGTGGAATAGCTAGCATGGAAATTTTAATATTTGTCAAGCCAACAATCAGCTAAGAACTTGCCGTATTTCCTAAATTTGCTCCAAAAATAATCCCTATATACCTGCTCGTAATAATAAAAACTAAAGTTGAAGACTGCATAATTAAAGTGCCAAAAAGTATACTTTTTATCTTTATATCGGTTGACTTTGCTAAAAATTTTTTCAAGCAAACCTCCACTAAAAACTTTAAAACCTATGCCTAAATTAGTCATTCCAATAAGAAGTATTGCTACTCCAGCTAAAAGATTGGCAAGTTATCATAACAAACTAAAACAAAAATTAAGACTAAAGCAAAAATACTCCATGAAATAAATTTAAAATATTTTAAAGAATTTCTTTCCTCTTGCAATGCTTAATCTTTTAGTTTTTCAAATTCATTCATTAGGAATTCTCTTAAATTTTCAGCTTCTTCTTCGCCTTTTTCTAGATATTTAAGCAGTAAATTTTCTAATTCTTTTAAAAAAGAAAAAAGTTCATTTTGCCAAATGCTATCATTTTTATTGCTTAAATTTATAGTTTGTATAAAGGTCAGTTCTCTGCTTAAATCTCCAAGTTTTTCTAAAAATTCATCTTTTTGACTAGAAATTTTTAATGTTAAATTATCATTTTGGATATTTTCTTTAAATTCTCTGATTTTTTCATCAATTAAATCACAAAATTTCGGATAAATATCCATTTTAATAGGCTCTAAAAGAGTTCGCTCATCTATATTTAAAGTAAGCTTTTTAACAGCAAAATAAAGGACTAAAAAAGACAAAGCTACTATAAGCAAATAAATTCCTAGCATTAACAACCCTTAAACGCTAGCATTCCGCCATCTAAATTAGCACTTTGAAGTCCTAATTTTTCAGCTATAAATTCAGCTGCAACCATACTTCGATGACCACTACGGCAAATAAAGGCAAGTTTTTTACCCTCATCTCTTTTGCTCTGAAATTCATCCAAAAATTTAGCATTTAAAAGCCCTTGATTGTCATACAAAGCTACGCATTGTGCATTAGGTAGAATACCTTCTTCCCATTCTAAAGGAGTACGCACATCAAAGATTTGATATGCGTTTAAATCTTGTTTTATCCAAAGACTTGCAGGGATATTTTCTATCATGAAAAAGCCTTATTGATGATTTTTGTAAGGCTTGCATTAAATTCAGCAGGATTATCCACGCCCATACCTTCGCTCAGTTTTGCCATATTTAAAACTAAGGTAGCTATATCTGCACTAAAGGTTTCGTTGTTTTTAAGTCCTGTGAAAATAGCATGTTTTGGATTAATTTCTAAAATAGGTTTGAAATTTTGTTCTTGCCCCATTTGTTTTAAGAGCTGCTGCATAGCAAAATCAGGTTTATTTTTATCATAAACTATACAACTTGGACTATCTTTTAAACGACTTGTTAGTCTTACATCTTCTACTTGATCTTTTAGAAATTCTTTAAATTTAGCCACAAGTGGAGCAAAAGTATTTTTTTCTTCATCACTTAATTCATTTTTATCTTCTACTTGATTAATCGCTACAAATTTCAAACCTTCAAATTCTAACATAGGAGTTACCAAAGAATCAATCTCATCATCCATGAGTAAAACTTCTATATTTTTTTGCTTATATTCTTCAAGCAAAGGAGAAGTTCTCAATAAACTTTCATTATTTCCTGCGATATAAAAAATTTCTTTTTGTTCGTTTTGAAGTTCGTTTTTATACTCTTCTAAAGAGCGTAAATTTTCACCTTTAGTGCTTTTATAAAGCATGAGTTTTAAAAGATTATCTTTTTCATTGCCAAAGCCATAAAGTCCTTCTTTTAGCACTTTACCAAAGATTTTAAAAAAAGATAAGTATTTTTCTTTATCATTGTTTTTAAGTTTTTCAAGCTCACCTAAAATCTTTTTAACACTAGCTTCTTTAACAGCTTTTAAAATCTGATTTTCTTGTAAAATTTCACGGCTTACATTAAGTGGTAAATCTTCCACATCAATAATCCCACGCACAAAACGCAAATAAGTTGGCAAAAGCTCCTTATCATCATCACTGATAAACACGCGTTTTACATAAAGTTTCAAGCCACTTTGATAATCCACACGAAACAAATCAAAAGGCGCATTTTGAGGAATGAAAAATAAAGAATTATATTCTAATTTTCCTTCGCTTTTAGTGTGAAGATAAAGCAAAGGTTTGTTTGAATCATGGAAATTTTGCTCATAAAATCTTTCATAATCTTCTGCTTTAAGACTTGATTTTTGCATTCTCCATAGAGCATTGGCTTTATTGATTTGAGAAATTTTAAGTTCGGTTTTTCCCTCTTCTTCGCCTTCTTTAGCAGGAGTAAATTCTTCTTTTTCCATGAAGATTGGAAATTGAATGTGATTGGAGTATTTTTCTATAATACTTTCAATTTTATAAGCATTAGCAAATTCATCATCTTTTAAATATAAAGTAATACTTGTGCCTTGCTCTTCTTTACTTGCATCATCAATTTCATAGCCATTTGCATCAGAGCTCCAAAGATAAGCTTTATTATCTAAGGCTTTCTTGCTCAAAACTTCGATTTTGTTAGCAACCATAAAAGCAGAATAAAAACCTACTCCAAATTGCCCTATAAGTTGAGAATCTTTTTTAGCATCTCCGCTTAAATTTTCTAAAAAGCTTTTAGTTCCACTTTTTGCTATGGTTCCAAGATTGTTGATAAGATCGTCTTTATTCATACCTATACCATTGTCGCTAATAGTTAGAGTTTTTTTATCTTTATCAATTTTAATTTCAATTTTAGGTTCAAATTTTAAGCTTTTATATTTATCATCACTCACACTTAAAAAATTAAGCTTATCTAAAGCATCACTTGCGTTTGAAATGAGTTCTCTTAAAAAAATTTCTTTATTGGAATATAAAGAATGTATCATAAGCTGTAAAAGCTGATTAACTTCGGTTTGAAATTGCATTTTGATTTCCTTTGTATTTTTTTAAAGTGGTATTTTAGCAAAAAATACAAATTCTAAGGTAAATCTAAAAGACTTATTTAAAAATATAAAACCAAGCCATACAGCAAATAAACAAAGAAAAACATTTAAAATAATATCAAAGTAAAATTAAAATAATTTCCACTTTGTAAAAGAAACAAATTTTGATAAGAAAAGGTAGAAAAATTATAAAAGCTCTATAATAAAAAACCCAAAACACTAGTAAAAAGGGTTCCAAGGCTGATAGAATAAGAAAAAATATTGATGAAATTTATAAAATTATTCCTATAAATCCCAAAAAACCAACAACAAAAAGAATATTTAACAAAACTTAAGTCTTTCTTGATCGAGTAATTCTTGCATTTTTTTTCTGGTATTTTCAAGCCATTTTTCATCGCTAGTATCGACTAAATTCATACAAATAATTTTAAGTGTTCCGCTTTTTGCGCTAAAACTTTTAGTATCTAAAATTTTAGCAGAATCTATAAGTAAAATAGGTTGAACTTTAAGATTTAACTTATCACTTAAAATTTTTGCACCACTTTGAAATTTAAGTAGTTTATCACTTTTAGATCTTGTTCCTTCTGGAAAAATAGCCAAAACCCTACCTTCTTCAAGTCTTTCCTTGGCTTCTTTTAAAACTCGCATTAAATCGCGTGGATTTTTTCTATCTATACAAAGAAGTTTTGGTTTGTTCATAGCGATTTTAAAAATAGGAATTTCTCCTAATTCTTTTTTAGCAATCCAGCATAAATTTTTAGGATATAATTCTTCTAAAGCTATGATATCTAAAGCACTTTGATGATTCATTAAGATCATATGAGCTTGTGGATTAAAAGTGCCAATGACTTCTTGTTTATAAAAGATAGTATATCTTTGAAATTTGGCCCAAATTTTGCGGATTTTCCAAAGTGTGTTTTGAGATTTTGTAAAACAAAAACAAAAAACTACAAAAGTAATGCTTAAAACAAAAAAAATCCAAAAATAAAGAGCCTTAATTCTTTTGTAAATCATCTTTATTAATCCAGCCTATTTTTCCATTAGAAAATAATACTTTAATATAATTTTGTCTTACGCCTAAAATCTCTACTTTTTCATCTGTATTTGCCGTGTAAAAATAAGTAGAAGGTTCTGTAGGTAAAATTTTAGCCCTAGATCCGGTCTTGATAATTGCATTTTGAGTATTAGTATCCACAAGAAAACTAAGTGTAAAACAAACAACCGCTAAAGCTAAAATAATATAATTTTTTCTCCATACAAATAAAACTCCAAATAAAACCGCTAAAAACCACAGAGCGTATTGTTTATAAATATTCAAATCTTTATTTATAGGATTTAAATCACTCTGAGTACTGATTTCATCGTCGCTAATTTTTAATTTTAAATTTATATTTTCAAGCTTTTTACTGTCTTTATTAAAATACGAAAATTCAAAATTTGTTTTACTTGATGGTAAAATAGCATAATAAAAAGCACTAGAAGCATTAAAATCACCTTTTAAATTTTCAATACCTTGTTTTTGAATTCCTTCCATAAAAAAACTTTTAAGATTTGCATTGCTTGTGCTTAGTTCTACCATCATAATGATATTAGCATCATCAAAATGACTTGCTTTAACCTTCTTAACCTCTAAAGAACTTGCCACAAGATGTGAAAAATCCTTATTAGATAAAGTATTTTCAAATTTGATAGGATCAAGATTGATATCAGCCTCTTGAAAAACTTCATTATTTCTAAGAAGTTTAATAGAAATTTTACTCAAGCTAGCATTTGAATTTTTAGCTTCAAACCATAAAGTTGTTTTATATTCATTATTAATAAATTCCCATTTTGCATCTGGATTTAAAAAAGATAAGTTAGTTTTTTCTACACTTATATTAAAATCAAATTTTGTATTTTCAGTAGTACGAGCGTAAATCGTGACAGGGAAAACTTCTCCAACATATACCTTATTTGGATATTCATCATTTGTAAGAACTAAAGTCCCTTTAGCTACAAAAGGATCATCTACATTGCTTTCAAAGTCATTGTTTTCATCACTTGGTGGAATATTTTGATAAATTTTTTGTTCTTCTTGGGGTAATTTTTGCAATTCTTTTTGCATATTTTCATCTTGACCACTAAATACAGAAATTTCACCCCTACCAAACAATACAACAATACTAAGGATTAAGGTTAGTAAAATTTTCAAAATAAAAAACCTTTAAGCATTTTCAAGCCTACATCATTGCCCAGAATTTTTTCACAAGCACGTTCAGGGTGTGGCATAAGTCCAAAGATTTTTTTATTCTCATCACAAATTCCTGCGATATCAAGTACAGAACCATTTGGGTTTAGTTCATATTTTAAAGTGATAAGATCTTTATCTTGCAATTCTTTCAAAGTAACTTCATCAGCGTAATAATTTCCTTCTCCATGAGCAATTGGTAGATTAATAATTTCATCTTTTTTGAAATTTTTCAGAAAAGCATTGTCATTAGAAATCACTCTTAAATTTTGGTTTTTTGAAATAAAACTAAGATTGCTATTATGTTTCATTGCGCCTCTTAAAAGACCACTTTCAAGTAAAATTTGAAAACCGTTACAAATACCTAAGATATACCCCCCTTTTTTTGCATGATTAAAAACACCTTGCATAGCCGGAGCAAGTTTTGCAATGGCTGCGCATCTTAGATAATCCCCATAAGAAAATCCACCTGGCAAAACAACCAAATCTGCATCAAATTCTTTTTCTTCATGCCAAATAATTTGTGTCTTTACTCCAAGCTTTTCAAAAGCATAAGCTGTATCAAATTCACAATTTGTCCCTGGAAATCTAATAATAGCAATTTTCATTTTAATCTTTCTCGATTACAAGCTCATAATCTTCAATTACACTATTTACCAACAACTCTTCACACATATTTTTTACTTGTTCTTTAACTAATTTTTCATCTTTTTCATCAAGAGAAATTTTGATTTGCTTTGCTATTTTAACTTCTTTAACATTGTTAAAATTTAAAGAATATAAAGCTTTTTCTATTGCTTTACCTTGTGGATCTAAAACCCCATTTTTTAAAGAAATATTTACAACAACTTTCATATCCTTCCTTAATTTAATATTCTTTTTAAAACTTCTTCATAAGCGATTTTTACATTACCTAGATTTTGACGAAATCTATCTTTATCTAATTTTTCATTACTAAATTTATCCCAAAACCTACAACTATCAGGGCTTATTTCATCAGCTAAAACAAGTTCATTATCTTTGGTTAAGCCAAGTTCGATTTTAAAATCAATCAGTCTTAAATTTTTGTTATCAAAAAATGGAGTTAAAATAGAATTAATCTTTCTAGCCATATTTTTAATTTCCCTAATTTGTGCTTCATCTTGCACTAAATTTAAAATCAAGCAATGTTCATCATTGATAAAAGGATCACCCAAAGCATCATCTTTAAGACAAAATTCCACCAAAGCAAAAGGTAGCACTGTGCCATCTTTAATACCTAGTCTTTTTGTAAGAGAGCCTGTTGCAACATTACGCACTATGACTTCAATAGGAACAATTTTGCATTTTTTAACCACTTGTTCTGTATCACTTATAGTTTCTACTAAGTGGGTTTTAATCCCATTTTTTTCGAGTAAATGAAAAATTTCAGTGCTAATTTTACAGTTTAACGCACCCTTTCCACTTTCGTTGCCTCTTTTTTCCGCATTAAAAGCAGTTAAATCATCTTTAAACTCGCTAATTAACAAATTCTCATCATCGGTTTTAAAGAGTTTTTTACCTTTTCCTTCGTAGAGCATTTCTTTTTTTGTCATTTTATTGTCTTTGTTTAATATTTATAATTTTAATAGTATCAATAGCTGATTTTAACTGTGCATCATCATTGATTTGTTTTTGGCCAATTATATTTTTATTGTTTTTATTTTCTTGCTTGTCTTCTTTTTTGTTTTTATCTATTTTTTCAAGCTCACTTTCTAAATGTTGTTTCAAGTCACTTTCTTTTATAGAAAAACCATCTTCTTGAGTATTTACTTTACCTGGAAAAACTTCAATATCAGGTTTTACACCCACTGCTTGAATAGTACGTCCACTTGGAAGATAATACCTTGCAATAGTAAGTCTTAAAGCTTCAGTTTTATTAATAGGTATGATTTGCTGAACACTTCCTTTTCCAAAGGTATTTTCGCCAACGATAACACCGCGTTTAAAATCTTGCAAAGCCCCACTTACGATTTCACTTGCACTTGCACTTCCGCCATTTACAAGCACAACCAAAGAAGCGTTAGAAATCTTATTTTTAGGATCAGCTTTATATTCTTGATTTTCGCTCGCAATGCGTCCTTTTTGAGAAACAATAACACCTTTATCTACAAATAAATTTACAAGTCCTATGGCTTGATTTAAAAGTCCGCCAGGATTATTTCTAAGATCTAAAATAACCCCTTTGATATTTGGATATTTTTTAAGTTCTTTACTTGCCATATCTACGACATTTTTATCGAAATTTGTAACCCTAAGATAAAGAATGTTTTCATTTTCTATCATTTTTGCATAAACACTTTCTATCTTAATAATTTCTCTTGTTAATGTAACATCAAAAGGTTTTGTTGCGCCTTTTCTAAAGATAGTTAAAGTGATTTGAGTTTTTGGCTTACCACGCATTTTATCTACTGCATCATTGAGGTTAATTCCTAAAGTGGCCTCATTGTCAATTTTTAAGATGATATCTCCTGACTTTATCCCAGCTTTATCCGCTGGCGTTCCTTCTATAGGAGAGATAACTGTTAAAGCACCATCTTTCATACCTACAGTTATACCAAGTCCACCAAACTCACCATTGGTTTGAATTTTCATATCATTAAAATCTTTTTCATTTAAAAAAGAAGAATGTGCATCAAGATTGCTTAAAAGCCCTGATAAAGATTTATCCACTAAATCACTGATATTTTGATCATCTACATAGTATTGTTCTACTATAGCAAGAGTTTTTGTAAGCTTATCTAAAGCTTCTAAGCGTTTTTGAACCTGTTCTTCTTTTTGATCAACTTTAGCTTGTAAATGACTTGTTACAAATAAGCACAAAATAAAAGTAGTAACAAAGCCTGCAAGACCTGCAAAAAATCGTTTTGTTTTCAAAATAAGCTCCATATTTGAGTTTTGATTTAAAGAGTAAATTTTAATAAAAATTGCTTAAAACTTCGTAAATAAATTTAAATTCTTAAAAATATGTTAAAATAGATTAAAAATTTCAAAAAGAAAGTTAATATAATGTGCCAAGAAAAACATACTCACACGCATTCTCAAAAACATCTTAAAACAGTTTGTAATCGCTTAAGCAAAACCATAGGACATCTAAGTGCTATTAAAAGAATGGTTGAAAATGATAAAGATTGTAGTGAAATTTTAATCCAACTTGCTGCTGTAAAAGCTGAAGTTAACAATACCGCAAAAGTAGTTTTAAAAGAGCATTTAGCTCATTGTATGGTGCATGCTATAGAAGAAAATAATACTCAAAGCATAGAAGAATTAAACAAAGCTATAGATATGTTTATGAAATAGTCTAAAATTAGCTATTTATTTCATTATTTAAAAAATTTTACTCAATTAACTTGACATTATATGACTAAAGTTATATAATAGCGACTATATAAACTAAAAATATTAAGGATAAACATGGCAAATATACAAGATTTTTTAACCGATAACATGCTTTCAAACCTTGAAAATGCAGCATCTTTGGCTATACATTCTAAAAATACTGAAGTTATGCCTTTGCATCTTTTATGGGCTTTAAGTGTAGATAGTACAAGTATTTTAAATCAAATTTTAAATAAATTAAATATTTCCAAAGAAGCTTTAGAACTTGAAATTAAAAGTAGAATTTCAAAGCTTGCAACCAGTTCAAATGTAAGCCGTGAAAACATACGCTTTTCTAATGAGCTTATAAATTCATTAGAAAATGCTAAAGGACTTATGAGTGCAAATGGAGATAGTTATTTAAGCGTGGATACTTGGCTCATAAGTGAAAGTCAAAAAAGTCCTATTAAGGAAATTTTGACACAATTTTTAGATTTAAGAGAATTTCAAAAAGAGCTTGAAAATCTAAGAGTGGGACGCAAAATTGATAGCAAAACGAGTGATGAAACCTTAGATAGCTTAAATAAATTTGGCATAGATTTAACTTTAAAAGCAAGCGAAGGTAAACTCGATCCTGTTATAGGTAGAGAAGAAGAAATAGAACGCTTGATGCAAATTTTAATACGTAAAACCAAAAACAACCCTATACTTTTAGGTGAACCAGGCGTTGGAAAAACAGCTATAGTAGAAGCTTTAGCACAAAGGATCATCAAAAAAGATGTTCCAAAATCTTTACAAAACAAAAAAGTTATTGCTCTTGATATGAGTGCTTTAATAGCGGGAGCAAAATATAGAGGAGAATTTGAAGACAGATTAAAAGCGGTAGTTAATGAAGTGATAAAAAGTGAAAATATCATTCTTTTTATCGATGAAATTCATACCATAGTAGGTGCAGGAGCGAGTGAAGGTAGCATGGATGCGGCAAATATTTTAAAACCCGCTCTTGCAAGAGGCGAACTTCATACTATAGGTGCAACTACCTTAAAAGAATATCGCAAGTATTTTGAAAAAGATGCAGCCTTACAACGCCGTTTTCAACCTGTAAATGTAGGCGAACCAAGTGTTAATGAAGCTTTAGCTATGTTAAGAGGTATAAAAGAAAAGCTTGAAATTCATCATAATGTAACTATAAATGATAGTGCTTTAGTAGCTGCAGCTAAACTTTCAAAGCGTTATATAGCGGATCGTTTTTTACCTGACAAGGCAATTGATTTAATTGATGAAGCTGCAGCAGAACTTAAAATGCAAATTGAAAGTGAGCCAAGTTCTTTAAGAAAAGTGCGTAAAGATATAGAAACCTTAGAAGTTGAAAATGAAGCCTTGAAAATGGAAAATGATGAGAAAAATCAAAAAAGACTAGATGAAATCACAAAAGAATTGGCTAATTTAAAAGAAAAACAAAATGCTCTAAATTCACAGTTTGAAAATGAAAAAAGTGTTTTTGATGGCATAAGCACCAAGAAAAAAGAAATTGACATGCTTAAAAATGAAGCTTCTTTGGCTAAAGCTAGGGGTGAATTTCAAAAAGCAGCAGAGCTAGAGTATGGAAAAATTCCAAGCCTTGAAAAAGAAGTAGAAGTTTTAGAAGATAAATGGAAAAAAATGAGTGAAAATGGAGTCTTGCTTAAAAATCAAGTAGATGAGGATTTAGTTGCTGGAATTTTAAGTAAATGGACAGGTATTAGCGTACAAAAAATGCTAACTTCTGAAAAACAAAAATTCTTAGAAGTAGAAAAGCATTTAAAAGAAAGTGTTATAGGACAAGATAAAGCCTTAAGTGCTTTAGCAAGAGCTATTAAACGCAACAAAGCAGGACTTAATGCGGACAATAAACCTATAGGAAGCTTTTTATTTTTAGGGCCAACAGGAGTAGGAAAAACACAATCAGCTAAGGCTTTAGCAAAATTTTTATTTGATGATGAAAAAGCAATGATTCGTTTTGATATGAGTGAATTTATGGAAAAACATAGCATTTCAAGACTTTTGGGTGCACCTCCAGGATACATAGGACATGAAGAAGGTGGAGAACTTACTGAAGCTGTGCGTAGAAAACCTTATAGCGTGCTTTTGTTTGATGAAGTTGAAAAGGCTCATAAAGATGTATTTAATGTGCTTTTAGGGATTTTAGATGATGGCAGAGCAACCGATAGCAAGGGTGTAACAGTAGATTTTAAAAACACCATTATCATTTTAACTTCTAACATCGCTTCAAGTGCTATTATAAATTTAAGCGGAAAAGAACAAGAAGATGCAGTAAAAAATGAGTTAAAAAATTTCTTTAAACCTGAATTTTTAAACCGCTTAGATGATATTATCACCTTTAATCCACTTGGAAAAGATGAAGCTTATGAGATAGTTAAACTTTTATTTAAAGATTTACAAATTAGCCTAGAAAATAAAGGCATAAAAGCAAGTCTTAGTGAAAATGCCGCACTTTTAATCGCTAAAGATGGTTTCGATCCTGATTTTGGTGCTAGACCTTTAAGAAGGGCTATTTATGATCTCATAGAAGATAAACTAAGCGATATGATACTAGCAGATGAGCTAAATGAAAATGATAGCATTATCATCGACGCACAAAATGATGAGATTGTTATTAAAAAGGTTTAAATTAGAAAGAAAGTAGATAATCTACTTTCTTGTTTTAAAATTTTTAATCAAGTAATAAATTTTAAATGGCAATTTGAGATACCCCCCCCCCCGCCGCCATTTATGTTTATTTGCTTCAATAAGACACCGCCCTAATTGATAATTTAAGTCACTTTTAATCTTTAAAGCTTCTTTATAATCTCCATAATCTTCTAATTGAGATAAAGTCAAATTAGAATTTAATTTAATCATAGTATTATAAATTTCTCGTTCTCTTTGATGAGCTTTTACAATTTTCAATAACACAAAAGGCATTTTAATTATATCTTTTAAATTTTTAGAATTTTCAATCATGCTTTTTCCTAGTTTATAAGAAAGCTGATTATAAATTCTTTCTTTAGCACCTATAGGTCTAAATATCGAATTATTATCAATTTTATTTTCTATAAGAACCAACTTTTCAAAGAAATTTTCACACTTATAATTTTTTGCTTCATCAACTTCCAAATCTTTAAAAAATGCAAAACGATTTTTATTTTTATTCATGTAAATAAAATTATAAATGAATATTAATTTCTCATATGGATTATTTAAGACATTTAAAGAATTTTCAATAAACTTGGGATTAAGAAAGCCATCTTTTTCAAAAGCAAATACAAAATCATCAGAATTATACTTGCCATGCTGTTCTAAAAATTGACTAGATACTCCGATAAAATCAGGAGTGGTCCTTATCCAAAAGATTTTATTTTTAACCTCTTTGCAAGGAGAACCAACATTTTGAATAATAAATCTTTTTCGTAATTACGCTTCTATTCCCTATAATACTCCCCTATAAAAATACTTTCACCATTATTAAGTCTTTCTTTGCTATCTATACTATAAATCATATGTTGATCTGTGTTTCTAAAGAAAAGATTCCAAGATAACATACAATCATTACCCATAATAAAATTTTTACATTCAGAAATCCAAATTACACTGATACCAAAACTAGTATTATCGCCTATATAACATACTGAATTTGAAAAAATAACAATTCCCCATCCATTTAAAACAACATTGTCAAAAGCATTGTTACTTCTACACTCTATATTAATATTTTTACTTTTTCCTGCAAAGAATATGTCGGCGGAAAAATAAAACGCAACCATAGAAAAATAAAATGATACTTTTTGGTTACATTTTATTTTTCTATAAACCTTAAACTTAAAAATAACTTTTAAATTTTTTAATCAATATTTTTTTAGTATAATAAACAAAAATTTTTAGGAGTTAATCAATATGTTTAGATATTTATTTCTTTCAATTACTTGCACAATAGTTTTTATTGGTTGTGGTATCGATAAAAATACAAGTTTAAGTGATTTAAGACAGCAAGCCTTTGAAGATTCGTTGCTTTTCAATATAAAGAAAAAAGCGATTTTAAAGACAATATTAAAAAAGTGGTGTCTGAATATGTAAAAGATAATAGCCTTAAGGCTGATCTTTTTGAGTTAAATAATTTTACTAATTGTGTTATGTATAACATATGGCAAAAAAATCCAAAACAAACCTTAGAATTACCATTAAAAACTTGTACTAATGAGCTTAATAATGGGGAGCTTAAAAAGATTAATTATGAAGATCCTAGCTGGATTTTGGGTCAATTTGATACGATTAGTGGAGAGCATTATATTGCTTCAAAATACATAAAAAACAATCTTAATGACCCTAAAAGCTATGATTTTATGGGTGCAAATTACAATATTTTAAGCAATGGTTCTCAAGTTTTAATCACAACAGAGTATATAGCCAAAAATCTATTAGGTGGTAATACTAAAAATAAAACTGCCATTTTATTTTCTAATCGTGGAGAGATTTTAGCAGTCTATTAAAAAGATTGCTAAATGTTATTTATTTTTTAATTCCTTTAAAGCTATATAATAGAACGCAAAACCTTTCCTTGTATGATTAACTCAATTTGTGAGTCTTTTAAGTCTATACTGTAGCTTTTATAGTCCTTATTTACACTAATGATATCCAAAATTTTACTTATTGGATTTAATTGCAAAAGCTTGACCATAAGTTGATTATCAAAATTTAAAATATACAATCCATCTCCTTGATATTCATGCGTTTCTTCAAATACTACCCAGCTATCAGGTAGAAGCATTGGAACCATAGAATATCCATCAACTTTAATAGCTTTTAAATTCTTTGGTGTTGTTTTAAAAAAAGCTTTACTAAGCTCTAGCATTTCACCAGTTTCATATTCTTCTAATCCTATTAATTCATTACCACCACCAGCAGAAGCTGAAATATTAAGTTTTGGTATAGAGTAAAAAGTGGTACTTTGGTTGCATTTGTTAGTATTATACTCATTTTTATTAGTATTATTTAAAAAATATTCATATGGTAAATTGCTGTCTTGAGAAATTTTATAAATATATTTTTCAGGAATTTTACCTCTCTTCTCCCAGCCAGCTATAAAGCTATTCTCTATATTTAGATACTTTGCTAGTTGATTTTTATTTTTAACACCTATTGTTTCGAACATTTTTTGTAGTATATTTGAAACTTCCATAAAATTACAACCTCAATAAAAATACTATTACCAAAAACTATCTTAAAGACTCTGCTTTTTTGCTTAAGAATGCTTTAATTCAAGCAAGAATACATCTTTTAGCTTTTCGTAATTCTTGTATATTATCTAATATTGTCCTAAAAGCAAAAATTATTACTACTGCTATTTATACCACTTCTCTTAAAGCATTATCTTTTGTTTTAGGTGGGCTTAATAAAGTTTTTAAGCTTGTAACTATTGGAGTTAGAGTCTTAAGTGTAGCTTTGCTTACCAATCCTATTGGTCTTATCTTAGGAGGTATTGCAATAGTTGCTGGACTTATCATTGCTAATTGGGATAAAGTTAAAACTTGGTTTATAAGTTTTATAGAATGGCTTAAACCCATATTTGATCCTATAATAAATATTTTTAAGGGGTTTGGCAAGGTATAAGTGATTTTTTCTATAGTATTTTTGGAGGAATATTTGAGTATTTTAGCGAAAAACTTTCTTGGATTAGTAAAGCTATTTCATCGGTGGGTGGTTTTATAAAAGATGCATTAGGATTTTTTGGATTTAATGATAATGATGAAATTAAAATAAGCAAAACTGAGCAAACAAAAGAAAAACTTATAAATACTTATGCTTTTGAATCGCCACAAACAAAAAGTAACACAAGCTTAAATGCTTCTTCAAATTTTAATAATGGCAATATTAATGTAAGTGTTAATGGCACTTTTAATATAGCCACTGAAAATGGCAATTTTAATATGAGTGAATTTGCCGCTGCTATACAAAAAAGCGTATTTGATGCTTTAAAAAAGCAAGAACAAAACAAAATTAATACTACAATTTATGGATAGATGATGATAGAAATAAAAGGACTTGAAAACTTTTTTAAAGCTTGTGATAATTTAATTGATATGAATAAACATGGGCAAAGCATTTTGACAAGTGCGGGTGAGAGTATAAGAAATAGTATTGAAATATCTTTCGAAAGAGAAAGTAGTCTTTTTGGAGAAAAATGGAAACCACTTAAAAACTCTACTTTAACTTATAAAAAGAAAAAAGGTTTTAGTGAAAGAATTTTGCATAAAAGTGGTAATTTATCAAGTAATTGGATGATAGAAGCAACAAACAATAAAGTAGAAGTCTTTAAT
>CM000855.1:342660-405486 GCA_000163995.1 Campylobacter jejuni subsp. jejuni 414 | reverse complement strand
AGTTATCTCCTAAAAGCTAATTCATATACATCTTCATTTTTATTATATTCTAATACAATATCTAGTTTAGCTTCTGTTTTAATAATGATTGTATTTAGGTTTTTAGGATTAAATTTTTCACTTATTATTGTTTTAATGGCTAAAATTAAAGCTTTCATTTCTTCTAAACTTTCTAATCTAGTATCTAAGCTTTCTACAAAAAGCTCACCTTTTATTATTTCATACCAATATCTTAAAGTATTTTCTAAATTCTCTTTTAAAGTTTCAAGGTTTGTGTTTTTCATATTATCTCCTTTTGTTTATAAGGATACATTAGCTTGACTTAGCTTATTGTGTGCTGTCATAGTCTTGAAAGTTCTCCAATTACAACACCAATTAATAAAAAATCTCCATTTTTATAAAAAATGTCTTTATACAAAGGATTTAAAGAATGAAGCATTACTCCATCATCTTGCTTTAAAACTTGCTTAATAAAAAGTCCATCTCTTGTATTAATTACACAAATACTTTTATCTTTAAAAGTTTTATTTCTATCTACTATACAAATTGAACCATCTTTTATAAGTGGTTCCATACTCTCTCCATAACAAGTAATAAACTCACAATTTTTACTTCCAAAAAAGCTTAATAGTTTTTCATCTATGATAAGTTCAGAACAAGCTATTAAATCATTTATACCACCCCCGCCTAAACTTGCATTTGTTTTATAAAGCTTTAAAATTTTATATTTATTTTCACATTCTAATTGATCTTTAGGAGAGCTTCCATAAAAGAAGTAATTAAACTTATATTTCTTTGATTTAAAAAGTTTAATATTTGTGGATAAGGGATGGAGTTTCTAAATTTCATAGAATTAAAAGTATCAGGATTGATTCCTAATTCTTTGGCTATATCTTTTGTTTTTAAATCACTTCTTGCATTTGCATTTTTAAATCCTTTGATTTTAATTTCAAAGAATTTAAACACAAAATATTAAAAAGCAAAGAAAAGATTTTATTTTGAAAGGTTAAAAATATTATATAATTTTTAAAAAAGGATTTTTATGAGCAGTAGTGATATTTTCTTTTTTGGTGCAGGTTTTTCGAAATCTTTAAATGATTCTTATCCAACCCTTGCCGAGCTATCAGAATATTTTTTAAATAATAAATTTATAAAAAAACATGAAGAAATTTATAAAGATAATTTAGAACAACTTTTAACTTATCTTATAACACCTTTACCATTTAAAACAAAAGAAGATATTTTAAGAGATGAGGCTTCTTATATTGAAAAAATAAAAAAAATTGGAGAGTATTTTTTAAATTTAAAAAATAAAGAAATCACCGATCTAAATAACAATATAAGAATTTTATCACAATTTATAAATCGCAATAAATGCACTTGTATAACACTAAATTATGATTTATTACTTGAAGAAATGTTATTTTCGACATTAAATAGAGAAGTATTTGAAAATAATGTTTATAATATATTTTATAAAATGCCTATAAAGTATATTAATGAAAGAACAGAAAGAGAACAACAAGGTTTTAATTTTCACAAAAGTAATCTTGATTATGGCAAAAAGAACTCAACTGAAATTATAAAACTTCACGGCTCAATTAATTGGTATTGCGATCAAATTTATCAAAATAGTCCAATATATTTTTATAGTCATAAAGCAACTAAACAATTTGAAGAATATCAAGAAAATATAGGAAAAGAAAGTTTACGACAGCTTATTATCCCTCCTATACTTGATAAAACAAGCAATTATAATCATATTGAAATACAATCTCTATGGAAGAAAGCTTTTAAATCTATACAAAAAGCTAAAAATATTTATATTTATGGCTTTTCTTTTCCTCTAACAGACTTATCTGTCGTTTATCTTTTTAAAAGTGCTTTGCATCTAAATAAACAAGATTATAAAATATATGTTATTAATACTGAGAGTAATATTGAAGATAAAATGAAAAGATATAATGAAATTTTTGGAAAAAACAAATGCGATTTTAGTTTTTGTAATAAAAATAATTTAATAAGATTAGCTGATCATTTAAACGAAAAAATTAATTAATATTTAAGTTTTCTATGTAACTATCTTCCAAACCTTAAAGTTATAGATAGTTACATACTATTTTTATATAAAAAGTGGTTAAATTATGATTATATAGTGTTTTATAAGGATAGTTACACAAATAATAAAATAAGTTTATTTTAAGTAAAAATGTAACTATCTTAGAAAGTAAAAACACTTTTAGGATATAAAATTTAAAATCAAACCTCGCTTTTATTTGCCTTTTAAACAGCATTTAATCACTATCTTGGGATAAAACGGATATTTTGGGATATTTGGGATATTTTATATTTTAAAATAGGAAAGATAAAAAGTAGTTTTTATATGCTTTAAAAGCCTATTATTTAGGATTTTTGCTAAAATTGTTTAAAGATAGTTACATATTTTTTTAAAATACCCCTTACAGAATACTATATTATTTTTCCTTGAAAAACTATTTTATTATTCAATTATCTATTAATATCGCCATAAATAATATTATCATTTTCATCTTTTGTAAAATTATAAACCATTAAAACAAAATCTCACTTTCATTAAATTTCATATTTGTTTTTGGTAGTGGTGATTTAGTAGTATAATAAGCACTTTCTCCTTTATAATTTCCACGATAAACTCCATTTGGTATACTAAATTTTCTAGTTGTATCAGGAAATTTTTCTATATATTGAGTTAAAAATTCCCTAAACACAGGAGCAGCAGTTCTAGCCCCACCTTCTGTATAACGCATAGGTTTGTTATTATCATTTCCATACCAAATAATCACTTCTATTTCAGGTGTAAGTCCGCAAAACCAAGCATCAACACTTTTGTTCGTTGTCCCCGTTTTTCCTGCTATTTCTATATCTTTTACCCTTGCATTACGCCCTGTACCCTTTTCAACAACATTTCTCATCATATCTAAAACTAAAAAACTTTGTGCTTCATCACTTACTTTACGCTTGTTTGAATTAAATTCCATGATCGTTTTGCCAGTTTTATCCTGAACTTGCCTGATAATTTGAGGATCTTTAATCGTGCCATAATTTCCAAACATAGTATAAAATTTTGAATACTCCAAGAGCGAAATACCAAAACTTCCCAACACAATCGATAAATTAGGTGGTATATCTTTAAATCCAAATTCCATTAACTTAGAATAAAGAACATCAAGCCCGATATCAAGCGCAAGATTAATGGTAGCTAAATTTCTTGACCTTGTTAAAGCTTCTTTTAAAGTAATCAAACCTAGAAATTTACCCCCTTCATTTTTAGGCTTCCAATCCTCATTATTACCCACCCCACCTTTAAAAATTCGAGAGATATCTGCAATTTCACTCATAGGCGAATATCCTAAATTAATCGCTACTTGATATACAAAAGGTTTAAAAGAGCTTCCAGGCTGACGCATACTTTGGGTAGCTCGGTTATAATTACTTTTTTCATAATCAACCCCACCAACCAAAGCTAAAACATCACCGCTTTGATGATTTACTACTACCATAGCACCATTTAAAGTGTTTAAATTTACATCTTTATCGCGTTTTACTATCTCATCGTAACCAAATTTTAAAGCATTTTGCGCCATATTTTGAACATCTAAGTCTATATTTAAAATGATTTTATACCCACCTGTTTTTAAATCTTTAATGTTAGGACTTAATTGTTTAATCACTTCATCTACAACATAAGGAGCAGCATTTTGAGTAAGTGTATCATCATAAACTTGTGGAATTTCTTTAATAGCTGTATCATAATCTGATTTTGAAATCCAACCTAAATTGTACATTCTTGAAATAACGTTATTTGCTCTTGAAATAGAAAGATCTAAATGTTTTGTAGGATCATAACTACTAGGCGCCTTTGGCATACCCACTAGCATAGCAATCTCCTTAAGACTTAATTCATTTAAATTCTTATGAAAATATCCCAAAGCTGCAGTTTTAACCCCATAATATCCATGTCCAAAAAAGATAAAATTTAAATATCTTTCTAAAATTTGTTCTTTGGTTAAAATTGTTTCCATTTTATAAGCAAGCAAGACTTCGCGAATTTTACGCGTGATCGTTCTTTCTGGAGTTAATTCTGTATTTTTAATAAATTGCTGGGTAAGAGTTGAAGCTCCTTCCATGGTTTTTCCACCACTTTTTATGATTTTTATAGCGGCTCTAAAAATCGCATCAATATTTACTCCATTGTGTTCAAAAAAACTTGTATCTTCTATAGCAACTAAAGCTTCTATAAGGCGTGGAGGTAGTTCTTCATAAGGAGCATAAAAACGATGTTGTTCAAAAATATTAGCCACAAGCTTACCATTTCTATCATAAATTTGCGTTGTAAGTGGTGGTTTATATTCTTTAAAAGTATAGCCTTCAGTATCAGCACTTGTAAAAAGATAAGCTACATAAATAAATCCAGCTATAAATAAAAGAGTAAAAAATGAAAAAATATATTTTAATACTTTCATAAATAAGCCTTTAAAGTTTGGATATCAAGCCCTAAAGCGGTACTTAAATTTCCTACTTGTTGAGTGATGAAATTTTGATGAAAACCCTCACACATAATACAACCTGCTTTGCCTTTATAAAGACCACTTTCTATATAATCTTTCAAAGCATTTTCATCAAAATTTTTAAAATAAAGTGTGGTTTTTGAAAGAGAAAAAACTCTTTTTTCAGGTTTTATAAGTAAAAAGGCAGACAAAATACTCGCATGCTTGCCATTTTGTAAGGCAAGCATTTCATAAGCTTCTTTTTTATCCCTTGCCTTAGTGAGAATTTTTTCATCCACGCAAACTATACTGTCTGCAAAAAGCAAATTTTGGTTTTGAAAATCCTTAGCCAAGGCACCTAAAAATTGCCTTTCTTTTTCAAGAACTATTTTTTGAACATACAAAAAAGGTAAAATATTTTATCCAAATTTTCATCATAATCAAAACTAACTTGCCTAAAATCAATCTTTGCTTCTTTAAGTAAGTTAGCTCTTGAAATGGAACTTGAAGCAAGCACAAGCATTAAAGTGCTTTTTCTATAGTTTCTAAGCTTTGCTTTAAAGCTTCATCGATTTTACTTAAATCTTTTCCACCTGCGGTAGCAAAATCATCTCTTCCGCCACCATTTCCGCCTAAAATTTGTGCCACTTCTTTAACTAAAACTCCTGCTTTTAAAGGTGCGTCTTTAACACCAGCTGCTAGAGTGATTTTTTCATCTTTTATTTGGATAAGCAAAATCACTGCTTTATTAAATTTGTTTTTAAAATCATCAATCATAGCTTTAATATCGCCATTATCTACGCGTTTTACACAAATTTCAACGCCTTTGATATTTTTAGAATCAAGCTCTGTTTTGCTTGAGTTTTTAAGCTCATTTTTTAAATTTAAAATTTCATTTTTAAGTTTTTTAACTCCGCTTAAAATATCATTATTTTTAAGCTCATTTTTTATTTTAAAAAGTTCTTCAAGTTGATTTTTTACAAATTCTAAAGCTGCCTTGGAAACTACGGCTTCAATACGTCTAATCCCAGCACTCACACCGCTTTCTTTAATTATATAAAAACTTCCTATTTGAGCGGTATTTTTAACATGAGTTCCCCCGCAAAGCTCCTTGCTTTCTCCTAGAGTTAAAACACGCACATTGCCTTGGTATTTTTCATTAAACAATGCTATAGCACCGCTTTTTTTAGCTTCTTCTAAAGGCATATTTTCCAAGATCGCTTCGCTTGAGTTTATAATCATTTCATTCACTCTTTTTTCAATGCTTTCTAACTCCTCTTTACTTAAAGCCTTATGATGAGTAAAATCAAACCTTAATTTATTGCTTTCAACCAAAGATCCTGCTTGACTTACATGAGAACCTAAAATTTCTCTTAAAGCATGGTGTAAAAGATGAGTAGCTGAATGGTGGCGTGCGATTTGTTCTCTTTTTTCTGTATCGATTTTTGCATGAATTATATCACCAACTTTTAACTCTTCTCCTGCTTTTATAAAACTAAGATTGAGATTAAAAAACTTTTGTGTGTCTAAAACTTCACGCTTAGCTATAAAACCACTATCGGCACTTTGCCCCCCACTTGTTGCATAAAAAGGTGTATTTTCAAGCATCACCCAACCCGCATCTTTAAGACTAAAAACCTCTTTCAAATCTTCATTTAAAAGAGCTAAAATTTTACTTTCGCATTCTGTTTTTTCATAACCTACAAAATGATTTTCTCCAAATTTTTCAAGCAAGTTTTTAAAGTCTCCACTTGCAGTCTTATCTCCACTTCCTTTCCAAGAAGCCTTAGCACGTGCTTTTTGCTCATTCATTAAAAGTTCAAATTTTTCTTCATCAACTTTAAGATTTTTTTCTCTTAACATATCAGCAGTTAAATCAAGTGGAAAACCATAAGTATCATAAAGTTTAAATGCTACTTCTCCGCTAAAAATTTCTTTAGCATTTTTAAGTTCTTCGTTAAAAATTTCAATCCCATTTTCTATAGTACTTAAAAATCTTTCTTCTTCAAGGCAAATTTGTTCTTTTATAAAGTCTTTTTTTTCATTAAGATAAGTATAATGCCCACCCATAAGATCACACACAATATCAACAAGTTTATACATAAAAGCCTGTTTAAATCCTAACAAATATCCATGTCTTAAAGCGCGACGCAAAATACGACGCAAAACATAGCCTCTTCCTTCTTTGTCAAAACTTACCCCTTGCGCAAGTAAAAATACACTTGATCTTATATGATCAGCTATTACTCTAAAACTAGCTCCACTTTCATAAACATAAGCTTTACCGCAAAGCTTTGCAATTTCATCAATAATTGGCATAAAAAGTGAGCTATCAAAATTGCTAAATTTACCTTCTTTAATCGCCGTTACTCTTTCAAGTCCCATTCCTGTATCAATGCTTGGTTTTGGCAAAGGACTAAGTACTCCATCAGCACTTCTTTCATATTGCATAAAAACAAGATTCCAGATTTCTAAAAATCTATCTCCATCTCCGCCCATATAATCTTGGCTTGAGTTAAAATGTTCCTGCCCTTGATCATAAAAAATTTCACTACAAGGACCACATGGACCAGTATCACCCATTTGCCAAAAATTATCTTTATCACCAAATTTATAAATTCTTTCTTTTTGAATGTGTTTTTGCCATAAATTAAAAGCTTCATCATCGTTTTCATGCACAGTTACATAAAGTCTATCTTTAGGTAGTTTTAAAACCTCAGTTACAAATTCCCAAGCATAAGCTATAGCTTGTTCCTTAAAATAATCTCCAAAGCTAAAATTCCCAAGCATTTCAAAAAAGGTATGATGGCGTGCAGTATAGCCTACATTGTCTAAATCATTGTGTTTTCCACCTGCTCTTATGCAAGTTTGACAGCTTGTTTTGCGTGGTGGATTTGGACGTGGAACTTCTCCTATGAATATACTTTTAAAAGGTACCATGCCAGCATTGGTAAAAAGCAAAGTCGCATCATCAGGTACCAAAGGGCTTGATGGAGTGATTTCATGTCCTTTTAATGCAAAAAAATCCAAATAAGCTTTTCTAATATCCATGAGTTTTCCTATAAGAAATTTTTATAAAAACATATCATATAATTACTTTAAATTAAGTAAAACTAAAATATAATTAAATTTTTATTTAATCTTAATTTCTCTAAGGTTTTTTATGAATTTTATCAATCTTCAAGCCCAATATCTCGCATACAAAGATGAAATCAATGCTGAAATTGAAAGTGTTTTATCAAGTTCTTCTTTCATAGGCGGTGCAAAGCTTAATGAATTTGAACAAAATTTGGCTGATTTTGTAGGCATTAAGCATGCTATAGGCTGTTCAAGCGGAACTAGTGCCTTATATCTTGCCTTAAGAACTTTAGATATCGGCAAAGATGATGAAGTTATAGTGCCTAGTTTTACTTTTATAGCAACAGCTGAAGTCGTGGCTTTAGTGGGTGCAAAACCTGTTTTTGTGGATATAAATTTATCAAATTACAATCTTGATTTTGAAGCAGTGCAAAAAGCAATAACCCCAAAAACCAAAGCCGTTATAGCGGTGAGTATGTTTGGACAAATGAGTGATTTAAGGGCTTTAGAAGAAATTTTAAAAGATAAAAATATCACCTTAATCGAAGATGGCGCACAAAGTTTTGGTGCAAGTTTTAAAGGAGAAAAATCCTGCTCTATAGCTAAAATTTCATGCACGAGCTTTTTTCCTTCCAAACCTTTGGGAGCTTATGGAGATGGCGGAGCTATTTTTTGCCATGATGATGAAATTGCTAAAAAAATAAGAATTTTATTCAATCACGGACAAACTGAGCATTATAAACATAAATTAATAGGTATAAATGGACGCCTTGATACTCTACAAGCAGCGATTTTAAATGTTAAATTAAAATATTTAGAAAAAGAATTAGATAAAAGACAAAAACTAGCACAAATTTACAATACAAATTTAAAAAACTGTCAAATTCCACAAATTAATACAAATGCTTTTAGTGCTTATGCGCAATACAGCATTTTAGTTAAAGATAGAGCTAGTGTATTGCAAAAATTTGAAAAAGCTAATATACCTTATGCTATACACTATCCAACTCCTTTACATAAGCAACCTTGCTTTAGTGAGTTTTCAAATTTAGAACTCAAAAATTCAGAATACGCAAGCGAGCACATCTTATCCTTACCTTTTTCACCTTTTTTAAGCGAAGAAGAACAAGAACAAGTTATTTGTACTTTTAAAGATTAATCCTATGAAAATAGGTATCATCGGTCTTGGAAAAATGGGGCAAAATCATTTAAATGAACTTAGTAAAAATTCTCATTTTAAGGTTAATGCACTTTTTGATCTTTGCAAAAATCCAAATTTAAATGCTTTTGATGATATTTTTTATGATGATTTGGATAAATTTTTAAATCAAAATAACGATATTATCATCATAGCAACACCCACAAATTCACATTTAACAATAGCAAAAAAAGTTTTTAAACAATGTAAATGCGTTTTAATCGAGAAGCCTTTAGCCTTAAATTTAAAAGAAATAAACGAAATTTCAAATTTAGCCAAAGAATATAGCGTAAAAGTAAGTGTGGGTTTTTGCGAAAGATTTAATCCCGCAGTTTTAACTCTAAAAAAAGAACTTGAAAACGAAGAAATTATCAGCATTAATATACAAAGATTTTCATCTTATCCGCAAAGAATCAGTGATGTAGGAATTTTACAAGATCTAGCTGTACATGATCTTGATTTATTAGCCTTTTTAAGCAAACAAGAGATAATAAAAACTCATTTGCTTAAAAAATACACCCAAGATCAAACAAGAGAAAGTGAAAGTATTATCTTGTGCGAGCTTGAAAAATGTATAGCTAGCATACATCAAAGCTGGAATAGCACGCAAAAATTAAGGAAAATTCATCTTGTTACCAAAAATCATTTTTATGAAGCTAATTTAAATGATTTTTCTTTGTTAAAAGATGGAAATTTCATAGAAGCTACTCAACAAAATCCGCTTTTTGGAGAGCATGAAGCTTTGTTAAAACTTATTGATAATCAATCTAATCATTTAGCTAACACAAGTGATGCTTACAAAGTTCAAGAAATTTTAGAAAGGTTTGCGTGAAATTAGTTTTATTTTTAAACATGGGTGGAGCTACGAATTTACAAGATTGTGAAGTTTTTTTAAGAAATATGTTTAATGATCCTTATATTTTAGGGATAAAAAATCGATTTTTAAGAAAATTTATAGCATGGATCATAACAAAAACTCGTATCAAAGCCATGCAAGAAAACTATAAACAAATGGGTGGAAAATCCCCTTTAAATGAGCTTACTCAAAGCTTATGTGATAAACTTAACTTAAAGCAAGATACTTTTAAATTTGATTTTATAAATCTTTATGTGTCTCCTTTTGCCAAAGAAGTTTTGCAAAAATATACCTTAAATGAAAATGATAAAATCATACTTTTTCCACTTTATCCACACCATTCTTGCACCACAGTAACTTCATCTTTAAAAGTTTTACAAAGTGAAATTTCAAAGCAAAAAATTAAAGCAAAAGTAAAAATCATGGATATTTTTTATAAAAATGAGCTTTATAATCAAATGATATTTTCACATATTTTGACCAAAAAAAGCGAATTTGATGCTAAAACTTTGATTTTTTCAGCTCATTCTTTGCCACAAAGCATTATTGATAAGGGCGATTTATATGAGAAGCATGTAAATGATCATGTAGAAATTTTAAAAGAAAAACTAAAAAATCATTTTGATGAATTTATCTTAGCTTATCAGTCTAAACTAGGTCCTATAAAATGGCTTGAGCCAAATACAAGTGATATTTTAGCAAATTTAAACAATAAAGCTTTGATTTATCCTATCTCTTTTTGTATTGATTGTTCTGAAACGATTTTTGAATTAGGTATGGAATATAAACATTTAGCAAAACAAGATTATGATTTGATAAGTTGTCCTAACGATAGCGATGAATTTATAGAATTTATTTTAAATTTTATAAATTCATCCACACATCCTTAGCAAGAAAACCTCTAGCTAAATCAAGCTTGGGATAAAAATTTCTTGTTTTATTGTAAAACAGTTGTAAACCATAAATAAAATGATTTATGTAATAAATATTACTTTTGTATAAAATTTAGGTAAATAAAAAAACAATATAACTTAAAGAATTCAAAAAATGATATTTTTAAAAATAAAAAAGAAATTTATGATTTTTTTATTTTTTTAAAGAAAACTAGCAGAATTTTTTCAAAATGATAAAAAAGCTAAATTAAAATGTAGTTTTTAACTTAAAATATCTTAAAATTTCTTCTTTAGCTTTTAAAATATCATCAGTATTTAACTCAAAATCGATTTTATTTGGCTTTTTATAAGTTTTATCGTAATATTCTAATAACATAATAATAAGCCTCGGCCATTCTTTTTTCTCATAACTTTGAAGTAAATCTTGACGCAAATTTAAGCTGATATAAGGGCTGATTTTTTGTACGCATTGCTGAAATTTCAAAGGAGTCATTTTTTCTTGATAAATCTTTTGTATTCTTTTTACACGATTTTCCAAAGAACAAAAACAATGAATTTTAAAAGTTTTTTGCATCTTTTCATAAAATTTTAAAGGTAGGATGATATCACCTATTTTACGACTTTCACTTTCTATAAAAGCAAAATTCTCTAAAATTTGCATACTGTGAAAAAGTTCTGCTTCAAAAGCTTTTTGTGTAGGTTGCTTTCCTAAAATATCACCAAAAGATGAACCTAAATGATTTGCCATTTTTTCCAAATTTATAGCTTGTGGAAGTTGTTCTAAAAGCTCTGTTTTAGCGCATCCTGTATTGCCACAAAGCAAGAAAAAATTTAAATTGATTTCATTTTCAAAATACCGTGTTACAAAACTTCTATAAGCCTTAAATCCGCCTTTTAAACGCACTACTCTAAAGCCAAGTTCACTTAAAATCACTGCAATAGATTTCGAACGCAAACCCCCACGAGAGCAATAAATCCCTATTTTCTCACCTATACGAAAATTTTTAGTAATTTCTAGTATATGTTTAGCAGTATTTTGACAAATATAACTTGCGCCCAAAGCTTTAGCTAAGGCTTGATTTTTTTTATAAATCGTTCCTATTTCTTGATATTCTTTATCATTGAGTGCATAAAAATTTAAAGCTCCTATCAAATGAGAATGCAAAAATTCTCTAGGGCTTCTTGCATCGATTAAAAGAGAAAAATTTTCTTTTTGAAATTCTGCAAATTCAACTTCACTTAGCATTTTTAAAAGCCAAAACAAGTTTTTGATAAACTTGCTCTATATTAGTGCCACAAACCCTAGTTTCTCCTATGGTTGTAATAAAATTTGTATCTCCTACCCAACGCGGCACTAAATGATAATGACAATGAAAAGCTATGCCAGCTCCTGCATCTTTACTTAAATTCATACCAATATTAACCCCGCTTGCATGAATTTGCTCTTTTAAAATTTTCACTCCTAAACGCACAAAATGGCTCATTTCTTGCCAAATTTCATCAGCTAAATTTTCTATATGTTCTTCATGCACATAAGGAATCACCATAAAATGCCCTGCAGAGTAAGGATAGCGGTTCATCACTCCAAAACAATGCTTTGCTCTAAAAATCACACCTAATTCTTCGTCACTTTTGATCTTGTTAGCGCAGTCACAAAAAGGACAAATACTTTTTTCTTTTTCAAAATACTCACTCCGCCATGGTGCATACAAATACTGCATTTTCTCTCCTTAAAGCAAAGCTTTTAAAGCCTTTCCTTCATCTTCTTTACGCATAAAATATTCACCGATTAAAAAAGCATCAACACCTAAATTTTGTAAATGCTCTAAAAATTCTTTATTTTCTAAACCACTTTCTGCAATGATAATTTTTGAATTTGGAATTTGTGGAATAAGCTTTTCACACAAACTCATATCCATAGTAAAATCCTCTAAATTACGGTGGTTAATACCGATAATATCAGCTCCAGCAAAAATAGCCTTACTCAAATCCTCTTTATCGTGAATTTCAACCAAAGCCTCAAGTCCTAAATGTCTTGCAAACTCAAGCAACCTTTTAAGTTCTCTCATACTTAGCATTTTAGCGATTAAAAGCACAAAATCCGCCCCGTAAACTAAGGCTTCCAAAATTTGATATTCATCGAAGATAAAATCTTTTCTAAGCAAAGGAATTTGCGTATAACGGCGTATAAGGCTTAAATATTCTAAAGAACCTTTAAAAAAATGAGGCTCGGTTAAAACAGAAATCGCTACAGCTTTGTTTTTTTCATAATTTAAAGCGATACTTAAAGGGTCAAAGTCTTCTCTAATAACTCCTTTACTAGGACTTGCTTTTTTTACTTCTGCTATGATTTTAACTTCTTTTTCTACTCTTTTTAAAGCCTTAATCACATCTTTTGGAAAAAAAGGATTTGAAGCTAAAGAACGCCCTAACATATCATAGGGAAGTTTTATTTTGCGTTTTTTTAAATCTTCTTTTGTTTTTTCAAAAATTTTATCTAATATCATGGTTTTATACACGCCTTTATCGCTTTTATATGTGCTTTACTCTCATTAGAATTTGCAAATTCTTTATCTTTTAATGTTTGTTTTAAAATTTCCCATGCTTGATTACAATCACCTAATTTATAATATCCCCAAGCCAAAGAATCCAAATAATACAAATTCTGTGGATCTTTTTCTAAAGCAAGCTTAACCAAATTCATACCTTTTTTAACATCTAAATCATAATTTATAAGCAAATATCCATAGTAGTTTAAATACAAAGCATTGCTATCTTTATCAATACCTTGTTCAAATTTTTCTTTCACAGAATCAATCACTTTTGGAGTAATTTTTTTAACTTCGTTTGCAGCTTCAAATTCAAAAACTGCTGCCCGTAAAAGATATTCTTTATTTTTTGTTTTATCATAAAGAGCTAAACTCATTTTCTTAGCATCATCAAAGCGTTTTAAATTTTGATACAAAGCAAATTTGATATCATCATCTAAATCATATTGTAAAGAAACTTTTAAAGCCTCTTCTGCTTTGCCTTGAGAATTTAAAAGTTCGACTAAAGCCAACGCAAAACTTTTATTCTTAGTAAGCTGATAAAGCTCTTTATATACGCTTTTTAAAGCTTCTATATTTTTTTCATCAAAATAAATTTTAGCAAGCAAGACGCAAGTTTTGAGAGTGCAACCATTAGTTTTTCTTGAAAATTCTAAAACATTTTTAATATTTAAAGTATCGTTTAAAATCACATAAATTCCTATAAGTTTAAACAAAATTTCTTCATTTTGCACTTGATTATAAGCGGATCTATAGTATTTTGTAGCATTTTTTAAATCATTTTTTTTAACTAAAATATCACCGTAAAGCTCTAAATTTCTAGGATCGCTATCTTTTTTTGCTAAAAGTCCTTTCATGAGTTTTTGAGCATTGTTGATATCATTTGAATTTAAAGAATAAAGAGTGCTAAGTCGCTTAAGATTGTCATTTTCATTTAAGTAAGGCTTTACTAAATCATTCAACTCTGCTTGTTTATCAAGATTATTTGCCAAAGTAAGCAAAAATGCATTTTCTAAAAAATTACTATTATTATAATCTTGATAAAGGCTTAAAAATTCATCTCTGGCTTCTTTGTATTGTTTATAATACTCATAATTATAAGCCTTCATTACCCTTAAATCAAAATCATTGCTTTTATATTTTTTATAATCAGGATAAACAACATTGATTTTTGAACTTCCACAAGCCACCAAAAAAAAGGCCACTAAGACAAATAACAAATTCCTATACATTCTTTTTCTAATTCCTTTTGATGTGTTTTAAAATACTCCCAAAATGGAAAAGTTCTACACTGTTTTGGACGAAAATCGTAGATGCTACAATTTCTTCTTTGAGTATCAAAAAAAATGCAAGCAAAACCATCTTCAAATTTAACTTCTCTAAAACTCATTCTAAAGCCCACTTTTTTCAAGTATTTTTCAGTAAATTCTTTACTTTCTACATTTAAATGCTTTCTTAACGCTTCCAACTCTTCCTTACTCGCAAAAATATTACCACTTTCTCCAATGCAACACTTTCCGCCGCATTTCTCACAAGCATTTTCATCAAAAGCATAAGAAAAATTTTTATCAAATATCATAACTTTTTAACCTAAATCTTAAGTGAATTTCTTGCATTTGTTTGCTTAAAATTTCATTTTCATATACAACAAAAGGGGGTAAAATCTCACAAGGTGATTTTACACCTTTTTTTACCTGTATCAAAACAAGCCTTGCTTTTTTGTTTTGATACGTATGCACAAAACAAAGCTTTATTATTTTCATTTTCATATCTTTTAAAATAAAACAAATTTCATCTAAGACTAAAGCTTCATAGCAAAAATACAAAGTGCCATTTGGTTTGAGTATGGAATTTGCTTTAGTTAAAAAGCTATCCAAGGGTAAAAATTCTTGAAATTTACTCATATTTTTATGCCAATCTTCGCTCTTATAAGCTCCTTGTCTATAAAATGGGGGATTACAAACTATAAAATCAAATTTTTGCACGCTTTGAAACTCATTAAAATCACCGTGAAAAATATCAGCTTGTATTTGGTTGGCTTTTAAATTTTTTTCAATCAATTCTATATTTTCTTTTTGAATATCAATCAAAGATAAACTTAAATTTGTGATATTTTTTTTAAGCAAAATACCTATAATACCACAACCCGCACCTACATCAAAAACAGCGCCTTTAATACCTTGTTTTAAAACAAAATCAGCCAAAATCAAAGAATCACTATTATAACGATATCCTTGGGATAATTGTGCTAGTGTAATCAAATCTGACATATATCTTAATGAGTTGGAATTTTAATGCGTTTTGGAGATTGCTCTTTAAACATATTTTGTTCTTTTGTTGTATTATCGTCTTCTTTAAATTTTATCGGGCTTTCCGCTATTAAAAAAGAAATTACAAAAGTTATAAAAAAAACAATTTTTATCATAATAACACCTCATAAAATGGTGTCCACGGAGAGATTCGAACTCACGACCTCAAAATTAGGAATTTTGCGCTCTATCCTGCTGAGCTACGAGGACAGAAAGCGGGAAAAATCCCGCTAAAATTTAACCGTTTCTTTTTTTGATAATTTCGTCAGCAACATTTTTAGGAACTTCATCATAATGATCAAATTCCATAGAATAAGTTGCACGACCTTGAGTTTGACTTCTAAGATCGGTTGAATAACCAAACATCTCAGCCAAAGGACAAAATGCTGTAATGATTTTATTTCCACCACGCTCATCCATACTATTTACTTGACCACGGCGTTTGTTAAGATCGCCAATAACATCACCCATGTAATCTTCAGGAGTTTCAACTTCAACTTTCATCATAGGTTCAAGAATTACAGCGCCTGCTTTTCTAGCACCTTCTTTAAAGCCCATAGAAGCAGCAAGTTTAAATGCCATTTCAGATGAATCCACTTCGTGATAACTTCCATCATAAACAGTTACTTTAACATCTTCTACAGGATAACCTGCTAAAACACCATTTTGTAATGCCTCTTGAACACCTTTGTCAACTGCAGGAATGTATTCTTTTGGAATTACCCCGCCTTTAATATCATTAACAAACTCGTATCCACTACCTGGCTCAAGTGGCTCAAGGCGTAAGAATACATGTCCGTACTGACCACGACCACCTGATTGTTTAGCGTATTTGTATTCTTGTTCAACAGTTTTTCTGATAGTTTCACGGTAAGCAACTTGTGGTTGACCTACTTCGGCTTCAACTTTAAATTCGCGAAGCATTCTATCAACAATAATTTCAAGGTGTAACTCACCCATACCTGAAATGATTGTTTGACCGCTTTCTTCATCTGTAGAAACTCTAAAACTTGGATCTTCTTGTGCTAATTTATTTAAAGCAATAGACATTTTTTCTTGATCTGCTTTAGTTTTTGGTTCAACTGCAACAGAAATAACCGGGTCTGGAAAATCCATTCTTTCAAGGATTACTTTATCTTTTTCGCTTGCAAGAGTATCTCCTGTTAAAGTGTCTTTAAGTCCTACAACAGCACCGATTTCACCTGCGTAAAGCACTTTAATCTCTTCTCTTTTATTAGAGTGCATTTTTAATAAACGACCGATTCTTTCTTTCTTATCTTTAGTTGAGTTATAAGCATAAGAACCGCTCTCTAAACAACCACGATAAACACGCACGAAAGTAAGCTGTCCTACAAACGGATCAGTCATGATTTTAAATGCAAGGCCTGCAAACTCACCATCATCGGTTGATTTTACAGAAACTTCTGTCCCATCTTCATATTCACCCTTGATATTTGCCACTTCATCAGGAGCTGGCAAATAAGCCACAACAGCATCAAGTAAAGGTTGAACTCCTTTATTTTTAAACGCTGTACCACAAAGCATAGGAACGATAGAAAGGCTTAAACATCCTGCTTTAATCCCTGTCTTAATCTCTTCAAGACTTAATTCTTCTCCACCTAAATATTTTTCCATCAATTCATCTGAAGTTTCAGAAACTGCTTCTATCATTTTAGTACGATATTCTTCTGCTTTTTCTTTAAGTTCAGCTGGAATTTCTTTTTCTACATAATCAGTTGGTTTCGTATCATCTTCCCAAACTAAGGCTTTCATTGTTACAAGATCAATCACACCTTTGAAATTATCTTCAGCACCGATTGGAATTTGAAGTGGAACTGGATTAGCTTTTAAACGGTTGCGAATTTGATCTTCTACATTGTAGAAATTTGCACCAATTCTATCCATTTTATTTACAAATACTATTCTTGGAACACCATATTTGTTTGCTTGTCTCCAAACAGTTTCACTTTGAGGTTGCACCCCGCCCACTGAACAAAATACTGCAACAGCACCATCAAGAACACGCATAGATCTTTCAACTTCGATTGTAAAATCCACGTGGCCTGGAGTGTCGATAAGATTAATTTGATGATCTTTCCAAAAACAAGTTGTAGCCGCAGAAGTGATGGTGATTCCACGCTCTTTTTCTTGCTCCATCCAGTCCATAGTTGCAGCACCATCATGAACTTCGCCTATCTTGTGACTCATACCTGTAAAGAAAAGAATTCTTTCAGATGTAGTCGTTTTACCCGCATCAATGTGAGCAGCAATACCGATATTTCTAACTTTTTTTAAAGGAGTATTTCTTGACATACACACTCCTTCTTACCAACGATAGTGAGCAAATGCTTTATTTGCTTCAGCCATTTTGTAAGTATCTTCTTTCTTTTTAAATGAAGCGCCTTTACTATTAGCAGCATCTAAAAGCTCAGCTGCAAGTTTATCTATCATAGTTCTTTCACTTCTTTTTCTTGCAAAAGAAATAATCCAACGAATCGCTAAAGCTTGTTGCCTAGCAGGACGAACTTCTACTGGAACTTGATAAGTGGCACCACCTACACGACGAGATTTTACTTCTAGTAAAGGTTTAATGTTTTCAATCGCATCATTAAAAATATCAATACCTTTTTTCTCACCACCTTTTTTATCAATAGCCTCTAAAGCACCATACATAATAGTCGTAGCTGTGCTTTTTTTGCCATCATACATTAAAGAATTAATGAATTTTGTGATTACTTTATTACCATAAATCGGATCAGGCAAGACTTCTCTTACCGGAGCTTTTCTTCTTCTCATTATTTTTCCTTCAAATTTTAAATTTTACTCAAACAAAATCAAATCTAACGGATTTGTCTGTATGAATGATTATTTTGCAGCACCTGCTTTAGGACGTTTAGCACCATACTTAGAACGAGAAACTGTTCTTTTTGCAACACCTGCTGTATCAAGAGCACCACGAACAATGTGATATTTAACCCCTGGTAAGTCTTTTACCCTACCACCACGCACTAAAACAATGCTGTGTTCTTGTAAGTTATGACCTTCACCGCCAATATAGCTGATCACTTCAAAGCCACTAGTAAGTCTTACTTTGGCAACTTTTCTTAATGCTGAGTTTGGTTTTTTAGGGGTTGTTGTATAAACCCTAGTGCAAACTCCCCTTCTTTGTGGGCAATTTTTAAGCGCTGGAGATTTAGATTTTTCTAAAACTTTTTTGCGCTCTTTTCTTACCAATTGATTTATGGTTGGCACAATAAATTCCTTTCTTTGAAAATGTAATAAACTTTGGATAATATCTAAATTTTGCTTATACTTTAGTTAAAAAGATTTAAATAAAGAAACATAACCCTAAAAAGGGCTATGAAATAAAAAATTATTCTTGTTCTTTAAGTTTTAAATTTTGTTCGCCATAAAGCCCTGTTCCAACAGGAATCATTCTACCTAAAATAACATTTTCTTTTAGATCTTCTAAGTAGTCAAATTTACCTGCAATACTTGCTTCGGTTAGAACTTTAGTGGTTTCTTGGAATGAAGCCGCAGAAATTACACTATCACTTCCAATTGCTGCTCTTGTTACCCCTAAAAGCACAGGTTCAGCAATAGCTGGCTCTCCACCCATTCTAATGATTCTTTCATTTTCTTCACGGAATTTACGTCTTGAAACCAAATCACCTTCGATAAATTTCGTATATCCACTATCTACAACTTTTACTTGTCTTAGCATCTGAGAAACAATAACTTCTATATGCTTATCTGAAATCACAACACCTTGCCCACGATAAACTTGTTGAATTTCAAAAATCAAATAATAATGCAAGGCTTTTTCGCCCAAAATTTTAAGCACATCATGGCTTGAAACAACACCGTCTGTAAGTTTTTCACCTGCATGAATAAACTCACCATCTCTTACTTGAATGTGTTTTGATTTGTCAATTAAATATTCTGCACTTGTACCATCTTCTGCTTGAATAATAATCCTTTCTTTAGAACGCAAAGGCTTATCAAAACGAACCACGCCATCAATTTCTGCAATCACGGCAGCATTTTTTGGTTTTCTTGCTTCAAAAAGTTCAGAAACTCTTGGAAGACCACCTGTAATATCTTTTGATTTTGCCGCAGCTTTTGGAGTTTTTGCTAAAATATCTGCTTGAGAAATTTTATCTCCATCATGAACAAAAATAACGGTTTTTGGCTCTAATTGATAACGCACTGCTTTATCACCTTTTCCCGCGATTACCAAAGTCGGTCTAACTCCACTTGGTAAATACTCATTAATCACCAAAGAACGCTTACCTGTAGCTTCATCGATTTGTTCATCAGCACTATAACCTGCTTCAATGTCTTCAAAACTTACCACCCCATCAATTTCTGCAATAATAGTATTGTTATAAGCATCCCATTCTGCAATCACTTTTTTTTCTTTTTTAGGCGCACTTGCAATGATAGTATTTGCATCATCAATTTTTTCACTATCGTTAAATTCTATCTTAGATTCTCTTGGAATATAATGTCTTTTTGCTTCTCTATCATTTTCATCAGCAATCACCACAAAGAAACCTTTTTCCTTAACGATATCACCTTTTTTAACACTTTTTACTCTATCTAAGCCATCGCCTTTAAGGATATAAAATTTAAGTATTCCCTTTTCCCCTGCTTTGATATTTTGGACTACAGGCTCACCATCTTCTACTAAAATTTCACTCGCAAAAGGAATACGATTTGGAACATTCCAACCTTCCTTAATCACCTCTACAATACTTTCATTTCCATCTACTTGCATACCACTTTGGTATGGTAGATAAAGTTTTCCATCTATACTTCCACTCACACCAGCTAATTCATTTGGTTTAGCAAGATCGTATTTTCTTAGTATGTATTTTACTTCTTGTTTTTTATCTTTAATAGAAACAATCGCATCTTCATGAATATTTTCTATATTGATCACACCTTTAAACGGAGCTTTGATTTTTGGTTCTACAAGTAAAATCGCTGCATTTCTGCGATTGGCTACGATATTTTTACCTTCTTTGTTTTTATAGGTTTTAAGATTGTAAAATCTTATAAAACCTTCTTTTTGCGCACTAACTTGTCTATCTTGTAAATCCGTAGTTGCTGTTCCACCACTATGGAAAGTTCTTAGGGTTAGCTGCGTTCCTGGCTCGCCGATAGATTGCGCAGAGATAATTCCTACTGCCTCACCTGGTTTTACTAACTTACCTTCACCAAGATTAATACCATAACATTTCGCACAAATTCCTTTTTTAGCTTTACAAGTGATAGGAGTACGGATATTTACGCTTTTTATACCACTTTCACCAAGAATTTTTGCTTTTTCCTCATCCATTAAAGTACCTTCTGCAAAAAGTACAGAATTTGTAATAGGATCAATCACATCTTCAGCTAAAACCCTACCTAAAATTCTTTCTTCTAAAGTTTCTATGATAGAACTATCTGCAGTGATTTCATTGATCTCAACACCCTCATGTGTTTCGCAATCTTCAATAGTAATTTTTACATTTTGTGCTACATCAATAAGTTTTCTTGTTAAATAACCTGCATTTGCTGTTTTAAGAGCAGTATCTGCAAGACCTTTTCTAGCACCATGAGTTGAAATAAAATACTCAAGAACATTTAACCCCTCACGGAAATTCGAAATAATAGGCGTTTCAACAATAGATCCATCAGGTTTAGTCATAAGCCCTCTCATCGCAGCAAGTTGAGAAATTTGAGCTGCACTACCTCTAGCACCTGAATCTGCCATCATATAAATAGAATTAAAGCCTTCTTTGTCTTTTTCTATAAGTTTCATCATCTCTTTTGAAAGGACATTGTTTGTACTTTTCCAAATATCAATAATTTTATTATATCTTTCTCCTGAAGTAATCAAACCAAGATTATAAGAATTTTGAATTTCTCTTACTTGTTTTTTTGCTTCATCAATAGCTTTTTGCTTATCATTAGGAACAATAATATCTGCAATCGAAATTGAAATACCTGCTTTAGTTGCATACTCAAAACCTAAGTTTTTAAGTCTATCTAAGAAACTTGCCGTAATCTCTAAGCCACCTTGTTTATAAACATAATCTACAAGTGCAGCGATATCTTTTTTCTTTAAGACTTTATTCCAACTGTTTTCAGGCACAAAATCAGGTAAGATGGATTTGATAATCAATCTTCCTGCCGTAGTGGTAATCTTCCTGCCATCTACCATAGTTTGTATACTAGCGTGAATATCTAAGCACTTGCTTTCAAGCGCCATCATCACTTCATCAATACCGGTGCAAATTTTATGCGAACCTTTAGCACCTGCTTTTTCTAATGAAAGATAATAAATCCCTAAAACCATATCTTGAGATGGGACAGTTACAGATTTACCGCTTGCTGGTAAAAGAATATTCATTGAAGAAAGCATAAGTACTTTACATTCTGCGATGGCTTCTTGAGAAAGTGGTACATGCACCGCCATTTGATCCCCATCAAAGTCCGCATTAAATGCCGCACAAACTAAAGGATGAAGTTGTATAGCTTTACCTTCTACTAAAACAGGATGAAAAGCTTGTATAGAAAGCTTATGTAAAGTAGGTGCACGGTTTAGCATAACAGGATGTCCTTTTACCACCTCTTCTAAACATTCCCAAACTTCATTGGTTTTGTTTTCTATCATTTTTTTAGCTTGCTTCACTGTGGTTGCATAACCTTTTTCTTCAAGCTTAGCCAAAAGATGTGGTTTAAAAAGCTCTAAGGCCATTTTTTTAGGCAAACCACATTGATCCATTCTAAGTTTTGGACCTACAACGATAACACTACGACCTGAGAAATCCACCCTTTTACCAAGCAAATTTTGCCTAAAACGCCCTTGTTTACCTTTGATGATTTCACTTAGAGATTTTAATGGACGCTTATTTGCCCCTTTTACAGCATTAGCACGGCGACCATTATCAAAAAGTGCATCAACAGCTTCTTGAAGCATTCTTTTTTCATTTCTTATAATGATTTCAGGTGCATCAAGCTCCATAAGTTTTTTAAGACGTGTATTTCTGTTAATAACACGGCGATACAAATCATTAACATCAGAAACCGCAAATTTTCCACCATCTAAAGCTACTAAAGGACGTAAATCGGGTGGTAAAACTGGAAGATTTGTAATCATCATCCATTCAGGGCGATTTGGCACTGCTTCATCATTATCGGTATTGGCATTTAAATTTGAATTTAAAAAATTTTCTACAACTTTTAAACGTTTAATAATAGTTTTTTTCTTGGCCTCTGAATTTGTAGCTGCCATTTCTTCTTTAAGCTGATTTAAAAGTGCTACAAGATCTAAATTTGCAAGCAAATCACGAACAACTTCACCACCCATTCTTGCTTTAAAGCCACTATTTTCATAGCGTTGCATTAAATTTTGATATTGCTCTTCATTTAAAACATCGCAATGCTCTACTTTTTTAGTGCTTTCATTATCATAAAAAGCATCACCTGGATTTTCAACAATATAAGCTTCATAATAAAGCACGCGCTCAAGATCTTTCATCTTAACACCTAAAAGTGTTCCTATACGACTTGGAAGAGAATTTACATACCAAATGTGAGCCACAGGAGTTACAAGCTCAATGTGCCCCATTCTAGAACGACGCACTTTTGAATTAGCTACCTCAACACCACATTTTTCACACTTAACGCCTTTAAAACGCATTTTTTTGTATTTACCACAAAGACACTCATAATCTCTTATAGGCCCAAAAATCTTTGCACAAAAAAGCCCATCTCTTTCAGGCTTTAAAGTTCTATAATTAATAGTTTCTGGTTTTTTTACTTCTCCATAAGACCATGATTTGATTTTTTCAGGACTTGCGAGTCTAAGTTGAAATGCTTCAAAATCTCTAGGTCTTGTATCCTCTTTAATTTCTATTACTTTAAATTTACTCATTATCTTCATCCTTATCAAAAATCTCAACATCTAAAGCAAGAGACTTAAGCTCATTGGTTAATACAAAAAATGTTTCAGGAATTCCTGTTGCTGGAACATTTTCACCTTTTGTCAATGCTTTATAAGCACTAAATCTACCTTCTACATCATCTGATTTTATGGTTAACATTTCTCTTAAAGTATGAGCTGCTCCATAAGCTTCAAGCGCCCAAACTTCCATTTCTCCAAATCTTTGACCACCAAAAAGTGCTTTACCACCTACAGGTTGTTGAGTAATTAGACTATAAGGCCCCGTGCTTCTTGCATGAACTTTTTCATCAACTAAGTGGTGGAGTTTTAACATATACATACACCCTACATGTACGCGTTCTGCGATTTTTTCACCCGTACGTCCATCATAAAGCTCTGTTTTACCATCCATATCTATCTTAGCCATTTCAAAAAGCTTGCTAAATTCTTCTATATTTACACCTTCAAAGACAGGAGTTGCAAATTTAACCCCCTTGCTCCAATCTCTAGCATAATTTAAAAGCTCTTCATCACTTAAGCTTTTGATAAATTCTTTTTCACTTGAAAGTCTTGGAATAGAACAAATTTCGAGCATTTTTATTCTTAATTCCTTAATGAAATCTTTTTGCTTTCTGTTAAAAATTTCTTGAATTTGATCTCCGAGTCTAAGTCCGATTAAACCCAAATGACTTTCTAAAATTTGCCCTATATTCATCCGACTTGGAACGCCCAGTGGATTAAGCGCGATATCTACACTTTTACCATTTGGCAAATAAGGCATGTCCACTTCAGGAACTATAGTTGAAACTATACCTTTATTTCCATGACGTCCTGCCATTTTATCACCAACTTTGAGTTTTCTTTTTGTAGCTATATAAACTTTAACAAGCTTAATCACTCCACTTGGTAAAATATCATCTTTTTCTAAAATTTCAAGCTTTTCATCATGCTCTGCTTTTAACTTTTTCTTCTCGTTTTGGAAATGATTTTTCAAATTATCATATTCTTTTTGAATCTCTTTAGAATAAGCTTTAATTAAAGTTGTTAAAGTAAAACGATTAATTTTTTCAAGCTCACTTGTATCTGCAGTTTGTCCTTTTTTATAATTCTTATCCCCAATTTTTTGATCGCTATTTAAAGGAGCTTTAGAAAGAAGAGAACAAACACGAAGCATTTCTTCTCTATCTATCATCAAAAGTCTATCATGATGCTCTTTTTCCAAAGCCATTTTTTCTTTATCATAAGATTTTATTGCACGATCATCTTTCTCGTAACCTTTTTTGGTGAAAATTTTAACATCAACTACCACACCTTCCAAAGAAGCGGTTGCATAAAGAGATTTATTTACAACATGCCCTGCTTTTTCTCCAAAAATCGCCCTTAAAAGTCTTTCTTCTGGAGTTGGTTTAACTTCACCTTTTGGAGAAACCTTACCTACTAAAATCATGCCTGGCTTGATGTGAGTACCAATTTTTGCTATACCACTCTCATCAAGATGAGCAACATCTTCTTCTTTTACATTTGGAATATCTTTGGTAATTTCTTCAATACCGTCTTTTAATTCTCTAGCTTCAATTTCTTTTTCATAAATATGCACGCTTGTAAAAGTATCCTCACGAATAATTCTTTCGCTTACAACGATAGCATCCTCATAATTATAACCATTCCAAGGCATAAAAGCAATCAAAGCATTTTTACCTATAGCAAGCTCACCTTGATCCATAGAGGAACCATCTGCGATAATTTGTCCTGCTTTTACCACATCACCTTTTTTAACAATAGGGTGTTGAATATAATTTGTATTTTGATTAGTTCTTAAATTTTTCTCCATAGTATAATGATCGATAAATGAACCCTTGTCATCTTCACCTAAAATGAAAATGCTTTTATTATCCACTTTCTCAACTACGCCTCCACGCTTTGCTTTAACAGCTTCCCAAGCATCTCGTGCAATAATTTGTTCCATACCTGTTCCCACTATAGGAGCTGAAGCGGTAAGAAGGGGTACAGCTTGACGCTGCATGTTTGAGCCCATTAGTGCCCTATTTGCATCATCATGTTCTAAAAACGGAATCAAAGAAGCTGCAACCCCAACAACCATACCTGAACAAAGGTCGATTAATTGCACTTCTTCGCGTCTTGCAAGTATAGTTTCGCCATCTTGTCTAGCTTCAACAAATTCTTCTACTATATTGCCTTTAGCATCAATCTTAGTTGAAGCTGGAGCAATAAATAAACCCTCTTCTTGTGTTGCCGTAAGGTAAACTACTTCATTAGTTACTTTGCCATTTTCAACTTTTCTATAAGGTGCTTCAACAAAACCAAGTTCATTTACTTTCGCATAAGTAGAAAGAGTATTAATCAAGCCGATATTTTGACCCTCTGGAGTTTCAACAGGACAAATTCTACCATAATGTGTTGCATGAACATCACGTACTTCAAAGCCTGCTCTTTCTTTTACAAGTCCACCTTCGCCAAGAGCCGATAAACGACGCTTATGAGTAACCTCACTTAAAGGATTGGTTTGATCCATGAATTGTGAAAGTTGACCGCCTGTAAAAAATTCAAGTATAGTTGTGGTAATCATTTTAGGATTGATTAAATCATAAGGCATTACCTTATCTAGATCTGCATTTAAAGAAGTAAATTTATCTCTAATAGCCTTTTGCATTTTTGCAAGACCTAAATGAAGTTCATTGGCTAGAAGTTCACCTATAGAACGGATACGACGATTTCCTAGATGATCTCTATCATCAATATGTCCTTTTCCGTTTTTTACTTTAATTAAATATTTTGCAGTTTTAATAATATCTTCATTGGTTAAAACAGTAACATACTCAGGTACTTCAAGACCTAATTTATGATTCATTTTCATGCGACCTACTTTAGTAAGATCGTATCTTTCAGGGTTAAAAAATAAATCATTTACAAAAGCTTTTGCTGCATCTTTTACCACAGGTTCACCTGGACGCATAACCTTATAAATTCTAATCGCAGCTAAATCATTTTCATCATCAATATTTTCACTTTGTTTAAGAAGTTTTAAAGTTTCACCATCTTGTGCAAAAGAGTTAATAATCGCAGCATCAACACCATTAGCCAAGTCATTTGCTATATCAAAACTTTTTTGCTCTTTAATCTTGGCAAGCTTACTCTCATCCAATAAAGTCAAAGAATCAAATAAAACCTCTCCACTTTCTTTATCGATAATAGGATTTGCCAAATAACGATTTAATAAAATCTCTACAGGATATTCTATCCATTTTAAACCATCTTTGATAAGCTGCTCAGCTTTTTTCTTTGTGAGTCTTTTTCCAGCTTGATGAACAATTTTACCTTTTTCATCTTTAATATCGTATTCTATTCTATCCATAAAATCATTTGGATTAAATTCTGTTAAAAATTTATCCTTTTTTACATGTATAGTCTGGATAGGGTAAAATAATTTAATAATATCTTGTTTTTTATAACCTAAGGCTCTAAAAAGCATAGTTACAGGAGTTTTTCTACGCTTATTAATTCTCACATATAAAACATCTTTAGCATCATATTCAAAATACAGCCAAGAACCACGATCAGGAATGATTTGTGCTGTATAAACAAGTTTATTTGCAACCGTTGAACTTTCTTCTTCTTTGAAGATAACACCAGGACTTCTATGCAGTTGATTTACAACCACTCTCTCAACCCCATTAATGATAAAAGATACACGATCAGTCATTAAAGGAATTTCACGGATGTAAATTTCTTGCTCTTTAATATCTTTTACGCCAACTTTTTCCCCTGTTTTTTCATCTTTTTCATGCAGAGTAAGACGGATTTTCATTTTCAAATTTACAGAATAAGTTAAACCTCTTTCCATACATTCGCGAATGGTGTATTTTGGTTTGCCTATTTCGCTGCTAACATATTCAAGACTCAATCTATTTTGCGGATCGTGAATAGGAAAAATTGATTTAAAAACTTTTTCTATACCACTTTCACCATTATCAAGATTTAAAAAATAATCAAAACTCTTTTTTTGTAATTGTAGAAGATTTGGGATTTCTATTTGTTTTGAAATGTTTGAGAAGTCTACTCTTAAACGATTTCCTAATTTATTATCTAACATATCGCACATACCTCATGGTAAATTTTGTAAATTTAAAAAAGAAGACCTAAAAATTAGGTAAAAATAAAAAAAGAAGACTTGCCTTAGCAAATCTTCCTCAAACTTTAAAGCTTAAATTACTTAAGTTCTACTTTAGCGCCAGCTTCTTCAAGTTGTTTTTTAACTTCCTCAGCTTCAGCTTTAGCTACACCTTCTTTTAGAGTTGAAGGAGTTTGCTCAACTGCATCTTTTGCTTCTTTAAGACCAAGACCTGTAAGAGCACGAACAATTTTAATAACTTCGATCTTTTTAGCACCGCCATCAGTTAAAACAACATCAAATTCAGTTTTTTCTTCAGCAGCTGCCGCAGCGCCACCAGCCGCAGCGCCACCAGCTACCATTACAGGAGCAGCAGATACACCAAATTTTTCTTCGAATTCTTTTACAAGTTCTGATAATTCAAGAACACTTAGATTTGAAATATATTCTAATACATCTTCTTTAGAGATTTTCATTTTTTATCCTTTATTTTGTTTTATTCAGATTCTTTTTTATTTTTAAGCGCATTTAAACCTATTGTGAAATTGGTAATTGGCGCATTCCAAACTTGCAAAAGCATAGCAAGCAACTCGTTGCGTGAAGGCATTTTAGCTAGAGCTTTAACCTTGGCAACATCTGCAACTTCGCCTTCAATATGAGCTGTTTTGATTTCAAATTTATCATTATTTTCTTCAAATTTAGCAGCTACTTTTGAAACGCTAAGTTGATCTTCGCCCCAAAGATAAATATTTGTATCTTTAAGAACTAGACCTGTTTTACCGGAATTACTAAGAGCAATGTTAGCCAAAGTATTTTTAACAATTTGAACTTTTACATTATTCTCTCTTGCGTTATTTCTAAGCTCTTCAAGTTTTTTTGTACTAAGACCTCTGTAATTACAAACTACAATAGCTTCACTAGCTTTAAAACCTTCTTCAAGTTTAGCAATAATCTCAACTTTTTCGCTTCTAGTCACATTTTCTCCTTTCCGATTGAGATTTCAAGTAGAGCGGAAAATCCGATTAAGCTTAACGCCTCGACTATCTTCAATCTAAAATAAACATTTCAAAAAATTAAAAATTTTTTCAAATGTTTATTTTAAAACATAAGAGTTGCCAGTAAACAACTCTTATTTCATATCAAGCAATTCTTGTGTTTCAAGTTTTACAGAAGGACTCATCGTCAAAGATAAAGCTGCATTCTTAATATATCTACCTTTGGCTGCAGCAGGTTTATGTTTGTTAATTGCTTTTACAAAAGCGCTAATATTATCCCATAATTGCTCTTTGGAAAAACTTACTTTACCAAGACCTGCATGGATATTTCCTTGTTTATCAACACGGAAATTTACCTGACCGCTTTTTGCATTATTAACAGCTTGAGCAACATCCATAGTAACTGTTCCTGTTTTAGGATTTGGCATTAAACCTTTTGGTCCTAAAATCCTACCTACTTTACCTACAAGTCCCATTAAATTTGGAGTAGCAATCAAAACATCAAAATTCATATTGCCTTTTTGAATTTCTTCTACCAAATCATCGCTACCTACAATATCTGCACCTGCATTTTTTGCTTCATCAGCTTTTGCATCTTTTGCAATTACAGCAACACGAACTTTTTTACCTGTTCCAGCAGGTAAAACAACAGATCCCCTCACCATTTGATCTGCATGTCTTGGATCAACATTAAGCTTTAAAGCAATTTCTACAGTTTCATCAAATTTGGCAGACTTTAAAGTCTTTACCATATCAATTGCATCACTTAAAGCATATTCTTTATTTGAATCGATTTTTTGTGACAATTCTTTTAATCTTTTTGCTATTTTAGCCATTTATTTTCTCCGCATTTTAAAGTGCTACCGCCTTTTACCTTGGCGGTGAAAGGATTAATCTACAATTTCAACACCCATAGAACGAGCTGAACCAGCAATAATTTTTGCTGCTTGATCCCTATCTTTAGTGTTTAAATCTGCAATTTTCTTATCCACTATTTCTAAAACCTGAGCACGAGTTAATTTACCCACTTTATTTTTAAGTGGATTATCTGTACCCTTAGAAATTCCAGCTGCTTTTTTAATTAAATCAGTAGCTGGTGGTTGTTTTGTAATAAAAGTAAAACTTTTATCTGCATAAACAGTGATAACGACAGGGATATTAAAACCTGCCATATCTTTTGTTCTTTCATTAAAAGCCTTACAAAACTCCATAATATTAACGCCTTGCTGACCTAAAGCAGGACCAACAGGTGGTGATGGGTTTGCTTTTGTGGCAGCAATTTGCAATTTAATTTCGCCTACGACTTTTTTAGCCATAACAAATCTCCTTACTTGATATAAATTAAATTATTTTCTCAACTTGAGAATATAAGATCTCCACTGGAGTTGAGCGTCCAAAAATAGAAACATTAAGCTTTAATAAACCACGAACCATATCATATTCTTCCACAATTGCAGTAAAATTTGCAAATGGCCCTTCTATAATTCTTACATTTTCCCCTTCTTCAAAAGAAATCTTTGGTTTAGGCGCTGCACGATTGTGAACTTTTTCCAAAATCAAATTAATATCTTTTTCCGTTAAAGGGGTTGGTTTTTTGGATTCTCCAATAAAACGACCAACTTTTGGAAGAGATTGAATGCGATGCCAAAGTTCTGTATTTAAATCAAGAAGTGCAAAAACATATCCTGAATATAAACTTCTTTCACTAATCTTTTCTTTTCCATTCTTAAATTCAATAACATCTTCAGTTGGAACAACAATTTCTTTAAGTTGCTCTTCAATTCCGTTATCTTTTGCTAAATTTTCAATGGCTCTTTTAACTGCCATTTCACTACCAGCATAAGTCTGAATTGCATACCATTTATGAGTACTCATTTGTTCTCCTTATACAATCGCAGAAACAATAGAGGACATAATCCAATCCACTAACGCCAAAAACAAAGAAACTACCGCAACAACTACAAAAACTGTAATATAAGCATTTCTTACCTGTTCTTTCAAAGGAAAAATTACTTTCCTTAATTCGGCTTTTGATAATTTAAAATAAGTTATTAATTTTTCCATTTATTTAAACCTTAATTATGGCAGGGCAAGAGGGATTCGAACCCCCAACCATCGGATTTGGAATCCGGCGCTCTACCGTTAGAGCTATTGCCCTAAGGCACAAGCTTAACTTTTTAACTTAACTTCTTTATGAAGTGTGTGTTTTTTTAATCTTGGGCAATATTTTTTTAATTCTAATTTTTCAGTAGTATTCTTACTATTTTTATAGGTACTATAATTAATATCACCACATTCTTCACACTTTAAACCAACTTTAATTCTCATTTAATTTTCCTTAAAAAAAGCCAAGCATTCAACTTGGCTTTGTTAAATTATTTAATAATTTTAGAAACAACACCTGAACCAACAGTTTTACCACCTTCACGAATAGCAAAACGAGTACCTTCTTCAAGTGCTACTGGAGCAATCAAGCTTACAGTAATTCTTACATTTTCGCCTGGCATAACCATTTCAACACCATCAGCTAACTTAATTGAACCTGTAACGTCAGTTGTTCTTACATAAAACTGTGGTCTATAGTTATTAAAGAATGGAGTATGTCTACCACCTTCATCTTTATTCAAAATATAAACTTCAGCTTCAAAATCTGTATGTGGAGTTATTGATTTTGGTTTAGCAAGAACCATACCACGGATAACTTCTTCTTTTTTAGTTCCACGAAGAAGAACACCTACATTATCCCCTGCTTCACCTTGATCCATTTCTTTTCTAAACATTTCAACACCTGTTACAGTTGTTGTTTGAGTATCTTTAATTCCAACGATTTCGATAGTATCGCCTACTTTTACAACACCTTTTTCAATTCTGCCTGTAACAACAGTACCACGACCTGAAATTGAGAAAACATCTTCAATTGGCATTAAGAAATCTTTTTCAGTATCACGAGTTGGAGTTGGGATATAGCTATCAACTGCAGCCATAAGATCCATAATTTTTGCTGACCATTCGCCATCTTGTCCAGCTTTAGCTTCTTCAAGAGCTTTTAAAGCAGAACCAGAAATAATAGGCGTATCATCTCCTGGGAAATCATAAGAGCTTAATAATTCTCTAATTTCCATTTCAACTAATTCTAAAAGTTCAGCATCATCAACCATATCTGCTTTATTCATGAAAACAACGATATATGGAACACCTACTTGGCGAGAAAGAAGAATGTGCTCTCTAGTTTGTGGCATAGGACCATCTGCAGCAGAAACAACTAAGATTGCTCCATCCATTTGCGCAGCGCCTGTAATCATGTTTTTAACATAATCTGCGTGACCTGGACAGTCAACATGTGCATAGTGACGATTCTCTGTTTCATATTCAATATGAGAAGTAGCAATAGTAATACCACGTTCTTTTTCTTCTGGAGCATTATCGATATTATCATAATCTTTAAGCTCTGCCAAACCTCTTCTAGATAGAACAGCAGAAATAGCAGCTGTTAAAGTAGTTTTACCGTGGTCAACGTGACCAATAGTACCAATATTTACGTGTGGCTTATTGCGTGAAAATTTTTCTTTAGCCATTTTTTTCCTCCGTATAAAAATAAATTGAGCAAAGCAAGTCTTATATTTATATAATTTTTTCAATTCATGGAGCTCATAGCGGGAATTGAACCCGCGACCTCTCCCTTACCAAGGGAGTGCTCTACCTCTGAGCCATACGAGCGCTCAGAAAAATTATACACAATAATAGACAACAAAAACTCTTAATGGGATATTTACTGTAAGTTAAAGGTTAAAATACAGCTCCCAGTTCTTTTAAATTATTGGAGCGGGAAACGGGACTCGAACCCGCGACCCTCAGCTTGGAAGGCTGATGCTCTAGCCAACTGAGCTACTCCCGCAAAGCATGGTGGTGAGTCGTGGATTCGAACCACGGAAGGCGAAAGCCAGCAGATTTACAGTCTGCCCTCGTTGGCCACTTGAGTAACTCACCATAAAAATATTGCTTTTTCAATATTCTGGTCAAACACTGCTAAAATAAATGGAGCTGGTTAAGGGACTTGAACCCCCGACCTGCTGCTTACAAGGCAGCTGCTCTACCAACTGAGCTAAACCAGCAAAAATGAAATTGAGATTATAACTTAAAAAAAAGAATTTGTCAAGACTTTTTTAGTTTTTACATAAAATTTTTAGCTCTTTCAAAATTTTATTATTATAAACTAATATTATTTTTAGTTATTTGTGATAATCGAATAAATTTAAAAATTTTTTTGCTCTTTCACTTTTTGGGTTTTTAAAAAAACTTTGAGGGTGATTTTCTTCAATAATTTTACCCTCGTCCATAAAAATAATTTTATCCGCCACAGCCTTAGCAAAACCCATTTCATGAGTAACAATAAGCATAGTCATACCCTCTTTAGCAAGATTTAATATAACTTTTAAAACTTCTCTGACAATCTCAGGATCAAGTGCAGCTGTAACTTCATCAAAAAGCATCAACTTAGGATTCATGCACAAGCTTCTTACTATAGCAATTCTTTGCTTTTGTCCTCCGCTAAGTTCTTTTGGATAAGCATGAATTTTATGTAAAAGTTCTACTTTTTCAAGCCAAATTTTAGCTTCTTTTAAAACCTCATCTTTTTTTCTTTTTTGCACCTTCATAGGTCCTAAAAGTATATTTTCTTCAACACTTAAATGCTCAAAAAGTTCGTAAGATTGAAAAACCATGCCGACTTTTTGACGCATTCTTGGCCATTCTTTGAAATCTTTATCTATTTTTTCATTATCAATATAAATATTACCACTTGCAATCTCTTCAAGCCCATTAATACAACGCAAAAGTGTGGATTTTCCACATCCGCTAGAACCTAAAATCACCACAACTTCTTTAGCTTTAACTTCTAAATTAATATCTTTTAAAGCATGATGTAAACCATAATATTTTTGTAAATTTTCTATTTTTAATATACTCATTTTAGCTCCATTTTTTCTCTAATTTTCTTGAATACAAAGTGATAGGATAACAAAGTGTGAAAAAGATAAAAAAAATCAAACCATAAATAATAAAAGGTGCAAAATCATTTCTATTATGAAATTCTATAATTTGTTGCCCTACTTTTACAAGTTCTACTGCGCCGATTAAATAAGCAAAAGTAGTGCTTTTAATCATACGCGTAAGCAAATTCATACTCATAGGAGTTAAACGACGCACCGCTTGGGGAATAATAACATAAACAAAACTTTGTACCGTATTTAAACCCAAAGATGATGCACTTTCATACTGATGTTTTGGAATGCTTTGCAAAGAAATACGCACCAAATCCATCATCTCAAAACAACCCCAAATGCTAAAAACAATAATAGCTGCACTCACAGAACCCAAATCCCACCCAAACCATCTAGGAAAACCAAAATACACCACAAAAAGCCATACTAAAAGCGGCATAACACGTACAAATTCCAAACCTAAACGACAAAAAGTATAGATATAGACATTTTTAAAACTCATTAAAATTCCCAAAAATAACCCACCTATCGAAGTAATGACGATGCTAATAAATGAAATTTCAAGAGTGATAAAAAGTCCTTGCCAAAGTCTTAAAAGCGTATCTGTATTTAAAAGTTCAAGCATGAAGCAACCTTTTTTCAAACTTTAACAAAATAAAAGACAAAGGCAAGATAATACACAAATATCCCATAAATAGCAAAAATAATAATTCATCTGTTTTATAGGTTAAGGAATTTAAACTCTTCATTAAATTCACCAAATCTGGCAAGGCAATAATACTAACGACTGAAGTTTCTTTGATTAAAAATATAATATTAGCACTAATACTTGGCATAGAAATAGCCAAAGCTTGCGGTAAAATCACATAACGCAAATTTCCAAATTTTGAAAAACCCAAAGCCAAACCTGCTTCAAATTGCTGCTTTTTAATAGCTTCAAATCCCGCTCTTAAACTCTCAGCCATATAAGAACCACCTAAAAAACTAAGTCCCACTATAGCACAAGCAAAAGAAGGTCTTAAAGTTTCTTCTACGCTTAAACAAATCAAATTAAGTGGTGGAATTTGTTCTAAATGTATGTTAAATTTAGGCAAAGCATAATACAAGAAAAAAAGTTGAATCAACAAAGGAGTGTTTCTTGAAAACTCTATATAAAGCTTGCAAATATTTTCTAAAATTTTTATTTTAAAATAACCCATTAAAATACAAAATAAGCCTATAATCAAAGAAAAAATAATTCCAAAAAAGCTTAGTTTTATCGTAAGCCAAGCAGCCGTTAAAAAAACAGGAGCTTGAGCTAATATAAAATCAAAATCCATTCCCTACCTTAAATTTTTACCAAAGTTCTTTCATAATCATATCTTTATTTAAAATTTCAATTCTACCTTTTTTTGTATCAATAAGTTCTGAAATTTTAAGTTCTTTTAACACTCGAGATAAAGATTGTGCTCTAACATTTAAATCAATTGCAATTTGTTTTTGTGAAATTGTATCTAAATTTTTTTCATTTTCCAAAAGATACTTTAACAATCTCGTCCTTAAATCCAATGTATTTTGAGATAATTTCTTTTCTAAAATTTTGATTTTATCAAAAAGTGAACTGATAAGTAAAAAATTAAATTCTTTATTTTCGCTACATAAATTTTGAAAATTAACAAAATCAATTTCCAGAATTTCCCCATCTTCTTCAAAAATAGCATTAGCAGGATAATTTAATTTTTTAAAAGCAGGCATTTCTGCTATAAAATTTAGAGGATTAAAATAATGCAAAGTAATTTCTTTATCACTTGCTGTACTTTTATAAATGCGTATTTTCCCTTTAAGTAAAATAAAAAAATTTTTAGCTTCTTCGCCTTCATAAAATAAAATACTATTTTTTTGAAATTTTTTCAATTTTCCTACACTAGATAAAAGTTCTAAATAATCTTTCATTATATACATTTTCCATTCTTAACTTATGTTAAATTTAATTTATCTTATTTTTGCTATATTAACGCCATAAAATTAACATTTAAGAAAGGCTTATATGAAATTTGAAACAATTAATCAAGAAAGCATAGCAAAACTCATGGAAATATTTTATGAAAAAGTTAGAAAAGATAAGGATTTAGGCCCTATTTTTAACAATGCTATCGGAACAAGCGATGAAGAATGGAAAGACCATAAAGCAAAAATAGGAAATTTTTGGGCAGGTATGCTTTTAGGCGAAGGTGATTACAACGGACAACCTTTAAAAAAGCATTTAGATCTATCTCCTTTTCCTCAAGAATTTTTTGAAGTTTGGCTAAAACTTTTTGAAGAAAGTTTAAATATGGTTTATAGTGAAGAAATGAAAAATGTCATTTTACAGCACGCGCAAATGATAGCCTCGCATTTTCAAAATATGCTTTATAAGTACGGCGGACATTAATTTGGCATTTTTTTTGCCAAATCTTTTTTTACCTCTTCTAAAATCTCCTCATCCTTAGAAAAGTCAAAAAATTTAAACTCATTTCCATGTTGTATAAAACCATCGAGCAAATCTCCACTCAAACGATTTTTAAGATCAAGTTCTGCTATTTTAAATCCATCTAAAGTGCTAGCAAATTCCTTTAAACGACTTGGAATTTCTTTGAGTTTAGTATAAAGATAACAAGTACTTTTAAGACCTACACGACCTACACGACCACGAAGTTGATGCAAAGTAGCAAGCCCTAAACGCTCTGCTCCTACAATTACTATCATACTTAATCTTGGTAAAGAAATACCCACTTCCACAACCGTAGTGCTTAATAAAATATTTCCCTCATCTCTAAAACGCTCTAAAATTTCATCTTTTTGCTTATCCTTACCATGAGTTACAAAAACTTTTTCATAATGACTTTCCCAATACTCTCTAGCTTGTTCTAAAGAAAGATAAGGAATGCTATCACTTGCATTGACTAAAGGATAAATAATGATAATTTGATGATTTTTAGCAATTTCTTCTTTGATCTTTTCATTAAGCTTGACAAAACCTTCATTTTGTATGCAATAAGTTGTAATATCTTTTTTAAAAGGCATTTGCTTAATAAAACTAAAATTTAAAAGTTCTGATTGTATCATACTCAAAGTTCTTGGAATAGGCGTAGCTGAAAACTGTATAAAATGAGGTGCAAATTCTTTTTTATTTAAAGAATGAATTTTCTCACGCTGAGCCGAACCAAAACGATGTTGTTCATCTATCATTACAAGCACAGCATTATGACTTTGTAAATGAGTTAAAGCATGAGTACCTATGATGAGATTTGCTTTTTGAATATTTTGCTCTAAATTTTTTTCTTTTTTACCTCCTTTAATCAACAAAATATTCATAAAATCAGGCAAAAATTTCTTAGCTTCCTCATAAAGCTGATATGCTAAAATACTAGTAGGGGCCATTAAAATAGCTTGCTTAGGATAAACCATCAAAGCCGCACCAAGCAAAACCAAAGTTTTACCACAACCCACATCACCCATAATGACACGCCTTTTAGCTTCGTTTGAATGTAAATCTTTTTCTATATCTTTTAAAGCATTATGTTGATCTTCAGTGAGAGAAAAAGGCAGATTTTTAAGCCAATTAGCTATGCTAAAAACCTCTATATGATGAGCTTTAAAATGCATTTTTTTAGCTTGTAAACGCTTTAAAAAATTATACATTTCTATATATTTTAAATCTTTACTAAAATTTTGCAAATTTTCAAACATAAAAAAACTTTTTTCATCATAAGCATGCAAATTTAAAAGAAAATGGATGTACTTTTCTTTTATGCCGCTTTCTTTTAAATTTTCATAATTAAGATATGTGTGTATAAAAGCAGTAAGTTTTATATCTTTTAAGCCTAAAATTTGATATTTTGGACTAAAACCCTCAAAGGAATTTAAAATTTTAGGATTATTAAATTGCCAAGTATGATTAAAACGCGTGAGTTTAGCACTAAAAATAAGCTCTTTTCCTACTTTACACACCCCAAAATGCCAAGCTCTAGGGTGAAAAAACACAAAAGAAATATTTACTTGCCATTCTTCACAAAAACCCAAACCAAAAAGTTGATTTTTTCTTGAATTTACACTTTTTATAATGATTTTTTGGGTGCAAATTTCATTTTCTTTAGGATTTTTACTTGGATTTAAATTTTCAATTTTTTTAGGTAAAAGAAGTGCTAAATCAATAACACTTCTAATCTTTAATCTTTTAAAAAATTCAAAATCACTTTCTTTAATTTTCATTTTGTATGCTTGCAAAACTTATGTTTAAAAGCTCTTGATGTTTTTTGATATAAGCATTAATTATTTCAAGTTTAACATCTTCCATAAGTTTTAGCTCTTCTTTATAATGTCCCAAATTTAAACCTTGATAAAATTCATTAAAAGTCATAGACAAACGCTTACTTAAGCTTTCATAACGCAAAGGCGTTGATCCTATGAGAAAATTTTTAGCTTGATCGAGTTCATTTTGCGTGATACCATTTTTTATAAAATTTTGAAAAACTTCTTTTACGATTTTTTTAGCCTCTTTAGCACTTTCATTTTTAGTTTGTAAATAGCCAAAAACTCTAGAAAAAGACATGTTCATATCCAACATAGCATAAGCAGAATACGCAAGGCCTCTTTTAACACGAATTTCTTCCATGATTCTTGAACCAAAACCTCCTTGTCCTAAAACAAATAAGGCAATTTTTGCAAGATATAAATCCTTATCTTTAAAATTAGCAAAAAAAGGCGTAGCAAAATAAATATAAGCTTGCTCGCTTTCTTGACGCACTAAAATTTCATCTTTGATTGTTTTACTTAACTCATAATTTTTTGGAGTATTTTTTTTGCCTATTTGAAATTTTGAAAGAAATTTCAAAAGATCTTCTTTGGCTTGTTTTTCTTCTAAATCTCCACCTAAAATCACAACTAAATTACTAAGATGAATAAAATTTTTATAAAAATTTTGTAAGTCTTTTAAAGATAAGACTTCTATACTTTTTTCATCTCCATCATTTGGACTTTGAAATTCTTTGCATTCAAAAATTTGAGCATTGAGTAAATTTTTTGCCAAATAATCAAAATCACTATTTTTACTCGCAAGTTCACCCAAAGCATTGATTTTCAATTTTTGTAAAATTTTTTCTTCTATTCTTGGTTTTAAAAGCAATTTTTCCAAACTCTTTAAAGCAAAATCAAAATTTTCCTTCAAGCAAGAAAGATTGATTTCTAAACTTTCAAAACCACTATTTGCCTCTAAATTTATCGCTCTAAATTCTAGATCTTTAAAAAATTTATCATCCACACCTTCATTCAAAATGCGTGAAAACATCTTAGCTAAACCCGCTATTTCATCATAACTTCTAGCACAATTTCTAAAAACAAGCTTCAAAATAACAATAGGAAAATCAGAATTTTCTTCAAAAATAAAAGGGATTTTAATACCCCTGTTTTCTAAATACTGCATTAAAACCTTTCTAAAATTTCGTAAGCGGTATTGCGTTTAGCAGGATTTTCTCCTAAACTTCTAATAAGCCTTATCATCTCATCTTGATTCATTCTATAACTTGCCCCTGCAGCACTAACTACATTTTCTTCCATCATAGTTGAACCTAAATCATTGGCTCCAAATTTTAAAGCAAGCTGTCCTATGAGTGAGCCTTGAGTGACCCAAGAACTTTGTAAATTTTTAAAATTATCCAAATAAAGTCTTGCTAAAGCTAAAAGTCTTAAATACTTGTTAGAGCTTTGCTTCATAATCTCTGGATGTTTTTTAATTAAAGCTGTATTATCGCTTTGAAAACTCCATAAAATAAAAGCCCTAAAACCGTCCGTTTCATCTTGCAATTTTCTTAAATACTCAAAATGATCGATGATTTCCTCATCATTTTCAACCGTTCCAAACATCATAGTAGCTGTGCTTTTCATGCCAATTTTATGTGCTTGACGATGCACTTCTAACCAAGTAGCTGTATCGCATTTATTTGGCGCTATAATGTCACGTACTCTATCGCTTAACACCTCAGCACCTGCTCCTGGTATAGAAAACAAACCCTTAGCTTGTAGTCTTTGCAATACTTCAGTGATTGAAATTTTAGATGCTTTTGCAATATAAGCGATTTCAACCGCAGAAAAACCATGCACAGTGATATTTGGATAATGTTCTTTTATCCAAGAAATAAGCTCTTCATACCATTCTATTTTTAATTTTGGATGCACCCCACCTTGAAAAAGAATTTGTGTGCCTCCGATAGCTTCTAGCTCTTCTATCTTTTTGCCTATCTCTTCAAAGCTTAAAATATAAGCATCATCTTCTTTATGATGACGATAAAAAGCACAAAAAGAACAATCAATACAACAAACATTAGTATAATTAATATTTCTATCCACAATAAAAGTAGTAATTTTTTCAGGATGAAGCTCTAATTTTCTTTGATAAGCCATTTCTCCAAGTTCAGTTAAACTTGCATAATGTAATAAATCCAAAGCTTCTTTTTTGTTTAGTCTTTTCAAAATTTTTCCTTGTTTTTTTACATAATTAAAATAATTATAGCATTTAAAATATAAATTATGCTATAGTTTCACTCATGAATTATATTGATCTATTAAAAAATAATAAAAATATCAGGATATTAGCTTCAGTTCAATTTATAGCATATTTTGGAGCATGGTTTTCTCAAACAGGCGTTTTTACTCTTTTAGTCGAACTTAATGCTCCTACTTGGGCAATAGCTACAAGTGCTATGCTTGCTTTTTTACCTGGAATTTTACTTGCACCTATTAACGGTGTTATTGTAGAAAAAAATAAGCCCAAAAAACTTTTACTCAGTATGATTAGCATAGAACTGGTCTCTATTTTTAGTCTTATATTTGTCACAAGTCTTAGTATGCTATGGCTTTTGTTTATTTTGATCTTCATAAGACTTTGTGTCGCTTCGATTTATTTTCAAGCTGAAATGAGTTTATTAGCTAAAATTTTAACCCCGCAAGAGCTCAAACTCGCTAATGAAATGCACAGTGTTATTTGGGCAATTTCTTATACGGCAGGTATGGCAAGTGCGGGAATTTTTATTTATTTTCTGGGTGTTAAAACTGCCTTTTTATTTGACTGCGTACTCATACTCATAGGCATTTCTTTTTTAGTAAGATTAAGTATTCCCCATTTTCATCAAAAAACACAAAGTCGTTTTTTTACTATGATAAAAGAAGGTTTTTTCTATGTTTTAAACAATAAAGTGATTTTTCATCTTATCATACTTCACGCTTTTATAGGTTTAACCGCTTATGAAACCTTAGTTACACTTTTGGCACAACACAAATATAAAGAAGTTTTATCAGCTGCTTTGGTAATAGGATTTTTAAATGCAGTGCGTGCTTGTTCTTTGACCATAGGACCTGTGATTTTAAGTAAATTGGTTAATGATAAAAATTTATTTTATATATATCTTGGACAAGGTTTAGGTATTATACTTTGGGCTTTAACTCAATTTAATTTTTATATTTCTTTTTTAGGTTTAATCGGAGCAGGTTTTTTTACCTCTACTCTTTGGGCTTATAGCTATACTATGATACAAAAAAATGCAGACAAAGAATATCACGGCAGAGTAATTGCTTATACAGATATGATTTATCTTAGTTTTAGTGCTATTATTTCAATGCTGATGGGCTTTTTATTTGAAATAGGCTTAAGCTTGGAACTGATTACGGGCTTATTAGGTATGATTTTTATCTTTGCAGCATTTTATTGGAAATGGTTTTATGGAAAATATTTGTAAAAAATCATAATATTTTAAATTTTAAACAAATCTTGAAGATTTTTCATCGCTTCTTCATTACTTATAGTATTGCTTACCTGCGATGAACTTAACTCATTAAGCTCTATTTCATAACCACTTAACATTGATGCAAGACGAATATTAATGCCGTTTTTTCCTATGGCTTTGCTTTTTTGTTCGCTATTTAAGCTTACAATAGCTTTCTTATCTTCAATTTTCACAGAATTTATAATAGCAGGAGCTAAGGCACGAGAAATTAAAATTTCACTCTCATTTGTAGATTCTATACAATCAATATTTTCATTATGAAGCTCTTTACTTACTGCATTAATCCTTACACCTTTAACACCTACTGTAGCACCCACAGGATCGATATTTACCCCATTAGCCTGAAGAATGATTTTTGCTCTTTCGCCTGGAATTCTAGCACATCCTACAATATTAACATAACCGTCTTTGATTTCAGGAACTTCAGCTTCAAGCAAACATTCTAAAAATTTAGGACTTGTGCGACTAAGCTCGATTTTAATACCCTTATCCGTATAAACACGGCGTATTACAGCTTTTACCACATCTCCTATTTTAAATTTTTCACCTTTAATACGATTTTTTCTTGGTAAGAAAGCTCTTAATTCATCAATTTCTATATAAGTATTTTCTTCATTATCAACCCTTACCACACTACCAAAAACCATTTGCCCTACTTTATTTTTATATTTTTCAAAAATAGTTTGTTCTAATAATTTTTGTATATGATATTCAAGCTCTTTATGTAAGGTATTTACCGCAGTTCTTCCTAAATTTTCTAAAGAACATTCATAAGTTAATTCATCTCCTATTTCAACATCAGGAGCTTCTGATTTTGCCTTACTTAAAGCAATAAAACTCTCACTTTTATTTTGCAATCTCTCGTCATTATCTGTTACTATGGTGATTTTTTGATAAAGATTCAAATTTTTAGGATCTACGAAAAATTCATATTCTTGCCCGTAAATTCTTTTTGCAGTATTAATTAAAGCGGTAGCTACCCTTTCTCTTACATTCTCTAAATTTAAATTTTTTTCACTAGCAATAGATTCGATAATATCTGCTATTTTTTCCATATTTTAAAACCTTTTTTCGTGGGAAATTTAAATAATGATAGGTAAAAATTATATCCTTAATAAGTTTAATTAAAAGTAAAATTTGCTAAAATTATAGATTAAAATGAAAATTCTTAAGGATTTAGCTATGGAATTAAAATTGGCAAGAACTTTGATTAATGAAAAACCTAAAAATATTAGCCTAGAAAAAATCGAAGAGGCTATAGAAAAAGAAGGTCAAAAATTTTTTTATTTTGATAAAGATAATACACATAAACAACTCATTGCCCTTGTAAATCATTTTGAGAAAAAAGGGGTGAGTATTTATCATAGGACAATAAAATATGGACTTGATGATAATGATTTTATGTATGAGGTGCATATTCTTTGAGTGCTAAAAAACTTTTTATTCAAACTTTAGGTTGTGCAATGAATGTCAGAGATTCTGAACATATGATCGCAGAACTAACACAAAAAGAAAATTACGCATTAACAGAAAATATCAAAGAAGCAGATCTTATCCTTATTAATACCTGCTCAGTGCGTGAAAAACCTGTACATAAACTTTTTTCAGAAGTGGGTAGTTTTGAAAAAGTTAAAAAAGAAGGTGCTAAAATAGGAGTTTGTGGATGCACTGCATCGCATTTAGGAAATGAAATTTTTAAACGTGCTCCTTATGTGGATTTTGTTTTAGGAGCAAGAAACATTTCTAAAATCACTCAAGCCATAAAAACTCCTAAATTTATGGGTGTTGATATAGACTACGATGAAAGCGAATTTGCTTTTGCGGATTTTAGAAATAGCATTTATAAATCTTATATTAACATTTCCATAGGCTGTGATAAACACTGCACTTATTGCATAGTTCCGCACACAAGAGGGGATGAAATTTCTATACCTTTTAATATCATCTACAAAGAAGCTCAAAAAGCCGTTGAAAAAGGCGCTAAAGAAATTTTTCTATTAGGGCAAAATGTTAATAACTATGGTAAAAGATTTAGAAATGAGCATAAAAAAATGGACTTTTCAGATCTTTTAGAAGAACTCAGCACTATAAAAGACTTAGAACGCATTCGTTTCACAAGCCCACATCCTTTACATATGGATGATAAATTTTTAGAAGTTTTTGCTAATAATCCAAAGGTTTGCAAATCCATGCATATGCCTTTGCAAAGTGGTTCAAGTGAAATTTTAAAAGCTATGAAACGCGGTTATACTAAAGAATGGTATTTAAACAGGGCTTTAAAACTTAGAGAACTTTGCCCAAATGTTAACATTTCAACTGATATAATTGTGGCTTTTCCGGGTGAAAGTGAAAAAGATTTTGAAGAAACTATGGATGTTTTAGAAAAAGTGCGTTTTGAACAAATTTTTTCTTTTAAATACTCCAAACGCCCTTTAACAAAAGCTGCAACCATGCCTAATCAAATTGATGAAGAAACAGCTTCAAGAAGACTTAAAATTTTACAAAATCGACATAGTGAAATTTTAGATGAGATTGTAAAGAAACAAGAAAACAAAATCTTTAAAGTTTTATTCGAAGAATTAAGAGCAGGCAATGCTATTGCTGGAAGAACAGATAATAATTTTTTAGTTCAAGTCGAAGGTAGCGAAGAACTTTTAGGGCATTTTAAAGAAGTAAAAATCACTAATGCAAAGCGTATGGTTTTATATGGGGAAATCGTTTAAAATTCATTTTTTAACATTCATAATTTTCACCTTACAATGGCTTATTTTTTTAAGCTGCAAAAAACACTATAAAGGTGAAAAAGTTGATCATAAAGCTGGAGTGATACTTTTTTGGCATGGAAAATTGGCACTTATGCCTTTTGCATTTAGACATTATAGACAAAAAAATAAAAAAGCCTATGTTATGATTTCTCATCATAAAGATGGAGAGCAAATTGCTAAAATCATCAAACTTTTTGGTCTAAACACTGTAAGAGGGAGTACCTCAAGAGGTGCTAGCAATGCACTTAGAGCTGCATTTAAAGTTTTAGAGCAAAATGACGATATAGTTATCACGCCTGATGGCCCACGCGGACCTTATCATAGTATTTCGGATGGTTCTATCATTTTAGCTCAAAAAAAAAGGTTAAAGATAAGAATTTTAAACTATGAAGCAAATCGTTTTTGGGAATTTAAAAGTTGGGATAAGATGATCTTGCCAAAACCTTTTAGCAAGATTACTTATAGTCTAAGCGAACCTTTGGATATTTTATCTTTAGATAAAGAAAAAGCCAAAAAATTTCTAATGGAGCAATTTAATAAAATTAGCTTAGCTGATCAATTTAAGGAATGAAATGTTATTTTTACTTAAAAAAATACTTCCACAACTTTTTATTAGTATCATTTTAGAAGATAAGAAAAATATTGTAAAAGCTTCTATTTATAGAGGAAATAAACTAATCAGTAGCAATGAAAAAACTTTTAATAAAAGCGAAAATTTATTAGAATATATAAAAAATTTAAGCAAACATTTCTTATTTTACCATACCGCTTTGTTTTTAGGTACTAAAGAACAAGGATTAATACCTAGCACAAACATTCAAGATTGCGATCACTTTAACATAGGAAAAATTAGCCTGCAATATATTTTATTTAACAATGCTCTTGTTTATACAGCTACTGAACACGTAGAATATTATAGCGAGCTTTTTGAAGAATATAGAGGCTTAGATTTTTTATATTCTCCTTTTGCTCTTCTTTATTATAATATGCAAAAAGAAAAACAACCTGATGATCAAATTCTACTTTATGGATTTAAACAAGGACATCTCTTGGCAATTATCATTGCTAAAGGTAGTACTATTTTATATGGGGATTTTAAAATATTTGAGCAAGAACTAGGCTTAGAACTTGAACTTCCATCAGAAGATAATCAAGAAAACGAAAGCGGCGATCATGATGACACTGAATCTACCTTGGACAACTTTAATGAATCTTCAGACAACAAATTTGATCCACCTGATCAAGAAAATAACCTTGAAACTTTGGATAATAACAATGATTTTAACCTTAATGAACTAAATCAATTTAGCAATGATATGGAACTTTGTCGTTATATTATTACCAGTATTGAGAAATTTTATAATGATGATAAATATGCTGGAGTATTTATCAATGGTGTTTTATTATATAGCGAATCAGATATCAATATAAGTGCTATTGATTTTTTAGAAAACGAGACTTTTTTAGAAATAAAAACTAAACAAATCAATACTTTAGATCTCATGATAGAGTTAATGCGGAAGGAGTTTAAATGACTTATAGCTTCATACAGCCAAGAAAAAAACCTATTTTCACACTCTTTGATAAAATTTGGCTAGGACTTTTTGGTTTTAGTATATTATTTATTTTATTAGTATATTTTACATATACAATAAAAATTGCGTTAATCAATAGCTCTATCAATAATGAAAAACAACAAGTTATAGTACTTCAGAATCAAACCAAACAAAATGAAATACTTTATGAAATTTTATTTGATCAGAGTCAAATAGCAAAAAATTTTAACACTCAAAATCAAATTATTAAAGAAAGCTTAAGAAATCTATTTGATATTATTGTAAAAACTGATAATATCACCCTTGAAAGTGTTGAACAAGACGAATACTCCTTAAAACTTATTGGGATTACTCCTACAAAAGAAATGTTCACCCTACTTTTAGAAACACCTTTAAAAAGTATCTTTGATCAAAGCTATACAACTTATTATCGTTTAGACAATGGATGGTATCGTTTTGTTAGTATTAGCAAACAAACTCCAGGAGTTACAGATGAAAGATAAAAGTCTAGAAGAAGTTGGTTTATTAAAGCTTATTGTTTGTGCATTAAGTTTTATAAGTGTTTGTACAGCCTTAATTTTATTTTTACTTTTGCCAACATTAAAAAATTACAAACAAGCAAATCTTAGAGAAAATTCACAACTTGCTATCTTAAAAGCTACTAAATCAAAATTTGACTTTAGCGAGAATAAAATAACAACTCTAAGAAATGAAAACAACAAAAGTTTAGAGCAATTTGAACAAAATTTTAATATAGGCAATTTTAATACTTTTTTACAAAAATATTTTCAAAATGTAAAAATTCAAGAGATTAAACCCGAAAAACAAGAAAAATATCTAAAAAACCGCTTAGTTATTAAAGCAATAATGAATAATCCTGGAAGACTTTATGATCTTATCGATGCTCTAAAAAATTATAATAACTTAATCAAACTCGATTATCCTCTTAATCTTAAAGCGGAAGAGCAAGGTATCTCTATAAATCTTACTCTCAAAGTTTATTCAAGCTAAACTAACATCTTCGCGTTTTTAGAATTTAATTCATAGTGTTCATTGCACACATTTTCCATACATAGAACATAAATTCAAATGACACTCATTAAACATTTTTTAGCCTTTTCTGCACAATGGCAAGTTAAACATTTTCTCCTAATTATCTCTTATCTAGCCTTGCTCATCTCATCATCTTTTGCTCTTTCTTTTGGAAAGCTTGACTATCTTCTACATGAGCCACGATTTTAGTCAAACTATATCATCTCTAAGATCTTCTAAATTTAGAAGTCTTTTGTTTTGTTTAAAAATATGTGCCGCACTAGAATGAATACCTGCATGAATTGTCATAAAGTCAACTCCACTTTTAGTATTTTGGATAAATAAAGGATGGTATAAATTTTTAAAGCATTGAAATTTATAAATTTCCCAACACTCGTATTATCTAGATCCGCTTAAGTTTAAGCTTTTAGCTTACTTTCAGCCTATTACACAAGTCCCTCATTTATGTTTTAATATACTCTTTAAATATTTATTTTTGCTTTATACGCGCAGTCTTTGTAAAATTTATAAGCTCTTCTGTAGTTTTTACATGATAAGGAAGTTTTCCAAGGCAATATTTAAAAATTTCAGCAGCCGCTAAAGCATCATCTAAGGCTCTATGATGCGTATTTTCTATACTTAAAAGTTCTTTTAAAACCTCAAGTTTATATTTTGGACTCTCTATGCAACATTGTGCAAATTCTATAGTACAAATACGACGATTAAGTAAAATGCCAAAACCACACTCATTTAAAGCCTTGGAAATAAAACTATAATCAAAACGCACATTATGTGCTACAAAAATACTGTCTTTTAAAAAAAGTCTAAAATCACTTAAAACTTTTGCCAAAATTGGAGCGTTTTCTACCATCTCATAAGTAATACCTGTAAGTTCAGTTATATTTTCTGGAATTTCTTTTACTTTAATAAAACTCTGAAAGCGTCCAATTTCTTTAGAATTTTGAATTTTCACCGCTCCAATTTCCAAAATTTCACCTTTGCTTACCCCACCGGTGCTTTCTATATCCACTATAGAAAAAATTTCATCTTTGATTTTTGTTGTGCGTGTTTTAAGGGTAAAAATATTATCTTTATTTAAAGTTAAACCTAAACCCAAAAGCTCAAAAGTTTCCAAATCTAAATCAAAATTTTTTAATTCTTCAACTTTAGCAAACTCTTGTATTACCCAATCATAAGGCTTACTTTGTTTATTTAATATAGAAACAATCTGATCAATTTGTTGTAAACTCAAAATTCAAGCTTTAAAGATGAAATTGCGGTTTTATAATTACTCGAAGAAAAAACATAACTCCCGGCTACTAAAATATCAGCTCCAGCAAGCTCTAAATCACTCGCATTTAAACCATTCACTCCGCCATCAACTTCTATAAAAACTTTAGCATTTTTTTTATCAATCATTTCGCGTAATTCTTTAATTTTTTCATATACTAAAGGTAAAAATTTTTGTCCTCCAAAGCCTGGATTAACACTCATTAAAAGCACCATATCTACAAATTCTATCATGTGTTTTATAGAATTTATAGGAGTGTGTGGATTTAAAACAATAGCAGGATGAATGCCTTGATTTCTTATATACTCACAAAGCCTTATAGGATGAACTTCACTTTCCACATGAAAAGAAATAAATTTTGGTTTTAAAGGAATAAACAAATCCACAAATTTACTTACATCTTTAACCATAAAATGTACATCTAATGGTATTTTACTAATGGTTGAAATTTTTTCAACTACACAAGGTCCAAAAGTCAAATTTGGAACAAAATGTCCATCCATTACATCAATATGTAAAAGATCTGCTCCTGCAGCTTCAATAGCTTTAATTTCTTCTTCTAATCTTAAAAAATTTGCGGATAATAAACTTGGGGCTACATACATCATCAAACCTTAAACTATAAATGTAATAAATAGCATTTTATCGACTTATATATTAAAAGAACTATAAATTATGGAATATTTTAAGCTTAATTTTGATAAAATCTTTATTTAAAAATTTTCATAAGGACAAGAAAATGGCAAGAGTATGTCAAATCACAGGCAAGGGTCCAATGGTGGGTAATAATGTCAGCCATGCTAACAATAAAACAAAAAGACGCTTTTTACCTAATCTTAGAACAGTTCGTGTGACTTTAGAAGATGGCACTACAAAAAAAATGAGAATTGCAGCTTCTACTCTAAGAACTCTCAAAAAACAAAATTCTAAATAATTCTGAGGATTTATTCCTCAATTTTAATGTTTTCAATCTAAAAATCAACTTAATAAATCACTCATATAACACATTTAAAATTATTATTAACTTTATTATTTTTTAAGCCAAAAATATCTTTGAATAGTGTAAAATTAACGAGTTTAAATTTCACTAAATACCAAGGAGAGTTTATGCTACATGAATATAGAGAATTAATGTCGGAACTAAAAGGTAAAGATGCCCATTTTGATAAGTTATTTGATCGTCATAATGAACTTGATGACATGATTAAAGATGCAGAAGAAGGTAGAACTTCTCTTAGCAACATGGAAATTTCAACCTTAAAAAAAGAAAAACTCCATGTAAAAGACGAACTTAACCAATATTTAACAAATTATAAAAAATAAGGCAAACAATGTTTGGAAGTAAAATAAACCATTCTGATCTTCAAAAACTCGAAGAAGAAAATAAAAATCTTACACATAAAATTGAAAAATTTCAGTCAGAAAATTTAGAATTAAAAAGTAAAATTTCATCATTAGAGCAAGCAGCTTTAGAATCTAAACTCAAAACAGATCTTTTAAATGTTTTATTATCAGGGGTTTTGAAAAATATTGCTATCGTTCAAAGTGATATGCTAGAAAATGTAAATAAAGCAGAAATTATCTCTAATTATTCTAAAACTTCTCTTGCCGAAATGGACGAATTAAAACACATTACTAATTCTATCAATGCCTCCCTAGGAGATATCACTGAATCAGCCAATAAAACAAGAGATGTTGCAGGAACACTACATAGAAGCGTAGATGAAATCACCAATGTAATTAATCTAATTAAAGATGTTTCCGATCAAACCAATCTTTTAGCTCTTAATGCCGCTATAGAAGCTGCTCGCGCAGGAGAACATGGACGTGGATTTGCAGTTGTTGCTGATGAAGTAAGAAAACTAGCTGAAAAAACACAAAAAGCAACTACAGAAGTGGAAATGAATATCAATCTTCTAAAACAAAATGCAAACGAAATGTATACTCAAAGCGAGCAAGTTGAAAAAAATTTCTATAGATTCTAATGCTCATATTATGAGTTTTTCTGAAAAATTTACCCACTTGGTAAATGAAAGCCATTCTACTAACTCAAACGCAGTTGGTATCGCTTCAGAAGCTTTTGTATCTTTAGCAAAACTAGATCATATAGCCTTTAAATTGAATGGCTATAAAGAAATTTTTTCCAAATCAGGAAAACAACTAGCCGATCACACCTCTTGTCGCTTAGGAAAATGGCTTGCCAGCATAGGCAAAGAAAGATTTGGACAAAATAAAAGCTTCTTGAAAATCAACGAACCGCATGAAAAAGTCCATGAAAATATGAACAATGCTATAACAATAGCAAATACAGAAGACATTAGCAAAAATACCACCCAACATAGCATAATTAACAGATGCGAGATTGCTGAAAATGCATCACTTGATCTTTTCAATGTATTTAAAGAAATGCTTGATGAGTCAAATCATTAAAATCCTAGGTTAAACCTTATCAAAAAAGTTTAACCTAAATAATTATTTAATTTTTCCCACTTTTCCTTTAAAAACCACATATAAGCAAAATCAAGCAAAGGTGTTCTTATCATATTTTTACATTTTTTTTCAAAATCTTGCACCTTAACATAAACAGCCTCAATCTCTTCATCATCAACTCCACCACCAGAAGAAATTTTATCTTTTTCATCAACTTCTGCAAAATAAAAGCTTTGTTTACTTACACCTGAACCAAATCCTGTATAAAAATCTCCTATTTTTTCTAAATTTTTAGGAGCGTATCCTAGTTCTTCTATACATTCTTCTTTTGCTATTTCTTTTAAGGATAAATTTTTATCTACAAGCCCCGAACAAAGCTCTATGGTATAACCCATATTTTCATCTTTTACATAATCTTTATCATGCATTTGATGATACCAAAGCGGTATGCGAAATTGGCGTACAAAAATAAAACTTTCTAATTCTTTATGATACAAAAGCACTGAAACACTATCTTTAGATTCTATAAAATCCCAAGTACAAAGTTTGCCATTACTTTCATAAGTAAATCTTTTAGGTTTAATATAATTTGATTTTTCAAAAGAAAGTTCTTTTAAATTTTTAAATGCCATAATAAAACCTTTTTTTGCAATTTTTTACATTGTACTTTATTTTTGCTTTTTTTAAAATATAAGGGCAATAAAGCCCTAATAAAATTAGAAGTCGTATTTATAGCTTAACCAAAAACTTCTTCCTTCTGTATAGTCTTGATAACGATTGGCATATCCTCCTGGATTATTGCTAACCCATCTAGTAACTTTTGGATCAAAGAAATTTTTATCAAAAAGATTTTGCACTGAAAAACTTAAACTGGATTGTTTATCGACTTTATAATTTATCCCTAAATCAACTATATAAAAAGGTTTGTATTTCTGCCACGGCAAAACCCCGCTGCCACCTCCTTTCGCTTTAGCAATAGTATCAAGCCTTGCTCGCGTTTTTATATAAGAACTAAATTTACCTCGATCGTAATTTAATTTTAACATCGCTATATGTCTTGGTAAATTTTCTATCCTATCACCACCAAACCAATTTTTTTGACCACCTTTATAGCGATTATCCATAAAAGTATAACTTGAATTTAAACTAAAACCATTATAAGTTTTGGTATTAAATGCAAATTCTATACCTTTAGTCTGTGTTTTTCCAAGATTGATAGGACGCGTACAAATAGTGCTATTGCTACAATCAATACCATTTTGTATACCTGTTAAATCTTCACTACTGATTTGATTTGTAAAATCAGTAATAAATCCTGTGATAGAATAATGAGCAAAATCAAACATCCTAAAATCAACACCTAATTCATAATTTGTACTCTCTTCTGGTTTTAAGCTAGGATTTCCAAAATAAGCATTACCATTGCTATAGTTATAATATCCATTCGTTAGTTGTTTAACAGCAGGGGTCTTATAACCTTTTGCAATCCCTCCTTTAAAAGCTACATTCTCATTTAAATGATAAACCAAATAAACTCTAGGCGTAAATTCAGAGTCAAACAAATCGCTATAAATATAACGCAAACCCATAGTAAAAATAAAATCATCGGTGATAAAATACTCATTTTCTCCATAAAGCGCAACTGTGGTTTGATCAAGATTTTTACCTCTTATTTGACTACCTGCGCTTGCTTGATCATTTTTAAGCATCTCATAATCAATCCTTGCACCAAAAGTATTTACTAAATTACCATATTGACCCAAATTCCAAGGTAAAACAACCTTACCTTCTCCTACCCAAATTTGACTATGTAATTCTTTATCCTTAGTGCTGCCATATTGTAAATATGAGTTAGTCGAACCAAAATCATAGTTACCATCATGGTTTAAAACAATATTATCCTTAAAAAGTTGTCTTTCGCTTTTAATAGCCCTACTACTTGTAGAATTTACTGAAATTTCATTAATATATCGCTCTATATCAAAATATATATTATTTTTATCATCTATTGTCCAATTAAGCCTGGAACCAAAACCTAGGCTAGTAAAAAAACCTGGACTATGAGTAGCAATTTGATAATTTTCAGGTAGTTGGCTATTATTACGCCAAACTGGAGTAGGCCATTTTAAATCAGAAGCTGCTTTATCATAGTACTTTAATCTTGCAGAAATGGATAATGTATCTTCAATTAAAGGAGTTGCTATATAAGCATTAAATCCTCCTGCATTGCCATAGTGATTAGAATGTTGTTGCAAAAGAGTATTTAATTCTACACTTGCCTCAGTTTTATCAGGATTTTTTTTAGTGATAATATTTATAACACCACCTACAGCATCACTACCATAAAGCGTAGAAGCTGGACCGCGTATTACCTCGATACGCTCTATCATAGACAAAGGCGGTAGATATCCTGATTCACTACCACTAAAACCGTTATCATAAAATCCATTTGCAACACTTTGGCGTTTTCCATCGATTAAGACTAAAGTATAAGAACTACCAAAACCTCGTATGCTAAAATCATAAGTACCTGTTTTATTTAGAGTCACATCTACGCCTGGAATACCTCCTATAGCCTCTCCTATATCCTTAATCGGCTTTTTTTCAAGCTCCTCTTTTGTGATAATAGAAATACTAGCAGGTGCATCAACTAAATCTTGTTCAAAACCACTAGCGCTTACTACAACGTCATTAAGTTGATATTTTTCTTCTGCTTTTAATAAAATTCCAAAAAAAATAAAAACCACAGTAAACTTTTTTTAAATTTTGCATTTTTTAATCTCCCCAAAACTAACTCCTTTAAAAAATAATTATTTTGATATTTAAAATCATTTTTAAAGTATAAAAAAGAATTACTTTTAATTAGCTTATTTTTGATAATAATTAAATAAAATTATTTAAAAAAATGAAGTAAGAGCTTAAGCCTCTTGATAGGCCCCAAGCTTTAAAATCTTTTGCATACGATTTGCGGAAAGCTCGCGAACATCAATATTTTCAAGTTCACTTAAAGATTTTTTTACATAATCAGCAATAGCTATTGCTGCGGCTTCTTTGTTACGATGTGCACCATTTATAGGTTCTTCTACCACATCATCAATTAAACCTTGAGATTTTAAGTCATCAGCTGTTACTTTCATAGCCTTGGTTGCAGCTTCGATTTTTGCAGGATCATTCCAAAGTATTGCAGCACAACCTTCAGGGGAAATTACTGAAAAAACAGAATTTTTCATCATTGCAAGCTTATCTGCAACCCCTATGGCCAATGCTCCACCACTACCACCTTCTCCGATAACTATAGCAATGGTCGGTATTTTCAAATCACTTAATTCATATAAATTTCTCGCAATAGCTTCACTTTGTCCTCTTTCTTCAGCACCCACACCAGGATAAGCACCTGGGGTATCTATCAAAAATAAAATAGGAATTTGAAACTTCTCTGCAAGTCTTGCTACTCTTAAAGCCTTACGATATCCTTCAGGATGCGGCATACCGAAATTTCTAGCGATTTTATCTTTTGTCCCGCGTCCTTTTTGCTCGCCAATTACGATTATTTTTCTTTCTCCTAAATAACCCATAAAACAAACAATAGCAGGATCATCTCTAAAAGCACGATCTCCATGTATCTCATGGGCATCATTTAAAATAAGTTCAATGTAATCAAGTGCATAAGGACGATCAGGATGACGCGCTAATTGCAAACGTTGAAAATCACTTAAATTTTTATAAGTTTTAGAAATTTCTTTTTCAAGATTTTTCTTTAAAATTGATACAGCCTCAGTATCTCCTTTAATCTGAGCATTGATAATATCCTCATCAATTTGCTGAATATTTCTTTCAAAATCTAAATAAGAAGCCATATCAATCTACTTTTTTAAACACAACACAGCCATTTGTGCCACCGAAACCAAAAGAATTACTCATTACTACTTTTAAATCTGCTTTTCTTGATATATTTGGAACATAGTCAAGATCACACTCCTCATCTTTTACAAGCTGATTAATTGTAGGTGGAGCTACTCCATCTCTTAAAGCCATAACACTAATAACAGCCTCGATCGCACCTGCAGCACCTAAACAATGACCTGTTTGTCCTTTTGTAGAACTTACAAGTGGGATATTTTTACCAAAAAGTTCTTTAATCGCCGCTGTTTCATTTCTATCATTAACAGGAGTTGAAGTTCCATGTGCATTAATATAATCTACTTTTGGGTTTCCTGCCATATTTAAGGCTTTTTTCATAGCCCTTAAAGGTCCATCTAAAGTTGGTGAAGTAATATGATGCGCATCTGCACTTTCTCCAAATCCAATTAATTCAGCATAAATTGTAGCGCCGCGTTTTTTAGCCTCTTCATACTCCTCAAAAACTAAAGCTCCAGCACCTTCTCCCATAACAAAACCATCTCTTTCCTTGTCGAATGGTCTTGAAGCATGCTGTGGATCTTCATTTCTTGTTGATAAAGCTTTCATTGAGGCAAAACCGCCTATACCTACGGGACAGATCGCAGCTTCTGCACCTATGACTAACATCTTCTTAGCATTTCCCAAAACTATACTTTTATAAGCTTCTGCTACAGCATGAGTTCCTGCTGCACAAGCTGTAACGCAAGAAATATTTGGTCCTTTAAGTCCATGCTCTATAGAAATCAAGCCTCCTAGCATATTTACAAGTGCCGAAGGTATGAAAAAAGGGGAAATTTTGCGCGGACCTCGCTCAGAACAAATAATGGAGTTTTTTTCTATATTAGGTAAACCTCCAATACCGGCAGCCGAAACAATACCAAATTCTTCTTTATCTAACTCTTCACTAAGTCTAGCATCTTGCATCGCTTCTCTTGCTGCTTTAATTCCAAGCTGTATAAAACGGTCAATTTTTTTTACTTCCTTACCATCAACAACCTCTAATGGATCAAAATTCTTAACTTCAGCTGCAATTTGAACAGGAAAATCTGTGGTATCAAAAAGAGTAATTTTATTTACCCCGCTTTCTCCATTGCAAATCGCTTTAAATGAACTTTCTTTATCTAAACCAAGGGCATTGATCATGCCAATACCTGTAACTACAACTCTTTTCAAGAACAAGCTCCTTGCAAGAAAAAAAATTATTTTTTTAGATTATCAATATAATTTACAACATCTTCAATTTTAATTAATTTTTCAGCATCACTATCTGGAATTTCTACTTCAAATTTTTCTTCTAAAGCCATAATAAGCTCTACAACATCTAAAGAATCAGCACCCAAATCTTCAATAATTTTTGATTCCATTTTAACTGCATCCGCATCAATACTTAATTGCTCTACTACTACTGCTTTTACATCATCAAATGTTGCCATTTGTTCTCCTTCAAAAAATTAAAACAAAGCATATTTTACTATAAAAAAGCTTAAAATATTTATAGTTTTTCATTATACTTGAAAATAAAAATCAAAACATAAAGGAAAAACCATGCTTTTCTCTAATTTAATCAAAGACAACCAAAAAATTTGGAATGCTTATTTACACCATGACTTTGTTAAAAAATTGGAAAACAAAAGCTTAAAAAAAGAAAATTTTCTTTTTTATCTAAAACAAGATTATATCTATTTGCTTAATTACGCAAAATGTTATGCAAGGCTAGCGCTTAATTCCAATACTGCAAAAGAACTTCGTTTTGCTATGAAATTTCAAAATTATATAGTTGAAGGAGAGATGGAACTTCACCGTGCAATTTTATCTCTTGGTATCAACACAGATGAACTCAATACAAAAGATGAGAGTTTAGTCAATATAGCTTATTCGCGTTATATGTTAAGCGTGGGTGAAAATGGAGATTTTTTAGATATGCTAGTTGCACTTAGTGCTTGTGCTATAGGCTATGCAAAAATAGGTGCTAAAATTATAAACCGTTTAAAAAATGACAATTTAAAGGATCATCCTTATAAAGAGTGGATTTTAACCTATGGAAGTGAAAATTTTCAAAACGAAGCTAAAGAATTTGAAGATTTTGTTAATTCTTATACTTCAAGTGTCAATGCACAAAAATTTCAAAGACTCAGTGAAATTTTTTATACTGTGACACGCTTAGAAGTAGCCTTTTGGGAACACGCCTTGAAAATGGAGTTAAATCTTTAAACATGGGTTTTTCCATTGTTTTTATTCGATTTTACTTGCATTATTAGCAATTTAACTAGACATTTTTTATAGATTTTTCGCAGGATAAAGGGCATGAAATCCACAACAACCAAGGTGTTTTCAAAAGGAATTATTTCAGTCACTAAAAATTTAAAGTAATACCTTTTGTTTTTTTGATAAAAGGTAAAAGAAAGAGTAAGGTTTTTTGTATATTCTTATCATCAATATCATACCTTATTCATGTTTTTTCACCATTAAAACGATCTATGATGATTTTCATTGTATTCTCCTTGCCACAAGTGAAAATTCAATTACTACAACATCTTTACAGTTAAGTTTTAATTCATCATTTTCTAAATTTAGAATACTTATGTTTTAAGAAATTTTACATCTTGCTTGCGCATCTTCTAATTTTTTTGCCAAAAGATCAAGTTTTTCTTGAGTTCTAAAAATCCATATTATCCCAATTTTGACTTCTCAACTCTTCTTATAATTCACACATTTCTTGAGCATTTGTCATTATTTATAATTTCTTTAAATTTGACCTGCCATTTTTGAGCAAATTCATAAGTTTTTGCCCCTTTGTTAAAACTTGCATCTTGGTATAATTTGTCGCGCCAATACCTGCTAAATATCCTCAACCGCATCAGCTAAAAATTGCTCCCAGTCTATTGGCTCCATGTATAAAAATACAAGAAAGCTTTCACTCACATAAATTCCACCATAGAATAATGCATCGTTGGACGAATAGAAAATATCTACTAAATCAATATTTTTCAAAGAGCATTGCAGTATGGCGAATTTTTGGCAAGTCTTCTAAAATTTTTTCTCTGCCTAAAATGAAGTACATCACAAAAACATAAACTCCAAATCCTTCGCTATAGCCTCGTATTTACGAATTGCTATCTCTATGGCACCAAAACCACATCTAGCAGTGCAAGTCCCATTTTTTCATGATAATTTTTCATAAAACGCCCAGTATAATTATTTAAAAGATAACCTCTTCACCGCGTGCTGCCTCTGCAATAAAAGCCCGCGCACCCATTTGCAACTCCTGTAACTGTATCATCTTAAAGATCTTAAAACCAATCCTTGCTCCAAGAACAGCTACTACAACACTTAATTTTTGGATTTTACTTTCTCACTGTAGCCACCGCATGCAAACCTGTCCCACCTAAACCAATTACCAAAACATCACAAGAAGGTGATTTATATTTTTATCCATCTTAAAATAAATCATCTAAAGCATAAATTCCACTTAAACTTGTAGCTAAAACTCCTATACTAATACAGGCTATTTTTAAAATCTCTTCTAGAAAATTCACCCATATCATATTATTTAAAAAATTAATAATAGTTTTTAACATAAGTCAATCTGATATAACCATTAAGCTTTAAAAAGCTTAAACTCTCCATTCATAAATTGCATCCTAGCACTTAAATGATCAAGATAAAAAACTTCAAATTTTGGATTTTGAGGATTTTCATAAAGATTTACAAGATAAGGATATTTTTCAAACATCATTTTTTTAACTTCCAAATTTGATTCAAAAATCGCATTAGCCCTAAGTCTTAAAAAAGTGCCATCTTTTGCACAAGAACAAAATTCAATACCATTATAATTTTTTATATGCTTAAAAAGTCCTTTTGTATTTGCAGTGCAAAAATAAATTTTATCTCCTACAAGTAAAGGACTTTGTATGGGACGCACCCTAGGATTTCCACAAGTTCCTAAAGTGGCTAAAAATGCTGGTGCATTCTCATCTAAAAATTGTGCTATTTCTTTTAAATCCATAATTTTTCCTTACATATATAAGCCACCATTGATTTTAAGCACATCACCTGTCACATAAGAAGCGTAATCACTAAGTAAAAACGCTACACAATTAGCCACCTCCTCAGGTTCTGCAAAGCGTTTTAAAGGAATATTATCTTGATAATTTTGTTTGATTTCATCACTTAAAACTTCAGTCATGTCACTTTTTATAAAACCTGGAGTTACACAGTTAAAGCGTAAATTTCTACTTGCTCCTTCTTTAGCAAAAGATTTAGTCATAGCTATCATTCCACCCTTGCTTGCAGAATAATTCACTTGTCCAGCATTCCCCATTTCTCCAACAATAGAAGCGATATTTACAATAGCACCAAAGCGTTTTTTACTCATAACTTTTAAAGCTTCTCTACAACCTAAAAAAGCTGAACTTAAATTTGTATCCACAACGCCACTAAAATCTTCTAATTTCATTCTTAAAGCAAGTTTATCGTTTGTGACGCCTGCATTATTTACAAGATAACTTAGTTCTCCATCACTCTCAACTATAATTTTTACACCGTTTTCAAACTCATCTTCTTTGCTTGCATCAAATTTAATCACAGCAGCATTGCCACCACTTGCAATAATTTCATCTTTTAAAGCATCTGCAAGTTCAGGTTTTGAACGATAATTGATCCAAACTTTAAGCCCAAAACTTGCCAAAGTTTTTGCAATAGAAGCACCTATTCCTTTACTTGCTCCAGTAATCAAAACATTTTTTCCACTAAATTTCATTGTCTATCCTTAATAAGTTTAATTTTAAAAATTACAATCTTAACAAATTTCTTACAAAAAAGGCAAACAAACTAAAACAAAGCCTCGTTCATTTCTTTTGGAATTTCCAAATCTAAAATTTTAAGCACACTTGCAGCTATATTACTAAGCCCCATATTATCTTTAATCTTAGAAATTCCCTTTACTTCCACAAAAACAAAAACATCAAAAGTAGTGTGATTAGTAAGCAAATTTCCTTTTTCATCTTGCATAGCTTCGCAATTTCCATGATCGCTTGTAATGATAAAAGCATAATCATGCTTTCTTGCACATTCCACAACCTCACCTAAACAGGTATCTACTGCTTCAACTGCTTTTATAGCTGCATTAAAATCACCCGTATGTCCTACCATATCACCATTTGCGAAATTTACCACTATAAAATCTTCACCCTTTTCTATACCTTTTTTTACTGCATCACACACCTCAAAAGCACTCATTTGAGGTTTTTCATCGTAAGTTTTTACTTTAGGGCTTGGAATTAAAACCCTTGTTTCATTTTGCAAAAGCTCTTCTTTTCCACCATTAAAAAAGAAAGTTACATGGGCATATTTTTCTGTTTCTGCAGTATGAAGCTGACTAAGCCCTGCTTTAGAAATCACTTCAGCTAAAGTATTTACAATTTTTTCTTTTTCAAAAAGCACAGGAACTTGAAATTTATCATCATAAACGCTCATAGTAAGTAAATTTTCAAAGACTTTTTCACGTTCAAATTCTTTAAAATTTTTAGAGCTTAAAACTTCAACAAGTTGTTTCATTCTATCGTTTCTAAAATTGATAAAAATAATGCCATCTTCTTCCCTTATACCCTTATAATTTTCACTTTGAGCCGCTTTAATAAACTCATCTGTAATCTTTTCATTATAAGATTTTTGCATGTGTTCTAACAAATTTGACACTTTATTCACCTTACCCAATAAACACTCATAATACTCCTTTACTCTATCCCAACGCTTGTCCCTATCCATGGCATAAAAACGCCCGCAAAGCGTGGCAAAATGCACGCCTAAATTTTCACAAAATCCTTTTAAATCTTTTATAAAATTTAAGCCACTAGTTGGACTTACATCACGTCCATCAGTGATTGCATGAGCAAAAACTTCATTACCATTTTTAGCACAAATTTCAAGCATAGCTTTAAAATGTGTATCCATAGAATGCACTCCACCATCACTATAAAGCCCTATAATATGCACTCTTTCGCATTTTGCTAAAAGTTTTTGTAAATTTTCATTTTTTTCAAGTTCTTTATTTTCAATTGCTTTATTAATGCGTACTAAGTTTTGATAAATAATACGCCCACTTCCTATACACATATGCCCTACTTCACTATTTCCCATTTGTCCTTCTGGTAAACCCACAGCTAAACCACTAGTTTTCAGTAAAGAATTTGGCACTTTTTTAAAAAAATTTTCATAATTTGGTTTTTTAGCTACTTTAAAGGCATTAAACTTGCTACTTTTGTTATATCCTATACCGTCTGTAATAATTAAAACACATTTTTGCTTCATTTTTTCTCTTTTATAAGAATTTTTTTGGATAAATTTTACTAAAATTAAACTTTTAAAAACCAAAAAATAAGGCTGGGTTTTGTATTATCTTTCAGATTTAAGTCATTATGCTTTTTTTACTTATATTAGTGTGCGTGCAGGGTTTGCATTTTTTATTGCTTTATGTTTATCTTTATTTTTAATGCCTAAATTTATAGCTTGGGCAAAAGCTAAAAATGCCAGTCAACCTATTTACGAATACGCTCCAGAAACCCATAAAACCAAATGCCATACTCCGACTATGGGCGGGCTTATTTTCATTAGTTCTGCAGTAATTGCAAGTTTATTTTGTATCAAATTTGATAATATTTTCGCTATAAGTGCTTTGTTTTGTTTGATATTTTTTTGCCTAATAGGACTTGTAGATGACTTGGGCAAGGTTCTAAAAAAAGATAATCATTCAGGGCTCAGTCCAAGAATGAAACTCTTGACGCAAATCATCGCAGGGCTTATTTGCATCTTACCTTTGTATTTTAGTACAGAATTTAGTACAGAATTTTTTATACCTTTTTATAAACACCCTCTTTTTGATATGGAAATTTTTGCTATCGCTTTTTGGATTTTAGTATTAATTTCTAGTTCTAATGCTGTAAATTTAACTGATGGACTTGATGGCTTAGCTACAGTTCCGAGTATTTTTTCTTTATCTACTCTAGGTATATTTTTATATCTAAGCGGAAATTTAAATTATAGTGAATATTTACTTTTGCCAAAAATTCAAGGACTTGGCGAAGTAGTAATTATTTGTGCTGCGTTAATCGGTGCTTTAATGGGATTTTTATGGTATAACTGCTACCCTGCTCAAGTTTTTATGGGGGATAGTGGAAGTTTAGCTTTGGGTGGATTTATAGGATTTTTAGCCATTATTAGCAAAAATGAAATTTTGCTTTTACTCATAGGTTTTGTTTTCGTTCTTGAAACTGTTTCTGTAATTTTACAGGTTGGAAGTTTTAAAATTTTTAATAAAAGAGTATTTAAAATGGCACCCATTCATCATCATTTTGAAAAAGTCGGTTGGGTAGAAAATAAAATTATAGTGCGTTTTTGGATGATAGCCTTTCTTTCAAATTTACTTGCACTTGCATCAATAAAGTTGAGATAATGAAAATTTCACTTTTTGGATACGGAAAAACCACACGTGCTATTGCTGAAAATTTAGCGGATAAATTCGGGCCTTTTAATATCTATGATGATCATTTTAAAGAAACAAATCAAGATACATTGGGTAATTTGCTTTTAAATCCTAGTAGTTTTAATAGCAGTTTAAGTCAACTTGAAATACCAAGTCCAGGTTTTCCACCAAATCATAAACTCATTCAAAAAGCAAAAAATTTACAAAGTGAATATGACTTTTTTTACGATATCATGCCAAAATCCATTTGGATAAGCGGAACCAATGGCAAAACCACCACCACTCAAATGACAACACATTTATTATCACATATTGGTGCTGTTATGGGTGGAAATGTCGGAACTCCTTTAGCAAAACTTGATCCTTATGCAAAACTTTGGATACTTGAAACTTCATCTTTTACTTTGCATTATACTCATAAAGCTAAACCTGAAATTTATGCACTTTTACCTATAAGTCCTGATCATCTTTCTTGGCATGGAAGTTTTGATAATTATGTTCAAGATAAATTAAGTGTTTTAGAAAGAATGAATGAATGTGATGTGGCAATACTACCTAAAATTTATGCAAATACTCCTACAAAAGCTTACATAATAAGCTATGAAAATGAAAAAGATCTAGCAAATCAACTTAAGATTGATATAGAAAAAATTTCTTTTAAAAGCCCTTTTCTACTCGATGTCATTTTGGCTTTAGCTGTGGAAAAAATTTTACTTGATACTTTAAATTATGATCTTTTAAATAGTTTTGTAATGGAAAAAAATAAACTTGAAGAGATTAAAGATAGTCAAAATAGACTTTGGGTAAATGATACTAAAGCCACAAATGAAAGTGCTGTAATGGCTGCACTCAATCGTTATAAAGATAAAAAAATTCATCTTATTATAGGTGGAGATGATAAAGGTGTGGATCTAAGTAATTTGTTTGATTTTATGAAAGGATTCGATATAGAACTCTACACTATAGGTGTTAGTACTGAAAAAATGCTTGATTATGCAAAAAAAGCAAATTTAAAAGCTTATAAATGTAAAATTTTATCTAAAGCTGTAAATGAAATTTCAAATCGTTTAAAAGCTAATGAAGTAGCTCTTTTAAGTCCTGCTTGTG
>CM000855.1:243098-342560 GCA_000163995.1 Campylobacter jejuni subsp. jejuni 414 | reverse complement strand
GAGTTTAGAACACTCATAATTTTTATTTTTTATATTAACAAATTGACTTTTAAGTGTTTTAAATTCTGGAATATAAGTATACCCACTAAGGGTATCTACAACAATACAAAGAGCATGCTTCTTTGATGACAAGCGTATAATACAATCTGAATTATTTTTTGCCAAAGTTTTTTCATAAGCATGCTTAGCGTTTTTTAATGGGGAATACACTCTGCCCATTTCATCAAATACTAATCTAGTAAATCCCGAGCAAGCTCCTTTAAATTCAACTTTTTCTATACCAAATCTTTTTGTGATATTAAATCTTTGTGTAGTTTTTTCATGATCTTTGCTAATAACTCCACTTTGACCTGAGTTCATTAATTTGTTGTGATTGATTACATCAACAGCAATTTCTCTATCTATATTGATTTCAGTTTTGCCTAAATTAGCATTTCCATCCCCATTTTTATCTAAAAAAATAGTATATGTTTGATCATAACCTGTAGCAGCTGATTTTATAAAATAAATCTGCCACTTACTTTTAAACCACTCTCTTTTTGCGATAGCCAACTCATCAACTCTTATACCTTCTTGCATCATGGCTAAACTTTGGGTATATTGGATATCATTAAGAATTTGTATTGCGCCTTCTAGTAGATTGTCTTTTTTTAAGTAAAGACTGCCTAAATTAAAAACTATACCTAAAATGAGAATTATAAACACAAATTCTAACAAACTGAAAGCTTTAATCATAGTTTAAAATCTGATATACTTTTTCATATTTTCCAAGTTTTACTTTAATAATTTTTTTGTCCATATCATACTTATCAGCTTGTTTTAAAGCTTTTAAATAAAACTTATTGCTATTTTTTATTCCATAAAATCGCAATCTTTTTTGCAAACTTGGAGCTGTTGTAAGCTCTAAAACATCTTGTTTTTTTAATTCTAGCGCCAATTCTTTAGCAAAATGATAATTATTAGCAAAATGACGATTTGGATTGCTTATAAAATAATACAGTAATTGATTAGCTACGATTAAAAAATAACAAAATATCAAAAAAATTATAGAACATTCTATAAAGATTTTATACCTTAATCGAAAAACTGGTAATCTCACCCTATAACTTTGCATTAAAGTTTTTATAAGCAAAGGAGTGCAAATAACACAAAAAGGCAAAAAATCATCTAAAAAAAGTTTTTGTCTTAAAGAAAGCAACAAACAAAATACAAATGTTACACTCATTAAAAACCATAATAAATTTTTATATTTCTGAAAAGTCAAACGGTAAATTGTATAAAAAAAATACACAAAAACCAAAGGAGAAAAACATGCAGCAAAAATTCCTAAAGTATCTAAAAAATAACCTCTTGGACGTCCACCCATATCAAAACCATAAAAACTGATACTCGCTCCAAACAAAACAAGAGATAAGGTAAATAAAATAGCATTTCTTTTATAAATCCCAAAAAAGAAAAAAGTTAAAAATAAAATATTAAAAGATTTATCAACAAATAACACTATAATCAATAATATATAAAAAAGCCATTTTTTTTCATATTCGTAAGCACATAATATAGCAAGGGTTAAAAAAATCACCAAAGATGCGGCATTAACCAGTAAAGCACTTGCAACAGTACCCGGCAATAAAACAAATAACAATAAAGAAAAAAAAGCATCGATTTTAGTTTTAGTATATTTTAAAGCTAGCAAATACAAAAGCAAACAACTTAAAAAATGAAAAAATAAAAAAGGAAGCCTTAAACCAAAATCATTTTGCCCAAAAATAAAAGTTCCAAAATGAGATATATAATAAAGCAAACTATGAGAAAAAATAAATGATTTACCCTGCTCACCAAAATAAATATCAGATTCATCAGCACTAATACTCAGTGTTGAAATTCCATAAAGTAAAGCCAACAAATCAAGACTAAGTAAAATGATGATAAGTTTATAATTTTTGATTTTTTCCATAATGAAAATTTTACAAAATTAAACTTAAAATATCAACCAAAATAAATATTAAAAAGCAAGTCAAATGATAAAAAATCAAATACTAATAAATACTGAAAAATTTTAAGCCAGTCAAGGCAAACAAAAATACAATAAAAAAATAAATACGAGTATTTACTATATCTTAAAATAGGATAAGAAAAATAAAGCAATACTAACTACCAAAAAATACTATTTATCTTATAAATAAGCAAATCTCCATCTGTTTAACTCATATCTTGAAGTAATTCTCCATATCTTAATCTTAATTCTTTGTGCTAACTTTTTTATATGCACGAACACTTTCGCTTGAATTTCTTTATCTTATCAAAGATAATCATAAATTTATCAATAAAAGATTTTGGTTTTATAAAAAAATAATTTTGTTTTTAAAATAATTTAAATAATGCCTTAAAACGCAGGCATTATTATATCATATTTCTTCCTCGCTATTGTATTTTAAAAGTGCGACAAAGCGATAAAACATATGCACAAATTTAGAATAAGGCATCATAATAAAAAAAGCCAAAACACAACTTAAATGAAACCAAAGCATATAGGGCAAAAAAGAACTTTGCTTTAAAAGCATGAGTAAAAGCCCTGTAAAACTTACTAAAAAAGCATGAAAATAAAAACATAATCCATGCCCATACTTTGACTATCTACTATGTTTTTATCCGCTACGCTTTTTAAAACAAAAAGTCCCAAAGTTCCTATGCAAAGCATAATCCCTCCTAAGCTTCCAAAAATTTTAGGAAGTTGGGTAAAATCATAAGGGGCTACTAAATTTAAAAAGTGATGATAAAAAGCCCCTAAAGAAGTCGCTATAAAACAAAATAAAAAACCATAAGCAGTAAAATGATGAAATATTTTTCTTATATTAGAACGCTTTTCATTAGGATAAATACAACCCTCATTTTTATGTCCGCCTAGATATTTAAGGCTTAAAGCGTCTTTTAGACTTTTTACGAAAACAGCAAGATTGAGATTTTTTATTTCTATAGCATGATAGAATTTTGCCACACTGCCCGCAAAGGCTAAAAGCACCAAAAGTGAAACCGTACCAAAAATACTTACCATATAATCATAAGAAACAATAGCAAAAAAATCCCCTTTAACATTTTCACCCTCGTAAGCACTCGCACTCCAAAATCCAAAAAATAAACAAAGGATTAAAACTATACTGGTTAAAACCGCATTTTTCCTAAAGGCTAAGCCTAAAAAATTAGGAAAAGCGTATTTTTCATAACTGTATTGCCTAAGAGCTGCAAATTGTTTAGGAATCAAAACATTAAATTCATGTGGTGGGGCGTATTGGCAATCATAAAAACATTCAGAACATTGATGGCATAAATTAGCCAAATAATCCATATCCTTTAAAGAAAATTCACGTTTTTTTCCATAGCTGGAAATACTGCACAAAGCCCCTCGCAATAACGACAAGAATTGCATATAATGCAAGATTTTTGTGCTTCTTCATAAATTTTTGTAATTTTCATTTTATATCCTTTACTAACTCAAGGGCATTTTCTCCAGCCAAACGCCCAAAAACGCTTCCTATACTCATACCAAAGCCTGCAACATAGCCTTGGGTTAAAATATTTCCCGCCATGATTTCACCAGCTGCAAATATATTTTTAAAAAGTTCTCCATTTTCTTGATACACCCTTGCATTTTTATCCACCTTCACACCCATGTAGGTAAAAGTCACACCTGGACGCAAAGGATAGCAATAAAAAGGTGGAGTATCTATTTTCAAAGCCCAATGCGTTTTTTCTATCTTTAAACCTTGAGTGTGACAATTATCCTGTATAGTGTGATCAAATTCTCCTTCTATAACACTTTGATTATATTCATCTAAAGTCATCTTTAAAGCCTTTGGATCTAAGTTCATTTTAGAGGCTAATTCTTCAATAGAATTGGCCACTATGGGTTCAAAAAGTGAAGGCATGTAACATTTTTGCACCTTAGAATCAGTGATAGAATAAGCGATTTGATCCTCTTCATTTGCTACCAAACACCCCCAAATTGCATAACGCTTTGGCCAAAAATCCTCACCCTCATCATAAAATCTTTGTGCCTTTTTATTTACCACTATACCCAAAGATACACAATCCACCCTTGAAGCTATGCCTCCATCATATTTTGGAGTTCTTGCATCAATAGCAACCATATGCCCTTGAGTGGGATCGCCTATAATTTGTGCATGATTTTTCTCTAAAGCCTTTAGCATCTTACCTTGATTAAAACGAGTTCCACGGATGATAAAATTTTTAGCCCTTTGTCCCCAAGCTTCTTCAAGCCATTCCAAATTTGACTCAAATCCCCCGCTTGCAACGATCACAGCCTTGGTTTTAATTTTCACTTCTTGATTTTGTTTTTTATCCAAAACCAAAATTTCCTTACAGCATCCATTTTCTACCATCAAATCCAAAGCTTCAAATTCATAAAAAATTTCAACCCCTAAATTTTTTGCCGCATTAAAATAAGCATTGACTAAAGATTTTCCGCCCCCTAAGAAAAAAGCATTTGTGCGTCCTAAGTGCAAAGTTCCTCGCATGGAAGGTTGAAAACGCACTCCATATTTTTTAGCAAACTCTACCGCCTTTGGAGTACGAGAAATGACAAAACGAGCGTATTCTTCATTGGTTTGTCCCTTAGTCACCTTAAAAACATCTTCAAAAAACTCATCCTCGCTATAACTTTGAGTCAAGATATCCGTAGGCTCATCATGCATAGAGCGCAAATTTCTAGTGTGTTGAGAATTTCCTCCTCTCCATTCTTTTGGAGAGCTTTCTAAAAGTGCTATTTTTATATTTTCTTTTTTACTAGCTGCTGCTATAGCTGCACAAAGAGCTGCATTGCCCCCGCCTATAACCACTATATCAAATTCCATTTCATTCTCATTTTTGTTGTCTTTCATAAATTCCACCTTTTTTAAAAATAATCAAAGAAGCCACAAAAGAACAAATGGCTGCAAAGGTAAGCCAAAATGCAGGAGAGGCAGGATTGCTAGTTTTTTCTATCAAATAAGTTGAAACAGCAGGGGTAAATCCTCCAAAAATTGCCACCGCTATAGAATAAGAAAAAGAAAAACCCAAAGCTTTTGCATTTTTAGGCATGATTTCTGATAAAGAAACCACCATAGCCCCATTATAAGCACCAAAAATAAAACTAAACCATAATTCCACTAAAACCAAATTGGCAAAAGAAATATTATTTGTTAAAAAATTTAACATAGGATAAGCACTGACAACACCTAAAAAAGTCATGGTTAATAAAATAGGCTTTCTTCCTATTTTATCTCCAATAAAACCAGAAAATGGCAACCAAAAAGTATTGCTAAGTCCTATAATAGCAGTAATCATAAAGCTTTCTAATTTACTAAAATGCAAAACTTTATTGGCAAAAGTTGGAGTGTAAGAAGTGATAAAATAAAAAGTTACTGTCGTCATCATTACAAACATGATTCCAAAAATCACTATAGGTATATTTTCTCTAATACTTTTGAAAATAGCTCCAAAGGTTTTTGGAGCTTGGTGAATTTTTGCTTTAAATTCAGGTGTTTCATCTAAAGTTCTTCTTATATAAAAAATATAAGGCACAACTAAACATCCAACGATAAAAGGGATTCTCCAGCCCCAAGCTTGCATAATAGCATCACCTATAAGATAATGTAAAAGTACACCCAAAGCACCCGCAAATACGGTAGCAATTTGCTGAGATCCACTTTGCCAAGAAGCATAAAAACCGCGTAAGTTTTTTGGTGCAATTTCTGCTAAATAAATACTTGCTCCACCTATTTCAGCTCCAGCACTAAAACCTTGCAAAAGCCTTCCAATTACCACAATAATAGGTGCTAAAATCCTATACTTTCATAACTTTGAGCAGGAAAAAACACTTTAGCAATAAATGCAGCATAAAAACCATAAACCGCAAAATCATACATTTCTAAAAAATTACCGCTAGCAACGCTAAAAATGGTTTTAGCATCACCCTTGGACCTTCTTGCCATATAGCCTCCTTTTTTATTTTCATTATAAACTAGTTTTAGGAATTTTTTGGTCCTAAAGTATTTTTTTGTATTCAAAAGTATTTTTTAAGTTACAAAACTACACAGAAAGTTGAAATAAAAAATTAATATTTTTTATTTGGATTGCAAGTGTTAATATCTGTGTATTTTTAATTAGTAGATTTAAAAATTAAGAATAGTAAATTATTTTTTAAGTATATTATCTAAACGAATTTTATAAGCTTGTTGAATATGAAATTTTGCTAATCTTTCTGCCTCTATAGCATTTCTCTCTTTAATAGCATTAACAACAGCTAAATGCTCCTCGTAAGCTTCTTTAGGACGATTTTCCTTGGCTAAAATACTATCACCAAGAAGCAATAAAGAACGATCCAAATTTTCCATAATTTTAAAAAGATAATGATTTCCTGAGCAACGATACAAAGTCTGATGAAATAAAATATTACTAGCCCTAAGTTCATTAAGCTCTTTAATATTTTTCTGAACTTTTAAAATATTAACCAAAATTTCAATTTCGGCCATAGAAGCGTGTAATGCCGCAAGTTTAGCAGCTTCACCCTCTAACAATTCTCTGATCTCATAAAGCTTCGTAATAGAAATCAAATCAAGTCCTGCAACAATAAGTCCATTTTTACCATCTTGCACCAAAATTCCATCATTTTGCAACAATCCCAAAGCTTCTCTTATGGGAGTTCTGCTAAGTCCTGTTTGTTCTACCAAATCTTGTTCTTTAACTCTATCATTAGGTTTTAATTTTCCATCTTTAATAGATTTGATAATAAAATCATAAATTCTATCACTCGAAATTTTTTGATTTTTTTTTGGCATATTATAACCCCTAAGGCTTAAATTGATTTTAGTTTTTATAAGTATAATTTTAAACAAAAAAAGGCAAAAATGCAAACTATTGATCAAATTTTTCAAACACAAATCGATATTAAAAAATCTACTTTCTTATCTTTTCTTTGCCCTTTTAAAGATTTTAAATTTTTAATAGAAACGCTAAAAAAAGAGCATCCAAAAGCCGTTCATTTTGTCTATGCTTATCGTGTTTTAAATGATTTTAATCAAATTGTAGAAGATAAAAGCGATGATGGAGAGCCTAAAGGAACTTCTGGAATGCCAACTTTAAACGTTCTAAGGGGCTATGATCTTATCAATGCGGCTTTAATCACTGTAAGATATTTTGGCGGTATAAAACTTGGTACAGGAGGACTTGTAAAAGCTTATAGTGATGCGGCAAATACTGTGATTAACAATTCTGTTTTACTTTCATTTGAATTTAAAAAAAGCATAACTATTGCTATTGAATTAAAAAATTTAAATCGTTTTGAACATTTTTTAAAAACCCACTTTTTTGTTTTCGCAAAAGATTTTAAAAATTGCAAAGCTATATTACATATCAAATTAAACGAAAAAGAGGAGCAAGAATTTGAAATTTTTTGTAAAAATTTTGCACCTTTTGAAATAGAGAAATTATAAATTCTTGCAAGCATATAAAAGCTCCAAAATGGAGCTTTTGATTAAATTGCATTCAACAAATCATTTAGCAAAGTATTATTCTTGTTTTGTTCATTTACACCTTGTTGTGTAAGATCATTATGAACGCTAGCACTTTTAGCTCTCATAGACAATTCACTCTCATCTTGTCTAAAACGATAAGCATAAATATTTGACATTTGAGCATAATTGCTTAAGTTTGAATTTTGTGTATTACTTTGAAAACTACTAGTAGAATTTAAAGCATCTTTACTTGACTTCTCATCCACCTTATTTAACATATCCATAAAATCAGAATCTCCAGATGAAGAATAGTCTTCAACCTGTTTACCGACCTGTTTATACTGACCACTAATAGCATCGTATTCATACGAGCTAATCATTCTATAATTTACCTGCATAGTTTTCTCCTTTCAAAATATGTAAAAACTATACAAGCAAAAAGTGTTCCTTTTTTGTGTAAAATTAATGTTTTTCAATCATGATGAGTAGGCAAATGCTCTATATCAAGCTCATTGTTAGCTATAAATTCTTCCTTGGCTTTTTTACAGTTTTCATCACGCATTTTTCGGTATTCATTGCGAATAATAATTTCTTTATCGCTTAAAGGCCTATCTTCTAAAAAACTAATATGAAAATAAGTGTCATCACTTTTTGAATAAGTTTTATAAAAATCTATATAGTCAAAATAGTCCTTGCCATTATCAAATTCCACCACTTCTTCTATGTAAATCGTAGGTCCAAAACCTTTATGATTTTGTGTATAGTGTCCAAAACCTGCGCTGTATTGAATTCTAAATTTAGCCATCATTTTCTCCTAAAAATTCTTGATAAGTTCCACGAAAATCTGTAAGCTTACCATTTTTCAAACACCAAATTCTATTAGCAAAAGCAGAAACTAACTCTCTATCGTGGCTGATACAAAGCACTACACCTTTGAAATTATACAAAGCTTCACCTAATGCAATAATACTTTCAAGATCTAAATGGTTATCAGGTTCGTCTAAAAGCAAGAAATTCGGACGCTCTAGCATTAAACGAGAAAGCATTAAACGATGTTTTTCACCCCCACTTAAACTTGCTGCCATTTTTTCTTGATCGCTGCCACTAAAAAGCATTCTACCTAAACACTTGCGGATTTCATCTAGATCTTTAAATTTTTCACTCATCAGCCATTCATAAAGTTTCAAATTTTCACAAATTAAATTACTTGTATCTTGAGGAAAATATCCAAGCTCTATAGTTGCCCCAAGATGTATAGATCCACTATCTGGACTTATAGCATGGGCGATGATTTTTGCCAAAGTACTTTTGCCCACACCATTTGCCCCAATCAAAGCGATTTTATCATTTTTTTCTATTTTTAGCTCCAAGTTTGAAAACAATTGTTTATCATAAGCCTTGCTAATACCTTTAAATTCTAAAACTTCATTGCCTATCTCACGATTGGTTCTAAACACTATACTAGGATCTCTACGGCTTGAAATTTTAATCTCTTCAAGCTCTAGTTTTTCAAGCGCCTTAGCACGGCTTGTGGCTTGTTTTGCCTTAGAAGCATTTGCGCTAAAACGGCGAATGAAATTTTCTAATTCTTCTCTTTCTTTTAAGGTTTTATCGCGTTTAAGCTCAGCTTGTTTTGCCAAAAGCGTTGAAGCCATATACCAATCATCGTAATTTCCCGCAAAATCACGAATTTGTTTAAAATCCACATCTAAAATTCTTGTGCAAATTTTATTTAAAAAATGTCTATCGTGAGAGATGACAACTAAAGTTCCTTCATGTCTTAAAAGTTCATTTTCAAGCCAAGAAATCGCCTCTAAATCAAGGTTGTTTGTAGGCTCATCTAAAAAAAGCACATCCGCACCCAAAAACAAAACTTGAGCTAACAAAACTTTAAATTTATCCGCACTTTGCAAGGTGCTCATTAAAGCATCAAAATCTTTAATCTTTAAAGAACTTAAAATTTTTTCACAACGTGTTTCACAATCATAATTTGGATCTTCTTCGGCCGTTATTATCTCAAGCTCACCTAAGCGTTCATTGATCTCATCAGTAAATTCCTCGCTCATATAAAGCTTTTCTTTTTCTTTTAAGGCCTCATATAAACGCTTATTTGCACACATCACTGCATCTTTGATGGTGTAGTTTTCAAAAGCAAATTGATCCTGTCCTAAAACTGCGATTTTCAAGCCTTCATCAAATACTATTTCACCACTACTTGACTCAATTTCTCCTGAAAGAATTTTCAAAAAAGTCGATTTTCCCGCACCATTAGCACCAATAAGTCCGTATCTTTGTCCTCGAACAAGTTTTAAATTAACATTTTCAAATAAAAGCTGATTTGCAAAACGCATAGTAAGATTTTTTACTTCAACCATGATTTTCCTTAAATTTTTTACTTATAAAAATTTTTAATAAATTGTAGCAAAAAAAGACTTGAAATTAATTGAGTATAAATTTCAATAGACAATGAAAATAAACTAATAATCCAAAAGTTCTACAAAAACTTGTTTTTTATCATTGCTATCTTTAGTTATAAAACTTTCAAAAGAAGTATAAACCACTTCATTAACATAATCTTTTAAATCAAGCAAAATTTAAAATGTGGCCTTAAAGACTGCTCATTTAAGCCGTACTCGAAATAAACCCATTCATCATCATCGCATTTTGGCTTATCATTAAAGTATCCCGATAACAAAACCAACATTAAGCTTAATAAAATATTTTTCATTATTTCTCCATTATTGTTTTAATAAATTGTATGATTTTATCATTTTTAGCACCATCTTGACCTAAGAGATTTCTCAATAAATCAAAACCAAGCTATGGTGGAAATATTAAGATAAGAATTTATTTAGAAAACCATTTGATTTTAAACCTATACAAAATTTTTCATCTTTACTTGTATATGCTTTTCAACAATTTTAAAAGTATCTTTCTCATAAAGCAAAATAGGTTTTGTTTCAAAAGGTGCGTATTTTTCACTCACTTCATCTCCTTAATAAATATAACTACTGTTAAGATTAAGAATATTTTCCTTTCTAAATAACAATGCTAAGATTTTATCTCATCTATAATTAAGTTAACTTTTTCAAAATTTTGTTTTCTTAATTTTTTACCCGCTAAAAACATATCTATAATTGTAATCTCTAAACGCACAAATCCCTATCATAAAACGCCCTACTCCAAATTCACCAAGCAAAAAGTCCCTACCCAAAACACTAAAGCTGGCTACCACCTCTTTTTGCTTATCTTCGCTTAAACGATCAAATTTCTCTTCTAATATCACAGTAGATATTGGATCTTTTGGCAATCTATCACCAATACTGAAAAGAACCGAATTGAAATCCATAAACTTCTCCTTGAAAATTAAAAAATATCTCGAATTATTCCGCATTGCAATTTAATTAATATTCAAATAGTAAATATATTTTATATAAAAAATTGAATATTTCAAGTTTTTTTAATAAAGAATCTTTAATGTAAAATTTTCACTAAAAGATAAATTTTTAAGGTATAAAATGGCAAAAAAAGCAAACGCGATATGGCATACGAACTAGATATTGATGCTAGTACTTTATATAATTGGAGAAAATATAAACCTAATTTATATCGCATTGTTATGCTTGGCTTTAACTTTTAGAAAATAGCAAAAAACTCACGAAAAATTACTTCATATAGAAAAACCATACAAGATGAAATCGCCAAATTTAAATAAAACCGACTTTTAAGCTTTTTTCTATACAATTTATCACTTTTATTAAAATCAAGGATTTGATAATGTTTTTATTAGATTTTTTAATATCATTGAGTTTTATTTTTGAAATTTCAGCTCTTGTATTATCTTTTTATTTTAAAAATTCAAAAATTTTCTTTTTGACTTTGGTATTATTAGGGGCTAAATTACCTTATTTTTATACAAGTTTTTTCCAAGCTAATTTATTTGTAGCTTTGTTTTTACCTATGGTTTTTACTCTATTTTGTCTTGGAAAGCATCATGCTTTAATTTTAAATAAAAAAAATATCGCTTCAATCACAACCCTTGCTTTTATAGGTATTTTAAGTATAGTTTTACCCAAAAATACTGCTTTTAATAGTGCTGGTTTAGAATTTCATTTTATTACATTAAATTTTTTTAAACCTGTAAGTGAATTAGGATTTTTATTTTTTTTAATAGGCTTAATACTTATTTTCATTAAAACCTTTAAAACTAAAGAATATTATCTTCTTATCGCATTTTTTACTGCATATTTTCAGTTTTTATTTCAAGAAGGAGCGGGGATAAGATACTTCGAATTTGCAAGTTTTATTTTTTGTTTTTATCTTTTAAATCACGCTTATAGATTAGCTTTTTTTGACACTTTAACAAAACTACCCAACGAAAAAAATCTTGCACGCTTTGTAAAAGGAAAAAACGACTATACCATCGCTTTGCTTCATTTTAATGAACTAAAAGACACTAAAAAAAGCTATACTAAGCTCATTTTAAAACAAATTGCAAAAATTCTAAAACGCTTTAGAGCAAAAATTTTCATCGTAGAAAATGATTTTATTTTAATTTTTGATGATAAAAATCAAGCTTTAAATCATCTAGCTTTTTTAGAATCCACTTTAAAAAATACAGAATTTAGCTTAGAAAATGAAAATTTTAAACCGGATTTTAAATTGATTTGGCAAGAAAGTGAAGAAAATTTGGATAAAAATTTACAAAGCCTAAGAACAAAACTCTTAGGCTAAAAATTACTTTTCATTGGCTTCAACTTCGATATTTAAATTAATATCATCACTTAAAGTAATAGTTGAAGTACTTGTTGCAAATTTGAAATCAGAGCGTTTGATTTTTCCATTTAAGGAAAAACCTACTTTTTCTTTTCCATCTTTACCCTTAGCTATACCACCGATTTCAGTATCTAAAACGATATCTTTAGAAACTCCGGCTATGGTTAAAGTTCCTGTCATTTTACCTTTTTCATTGTCAATTTTTTCATATTTTTTCATTATAAAAGTCATATCAGGATATTTTTTTGCTTTAAAAAAATCATCTTGTTGCAAATGATTATCTCTTGTTTGATTTTCTGTATTTATAGATGCAACTTTTATAGTCGCTTCAAGTTTTTTAAACTCAGCACTCGCAGGATCAAAATCAACCACCGCTAAATAATCTTTAAAATTTCCTTTTACATTGCTAATTTGTAAATGTTTAATTTTAAAACCTACATCTGTATGAGCCTTATCTAAAGTATATTCTTTAGCAAACAAGCCTGTACTTAACAAAGACACTGCAACCAATGAACTTAATAAAATTTTTTTCATTTTTTTCCTTTTTTATAGTAATTTTGAATGAATAAAAATTTTATTAGATAAAACATAATAAAGCATTAATAAAAATTAAAAATTCTAGTATTTAAAAATTTGACAAATTCTTCAAATTGAGGTAAATCAAGCTTTATCACTTCTCTTTGCTGTTTTCCCCACATACACTCTGGAAAAAACGCATCTTCTTTAAACCTTGACATAATATGAAAATGCACTCTTGGCACATAATTTGCAAAAGAAGCTATATTAATCTTTTCGGGTTTATAAAATTCTATCATAGCCTTTTCGCAAAGCAAAATTTTTTCAAAAAGCTCCTTTTGCAACTTTAAAGGACAATCACTTAATTCCTTGTAAATTTCTTTGGTAAAAATTTTAATCCAAGGCACTTGAGATTCTTCTTTTTCTATATAAATCAAATCATTTTCATAAATCATTTACATTCCTTTGAATATTGTATTTGTGATTATTTTACAAAATTTATTAAATTTTTAAGTCAAAATGCGTTAAAATTCTTAATAAATTTAAATTAAGGACAGGAAATGCAAATTAGATCAAGTTATAACTCTTATAATTACTACTCTAGCAACTCTTCCTTTGACAAAACAAATCAATCTGATTCCACCCAAAAAGATGATAAAAATCTCACTGAAAATAAAGATGATAAAGAAAAAAATAGTGAACAAACCCAAATGGTTAATGGCGTAGAGCTAAGCCAAAAAGAAGTGCAACAAGTTCGTGAACTCCAAAGCATCGATAGAAATGTAAAAGCCCATGAAGCCGCACATCAAGCAGCGGGTGGTGGTTTAGCAGGTGCTGCAAGCTTTAGCTATACAAGAGGCCCCGATAATCAAATGTACGCAACAGCAGGTGAAGTTCCTATCAGCATGCAAAAAGGAAACACCCCCGAAGAAACTATAGCCAATGCAAGACAAATTGCTGCAGCAGCTATGGCTCCTGCTAATCCTAGTCCGCAAGATTACAAAGTTGCAGCAAATGCAGCAAAAATGGAATTTGAAGCAAAAGCTGAGGCAATGAAGCTTAAAGCTGAAGAAGCCAAAGAAAAAGAAGAAGAAAACAAAGATAAAGATGACAAAAATTCAGAAAATAGCTTAGAGACAACAGATAAAAATTTTAAAAATTTTGTCGCCAAAACTTATCAACAAAACTCACAAAATAACGACATTAAATTCAATATCGCATCTTAAAATCCTTATTTGGTATTAGTTGCCATAATTTAAATAAGAATTTGTATTTATCTTTTCTTTTACAAATAAAATCAAACAGATATATCTAAAAAGCTTATCATTTTTGTGTTAAACCCAAGATGATTTTTTTCATTTTTGCTTTCTATGATTAAAATTTTTGTATAGTTTTAAGCCCTTATATCTATTGCTTTTTAGTGTAGTAATTTGAAAAATAAACTGATTAAATTCTTCTGTCTTATTATCATTAAATTTCATACCAAAAAGAAGTTCTAATTCTTTACTTTCGCTAAATTTAGCTTCTAGTGGTTTTTTTACAAGATCATTTCTTATTGTCATCTTTATAGGTTTGTTTAATTTTTACTTTCGCCTTGTATGGGTTTAAAGCTTTCATCGATAGGCTTTTATCACTCATAGCAATTTCATATTCTTTTACAAATTCATCGTGTCTTTGTTTAAAATCCATATATTTAGTTTTAAATTCTTCCGGGGTTAAATCTTCACTGATAAGCTCATCAAATTCACTTTGGCTTTTTGCACCAAAGAATTATCCAAATGAAAACTCACAGCATAAGAAATATAAGTTTGCAATTACTTTATTCAAGTATCAGAAACGATATTTTTAAAAGATGATTTTTTGCATAAAAGCATAAAATTCGTTCATATCTTTTTGCTTTGTATTGCTATCAAAGCCGTTAATTTTACCATAAGTATTTTTAGATTCTTTCATCTTAAGCCCTTTGTTTACAAAAAGTTCTTGTAAAATATCATTTTTAGTAAAATTATTTTTAAGAGTGATATTCAATTCTTTGTCAACCAAATTTATCAAAACTTTGCAAATTTTCTTTGTAAAAATTACCCAATTCTTTCGCCCAATCCACATAATCATATAAGGCCTTGAAACTAAGCTTTGTTGTAGTTAAAATTTGATCTAAATCCTTTATCCAATTTGCATTGATTTTATAATCTTTTGGTAATCTTGCTGCTTCATTAAAATCACTTAAAAAAGCCATCTTTATCCACACCGTAACCTAAGATTTGACTTGTAGCTTTGGCTTTATCACTGACTAAATTTACTTTTTGTGTTTCTTTATTTTGAGTAGCATTTGAATTTGTCTCGCTAAATTCCTACTTTTTAAAATTTAAGATGTTTGTGTAATTGTAATTTAAATTTGATATTTCATTTACCATTATTTTTTCTAAATATAAAATTCTATAATATCATTAAAATAAAATTACATAACATTAGGATTATAACCTCCCATTGCACTTTCAATTTGGGACTTATATTTTTGAGTCATTTCTTTAATAATCATATTATAATTTAATAATCTACTAGAAGTTGTAGAATCAAATTTATAATATTACCCATTTACATCTCTTACATCAACTTGATATGAGAAAAAACATATGGCTGTCCTAAATTAGATCTTTTAATTTGTCTTTTTACTATGATATACAGGAGAAAAAGTATAAGATTTATTTGTAATATCAAGGTAATCCATAAGTCTTCTCTCACTAGGATGGGATAACTTGCTGTATCAAGCCCGCATAATCCTTTTTCGACGTTTGGAACTTTAAGAATATAATTTTAATATAATCTATTTCTCCTGGATGGAAATTTCCTACAAGATAAAATTCAGAAGTAAGATTTAGTTTATCTTGATTGAATTTAGTATCTAGTATATAATACCCACCCTTAACCTCTTTCATCTCATCTAAATTAAAAACTTTTACACCTTGAAAATTATCACTTATTTCACCATTGCTCACTTTGGCTAAGAAATCATCTGCAAAAGTAGAACTTATCAATAAAGAACTTAAGATTAATAAACTTGCTAATTTTTTTGGCATAATTTCTCCTTATTATGCTATATTTGCTATTTATTTACATTTATAAAATCATATATTAATTCAAATTTAATTTAGAACATTCGTTGCTTTTATGAAATTGTTACAAAATATTTTAAAGGTGGTAATTAAGATGAAAAAATTTATGGTTTTAGTCGGTTGTGTTATTGTTAAACATAAACTTATAAGCATTATTATATCAGCAGGTTGATTACACTCTTTCATCGTTCTAGTATCGACAAGCCAGTTACTTTTCGTCTTTTTTAAGAATTTGCATTGCACCGCTGTAAGTACGTATAGCATACTTATTATCTGTGTTCATCGCCTTTGAAACTACTATCTCGCAACAAAGCATTCACAATACACACAGTATTAACAAGGAGCTAAATCTTAACCATCAGGGTTTAGCTAGCAAGTTGACAAACGATAGCTGTGTAAATTTGAGCTTTGCTGCACTTTCAAAGCATTTTAGTATTTTAAGCCATTCTTGTAACTAAAGTCCAATGTGCCACCGACATTATTACCTAATAAAACGAATCCATTTTACGATAAGGCAAGGCTAACCTATAGCTTACTCATGCTTAGGATAAATTCTTTCACAGGCTGCACTTAAGGTTTAAAAATTCGCTTGAATTTAAAAAACATTCTGCCTCTAATTTTACTTGATTTTTCTTGCGAAGCTTGATTGTGAATGTAAGATCTGCTGCTTTTAAACAGCACGGCTACCAAAGTGCTAGAGTTAATTTCTCCTTGATAATAATTTAAACAAGTCTATTAGTATAAATTTATTATTTTTTAAGTTTATTTTAAAAGTAGCAAAAATAGAACTTTTAATAAAGCTCTATATCTTGGGAATTAAGTTCTTTATAAGCTGCACAAGCTTCTTGATGTTTTTGATCACAAGCCATACCAAAATATCTTTTTGCCTTTGTTAGATCTTGTTTTTCTAACTGATTATAGCGTCCTAATAAATAACAAGCCTCGCCAAAACCTAAAATACAAGATTTAGAATAAAAAGCAAGAGCGGATTTTACACTTGCTTTGACAAGCTCTCCTTTGTCATACAAAGATCCTAATTGATAACAAGCTCTTGCATTTTTTAAGTCGCAAGATCTTTTATAAAAACTTGACGCCATTTGCCCATCTTTTTCTTTTTCATAAAATAAAGCTATATTATTACAACTTAATGCTTCTCCTAGAGTGCAAGCTTTATTAAAAGCTAAAAGAGCTTCATTTTCATGGCCTTGATTTTGTAAAAGTAAAGCCATATTAGAACACGCACCCGCCAAACCTAATTTACAAGCTTTATTATAAAATTTATAAGCTTGATTTAAATCCTTACTCACACCTTTAGCGCTTTCATACATAAAACCCAAAGAAAAGCAAGCCTTAGAAATATCTTTTTCACAAAGATTTTTAAAAATTTCATGAGCTTTATCAAATTTATTTGCCTCATAAAGCCTTAAACCCTCTTCTAGCTCACTTAATGCAAATAATGAATTAAAAAATAAAAATAAAACTAACAATATTCTCATCGATCTTCCTTTATGCTTTTTCTAACATTTAAAATCTGCATTTTTCTTCTTTGAAGTTCTACTTTTTTGAGATCTAAAAATTTATTTTTTTCTTGGATTAAATTTTGGTTTTGTTCTAAAAAATTTTTTACAATTTTTGTTAAAATAGGTTTATTAATAAGCAAAGCTTCAAATTCATAGACATTAAGCTCATTTAAAACTCTTTCATAAATTTCACTTTTTTTAGGATAAAAAAGTACAAATTCAGAACTGTCAAACTCATAAAGAACACGGCTTTCATTGATTTTACGACTAAAAAATGCAAGGCTTAGTTTTGCAGCATTTTCATAATTTGTAAAAGCTTTAAGATTTAATTTTTCAAAAAACAAATCAAGTTCTAAAATGCTTTTAAATAAAAGTTCTTTAAAATCTTTTAAAAAATACTCATCGCTTGCATTACAAAAAGCTCTTAGTTCACTAAAATTTTTATCACTTTGTAAAATATGATCTTTTTGTATATTTGAAAATTCTGCTTTAAAAAGTAAAATTTCTCTCTCAAGCATATTTATAAAATCTTTTAATTTTGTCTTAATCTCTTCAAAAGATTTATAAAGTTCATTTTTGATTTTTTTAAATTCTTTACTCATCACATCACTATTATAAAACATTGCTAAAAAAGCATCATCACTTGAAATATAAGGAGCCTTATAATCGTATCTTATGTATAAATCTTTCTTTAAAAATCCCTTACTTTCTTTATAAAAATAAGCATCTTTTTCTTTAACACTTGCAAAAATTTCACTAGAAATTCTTTCACTGATGCTTTTAAGTTGTTCTAAAATCTGATGATTTAAAATTTCAATCTCTTTTAAAAAATCCTCATACGCTAAAAGCAAGTGCTTTTCATAACTTTGAAATTGATTTAATAAATGATCAAAAATCCCCACAAAAAGCTGATTTTCATCTTCTAAAATTTCGCATAAATTTAAAATTTTTCTTTTAGCAAATTTTTCCTTTAAAGCTGTTATATCTAAATGGGTTAAAAAATCAAGCAAAGATTGAAAATTAGATTTTTCATAACTTTGTTCATCTTTAGCTTCTTTACATGAAATAGCAATAAGCTCATTAAAATATTTTAAAAATACGCTTTTTGCATAATTTAAAACATTATTTAACTCCTCTGTATTTAATTTATCTTTTTGGTTTAATACACAAATGCTATTTTCTCCCAAAAGTTCTAAATTTGCTTTTATGGCATCTTCTTCGCTTTTTTTACCCGCATTATCAATTAAACTCAACCAAATCGCCCCGTGGATATTTTTAAGCTCATCAAGGGTTGTTAAGGTGTCATTTTCATTTGCATTTAAACCAGGAGTATCTACAAGAGTAATTTTTTCAAGTAAAGCAACAGGTGCAAAGATATGCAAACTTTTTGCTTGTTTTATTTCATTTCTTTGATCCGTATAAAAGGGTAATTCTTCTATATTTGTAATAATATCACTTCCATCTTCAAATTCTACTCTTAAAAAATATTCTTTTGCATAGCGTAAAAAAGTGGGTTTAAAAGTGACAGGAACAACACCTGTAGGCAAACAATCACGCCCTAAAATCAAATTTAATAAACTCGATTTACCACTTGAAAACTGCCCTATAATAGCAATATTAACATTCTTATCCAAAGAAAATACAAGCTCTTTTAATTCATTTTCCAAAGCATAGCTTGTATGCATAAAAGGCTCGTTAAGCTTTTTGCAAAGCTCTTGAATACGCCCTTTAAAATTATCATCAAAACTCACACTGTAAGTATTTTCATAGGCTTTTATAAAATCATTTAAAAGATTAATCTGCATTTAAAAGCCCCATTTCAAGTTGTTTTAATTTTTGAATTTTCTCTAAATTTTCTTCAAAAGAATTTAAAATATTAGCATCTTGATTTTTTAAATTCTCCAGAACTTTTTCAAGACTTTCTAATTTTGATTTTTGATTTTTTTCATAATGTTTTAATTTTTCATTTAAAAAATCAAAAAATGCTCCATTAATATCCAAAGAATTTAAAATGAGTGAAATTTTAAATTCTTTGAAAGTGTCAAAAATAACCGTATCCAAACTAGCTTCAAGTTCATACAAATCTGATTTTAAATTGCTTAATTTTTCAATTTTCAATCTTAAAAGTGCAAATTTTTCACTTTGAAAAATACTGTCTATATTTTTTGAGATTCCATCTTTAAAACCCTCAAAACCATTATCAAAATCATCTTTTAAAAAATCATATTTTAAAGATAAATTTGTTTTAAGCTCCTCGATTTTTTTAATATTTTCAAATTTAACCTCTCTTAAAATATCATTAATCCCATCTTTTGTAGTAATATCCACTATATTTAAAATACGAGAAATATTAAGTTTTTGTGTATTATTTTTTAGATATTTAAACTCATCTATCAAGCGTTCTTTTAATTTTTTAGCCAAAAGTAAAACAAGATTATCTATACCATTATCTATATTTTTAAGCTTTGCAATAGAATTTGAAATTTCATCTTGAGCTTCTTTTAAAATTGCAGCTTGATTTTTAAATTCAAGCAAAAGATTTTGGTTTTCTTCACTTAAACCTTGCTTGTTTTCTTTTATCATCTGATTTTGTATTTCATATTCATTTAAAATATTCTTAAGTTCTATATATAATTCTTTTTTATAAGCTCTTAGAGCAATCTTACTTTTTTCTCCTGCATAAAGTTCATTAAAAAGATATGTTTCAAATTCTTGCATACCACTTTTTTGTAAACTCTCCTTAGGTGCTAAACCTTTATAAAAATCACTTGCCATTTTAGCACTCACGCATAAAAAATCAATCTTTTCAACTAAATTTTCATCTAAATCCACAAGTCTTGATTTTAGGCTTTCCTTAGTATAAACAATGACTTCTTCTAAATCTTTTTCACTCAGTAAATCCGCTTTAGTTAAAACGATTAAAAACTTACTAAGTCTTGAGTTTAAAAGACAATGTATTAAAAAATCTGAATCCTTTTGAGTCAAGCTTTGAGAAGCATTCATTAGATGAATTAAAAAATCACTTTCCCTAAGATACTCATTTGTAACAATTTCTCTTTGAACTACAACATCATCAAGTCCTGGGGTGTCAACTATAGAAATATTATTTTTTAAAAATTCCAAATGACTTTTAATTTCTATTTTTTTAATTAAAGCCGAAATTTTATTTTTAGCAGAACTAAAATTTTTAAGTTCACAAAGCGCAATGCTTTGAGTTAAAGGTTTATCTTTGATAAAATCTTCTATATTTACACTCTTATTAAGTCTATCAATAAATTCTTTTAAATCTGTATTAAATTGCGAACTTTCAAGTATATTTTGCCATTCTTTTTTATCCCAAAAATATATCTTTGCCTCTTCGCTCTTGCCATAACTTAAAACTGTTAAATTAGCTGTTTCAGGTATATTTGAAACCCCTAAAAAATCTTCCTTTAAAAGAGCGTTTAAAAGACTTGATTTTCCTGCATTCATCACACCGGTGATGGCTATATTAAACTCTAAATTTTGAAATTTTTCTAAAGTCTTTTGAAGTCTTGATTTTAAATTTTCATCAAAACTTAGTTCTTGAAGCTCTAGATTAATAGTATTTAATTCTTTAAAATCATTTTGAAATAAAGCTTTTTGATCAATACTTTGAACCCATTCTTGTGAAATAAAATCAAACATTTCAGTATTTTTTGAAATTTTTTCTAAAATTTTTAAAGCTTTAAGCAAATCTTGCTTTGGAATAAAACCTGATTTAAAAAGATCTAAAATGCAAATTTGAGCATTTTGAATACTAAAAATATCCACTCTTAAATCAATTTTTTTACAAAGTTCTTGAAATTTTTTCAAGAGAAAATATCTTTCATAATTATCTTTATTAACACTTAAAATAATAGCATATTCAGCTATATCAAGCTTATTTTTATCTTGAAATTTAGCATCAAAATCCAAGAATTGAAGTTCATTTTGCCAAATTTTTTTGGAACAATTCTTTCATAATCTTCCCCTTAAAAAGGGGAAAGATTTATTTATTTCTTTGAGCGACAAGTTGTCTTCTCATATAAGCGATTTTACTTTGCAAAGGTAATTCTTTAGGACAATTATCTTCACAAGCAAGCAATGACATGCAACCAAAAACACCATCATCATCGCCAACTAATTCATAAAAATCTTCTACAGTTCTATGATCGTGTGGATCTTGTAAATATCTAGCCGTTCTTAAAAGTCCTGTAGCGGCTATGAAATTTGGACGCATAAGTTTAGTTGCACAAGAAGCTACACAAATTCCACACTCTATACAACGATCAAGTTCAAAAGTCTCATCTGCAACTTCAGGCTCAATGCGTTCTTCAAGCTTAGAAATATCAGTTTCTTTTTCATTATGCACCCAACTTTCAACACGCTTACACATATCTTCAAACCATTCGCCTGTATTCACACTTAAATCTTTAATATGTCTAAATGCTGGCATAGGCATAAGCTCTATCACTCCATCAAGATAGTCTTTTGTCAAAGTTTTACAAGCAAGTTTTGGTACTCCATTAATCATCATCGCACAAGATCCACAAATCCCTGCACGACAAACAAAGTCAAAACTCAAATCTGCATCCATTTTTTCACGGATTAAAGTCAAACATACAAAAACCGTCATAAAAGGAGTTTCTTCAAGCTCATAAGTCACAAAATGTGGTTTAGAAATTTTGCTTAAAGGATTGTATTTAAATGCCTTTATTGTCAACTTTCTACTCATAATCAACTCCTATTCTTTGGTTTGGCGCTTTATATTTAGCTTGTAATTCATAAGGCATTAAAGCGTTTTGAATTTCATAACGACCCCTGCCCTCAGCTTCCATTTTTTCACGGATAGCATCCACTTCAGCTTGACGTTTTTCGCTTAAAGGATTCTCTATGATATTTCCTTTAGCACCGTATCCACGGAATGCCGGTGGAATTTCCATTTTCATAATATCAAGTTCTTCGTATTCTATGCGTGGTAAAGTTTCTCCTTCTACCCAAAAAGTATTAGTTCTTTTCATCCAATTTAAATCATCTCTTTTTGGATAATCTTCTCTATAATGTGCTCCACGACTTTCTGTTCTTAAAAGCGCTCCATAAGCTACACAAAGTGCAATTTTTAACATTCTTGGAACTCTATATGCTTCTTCAAGCTCTGGATTAGCACAATCAAGTTCTTTACAATGTACTTTCACATCTTGAGAATCTTTATAAAGTTTTTCAAGCTCATCAACTGCTTCTTTTAAACCTTCACCTGTTCTAAAGATCGCTACTTTATCCCACATGATTTCTTTCATTCTATTTTTGATTTCAAAAACATTATATTTACCTTCTTTATCCACTAAAGATTTGAGATACTGATATTCTTTACTCAAGAAATCTTTTACCACATTTGTATCAATCACTTCACCATTATTCTTACAATAATCTGCAAAATAATCTCCTACTATCATACCTGCTACAACAGTTTCTGCACATGAATTTCCACCCAAACGATTAAATCCGTGCATATCCCAGCAAGCTGCTTCTCCACAAGCAAAAAGTCCATTTAACCATTGACTTTCACCTGTTGGCTTAGTTCTAATTCCACCCATGGAATAATGCTGCATTGGCAAAACAGGCGCCCAACCTTTTGGACCCTCATCTGCTGGATCAATACCATTGAAAGTTTTACAAATATCTTGTACATCACGAAGATTTTTTTCCACATGTGCACGACCAAGTATAGAGATATCAAGCCATAAATGATCCCCATAAGGACTCTTTACGCCTTTGCCTTTACGAATGTGCTCCATCATTCTACGACTTACAACATCACGGCTTGCAAGTTCTTTTTTCTCTGGTTCATAATCAGGCATAAAACGGTATCCATCCACATCACGCAAAATTCCACCATCACCACGACAACCTTCAGTAAGCAAAATACCGCTTGGTACGATAGGGGTTGGGTGAAATTGCACTGCTTCCATATTTGAAAGTCTACAAAGTCCTGTTTCAAGAGCAATAGCTGCACCTGTTCCTTCGCAAATTACCGCATTTGTAGTTTGTTTATAAATTCTACCATAACCACCTGTTGCTATCATAGTTCCTCTTGCAATATAAGCAATTAATTGGCCATTGGTTAAATCTCTAGCAATCACACCTAAGCATTTTTTACCATCATGGATAATTCTTACTGCTTCCATTCTATCAATGATTTTTACTTGATGTTTAATGGCTTCATTTGCTACACCATAAAGCATACAATGACCTGTTGCATCTGCAATATAGCAAGTTCTCCATTTTTTAGTTCCACCAAAATCTCTAGCATTAATAAGACCATGTGCCTCTTCTTTCTCTTCAATCACAGTTTTTTGTGCGTTGATTACAACAGTTCTTGGTCCTTTAGTTACTCTAGTCCAAGGCACACCCCAAGCTGCAAGCTCACGCACCGCTTTTGGCGCAGTTTGTGCAAACATTCTTGCTACTTCTTGATCACAGCCCCAATCACTTCCTTTTACCGTATCCGCAAAATGAAGATCTTCGTTATCACCCTCACCTTTTGCGCCATTTCCTAAACTTGCTTGCATGCCCCCTTGCACTGCTGCAGAGTGAGAACGCTTTACTGGACAAATACTTAAAAGTGTTACACTTTGACCGCTCTTTGCTACCTCAATAGCTGCCCTAAGACCTGCTAATCCTCCGCCTATTACCAAAGCATCACTATATTGTATATTCATAATTTGCTCCATTGTAGTTTTTTATCATTGCAGTAGTTTGATTTTGATAGTTTTCATAACCTATTTTTATAAATGCTGCAAGACTTAACACACCTAAAACTAGGAAAAAAATACTAATTACCCATTTAGCAACTTTAAGTTTTTTACGACTTTCTTTTATATTTTTTCCTTCAAACCAACCCCATTTAACACAAAGCCTATAAAGACCTATACTTCCATGAAGCTCAACACACACTAAAAGAACAGCATAAAAAAGCCACATAAAATGACTTACAACCCTATCTCCTGACATATCACTACTGATCTTATCTGCATTAGTTACAATAAAAATAAGATGGGCAGAACCTAAGAAAAACATAATAAAACCTGTAAAAGCTTGAACCCACCATAATGAAGTATCACTATGATTCATTTTTTTGCTATGTGTTCTTAGTATTTGATACTGACGGTAATTAATAGGAAATTTTCTCATTGCAAGTAAAGCATGGACGAAAAAAACCACTAAAACACAGGCGGCTAGAAATGAAGTAAGATAACTCATAACAGGATTATCATAAACAAATTTTAATTCCAAGAAATGCACTACAGAATTAAAAAAATCCTCGCTAACTAAAATTGTAGAAACAAAAAGCATATGCACCCACATAAAAAGACCTAAAAAAAGCCCTGAAGCGCTTTGGATAAAGTCTAATTTCGCAGGCATTTTGCTCTTTTTGCCTTCAATGCTCCTACCCAAATAACCTTCGATAAGCTCACTCATCTTTACTCCTTTATAAAAAGAAATTAAAAAACATTTCATTATATTACAAAAGTCTTTAAGTTAGATTAAATATTTACTTTTTTAAATTTTATATAAACATAAACTAACAAAGCCACTATAAACATTATTAAACTTAAAATTTGCCCCATACTCATACCCCATAAAACAAAACCTATTCCAAAATCAGGTTCACGATAAAATTCACACATAAATCTTGCTAAGGAATAAGCGCCAGCATAAACAAGAATCAATTCCCCTTGAAAACTTTGTTTAAATCTTGCTAAATAAACTATGATAAAAACTACAATACCCTCTAAAAATGCTTCATAAAGCTGTGATGGATGACGTAATACTCCATCAACATAAATTCCCCAAGGCACATTTGTAATGCGGCCAAAAAGCTCTTGATTTAAAAAATTTCCTATGCGGCCAAAAACATAAGCTAATGGGACACTTAAAGCTACTAAATCAAGAAAAATCCAAGGATTTGTTTTATATTTTTTGCAAAATAACAAAGTAGCTATCAAAAATCCTATGATTGCTCCATGATAGCTCATACCTCGAATACCTACAAATTCACCATCAATATAAGGATTAAAAATCTGCCAAGGATGGGTAATATAATACATAGTATTTGCATCATAAATTAAAATATATCCAAGTCTTGCACCTAAAATAACCCCTATTTCAACCCAAATAAAATAACTGTCTAAGTATTTTTCATCAATATTTAATTGAAATTTTCTTACAAAAAATTTAGCCAAAAATAAAGCTAAAAGCAAAGCTATGACATACATAATACCATACCAATGCACTTTTAAACCAAAGATAGTAAAAGCTATAACATTAAAATTTGAATAAATATGTTGCCAAAATTCCATATATCTTTCCTAATTTTTTATTTTTAAAAATATAGCAAAAAAACTTTAACTTGCTATAATTAACACAAATACATTAAAATAAGGTAAAAAATGAAAAAATATATTTTGCTTGCTAGTATGTTGATTTTAACAGCTTGTGGAGGAACAAGTAGTAATTTTGTTAACCTTTCTATGCCAAATTTTAAACCTCAAGTTCCAACGAAAATCGAACCTATTGATTCTGGAGTAAGTATTACTCTTGAACCTATTAATATAGAACAAAATAACAATTATTCTGATTATTTTGAAAATTCAGTACTTAAAATTCGCATAGAAAAAGAAATTGAGCTTTTAAAACAAAATTTAGAAGAACAGATCAAAACCATTGTTCAACTAAAAGGCTACAAAATAGTTAACACCAATCCAGATTACACTCTTAAAAGCTTAATTAGTGTTTATACAGAAGAAAAAAATGCGCAAAAAACAAGTAATTTTATGAATGGAGATTATGTAAAATCCAATCTAGGTATAAATTTTAAAGGTAAGATAGATTTTATAGATGCACACAATCCACAAAATTCAACTAATCTTTCAAGTAATACTAAATTAGATTCTTTAGTTACACTTAGTTATCCTATTAAAAATGACGATGGGGTTAATATGTTCAAAACTACTATTTCCACTGTACCAACTCAACTTAACAAGGGCTTAGAACAACCTGCTTTTGAAATTGATAAAAGTTTTCTAGCTTTTTATAAAAATACATTAACTACACTTTATAACAATCTTCCAAAAGCAACAGACATAGGCAAAACCATACCTAATACAAACAATGATTTTAATAACTTTGATGGCAATGCCACTTTTGAAGAAAACCTACCTCAAACAAACTCTAATCAAAATAATACAATTAAAAACGCACCTACACAAAACATTTCTATAAATCCATCTACAACAAATCAAAACAATGGAAGCAAAAATCAAGATGGAGTTGAAATATTTAAATAATAAAACTTGGGAAAATTTAATTTTCTCAAGTAAAAAATATCATTTTTTAATTTTAAAAAATGCTTTTAATTATATAATTTCATAACACTTGCAAATTTAGTTTTATAAAATAATTTTTCTTATACAACAAAAATATCTATCATTCTATTTTAAAACCAATGCTTGCTGCATTGCATTTTTTATAATCTCTCTTTTATTTTGCATATCAAAAAAAAGTTCAAAAGCAAAAACTCCTTGCCATAAAAGCATATCAAGTCCATCTTTGATTTTTAAATTATATCCTTTACATAATCTATAAAAAGGTGTTTCTCTGCCATAAATCACCTCAAAAGCAAATTTAGATCTAGGTAAAATTTTATCTAAAAGTTCCCTATCGCAGGGTAAATTTTCGTCTTTTAATCCAGCAGAAGTTGAATTTACAACCAAATCAAAATCAAAGTCTTGCAAGTCCTTATAAAGATAAGTTGAATAAGCTAAAAATTCTTTAAATCTTTCTTTACTACGATTAGCTACATACACTTTTACGCCTTTTTCTTTCAGTGCATAAGCAAGCGCCAAAGCTGTACCACCAGCACCTAAAATCAAAGCTTTTTTTATATCATCAAAATCTTTAATAGCCTCTAAAAAACCTAAAGCATCAGTGTTATAAGCATAAATTTTATCTTCTTTTAAACATAAAGTGTTTGCAGAGCCAATATTGCTAGCAAAATCATCCTTCACATCGGCAATATCTAAAGCTTTTTCTTTAAAAGGCAAGGTGATATTAGCCCCACTAAGTCCTAATTTAAAAAAATCTTCTCTTAAATAATTAGCATTTTGCAAATGATAGCGTGTATAAATGCCATCAAGCCTTAAAGCTTTAATGGCATTATTATGCATTCTAGGCGATTTAGAGTGAGAAATAGGATCGCCTACAACTGCTAAAAATTTCATTTTAAAGTAAAAGAAAAAGCATCTTTTGCGATGTCTTTACGGATCTTAGCAAGCTCTGCTGCAATATTTGCTTTTTCAAATGGTCCTATTAAAACCTTAGTAATTTCTTTGCCACTAACTGTAGTTTTGTAAAGTTTGTAATCATATCCTTTTTGTTTTACAGAAGCAAGTTCTTTTGATTTTTGATCTAAATTACTTACTGAAAAAATTTGCACATAAATGCCCGATGCTAAACCGCTTGGATGCATAGGTTTAGCATCTACATTTTTAAACAACTCATTTGCATTTTGTTCTCTTTTAGGAGTTTGTTTTGTAGTTTCTTTTTTTACAATTGTTTGCTTTGCTTCTTGTCTAGAGGTACTTGCTTGTGGAGTAGTGTTCTCTGAAGTCACTGTGTTTGGTTCTGCTGGAGCTTCTTGATCAGGCATGGTAAAACTTGCACTATCATTGTTATTTGAGCTAAAAGTTGTCGTATTTTGAGTCGTATTTTGCTCATCTTGGAATTGTTTTCTTAATGCCTCAAATTGATCTTCGGCTGAAGTATTATCCGTGATTGGCATGCTTTCAAAAGAAGTATCGTTATTATTCTCTTGAATTGTTACAGGCTCACTTGGCAATAAGCTTTGATTTTGTGTATTTTCATCACCACTACCATTAATAAGCTTCATAACTATCATGATAGCTAAAAATAAAATAACTAAAGCCATAACTCGTAAAAGAATTTTTTTTACTTTTTCACTTTTATTACTTTTTTCTAAAATAATATCATCAAATTCATTTTTTTGATTTTCCATAATTTATCCTTTTTTACATATGTTTAGACCAAGAACTTCCTCGTTCTTTTTGATAAACCTCGTAAGGCAATATTAAAATATTAAATTCCCTAGGTATATCCATACTAGGAAACACCTTCCATTCTACTGGCATTTTACTTGCAAACATCATTGAAAGTTTAGACGCTAAAGAATACCCTTCGTTTAACGCCGTATGCCCTTTATGAATATAAAGATGTAAATGTCCTGGAGTTTTAGTCCTATAGGCTGTGAAATTTATAAAACCTTCCTCTCTTAAAATAAGCTGTGCACGATGATAAAATCTTTCAGCATTAAAACCATTGTAATCAAAAACAATATTTTCTACTTTATTATCTTTTGTTATTAAATCATGAGCAACAACAATTTTTTTAGCAGCATGTTCTTTCATGATATTTAAATTTAAAGGAGCATCAACTCTTTCAAATTTATCAAAAAATAAGCGACCCCTATGTGTAATTTTATTTACAATCTTATCGCGTCTTATATAATAATGATCACTAATTATTTTAATTAGTGACATATCCATTGGTAAAATCAAAACATAGCCCTTTCATAAATGATAAAATTACTTGCAAGTTTTTTTAGTTCTTGTTTAATATTCTCTTGTAATTTTTCATTATTAATATCATCTAAAATATCTGCAATATAATTTGACACAATTTCCATTTCTTTTTCTTTAAAACCTCTAGCAGTAAGCGCTGGGGTTCCAAGTCTTAATCCGCTTGTTATAAAAGGACTTCTAGTTTCTCCTGGAACAGTGTTTTTATTTGCGGTAATACCTGCATTCCCAAGAGCCAAATCTGCATCTTTTCCACTAAATTCACGATCTAAAAAGCTCATTAAAACAAGGTGGTTATCTGTTCCATCACTAACAAGTTTAAATTTTCTATCCATTAAAACCTTAGCTAAAACTTGAGCGTTCGTTCTAACTTGTTTTGCATAAACCTTCCACTCATCACTAAGATTGAATTTAAATCCTACTGCTTTTGCAGCAATCACATGCATTAAAGGACCACCTTGAATACCTGGAAAAATTGCAGAATTAATTTTCTTAGCAAGTTCTTCATCGTTTGTCATAATAATGCCGCCTCTTGGACCACGCAAAGTTTTATGCGTAGTTGAGCTTACTACATGAGCATATGGAAAAGGACTTGGATGTTCCCCTGCTACAACAAGACCTGCAATATGCGCTATATCAGCAAAAAGATAAGCACCTACCTCATCAGCAATTTCTCTAAATTTAACAAAATCAATCACCCTTGCATAAGCGCTAGCTCCACAAACTATTAATTTTGGCTTTTCCTTTTTGGCAATTTCTCTTACTTTTTCATAGTCAATTCTTCCATCAAGCTCTACACCATAGAAAGAACTTTCATACATTTTACCCGAAGAGCTTACTTTTGCACCATGGGTTAAATGTCCACCGTGACTTAAATCCATTCCTAAAATTTTATCACCTGGGTTAATCAAAGCCGCATAAACACCTTGATTAGCTTGAGAACCTGAGTTAGGCTGAACATTAGCAAATTTACAATCAAAAAGTTTTTTACATCTTTCAATAGCTAAGATTTCAATCTTATCAACAAATTCACAACCTCCATAATATCTTTTACCAGGATAGCCTTCTGCATATTTATTTGTTAAAATACTTCCCATAACTTCCATAACTTCAGGCAAAGTGAAATTTTCACTTGCTATCATTTCAAGACCTTCGCATTGTCGTTCTAACTCTTTATTTGTCAAATCAAAAATTTCTTTATCAAACATTTCTAAACTCACTCTTTCTCCTTTAATTCTGATTTTAATGGACGCATCGCAGGAAACAATATTACATCACGAATAGATTTTTTATTTGTTAAAAGCATAACAAGTCTATCTATACCTATACCTTCTCCTGCTGTCGGTGGCATACCATAACCCAAAGCATTTATAAAATCTTCATCCATTTCGCATGCTTCTTCATCACCTGCATTTTTAGCTTCAATTTGTTTTAAAAACCTTTCATACTGATCAAGTGGGTCATTAAGCTCATTAAAACCATTAGCCAATTCTCTTCCGCAAATAAATAACTCAAATCTCTCAGCAATCTGAGAATCCTCATCACTGCGTCTTGATAAAGGACTTATGGAAATAGGAAAATCGATCACAAAAGTAGGATTAATTAATTTTTTTTCTACATAATTATCAAAAAGCTCAGCTTGTAAATGCCCAAGTTCGAGCTTTTCATTTGCTTTAAAACCATCTGCTTTTAATTTAGCAAGAACTTTTTCTTTATCTTCGATTAAATCTTTATCTAAACCACCATATTTGCAAAGTGCATCTTTATAAGTTATCCTTTCAAAAGGTTTAGAAAAATCTATCATTTTTCCATCAAATTCTATTGCTTTTCCTAAATTAAGTTTATCTAAAAGCAAGGCAAAAAGTTCTTCAGTTAAATCCATTAAATCTTTATAATTATGATAAGCCCAATAAAATTCTATAGTTGTAAATTCAGGGTTATGTGTTAAATCCATACCTTCATTTCTAAAACAACGATTGATTTCAAAAACAGCTTCAAAACCACCCACTACAAGTCTTTTAAGATAAAGTTCTGGAGCAATTCTTAAAAATCTTTCTACACCCAAAGAATTATGGAAAGTTACAAAAGGTTTAGCATTGGCCCCACCTGCAATCGGATGCATCATAGGAGTTTCTACTTCTAAAAAGCCTTTATCTTCAAAAAAGTGGCGGATCAAACTTACCACTTTAGAACGTACTAAAAAATCTTTTCTAACTTCTGCATTCATTATCATATCAACATAACGCTTGCGGTATCTTTGCTCAATATCTATTAATCCGTGATATTTTTCAGGCAAAGGAATAATAGCTTTTGTAGCAAGTTTTACCTCACTTGCGTGTAAACTAAACTCACCTGTTTTAGTTACAAAAGGAAAACCTTTAACTAAAACAATATCACCCACTTCTAAATTCTTTTTCAAGATCGCATAAAGCTCTTCACCTATACTGTCTTTGCTAAAATAAATCTGTAAATTTGTATCTTCATCCTCAATATTTGCAAAAATCGATTTTCCCGCTATACGCAAAAGTTTCAAGCGTCCTGCAACAACAGCATTGACACCTTCATCTCTTTTTTCAACTTGTTCTAAAATATAAGAAAATTTATCCTTAAAAGTCTTTAAAGACATTTCCTTTTTTAAAAAATGGGGATAAGGATTTATTCTTAGATTTTTTTAATTCTTTAACTTTTTCTATTCTTTGTTGTTCCAAAGTATTATCAAACATTTATATTTTTACCTTTGCTTTTTGATTATTACAATCACCGCAAACCCCATAAAGTTGCATTAAATGCCCTGTAAGTTTAAAACCATGTTCTTTTGCAATCAAGGCTTGTTGTCTCTCTATAATAGGGTTTTCAAATTCTATAATTTTTCCGCAATTTTTACATATCATATGATCATGATGGGGTTTATTTGCAAGCTCATATTTTTTACCTGCTGAACCAAAAGAAATAGAAGTTACCATTTCTGCTTCTTCAAGCAAATTTAAAGTACGATAGACAGTTGCAATTCCTACATTTAAATCAGGCTCAGCTTGTTTGATTTCTATATATAAGCTTTCGGGTGTGTAATGAGTATCACTGTGATAAAGAGTTTTTAAAAGCACTTCTCTTTGTTTAGTATATTTAAGTCCACCTTGTCTTAATATTTTTCTAAATCTCTCAAGCAAAACATCGTATTCCACATTTTCTATCAGCATATCATTCCCCTTTTTGAGTATTGTTCAAGTCGCTTACAATATCTTGCAACTTCTCACTAGCATGATCTAGGCTATTTTCTGCTAAAGGCTGATTCATAATAAAAGATCCAGTTTCTTTAAGTAAATTTAAAGTATAGCTATTTTTAGCAAAATTATCTAATTTATCATTCAAGAAGCCAATTCTTGCTATGCAAAAAACTAAAATTGCAAAAATTAAAAAAATTTTTGCTCCGCCAAATATAAAACCACCGATACGATCTAAAAAACCTAAACCACTTAACTTAATCAATTTAGAAAGAAAACTACCGACCAACAAACAAACTATCCAAAAAATAACTAATATGGCTAAAAATCCAGCAAATCCAGCTAAACTTTGATTTTCTATTTTGTAAAAAGTACTTTGTATGAATTCAGCTGCCTGAGTCGCGTATTTTGAAGCAATAAAAACACCACCAATAATACCCAAAAGTCCAAAAATTTCTTTTATCAAGCCATTAATAATACCCTTAAGCCCCAAGAGCAAGGTAAATCCTAAAATAAAAGCATCAAACCAATAAAAATTCATTTCAATCACTTTCTGATTTTTGTTTTAAATTATTCTACAAATAAGCACTAAATGCCAAGTTAATCATTCTATGATTTTAGGAACAACAAAAAAATGTTCTTGTTTTTTTGGAGCACAATCTAAAACCTGATCAATAACATCGCTATTTTTTATCTCATCAACTCTTAAAGGAGCTCCACCTTTTATAGTATTTACAGTAATCTCTTCAGAGTCTAAATCAAGCTCATTTAATTTTTCAACAAAATTAACAATTTCGCTTAACTGTGCAATGGTTTCATTTCTGTTTTCTGTTATTTGCAAAGCACTTAATTTTTCAAGCTTGCTTAATAATTTCTCATCTATTTGCATTTCTTAAAACCTTAGAAAAAAAGTTAAAATTTTGAAAATTATATCATAAAAAGTTTTAAATTGTTTAGGATATTTTTGTAATTTATATGATACAATATCTATAATTTTTCTATACAAAAATAAAAATATTTTTTCAAGGATAAATTTTGGGATTAAAAGATAATTTAAAAGCTGTTAAAAATGAGCTTAACACAGAAGAACATTTTATAGAAAATTTTATCAAAGGAGAAAGATTTATACGTAAATATAAATTTTATATATCCGCTATTGTAATAATTTTAGTTGCTTGGTTTGTTGGAAATTTTATAATCTCAAAAATAAACGATTATAAAATAAAAGAAGCTAATGAGATTTACGCTAACCTATTACAAGATCCTAGTGATAAAAATCTTTCAGAAAAACTTAAAAACAAAAATATTAATCTTTACACTATCTTTTTATTAAAAGAAAATATTAATGATTTTAATAATACAACTCTTCAAAGTGAACTAAAGCAAATTTATAGCAATGCTCAAACAAACACTTTGCTTAAAAATATTATTGCATTATCTTTAGGAGATAAATCGATATTTTTAAAAAACTATGATAAATTATTAGAAGCCTATAGACTTTTAGAGCAAAATAAAATCGAAGAAGCTAATGTTTTACTTTCTCAGATAAAAGAAAATTCGAGTTTAAGTCAAATAGCTAAAAATCTCAAACATTATCAAGGTATTACACAATGAAAAAAACATTTTTAATGCTACTTTGTTTAATATTTCTATGTGCTTGTGGCACCAAAAGACAATATTTTGAGCCAAAACAAACCGATGGAGATTTAAACCATAATGGTAATTTAAAAAGTAAAATCGTTGATTGGAATCTAGTTTCTGCAAAACTTAGCAATAACACTGTAATCTTAAAAAATAATATTTCCATAGATAAGTTTAAACTTCCTAAAAATTATATGCTTTTAACTTACCAAGATGGGGAATATTTTACTGCGGATAACAATGGAAATTTAAAAATTTTTGACAATTCTTATAATGAAATTTATAGCTTTCAATTTGACGCTAGCATTGTAGGAGTAGCTTCTAATGGAGATGATCTAGCTCTTGTGCTTGCAAATAATACTATAGTTCTTGCCAATCGTTCTTTGGGAATTAAATTTAGCCAAACCCTAACTTCGGCTCCAGCTCAAGATAGTCGCACTGCTAATCCTATATTTTTGGATAATATCATCGTATATCCAACACTAGATGGTAAAATTTTAATTCTTTCAAGAAACAATCTTCAAATCATTAAAGATGTAGTTATTTCAGCGGAAAATTTTTTCAATAATGTGATCCATCTAAGCGTAATTGGAGATAAACTTATAGCAGCAACAGCTAAAAAAATTATTGTTGTAAGCCCTGCTAGAACTCTTTATCTTGATGCTGATATAAAAGATGTCGCACTTAGTGATGGTGGTATTTTTATATTAGAAAAAGACGGCACTATTATTAAAACGGATTATAACCTGAGAAAAATTGCGGAAAAAAAATTTGAATTTGCTATTTTTGTAAAAAGTAATGTATATAATAATTCTTTATATATTTTTGAAAAAACAGGGTATCTTATCAAAATGAATCTAAATTTGGATAATGTGCAAGTGTTTAAACTTTCAGAAGCTGTTGATAAAATTTCTTTTATGGGAAGCGGTAAATTTTATTATGGAGATAAAATTTTAGATCTATTATAATAAAATTTTAAAACAAATAATAAAGGCTTTAAAATTAAATTTGAAACCTTTATTATTTAAGCGTGTTAATCAGAAGAAAGTTATCTTTGTGCTAAAGATCAGAATAACATTTTTTTTATTACAGGGAAAACAAATTTTTAATGAAAGATACCTTATTTTTAGAAAATCTAGCACGGCAAACGAATACAAATAACAAATATTTTTTAGCATGGCTTCCCTTTGCTCTAAAGCAAAAAATCATCTAAAAATGAAAGGATTTAACATCTATGTTACTCTGCGATATTGGGAATTCAAATGCTAATTTCCTAGATAATAATAAATATTTCACTCTTAGCATAGATCAATTTTTAGAATTTAAAAATGAACAAAAAATTTTTTATATCAATGTCAACGAACATCTTAAAGAATATTTAAAAAATCAAAAAAATTTTATTAACCTTGAGCCTTATTTTTTATTTGATACGATTTATCAAGGATTAGGAATTGATCGTATAGCAGCTTGTTATACTATTGAAGATGGGGTTGTTGTGGATGCAGGTAGTGCTATTACAATTGATATTATCTCCAACTCTATACATCTTGGTGGTTTTATCTTGCCGGGTATTGCAAATTATAAAAAAATTTATAGCTATATTTCACCACGATTAAAAAGCGAATTTAATACTCAAGTTAGTCTTGATGCATTCCCACAAAAAACAATGGATGCTTTAAGTTATGGTGTTTTTAAAGGAATCTATCTGCTAATAAAAGATGCTGCTCAAAACAAAAAGCTTTATTTTACTGGTGGAGATGGGCAATTTTTAGCAAACTACTTTGATCACGCAATCTATGATAAACTTTTAATATTTCGAGGAATGAAAAAAATCATAAAAGAAAATCCTAATTTACTTTATTAAAAATGTTACAAAAATTCTCATTGATATTAAAACCCAATGAAATTTAGCTTTTCGTAAAACAAATTCAATTAAACTTACATTTACAAGAAAGTTTATTAAAATAAAATAAGGAAAAACAATGGACCAACAAGAATTTGATGTGCTTGTCATCGGAGCTGGAATTTCAGGAGCAGCATTATTTTACGAGCTTGCAAGATATACAAATATTAAAAATATTGCTTTAATAGAAAAATATAATACAGCTGCAACATTAAATTCTAAAGGAACTAGCAATTCTCAAACCATTCATTGTGGAGATATCGAAACCAATTATACTCTAGAAAAAGCACAAAAAGTAAAAAGAACAGCTGATATGATAGTTAAATATGGACTCATGCAAAATGCACAAAATAATTTCATGTTTTCTCATCAAAAAATGGCTCTAGCTGTTGGAGAAATAGAATGTGATTATATGAAAAAACGCTATGAGGAATTTAAAGAACTTTATCCTTATATAAAATTTTTCGATAAAGCAAAAATCAAAGAAATTGAACCTAAGGTTGTTTTAGGAGAAGATTGCAATCAGGACAGACCTGAAAATATCTGTGCTATGGGTGTTGAAAGTGGCGAAACTTTTACAACTATAGATTTTGGAAAAATGAGTATAAATCTAATAGAACAAGCTCAAAAACAAAATAAAAACACTTTTGTTGCTTTTAATCAAGAAATTATTCACATAGAAAAAAAAGATGATATTTTTATATTAAAAACCTCAAATCATCAAGAATACCATGCCAAAAGTGTAGTTGTTAATGCCGGAGCACACTCTTTATATTTGGCACATAAAATGAATTTAGGTACAGATAAATCTTGCTGGCCTATTGCAGGAAGTTTTTATTTAACCAAACAAAAACTTTTAAACGGTAAAGTTTATATGGTGCAAAATCCTAAACTTCCATTTGCAGCTCTTCATGGAGATCCTGATTTGTTTGCCAATATGAATACTCGCTTTGGACCTACTGCACTTGCTATCCCAAAGCTAGAACGTTATCACGGTTTAAAATCAGTTCCAGAATTTTTTGAAGCGCTAAAACTTGATAAAACTGTTTTAAGAGTAACTTTTAATATGTTGAAAGATACGACAATTAGAAATTACATCATTTATAATTATCTTTTTGAGCTACCTTTTATTGATAAAAGTTTATTTGTCAAAGATGCTAAAAAAATAGTTCCAAGTCTTAAAACAAGTGATATTTATTACGCAAAAGGTTTTGGTGGTATAAGACCACAAGTTATTGATAAAACCAAAGGAGAATTAATGTTAGGTGAAGCAAGCATCACAGAAACTCCTGGTATTATTTTCAATATGACTCCAAGTCCTGGAGCAACAAGTTGTTTAGGAAATGCTGAAAGAGATGCAAAGCTTATATGTGATTATTTAGGAATGCAATTTAACGAAGATCAATTTTCTTCAGAATTATTGTAATCATTTTGTTTCTATATTTTAGCTACAATAATTTCAAAAGGAGTTACCATGCTTAAAAAAACAAAAATTGTAGCCACAGTAGGTCCAGCAAGCGAAAAAGAAGAAATTCTACGCCAAATGATTATCAATGGTGTAAATGTCTTCCGTTTAAATTTTTCTCATGGAACGCATGAATATCATAAAAAAAACTTAGATGCCATAAGAAGAGTAGCCAAAGAATTACACACTCGTATTGGAATTTTGCAAGATATTAGTGGCCCTAAAATTCGCACAGGTGAACTTAAAGAACCCTTTGAATTAAAAAAGGGTGACAAACTTGATTTTTATCGTGAAACAATTTTAGGGAAAAAGATTACTCAAAATCACTATAAAATCAGCATTAATCAAAAATCTATTTTAGATATGTTAAAAATTGATGAATACATTTACCTATATGATGGATCAATTCGTGCTAAAGTAGTAAATATAGACAATCAAAAAATTGAAACTATCATAGAAAATGATGGTTTTTTAAATTCAAACAAAGGCATTAACTTTCCAAATACTAAAATTAATATTGATATTATTACACAAAAAGATAAAAATGATTTGCTTTGGGGTATAAAAAATGAAGTAGATTTTTTAGCAATATCTTTTGTGCAAAACGCACACGATATTGATGAAGTCCGTGAAATTTTAACACGAAATAACGCAAAAATATCTATTTTTGCAAAAATTGAAAAATTTGATGCGGTAGAAAATATTGATGAAATCATTAAATCTAGTGATGGTATAATGGTTGCAAGAGGAGATTTAGGTATTGAAGTACCTTATTATAAAGTTCCTAATATCCAAAAAGAAATCATACAAAAAGCAAATAATGCTTCTAAACCTGTTATTACTGCAACTCAGATGCTTTTTTCATTAACCAAAATCAAAACCGCTACAAGAGCTGAAATTTCAGATGTTGCAAATGCTGTTTTAGATGGAACAGATGCGGTAATGCTAAGTGAAGAAAGTGCTGTTGGTATAGATCCTGCAAATGCCGTTGATATAATGTGTCAAACTATAATAGAAACAGAAAAACGCTATCCATATAACAAATTTAATGATTTTAATGATTTAGACAATACAGATAAAATCATGCGTTCTTCAGCTCATCTTGCAACAGATCTTAGTGCTGATGCTATTTTTTCTTTAACAAGTAGCGGAAAATCTGCAATTAAAATCGCAAGATATCGTCCAAATATAGAAATTATAGCCGTAGGACATTCTGAAAAAACCTTAAACTCTTTAAGTATAGTTTGGGGAGTTAATCCTGCAATCTTAGTTAACAAAAGCAATGAACTTACAGAATTATTAAAAGACTCCGTAAAATCAAGCGTTGAAAAAGGTTATATAGATGAAAATAAATGCTATCTTTTAACTGCAGGCTTTCCAACAGGAGTAGAAGGTACTAGCAATCTTATTCGTATTCTTAACAAAGAACAAATTGCTTATTATTTACAGTAAAACATTAAATTTCTTAAAAACAAGGAATTTAATATCCTTGTAAATTTTTTAAATCAAAAGTCGATATAAATTAAAGCCTCACACAAAGGAGCAAATATGCAAGTGAATACTTTTTCAAATATCGCTAGCATGACACAAACACAAGTTAGCAATAAAAAGGCAAATGATGCTAAAGAAAACACAAAAGACAAAAATGTTCAAAGTGCTAATTCTAGCAAGGATATAGATAAAAATACCCTTGAAAAATTAAATGCACTTGGCGGAAAAGGCATTACGCAAATTTACCTAATTCAGTTTCAACAACAAACAATGAATACTGTAATAGGTTCAAGCAATGCTCAAGCCGGACTAAGTAGTCTTTTAAATGGTACTAATTTAGATACTGCAAAATCCATACTTGCAAATATTGATTTTGCATCTTTAGGTTACAGTGGCAAAAATCCACTTCATATGAATGCCAATGAACTTCAACAACTTGTAAGTGAAAATGGTTTTTTTGGGGTGGAAAATACAGCCAATCGCATCGCAGATTTTGTCATTAAAGGCGGTGGCGATGATGTTGAAAAATTAAAAAAAGGTCTTGAAGGTATGAAAAAAGGATTTGAGCAAGCGGAAAAAATGTGGGGTGGAAAACTTCCTCAAATCAGCCAAGATACAATAGATACAGCACTTAAAAAAGTCAGTGATCGTATCAATGAACTAGGTGGAAAAACCCTAAATCTTCAAGCTTAATTAAAAATGCTTAGAATTTTCTAAGCATTTTTAATTGTTATTAATATCAAAAGTAAAAAATTCACTTTTAAAATTATTAGGTAGAGTTTTATATTGAGATATTGCAGCTTCATAGTTCTTTACTTCTTGATATAGCATACCAAGAGCTGCTTTACTTTCTTTATTATTTCTATCTGTAAGTTTAGAGAGCTGCAAAAGTGCTATAGCCGAATTTGGATTATTTGCACCTACGGCCGCTACTGCTGCCAAAAATAAAGTTTTACTATCTTTTGCTCCATAATCATCAATTAAAGAATTATAAAGTGCATAAGCTTCCTCATATTGCTGTGCAAAAATATCCAAATAAGCTAAAGTTTGCAAAACCCCCTCATCTTTTGTTTCTGAAACATTAATCAACTCTTTAAATTTTTGTCTTTCCAAATTTAAAATCCCTGCAATATGCATTAAATTAATATAAAATTCTCTAGCAATATTTGGCCCGCCAAAAACACTACGATAATCAAATTTTAAATTTTTAAAATGAATTTGAGCATTTTGAGCATATTCTTTAATATTTAAATTAGAATTTAAAGAATTAAAATACAAAATATTTGCCAAAATGTCGCCAGGCAACTCCGAACGCAATTTAGCAATTTTCACATCTACTTGATTGTTAAGGTTATTATTTTTAGCAATAATAGCTTCAAAAATCAAACTCAAAGGTGTATCTTTTTTTGATTCATCTAAATAAGGAAGCATAGAAATATAATTATTATTAACTAAAAATAACATACTTTTTTGCATATTGGCTTTAAAATTAGAATCAGCAGCTATATTATCAAGAATTTCATTATAAAGTTTAGTTGTGTCAATATCAATTAATTTTGCACAAAACATAGCAAAAGCGCCCGCTAAATAATTTTTAGGATTAAGATGGTACGAACTTGAAAAATGCTTATAAGCAAGCTCATAATTTTGCATTTGAGCGTAGGTTAAAGCCAAATTATAGTGTAAAATACTATGCTCTGGGTAATCATTGATAAGTTTTTGAAATTCTTGATTAGCAAGACGCAACTTCTGATTTAATGCATAATTGATAATATTGGCAATTTTTACATTAGTAGATGAAAGGGCTTTACTTGTATTAAGATAAATTCCAGCATCAGCACTATCATCTACAAAATCCATAACATTAGCTTTTTTAATATATAAAGCAGCCTGTTTGCTGTCAAAAACTTGATAAGGTGCAAAATAGAAAAGCAAGTCAAATTGATCTTTTTGTTTTTTTAATAAATCTTTTGAAAAAGAACTTTGAGCAAGTGCTATATTGAAAAGATCTTTATTTAAACCAACTTGAATTTTATAAGAATCTAAAATTTTATACTTATCTTTATCATCATCATAAGAATTTTGCAAGCGTGTTAACATATCTTGATAATTTCCTGTTTTAATATCAACCAAAGTTAAAGCCGCCAAACTCTGATTAAAATCTCTTTCAATTTTCATCGCCGTGCTTAAAGCAATTTTAGCTTTAGCATATTCTCCTATTCTAGCATATAAAAGACCTAAAGACAAACTGGATTCAAAATTACCTTGAGAATTTAATTGCTGTATAGCCTTAGAATCAAAATCCATTTTTGCATAAATTTTAGCAGATAAATACTTTGCTACATCAGAATACGGCTCTACATCCGTTCTTTGTAACATTTGCAAAGCCTCAGGATAATAACCTTTATAGTAATTAATTAAGCTTAAATAATAATCATATAATTTTGATTTTCCCTCTTTTGGAAGATACACTTGAGCTAAATCAATATAATATCTAAATTTTTCTTTATCATTAAGCTTTAAAGCGCAAACAGCTGCATTGATAGCAGATACGCTTTGATTTTCGCCATTAGCTATAGCTTTTTTAAAACTTTCGAAAGCTTCTTGAAATTTATTCTCATTCATTTGAGAAACGCCTAAATTATAATTGGATAAAGATTCATTATATACAGCAACTTGCTCATAAACTTTTAAAGCTTGTTCAACTTCGCCTTTTAAATATAAAGCATTTGCTTTTTGGATCATACCGTCAATTCTTTGCATATCATTATATTTATATGATTCATCAGGCATAACAACAGGTTGTTCTAAAGGCTTAGAAGCTATAATATCTGGTTTAATTTTTCCTTCACTAAAAGTTAAATAAAAAAGTGTAAAAACTAAAATACAAATAATCCCTAAAGATAGACCCACAAGGGACATAAACTTACGATCTTTATACCAAGGGGTAGGTTCTTCTTGGCTTTGAACTTCTTCAAAAGTTGATACATCTTCAGGTGCACTTTCTCTTGTAAATTTAAAACCACTATCACTATTTTCTTGAGGTAATTCTTCTGGCAATGATGCAAACTCTTCATCTTCTGGAGCTTGCCCCTCTTGTCCCTTAAATTCTCCTAAACTCTCATCAAGTCTTTGCTGATTTAAGCTATCCTCAGGTTTTTCTAGTATTATATCTTCTTGTTCAGCCATCTATACTCTTTAAAAATATTTTCTCAAAACATCAGGAATGCGAATTTTTCCCTCTTTATCTTGGTAATTTTCCATAATCGCTACTAAAGTTCTTCCTACAGCCAAAGAAGAGCCGTTTAAAGTATGGACAAGTTCATTTTTTCCTTGTTTATTTTTATAACGAATCTTAGCACGTCTTGCTTGAAAATCACGACAATTTGAAACAGAGCTAATTTCACGATATTTATTTTGCCCTGGAAGCCATACTTCAAGATCCACAGTTTTTGTTGCACTAAAACCCAAATCTCCCGTACAAAGCATCAAATGTCTATGTGATAATCCTAAAGAACTAAGCAAATCACTTGCACACTCAAGCATTTCATTAAACACACTATCACTTTGTTCAGGTTTAGTAATGCTTACAAGCTCTACTTTTTCAAACTGATGCTGTCTTATAATACCCCTTGTATCACGTCCTGCACTACCCGCTTCTTTTCTAAAACAAGCACTATAACAAGTCATTTTTATAGGCAAAATCTCGCTAGCTAAAATTTCGCCACTATAAAGATTGGTCACAGGAATTTCAGAAGTTGAAATCAAATACAAATCCTCATCATCTACCTTATACATGTCTTCTTTAAATTTTGGCAATTGCCCTGTTCCAAACATAGTAGCACCATTCACCAAAAAAGGTACATTTACAAAATCAAATCCACGACTTCTATTAAAATCTATCATATAATTTACCAAAGCACGACTTAATAAAGCCCCTTCATTTTTAAGCACACAAAAACGACTTTGTGAAATTTTCACTCCACGCACGAAATCAAGCCAATTTAAACTCTCACCCAATTCAAAATGTTCTTTTGGAGTAAAATCAAAACTAGGTGGATTTAAAACCTTTTTAAGTTCTACATTTTCATCTTCATCTTCTCCCACAGGCACGCATTCATCAGGGATATTTGGAATAGCATGAGCAATTTCTTCAAGCTCATTTTCTAGGGCATTTACCTTAGTATTTTGTTCATTAATTTTGATTTTATTTTCACTTAACTTTATCTTTAAATTTTCTTTATCTTCGGCTGTGGCAAGCTCTTTGCTAAATTTATTTTGAAAAGCTTGAAATTCCTCCAAAGCTGTTTTTTCCTTTTTTAAACTTCCAAAAAGTTCGGCAAGTTTTTTTAAGATATTTTCATCAACTTTTTTATTTTTTAACTTTTTAGCTACTTCATCAAAATTATTTTGTAAATTTTTTAAATCTAGCATTTTCTACTCCCTAAAGTCCGATTTTTTCATAAATTTTTTGCATTTTTTTCTTGAGCGATTTTTCTTGCCTTTGTCGCACCAAAATCCAAAATTTCTTTTAAATGCAAAGGTTTTTCCAAAAGTTCATTATATTTTTCTCTAGCTTCTTTAAAATATGCATTTACAAGATCATTTAAATACATTTTAAAATGCCCATAACCTTCACCACCTTTTTCATAACGCATTTGAAGTTCTTTTTGTCCTACTTCGTCTAAAAAAAGTTTTGCAATTTTAAATACACTGCAATTTTCATGATCTTTTGGATCTTCTAAAGCGGTGCTATCTGTTACTATAGAAGAAATTTGTTTTTTTAAAGCTTTTTCACTGCTAAAAATGTCTATAGTATTTTGATAAGATTTACTCATCTTTGCTCCATCAGTACCCACAACCACAGCTACTTCTTCATTAACTCTAGCTTCTGGAAGAGTGAAAATTTCACCCCATTCGTTATTAACTTTTAAGGCAATATCACGTGCAATTTCAACATGTTGAATTTGATCTTTTCCCACAGGAACGATTTGTGTATCAAAAAGCAAAATATCTGCCGCCATTAAAACAGGATAAGAAAAAAGCCCGTGCGAAGCACTAAGTCCTTTAGCGACTTTGTCTTTATAGCTGTGTGCACGCTCTAATAAGCCCATAGGAGTAAATTGTGATAAAATCCAATAAAGCTCCATCACTTCTTTTACATCACTTTGTAACCAAAAAACACTTTTTTTTGGATCTATACCAAGACTTAAAAAAGCCGCAGCAGCTTTAAGAGAATTTTGCTTGAGTTTTTCTCCATCTTGAGAAGAAGTCATCGCATGATAATTTGCAATAAACATAAACATTTGATTTTTTTCTTGTGCATCTACCATTTGTTTTATCGCGCCAAAATAATTGCCTATGTGCAAATCTCCACTTGGTTGAAGCCCTGTTAATACTCTCATTCTATCACCTTTTTAATCTCGCCTAAAAGTTCATCTATATTTTTATTTTCTATATTTAAAATAAAATTTGCCTTTTGTTCATACTTACTTAAACGCTCATTATATAACTTTTTTGCTTTAATTTCATCATAAAACAAAGGTCTTTTAGAAATTTCATTTTCATCTAAACGCTTTTTTAGATATTCAAAACTTGCTTTTAAATAAATGCAAAAACCAGTTTTTTCTAAATTTGAAACATGGACAAAACCACCACCCGTAGCAATGCAGGCTTTTTGACAAGTGATAAAAAAATCAGCCATTTTTTGTTCTTGCTCTCTAAAAAAAATCTCACCTCTTTGTGCAAAAATTTCACTAATTTTTTGATTAAATTTTTGTTCTATTAAAAAATCACTATCTAAAAAAACGAGATCTAAATCCTTAGCTAAAGCTCTTGCTAAAGTACTTTTTCCAGAACCCATAAATCCTATAAAAACGATATTTTTAACTCTCATCATTTTCTTTACTACCTTTTTTACGCGAAGCAATCACTAAAGGCACACCTTCGAAATTAAATTCTTTTCTGATTTGATTTTGCAAATAACGCTTATAACTAAAATGCAAAGCTTTAGGGCGATTCATAATAAGGGCGATTTTTGGTGGTGCTAAGTCATATTGTGCTGCATAATAAATTTTGACTAATTTCCCGTAATCATGTGGCAAAGGATGTGCTTTTGTTGCATTTTCTATCAAGGTATTAAGCTTGGAAGTTTGGATTTTTTGAGTGAAATTTTCAAAAATTTGCAAAATTTTATCCAGTAAAACATGCACTCTTTTTCCGTTTAAAGCCGACACGCTAATTACGGGTGCATAAGCTAGAAATTTAAAACGATCAAGACGCAATTCTTTTACAGTTTTATCAAAATCCATTTTACTTTTATCCCATTTATTTAGCACAATAATCACACCTAAATAATGCTTAGCTACAAGCCCAGCGATACGTTCATCAAGCTCATTAAAACCCTCATGTGCATCTAAAACCAAAAGTGCTATTTGAGAATGGGATAAAATTTTTTCCGTACGATTTAAAGCAAAGCGTTCAAGTCCTTGAATTTTACCTCTTTTTCTAATACCTGCAGTATCAACAAATTCTATCACCTTATCTTTATGAACTATACTTTCATTCACAGGATCTATGGTAGTTCCTGCAATAGAACTTACCACGCTTCGTTCTTGTTTAACTAAAGCATTTAAAAGACTTGATTTTCCAACATTTACACGTCCTACAATACCTACTCTTATATGATTTTGATCTACTTCTTTAAACTGAAATTCTTTTCCTTCTTCATAATGCTCTAAAAAATCTTCTAAATTTTCTTCTTCATCAGGGATTAAAAACTCTTCATGTAAAAATTTTTCAAGCCAATCATAAAGTTCATCTAAACCTACATTATGCGTTACTGAAAGATTAAAGATTTCTTTTACACCAAAATTGGCAAATTCCCAAGCCCTTTCTTCATCTTTTTTATTATCCACTTTATTAATCACTAAGGCTATGGGTTTACCAAGTTTTTTTAAGGAATAAAAAAACTGCCTATCCTCATCATCAGGCGCTAATTTTCCATCAACCAAATAAAGTATAATATCACTTTCTTTAACCACTTTTAAAGTATTTTTTTTCACATTTTTAAAAAGCTCATCACTTTCATCAAGCCCACCACTATCAATAAGTATGGCTTTTTTTGAATGGATAAAAATTTCTGTTTTATTTGTATCTCTAGTTGTACCTGAAATATCACTTGTAATTGCTATTCTTTGTCTTGCCATTCTATTAAAAAGACTTGATTTTCCAACATTTGGTTTGCCTATAAGTATAATGCTTTGCATTTTTTTCCTAAGATTAATTTTAATACATATTTTAATTAAAAAATTATATAAAATTTGCCTTAATATTAAGCAAAAAAGACTAGAATTAGGCCAGATTTTAATCAAGGAAAAAAGATGCTAAAAATAATCAAGCATAATTTAGGAATTTATTTCATGATTTTAGCATGTTTAGATTTTGCACTTATGGGAGCTTGTGCAAAAATTCTTAGTAAAGAAATGAGCTCTATTGAAATTATGTTTTTTAGAAATATCATAGGAATTTTTTTTATAATCTATCTTTTAAAACGATCTAAAGTACATAAAGAAGGAGGACATTTTTGGCTCTTGGTATTTCGTGGAGTAGCGGGTACACTTTCACTTTACATGTTTTTCTATAATGTCTCAAATATTACCCTAGGCGGAGCCTTTGCTTTTCAAAAAATTGCTCCCATTTTCATTACTTTAATAGCCTTTGTTATTTTTAAAGAAAATATTGGTATCAAAGGCTGGATAGGAATTTTAATAGCATTTGGCGGAGTGCTTTTAATCGCTCAACCTTGGGCTAATAGTTCAAATCATTCAGGCTTTGATTTGAAAAATTCAATTATAGGTATTACAAGTGGATTTTTAGCTGCTTTAGCTCTTACAAGTGTAAGAGAACTTAGAAAATTTTACACTACAGAACAAATTGCTTTTTCTTTCATTCTTTTAGGAACCTTAATGCCTTTAATTTCTATGATTAGCGCCGAATTTTTTGAACCACAACATCTTGATTCTTTGCATTTAGACTTCATTCTAGCACCTTTTATTATGCCAAGTCTTACAGCTTGGCTTATCATTGCCATTATGGGAACTTTAGGTACTATTTATCAAATTCATGTCACTAAAGCCTATGGTATTGCTAAACAAGCAGGCATAGTAGCTGGGGTTAGCTATCTTGATGTAGTATTTAGTATGATAGTGGGGATAATTTTAGGAGACAATTTACCAAGTGCTATGGTTTTTTTGGGTATAATAGGCATTATTTTCGGTGGATTAATTTTAGTTAAAAATAAAGGAAAAAAATGAAAAAAACAATACTTATTGCAGGTCCTTGTGTGATAGAAAGCAAGGATTTGGTTTTTAAAATCGCTGAACAATTAAAAAATTTCAATGAAAATCCAAATATAGAATTTTATTTCAAATCAAGCTTTGATAAAGCTAATCGTACAAGTATTAATTCTTTCCGAGGCCCTGGTCTTGAAGAAGGATTGAGAATTTTACAAAGTGTTAAAAATGAATTTGGCATGAAAATCTTAACCGATATACATGAAGGCAATCAAGCAAATCCTGTAAGCGAAATAGCCGATGTCTTACAAATTCCTGCTTTTTTATGTCGTCAAACAGATTTACTTGTAGCTGCAGCAAAAACCAAAGCAAAAGTTAATATCAAAAAAGGACAGTTTTTAAATCCAAGCGATATCAAATACAGCATTAAAAAAGTTCTTCAAACCCGTGGTATAGAAGATGATGGCTATAAGGTGGCTCAGAAAAACGGTGTTTTTGTGGCCGAAAGAGGAGCTAGCTTTGGCTATGGAAATTTAGTAGTAGATATGCGTTCTTTGGTTATCATGCGCGAATTTGCTCCTGTAATTTTTGATGCCACTCATAGCGTACAAATGCCAGGAGCTGCAGGAGGAAGCAGTGGGGGGGAAAGTGAATTTGTAGAACCTTTAGCAAGAGCAGCAGCAGCTGTAGGTGTAGACGGCTTTTTCTTTGAAACACACATCAATCCTTGTGAAGCTTTATGCGATGGACTTAATATGCTTGATCTTGCACACCTTAAAAATTGCGTTACCACGTTATTAGAAATACAAAATATCATAAAGGACAAATAAATGAATATCATTGAAGGAAAATTAAATTTAGATTCAAATACAAAAATTGCTATCATCAATGCAAGATTTAATCATATCATCACAGATCGCCTTGTAGAAGGAGCGAAAGATGCTTTTTTAAGACACGGAGGTAAAGAAGAAAACCTAAGTCTTATACTTGTTCCTGGTGCTTTTGAACTTCCATATGTATTAAAAAAAGCTATAGAAAGCAAAAAATTTGATGCAGTTTGCTGCGTAGGCGCAGTAATTCGTGGCTCAACTCCGCATTTTGACTATGTTTCAGCAGAAACCACTAAAGGTATAGCCAATGTGAGTTTAAATCATAATATCCCTGTAAGTTTTGGTGTTTTAACCACAGATACTATAGAACAAGCCATAGAAAGAGCTGGAAGCAAAGCAGGCAACAAAGGCTTTGAGGCTATGACAACTGTGATTGAGATGTTAAATTTAAACAAGGAACTTTAATGGCAACGCGTCATCAAGTTCGCCAAAGCGTTATCTCTTTGCTTTATGCTTTTGAATTAAATTCTCAAAACGATGTTTTCATAGATGAAATTTTAGATGAAAAAAAAATACGCAATGAACAAAAAAATTTTACTTTAAATTTATATCATGGAATTTTAGATAACTTAAGCAATATTGATGAAACCTTAAATTCATTTCTAAACGATAATCAAATCACAGCTTTAGGACATGTAGAAAGAGCTATACTAAGACTTGGAGCTTATGAACTGCTTTTTAGCGATACTCCTAGCGCCATTGTCATTAACGAAGCCATAGAACTTGCCAAAGAACTTGCCAATGATAATTCTCCAAAATTTATAAATGGGGTTTTAGATGCCTTGATAAAGGCTAAAAAATGAAGCTTTGCGTTGCACTTGATCTTTCTACAAAAGAAGAATGTTTAAAACTTGCTAAAGAATTAAAAAATTTAGACATATGGTTAAAAATAGGTTTAAGAGCATATTTAAGAGATGGCTTTAAATTCATAGAAGAACTTAAAAAAGTTGATGATTTTAAAATATTTCTTGATCTTAAAATTTATGATATCCCTAACACTATGGCAGATGCTTGCGAAGAAATATCAAAACTCGGTGTTGATATGATCAATATCCATGCAAGTGCTGGAAAAATAGCTATGCAAGAAGTTATGGCACGACTTAACAAGCTTCCAAAAAGACCTTTAGTTTTAGCAGTTTCTGCTCTTACAAGTTTTGATGAAGAAAATTTTTTTAGCATTTATAAACAAAAAATCAAAGAAGCTGTGATTGAATTTTCAAAAATATCTTATGAAAATGGACTTAATGGCATGGTATGTTCTGTCTTTGAAAGTAAAATCATCAAAGAAAATACTCAAAAAAACTTCTTAACTCTCACGCCAGGAATTCGTCCTTTTGGAGAAAAAAATGATGATCAAAAACGAGTTGCTGATTTAACAATGGCTAGAGAAAATTTAAGCGATTTTATAGTAGTTGGACGCCCTATTTATAAAGATAACAACCCTAGAAAAATTTGTGAAAAAATTCTACAAGAAATTTAATAATCATTATCCTTGTTATGTTTTAATAATAAAAATTTTTAACAAGGAAAAATTATGATTATAACTCCTGAAAACTTATATAAAAAAAGAAGAGATTTTTTAAAACTTGGAGCAGGTGCTTTGATAAGTTCAAGCGTGCTTGCTTCTAAACTTTCTGCTTTAAATTTCACAAGCGATACCAATCCAAATAAACTTGAAATCAGCGATGAAGAATTAGCTACAAATTATGTTAATTTTTATGAATTTTCAACAGATAAAAAAAAGGCCGTGTCATTAGCACAAAATTTTAACACTCAAAACTGGAAAATAGATATCAGTGGAGAAATAGAAAAACCTTTAACTTTAAGTATGGAAGATATTTTAAAATTCCCTCTAGAAGAAAGAATTTATCGTTTTCGTTGCGTTGAAACTTGGTCTATGGTGGTACCTTGGGTAGGTTTTGAATTGCGTCGTTTAATCGAAATGGCAAAGCCTACAAGCGAAGCAAAATTTGTTAAATTTACTACTCTTTTAGATAAAAGTCAATTTCCCGATCAAGACGCTTTTTTTCCAACTATAGATTATCCTTATGTAGAAGGACTTCGCATGGATGAAGCTATGCATCCTCTTACTTTACTTGCAATAGGAATGTATAAAAAAGCTTTAAAACCTCAAAATGGTGCACCTATCCGCCTTGTTGTTCCATGGAAATATGGCTTTAAAAGTATCAAATCCATAGTTAAAATAGAATTTATTAAAGAACAACCCAAATCCACTTGGGAAAACTACGCTCCAAATGAATACGGTTTTTATGCCAATGTCAATCCTAATGTTTCTCATCCTAGATGGTCGCAAGCCAATGAAAGAGCTTTAGGACAATTCTTTACTAAACCTACTTTAATGTTTAATGGCTACGAAAAAGAAGTGGCAAGCTTATATAAAAATATGGACTTGAAAGTGAATTTTTAATGAAGGCAAAATACTTTAAATTTCTTGCTTATTTTAGCTTTCTTATAAGTTTAATCTATGGCTTTTATCATATCATAAAAGCCTTTGATTTTGTGAAAGAAGCTTATATTTACACCGGAATATTTGCTTTGATCTTTTTAAATTTAAGCCTTTTATTTTCTTTACTTAAATTTAAAAAAACAAAAAATTATCCTAAAATTTTAGGTATTTTTGCAGCTTTTTGGGCAATTTTACACTTTTTAAATTATTTTATTTTTGACAGAAATGCTCAAATTTTAAGACTTTTTGATGATATTTCACATCGTTTATTAGAGGCAAGCGGGTTTATCGCCTTTTTGATTATATTTTTAATGCTTTTAAGTTCTTTTAAAATCTTTAAAAAACTTAGTAAAATAAGAAAATTAGGATATTTATGCTTGGTTTTGGCGAGTTATCATTATTTTTTAACTCCGAAAGTTCCTATGTTTTGGGAATGGAGTGCTTTAATTATAGCTTTATTTTATTTTATATTTCGTTATATAACAACATTTAAAAGTTTAAAATCCAACAATTTTACTTTTATCAAAACTTGAATTTAATTCTTTTTGTATGCTTTCTATAAAATCTTGCATTTTAAAAACTCCATCTTCGGATACAGCTACTTTCAAAGCTGTATTTTTTACCACCATTAAAATTTGTGCTCCACTTAATTCATAATTTGACAAAATATTTACATCAAAATCTTTTTCAAATAATGCTTTTTTAGGTAGAAATTTTTCCCAAATTTTAAGCCTATCTTTAAAATCAGGTTTTTTAAATTCTATCTTATAATCAAATCTTCTTGAAAATGCACTATCTAAACTTTCTAAAAAATTTGTTGTAGCAATAATAACTCCACTAAAACGTTCAATTTGTTCTAAAAATATATTTTGCATTTGATTATGCATTTTATCACTACCACTACTACCATCTACACGCGTGCTTAAAAACTGATCAGCTTCATTAAGAAGTAAAATAGGGCTTTGCTTGCAAGTTTGTACAATATTTTTATAAGTGTCAAAAATTTTTCTTACATTTTGCTCGCTCTCTCCAACCCATTTACTCAAAATTTTCGAACAATCAAAACTAAGAACAGATTTTTTCATTGATTTAGCCATAGCTAAAGCTGACATAGTTTTTCCAGTGCCAGCAGGTCCATAAAAAATAATTTTAGCTTCTATATTTTTATTGCTCTTTATACCCCAAGAATGAAGCCTTTCTAAGACTTTTTTATCTTGTTGTCTTAAGATATTTTCTAAAAGTTCTTTTGTATTTTTAGGCATAATGATATCATTAATATCAGTGCTTGGCTCTATAAGTTCAAAAATATCTTGATCTTTTAAAACACTTTCGATTTTAATTTTTTTACTTTGTTTTGGTTCAAAATTTATAATCCTTTGCAAAACCTCATCAATGATAAAAAAACTTTTAGAAACATCTCCAAAAGCATTTAAATATTCATCATACTCAATTAAGTTTAAAAGAGGAGCATTTTCTTGCAATAATTTTTTATTTTTATGTCTTTCTAAGTCATTTTCACTAATTAAAGAAAGTAAAGAATTCATTTCTCTAGAAATCGAGCTTTCATTGCTTAAGGCATATTCTTCTTTTAAAAGTGCCAAAAAAATAATTTGTTCTTTATGTTCAAGATTATATTCTTTAAAAATATCAGCTAAAACATTATAAAATTTACTTTTTTTTAATCTTTCTTTGATATGTTTTTCGTAAAGTTTAATTTGATTTTTTATTTCGCTATTGTAAGCACTTTTTTGTATAAAACTTAATCTTTCGTATAGTTGAATGCGTGCAAATTCATCTTTTAAATACTCCAAATAATCTGCATAAGCCTCTTGTTTCTCAAAACTTAAACGAGGTTTTGCTTCTAAAAATTCTAAAAAATATTCACTTAAGCTAAGTTCACTTTGTAGTAAAACAAGGGTTAATGTTTGGGTTTTATTATTTTCTAAGCTTTTGAAAAAATTCGAATTTTGATTTACAAAACCTCTTTCAATAAGTTTTTTTAAATCTTCCAAAGCATCTAAATAAATATACTTATCATTTCCAAAAATTGTTGATAATAAAGTAAAAGCATTGATGGAAGAAATGGAAACAACATAGTTTCTACAAAGCTCTCTAAGAATCAAAGCTTCATTTTTAGCACACTTAAGTTCTTTATAAATTTGTGTATCTTCTATATTTTTTAAACTTAAAAAATTTTTTAATTTTTTCATTATTTTTTAAATTCCTTAAGCTCATCTTCATTAAATTTTACACAAATATTTTCATCCAAAAAATGACCTTCAAAAGGCAAATAACAAATCTTTAATTTTCCATTATTAAGCAAGAAATTATTATTAAATTGTAAATTTTGTAGATCTTCAAAACATTCATCACATGTATTTTTAAGCTTTTCATGTAAAAGATTTTGAAAATTCTGATTTTCAATATTGTACAAATCATTTAATTTTACAAACACATGAGCATTAATATCATAAACAAAATTATTTAATTCCAAGATAGCACGACTCATACCATCTTCATAAAAATAATACCATTCTTCAAAACTAATTTTTCCATCTTGTAAAAAAATAGGCTTTTGATGAATTTGTTCAAAGCTAAATACGCCCTTATGAATAGGATGAAATTCTTTAAAATCATCATTAAAACCTATAAAATCAAGACTGTGCTTTATACGAATACCATCTTGCGTTTCAATAAGTTCTAAAGTAGTTGTTCCTAAATTTTCTCCTTGAAAATTTTTGTTATCATACACAAGCATTTTAGAAGAATTAATTTTGTATTTTTTGCGTTCATCTTGCCAAAAATCATTTGTCTTAACAAGCGGAATCTCTAAATTTCCATTTATATCATCAATAATTAAAAAACTAGAACTTGTTTGATTTCTATCCCTATCAAAAAGTGGAGTCATGGGTGCATTATTATAAACTATGGCAAAAATTTCTTTATCTTGTAGACGATAAAAATACAATTCTCCTTTATAAACTTGTGCTAGAGCTAAATTGATAAAACAAAACATCAGCAAAAAAATTTTCAACTTCCATCCTTCAATTTTGAATACGCGTTAAAATAATTTTTGTACGTGAAATTTTATCAAAAAAACTCACTTTATCACCACAAACTTGATAAAAAATTTCATAATTTTTTGCTTTTAAATTTTGTTCAAAACCACAATCAGTTTTTTCTAAATTTTTACCCTGCCACAAAGCATTTGCCTTTAAAATATCGCTTAGAATATCTTCATAATATGTATTTTTAAAAAAATTTCGATTAAACACTTTTTTATCATAGCACACTGCATTGATACAAATTTTATCTTTAATTTTGAGTTCAAAAAAGGCTTGTCCAAGTTTATAAACTTCTAAATTTAAAGCGTTATTTTCTTTTTTTAAAAAAGCTGCATCGTTAATTCTTATCATAGGAGAAGCAATCAAAACCATCAAACTTTGACTTGAAAAATTTTGATTTTTCACGCTACAAGCACAAAGAAAAAAAACAAAACACAAAGTTAAACAATATTTCAAACCTTAGCCTTATTTGAGATTTTTAAAACTAATATTTAACTCTAAATTAAGCTCTTTCACAAGTTTCATAACAGCTTGCAAATCATCAATCTGTTTTGCTACAACACGAATTTCTTCACCACGAATTGAAGGATTAACTTTAAGCTTACTATCTTTAATGGCTTTATTGATTTTTCTAGCATTTTCACTATCTATAGCATCGTTTGCCTTTAAAATTAAACGAAACATTGCTCCACTTTCACGAGAAAGCTCTTTAATAGCATTTGGATTAATCCCTCTTTTGATGAGTTTAGAAATGACTATATCTTTTAAAACATCAAGTTTTCCTTCACTTGAAGAACTAAGTTTAAAAACTCTATCTTTTTCATTAAAATCAAGTTCAACTTTCACACCCTTTAAATCATAACGATTGTCAAACTCTTTTTTGGCTTGTTCAAAAGCATTTTTTAATTCTTGTTTATCTAAAGCTGCTGAAATATCAAAGCTATGTTCACTTGCCATTTTCCATCCATTCTTTTAAATTATTATAAACCATGTCCATTAAGGCATTTAAAGATTCCTTGCTTGCCCACGCAACATGAGGAGTGATAATAAGATTTTCTTTATTTTTAATACTTAAAAGTTGATGATTTTTTATCATGGGTTCAAACTCTAAAACATCAAGCCCCACGCGAATATTTTTTTCATCTATGATTTTAGCTAAATCATTTTCATTGATAATTCCACCTCTTCCTACATTAATCAAGATCGCATTATCCTTTAAAAGCTTTAACTCATCAAAAGTAAGTAGATTTTTAGTTTTTTCATTTAAAGGCGCATGAATACTTATAATATCACAAGTTTTTAATAAATCTTGTAATTCCAAATGTATAAAATCTGCATTTTTATTGGCTCCACTTGTAGAATAATAATAAATTTCAGCTCCAAAAATCTTTGAAATTTTTGCCACTTCTTTACCTATAGTCCCTAAGCCTATAATACCATGTTTTTTACCACTTAAAGTATTTAAAACTCTACTATAATCTGTAAAAATAGGACTTTCACACCATTTACTCTCTTTACTCCATTTATCATAATAAAGCACTTGATTTAAAAAAGCAAATATAAACGCAAAAGTATGTTGCACAACGCTCATAGTTGAATATCCTACTGCATTTTTTACAATGACACCTTTTGCTTTAGCATACTCAACATCAATATTATTTACTCCTGTAGCAGTTTCTAAAATGAGTTTTAAATCTTTACAAGCATCGATAATATCTTTGTCAATTATAACCTTGTTTGTTATAGCGACATTAGCATCTTTTAAACGCTCTATAGTTTGTTCTTTATTGGTTGTAGCATAAATTTGCAAAGAACCAAATTTCTCAAAAATACTTAAATCATAATCCCCCAAAGTTGCCGCATCTAAACAAACAATTTTCATTTTTACTCCTTGATAATATGTCCTACAAATTTAGAATAATTATCAAGCACAAGACCGCCTTTCCTAAACCCTAAGCCACATCCTTCATAAGCAAAGAAAACACCTGCTTGATAGTATTCATTTTCGCATGAATTAAACTCTACATATTCTTGATAGATAACTTTATTGTTTCCATAAGGACCTACATTTTCATGCAAAGTTTTTCCATCTTTAATTATACTGATATTTGCCCCTTCTCTACCGAAAACAGGTTTTTTAACATAATTTTTACCCTCTAAAGGAGTATCTTTTGTTTCTAAAAGTAAAGGGTGGTTTGGATAAAGTTCCCATAAAATTTTTAAAATTCCCTTAGACTGAAATAAAAGTGTATAAGCAGGGTTTAAAATAATCGCTCTTTGATTACGCATAATTTGAGTTAAAAGCATGGCAAGTTCACCCTCTTCTATAGCTATATCCTCCCAAGGAATAAGCTTAAACCAATACTCATAATTTTCACCCTCTTTAAAAATACCTTCTTCGCTAAATTCCACCTCATCCACAAAGGAAAAATTAGTTTGAAAACCTGCTTCATTAGCTATATGAGCGAGTAATTTTGTAGTGATTTCTTCTTCTTTACTTCCTGCCACACTTGAAAAAAGAATTTTCCATCCTTGATAATGCTCTTCAAATCCTTCAACGCTTTCATCAAGAGTGATAAGCCTTTTAAAATTATCCATTAAACTTTCATAAATGCTGTTAAATTGCGCACTTTCATCCATTCCATTTTGTTTTAAAAGCGCCCATTGCAAAATCGCACTTTCAAAAAGAGCAGTTGGAGTATCGGCATTAAATTCTATAAGTTTTATAGGCTTGCCATCAATTCCACCAGCTAAATCAAAACGCCCATATAAATGCCAATGCACTTCATTGTCCCAACTCATCTTAATCGCATCGACAAGATTAAAAGGGATTCCAAGTTCATCAAAACGATCATTATCAATCACTTCTTGTGCTGCAGCAATAAACATATCATAAAGTTCATTTACTGCTTCATAATAAGCATTGACCTCACTTTCTTTAACACAAACTAACTTATCACTAATATAATCACTCCCATCCTCATCAGTATGCCATGAAAAACCTATGTTTTCTAAATAATCTTTTTGAAGTTTATTTACTTGTATTAATTGCATCGATTATCCTTAAGAACCAAAAGAAGAACTAGAACTTGTAGTCTTAGAGTCTCCACCAAAAAAGCCTGATTTTTTAGCGCTTGAAGCAGAACTTGTTGTGCCCGCTTTATTAAAACTATTGACACTTCTTTGGTAAGCACTTTGATTTGAAAAAGCACCGCGTTGTTGATTAGCAAAATTTTGATTATTAAAAAGTTTTGAACCTATCCAACTTCCCAAAATAGCACCCGCAGCACTTGCAAGCAAAGTTTCTCCTAAACTTAATCCTCCACTGCTAACTTGCCCATTATCTTTAGTTAAATTTGAAGTTCCATTGTCAATTTTAGCTGCTTCTTCTTTAATCAAAGCATCCATTTCTTCTTTGGATAAAATTCTCTCTGTGCCATTAAGATCTTTTAAAACTACCCTTGTTTCATCACTTGGATATTGATCTTTAATCTTATATTGTCCTGGTGCAGTTTCTTCGATAATTACAAAGGCTCCTTGAGCACTAGCTGCTTGATTTAAAACATCTGAATTTTCATTATTATTTCCACAACCTGCCAAAGCACCAGCTGCAACAGCTGCTAAACCACCTATCATACCAATTTGAATGATTTTTTTGATTTTTTTCATAAGTTTATCCTAAAAACAGAAAATTTAAATTAGAAATTTTAACAAAAAATAATAAATATTTTTTAATACTAAATGGAGTTTATAAATATCAAAGAAAAAAAGCCCTTTCGGGCTTTCGGGTTAGAGTCTTGACTCGTATCGTCTAAGCATATAAAGCCTTTTAAGCATTTTTTTGCGTGCTGAAATTTTTTGTTTTTTGCGAATTTCAGTCATAGGCTCAAAAAACCTTCTCGCTCTTACTTCAGTTACAACTAGATTTCTATCTACTTGTTTCTTAAATTTGCGATACGCTTCATCAAAAGACTCATTAGGATGCACCTTAATTCCTGGCACAGTCCTCACCACCTTTCTGTGTAAATTTTTGTTGTCAAGCATAATTATAAAACACTTCTTATTAATTCCAACTTATAACAAAATCTAAAAATTGTTTTAGTTTTTATCGGCTATAATCTTTAATTGCAAAATGTTAAAATTATAATTAAGGACTAAAGATGCAAGGACACATTACAAACTATACAAAAAAACGATATTTTGTATATTTAATTGCAAGTATTATCATATTTACCTTACCTTTTATAAGAATTAATGATAATCATTTTTTTCTTTTAAATTTTGATCACTCTAAATTAAATTTATTTTTTATTTCTTTCTCAACGCAAGAATTTTATCTTATGCCTTTTGTTCTTATATTTCTTTTTTTATTTATATTTTTTATTACCACTTTAGGTGGAAGAATTTGGTGTGCTTGGAGTTGTCCGCAAACAATTTTTAGGGTTATATATAGAGATATAATCCAAACTAAATTTCTTAAAATTCGTAAAAATATCAACAATAAACAAAAAGAATATGAAAGAGAATATTTTAAAAAATTTACTGGAGTAATAATTTTTTATTTTATATCTTTAGTTGCTGTAAGTAATTTACTTTGGTATTTTATCCCTCCTGAAGATTTTTTCAATTATATTCAAAATCCTAGTGAGCATTTATTTTTACTTGGAATTTTATTTTGCACTAGCTTATTTTTTACTTTAGATATTACCTATTTGCAAGAAAAATTTTGCACTTATGTTTGCCCGTATGCAAGAATACAATCTGTTATGTTTGATCATGATACAATGCAAGTAATTTATGATGAAAAACGCGGGGGCTTGATCTATGATGGACACACTAAACTTCATAAAAAACCACCTGAGGGAGAATGTATAGGCTGTGAAGCCTGTGTTAGTATCTGCCCAACACATATTGATATACGCAAAGGAATGCAACTTGAATGTATCAATTGTCTTGAATGTGCCGATGCTTGCTCAAAAGTACAAAATAAATTTAATAGACCAAGTTTAATCAATTGGACAAGTGCAAAAGCTATTGAAACGCATTCTAAAGTTCATTATTTAAGATTTAGAACGATAGCATATTTTATAGTTCTTTTAATTGCTTTGCTAGCTTTAATTATCATGGGAAGCAAAAAAGAAAGTATGCTTTTAAATATCAATCGCAGTAGTGAATTATATAATATTTCAAATGTTAAAGGTGAATTAGTTATTTCAAATGCTTATACCTTTTTGTTTCAAAATACAGATTCTAAGCCTCATGAATATTATTTTACAGCAAATTTAGAAGGAATAAATGATGGAATTGAAATCACAAGACCAAGCAAACCTTTTACATTAAAAGCGGGAGAACAAGTTAAAAAAATAGTTGTCATTAAAGCTACAAAAAAATTAGCAAATAATGATAAAAAAGATGTAATCTTTCCTCTGCATATAAAAGCTTATGCTAAGGATAATGAAAAAATTTCAGTTTTTAGAAAAAGTATCTTTGTATATCCTAAAAGCACTCTTATAAAGGATAAAAATGAACTCAAATAAAACACCATCGCAAAAGGTTTTGACTAGACAAGAAAAAATTAAAACAGTGGCTTTAGAACTTTTTTTAACAAAAGGATATCAAGAAACAAGTTTGAGTGATATTATTAATTATCTGGAGGATCTTATTCCAATATTTATGATAGTTTTAAAAGTAAAGAAGGGTTGTTCTTTGAAATTTTAGATGGTATATGCAAAAAGCACTTTCATCTTATTTATTCTAAAACACAAGAAATTGAAAATGGCACCTTAAAAGAAATTTTAACTTCTTTTGGCTTAGCTTTTATAGAAATTTTTAATCAACCAGAAGCTGTAGCTTTTGGTAAAATTGTTTATTCTCAGGTTTATGATAAAGATAGACATCTTGCTAATTGGATAGAAAATAATCAACAAAATTTTTCCTATAATATACTTATGGATTTTTTCAAGCAACAAGACAATTCTTATATGAAACAAAATGCGGAAAAACTTGCAGTTCTCTTTTGCACTATGTTAAAAGAACCTTATCACCATCTTAATGTTTTAATTAATACCCCATTAAAAAATAAAAAAGAACAAAAAGAGCATGTTGAATTTGTTGTAAATGTTTTTCTAAATGGAATTAATAGCTCAAAAGCTTGAAAAATAATTTTATTAACCGATATTTAGATATAATTAGCCAAAAATTTTTGTAATAAATATTACAATTTTAACTTAATTTTTCAAGGCAAAACCATGAAATCATTTCAAAAAAACACTGTTTTAGTTTTAAGTGTTGCGTTTTTACTCACTGCTTGCAGTAAAGAAGAAACACCAAAAATTCAAATGCCACCTCAACCTGTAACAACCATGAGTGTTAAATCTGAAGATTTGCCACTTAGTTTTACCTATCCTGCTAAACTTGTCAGTGATTATGATGTTATTATAAAACCTCAAATTAGCGGAGTAATAGTAAGTAAACTTTTTAAAGCTGGCGATAGAGTAAAAAAAGGACAAACATTATTTATCATAGAGCAAGATAAATTTAAAGCCGGCGTTAATTCAGCTTACGGACAAACCTTAATGGCTAAAGCAACTTTTGAAAACGCAAGCAAGGATTTTAATCGCTCCAAAGCTCTTTTTAGCAAAAGTGCGATCTCTCAAAAAGAGTACGACTCTTCTCTTGCTACATTTAATAATTCAAAAGCCAATCTAGTAAGTGCTAGAGCACAGCTTGCAAATGCAAGAATTGATCTAGATCATACAGAAATAAAAGCTCCTTTTGATGGTACTGTAGGAGATGCTTTAATTAATGTAGGAGATTATGTAAGTGCCTCAACAACTGAACTAGTTAGAGTTACAAATTTAAATCCTATTTATGCAGATTTTTTCATTTCAGATACAGATAAACTAAATCTGGTTCGCAATACCCAAAGTGGAAAATGGGATTTAGATAACATCCATGCAAATTTAAATCTTAATGGAGAAATCGTGAAAGGCAAACTTTATTTTATTGATTCAGTTATAGATGCTAAAAGTGGGACAGTAAAAGCCAAAGCTATATTTGATAACAACAACTCCACACTCTTACCAGGTGCTTTTGCAACAATTACCTCAGAAGGTTTTATACAAAAAAATGGTTTTAAAGTGCCTCAAATAGCCGTTAAGCAAGATCAAAACGAAGTTTATGTTTATACTATAGTTAATAACAAAGTAACCAAAACTCCAGTTCATATAAGTTATCAGGATAATGAATACGCCATTATTAGTTCAGGACTTAAAGATAGTGATAAAGTTATTTTAGATAATTTCAAAAAAATTCGTATAGGCTCTGATGTTCAAGAAGTTGGGAGTAAATAATGTTTTCTAAATTTTTTATAGAAAGACCTATATTTGCTTCTGTAGTCGCTATAATAATTTCAATCGCCGGAGCTATTGGTTTAGTAAATCTACCAGTGGAACAATACCCTTCTTTAACTCCACCAACTGTTCAAGTAAGTGCCACTTATACAGGGGCAGATGCTCAAACCATTGCCTCAACCGTTGCAAGTCCTATCGAAGATGCTATTAATGGTGTAGATAATATGATTTATATGGACTCTACAAGCTCACCAGGACAAATGAAATTAACTGTTTATTTCAATATAGGAACCAATCCGGATCAGGCAACAGTTGATGTAAACAACAGAATTTCAGCAGCAACAGCCAAACTTCCAGAAGCGGTCAAAAAACTTGGGGTTACTGTTAGAAAATCATCTTCTACTATACTTGAAGTAGTTTCCATATACTCAGAAGATGGTTCAATGAATGATATAGATATCTATAACTATACTTCTTTAAATATTTTAGATGAATTAAAAAGAATTCCTGGAGTTGGTAATGCTTCTGCGATAGGAAATAAAAATTATTCTATGAGAATTTGGTTAAAACCTGATTTATTAAATAAATTTGGTGTTACCGCAAATGATGTTATAAGTGCAATCAATGAACAAAACGCTCAATACGCTACAGGTAAAATCGGAGAAGAACCTGTAGTCAATAAATCACCCCAAGTTCTTTCTATCACTATGCAAGGAAGACTTCAAACTCCACAAGAATTTGAAAATATCATCTTAAGAGTTAATGAAGATAATTCTTTCTTAAGAATTAAGGATATAGCTCAAGTAGAAATTGGAGCAGAGCAATACAATTCAACGGGTCGCTTAAATATAAGTGCAGCTGTGCCAATTATTATCAATTTACAATCAGGAGCTAATGCTGTAAATACTGCAAAACTCATTGAAGAAAAAATGCAAGAACTTTCTAAAAATTTTCCACAAGGATTAAAATATAAAATTCCTTATGATACAACCATATTTGTTAAAGCCTCTATCAAAGAAGTTATTAAAACCTTCATTGAAGCTTTAGCACTAGTTCTTATCGTAATGTATCTTTTCTTGAAAAACTTCAGATCAACTATCATTCCTATGATAGCAGTTCCTGTTTCTTTATTGGGAACTTTTGCCATACTTTATCTTTTAGGTTTTAGTATCAATCTTTTAACACTTTTTGCTCTTATTTTAGCTATTGGAATTGTTGTAGATGATGCCATTATTGTTGTTGAAAATATTGACAGAATTTTACATGAAGATCCTAATATTTCAGTTAAAGATGCAGCAATTCAAGCTATGAATGAAGTAAGTTCACCTGTTATTTCTATAGTTCTTGTATTGTGTGCTGTTTTTATACCTGTTTCTTTCATTTCAGGATTTGTAGGAGAAATTCAAAGACAATTTGCTCTTACTTTAGCAATTTCTGTTGCTATTTCAGGATTTGTTGCTCTAACACTTACTCCTTCTTTATCTGCTCTATTTTTAACAAGAAATGAAAGTAAACCTTTTTATTTTGTTCAAAAATTCAATGATTTTTTTGACTGGAGTACTTCTGTATTTAGCAATGGTGTTGCTTATATACTTAAAAGAACTATTCGCTTTTTACTTCTTTTTTGCATTATGATAGGAGCAATTATATATCTTTATAAAATTGTTCCAAACTCTTTAGTTCCTTCTGAAGATCAAGGAGTTATCATGAGTATTATCAATCTTCCTTCTGGATCATCTATACATAGAACCATTGAAGAAGTTGATACAATCAATAAAAATGTTACTCAAATAGAAAGTATTGAATCAAGCGTATCCCTTATAGGATATGATTTATTTACAAGTTCTTTAAAAGAAAATGCTGCAGCAGTATTTTTTAAACTTAAAGATTGGAGTCAAAGAGAGCAAAGCTCTAATCAAATCATTGCGCAACTATTTGGACAGTATGCAGCAGACAGAAATGCATTAAGTTATTTTTTAAATCCACCGCCAATACCAGGTCTTAGTTTAACAGGTGGCTTTGAAATGTATGCTCAAAATAAAAGCGGTAAAGATTATGATGCCATACAACAAGATGTCAATAAAATGCTTGAACTTGCAAGAACAAGAAAAGAACTTGCAAACGTAAGAACTACTCTTGATACGAGTTTTCCGCAATATAAACTCATCATCGATAGAGATAAAATGAAATACTATAATCTTAATATGCAAGATGTTTTTAATACAATCAGCGCAACTATAGGGACATATTATGTTAATGATTTTCCTATGTTAGGTAAAAATTTCCAAGTAAATATCAGAGCTTTAGGAGATTTTAGAAATACTCAAGATGCATTAAAAAATATCTATGTTAGATCAAGTGACAATCAAATGATCCCTTTAAATTCATTCTTAAGCCTTGTAAGAACTGCAGGTCCTGATGATGTAAAAAGATTTAATCTTTTCCCAGCAGCTTTAATTCAAGGAGATCCTGCTCCAGGATATACCTCAGGGCAAGCTATTGATGCTATTGCTGAAGTAGCAAAACAAAGTCTAGGAGATGAGTATTCTATTGCTTGGTCAGGATCGGCCTATCAAGAAGTAAGTTCTAAAGGAACTGGAGCTTATGCCTTTATTTTAGGTATGGTATTTGTATTTTTAATCTTAGCAGCACAATATGAAAGATGGCTAATGCCATTTGCTGTTATCACAGCCGTTCCTTTTGCAGTTTTTGGCTCTTTTTTACTTGTAGCACTTAGAGGATTTGACAATGATATATACTTTCAAACAGGACTGTTACTTTTAATAGGCCTTTCTGCTAAAAATGCTATTTTAATTGTAGAATTTGCGATGGAAGAACGTTTAAAAAAAGGAAAAAGTGTTTTTGAAGCAGCAATTAATGCAGCTAAATTAAGATTTAGACCTATTGTTATGACTTCTTTAGCATTTACTTTTGGAGTTTTGCCAATGATTTTTGCAACAGGGGCAGGAAGTGCTTCAAGACACGCCTTAGGAACTGGACTTGTAGGAGGAATGATCGCAGCATCAACTTTAGCGATATTCTTTGTGCCTTTATTTTTCTATCTTTTAGAAAATTTCAATGAATGGCTAGATAAAAAAAGAGGTAAGGTTTATGAATAAAATAATTTCAATTAGTGCTATAGCAAGTTGTTGTCTTTTGATTTCAGCTTGCTCTTTAAGTCCAAATTTAAATATTCCCGAAGCAAACTATAGCATTGATAATAAGCTTGGAGCCTTATCTTGGGAAAAAGAAAACAATAATTCCATTGCAAAAAATTGGTGGAAAGACTTTGATGATGAAAATTTAAATAAAGTTGTTGATTTAGCACTCAAAAATAATAATGATTTAAAACTTGCCTTTATACACATGGAGCAAGCTGCTGCTCAATTAGGTATAGATTTTAGCAGTTTGTTGCCAAAATTGGATGGTAGTGCAAGTGGAAGTCGTGCAAAAACAGCCATAAATGCTCCAAGTAATCGAACTGGAGAAGTAAGCTATGGTAATGATTTTAAAATGGGGCTTAATTTAAGTTATGAAATCGATCTTTGGGGAAAATACCGTGATACATATCGTGCCTCAAAATCAGGCTTTAAAGCAAGTGAATACGATTATGAAGCAGCAAGACTTTCTGTGATTTCAAATACAGTTAAAACTTACTTTAATCTCGCAAATGCATATGAAAATGAAAATACTCTAAAAGAAGCTTATGAATCTGCAAAAGAAATTTATAGGATTAATGATGAAAAATTTCAAGTTGGCGCTATAGGTGAATACGAACTTGCTCAAGCAAGGGCTAACTTAGAAAGTATGGCTTTGCAATATAATGAAGCAAAATTGAATAAAGAAAATTACCTTAAAGCTCTAAAAATTTTAACTTCAAATGATTTAAACGACATACTTTATAAAAATCAAGCCTATCAAGTTTTTAATCTTAAAGAATTTGACATTCCAACTGGAATTTCAAGCACCATCTTACTTCAACGTCCCGATATTGGCTCTTCTTTAGAAAAATTAACTCAGCAAAATTATCTCATTGGAATAGCTCGCACAGCTTTCTTACCTAGTCTTTCTTTGACAGGATTATTAGGATTTGAAAGCGGGGATTTAGACACCTTAGTTAAAGAAGGTTCTAAAACTTGGAGCATAGGTGGGAATTTCACTCTGCCTATTTTTCACTGGGGCGAAATTTATCAAAATGTAAATTTAGCCAAGCTTAATAAAGATGAAGCTTTTGTGAATTATCAAAATACCTTAGTAACTGCTTTTGGAGAAATTCGTTATGCTTTAGTAGCTAGAAAAACCCTACGCTTGCAATACGATAATGCACAAGCAAGCGAACAATCTTACAAAAAAATCTACAAAATTGCTAAAGAACGCTATGATATAGGGGAAATGTCTTTACAAGATTATTTAGAAGCACGTCAAAATTGGCTTAATGCTGCAGTTGCTTTTAATAATACCAAACATTCTTATGCTAATTCCATAGTAGATGTAATTAAAGCATTTGGAGGTGGATTTGAGCAAAGTGAAAATACAAGTAAAAACATAAAAGAAGAATCAAAAAATTTAGATATGTCTTTTAGAGAATAGTTTATTCTATTCTCTAAATAAATTTAAAAATCTCTATCTAAATCCGCGTCTGTAATTTCATAAGCTTTATAAATCGCAGGTAATAACTTCCTTATAGCATAATCAAAATGATAAAATTGCTTATACACCTCTTCTGGACTTAAATTTTTAGCATTCTTAAAATCAAACACTTCAGTATTGCTGATTTTAGCAATATTTTTATCAAAATAAGAGTAAAACTCTACCCTTTGCTTAAACAAAATATTTAAATTTTGAATAATTTTAGCTTTATCCATATTTACATCCTTTTTAAATAATTTAAAAACTTAATGCTATTTTTATTTAAGAAATAAAAATTTACTCCTATTTTAGCTAAAAATTGATAAAGTTATATATTAAATATTTTAATATAGGCCACTTATGAATTTATTTCAAAATTTAGCTTTAAAATACTCTCATACTATGATGGAAAAATCTCTCCAAAAAGGTTTCAATGTCGAACTTTTAAAAAAACCTAAAGAAAAAACTCCAAAACAAGATAAAAGCTATATGCTTTATGCTCATGTACCTTTTTGCCATACTTTTTGTCCTTATTGTAGTTTTCATAAATACTATTATGATGAAAATTTAGCCAAAGTATATTTCCAAAATCTTAGAGAAGAAATTAAAATCATGAAAGATAAAGGATTTGATTTTAACTCCATGTATGTAGGCGGTGGGACAACCCTAATTAATGAAGAAGAATTGTTAAAAACCTTAGAACTTTGTAAAAAATTATTCAATATAGAAGAAATTTCATGTGAAAGTGATCCAAATCATATTGATCCAAGTAAACTTTCTATGTTTAAAGGCATAATCGATCGTCTAAGTTGCGGGATTCAAAGCTTTGATGATGAAACCTTGAAAAAAATAGCAAGATATAATAAATTTGGATCTTCTAAAGAACTTCAAGAAAAAATTTCAAAAGCTTTGGGAATTTTACCTATTTTTAGCATAGATCTTATTTTTAATCTTCCAGGACAAAGCGAAAAACAACTTTTAAATGACTTAGAAATTGCTAAAAATTTAGCTCCACAACAAATCACAACCTATCCTTTAATGAAATCAAATCTTACTAAAGATAATATCGCTAAAAATCTAGGTGTAAGTATCAAAGATAATGAATTTGCTTATTATCTAATCATACGCGAATTTTTTAAAGACTACACTCAAAGCAATGGATGGAATTTTTCTTTGGAAAAAAACAAACTCAATGATGAATATGTCAGCTCCCATCATGAATATCTAGGAGTGGGTAGTGGAGCATTTAGTTTTTTAGATGGAGAGCTTTTAATCAATGCCTTTAATCTAAATGATTATGCTAAATTCATACAAGAAAAACAAAATGCTAATATAGCCAAAGCTTGTTTTAATAAAAAAGAGATTATCAAGTATGTCTTTTTAACTGAAATTTTTTCGGGAAAAATAGAAATTGATAAATTCAACAAAACTCTAAATTGCGATCTTGAAAAAGAACTTTTCATAGAACTCCTAGGACTTAAAATGAGTGGTGCTATCATAAAAGATCAAAATACTTTAATCACAACTGACTTTGGTCAATATCTTTTTGTGGTTTTAATGAAAGATTTTTACACAGGCATGGATCTTGTGCGTGCAGTATTTAGAGATGACAAGCGTCTTAAAAATAAAGATTATATCGATATTATGAAAGAAAATATCGATCCACTTAATTCCACTAGCATGGAATTTAAAGCGGAGACAAATTAAAATGGACGAACAACCATCATTAAAGTGATAATAATAAACATTAAAGTTGGAAATTCGTTATAAATTCTAAAATATTTCCCACTTTTAGTAGAAGTATCACTTGCTAAAGCTTTTAAACAGTAATAATTATGCATATGAAAAATAATCAAAAGTGCAACACAAGTAAGTTTAACATGCATAAATCCAGCACCTACCATTAAAACTTCCTTATGAGCATGCAACATTAAACTTCCTGTGATTAAAGTCACAATCATTGCAGGAGTTTGTATATAATAATAAAGTTTTCTTTCTTGAATTTTTACAACCTCAATAAAACCTTTATTGTCTTTATGTTCAGTATGGTAGACAAAAAGACGAGGCAAATAAAAAAGTCCCGCCATCCAAGAAACAAATGTCAAATAATGCACCCATTTAATCCAAAAATAATAATCATTAATCCATTCTGTCATCTTTTTTCCTTTTTTTAAATATTTCTTGTATGAAAATCAAAGCCACACTTATATTTATCATGACATCTGCTACATTAAAAATAGCAAAATTAAACCATTTGTGCCAAAAAAACATATCTACCACACCACCATATATAAAACGATCCAATAAATTTGAAACGCCTCCACCAAGCATCATTCCAAAGGCTATACTATGAGTTTTTAAAAGTGTTTTTTGCCAAAAAAGATAAATAAAAAGCACGCCAATTAAAGCAAGATGCAAATATTTTAACTTATGCTCTAAAAAACTTAACATCGAAAAAGCCACACCTGTATTTAGAGCATAAGTTAAATCTAAGTATTCACTTTGCCACCTAAACCCTGCTAAAGTTAAAGATTTTACCCACTGATCAAAGGTAAAAACCAAAACAAAAGCACCCCAAAAATAAAAAATAAATTTAAAAGTTTTAACCATTTAAAGCTTTCTTAAAAAACTCCACAACATTTTTCATTTCTTTTTCTAAAAGCTTAATATCTTTAGCCTCTAGTAAAAGTCTTATTAAATTTTCTGTTCCAGAATAGCGGAATAAAGTATTGATATTTCTACTTTCTAAATCTTTTTTCAACTCTTTTAAACCTTTAAGTTTATCCAAGTCTTTTTTTTCTGAAATTTTAAGATTGGTTAAAAGCTGAGGATAAGGTTTAACTTGACCTAAAATAAAACTTGCAGATTTTTTCTTAGAAAGCATTAAAGCACTAAATTGCAAAGCAGCTATCAAACCATCTCCAGTTTTTGCATAATCACTAAAAATAATATGTCCACTTTGTTCTCCGCCAAAATTTCCACCATTGGCTTTTAATTTTTCAAGCACATATTTATCACCCACATTACAAGTATCAAGTTCGATACCATGCTTGTTTAAAAACTCTTTTAAAGCACCGTTACTCATTATGGTAGCTACAACGCTTGATTGTAATTTACCTTGCTCTTTAAGATAAAGTGCTAAAACTCCTAATAAACTATCTCCATTAGCCACTTCACCTTTTTCATCTACAACTACCAAGCGATCCGCATCACCATCAAAGGCAAAGCCCACATCTGCACGTAAACGCTTTACTTCAGCAACTAAATTTGCAGGATGTAAAGCTCCACAATTTTCATTGATATTAAGCCCATTAGGCTTATCATTCATTACTATAACCTCAGCTCCTAGTTCTTTAAAAACCGTAGGTGCTACCTTATAAGCTGCCCCATGAGCCACATCTAAAACCACACGCAAAGACTTTAAAGTAAGATCTTTTGGGAAAGAATTTTTAATAGAAACAATATATCTTCCTATTACATCATCAATTCTTTTTGCTTGTCCTATTTCATCCATATATACCTTAGAAGCTTGTATAAGTTTATCATCAAAATAAATTTCTTCTATTTTTTTCTCTATATCTTCACTTAATTTATTTCCATGGGCATCAAAAAATTTAATACCATTGTCATAATAAGGATTATGTGAAGCTGAAATCATAATCCCTGCATCACAACGCATATCTTCAGTTAAAAACGCGATTGCAGGAGTTGGCATAGGACCAATTTGTATAACATTGTATCCTGTAGAAGTAAGTCCTGAAACTATAGCATTTTCTATCATATAGCCACTTCTTCTTGTATCTTTTCCTACTAAGATATTATTTGTAATACTTTTATCTTTGAAATAAATACCTGCAGCCATTGCTAAACGCATAGCCAAAAAACTATCTAAAAATTCACCTGCTTTTCCACGCACTCCATCAGTTCCAAAAAGCTTCATTGCAAACCTTTCTGCAAAATTTGAAGAAATTATAACAAAGCTAAGATAAAGAAATTTAAACAAGCTCTAAAAATAGAGCTTGTTCAGATCTTATAGTTCAGGTTTAGGGGTTTTTTCAGTAGAAATAGGAAGTTGTGGATAAACGATTAGTGGTTTTGTTCCTGTTAAAGATTTTAAGAAAGTTTCAATACTTTTTGCTTCTTTATCAGAAATTTTAATACCTAATTGCACACTACCCATTTCCTTAATAGCATCTTTTAAATTCCAAATAGCGCCATTATGAAAATACGGAGCAGTTTCAGCAACATTTCTTAAGGTTGGAGTTTTTACCATGCCGTTTGCATCACCCTTAAAATCACCCAAATTTGCAAATTTATACTTACCAGCAACTTCAAATGCTTGCATATTGCCGCCTAAATTTATACCATTATGACAAGCTACGCAACCCTTATCTATAAAGAGTTTTAAGCCTTTTTGTTCATCTTTTGTTAAAGCTTTTTCATCTCCTTCTAAAAATTTATCAAAACGAGATGGAGTGATCAAAGTTCTTTCAAAATTTGCAATTGCATCAGCAATATTATCAAAATTCACACCACTTTTGCCATAGATTTTTTTAAATTCACTTACATATTCAGGTAAAGATGAAATTTTTTCTACTGCAAGTTTGGCAGGAGTTGCCATTTCAGGATCAGCTTGAATTGGTCCTTTAGCTTGATCAGCTAATGTTCCTGCACGGCCATCCCAAAATTGAGTATTATTTAAAACCGCATTATAAACTGTTGGTGAGTTTAAATGATGAGGATTTACTATCCATTTATGACCTACTGCAGCACTGATTCCATCTGTTCCGCCCAATCCTAAATTGTGACAGGTATTACAAGAAATGATGCCACTTTTTGAAAGGCGTGGTTCAAAGTAAAGCTTTTTACCAAGCTCTGCTTTTTCAAGAGTAAATTCACTAGCCTTTACTCCATTTTGTTTTAAAATTTCATCAACACCTTTTTGATCTTTTGGTAAGGCAACAAGACCTGAATTTTTAGCTTCGTCTATAAGACTTGCAGCATTTAAGCTTGAAAAAGCAACCAAGGATGCGATTAGCAATGATTTTACTTTCATTAATAAACTCCTAATTTAAAATAGATTAACAACAAAATAATAATCATTTAAATCTTAAAAAAAGATAAATATTATTAAAAAATATTTATAATTAATTAATACTATTTTTATCTTAAAAATTATTTTTTTGTTTATTTATTTTCATAAGATATAATTTAATTCACAAATCTTAATTTTAAGACGGTTTGAAAAGGATATTATGGAAAATTTAATAATTTACGCTTTTGTATATCTTCTAAGTTCAATTCCTTTCGGGTTAATCCTAGCTAAAATTTTTGCCAAAATTGATATCAAAAATGAGGGTTCAAAAAGTATAGGAGCAACCAATGTTTTAAGAGTGGTAAAAGAAAAAAATCCTAAGCTAGCAAAAAAGCTTGCTATTGCCACGATCATTTTAGATTTTGCAAAAGCAGCTATTCCTTTACTAATTCTAAAATTTCTTCATTATGATCAAGCTTTACTTTGGAGTGTAGCAGTTTTAGCTATTTTTGGACACTGTTTTTCAATTTATTTGCTATTTGAAGGAGGCAAAGGCATAGCAACAGGAGCAGGTGCTATGATAGTTTTACTTCCATTGGAAGTGCTTACAGCATTTATTGTTTGGATGGTTATTGGAAAAATTTTTAAAATATCTTCACTGGCTTCTTTAGCAGCTTTATTTGCTTTTGTTGCAAGTTCTTTTATATTTAATTATGACTTAGAAATTCATACACACGCACCCGTTTTTATCATCGCTTTTATTATAGTGTATAAACATCTACCTAATATTAAAAGATTGATTTTCAAAGAAGAATGCAAAGTCATATAAAAATAAAATTTCACTTTAAGTGTATCATTGGTATACTAGATTTTGAAAGAAAGAAAAAACAAAAAATCATTATCAAACTTAAAGCCAAAGCAAACGAATTTTTAAACTATGCCGAAGTAATTGCTAAAACTAAAAAATGGTATAAAAAAGAAAAATTTTACACTCTTGAAGAGTCTTTAGACTTTATAAGCTTAAATTTGAAAAAAGATTTTCCTGATTTAGCTAATCTTAACATAAAAATTTTCAAACCCCATATAATAAAAAATGCCAAGGTTGGGGTTAAATTGAAAAAAAAATATTAATTTTTTTTAAAGATATCTAAACATTTACTTAAGCTATGATATAATTTTTTAAATTTTTCTTAATAAGGGTAAAACAAATGAGAATTTTAGTTATAGAAGATGAGATTAGCCTAAATAAAACAATTATAGACAATCTTAATGAATTTGGTTATCAAACTGATTCTTCTGAAAATTTTAAAGATGGAGAATACTTTATTGGCATTAGACATTATGATTTAGTTTTAGCAAACTGGACTTTACCTGATGGAGATGGAATAGAACTTGTTAATACTATTAAACATAAATCTCCAAGAACTTCAGTTATGATCATGTCTTCAAAAACAGACAAAGAAACAGAGATCAAAGCCTTAAAAGCCGGAGCTGATGATTTTGTAAAAAAACCTTTGGACTTTGATATTTTACTCGCAAGAATTGAAGCAAGACTTAGACTTGGCGGAACCAATGTTATTAAAATTGAAGACTTGGTTATTGATCCAGATGAAGAAAAAATTACTTATAAGGGTCAAGATATAGAACTCAAAGGAAAGCCTTTTGAAGTTTTAACGCATCTAGCAAGACATTCAGATCAAATTGTCTCCAAAGAACAACTTTTAGATGCCATTTGGGAAGAGCCTGAACTTGTAACTCCAAATGTTATTGAAGTAGCTATTAATCAAATTCGTCAAAAAATGGATAAACCGTTAAACATATCTACCATAGAAACAGTTCGTCGTAGAGGCTACCGATTCTGCTTCCCTAAAAAATCTTAACAATTTTTGCACCTTTGGTGCAAAAATTTTGCCTTTATATTTTATTTAAGTTTGGTTATTGTATAAACTAAAATTATTTTTTAAATTTTTGAAAGGTTATGATGTCTCTTTTAATTACAAAAGACTGCGTATGTTGTGATGCTTGCAGAGAAGAATGTCCTGATGAAGCTATTTATGAAAATAGTCCAATTTATGTAATAGACCCTGATCTTTGTTCAGAATGCGTTAATGATTTTTCAGAGCCCGCTTGTATTGTTGCTTGCCCATATGAATGTATCATTCCTGATCCTGATAATGTAGAGACTATAGAAGAATTAAAACTTAAACATCGAAATAGAGAATTTTAATGGCAAAAAAAACAGCCGTTGTTGACCTTGGCTCAAATTCCATTAGAATGGTGATTTTTGAAAAAACTTCTAGATATAGTTTTTATACAACTTGCGAATACAAACGCAAAGTAAGACTTGGAGAAAACGCTTATAGTAATGGCAAAATTCTTCAAGAAGAAGCTATGCAAAGAGCCGAAGATGCTTTAGCTTTTTTTAAACAATGCGCTTTAAAACATAAATGCAAAAAAATATTTATTGTAGGAACATCAGCCTTAAGAGACGCTCTAAATTCAAAAATTTTCATTAAAAGAATTAAAGATAATTTATCTTTAAATATACGCTGTATAGATGGAAAAAACGAAAGTTATTTAGGTGGTATTGCAGCTTTAAATTTATTAAGCCCTTTTAAAGATGGAACCACTTTAGATATAGGTGGTGGATCTAGTGAATTATGTTTAATAAAAAACAATAAAATCATTTCTTGTATATCCCTTGATGTTGGCACTGTTAGGTTAAAAGAATTATTCTATGATACCGGAAAGATGGATTCTTTAGAAGATTTTATAAAACCGATTTTAGAACAAATTCCTAAAGAATTTTGTAATCAAAACCTTATTGCAATAGGTGGAAGCTTAAGAGCAATATCTAATTCTATCATGCAAAAAAATTCCTATCCGCTAAAAAATTTACATGATTTTCGCTATATGTTAGATGAGGAAAAGGCGCATATTTTAAAAATTTTTAACTCAAACTTAGATTCTTTGGTTAATTTTGGTATAAAAAAAGATCGTTTTGATACCATTAAAGAAGGTATATTTATTTTTTTAAAAATTGCAAAAAAAATAAAAGCCAAGCAAGTTATCACAAGCGGAGTTGGAATCAGAGAGGGGGTTTATTTACAAGATTTACTTCGCCCCAAAATCACATTTCCACCAAATTTCAATCCTAGTTTAAAATGTTTGCAAGATAAATTTTTACAATCAAAGCAAAAAAACAAAACTCCACATTTTGCTTTACAAATTTTTACAACCCTTAAAAATCTTCATAAACTCAACGATAATTATAAATATACTTTATTAAATGCCGCTAAATTATGTCATATTGGAGAACATTTAAATTTCTATTTTGCTAATGAACACTCCGCTCATTTTGTGCTAGGTGGATTAAACTATGGGTTTTCACACAAAGAAAAAGCCTTAATTGCCACTATTATTAAACTTAATGGAAAAAAGGTTAATCCTTATAATCTTGAACCCTATAAACAACTTTTACCCAATATTCATGCTATTTCATGGCTCAATTTTATTTTGTGCTTAGCCAAAACTCTAAGTACAAATGAAGATAAAATTGATTTTGCTTTTGCAAACAATACTCTTTATATCTATCAAGAAAATAAAATTCTCAATTTACCCAAAGACGAGCTCAAAAAAATCGCAAAACCAGCTACTATAGCGTTGGCAATCAACCAAAAAATTTAAGATTTTTTACTTTTTTGACGCTGTTCTATAAGATTTTGAATTCTTTTTTTATTCTCTTCAAAAAAAGAATCAAAATTTTTCTCTGTTTTTTCTGTATGTTTTATTGTTTGCTCTTCTGGAATTTCAGCACTTTCTAAAAGCACATTAGAATTACCTATTATCATTGTATAACGTTTATTGGCATGATCAAAAACTACAAGTTGATTATTTTTATCTAAAAATCTTTGGAAAATCATGGTAAAATCTCTAGAAACATTGTTATTTTTATAAATCATAGCCTTTTTAAACCACCAAAGCACTATTAACAAAACAACTAAAATCAGCATTACTAAAATATAATTTGTATAATCATATTCTTCCAAATTTGTACTTTTTGGTTTAGGTATTAATTCTTGAGAATTATTTACAGCAGGTGCAGATGTTATAGGTTCAATACTTGTTTTTCCTTGCTCTATAGCTCTTATTCTTACTCCAAATTTATCATTAATAGAACTAAGTTCTAAATTAACATTTTGTTTGTTTTGCAACATAATATAAGTATTATTATTTTTAGAACTAATACTGATTTTATCAACAAGTTGAGAATTAAGTTCCTTTAATTCATCTTTAGAATATATTAAATCACTGAAAGTAAAAAGGGTTAAATTTTTTTCTTTTTTTTGGGAAATTTTGCCATTATAAGCGTTATCAAAAGAAAGCATCAAGTCTACTCGATCTTTTCTATCATAAATATTGTAACCAATCAGCTCAACACTATACAAAGGTAAAATTAAAAAAAACAATATTAGCAATCTCATTTTAAATTTCTTTTTTGAAATATTGAAGCACAGTCTTAGAATCTAAAATTTCATTAATCCTTATGGCAAGATTTTTTTCATAAACCATAACCTCACCTTTTCCAAAAATTCTTTTATTGATATAAAGCTCAACGCTTTCTCCAGCAGGTTTTTCAAGATCAATAACCGAGCCTACTTCAAGTTTTAAAAGCTCTGCCACACTCATATTTGCAGTTCCAAGCTCGCTTACAAAATCTACTGTAATATCTAAAATATCTTCATAAGATTGCAAAAGTCCATGATGAATATTGAACTCTATATCATCACTCATTATTTACAATATCCTATTCTAAAATAACAATTTTCAAATTTATAAGTTAAAGCTTCATCTAAAACTATTCTAGAAAAATCAACTTTTCCTAGATATTCAGGGATTCCAAGTTTATACTCATCATCACCTCTAGCATCATTTAATAAATTTTTAGCATAGCCTATAATTTGATTAGCGCATTCTTTAGTTAAATCGCACCAATCGTCTTCTTTAAATTTTTCATCATTAATTAAAATTTCTGCAATCTTTTTTAAAAATTCTTTTGGAAAAAATAAATAAAAATTACATTCTCCTTCACTTTTCCCCATAATAGGAATACTTGTTCCGTAAAGTTCACCGCTTATATCTTGAGCTTCTTCAATGCGCAGTCTTAAGATATGCTCACAAAAATGAGTAATGGAATATTCAAGAATCTTTAACATAACTACCACCTTTATAAAAAACTTAATTTAAAATTATAGTAAATATAAAATAAAAATATGTTTTAAAATTTTATTTTTTGAAAATTTCTTCAATATCTTTCATTATTATATTCAAATTTCCTTGCTTAAAACACTTTACTATACTAGTTCCTACAATCACTCCATCAGCAACTTTTCTCATCCTTTTTACATCTTGATTATTTTGGATACCAAAACCTATAAAAATAGGCAAATTTGTAAAAGATCTGATCTCTTTTACTTTATTTTGTAAAATTGTCTCTTCAACACTTTTTGTACCTGTAATACCTATACTTGCTAATAAATAAATAAATCCTTTAGCGTGTTTTACTAGTCTTTTAACTCTCTCTTTAGGAGTTGTAACACTTACAAGAGTGATTAAAACTATATTGTATTTTTCACACTCTTTAACCAAATCACCACTTTCTTCAAAGCTTAATTCCGGTACAATTAAAGCGCAAATTCCCAAAGTCTTTGCTTTTTTTACAAATTTTTCTAAACCATAAGAAAAAATTAAATTATAATAAACCATAAAAACCAAAGCTTTCTTAGTTTTTATCCTAGCTAAAAGCTCAAAAACACTATGAATATCCACACCTTGATCTAGAGCGATTTTTGCGGCATTAGCAATAATCTCACCATCTGCGATAGGATCACTATAAGCAACACCGAGTTCTAAAATATCAATAGAACTTTGATCTAATCTTTGTAAAAAAGCTTCACTTGTTTTAAGATCAGGATAACCTAAAACCATATAAGCTACATTTGCATTTTCTTTATAAAATTTTTTAAAATCAACCATAAATCACTCCTTTTTTATACTCTCTAATCGTTTGCATATCTTTATCTCCCCTACCTGAAAGATTCACCACTATCACGCTTTTTTTCTTTAAAGTTGGACAAAGTTTTTCTAAAAACGCTAAAGCATGTGAACTTTCAATCGCTGCGATAATACCTTCTTCTTTGCAAAGCAATTTTAAAGCTTGCATGCATTCTTCATCATTAATAGCATGATATTGTGCTCTTTTACTCTCAAACAAAAAGGAATGTAAAGGACCAATTCCTGGATAATCAAGACCCGCAGAAACACTATGTACAGGCAAAATATTACCTAAGTCATCTTGTAAAACCTTAGTTTTCATACCATGAATAATACCTGTTTTACCCTTGTTTAAAGTAGCTGCATGATAAGGCGTATCAATGCCAAGTCCCCCTGCTTCAATGCCTATAAGTTTAACATTTTCATCTTTGATAAAATCATAAAATATTCCTGCTGCATTACTTCCGCCACCAACAGCTGCGATGATATAATCTACTTTTTTGTTGAGTTTTTGAAGTTGCATCTTGCATTCTTTTCCTATGATACTTTGAAAATGTGTTACCATTTTAGGATAAGGATAAGGACCTACCGCACTTCCAACCACATAAAAAATATTTTTAATATCCCCAACCCAAGCTTGAATAGCCGCAGTAGTCGCTTCTTTTAAGGTTTTAAGACCGCTTTGCACCGCATGAATTTTAGCACCTAAAAGTTCCATTTTATAAACATTTAAAGCTTGTCTTTGTACATCAGTTTCCCCCATGTAAATTTCGCATTCAAACCCTAAAAGTGCCGCTGCAGTTGCCGTTGCAAGCCCGTGTTGCCCTGCTCCTGTTTCTGCTATGATTTTTTTCTTTCCCATTTTTTTTGCTAAAAGAACTTGAGCTATAGCATTATTGATTTTATGCGCTCCGGTATGATTTAAATCCTCGCGTTTTAAATAAATTTCATGTTGATATTTTTTGCTTAAATTTCTAGCAAAATAAAGTGGAGTAGGACGCCCTACATAAGTTTTTAAAAGTTCATTAAATTCTTTTTTAAACTGCTTATCTTTAGAAAATTTCAAAAAAGCATTTTCCAACTCATTTAAAGCAAACATTGCACTTTCAGGCAAAAACTGCCCACCAAAATCTCCATAATATGCCCTTTTCATTTTTTTAGCTCCTTTAAAATTTGTTTTACTTTTTCTATATCTTTTAAACCTTTTTCATCTTCAAGTTTTGAATTAAGATCCAAAATTTTAGCTCCTGTTTTCATAGCTTGATCAATATTATCTAAACCTATACCTCCAGCTAATATAAAATCTTTAGCATAAGACTTTAACAAAGCCCAATCAAAGCTTATTCCATTGCCACCTTTTAAAACTCCCTTAGCATCAAAAAGTACCAAATCAGCAAAAATTTCACTTTTTAAATCTAAACTATTTTCTACGCTAATCACCTGCCAAACAAAAATATTTTGTATCTTTAAAATTTCAAACTCTTCTTGAGTGATAGTACGACAAATTTGCACTCCATCAAGCTTTATTTTTTCGATATATTTAATAATTTGCTCTAGACTTTCATCTACAAAAACACCGACAACTTTTTTATTTTTTTCATGAAAAATCGCACTTAAAATTCTTGCTTGCTCTAAACTTACTTGTCTTGAACTTTGAGCAAAAATAAGCCCAAAAAATTCGACATTTAAAAGGGCTAAATCCTTAGCATTTTTTTCATCTTTAATACCACAAATTTTAAGGTTTAGCATAGGCTTGATACTCCTTAAAATACTCTATAACCTTGCCTGAATAAATAGCTTCTAAAATCACATCTTTAGCCGCTAAAGGCGAACTTACTTTATTAGCCGTATAAAGAGCAAACATTGCATTTAAAATCACTAAATCAAATTTTGCTCCTTGCATTTTACCGCTTAAAATATCTCTTAAATCCTTAGCATTTTCATATGCGCTAGATCCTATAATTTCACTATGAAAAGCCCTTTTAAAACCAAACTGCTCAGGACAAATAGAATATTCTAAAATTTCTCCTTCACAAAGTTCATAAATTTTACTCTCATCACAAATACTTAGCTCGTCCATACCATCATTTCCTCTTACTACTAAGGCTTTTTTGCGTCCTAAATTTTTTAAAACTTCTATCAAAAGTCTATGTACAGGTGCATGATAGTTTCCCATAAGTTGATATTTTAACTTTAAATTAGGATGTAACAAAGGACCCAAAACATTAAAAACAGTTCTTACTCCAAGCCTTGACCTGATCTCTTTAAGCTCTCCTATTAAAGGGTGAAAAAAGGGAGCATGTAAAAAACTAAGTCCTTGATCGTTTAACTGTTTTAAGACTGATTCTAAAGTGTTTGGAGTAACGATATTTAAAGCATCTAGCACATCTGTACTTCCACTAGAACTCGAAATAGCACGATTTCCATGTTTGGCTACTTTTACCCCCAAAGCTCCCAAAATAAAAGCACTTGTCGTAGAAACATTGATACTTTTAAAGCCATCTCCGCCTGTTCCGCAAATATCAATCATTTCACTCTCATCACTAAAAGTTTGAGAATATCTTAAAATTTGTCTTACAAAAGCACTTAAAGATTTTTCATTTAAAGACTTTTCTGTAATTAAAATCAACAAAGCTGCTACTTGCAAAATTTCATAGTCTTTAGATATAATGATTTTACAAATTTGTTCAAAATCATCGCTTTGCAAAAAATGATTTTCGCTCATTTTTTGCAGATAAAAACTCAAACGCTTTTCTTGTTTTTGTGATTTTTTTATATCTTGCTTCAAAAAAATTAGAAAAAATCTGTAAGCCATAATCACTAAAATAACTTTCAGGATGAAATTGCACGCCATAATAAGGCAAATTTTTATGCTTTAAAGCCATAATCACACCCTTTTCATCAAGAGCTAAAATTTCAAGCTCATCACTAAGCTGCTTAACTTCTAAAGAATGATAACGCATCACGCTAAAATTTGAAGGCAAATTAACAAATAATTCACTTTCCTTGCATTGTTTTATCAAAGAGCTTTTTGCATGCACGGCTTCTTGCATCTTAACTACTAAAGAATTAAAAGCTAAAGCTAAAGCTTGATGTCCCAAACAAATACCTAAAATAGGAATATCAAGCTTAGCTTTAAAAATTTCAAGACAAACTCCACTTTGACTTGGATGCTTTGGACCAGGACTTAAGATAATATGAGTAGGATTTAAATTTTTAATTTCATTGAGTGAAATTTCATCGTTTCTTCGCACTAAAATTTCATTATTACTCACTTGTTCTAACATGCTTTTAACATTAAAAACAAAAGAATCATAATTATCGATTAAAAGTATCATTGCTTTTCCTTTTTTAAATTTTCAAAAGCCGCTAAAAGCGCCTTGCGTTTAGCACAGATTTCTGCATACTCTTTTTGACTATCACTTTGCAAAACAATGCCCGCTCCACTTGCTAAATAAGCCTTATCTTGAGTAAAAAAAGCCGAACGGATCAAAATCGCTAAAGTCACATCTTCATTAAAATTTAAAAATCCTACCGCACCACCATAAACCCCACGATCACAATTTTCAAGCTCGCAAATAATCTCTAAAGCTCTTATTTTAGGAGCTCCACTTAAAGTTCCTGCTGGAAAAACTGCTTCAATCACATCAAAAATACTCGCATCTTCTTTCATATTGGCATAAACTTCGCTGACTATATGCATTACAAATTTATTTTTAATAATAGAAAAAAGATTTTCAACTCTTGCCTGAGCACCAAATTTAGAAGCATCATTTCTTGCTAAATCCACAAGCATCTTATGTTCGCTAAGTTCTTTTTCATCACTTAAAAGTTCTTTTTCTAAAGCCAAAAAATCACAATTATTTTCTAAATTTCTAGTTCCTGCAATAGGCGCTAAATAAATCTCTCTTTTTTTAATTTTTAATAAAAACTCTGGAGAAGAGCCTAAAACAATACCATATTTACTCGGAAAATAAAACATATAAGCACTTGGATTTAAAGTGCTCAAACACTCATAATAATCAAAGGCATTTACTTTATGCCTAATACAAAGTTGTTTACTTAAAACCACTTGAAAAATATCTCCATTTAAAAGATACTCCTTAGCTTTTTTACACATTTTCAAAAAATCATTTTTTTCTTCTTCTAAAGAGTCTAAAATTTCAAAATCATTTTCTTGTTGTGTTTTAACTAAATCAAAATCATCCTTAAGATATTCAAAATATTTTGAATCGCCAATTTTAAAAAACATTTTACTATTTTTCTCATAAATCAAATAAGCTTTGGCATTTGCAAATAAAAATAAAGGAAAATCATAATTTTTCTTAGAAGAAAATGGAATTTTCTCAAATAAAGATACAAAATTAGCACTAAAAACCCCAAAAAATCCCGCAAAATCACAAATTTTATTCTTGCTTGAAGCTTCATAATATTTTGCTTTAAACTCACTAAATGATAATTCATTAGCATCTAAATAATCACAATCAATCCCTATAATCACCTTAGTCAAATCCTCTGCAAAATAAGAATTTTCAAATTTTTCAAGGATTTGTCTGTAATAAAAATTTGCATTTTTAACAAACATAATAAACCTTTTTTAAAAATAAAATAATATTAAAGAAAAAAAATCAGATAAAAAGAAATTTTAGAAACGCCAAGAGCGAAGAGTGTGGGTAAGTTTTAAAATTAAAGAATTACTAAAAAAATCATTTTCACTCATCTTTTACCTTTCTTATAAAATATTTCAAACAATTCAAGACTTTTTTAAAAATTTAAAGTCTAAGCTAATTTTAATCAATAAATATAAATTTTGCTTTAAATTTAAAATAAAATTTATAAAATCTTAATATATTTCATGATATTTTCGAAACACTTTTACAATGCTTAAAGTTGTCAAAAAGTATTCTATGATTTTATAAAAAACTAAGATAATACTTAGTTTAATAAGATAAAATCATTTCGTATTTTAAATATTTAATATCTTTTAGGAAAAGCTATGGAAATCGCAGATTTACCTTATTTAATCATAGGAATCATTTCAGGTATCACTTCTGGACTTTTTGGCATTGGTGGAGGTATGATTATCGTTCCTTCTATGTTTGCACTTGGGGCAAGCGCTCATCATGCTATCGGAATTTCAGTGTTGCAAATGATTTTTGCAGCAGTTTTTGGCTCCTATATTAATTATAGGAAAAAAAATCTAAATCTCAAAGATGGCATTATGATAGGTTTTGGAGGACTTATAGGAGCAAGTTTTAGCGGAATGCTTTTAAAAGCTTTAAGTGATGTAGCTCTTACTAGTATATTTTTGACAGTAAGTTGCATATTTTTTATTAAATATGCTTTTGAAATTAAAGGAAATATTGTAAAAAATCAAAGAAGTGTTTGGGTAAAAAATGTAATTTTATTTATCGCTGGAGCTTTTACTGGTATTTTTGCTATTTCTTTGGGAATTGGCGGTGGGCTTTTGATTGCTCCAATTTTAGCTTACTTTCTAGGTTACGATAGCAAAAAAGTTGTTTCTTTGTCTTTGTTTTTTGTTATTTTTGCTTCAGTTTCAGGAATTATATCTTTTTCAAACTCTGAAGTTATAGACTCTGAAGTTATTCATAAGGGAATACTAGTAGGCATAGCTTCCATGGTTGGAGTTTTTATAGGAATTAAAATCATAGAAAAAATGCATATTTCGGCTCATAGAAAAATTTTACTTTGCGTATATGCCCTATCAATACTTGGAACCACTCACTCCTTACTTAATAAATTAAATCTTATAAATTTTTAACTCGAATTTATCCAAGTTTTTTTAATATTATTATGTTAAAATCTTAAATTCATTAATAATGTTTAGGAAAAACCATGAACAATACTATAAAAATCATCGGCGCACGAGAAAATAATCTTAAAAATATCCACCTTGAAATTCCTAAAAACAAACTCATTGTTTTTACAGGACTTAGTGGAAGTGGAAAATCAACTCTTGCCTTTGGCACTCTTTATGCTGAAGGACAACGCCGTTATATAGAAAGTTTAAGTGCTTATGCTAGACAATTTTTAGATAAAGTAGGTAAGCCTGATGTTGATAAAATCGAAGGCTTAACTCCATCTATTGCCATAGACCAAAAAACTACTTCTAAAAATCCACGCTCTACTGTAGGAACCATCACTGAAATTTATGATTATCTAAGACTTTTATATGCAAGAGTAGGCATTCAACACTGCCACCAATGTGGGAAAAAAATTTCATCAATGAGTGCAAGCGATATAGTCAGTGAAATTTTAAAATTTCCACAAGGTGCAAAAATCATCATCTACACCCCACTCATACGTGAAAAAAAAGGAACTTATGTGGATTTACTTGAGAATTTACGTAATAAAGGCTATGTAAGAGCCCAAATTGATGGAGTTTTAGTAAGACTTGATGAAGAAATTGAACTTGCTAAAACTAAAAAACATACAATCAAACTAGTTATAGACCGCCTTGAAATTCAAGAAAATTTACTTTCTCGCCTTGCAAATGATATAGAAAAAGGCTTGCAAGAAAGCTTTGGAGAAATAGAAATAGAAGTTTTAAATCATGAAGAAATAAATCTTAACAAACACTATCATTTTAGCGAACACTCGGCTTGTTTTGATTGTAAAATTTCTTTTATTCCGCTTGAACCTTTAAGCTTTTCTTTCAACTCTCCAAAAGGGGCATGCGAAGCTTGTGATGGACTTGGGATACGCTATACTTTAGATATGAAAAAAATCATTGATGAAAACTTAAGCCTTGAAAATGGTGCGGTTAAAATCATGTATGGCTTTAATAAAAGTTATTATTATAAATTCCTAATCGCTTTTTGTGAACAAAACGAAATTTCTATCAAAATACCTTTTGTAGAACTGAGTGAAGAGCAAAAACGCCTTGTATTGTACGGCAATGCCAAAACCATAGAATTTTTTTGGAAAAGAAATCGCTTAAAACGCACTTTTGAAGGCGTGGTTAAAATGGCTTACGAAATGCTGAAAGATGAAAAAGATTTGGGTGAATATATGAGTGAAAAAATTTGCAAAGACTGTGGCGGACACCGTTTAAAACCTGAAAGTTTGGCTGTAAAAGTAGCCAAAAAAGGTTTAGGTGAAATTTTAGATATGAGCATAGAAGATAGCACTGCCTTTTTTGCTGATGAAAAAAAATTCTCTTATTTGAGTGAGCAACAAAAACTTATTTGCGAGCCTATATTAAAAGAGATTAACGAAAGACTTTTCTTTTTATATGATGTAGGACTAGGCTATCTGTCTTTAGGGCGTGATGCAAGAACGATCAGTGGAGGTGAAGCACAAAGAATCCGTATAGCCTCACAAATTGGCAGTGGTTTAAGCGGGGTAATGTATGTTTTAGATGAGCCTAGTATTGGACTTCACGAAAGAGATACAGAAAAACTTATTAAAACTTTAAGGAATTTGCAACAAAAGGGTAATACCCTAATCGTCGTTGAACATGATAAAATGACTATAGAAGAGGCAGATTTTATTGTAGATATTGGCCCAAAAGCCGGAAAATTTGGAGGTGAAGTTGTATTTAGTGGAACTTATAAAGAACTTTTAAAAAGCAAAAGTCAAACTGCACTTTACATGAATGGCAAAAAACAAATTTCACAGCTTCAAAACAGAGCGCAAAAAGAATGGCTAGAACTTAAAAATGTAAATATTAATAATATTTACAATTTAAGCGTGAAATTTCCTTTGCAAAATTTAGTTGCTATAACTGGAGTTTCAGGTTCTGGAAAAAGTTCTCTCATACTTCAAACTTTACTTCCTTTTGCACAAGAAGAATTAAACCGCGCTAAAAAAGTGAAAAAACTTGGCGGAGTAAAAATAGAAGGACTTGAAAAGCTTGACAAAGTCATTTATCTTGATCAAAGCCCTATAGGTCGTACACCACGCTCCAATCCCGCCACTTATACAGGTACCATGGATGAAATCCGTAATCTCTTTGCTGCTACTAAAGAAGCTAAAATGCGTGGCTATAAAGCGGGACGCTTTTCTTTCAATGTTAAAGGTGGAAGATGCGAAAAATGTAGTGGAGATGGAGAAATCAAAATAGAAATGCATTTTTTACCTGATGTTATGGTTGTGTGTGATACTTGCCATGGTAAACGCTATAATGATGCCACATTAGAGATTAAATACAAAGGTAAAAATATCAGCGAAATTCTAAATATGAGCGTTTTAGAAGCGAGTGAATTTTTTGCTGCTGTACCAAAAATCAAGCAAAAATTAGACACTCTGGTAAAAGTGGGCTTAGACTATCTTACCCTAGGACAAAATGCTACAACCTTAAGTGGAGGTGAAGCACAAAGAATAAAGCTTGCTAAAGAATTAAGCCGTAGCGATACAGGAAAAACCCTTTATATACTTGATGAGCCTACCACAGGACTTCATTTTGAAGATGTTAATAAGCTTATCTTGGTTTTACAACATTTAGTTGATCTTAAAAATTCTGTTTTTGTAATAGAACATAATTTAGATGTGATTAAAAATGCTGATTATATCATCGATATGGGGCCTGAAGGAGGAGTTAAAGGAGGCAAGGTCATTAGTACAGGAAGTGTGGAAAAAGTCGCTAAAGAACATAAAAAAACACATTCTTATACAGGATATTATTTGGATTTGGAACTTAAAAATATACAAAAATCATAATCTAAAATGTTTGATTTTTTATATAGCAATATAAGTTATTTAGGGCTTTTTATAGTGTGTTTTCTTTCAAGCACACTATTGCCTTTGGCAAGCGAAGCCTTTGTTTTAGGCTTTATAAAACTTGATTTTAATCCGCATTTAGTTCTTATCATAGCAACTTTGGGAAATACTTTAGGAAGTTTAAGCACTTATACTCTAGCTTATTTTGGAAAAGAAAAAATTTTAGAAAAATACTTTAGAAAATCATTAAAAAAACTAGAAAATTTCAATGCCAATTTTGTTAAATTTGGAAGTGTGTTTGCTTTTTTGAGCTTTTTACCTTTAATAGGAGATCTTTTTGTACTTGGATTAGGTTTTACTAAATATTCTTTTTTGAAAACTATATTTTTTATCTTGCTTGGAAAATTAAGCCGTTATGCTTTTATAATTTTCATAGCAAACTCCTTTTAAAATATCTTTTATAATTACACTATCTATATTTTTTAAAATTTCAACACAATTTTTAATAAGGCATATTAAAACTGTCACCCATATAAAAAGCTCTTTAAAAATTTTCACAGCCATAGCAATATTTGTCAAAGAACCAGGACAAATAGAAATTTCTTTAGGATTTTTACTGACTAATTCACCCATTTTAAATCAAATCAGGATTTATATTTTCCCAAAGATATTCGAGTTTAAAATTTTTTACATTTTCATCAAGTCTTTGATACCAAGCTTTATTTGGTTCTTTTAAGGCTTTACTTGCTCCTACAAAATAACATTACCTATATCCGTGTCTAAGATGAGTCTCAATAGCATCTTCTATTTTATTTAAATCTCTACCTCTAGTTTCTGGTACAAAAAGTAGCCACACAAAACCTTACTCTATATAAGAAGACTATTTTTACGTATTCTTAAACCCACTATAGTTCAAAAAGCACGACTTCTTTGCCAAAACTTTTTTATATACTTTTCATTAATTAAAACGCAATTTCATCATTTCATTCCCTAACTAGTAAGAAAAAACTACCTTGCTTAAAAACTTTCTTACCTTCTTGGTGTGTTAAAATTTTATTTGTAATTCCATCGATTTACCAAGTTTGTTATTAGATTATACTTATATTTTAATATATTTTTAAATTACAGTGTTTTTGCTTAAAGATCTTCAATTCTAGACATTTTAAGCAAAATTTTGAAATAATATAATTCGAAAATATATTTTATCAAAGAAGAAATCACTATGAAAACTTTAACTATTATTGACACTTTTGGATTTTTTTTCAGACTTTATTACGCTCTAAAAGGTCTTAAAAATTCACAAGGACAAGCTAGTGGAATGATTAGCGGCTTTGCAAATTTTATCTACAGTTTAAAAAATGAACATAAAAGCGATTATATTATTTTTGCATTAGACTCTAAAGGAAAAACATTTCGCAGCGAAATTGATCCAAACTACAAACAAAATCGTACTCCACCACCGCCTGAACTCCTAGAACAAATTCCTATTTGTATAGAAATGATAGAAAAAATGGGATTTATAAGCGTTTCACAAGAAGGCTACGAAGCTGATGATATAATCGCTTCTTTTGTAAAAATTTGTAAAGATAAGGATATTTTTGTACGTATTATCACTCAAGATAAAGATCTTTATCAACTTATAAAAGATGGTAAAACAGACATTTATAGCCCTATTTCTAAAAATAATTATAATGAAGCAGCATGTTTAGAAAAATACGGAGTAAAACCTTGTCAAATTAGAGATTTTCTAGCACTTTGCGGAGACAGTTCTGATAATATCCCTGGAGTTAAAGGCATAGGTGCAAAAGGAGCTAAAACCTTGCTTGATGAGTTTGGTAGTATAGAAGGAATTTACGAAAATTTAACCTTAGTGCGTAATGAAAGAAATCGTACTTTACTTTTAGAGGGTAAAGAAAACGCATTTTTAAGTAAAAAATTAGCTTCCCTATATGAAAATTTAGAAGTGCAAAATCTCATAGAAAAAGCTATTTATCCCGATGAAGAACCTCTTTTAAAAACACTTGAAATTTTAGAACATTACGAACTTAACACCTTGCTTAAAAAACTGCGTCAAAATCCTGATAATAAAGATAAAAATTTAGGTTTTAAAGCCACTTTAATACAAGATGAAAACAAACTTTTTGAAATTCTAAATACTCTTGATAAAGAAAGTATTATTGCTTTTGATACTGAAACTACAGGACTTGATGCCAAAGAAGCAAAAATTGTCGGTTTTAGTTTTTGTATGAATGAAAATGAAGCCTTTTATGTACCTTTAACTCATAATTATCTTGGAGTAGGCGAACAAATTTCATTACAAAGTGCTAAAAAAGCTATAGAACTAATTTTTAATCATTTTGTTATAGGGCATAATCTTAAATATGATTTTAAAATTATTCAAAACAATTTTAACCTAACTTTACCTCAAGAATATGCAGATACGATGATTTTAGCATGGCTTAAAAATCCTTCTTTAAGAGTAAATATGGATGATTTAGCCTTAAGGCTTTTTAATTACGAAACCTTACATTTTGAAAGTCTTGTTAAAAAAGGAGAAAATTTTACAAGTGTAGAACTTGAAAAAGCTTGTAAATACGCAGCAGAAGATGCTTATATTACTTTAAGATTTTATCTTTATTTTTTAAAAAATCTTGAAACTCCTTTATTAGAGCTTGCTAAAACTTGTGAATTTGATTTTATTAAAATCATTATGATGATAGAAGAAAACGGTATTAAGCTTGATACAAATGCGCTTGAAATCCTTATGAAAAAATTTGAAAATGAAATCAAAAATTTAAGCGAAGAAATTTATATTCTTTGTGAAGATAGATTCAATCTAAACTCACCTAAACAAGTAGGTGATATACTTTTTGAAAAACTCAAGCTCCCAAGTGGAAAAAAGGGTAAAACAGGATATTCTACCGATGAAAAGGTTTTAAATGCGCTTTTAGATAAACATCCTGTTATTGCTAAAATTTTAGATTATAGAGAACTTGCTAAACTTTATTCAACTTATTGTGAGCCTTTATTAAAACTTGCTTTAAAAGATAAAAATTCACGCATTTACTCAAGCTTTTTACAAACTGGAACCGCTACAGGACGTCTTTCATCTAAAGATCCAAACTTACAAAATATCCCTGCACACGGACAATACGCAAAAAATTACAAATCTTGCTTTGTAGCTAAAGAGGGGTTTAGTTTTATTAGCCTTGATTATTCTCAAATCGAACTTAGAATGCTCGCACATTTTAGCGAAGATGAAAAGCTTTTAAATGCTTTTGCAAACGATGAAGATATACATGTAAGAACAGCTATGATGATTTTTGGTGAAAGCAATTATGAAACTAGAAGTGTCGCAAAAAGTATAAATTTTGGACTTATTTATGGTATGGGCTATAAAACCTTAAGTCAAAATTTAAAAATAGAAGCTAGTTTAGCTAAATCTTATATAGAAAAATATTTTGAAAATTTCACAAGCATTAAAAAATATTTTGAAAAAATTAAAAATGAAGCTAAACAAAATGGCTTTATCACTACTCTAAGCGGGCGTAAGCGTTATTTTGATTTTGAAAACGCAAAACCTATGCAAATTGCCATGTATGAAAGAGAAAGTATTAATTCCATCTTACAAGGCTCAGCAGCTGATGTAATCAAACTTGCAATGTTAGAAATCAATAAAGAACTAAATGAAGATAAAAAGCTTATTTTACAAATTCACGATGAATTAATTTTTGAAGTAAAAGATAAATTATGTGAAAATTTTGTGAAAAAAACTAGAGATATTATGGAAAATATAGTAAAATTAAAAGTAAAATTAAAAACAAGCTCAAGTATTGCTAAAAACTGGGGCGATTTAAAATAATCAAGGAGATATTTAATGGATCTTTCAACCATACTAGGAATGGTGCTTGCGGTTACTAGTATTTCAGTAGGAGATATACTAGAAGGAGGTAATCCTTTGCATGTTATTCACCTTTCTTCCTTTCTTATAGTTATGCCAACGGCTGCATTTTGCGCGATGACTGCTACACATAAAAAAATTGTCAAAGCAGCTTATAAAGACCTCAAAATTGTTTTTAAAGGTTCTGGCGTAAATTTACCCGAAAGGATAGCTCAGTTAATAGAATTTGCTATTATTGCACGAAGAGACGGACTTTTAGCACTAGAGTCAAAAACAGGTGAAATTGAAAATGAATTTTTAAAAAGTGCTATGATGATGCTTGTAGATGGTAAAAGCTTTGAAGAAATTCACGAAAGTATGGAAATACAAACTGAACAACTTGAAGAACATTATAAAGAATGTGCAGAATATTGGATAGTTTTTGGAGAAACTTGCCCAACTATGGGACTTGTTGGAGCAGTTTTTGGTCTTATTTTGGCTCTTAAATTGCTAGACAATCCTCAAGCAATGGCAGCAGGTATTTCAGGTGCTTTTACAGCTACAGTTACTGGGATTTTTGGTGCTTATGCACTTTTTGCACCTTGGGGGAAAAAATTAAAAGCCAATGGAATGGATCTTGTAAAAGAGCAAATTGTAATTACTGAAGCAATTAAAGGAATTGCAGAAGGTGCTAATCCTAGAGACTTGGAAGCTAAACTTTTTAATTTCTTAAGTCATGATGATCCAAGAATTTCACAATTTGACAAAGGTTAAAAATGGCTAAGAAACATAAATGTCCAGAATGTCCAGCAGGTGAAAAATGGGCTGTGCCTTATGCGGACTTTCTGAGTTTGCTTTTAGCACTCTTTATTGCTCTTTGGGCAATTTCTAAAACAAATCCTGCTAAAGTAGAAGCACTAAAAACTGAATTTGTTAAAATTTTTGATTACACATCTACTCAAACAGTTAAAGAAGAAAGTAAAACTCAAGAAAAATATAAAAGTACAGCAAAAGAAGAAAGTGATGAACTTAAATCTTTAAAACAAATGACTATGACACAGCAAGAAACCATCAAGCGTCTTCAAGCAGCCTTAGATCAAAGCGACAATCAAATTGCACTTAATCTCCCATCTAAAGTTGAATTTGAAAGAGGTAGTGCTCAAATCGTTTCAGCAGATATACAAGACTATTTAAAACGCATGGCAGAACTAACAACATACTTACCACCTCAAGCAAAAATAGAAATTAGAGGCTATACAGACAATAGTGATTCTATATTGAGAAGTTATGAGCTAGCCTACCAAAGAGCAGAAAATGTGTTGAAATATTTTATAGAAGGTGGAGCAAATTTAAAAAATATCAGTATTAAAAGTTATGGGCTTAATAATCCCATTAATGGAAATCCACAAACTTTAGAAAATAATAGGGTAGAAATATATTTCAAAGTTGATACAGCAGACACAAGTACTCAAAAATCTGTCCTTGAACTTATAAATAAAATAGGAACTAAAACACCTTAAAGGTTTTTAGTTTCCTTTTTTTACTTGACCAGCTAAACGACTCTTATTGTTTGTATTATAAACAAATCCTAATACCTCAGCCACGGCCTTAAACATTTCTCTAGGAATAAGATCATTAACATCACAAGCCTTATAAAGTTCTCTTGCTAAAGGAGGATTTTCATAAACTACAACATTATTTTCATAGGCTACTTGTTTTATACGAAGAGCAAGAAAATCTACTCCTTTAGCAACAACTCTAGGAGCTTGTTCTTTGCTCGTATCATAACGAATGGCTACAGCATAATGCGTTGGATTTGTAATCACCACATCTGCACCTGCAACATCTTGAACCATACGGCGACGTGCAGCTTCCATTTGAAGTCTACGAATTCTGCCTTTAACTTGAGGATCTCCTTCCATTTGTTTATATTCATCTTTAATTTCTTGTTTGCTCATACGCAAACCTTTAAAATACTGAAAACGCACTAAAAAAACATCTAAAACAGCAATAATTAAAAAAGCAACCATAACAATAGCTGCTAAAACAATAGCCCTATCTCTTAACCAAGTAAGCTGTGCAACCATAGTATAAAGCTCAACTCTTGGAAGTTCTTGCATAAATTTAAGCAAAACTATAAAAGCTATAGTAAAAACAATCCCCACTTTTAAAATAATTTTTACACTTTCAACAAGTTTTTTCAATGAAAAAAGATTTTTTAAACCTTTCAGAGGGTTAATTTTTCCTAAATTTGGCATAATAGGTTTGGTTGTAAAAATAAAACCAAATTGCATAATATTTCCTAAAACTCCAGCAACCATAATACTTAAAACAATGGGTGCAAGAATAATTAAAACTTCAAAAATACTTTTAATCATAATAGCTTGAATAATACGCAAATCAAATTCAACACCAATAAAACTTTGATAGTATCTATACAAATTTACAATTCTCTCACCCATAAAACCCATCATCAATAAGGTTACAGTTACTCCGATTATCAAGATTACAATAGCTGCTGCATCTTGAGACTTTGGAACATTACCTTCTTTACGTGCATCTTCGATTTTTTTGGACGTGGGCTCTTCTGTTTTTTCTTGATCTTCACTTGCCATATTTTAGCCTAAATAAAAATATTGAATATGTATAAAATTATAATAGAAAATTGATGAATTTTAATTAAAGAATAAAAATGAAGAAAAAGCCCCACAAAGAGGCTTTGCACTATAAAATTAAAGTTTAGCTTCGTTTTTACCAAGATATTCAGCTACACCTTTAGGGTCAGCTTTCATACCTTCATCACCCTTATTCCATCCTGCAGGGCAAACTTCACCATGCTCATTTGTAAAAAGCATAGTATCAACCATTCTTAACATTTCATCGATATTTCTACCTAATGGCAAATCATTAACCACAGCATGACGTACTGTTCCATCAGCATCAAGCAAGAACGAACCACGAAGTGCAACTGCTTCTGCATAAAGCACATCAAAATTTCTAGCAATCTGTTTAGTTAAGTCAGCAACAAGTGGGAATTTAACTTGACCAATACCACCTTGATTTACTGGAGTATTTTTCCAAGCAAAATGTGAAAATTCATTGTCTCCTGAAATTCCGATTACTTCAACACCACGATTTTTAAATTCTTGATATCTTTTATCGAAAGCTATAATTTCTGAAGGACAAACAAAAGTAAAATCTTTTGGATAAAAGAATACCACTGCTCCTTTTGGACCTATATTTTTATAAAGATTAAAATCTTGAACAATCTCATTGTTTCCTAATACTGCTGGAGCAGTGAAATCTAAAGCTTTTTTAGTAACTATCATACTTTCTCCTAAATAATAAATTTTATTGATAGCAAAATTATATCGTTTAAATCTTTATTTTTTTTTAAATATCCAAAAATAATATTAAAAATTTAAGTAAAGTTATAATTATTATCAAAATTTACATTATTTAAGAATTTTACGCTAAAATCTTTTTACTTACTAATAAATCTTATAAAATTATAGAAGAGAAAAAATGGCTGTAAAAATTACAGTCATAGTATGTATTGCTTGTGGTTCTTGCATAGATAAGTGTCCAGTGAGTGCTATCATTGATGATGCTAACAATCCAGAAGGCGAAGACAGATATTTATGCTAATACAAATAAATGTGTCGCATGTGTAAGACATAATGATCAACCAGCTTGTGCTAGCACCTGTCCAACAGATGGATGTGTAGTATAGAATGCTGTAGAATCAGGACAGTAAAATCGCAATATGCTGATATGAGAAGCAGAAACACTCCAGTTTTTGCATAATTTTAAAAAATTAAAAGCTAGAGATTCCTAGCTTTTAATTTAACTTTCTTTAAAACAAATTCAAGTATAATTTTAAGCTTTATTAAAATAAGGAGTTATTACAAGATGGAAAAAACTTTATCTATAATTAAACCTGATGCTGTTAGAAAAGGCGTTATAGGAAAAATTTTAGATCGTTTTGAAAACAATGGATTAAGAATCGCTGCAATGAAAAAAATTCAACTTAACAAAGAGCAAGCTGAAAATTTCTATGCTGTTCACAAAGAAAGGCCTTTTTTTAAAGACTTAGTTGAGTTTATGATTAGCGGTCCTGTTGTTGTTTCTGTATTAGAAGGAGAAAACGCTGTATTAAAAAATAGAGATTTAATGGGAGCAACAAATCCTAAAGAAGCTAAAGCAGGAACAATTAGAGCTGATTTTGCTGAAAGTATTGATGCAAATGCTGTTCACGGGAGTGATAGCTTAGAAAACGCAAAAATAGAAATTGAATTTTTCTTTAAGTCAAATGAAATTTGCTAAATGAAAATCGCCTTTTCTAAGATTAATACAAAAGAATATCCTTTTAAACTTAATCTTGAAAATATGATTTTTGAAGGAAATTTAGTAAAAATAAATCCTAAACTTGTTAAAATAAATGCTATTATGCAAGGTTTTATTTATAGACCTTGTGATAGTTGTGGAACTGAATTAGAACTTGAAATTAAAGAAAATTTAGAACTTTTTGCAAGTGATGGTATTTTTAAAGATAAAGCAAACGAATTGAGCAATACTATAGAATTTTTCGATGGACACATTGATTTAATAGAAGTTGCTATCAGTGAGCTTGAAGCTTATTTAAGTGATTATTTTTATTGTGCAAACTGCAATAATTAACTAAATTTATAAAGGAGATAAAATGGCGGTACCAAAGAGAAGAGTGAGTAAAACTCGTGCAGCTAAACGCAGAACTCATTATAAAGTTAGTCTTCCTATGCCTGTGAAAGACAAAGATGGAAGCTATAAAATGCCTCACCGTGCGAATCCAACAACCAAGGAATATTAAAATCAATGATTAACATTGCCATTGATGCAATGGGTGGTGATTTTGGAGAAAAACCCATTATAGAAGGCGTTTTAAAGGCATTAGAAGCAAAACCTTTTAACGCTATCTTGGTGGGAAATTCTAAAATTTTAAAACCTTTAATACCAAAAAAATTAGAACAATATATACAATACGAAGAAGCCTGTGAAATTTTTTCGATGAATGAAAGCGCCACTGACGCTTTAAAAAATAAAGAAACAACCATATATAAAGCTATCAGTTTATTAAAAGAAAAAAAGGTAGATGCTGTAGTTTCAGCTGGTCACAGTGGAGCAAGTATGTCTTTAGCTACATTAAGACTTGGAAGACTTAAGGGCATTTCAAGACCTGCTATTGCTACTTTAATGCCAAATATTGTTAGCAAAACTTTGCTTTTAGATGTAGGAGCTAATACAGATTGTAAAGCTGAAAATTTATTTCAATTCGCCATAATGGGCGAAGTTTATGCTAGAGAAATCATGCAAATTCAAAGACCACGCCTTGCTTTACTTTCTAATGGTGAAGAAGAATGTAAAGGCAATGAACTTACCAAAGAAAGCCATCAACTTATGAAAAAAATTCCAAACTTTATAGGTAATGCTGAAGGTAGAGATATTTTTAATGGTGAAATAGATGTTTTAGTCTGTGATGGTTTTAATGGCAATGTGATTTTAAAAGCTTGTGAAGGAGTAGCAACGGCTATTTTTCAACTTTTAAAAAATGAAGTAAAACAATCTTTTGTTTCTAAAATTGGTGCTTTGCTTATGAAACCATCTTTTAAAAAATTAAAAAAACATACAGATTGGCAAGAATACGGTGGAGCACCTCTTCTTGGAGTTAATGGTTGTGTGATTATAAGTCATGGAAAAAGTGATTCTAGAGCTATTAAAAATGCAATTTTTCAAGCCATAAATTTTAGCCAATCTCATATCAACGAACTTATAGAAAATGAACTTGGAAAATACAATGCTTAAAGCAAGTCTTAAAAGTATAGCTTCTTATATTCCAGAAAAGATTTTAAGTAATGCCGATCTTGAAAAAATGGTAGATACGACCGATGAATGGATCACTAGACGCACAGGTATTAAAGAAAGACGCATTGCTAGTGAACATGAAAATACAAGTGATTTAGGCACAAAAGCCGCCTTAAAAGCAATAGAAAGAGCAAATTTAAAGCCTAAAGATATTGATGCTATTCTTGTAGCTACTTTAAGTCCTGATTATTTTACCATGCCTTCAACAGCTTGTAAAATTGCTTCAAATTTAGGACTTGTAAATATTAGTGCTTTTGATATTTCAGCAGCTTGCTCTGGTTTCATCTATTTACTTGAACAAGCTAAAGCTTTAGTAGAAAGTGGCTTGAAAAAAAATGTTTTAATCATAGGAGCTGAAAAAACAAGTTCCATTATGGACTATAATGACAGAAGTATTTGCATACTCTTTGGAGATGGCGCAGGAGCTGGAATTGTAAGTTTAGATAAAGAAAATCATATACTTGATGTACATACTGCAAGCAATGGCAATTATGGAGATCTTTTAATGACTCAAAGATCCCAAAAATCAAACTCATGTCAAACACTCTCCATGCAAATGAAAGGTAATGAAGTTTTTAAAATAGCAGTAAATACACTCAGTAATGATGTTGTAGAAATTTTAGCCAAGAATAAAATTTTAGCACAAGAAATTGATCTTTTCATTCCTCATCAAGCTAATCTACGTATCATTAAAGCAGTTCAAGAGAAACTCAATTTAAGCGATGAAAAATGTGTTATTACAGTGCATAAATATGGCAATACTTCAGCTGCTTCTATACCTATGGCAATGAACGATGCTTATGAAGAAGGTCGACTTAAAAAAGGAAATTTGATCTTACTAGATGCTTTTGGTGGTGGTTTTACCTGGGGGTCTGCTCTTTTAAAATTTGGGGGAGAGAATTTTTAACCCTCTCTTAGTCTTCCAAAAGCTTAAATTTCTACTAAATAACCTTCTGCTAAAGCATTCCCACACAAGCTCTAACAGGTTAATTTTTATCCAAGCATCATAAATTTCAAAATCTTGCATATTAGCCAACCAAATTTGAATTTGGATTAAATCCTCTTTGCTTGCACTTATTTTTCAAATTCTACAAGAGCTTCTTTAGTTTGCTTTTTAATGTCCCACTTGGTTCAAAAGCTACTTGCTCGCAGTTTTAAAATATTTATCACAAACGATAATCTACGACATTCTATAGCACTTATCAAAACGCTTTATCATGCATATTTTCCTTGAAATTCTTTCATAAATTCACATAAAGTTTTCACTTGATCCAAATTTAGTGCATTATAAATACTTGCACGGATTCCTCCTAAAATTCTATGTCCTTTAAGTCCTATCATTCCAGATTCTTCAGCCTCTTTTACAAAAAGAGGTTCTAAATCTGCATTTTTAGTAATATTAAAACTTACATTCATTAAGGATCTGTCTTTTTTGTCTGCATGCCCTTTATAAAACCCGTTACTTAAATCAATGCATTCATAAAGCATGGTAGCTTTTTGGGAATTTTTCTCATGCACTTTATCAAGGCCGCCTTGATCTAAAAGCCAATCCATTTCAAGATTAAACATGTAAATAGCAAAAGTTGGGGGCGTATTAAACAAAGACTGATTCTCAACATGAGTAAAATAATTTAACATGCTAGGAATTTGCTTATTTTTAGATCTTTCTAACATATCCTTACGGATAAAAATACAACTTAAACCCGAAATTCCAGCATTTTTTTGTACTCCACCATAAAAAAGAACAATATTTGAAAAATCTACTTTTCTAGAAAAAAAATCGCTCGATGCATCGACAATCAAAGGAGCTTTAGTTTTAGGATAATTTTGATATTGAGTACCATAGATAGTATTATTCGAACAGATATAAGCATAATCTGCATTATCACTAAACTCTACCTTAGGAATATGATTAAAATTACTTTCTTCGCTGCTTGCTACAGTTTTAACATTGATACCTAAAATTTGTGCTTCTTTAATCGCTTTTTTTGTCCAAACTCCAGTATTGGCGTATTCACAAACCCCATTTAAAGCTAAATTCATAGGAATCATAGCAAATTGCAAACTTGCTCCACCTTGCAAAAACAATACTTCATAATCCTCATTTAATCCATAAAGTTTTTTAGCTTTCTCCTGTGCTCCAAAATGCACTTCTTCAAATACCTTTGTGCGGTGTGAAATTTCCATTATAGAATAACCTTTACCCTGATAATCACAGAGTTCTCTTTGAGCTTGTTCTAAAATTTCCAAAGGTAAAGTTGATGGCCCTGCGCTGAAATTGATTTTTCTCATAATCTATCCTTATAAAATTTTTGCTTCTTTTTGAGAAGTTTGAGAACTTAAAATAACAATGTCTTCACTTTCAAGCTCTTCTAAACTCACTATTTTGCCATTTTTTCTGACACAAATAAACTTTTTGCTTTTATTAAAAAAATTTTCATGCTGCGAATAAACATTTTGTAATTTATCTAATTTTAATTCATTATAACGCATTTGATTTACTAGTAAATGGTTCAGTTGTTTTTCTATATGATGACTTTGTTTTATTTTTTCATCTATTATTTTTGGCAAAGAATTAAACTTAAAAAATCTATTTAAATTTAAAAGTAAATTTTCATAATTTTGCATTTTATTATTCCAAAGTTGCGTCAATTTCTCTTCCGCTAAATCCAAGCTTTGCTCTAAATCTAGCTTAGAATAAAACAAAGTATCTATAGCAGCTGAAGGTGTTGGGGCTCTAAAATCTGCAACAAAATCACTAATAACATAATCAATCTCATGTCCTATAGCTGAAATAATAGGAGTTCTCGCCTTAAAAATTTCTCTTGCTAAATTTTCATCATTAAAACAAAAAAGATCTTCCTTACTTCCTCCACCGCGTGCTATAATAAGAACATCTAAATTCATATCATCAGCTTTTTTTAAAGCTTGGACAAGAGAAAAAGCTGCATTATTTCCTTGAGTGAGAGCATCAAAAAGATAAATTTTTGCCAAAAAATATTCTTTTTGATGGATAAGTTTTAACATATCTTGCAAGGCGGCCGAAGTTTTTGAAGTGATAATACCTACTTTTTTAGGAAATTTTGGTAAAGATTTTTTAAAATGTGCATCAAAAAGTCCTTCTTTTTGCAAACACTCTTTTAAAGCCAAAAACTGTGCTTCTAAATCTCCAAATCCTGCTTTTTTCATACTTGTAGCGATAAATTGATAACGGCCACTTTCAGGATATAAACTCACACTTCCACAAAGCTCTAAAAAATCTCCCACTGCTGGTTTAAATCCAACTTTTAAATTAGCTCCTTTAAACATAGCACAGGCTATACTCGATCTTTCATCTTTCAAATCAAAATACCAATGCCCTGAACCGTGCAAGGTGATTTTTGAAATTTCTCCACTTAAAACAATATCATCAAAGTGTGTTTCTAATAAAGCCTTTACTTTAAGATTTAATTCTGTTGGTGTCATAGTTTTTTTGCTATAAACATTGAACTCACGCCAAAGCTAAAACTTTTATAATCAAGTATTTCAAAACCAGCATTTTTAAGCTCTAAAATAAACTCTTCCTTGCTTAAAAACCCTTCAATAGAATTTGGTAAATACTCATAAGCGCTTTTATTTTTACTGATTATTCCACCTATACTTGGCAAAATATTTTTAAGATAAAAATCCCTACAAGCTGCTATAAAACCACCCTTTTCTCTTTTTGTAAATTCTAAAACTACTAAAATACCATCTTTTTGAAGTACTCTAGCAAATTCATTTAAGGCTTTTTGTCTTTCTACAACATTGCGAATACCATAACTAATACTTAAAATATCTAAACTTTGACTTTCTAAAGGTAAATTTTGCGCCCCTGCTTCTATAAATTCAACATTTGGAAATTTCTCTTTTGCAACACTTAACATACCATAACTTGGATCAACGCCTTTAATATTTAAAATATTTTTTTCCATTTTTAAAGCGCTCTCTTGCCAAATTTCTATCATATCTCCTGTGCCACAAGCAATATCAGCGATTCTTAAATCTTTTTTTAAATATAGACTCATCACTGTTTGACAAGCTTTTTTACGCCATGCTACATCAGCACCAAAGCTTAAAATTCTATTAGCTTTATCATAAGTAGGAGCAATTTGATTAAACATTTCTATAATTTTTTCTTGTTTTTGCATTCTTATCCTTTGTAAATTTTCAAATTTTTACTTGATTTTTTTAAGCAATTTGCAAAATTTTATTTTTATTATTGATTATTTTAGAGAAAATATTTTTATTCTTATCTTTAAAATATTTTTCATAAAGCTTATTTAAAGTTTTCATTTCCAAAAAATGATAAAAATATTCTAAAAATATTGCTAATTCAAAAAAACTATTTTCAAAAAGTTCTAAATCAAAATTTTTAATATATTTT
>CM000855.1:186681-242922 GCA_000163995.1 Campylobacter jejuni subsp. jejuni 414 | reverse complement strand
AATCTATCTTTGCAATCACCTTCATAAAAAGAATTCTCTTTTATGAAAAAATCAAAATCATTAAACAAATCTTGAATTTTTTCACTGCTTAAAAATAACAATAAATCCTGATTTAAATTTTTACTTGCTAAAATATCTTGAGTTTTTTGTGTTATATCTTTAAACTTTAAAGCCAAAGTGTTACTTAAATTTTGATCTAAAATAGTATCCATACTTGATAAAACTATATACAAGCTTCTTGAATAAAATAAAAATTCACATAAATTTTGCTTGTCTTTTTTTTCTAAAGACAAAGTCCAATAAAGTTTTAATTTTCTAAATAAATAAAATAAAAAAATTCTAAATCCATCATAAGCGTTAATATAATTTGGGAAATCTAAGCTAAAATTCTGGTTTTTTTCTATAATTTTAAAACATTTCTCTATATCAAAATTTTGATATTCAAAACCATATAAAACAATATATTTAGAATTTAAATCATGGCGTAATTCTTTTTGAATTTTAAAATCTTTAGGAACTTTAAATTCACTAGCATTATCTAATGTTGGAAAAAATACTTTTAAAATGCAAATTCTGGATTCTTCATAAATATCAATATAACTTTTTAAAGAACAAAATTTAAATTCAAAACGTTCTTTTTTAATGCTCTTTCCTATAATCTTTTTTCGAGCTTTTTCAAATTTTTTTTTAGAAATCTTCTCTTCTTGATTTTGTTCCAAAATTAAATTATTAAATTTCGTAATTTTATAAAATTCATTGCAAAAACTTTGAAATTTAACGCTATAGTTTGGAGTTATTTGAGTATAGAAAGTTTCAAATTCATAATTTTTAAAAGGTATATTATCATTTCTCAAATTCTCTAAAAGAGTACAATCAGAAAGTAAAAAGTTTTTTTGAATTTCATAAACCATTAAAATAACCCTTAAAATATATGGGTTATTTTAACCTTATTTTGCTTAATGACACTTTTTACAACTATCAACATAAGCACAAACAGATAAATGATTAATTAAATTGCCTATCTTTTTTTCTAAATGCTCTTGATATTCATAAAACTTGGCTTCTTTAAAACTTAAATCCTCTATATTACCGCATTTAGCACAAATCACATGAATATGTTCTTCTTCATAAATATCATAGCAAGTTTTTTGATTTAAAACATTAATTTCAACAACCAAGCCTTGTTCTTGTAAAGTATTAAGATTTTTATAAACCGTTGCTAAAGAGATTGAAGGGTATTCTTTTTTAATTTCTGCATACAATTCGTCAATATTAGGATGTTCATGTCTTTTTAAAATTTTTAAAACACATAATCTTTGCGGGGTAGCTTTTAACTCGTGTTTTTTAAGCATTTGTAGTAATTCCATTTATTTATTCCTTGCTTTTTTAAGTGAAAATGATAATAAAATTTTTATTAAAAGAAGTTTATATCAAATAATATTTTTTATTATTTGATATAAAAATTTAAAACTTTTGTCAATAAACTATTGACATCTTTTTGTAAGTTTTTTTCCACTTCACTTGTTTTGCCATGTTCGATAAATTTATCTTCATACTCAAAGCTAACAACTTTTACATGCAAATCATATCTTTGTAAAAAATTATTAATCAAAGTCTCTATGCCACCAATTTTAACATTTTCGCTAAAAATAAACCAAATTTTACTTTTTTTAGCAAGCTCACATAAAAGCTCCTCATCCAAAGGTTTAGCAAAAATTAAATCGATCAAATTAGCATTATTACCCATTTCTTGTAAGGCTCTTAAGACTTGCCACGCTTTTGCTACACCTTGCCCATAACCTAAAAAAGCAATTTCGCTATTATTTTTTATGAGCCATTGCGCCTTACCAAGCTTTATTTCACAAGGATCAAATTCTTTATCTAAAATAAAACTCCCTCTAGGATAGCGAAAAGCAATAGGTCCTTGATGCAAATAAGCATACTCCATTATATTTTGCATCATTTGCTCATCTCTTGGAGCTAAAAGAGTGAAATTTGGCAAAGGAGCTAAAAAACTAACATCAAAAACACCTTGATGCGTCTCTCCGTCTTCACCTACTATTCCTGCTCTATCCATAGCAAAAACTACATTTAAATTCATAATCGCACAATCATGGATCACCTGATCATAGGCACGTTGTAAAAAAGTACTGTAAATCGCAATAAAAGGTTTAAATCCTTCTTTTGCCATAGCTGCCATAGAAGTTACTGCATGTTGTTCTGCAATAGCTACATCCCAAAAACGATTTGGATATTTTTCTATAAGCTTATCAAGCCCCGTTCCACTTGGCATAGCCGCTGTAACTCCAACAATATTTTCATATTTTGAAGCTAAATCAAGCAAATTCTTAGAAAAAATTTCAGTGGCTGATTTTTTAGTGTTGCTTTTTTTAATACTCTCTCCACTATGTATATCAAAGGCTCCCACTCCATGCCATTTAGCATGCTTTCCTTCGGCCAAAGCATAACCCTTACCTTTTATGGTTTGAGCATGTATCATGCAAGGCTTTTGCATAGCTTTTGCTTGTCTTAATACAGAAATAATTTCACCTAAGTTATGTCCATCAATAGGCCCAATATATTCAAGCCCTAATTCTTCAAATAAAAGTCCAGGAGTAATAAGTTTAAAACTTTCTTCAAAACGTTTAGCCATATAAGTGGCACTATCAGGCAATATATCTAACATTTTAGCTATACGTTTTTTAAAACTTTGATAAAACTGCGTTGCCATAGCTTGAGAAAGATATTTTGAAATCGCTCCGATTGGTTTTGAAATGCTCATTTCATTGTCATTTAGAAGTATCACGCAAGGAAATTTAGAATCACCTAATTCATTCAAAGCCTCATAAGCCATACCCGCACTTAAAGCCCCATCTCCAATCAAAGCTATAGGAATGCGTTTTTCTCCCTTTAAAGCAATGGCTTTACAAGCACCTACCGCCAAAGAAATAGAAGTGCTTGAATGTCCCGCTACAAAGTAATCCCCTTCACTAGGTTTTGTATAGCCACTTAAACCATTAATCTGTCTTAAAGTATCAAATATTTCACCCTTTCCACTTAAAAGCTTATGTGTATAAGATTGATGGGATACATCAAAAATAAAAGGATCTTTTTTTGCATCAAAAACTAAATGCATTCCTATACTAAGTTCTACAGCACCCAAATTTGAACTTAAATGTCCACCATTTTTGCTAACTACTTGTATAATTTTTTCACGTATAGATGCTGCTAAATTTTCTAATTCTTTTAAACTTAGTTTTTCTAACTCTTCTTGACTATGGGCAAATTTTTTACTCATTATTCACCATTTTTTTAATTTTAGTCAAACGAGAATTAAGATTAGATTCTATATTGCCTGCATCACTTATAATAACAACACTTCCTTTGCTAATTGCATCATCAAGACTTACTTTAATATGAGCATTTTGACCAAATTGCTCCTTTAAATACTCATAATCTTCTGTATTAACTTTAAGTTCAATTGCACTAGCACCTTTAAGCTCACCAATTAAATCTTTGGCCAAAGCATAAGCTATTTTACTTGAATTTAGCTCAAGTTCTTTTAAGATCACTTCTTTGGCAATATCTACAGCAGTATCTGCCAATTCTTTCTCATTTTTTTCTATGAAATTTTCAAGATTTTCACAAGCATTATCGAGTTTAGCTATACTTTTTAAGTACTTATCCTTAAAATCACTCAATTCCTTTTGAAATTCCTCTTTTGCTTTATCATAACCCTCTTTAATAAATTTTTCTTTAGCATTTTCAAGTTCCGAATTTAAGCGGTTATTAAATTCATTCTCTTGACTTTCTATTTGCATTTGAAGTTTGATAATATTGCTTGACATTTCATCTGTTTTTTTAAGTAAATCTTCAACAAAACTTGATTGAAATGCTGGAGCTTGAGCTTCTGGGCTAACTTGAGTAGAGACAAAGGTTTGATTATCTTCGACTGGCTTCTCATCATTTAAAGGCGTATTAACATTTTCTTCATCTAAAGCTTGAGTATGCTTTTTTTCTCCTGCATGATTATCAAATTCTGAAATAACTTTAAAACGATATCCTTCAACAACATGTTGTTCTGAAGTTCCACCTGAAATAACATTACTACGATTAACCATTTCTCACCTACTCTATCATTTCATCCGCATCACCTGTTTGCACAAGTCCTTGTTCTGCAAGTTTTTGCACTACTTCAACAACTTTTCTTTGTGCATCTTCAACATCTTTAACACGCACAGCGCCTAAAAAACCCATTTCTTCAAGAAAAGCTTCACTTGCACGCGTAGACATATTAGCTAAAAATTTTTGCTTTAATTCTTCACTTGCACCTTTTAAACCTATCATTAAATCACGCTTATCAGCTACTTTTAAAATCTCCCTTATAGCTTGGACGCTAAGTTTTTGTATATCATCAAAAGTAAACATCAATTCTTTAATTGTTTCAGCCAAACGTTCATCACTTTGCTCAATATAAGTGATAGTTGATTTACTTGCTTTTTGCCCTAAACGATTAAGCACTTCGGCCACAGCCCTTGGACCACCCACTTCAACTTTATAAGAAGTAAGACTTTCAAGCTTGCTTTCAAGTACTGCAGAAACCCTTTTAATAATATTTGGAGAAATATCACCAAGATTTGCCATTCTAATTACAACCTCAGCTCTTAACTCATCACTAAAATACTCCAAAGTTTCTGCCGCATGAATAGAATCCATATGTGCTAAAATAAGAGCAATGGTTTGTGGGTGCTCTTTGGTAATAAAATCTGCAAGTTGTTGTGGTTTAATTTGCGCCAAATAGGCAAAATTTTGGTTATTTTCCAAACTCTTAGTGAGTTTTTCAAGAATTTTATTTGCAATCTCTGGCCCAAAAGTACGGAAAAGTATTTCTTTGGCATATTCCAAACCGCCACTTTTAATATACTGATTTGATTGAAGTAAGGTATAAAATTCTTCTAAAACTGCAGTAGCTACAGATCTATCAACATTTTTAGCCATGGCAATATAGCGTGAAATTTCTGTAATTACATCAATTTCCATATGCGAAAACACAGAAGTTGTTGCATCTTCACCAAGTTGTATAAGAAATATCGCTACCTTTTCAGGCATCGACAAATCATCATAAACCATTTTTTGTTCTTCGCTTAGCTTTATCATCACATATCCTTTTCGCCAAATTCACTATCATTTTGGATTAAGTTTTGTAAAAGTGCAGCAATTTCCTCACCTTTATCACTTACTAGACCGCGCAATTTTTCAAGTAAAACCTCATACTGGATAGAATCTTCATTGAAATTATCCCCAAAACCAAGTTGTTCTTCAACTTTTTTCCTAGCTGCATTAAATTTCTCTAAAGCATCTTCAGCATCATCTAAAACAGCACTTGGACCTTGTTGCATTTCCTCTTGTGCTGCAACATCTTCGAGCATTTTTTGAGTAAATGGAGCAATAACTTTTTTGTAAAAAATAAAAAGTAAAATCGCTGCAATAAAATATTTAACCGGTGGAATAAATGGTTCAACAAAACGATTATAAAAAGTTTTAACTTTACTTTCAACTCTAATTGACTCACGATGAAATGGTAAATTTTGCACTACAACACTATCACCTCTTGTAGCACTAAAATTAATAGTATTTTTCACTATACTTTCAACACTTGCAAGCTCTTCTTTAGTCAATGGAACATACTCACTTTTTACATCTCCATTTTCATCAACCACATCTTGATATTTTCCATCTATAGTAACAGCTGCTGAAGTACGCAACACTGTTGCAAATTGTTTTTTAATATTTGTAATAGTTTTAGAAAGTTCATTGTTTGTGGTAACTTGATTTTTTTTATAAGTATCAATTTGACCCTTATTGTCAAGTCCTTCAACAGGACCTATATTAGAAACAGCACCTGGAACACCTTGAATTTCTGGATCTTTTCTGCCTGTTTTTTCCTCGTTTAAAGTTTGCTCACTGCGCACTATAGGATTTGGATCATAAATTTCACTTTGAGATTCTTGCTTGGAAAAATCAAAATCTATATTTACACTTACTTTCACTTTATCCATGCCACCTGCAAAAGGAGCCAAATTTTCTATAATCTTATCTTCTAAAGCTTTTTCTTGATCACTTTTAAATTTAATTTGTGCACGAACTAAATCATCTTCATACGCTTCTTGTTCATCTAAAGGCACGCCACTTTGATCACTAATTTTAACATTTTCTTTAGTAAGTTTTGGAACAGCAGCTGAAACAATATTTTTTATACCATCAATTTGCTTTCTAGTAAGCTTCAAACCTTCACGAACATTTACAACAACTGAAGCTGTAGGTGGAATTTGTCTTTCAGTAAAAACACTATCCTTAGGAAAAGCTATATGCACAACAGCGTTGCGTATAGGTTCTAAAGTTTCAATAGTTCTTGCAAGTTCGCCTTCTATAGCCCTTTGGTATTTTACCTTTTGCTCTTCACTTGTAGCTCCAAAAGCTTGAGTATCAAAAGCTTCAAAACCTACACGACTATCTTTTATAAGTCCCTCACTTGCAATAAACATTCTTTGACGATAAACTTGATCTTGTGGAACTAAAATTTTATTTTCGCTTTCCAATTTATAAGGAATATTATTTTGTTCAAGTTTAGCTACAATAGCAGCAGAAGAACTTGGACTTACATTTTCAACTAAAACTGCATATCCATTATTTGCATTACCACCACTTCCACGAAATAAAGCCAAAAAAACCAAAAACCCGACTACTACCACAATAGATGCAGCAATCACTATACGCTGTTTACGAGTTAAATTTTGATAAAGTTGACCAATTTGATGGAACATATTTTTAAAATCCATTAATTCTCATCCCTTAGTTTAGCGAATTTCACATATTTTACTTTAGATTTATATCAATTTAAAATCTTATCAAATTCTGTGAAAAATCTTTCATTTTCATAAGATGTTCCTATAGTAATGCGTATAGCATTTAAACCATAGCTTTTTAAATTTCTTATTATTATACCCTTTTTAAGCAATTTTTCAGACAAATCTGTACTATTTTTTTCATAAAAAAATAAGTAATGAAATTTGTATAGCTATCGATAATTTTAATATTATATTTTTTAGCAAATTTTTTATAAAGCTCCATTTGAGAAAAATTATTCTCTAAAGTTTTTTTAGTAAATTCATCATCATCCATTGCTGCAACTGCTGCTTTTAAAGCAAGATTGCTCACATTAAAAGGAGCACGAAGCTTATAAAATGCACTAATAATACTAACATTAGCTATACCATAACCAATGCGTAAGCCCCCTAGTCCATAAAGCTTAGAAAAAGTTCCCAAATAAAGTACATTTTCAAATTTTTTAATCAACTCATAAGGTTCTAAGTGTTTTTTGCTATCCTTAAAACTTGCAAATTCATTATAAGCCGCATCAATCACAATTAAACAATCCTTATCTACACCTTTAATAAACCCAATAACTTCACTTGCATCTAAACACTCACCTAAAGGATTGTTTGGCAAGCATAAGAAAATAATTTTAATCTCATCTTTATGTGCTTCATAAAGCTTTTTAAATTCATTTAAATCATGAGTAATACTTTGAGTTTTATAACATTTTGCACCGCATTGTTTGGCATAAATTTCATACATAGCAAAAGTAACTCCAGCTTGCAAAAAAGCATTTTTAGAATTTAGCTTAGAATGTATAGCAAATTCAATCACCTGATCGCTACCTGCACCTATGATGATATTTTCATTTTGAACTTTGTATTTTTGAGCCAATTTACTTTTAAGCTCTATCATACTATCATCAGGATAAAGATGGGCTTTATTTGCATTTTGCTTTAAACTCTCTATAGCCTTTGGTGGAGTGCCAAAAGGATTTTCATTGCTTGCCAATTTTATCACTTCTTTAACATCATATTCTTTAGCAATAACTTCTATATCTTTACCTGGTTCATAATTGCTTAAATGATTTAAAAATTCATTAAATTTCATCTTTTTCTCCTGATAAATAAGATCCAAGCCAAACAATCTCTTGTATATCCTTTAAAGCTTTTTTTACATTTTCATCATCAATATGCCCTTCAAAATCTATATAAAAACTATGTAAAAATTCTTTTGATTTTATAGGACGAGATTCAAGTTTAGTAAGATTAATATTTTCTTTTTTAAACTGTTCTAATAAAAAGCTAAGCCCGCCAGGTTTATGCGCTGTGTGTGCTAAAATAGAAGTTTTACAATTTGGCATTTTAGGATTTTTAATATCACTTAAAATCAAAAATCTTGTTTTATTAGCTGCATTATCTTCTATTTTATCAAAAAGTACAGGCACATTATAAAGCTTTGCTGCTATTTTAGAACAAATCGCGGCTGCATATTTATCCTGTGAAGCTAGATAAGCCGCATTAGCCGTAGATTTTGAAGGCACAAATTCTATAGCGCTAAGTTCATGACTTTCTAAAAATTTACGGCATTGATTATAACCTTGCGGGTGTGAATAAATGCGTTTTATCTCTTTTAAATTTTCATTAATTCCTACAAAAGAATGATGAATATCCATATAAATTTCACCAAAAATTTTAAGCTCATTATATTTACCTAAACAATCTAAAGTGATTCCCACCGCACCTTCAGTGTTGTTTTCTATAGGCACAACACCATATTTTGCTTCTTTATTACTTAGCTCTTTAAAAACATCTTCGATATTAGCCAAAGCTATATAACGACTCATCGCACCAAAACGACTTCTTGCTGCTTGATGAGTATAAGTTCCCTCAGGTCCTAAATAAGCTATAGCTTGAGGCATTTCTAAATTTCTTGAAACCGCAAAAATTTCTTGATAAATTGCTTCTATAGCGTTTTGATCTAAAAGTCCTAAATTTGCATTTTTTAAACGATTGATAATCGCTCTTTCACGCTCGGGACGATAAATAGCCCCTCCACTGCTTTGTTTAAGCTCACCTATGCTTTTAACATAAGTCATTCTTTCATTTAAAAGCTCTAAAATTTTATCATCTACCGTATCGATTTTATTTCTAAATTCTTCTAAATTTGACATTTTAGCTCCTTTAAAAACTCAAAAACACTAGGATAAATTCCATCAAGCAAATCAGTATCAAGCCTTTTTGTATCGCTTATTTTACCACTTAAAACAAGCAAGGTTTTCATACCAAGCTCTTTTGCCTTAAGCAAATCTCCTTTAAAATCATCACTGATAATCCTAATATCTTCAAAATCAATTCTTGAATTTTGCCTTCTTATCAAATTCAAAGCTTCTTTGTAAAAAGCAATGCTAGGCTTACCCACAACCTCATACTCAAAATCAATAGCATTTTTAAGCATGACCATAATACTACCTACACCAGGATAAGGTCTGCCATCTTTTTTATAAACGCTAGCTTCATGCATAGCTATAAATCTAACTTCTCTTCTAGCAAATTCTATCATACTCGCAAAATCTTTAAATTTAAAATCATCATAACTAGCCACAAGCACAGCACTAGGATTTACAAAATCGAGCTCAAAACCAAGATTTTCAAGGCTTTTTACAAACTCATCTGCACCAAAAGCTGCAACTTTACAAGGTTGTAAAATATGTTTTAAAACACTAAAAGGATCAATATAAGCATTCTCTTTTATAGCCAAACCTTTTTGCTGTAGTTTTTCTAAAAAATCAAGTTTTTTTGTATTGTTAGTAATGATGACATAAGAAAGATTTTTTATATTTAAAAAATCAATCAATTCTTTAGCACCATGGATTAAAGATTTGTCATAATCAGAAATCAAAGTCCCTTGAACATACTAAAAAAAACATTTTAAGCCTTTAAAAATTTCTCTTCTAAAGCGATTTGATCTTGAAAATTTTCTCTTTGGCGGATCAATCTTACTTGTCCTTCTTCAAGAGCTAATTCGCAAACTTTATTACGAGTATTGTAATTACTACTCATACTAAAACCATAAGCTCCAGTATTTTTCACAACCATAATATCACCACTTTGCGTGCTAGGTAAAGATCTTGCCTTGGCAAAAAAATCTCCACTTTCACAAATTCCACCTACAACATCACACAAATTTTCTTCACTTTGATTATAAGGTAAAACTATTTCATGATAAGCCTCATACAAACTTGGACGTATAAGATCATTCATCGCTCCGTCTACTACAATAAAACGCTTGGTTTTGTTTTGTTTTTCATAAAGCACTGAACAAACAAATTCTCCACTTTTGGCAACTAAATATCTTCCAGGTTCCATTCCTATAGTTAAATCAAGCCCATGAAGTTGTGCTAATATACCTTGTGCATAATTATAAAGATCAGGCTCACATTCATCTTTTTCATAAGCAACACCAAGACCACCACCTATATCAAAAAATTTAAGATCTATTTGCAAAGCTTTTAATTCTCTTACAAGTTTTGCAACAATACCTGCTGCCTCATGAATAGGAGAAATATCTAAAAGTTGTGAACCTATGTGAAAATGCACTCCGACAGGCTCTAAAAAAGATGAATTTTTTGCATAAAGATACATTTTTCTTGCTATATCAATTTCAACGCCAAATTTATTTTCATTAAGTCCTGTAGAAATATAAGGATGTGTTTTTGCATCAACATTTGGATTGACCCGAATACTGATTCTTGCTTTTAAACGAAGTTCTTTAGCCACGCTTTCTAAAAGCATCATTTCAGCTTCACTTTCAAGGTTGATATATAAAATATCATACTCTAAAGCAAGTTTTAACTCTTCTTTAGTTTTTCCTACTCCACTAAAAATAATCTTATAGGCTTTTGCCCCCGCTTTTAAGACACGCTTTACCTCACCTATACTCACACAATCAAATCCGCTATCTAAATTAGCAAGCATTTGCAAAAGACTTAAATTTGAATTGGCTTTTACGGCATAAAAAATTTGAGATTTTCTGGCTTTAAAAGCATCTTTAAGATTTAAAAAACGCTCTTTTATAGAGTCAAAATTGTAAATATAAAAAGGGGTGTTAAATTCTTGCCTTAATTGCTTATAATCCATCTTTAACCTTTAATTTTGATAATTTTACTACACAAAGCTTAATTTATCGATGCTTATAATACATATAAGCACTTAAACAACCTAAAATTATAATAGGTATTACAATACCAATCTCACTTGCAATTACACTATTCTCACTTAACCTAGTAAGCAAAAACAACACTCCCCAAATCATCAAAGTCACTACAAAAGCTATAAAAGTTACAAAAGCAAGATTAAAAAATCTTGCTATTATAGGAAAAAAATAATACATAATAAGCATCAAAAAATGGGGCAAAAAAAAGGAGTAAAAATAAATTTATAAAGATTAATTCTAAGAGCATCTGTATTGACATTTTGGGCTCTAAAAAGCTCAAAACTTTCAAGTGCGTCAGATATAGAATAATCACTATTGCTAGCCACTCCTTCTATAATCTTTGGCTTAAAACCATCAAGCGATTTAAGCTGGGAAAAATCTTTTATCTTTAAACCATCATTAGCAAGTTCATAGTTTTTGGGTAATAATGTAATATTACCATCTCGCAAAATCCAACTTTCACCTTCAAAATAAGCATTTTTAGCGCTTATAAAAGAACTTAAATTTGAATCATTAATATTAAAAATTTTTATATTTTGAGCGCTATTTTGCCCATTGTTTATCTTTGAAATATAAACAAAATTATTATTAAATTTCAAAAATACTTCCCCACTTTGAGTCATAATGGTGCCATTTTTTAAAATATTTCTCTTATAATCATTTGCATAAGCAAAAGAAGTAAAATTTAATCCTATATAAATACAACAAAAAAACAAAGCCCATAAAAAGGGAAACAAAACAACATAATTTTTACTCAGTCCTAACGCATAAAGACTTACAAACTCATTTGCTCTAATCATAGAAATTAAAGAAACTACCAAAGCAAAAATCAAAGAAATAGGTAATACATAAGGCACTGCTGAAAAACACAAAAACATAATATAAAGCAAATTAAGATTTGCAGCTTTTGGCAAATCTTTAAAATTTAAAAGCAAGTCAATACCACAATAAAAACCAAGCAAAAGAAAAAAAAATAAATAAAAAAATTCTTTAAATAAACCCCGGAAATAAAACGAAAAAATATCCACATCTTAAGCCTTTAAGCTGTATTTGGATGATATAGCAGACAAATCATCATTCCTAATAAGCTCAAGCAAAGCTTCTTTAGCATTTTCTAAAACCTTGCTCAAGATTATTTCTTCTTCGGATTTAAATTTACCCAAAACATGCGAAATCACATTTTCTCCCTTACCCACTCCTATACGCACTCTTTCATAATCACTCCCACATAAACTATCTATGCTTTTAAGTCCATTATGTCCACCACTTGAACCGCCTTTTTTAAAACGTAAAGCCCCTAAGTTTATATCAATATCATCATGGATTACTATAATTCTTTCACATTTATAAAAATCATTTACTGCTTTTACACTAAGCCCTGAATTATTCATATAAGTACTAGGTTTAAGAAGAAGTAAGGAAGAGCTTATCTTAAAAAGCTCTCCTTTAAATTTAGAGTTTGTAAGATTTATAGAATTGTTTTCTTTTAAAAGTAAGTCAATCAGCATAAAACCGACATTATGGCGGGTATTTTCATACTCTGCACCTATATTGCCAAGCCCTACGACTAAAATCATCTAGCTTTTTCTACACCTACAACCGCTACTCTATCAGCATCAATCATAGTTACACCTTTAGGAACTACAATATCACGAACAAGCAAAGCATCACCTACATCAAGTTTACTTACATCAAGTTCAAAGAAATTTGGCAAATTTTCAGCTGTACATTTTACTTTTAATCTTCTTTTTGATTGGATTAAAACACCTTTATTTTTAAGACCTATAGCTGTTCCTGTGATTTTAACCGGAACCATGTATTTAGAAATCACATCTTTTTGTGCAACTTTTAAATCCACATGTTTAAGTTCTGCAGTTACAGGATCTTTTTGATAATCCACAACCACAACACTTAAAGTCTTAGAACCTACTTTTACATCGAAAATTAAAGTAGTTTTTTTACGAACTTCTTTAATGAATTCATTTACCTTAAAGGCAGCATTGATGTTTTCTAATCCTTTTCCATAGATGTTTGCGATTAGATAACCATCTCTTTTTAAAGCTTTAGCAGCTTTTCTACCGATACTCTCTCTAACGATACCTTCTAACATCTTTTGTCCTTTCTTAAAAATGAGCTTTAATTATATCTAATTTTGGCTTATGGAAAAGTAAATTTAAGCTTCTTTAATTTCTTTAAAGCTATAATTTGTTATGCAAACATTTATGTTAAATTTAAGGCTTACGCGTGAATGAAAAATTCAATATCAATATAGCTTGGTTTTTGATAATCTTAGGTGGGATTATAGAATGTTTTTGGGTGAGCGGGCTTAAGTATTCTACGGAAATTTGGCATTATATTTTAACGGCCATTGGAGTTTGTATTTCTTTTACTTGTTTTTTAAAAGCTTGTGAAAAACTTGAAGTAAGTATTACTTATAGTGTTTTTGTAGGTATTGGTACTATTGGAGTAGTTTTAAATGAAATGTTTATTTTCAATGAAGCTGTTTCTATAACTAAGCTTGTACTTATAGCAATTTTACTTTTAAGTATCATAGCTCTTAAATGGGTAAGCAAGGAAGCTAAGTGATGGAATGGTTTTATCTGTTTTTAGCTACCGCTTGTGAAATTTTTGGCGTGGTGATTATGAAAGAACTTGTAAATACCAAAAACAAGCTTTATCTTTTAGCTTTGATCATTTGCTTTGGATTTTCTTTTACTTTTTTAAGTTTAAGTATGCAAAATATTGCTATGAGTGTGGCTTATGCTATATGGACAGGTGCTGGAACTGCGGGTGGAGTGATGATAGGAATACTTTTTTATAAAGAAAGCAAAAGTTTTTTAAAACTTTCTTTAATTGCTATGATTATTTCTTGTACTGTAGGTTTGAAGTTTCTTTCTTAAAGGTTTTTTAATGCAAATTTTTGTAAGCGGAGTGCATACTGATGTAGGTAAAACACATTTTAGTGCGGCTTTTTGTGCGAATTTTAATTATGATTACTTTAAGCTTGTTCAAGCAGGAACGCCAACAGACAGCGAATTTATAGCAAAATTTAGTCCAAAAACAAAGATTTTTAAAGAGGGTGTTTTTTTACAAACCCCAGCTTCTCCTCATCTTGGAAAAATCAAAGAAAAGCTTGATTATAAAGCCTTAGAGCTTAATCTGCCAAAGAGTGAAAATCTACTCATTGAGCTTGCGGGTGGGCTTTTTTCCCCTATTGATGAAAAATACACTATGATTGATTTTATGGCTTTACATAAAAAAGCAAGCATTTTAGTGGCAAAATATTATCTTGGAAGTATCAATCATATTTTGCTTAGCATTGAAGCTTTAAAGCAAAGAAATATAGAGCTTTTAGCCCTTGTAATGATGGGTAAAAAAGACATTTTACAAGATAATTTTATAAAAAATTACACACAAATTTCTATAATAAATCTTGATTTTTTTGACAAAAACAATATTTTAAATCAAAATTTTAAAGAACAAATACAAGAAATCTTATAAACTAAAATTCCTTAAAAATCTGCTCTAAACTCTCCACTACATAAGCAATTTGATCTTTTGTGATGATGTAAGGGGGCATAAAATATATGGTATTTCCTAAAGGCCTTAAAAGCAAGCCTTTTTCTAAGGCTCTTTGAAATACAAAAAGTCCTACACGTTCGTATTTAGTGCTTAAAATATCAAAAGCACTAATCATTCCACAAGTTCTAAAATTTCCTAAAAAATCAAATTTTTTAAGTTTTGAAAATTCTTGCTGGATAAAGATGCTTAAAATTTGATTTTTTTCTAAAATATTTTCATTTTCAAAGATATCTAAAACCGCATTAGCTGCCGCACAAGCTAAGGCATTTCCTGTGTAACTATGAGAGTGCAAAAAGGCTTTTTGTTCGCTATAAGGTGCGTAAAAGGCATTATAAATTTCATTCTTTGTAAGCACTACAGAAAGAGGCATAAATCCTCCTGTAATACCTTTTGAAAGACAGATAAAATCAGGACTTTGCTTGCATTGATGCAAGGCAAATAAAGTTCCTGTGCGTCCAAAACCTACCGCAATTTCATCAAAGATCACTTGCACATTAAATTCATGACAAAGTTTGATCGCTTCATCGATAAAATGGGCTTCATACATGTGCATATTTCCTGCACATTGCACTAGGGGTTCAAGTATAAAAACACAAATTTCACTAGAGTATTTTTCTAAAATATCTTTTAAAATTTCAAGCTCTTTGGTATAATCTTTATTTTGTGGCACAGGCGTGCTTAAACACTCTAAAAGCAAAGCTTTATAAGTATCTTTATAAAGTGCGACATCACCTACACTTAAAGCTCCTAAGGTTTCACCATGATAAGAATTGCTTAGGGATAAAAATTTATTTTTTTCAAACCTTTATTTAAATGATAGTGAAAACTCATTTTAAGTGCTACTTCAATGGCGCTTGAGCCATTATCTGCATAAAAACATTTGTTAAATTCCCGCCCCACTTTTTCACAAAGTCTCGCAGAAAGTTTGATAATAGGTTCGTGAGAAAAACCTGCTAAAATCACATGCTCTAGATCATCAACTTGTTTTTTAATGGCATTTGCGATTTTTTCATTACAATGTCCAAAAAGATTGACCCACCAAGAACTCACACAATCCATATAAGCCTTATCATCAAAATCATAAAGCCACACGCCTTTTGCTTTTTTTATGGGAATTAAAGGCAGATTTTCATGATCTTTCATTTGAGTGCAAGGATGCCAAATGTGTTTAAGATCAAGATTTTTTAAGATTTCACTTTGCATTATAACTTCTTTTTTAAAAATATTTTGGCAAAATAATACTTTAAATTTTTAAATTCATAGGAAAAAAATGAAGCTTGAAAAAATTTTGCAAGATTTAGAGCAAAATCACAATCTAAGAACTCTAACACCCTTAAAACATGAAAATAAATTTGTCTATAAGCAAAATCAAAAGCTTTTAAATTTAGCAGGAAATGACTATCTTTATTTAGCTTCTTCTAAAAAATTAAAAACTGAGTTCTTAAGTACCTTAAAAGAGCAAGATTTGTTTTTTTCAAGTTCGAGTTCAAGAAGTTTGAGTGGAAATTTTGAAATTTATAAAGAATTAGAAAGCTTTTTAAAGGCTAAATTTAAAGATAAAGAAATTTTGCATTTTAATAGTGGCTATCACTTAAATATCTCTTGTATAGCTGCCCTTTCTAGCATTTCTAACACGCTTTTTTTAGCTGATAAGTTCATCCATGCAAGTATGATTGATGGTTTAAGGCTAGGTGGGGCTGATTTTTTTCGTTTTCATCATAAAGATATGAATCATCTAGAAAACTTAATCCAAAAAAACTATGATAAATATGAAAACATCATCATTTTAAGTGAAGCCTTATTTAGTATGGATGGAGATTTTAGTGATTTTAAGGTTTTGTGTGAACTTAAAAAGCGTTATGATAAAATCAAACTTTATATTGATGAAGCGCATAGCGTGGGTTGTTTTGATGATGAGGGTTTGGGGCTTATTAAAAAACTAGCCTTAGAAAATGAAGTGGATTTTTTAGTTTTTACCTTTGGAAAAGCTATTACTTCCATGGGTGCTTGTATGATATGTGAAGAAAAGTATAAAAAATTTTTCATTAACAAAGCTAGAGCTTTTATTTATTCTACAGCTTTACCACCTATTAATGTAACTTGGACCCAATTTATTTTAAAAAAAATGCCTGATTTTAAGAAAAAAAGAAAAAAATTACAAACCATAGCCAAATTTTTCAAAAGCAAACTCATAGAAAAAAATCATCAAATTTTGGGCGATGCTTATATCGTCTGCTTGCTTTTAGGTGAAAATAAAAAAGCCTTAGAAGTAGCATATAAACTTGAAAAAGCTGGAGTTTTTGCCCCTGCAATTAAAGAACCTACGGTGCCAAAAAATACAGCCAGAATCCGTTTTTCTCTGCATGCAGGACTTAGCACAAAAGAACTTGAAAGGATAATAGAACTTTTATGAAATATGAAATTTTATGCAAAAATCCTAATTCAAAAGAACTTATAGTGGTATTTGGGGGATTTGCTTCTCATCCTAGTCATTTTTTGCATCTTAAAAGTGATAAAAATGTGATTTTATTTTATGATTATGAAAATTTTGATTTGAATTTTGACTTTAAGGCTTTTGATGAGCTTGTTTTGATTGCTTTCTCTATGGGAGTTTGCGTAGCAAATAAACTTTTAAAAAATATAAATTTTAAGCAAAAAATTTCTATAAATGGCACAAATTTAGGTATAGATAAGCAAAAAGGTATTCATCCTACAATTTTTAAAAAAACCATGAAAAATTTCAAATTAGAAAATTTCAAAGAAGCTTTATTTAAAGAGCGTAAAAATTTAGCAAAAGATTTTATTTTTAAAGATGAAAAAGCTTTGCAAATAGAGCTTGAAAGACTTTTTAATTTTGCTTTGATAAAACAAGAGGAAAATTTGCTTTGGGATAAGGTTTATTCAAGCAAAGAGGATGAAATTTTTGCCCAAAATGCTTTAAAAAATAGTTTTAAAAATTTGATTTTTTTAGATGAACCTCATTTTGCTTTTTTTTATTTTAAAACTTGGGATGAGCTTTGAATTTTTTAAAAGCAAAAGATTATAAAAAACACGCTAAAGTGCAAAATTTCATGGCTTTAAGGTTATGTTTAGAGCTTAAAAATTTAAAACAAAGGTATTTTAAAAGGGTATTTGAATTTGGTTGTGCAAGAGGGGAATTTACCCAAGAACTTGAAAAAATCATTGCCTTTGATGAGTATGTTAAAAATGATATTTTAGACTATGGCGTGGATAATAAGATGCAAATTTTTGACATGAATGAACTTGCAAAGCATGATTTAAGCAAAGAAAAATTTGATCTTATTGTTTCGAATGCAACTTTACAATGGCTTGATTTAAAACGCATTTTACCCACACTGGCAAATATGCTAGATAAAAGAGGGGTTTTATTGCTTTCTAGTTTTGCAGAGCAAAATTTAAAAGAGATCAAACAAAGTACAGGTTTTTCTTTAGAGTATTTTGATATTTATACTTTAGAGCGAATTTTTAAATCATATTTTAATAATGTGAAAATCACTCAAGAGCTTATAAAATTAGACTTTGATAATGCTTTTGAAGTTTTTAGACATTTAAAATTAAGTGGGGTAAATTCTTTGGGTTTTTATCCTTTAAATAAGAGGTTTTTAAAAGATTTTGAAGAAAAATTTCAAAACAAGCTGACTTATCATCCCGTATTTATTTTATGCAAAAATGATATAAAATAAATTTTTTATGTTATAATTCAAAAATTAAATTTTTTAAACAAGGAAAATTAAATGAAAAAATTTATAGTATTTTTTGGGATTTTGTTGTTTGGTTTAAATTTAAACGCACAGAATTTAAGTATTTTTGTAGCTTCTTCAGCTTCAAAAGCCATGAATGAAGTTAAAGATGAATTTTTAAAAATACATCCTAATAATAAAATAGAGTTAGTTTTTGGTGCTTCTGGAAAATATTATGAACTTTTAAAACAAGGAAGAGAATTTGATCTCTTTTTTTCAGCTGATACTAAATACGCTCAGGCTATTTATGAAGATGAAAACGCCTTAATAAAGCCAAAGGTTTATGTTTTAGGAGTTTTAGCTTTATACAGTTTGGATGAAAATTTGCTTGAAGGAGGCATTGAAAATTTAAAAGAAAAGGCAGATAAAATTACGCATCTAAGCATAGCCAATCCTAAAGTAGCTCCTTATGGAGTAGCAGCTAAAGAAGTACTTGAAAATTTAGGTTTAAATGAGCTTTTTAAAGATAAAATTGTCTTAGGTGAAAATATTTCAGTACCCGTTCTTCATGTAGATAGTAAAAATGCAAATTTGGCCATAGTAGCTTATTCTTTAGTTTCTCCTATTAGCCATCCTAAAGGTAAAACAAGTATCATTGATCCAAAGTATTTTAATCCTTTAGAACAAAGTTATGTCATTACAAAATATGCTAAAGATAAAAAATTAGCTTTTGAATTTAGCGATTTTATCAATTCTTCAAAAGCAAAAGAAATTTTTAAAAAATATGGATTTAACACACCATGAACCTTATAAAAGGACAAATTTGTGAACTTTTAAATCAAGAGGATATAGTTATTGTTAAAATAGTTTCTAAAGAAGTAGTTTTTAGTGTTTTGATGCTTGAATTAAAATCTTTAGAAAATTTAAAAATTGGCGCAAATGTAGAACTTCTTTTTAAAGAACACGAACTTTGTTTTAGTGCAGCTAAGTCTCTCTTGAGTGTTGAAAATTCTTTTTTAGCTAAAATTACAAGAATTAAAAAAGGTGCACTTTTATATCATGTATTCTTTAATTTTAAAGGTAGTGAACTTTCTAGTATTATCACCAAAGAAAAAGCTTTAGATCTTGAAATTTGTGAAAATCAAGAATGGCTTTGTTTTGTTAAGGCAAATGATATTGTACTAAGGAACAATCATGCTTGATTCAACTTTTTTACAAACACTTTATCTTACTTTTAAGCTTGCTTTTATCACGACTTTTATTCTTTTTTTTATTGGTGTTTTTTCGGCTTATTTATTAAGTTTTGTGCGCTTTCCTTTTAAAATAATCCTTCAAAGTCTTATTTCCTTGCCTTTGGTTTTACCTCCTAGTGTTTTAGGATTTTATTTGCTTGTTAGCTTTTCAACTAATAGTTCTTTGGGACAATTTTTAAAAGAATATTTTAATCTTTCTTTAGTTTTTAGTTTTGAAGGTCTTGTTTTTGCTTCTTTAATTTTTTCACTACCCTTTATGGTAAATCCTTTGCAAAGCGCCTTTTCATCGATTAATCCAAATTTACTTGATGCTTCTTATAGTTTAGGTAAAAGTAAAATTTATACTCTTTTTAGAGTGATTTTACCTAATTCTAAAGCAGGAATTTTTAGCGCTTGCGCGATGAGCTTTGCTCATACTGTAGGCGAATTTGGTGTAGTGATGATGATAGGAGGACACAAACAAGGTGAAACTTTGGTTGCTAGTATAGCTATTTATGATGAGCTTGAGGTATTAAACTATAGCTTAGCGCATCAATATGCTTTTATATTATTTGTTTTTTCTTTTTTGGTGCTTTTTAGCCTTTATTTTGTCAATAAAAAAATGAGTTTTCAATGATAAAAATTGATATCAATCATCCTATAAATACCGCTAAAGGAACACTGGATCTAAATTTTAAAAAAGATATAGAACTAGGAAAAATTACCGCACTTTTTGGTGAAAGTGGAGCAGGAAAAACCACTCTTTTAAAAATCATAGCAGGACTTATAAAGCCTAAATTTGGGCGTATAGAAGTGGATAATGAGCTTTGGTTTGACTCTTTAAAAGGTTTTGATTTAGCTTTGCAAAAAAAGAAAAATTGGTTTTGTTTTTCAAGATTATACGCTTTTTCCTAATATGAATGTAAAAGAAAATATTGCTTATGCTGCTAGTTCTAAAAAGAAGGTACAAGAGCTTTTGGCCTTAATGGGGCTTGAAAATTTAGCCAAAATTTATCCTAAGAATTTAAGTGGAGGACAAGCACAAAGAGTGGCTTTAGCAAGAGCTTTAGCAAGAGAACCAAAAATCTTGCTTTTAGATGAACCTTTGAGTGCTTTGGATTTTAAAATGCGTGCAAATTTACAAGATGAATTGGTTAGAATTTTACATCATTTTAGAATTAGCACTTTGTTAGTTAGTCATGATCTAGCTGAAATTTATAAGTTAAGTCATAGAGTTTTAGAGCTTAAAAATGGAAAAATCATTAAAGATTTTCCTAAAAATGAATTTTTTACTCACTCAAATATTAGCGCAAAATTACGCTTAAGTGGGATTTTACTAGAAATTAAAAAAGGCGATATTTTGGTGGTTTTGACCTTGCTTTTAAATCAAGATATTATCAAAATCACTCTTAGCGAGGAAGAATTTTTAAAAGATTATCAAGATATAAGAATAGGCGATACTCTCATACTTTCAGTAAAAGCTTTTAATCCTTTAATTCTTAAATAATATATGCTTCATTATGATTTTAAATAAAAATAATTAAGCAAAAATACACTAATAATTAAGTAAGTTATTTTGATTTTAAAAAACAACAAAACCAAAACAACTGCTAAAAATAGACATAATACTCTAAAACCTCTCGTATAAATAGTATCTATTTTTCTTTAAAGCTGCTATATATTATTATTTCAATCTCTTATGATATTGCAACTATTAAAGGCTAAATATTTTTCTAGCAATTCTTCTCTTATTTTAATGCTTTTAATATCCTTTATATCAACATTTAAAGCAAAAGATAAAAATTTTATTTTTAGTTTTTATAAATCCAACAATCCAAGCTAAATTTATACCATCATTAAAACCCGTTTTAGCATAATTTTTTTTATATTTTATTTTCTTTAAAAAAGAATATTTTTAACTTCTTCTTGACTTTGCTTTAAAAAAGGTAAAGAATTTTGCGAAAGTTTGAAAAATAAATTAGCCTAATTTTTTGCTGCAATTTGTAAAGAATTATCAAGCCAAAAAATATCGATTTTAGAAATTTTTGCATTTCCATAAGAAAGCTTGTTTAATTTTTCTTGCCAATTCTTTAAAAGCAGGTACTTAAGAACGCTTTATAGCTGAAGTTAAATCAGTATCTTGTTTCTAAGAGGATAAAAATACTTTCTTTGTATCATTAATCACGCCGCTATTAAGTGCAATTAAAGCATTAAAATTTTAAAAGTTGAAGCAGGAGAAAAAGGTTTTTCAGCTCTTTTAAAATCATTACTTGCATAATTTTTTCCATCAAAGACTATAAAAACTCCACTTGTATTATATAGTCTTTAAAAAAATTTTCTAATATTTTATCTTGCCTAAAGGCAAAATTTAAAACTATAAAAAATAAGATAATTTTTTTCATAAATTTCCTTTTTATTAAAATTTTTTAAAATTTATCTTCTTTTAAGATTTTATTATCTCTGATAATTTCAAAGATATTTTCAATAAAGAAAAACTTTGAAATTAAAGAGGTAAAATCATAAAATTCTTTCAAAGCAAAATCAAGTAAATTTTTAGCCAAACCAAGCCTTGTAAATTTAGGGTAAGCAAAAAGCAAATCAAGTATTTTTATCTTTGTTAAACTTATAAAACTTACAATTTTTCCTTGTTTTTCGTAGACACAAACAAAATCTTTTATAAATTTTCTTCTCATTGTCTCCTATCTATTTTAATCCAAACTTTAATTTAATCTTGAGTATATTCTTAATGCAAAGCTTACTCACGCTTTGTTTAAAAAGTTTTATACAAGAGTTTAAAATTTTGAAATTTAACTGTTTTTATCGAGTATTTTTCTTATTGCCAAACTTGCTAAAGCTAGACCAAAAGAAGCAGTTACTCCCATAAAAGAACCCAAATCTTTACAATGCGCTTCTTCATCAGAAAAAACCACATCAAAATTTCCTTTAAAACCCGATTTTCTAAGTTCATAGCGAAATTTTTTTGCTAAAGCATCGCCGTGAGTTTTAAAAATACTTGTAATTTTAATGCGTGTTGGATCAAGCTTTCTAGCTCCACCTGTTGAAGAAATAAAAATTTGTTTTTTAAAATCTATAAGATGAGCTAAAGCTACTTTTGCAGGGATATCATCAATCGCATCGATAATAAGATCAAATCCACTTAAATCAAAATTTTTTAAAAAATCTTCATCTATTTTGCTGACTATGCCCTTAACTTTATAAATTCTTTCAAATACTTTAGCTTTTTCTTCGCCTATATTTTCACTATGAATTTGGCGATTTTGATTGGTGATTTCAAATTTATCTGCATCAATTAAAGTAAAGTTTTGAAAACCACTACGGTAAAGTGCATCAACACAAATTCCACCCACTCCACCAAGTCCGCAAACTAGAACTTTTGTTTGTAAAATTTTTTGAAATTTTTCTTCGCCAACTAGCCATTTTACACGCGTAAATCTATCATTCATTATTTGCCTTTAATAACCATTTTTTAACTTTTTTCATCTTTTCATATGCTGTAAGATCTAGCATTATAGGAGTTATTGTAGTGTAACCTTTTTTAAGTAAAGCAATATCACTATCCTTTTCATCTTCAAAGTCTAAATTTGCAGCCGCAAGCCAATAATATTCGATACCACGAGGATTGATATTTGAATGAGCTTTGAAATTATATACTCTTTTACCTGCTTTGCAAATTTTAATACCTTTGATTTTTGATTTTTCAGGAAAATTGATATTTAAAAATTCTTTTTTTCTAAAGGAAAGCCTTTATCAAAAATGTTTTGAACAATTTTTTTAGTAATTTTTAAAGCATTTTTATAGTCTAATTCTTTTTCACTTTTTTTGTAAAATTGAGAAAGAGCGATAGCAGGAATTCCTTGTAAAACTGCTTCCATAGCACCCGCACAAGTTCCTGAGTAAGTAATATCTTCGCCTACATTTGCTCCTTTATTAATCCCACTGATCACAAGATCAGGTAAACGTGTTTTATAAAGTGCATGAAGTGCGAGATAAATGCAGTCTGCAGGGGTGCCATCATCAAGTTTGTAAAATCTTTTTCCTACTTTAACAAAACGCAAAGGTTTGGTTAAAGTTATAGAATGCGAACAAGCTGACTTTTCACTAGCAGGAGCTACTATAGTGATCTTAGCTTTAAATTCTTTTTTTAACATTTTAACGAGTTTTTTAAGTCCTTCACTTTCATAACCATCATCATTGGTGATAAGAATTTCTTTCATTGCTTTTCCTTGCAAAAGATAAAAATTTGGATTTTAACATATTTTTTTAAAGCTTCATAGTATAAATTCTAATTTATATTTTAATTTCAAATTATATAAATTTTAACATTATTTTTAATTATTTTATATCAATTAATATTATTTAATCCATAAAAATTTATAAAAATTAGCAAAGAGGATTCAAATATGTTTGATTTTTAAACCTAAGATAAAAGCTATTAAATTTCTTAAAGAAGAAATTTTACTAAATATTACAAAATAAGAACTTGGAGTTTAAATGGAGTTTTTATAGATACATGGGATATTATCTTGTGTGAAACAATATCACCCTTAGCTAACTCATACTCTATGCTTAAGCCCATGGGATCACAAAGTGTTATAAACAATAAAGCTGTTCCTAAAAAAGCAGGAATTTACGCAGCAGTTTGGAATATCTTGCATATAATTATGAAGGATAGTTGCTCTTATCACTTTTTGGTTTTGCCTTAGTAGTATTATTGGGTGTAAGCACGGCAAGATCTTAATGAAATATATTGGCATATGAATCATTTTTATATTTTTACTGCTTGTGAAGTTATCATCAGTCTTTATGTACTTTATACAGTTTGGCTTTGTAATTTTAGCAAGTGTTCAAACTATGGAGGTCTTTCCTGCTTTTGCAGTGGGATATTTCGTAGGGTTTGGCGACTTTATGAGTTAGCTTTGAAACAAAAGCTATAAGCTAGGCTGTGGATTTTATGGCAGCTAGAATGGTCATACTTCTTAGTTTGTGTTTTTGCATACTTTGCTCTACCTTGTGTCATTTTAACACCAAAAGAAATAAACAACTTTAACTCTTGCTTATAAAAATATCAAACAAGAGTTAGGTTTTTAATAACATTTTTGTTACATTGTAACTATTTATTAACATATAATTTTTAAAATCTCATCTTCAAAATCAATAAAATTTATCATAAAAGGAAATACTTATGAAAAAAATTATCAGTTTGTTTGGCGCATGCGCTTTAGCTTTTAGTATGGCAAATGCGGATATAAATCTTTATGGACCAGGCGGCCCACATACAGCCTTAAAAGATATAGCGAGTAAATATAGCGAAAAAACAGGCATAAAAGTGAATGTAAATTTTGGCCCTCAAGCAACTTGGCTTGAAAAGGCTAAAAAAGATGCGGATATTTTATTTGGCGCTTCAGATCAATCAGCTTTGGCTATAGCTAATGACTTTGGCAAAGATTTTAATGTTAGCAAAATCAAACCTTTATATTTTAGAGAAGCCATCATACTTACTCAAAAAGGCAATCCTTTAAAAATCAAAGGTTTAAAAGATTTAGCCAATAAAAAAGTAAGAATTGTTGTGCCTGAAGGTGCCGGAAAGAGCAATACTTCTGGGACAGGAGTTTGGGAAGATATGATAGGTAGAACTCAAGATATAAAAACCATACAAAATTTTAGAAACAATATCGTAGCTTTTGTTCCAAACAGTGGAAGTGCAAGAAAACTTTTTGCACAAGATCAAGCCGATGCGTGGATCACTTGGATTGATTGGTCAAAAAGCAATCCTGACATAGGAACTGCCGTAGCTATAGAAAAAGATTTGGTTGTTTATAGAACTTTTAATGTGGTGGCTAAAGAAGGTGCAAGCAAAGAAACACAAGATTTTATCACTTATCTAAGTTCTAAAGAAGCTAAAGAAATTTTCAAAAAATACGGCTGGAGAGAATAAACCTTACATACACGCTTTTTAGCGTGTCTTTCTTCTATGACTTCTTTTAATTAAGACAAAATAAGATAAAATATTTAAAATATTTTATCGGAAAATGTAAATGATTTTTGAAAAACAAGAATATCAAGTTAGGTGTATAGACAATATTATTACTCTTTTAAAGGAATTTGATTTTAAAAGACAAGATAATCTAAAAGAATGTCTAAAAGACTTTTATAAAACTACACTTATGCCGGTGCAAAATATAAGTGATAAATTAAATTTGGATATTTTAATGGAAACAGGCACAGGCAAGACTTTTACTTATTTAAATTTGATTTTTGAACTTCATAAAATTTACAAACAAAACAAATTTATTATTTTTGTTCCACGAAAAGCAATTTTAGAAAGCGTAAAACAAAATATAGAACTTACAAAAACTTATTTTTATTCAGAATATCAAAAATATTTAAAAGCTTATTATTACTCAGACAGCAAAAGTCAAAATGCGATTATTAATCATTATATTAAAAACAAAAATGAACTTTCAGTGCTGGTCTTAACCAATAGCGCTATTGATAAAAAAGCCAATTTGCTTAACAAACAAAATGAAAATCTTTTTAATATCAAAAGTGTTTTTGAAAATATTGTTGATTTAAAGCCAATCAGTATTATAGATGAACCCCATTTACTCAAGGGAAAGGCTTTTAATGAGTATTTTTCAAAAATAAATTTACTTTATTTTCGCTTTGGTGCGACTTTTCCAAAAGAAAAAGAATATGAGCTTAGTAATATGACCTATTGCCTTGATTCCATCTCTGCTTTTAAAGAATACCTTGTTAAACAAGTAAAAGTGCATACTTTAGGAGTAAATACAAATAATATTTTTCTAAAAGAATACAAAAATAAAAAGGCCACTTTTACTTACAGTTTAAATGGAATAGAAAGAGAAGAAACAATAAAATTACAAGATAGTCTTTCTCTTTTAAATAATGCCATTTTAACGCAAATAAAGGACAATAAGGCTTATTTTAATAACAAAACTATCATTGAGAAAAAAGAAAGTTATGTTTTAAACAATGATGAGATTAAAGAGCTTATAGAAAAAGCAATTGATTTGCATTTTGAAAAAGAAGAAAAACTTTTTAAAAAAGGTATCAAAGCTTTAAGTTTGTTTTTTATCCCAAATATTACAGATTTTAGAGGTGATAAGGCTTTTATTAAAAATACTTTTGAAGAGCTTTATAAAGAAAAACGCAAAGAAATTTTAAAGCTAAATTTAGATGTAAAATATAGAGAATATTTAGAAAAAGACTTCGATGATAAGGGTGACTTAAGAGTTCATCAAGGTTATTTTAGCACAGATAAAGGCACTGTAGATGAGAAAGAAGCACAAGGTGTAAAAATCATTTTAGAAGAAAAAGAAAAGTTAATATCATTTGATACTTCCTTGCGTTTTATTTTTAGCGTTTGGGCTTTGCAAGAAGGCTGGGATAATCCAAATATCTTTACTTTAACTAAACTTTCAAATTCTTCTTCACAAATTAGCATTCATCAACAAGTAGGCCGTGGCTTAAGACTATGTGTCAATGACAAAGGTAAAAGAATCACGCATAATTATTTAGATTTTGATGACAATAAATTTTACGATATTAATTATCTTGATATTTTAGTGAGCGCAAGAGAAGTTGATTATATAGAAAATTTACAAAAAGAAGTTTTAGATTCTAGTTTTAGATTTGATAGCCAAACATTAGAAAAAAGCTTTCTTGAAAATCTATTAAATGTGGATTTGGCTAATGATTTAATCTATCTTTTAAAAAGACTAAAATTAATCTCTTTTAATGAAGAACAAAGCAATTATAAAATTTTATCTCCTATATATGAAAACATAAAAGATAATGAAGAGTTTAAAGAGCTTTTGGGTGATAAATTTAACAAATTTTTAAATATATTTAAAGAAAGCTCAAACAACACGCATCAACAAATTATCAATGCTAAAAATCAAGATAATAAAGTCAAAATAAGAACACATTTAGCAAAAGACTTTAAAGAGCTTTGGGATAAAATCAACAAAAAAGCACAAATAATTTATCAAAATATAAAAGAACAAAACATTATAAATGAAGTCGCACTTGCTTTTAATACTTTAAATATAGAAAAAGAACGCGTATATTATCAAAGAAAACTTTTTGATGCTCAGCAAAACTCTATAATCACTGAAGAAATTAAAACCATAGAAGAAATTGATTATAAAAAAAGTCTTTATCAAGAAATACAAAATTTACTTTTAAATTTCAGCAAAGATGAAAAATTTCCTTTACAATTTTTATTAAAAATTTATGCAAAATTAGACAAAACTAAATTTGAAAATTCTCCTAAAAAAGCTTTTCATAGCTTAAAAAACATCATCAAAGATAAAATTCATCATAGTTTATTGCATTGCATAAATTATGAATTTTCCCTTCATGCGTTTTCAAATTCTTATGAAAATTTGATAGAAAATGGTGAATTTAAAGAAAGTATTGCTATGCAAAAATTAGGGCGTTATAAAGATGATGAAAAGCCGGCTAAAAATTATCTTTACGAAAGTGTGATTTATGATTCTAACATAGAAAAAGAAATCATCAAAGAAAATCATGAAATTATCGAAACTAAAACGATAAAAGTTTTTGCCAAATTACCCAAATTAAGCATCCCTACACCTTATAAAAACTACGAACCTGATTTTGCTTATTTTTTAGAAGACCAAAAGGGCAAAAAAATCTTTTTTGTATGCGAAAGCAAAGGCTATGATAAAGAAAGTGATATCGCATCAAATGAAAGAAAAAAAATAGATTATGCTAGAGTATTTTTTCAAAAATTAGATGAGAATTTAAAAGATGAAAATATAAAAATTATTTTTAACACAAGAATAAACAAACAAGAATTAATTCATTGTATCAATGAAGTTTTAAAGGATAACAATGCTTGATATAAATAAAATCAAAAAAGAAAATATAATCAACACGCAGAAAAACAAAAACGAACTTTTAGAGTATTTAAAGCTAAATTTCCCACAAAGCATAAAAGACGGACAAGTAGATTTAAAGGCTATTGCTATGCTTTTAGGTTTAAATAATAAAGAAATTAGAGGCTATGAGCTAAATTTCACAGGAAAAGCTTTAGCAAATGCTCTTTATGACACCCCAAACACTAAAGAATTGAAATTTCATTCAAATTTAAGCAAAGATGCAGAAAGCACCAAAAATACTATCATCAAAGGGGACAATCTTCATGCTTTAAAGCTTTTAAAATCCGCCTACTATGAAAAAATAAAAATGATCTATATCGATCCGCCCTACAACACTAAAAATGATAAATTTATTTATAATGATGATTTTGTAAAAGAACATAAAAAACTCTTAATGGAAGTTGGACTTCTAGAGATCGATGAAGAAGGCGAAGAAATTAGAAGTGAAATTTTAAATTTTTTCATCAATCAAAAAGGTGATAGAAGTCATAGCGCATGGCTTGGCTTTATGCTACCACGACTTAAACTTGCTAGAGATTTGCTTCGTGAAGATGGAGTGATATTTATAAGCATAGACGATAACGAACAAGCAAATTTAAAAATTCTTTGTGATGAGATTTTTGGAGAAGAGAATTTCGTAGCAGATTTCATAAGAAAAACAAAAAGTACCACAAACGATGCAAAAGTAGGACTTAATTATCAACATGAGTTTTTATTGTGTTATGCAAAAGATAAAAATTTTGTAAATTTATTCGGAGGGCAAAAAGATCTAAGTAAATATAAAAATCCAGATAATGATCCAAACGGCGCATGGGTTTCAAGTGATCCAACAGCTAAAAGTGGTGATATAAAAACGGGATATTTTGCAGTTAAAAATCCATATACAAATAGAGAAGATTATCCAACAAATGGAAGATATTGGCGTTTTTCTCAAAAAACAATGCAAAAACATATTGATGAAGGACATATTTGCTTTAAAAAAAAATACAAGGAAAATGAAAGGGGATTTATTTATAAACGCTACTTAAAAGAACTAAAAACGACATTAAAAACTTTTGATAGCTTAAGATTCGTGGATAATAAATTTATGAATCAAAATGCGACAAAAGAACTTTTAGCTTTAGGCTTAGGAGAGTATTTTACCTATCCAAAAAGTGTTGATTTTATAAAAGAAATTATAAATCATGCTACAAATGATAATTCTGATTATATCCTAGACTTCTTTGCAGGAAGTGGCACAACAGCACAAGCAGTTATAGAACTAAATGCAGAAGATAATGGAAATCGTAAATTTATCTTAGTGCAACTTGATGAGCCTATCAATGAAAAAAAAAGCAAAGTTGCCTATGATTTTTGTAAAAAAGAACTAGGAAGTAAAAATCCTGTTATTAGTGACATCACCATTGAAAGAGTTAAAAGAGCGGGAGAGAAAATTTTAAAAGAAAATACAGATAAAATTTAGATTTAGGTTTTAAAGTATTTTCTCTTACAGAAAAACCAGAATTTATCAAAGATGATTTAAATACTTTAAATTTAAGGCATCATGAGAATTTAAATCCTTATGAAAAAGCTTTAAACTTAGCTTTGCAAGATGGTAAAACTTTGGATAAAGAATTAAAAATGATTTTAAAAGATAAACTTTATCAATGTGAGGAAAGTTTTTATATCGTAAAAAGCGATGATGAAGTTTTAGAACTTTTAAGAAAAACACAAAATGAAAATGTATATATTAACGGATATGATGATATAAATTTAGAAGATTATTTAAATCTTGAAAGCTTTTTAAAAGAACGCTTAAAAATGGTGTATTAGCAAAAAGGGAATTGTTATGGCAAAAGATATGCATAAAGAGGGATGGGATAATGCAACATTAACAAAGCTAGATGTTTTTGATCAATATGTTTATGAATGGTTGATTGTAGTGTTAAATTATGGAATAAAACCTCCATTTGATATTGTGGAAATTTATGACTTATTTTGTGGCACTGGATTTGACGGAACAAAAACTCATAAGGGTTCTCCATTACGAATTCTTGACACATTAAGAACTATAAAATTTCGGAGTTAAAAAAGAACATCCAAAAGCATTATCCAAACTATAATAAAAATATTGAGTTTAGATATACTATTTGCGATGTTAAAGATTATGAAATTTTTTCAAAAAAATACTATAAACTTATTTTGTTAGATCAATATGGAATTAAGCATCTTGAAAAAATTAACAATTTTTTACAGAAAGGAACGGATGTTTTAATTTTCGTTTCATCGGGACATATTCGAAGATTTTGCGGAGATGCAAATTTTGAAAAATATATAAAAATTCCTAAGGAAATTTTTATTAAAAAACCTTTTTATGAAACTCATAGGACAATTGTAAAATACTTAAGAGAATTATTTCCTAAAGCATATATCTCGCCTTTTACTTTGATTAAGGATAATGAAAATATCAATGGATTAATATTTTTCTCTGCCCACAGAAAAGGACAAGAGCAATTTTTAAAAACTGCTTAGAAAATAGATAAAGATTTTGGAGAAGGAAATGTAAATATAGATAAAGATATCTCTAGAGAAAAAGGAACTTTGTTTTACAATGAAAATATTCCCACACAAAAAGAGGAAGAATATAAAAGTTTATTGTTAGAGTTTTTAAGAGAAAAAAGAAACGATATTGAGATAAAAAATTTTGGTTTAGACAATGGATTTTTAGCTAAACATACAAATGTTATTCTTAAAGAAATTAAAAATGAATTAGAGTGTAAATATCATGGTGCAAATTCTGGTTTTCATTTAGACAAAAAAGAAATAAAAGTTTATATTTGGCTCAAAAAAATGAAACCAACCAAAATTGAATGGACACAAGCCTCTTGGAATCCTTCAATAGGATGTGATAAAATTAGTGAAGGTTGTAGAAATTGCTATGCTGAAGTTATGGCAAGGCGACTTCAAGCGATAGGAAATCTTGATTATAAAGATGGGTTTAAATTTAAAATGCTTCCTCATCGCTTAAATGATCCTTTACAAAATAAAAAACCGACCCTTTATTTTGTTAATTCTATGAGTGATTTGTTCCATGAAAAAATGGATTTTAATTTCTTAGATCAAATAATGAATATTATAAAACAAACACCCTATCATCAATATCAGATTTTAACTAAAAGACCTTCTAGGATGAGAAAATATTTTTTAGATAAAAAATATTAAATAATATATGGCTTGGAGTTACCATTGAATCTAAGCAAGTAACAAAACGCATTGAATTGCTTAGAGATTTACCTGCAAAAATCAAATGGCTTTCTTGTGAACCACTACTTAATGATTTAGGAAATTTAAATTTAAGTGGAATTGATTGGGTTGTTGTGGGTGGAGAAAGTGGTAGCAGTGCAAGAATGGTAAAAAAAGAGTGGATAGTAAATATACAAAGACAGTGCAAAGAACAAAACACGGCTTTTTTCTTTAAACAATGGGGAACTTATGGAGAGGATGGGATTAAAAGAAATAAAAAAGAAAATGGTGCATTACTTAATGGAAAAATATTTAGAGCTTTTCCTAATAAACAATAATTTAAATCCTTGATTTAACTCAAGAATTTAACAAAATAAAACTCACCGCCGTGGGTTTTATCGTAAGTTTTTACAGCAGACAGTAGCTCATCAAAAGAGATAAATACCATAATCCCAACCACCACAGCAAAAGTAATAACCAAAGGTAAGCTCATTCACAATAGGCAAGATCAAAAACGCCCCTATAGGTTCTGCCACCCCAGAAAGTGCCGAGTAAATAAAAGCTTTTTTCTTATCATTTATAGCATAATAATTTGGCAAAGAAACTGCCATACCTTCAGGGATATTGCGTATCGCTACTGCTACAGCAATAGCCACTCCAAAGCTTAGATTATCAAGGTTTGAAATAAAAGTCGTAAAACTCTCTAAAATTATATATCACTGGTAAGAGTGATAAAATTTCTCATTCTGTTTAAAGGCTTAGTGTTAATTTTTGAGAGGCTCTCTCATAAAACAGTACTTTTTATTGTTCTTAGGCAAAGAATAAAGGGTAATAAAAGTCTTAAGTGAAAATTGGCTATAATTTTGTTTTAAAATTCAAAAAAGAGAGAAAATGAAAACCTTTTTAGTTTGCGCCCTAGAGCCCTCGGCAAATTTGCATTTAAAAGAAGTTTTAAATGCTTATAAAAAAGACTTTGGTGAATTTGAACTTTATGGAATTTATGATGAAAATTTATGCAAAGAATTTGACCTAAATTCTAAGCCATTTTATAGCTCACATGAATTTAGTGCTATGGGCTTTATAGAAATTTTGCCTTTGATTTTTAAAGCAAAAAGAGCGATCAAAGAGCTTGTAAATTTAAGTCTTACTCAAAAAATAGATGGGGTTTTATGCATAGATTCTCCCGCCTTTAATATCCCTTTTGCTAAAGCTTTAAAAAAAGCAGGTAGTAAAACTCGACGCATTTATTATATCTTGCCTCAAGTTTGGGCATGGAAAAAAGGACGTATTCCCATCATAGAAAGTCATTTTGATATTTTAGCTTCTATCTTGCCTTTTGATAAGAATTTTTTTAACAAAAGCACCTATATAGGGCATCCTATTTTAGATGAAATAAGGGAATTTAAAAATCAAAACGATATCAATATTTTGCTTTCAAAAAAAGAAAGTAAAAAAACTATAGCTTTTTTACCCGGTTCAAGACGTAGTGAAATTACGCGTTTGATGCCTGTTTTTAGAGAACTCTCGCAAAAATTTAAGGGTGAAAAAATCCTTTGTGTTCCTCTGTTTAATCTTGAAAAATTAGAAATTTATGGTGATATTAGTGAATTTAAGATAGAAAGTAATACTCCAAAAGTGCTTAAAAAAGCTGATTTTGCTTTTATTTGTAGCGGTACAGCTACTTTAGAAGCTGCTTTGGTTGGAACACCTTTTGTTTTAGCCTACAAGGCAAAAGCTATTGATATTTTCATTGCAAAACTTTTTGTAAAATTAAAACATATCGGCCTTGCAAATATTTTTTGTGATTTTGCTGGGAAAGAGGCTTTAAATCCTGAGTTTTTACAAGATGAAGTGAATGTTTTAAATTTATATGAAGCTTATAATAAATATGATTATAAGGCATTTTTTGCTAAAGTTGATTTTTTAAAAGAGTATTTAAAATTTGGAAGTGCTAAAAATTTAGCAAAAATACTAAGCAAAACATAAAAGGACAAATCATGCAAAAAGAACCAATGAGTCAATTTGGCTACGATAAATTAGCTGCGGAATTAAAAGATTTAAAAGACAATCAACGTCCTGCTGTTGTGATAGAAATTGATACAGCAAGAAGTCATGGGGATTTAAAGGAAAATGCAGAATATCACGCTGCAAGAGAAAAACAAGCTTTGATAGAAAGTCGTATCGCCGAACTTAGTGATTTACTTGCAAGGGCTCAAGTGATCGATCCTTCAAGTTATGAACATGATAGTGTAAAATTTGGTTCAAGCGTTGTGATTATGGATTTAGATACAGAAAAAGAAAGCAAATACACTCTAGTAGGAATTTGTGAAGGCAATCTAGACAAGGGTTATATTTCTATCGCATCTCCTATTGCAAAAGCCATGCTTGGAAAAAAAGAAGGTGATGATTTTAAAGTGCGTTTACCAAAAGGTGAAAGTGAATTTGAAATCATTTCTATAAACTATGAACCTTTGAAATTTTAAGGATATAAAATTTTACTTCACAATGGAGCGATTTTAATCGCAGATGCTCATGAAAATGAACAAAGAAGAGGATTTTGGGAATTTTTACAAGCTTTAAAAAAAGATGAAATTTATACCTCTCAACTCATACTTATGGGTGATATTTTCGATTTGCTTATAGGTGAAATTTCTGCTACACATGAATTTGCTAAACCTTATATAGAACTCTTAGAAGAGCTTACTTTAAAGATAGAAATTATCTACTTAGAAGGAAATCACGATTTCAATCTTACTCGCTTTTTTAAAAAGGTTAAAATTTTTAACTTGCAAGAACAGCCCATAAAACTTAATTTGCATATAAGTAAAGGTAACAACCTTGTTTTAAATAATTCTTTCATAAAATTAGCTCACGGAGATATTTTTCTGCCTCCACTTTTGCAATTTGCTCTTAAAACATTAAGAAATCATTATTTACTTATATTTTTAAATTTTTAAATATTATTACTCATAATTTTATTTCAAACAAAATTCTTCAAAATCAAAATAAAAAAAATCTTTTTTATCAAATAAAAGATTTTGAAAATTTAGCCAAAAAAAGATATGAAAGATATGAAAATTTAGGATTTTGGGTATGTGAAGGACACTATCATCAAAATCATCAAATTAATAAAGATAACATTAAATATCTTAACTTAGCTAGTTTTGCATATGAGAGAAGTTTTTTTGTAGTAGAATACCAACAAGAAATCAAATTTCGAGAACAGAAATTGAGGGGTCAAAATGTTTGATGAAAATATCGTGAAAACGGGTTCAAATGAAATGGAGCTTGTCGATTTCCGTATCTTTAAGCAAGGACACGATAAAGTTTATGAAGGAATTTATGGTGTAAATGTTTCCAAGGTAAGGGAGATTATAAAAATCCCAAGCCTTACAGAACTTCCAGGTGTACCTGATTACATCGAAGGTATCTTTGATCTTCGTGGAGTAGTTATACCTGTGGTAAATCTTGCTAAATGGATGCAAATCACTGAGCCAGAAAGTACTATGTTAAAACCTAGAGTCATTATTACTGAATTTAGCAATATTCTTATTGGTTTTATTGTTCATGAAGCAAAAAGAATTCGTAGAATAAACTGGAAAGATATAGAACCAGCAACTTTTTCTACAGGATCAGGTGCTTTAGATAAAGGTAAAATCACAGGTGTAACACGCATTGAAAATGATGAAGTGTTACTAATTTTAGATCTTGAAAGTATTGTTGAAGATTTAGGAATTTACGCTCCAAAAACAGATATTGATTTTGGAAAAATAGAAAAATTTAGTGGAACTGCACTTATTTTAGATGATAGCATGACTGCTAGAAAACGCGTCAAAGAAATGATGCAACAAATGGGATTTCAGGTTGTTGAAGCCAAAGATGGTGCAGAAGGTATAAATAAACTAGAAGAATTAAGCCAAGTTTATGGTCAAAGCTTGAAAGACACTTTAAAAATTATAATAAGCGATGTTGAAATGCCACAAATGGATGGTTTTCACTTTGCTGCACACATTAAAGGAGATCCAAGGTTTAAAGATATTCCTATAGTCTTTAACTCATCTTTATCAAATGAATTTATGAATGAGAAAGGTGTCCAAGAAGCCGGTGCAGAAGGTTATCTTGTTAAATTTAACGCTAGTGATTTCTTCAATGAAATTGCTAAAGTTATCAAAAAACATCAATCTCAAGAACAGGGGTAAAATATGGAAGATATGCAAGAAATACTTGAAGACTTTTTGGTTGAAGCTTTTGAGCTTGTTGAGCAAATCGACCATGATTTAGTAGAGCTTGAATCAAATCCAGAAGATTTAGAATTGTTAAATAGAATTTTCCGTGTTGCTCACACAGTTAAAGGTTCATCAAGTTTCTTAAATTTTGATGTTTTAACAAAACTAACTCATCACATGGAAGATGTTTTAAATAAAGCAAGACATGGAGAATTAAAGATAACTCCAGATATCATGGATGTTGTTTTAGAATCCATTGATAGAATGAAAACTTTACTTAATTCTATTAGGGATAATGGTAATGATACTGCTATTGGTATGGATATAGAGCCAATTTGCACAAGATTAACAGCTATTTCAGAGGGAGAATCTCCTGTTGCAGCAACAGATTCAAATGAAAAATCTACTCCACAAGCTGAACCAGAAACACCAAAACAAGAAGCAACTACTCCAGAACCTGAAGTAGATGTCAATCAACTAAGTGATTCTGAAGTTGAAGCTGAAATAGAAAGACTTTTAAAAGTTAGAAAGGCTGAAGATCAAGCGCGTCGTGCACAAAAGAAACAAACAGCAAATACAGCGCCTAAACCAACTAATAATGCAGCAAATAAACCTACAGAAAGTGGAGAGAAAAAAGTCCCTGCTTCGGGTAGTAATGCTAGTAGCATGGATCAAACCATACGCGTGGAAGTAAAAAGATTAGATCACTTAATGAACCTAATTGGGGAGCTTGTTTTAGGCAAAAACCGTTTGCTTAAAATTTACGATGATGTTGAAGAACGTTATGAAGGAGAAAAATTCCTTGAAGAACTTAATCAAGTTGTAAGCCAACTAAGCATCATTACAACCGATGTTCAACTTGCCGTAATGAAAACAAGAATGCAACCTATAGCAAAAGTTTTCAATAAATTCCCAAGAGTTGTACGCGATTTAAGTCGTGAGTTAGGAAAACAAATAGAACTTGAAATTACAGGTGAAGAAACTGAACTTGATAAATCTATTGTAGAGGAAATCGGCGATCCTATTATGCATATGATTAGAAACTCATGCGATCATGGCGTTGAGGATCCAGCAACTCGTGCAGCTAATGGAAAACCTGAAAAAGGTATAGTCCAACTTAAAGCTTATAATGAAGGTAATCATATCGTTGTAGAAATTACAGATGATGGTAAAGGACTTGATCCAAATGGTTTAAAAGCAAAAGCTATAGAGAAAAATTTGATTAGCGAGAGAGAAGCGGATCAAATGACAGACAAAGAAGCTTTTGCTTTGATTTTCAAACCTGGTTTTTCAACTGCGGCTAAGGTAACAAATGTTTCAGGTCGTGGCGTAGGAATGGATGTTGTTAAAACCAATATCGAAAAACTTAACGGGGTAATTGAAATTGATAGCGAATTAGGCAAAGGAAGTTCATTTAAACTTAAAATTCCTCTTACCTTAGCAATCATTCAATCTTTACTCGTAGGGACTCAAGAAGAATTCTATGCAATTCCACTTGCAAGTGTTCTTGAAACAGTTAGAGTGCCTATTGATGATATCTATACTATCGAAGGTAAAAATGTATTACGCTTAAGAGATGAAGTGCTTTCTCTTGTAAGACTTTCAGATGTATTTGGAGTTAAACAAGTGCTTGAAAGCGGCGATCAAACTTATGTTGTTGTTATAGGGGTGGCTGAAAGTAAGCTTGGTATCATAGTAGATACTCTTGTAGGACAAGAGGAAATAGTTATTAAATCTATGGGTGATTATTTACAAAATATCCAAGGTATAGCAGGAGCTACAATCCGTGGCGATGGTAGAGTTACATTGATCATCGACGTAGGTGCTATGATGGATATGGCTAAAGAAATTAAGGTTGATATCAAAGCACAACTAGAATCAAGTGCGAAAAAACCTAAAGAACAACCAAGCGACTATAAAGTCTTAATTGTAGATGACTCTAAAATGGATAGAACCTTAATGCAAAAAGCTTTAGAACCACTAGGAGTTAGTTTAATTGAAGCGACAAATGGTGTTGAAGCATTAAATATTATAAAATCTGGCGAACATGATATTGATGCAATGCTTATTGATATTGAAATGCCAAGAATGGATGGATACACCTTAGCCGGTGAGATTAGAAAATATTCTAAATATCGCAACCTACCATTGATAGCAGTTACTTCAAGAACAAGTAAAACTGACCGCTTAAGAGGTGTTGAAGTAGGTATGACCGAATACATCACCAAACCTTATTCTCCAGAATACCTGGAAAATGTGGTTAGAAAAAATTTGAAACTAGGATAAGAATATGAGTAATGAAAAATTAGAGCAAATTTTGCAAAAACAGCAAACTCAGATGGCTGGTCCTGTCGATCAAAGAGAAGATGATATCATCCAACTTGTCGGCTTTGTAGTTGGAGATGAGGAATATGCTATTCCAATTCTTAATATACAAGAAATCATTAAACCGATAGAGTACACTAGAGTTCCTAGTGTGCCTGATTATGTTCTAGGAGTTTTTAATATGCGTGGTAATGTTATGCCACTTATTGACCTAGCTCAACGCTTTCATTTGGGTAGTTCTAAAATGACCTCTCAAACAAGATATATTGTTTTAAGAGGCGAAAATGGAACTGGAGTGGGAGGAAATGCTGGTTTTGTTATAGATAGATTAACTGAAGCAATCAAAATTCACAGAAACAGAATCGATCCGCCACCTGAAACTTTAGTTAAAGACAAAGGTATGATCTATGGTATAGGAAAAAGAGATGAAAATATTTTAACTATACTCAAAGTAGAAGCTTTACTTAAACGCGAATTTTAATGATTAAACTTTGTGTTTTTGACTTTGATGCTACTTTAATGGATGGTGAAACTATCGATATTTTAGCTACGGCACATGGCAAGGGTAATCAGACAAGCGAAATTACCCGTCATGCCATGGCTGGAGAACTTGATTTTTTTGAAAGCCTTCAAAAACGAGTAAGTTTTTTAGAAGGTATGTCTTATAAAAAAGTTTTAGAGTTAGGTAACACACTTCCATTAATGCATGGAGCGTATGACCTTATTCAATATTTAAAATCCAAAAACATACAAATTGTTATTTTTAGCGGTGGTTTTCATGAAGGTATAGATCCTGCTATGCAAAAACTTGGAATTAACCTTGGTTTTGCAAACTATTTACATCATAAAAATGGCATTTTAACAGGGCTAGTTGGTGGAGAAATGATGTTTTCAAATTCAAAAGGCTTGATGCTACAACGATTAAAAAGCTTTTTAAATTTGAAAACAGATGAAGTAATGTGTGTTGGCGATGGGGCAAATGATTTAGCAATGTTTAATGAAAGCGGCTTAAAGATTGCATTTTGCGCCAAAGAAATTTTATGTTCTCAAGCTGATGTTTGCATAGATACAAAAGACTTAAAAGAAATAATAAAGGTAATAAATGAAAAATTTTTCTCTTTGGTGTGATTTTATAGAAAATAGTTTTTTAGATAACAAATTTTTAAATTTATTGTCACATGGAATTAACGGCGCTACTTCAAATCCTGCTATTTTTAAAAATGCTATTTTAAATTCTCCTATTTATAAAGATAAAATTCTTAAATTAAAAAGAAAAAAAGCAAAAGATATTTATGAAGAATTAGCAATTTTTGATATTCAAAAAGCAGCTGATAAACTAGCTCCTCTTTTCTATCAAAAAAATGATGGATTTATAAGTATTGAAATAGATCCAAGACTTCATGATAAGACAACTCTTAGTTTAGGTGAGGCTAAAAGACTTTATAGTGCTATTGGCAAAGAAAATGTAATGATTAAAATTCCGGCTACAAAAGCTTCTTATGAAGTAATGTATGAACTCATGAAAAACGGTATTAGTGTCAATGCTACCTTGATTTTCTCTTTTGAGCAAAGTCAAAAATGTTTTGAAGCTTTAAATACAGGTTTAGTCGAATTTAGAAAAAATAATATAAGCCTAAAAGGACAAAATACTAGCCTAAGAACTCCACAAGCTGTTATAAGTATTTTCGTAAGTCGTTTTGACAGGCTTTTAAACTCCAAAGCTAAAGAACAAAATCGTATAGGAATTTTGAATGCAAATTTAGCCTATAACAATATCCACTCAAAAAATGAACCTAATATTCGCGCCTTGTTTGCAAGTACTGGCGTTAAAGGAGATGACCTACCAAAAGATTATTATATCAAAGAACTTCTTTTTGAAAATTCTGTTAATACCGCTCCTCTTGATGCAATACAAGCATTTAAAGGAATTGCAGATTTTAAAAAACCCTTAATGAATTTTGAAATTTATACAGCACTTAATCAAATTATTTCTCAAGATGAACGAGAAAAAGCTTGCAATGATTTATTAACGGATGGCTTAGAACAATTTTGTATTGCTTTTGAAGATATTCTAAAAGCTTTAAATTAACGTATTTTTATTATTTTATTTTTTGAAAGTTTTAGTATTCTTGATGGGATATTTTCAAAAAAATTCTCATCAAGAATTATATCAGCAACACTTCTAGCCCATTCCTCATCAAATTCTTTTCCATGCTTATTCGCTGAAGATGAATAAAAGTAGCCATTTTTACTTAAAAAGTTTGCATGCTCACATTCTTTTACAATACGAATAGCCTTATTATTCGGATAAATAAAAGTTGTTTTTTTGGAACGACGCACTAAATTTTTAAAAGTTTTTGGAATTCTTACCAAATTTTTTAACTCGCAAAATTTCGCAGAAGTGATTAAGCAAGGCTGATTTTTATCTCTACCCTTTAAAGCATTAATCTCTTCTAAATTTTCACTTAAAAAGCCTGCTGTAGTGTCCGTTTGAGCCAAATAAATCAAGATTTAAGCCACTCTTGCAAATTTTTTACATCTAAGCAAGATTTACTCTGTATGGCTTTAATCGACTTTGCACCTGCTAAAGCTGAACGCAAATTTGTAAAATAAGGTATTTTAAAACGAATAATATTTTCACGAATTTTTTTCGTATCGCCTTTAAAACTATGACTATCGCTTGTATTGATTACTAAATGAATTTCGCCATTTTTTAATTTATCCTCAACATTTGGGCGTCCTTCTGAAATTTTATGTACAAGTTCACATTCAAAACCACTTTCTAAAATTTCTTTACAAGTTCCCCCTGTTGCCATAAGTTTAAAACCTAATTTTACATATTCTGCAGCAATTTTTTTTGTGTACTTTTTATCTTTATCCTTTAAGGAAATAAATACCACGCCTTGTTCTGGAAGATGATTAAACGATGCGATTTGACTTTTTGCGTAAGAATTTGCAAAATCCTTGCTTATACCCATAACTTCACCCGTTGAACGCATTTCAGGTCCTAGCTCTAAATCACTTCCACTAAGTTTTGCAAACGGAAATACCGCTTCTTTTACGCTCATATATTTTGGAGTTTTAGGGCGTAAAATTTTAGCATCAAAATTAACCACTTTGAAAGTATCATAAAATTTCAAAGCTTCTTTTAAATTTCCTTGCCACATCACGCGTGTCGCCACTTTTGCCAAAGGAATACCTGTAGCTTTACTAACAAATGGCACAGTACGGCTGGCTCTAGGATTTACCTCTATCATATAAAGCTCATTATTATGCAAAGCAAATTGTATATTTAAAAGCCCTACAACGCCTAAATTTAAAGCAATATCTGCGGTTTTTTGTGTAATAATTTCTTGCATTTTCTCATCGATATTACAAGGCGGTAAAGAACAAGCACTATCACCTGAATGAATTCCTGCTTCTTCTATATGCTCCATAATTCCTGCTACATAAACATCTTTACCATCACAAATAGCATCTACATCGATTTCTGTAGCATTATCTAAAAACTGATCGATCAAAATAGGGCTTTTATCGCTCGCATCTACAGCTTCTTGCATATAGAGTCTAAGCTCAACCTCATCATTTACCACACGCATCGCACGCCCACCCAAAACATAACTTGGACGCACAAGCACAGGATAACCTATATCACTGGCCTTAAGTACTGCTTCTTCCACACTTGTTGCGGTAGAATTTTTTGGCTGATTGATGCCTAGCTTTGTAATAAATTCGGCAAATTTCTTTCTATCTTCTGCCATATCAATCACTCTTGCACTCGTACCTATAATCTTAGTTCCAAAAACACTTAAACGCTTGGCAAATTTCAAAGGAGTTTGTCCACCAAAATGCACAATCACTCCATCAGGTTTTTCACGCTCAATCACTGCTCTTAAGTGTTCAAAATCAATAGGTTCAAAATACAAAATATCACTTGTATCATAATCAGTCGAAACAGTTTCAGGATTGCAATTATACATAATGGTTTTAATGCCCATATCTTTAAGTGCAAAAGAAGCATGTACACAAGCATAATCAAATTCTATGCCTTGCCCTATGCGGTTTGGTCCTCCACCTATAATCATCACTTTTTTTTCTTTTTTATCTTTAGTCTCGTTTTTACTTTGAGTGAGTTCGCTTACATTGATACTTGAGTAAAGATAAGGAGTTAAAGCTTCAAACTCACCTGCACAAGTATCTACTTCACTAAATTCTGCGATGATTTTTTGCTTCATTCTTGCATAATAAATATCATTTTGACTTAATTCTAAATTGTCTTTCAAATTTACAAGCAAAGCTATCATTTTATCTGAAAAACCCATAATTTTTGCTTTTCTTAAAAGAGCTTTATTGTTTAAAATATCCATATCAATTTGCTCTTCAAAATCTACAATTTCTTTAATCTGCGTTAAAAACCAAGGATCTATTTTACAAAACTCATAAAGTTCTTCTACGCTAAAACCTTCTCTAAAAGCTTGTGCTACATAAAGTAAACGCTTTTCATTGGGATTACGAATTTTAAAAACAAGATCATTTCTATCTTCAAGTTTTACTCTATCAAAACCACTTAAAGAGCGTTCAAGTGAACAAAGTGCTTTTTGTATGCTTTCTTTAAAAGTGCGTCCTATAGCCATGACCTCACCCACACTTTTCATTGCTGTACCTAAGGTTGTGTTTGCTCCTGGAAATTTTTCAAAAGTAAAGCGAGGAATTTTCGTTACAATGTAATCAATCACAGGCTCAAAACTTGCAGGAGTTCCTGTAATATCATTTTTAATCTCATCTAAACTAAAGCCTACTGCTAAAAGCGTCGCAACCTTCGCTATAGGATAACCCGTTGCCTTAGAAGCTAAAGCACTTGATCTTGAAACCCTTGGATTCATTTCTATAACTATCATTCTTCCATTTTTTGGATTGATAGCAAATTGCACATTGCTTCCACCTGTATCTACGCCAATTTCACGCAAAATTGCAAAAGAGGCATTACGCATGATTTGATATTCTTTATCGGTTAAGGTTAATGCAGGAGCTATTGTAATGCTATCTCCTGTGTGAATACCCATAGGATCAATATTTTCTATACTACAAACTATAATACAATTATCCATTCTATCGCGTATAACTTCCATTTCATATTCTTTCCAGCCTAACAAACTTTCTTCAATTAAAATTTCATGGATAGGTGATAAAGCCAAAGCAGTATTAGCGAGTTCTTTAAACTCATCCATATTATAAACCACACCACTTCCAGCACCCCCTAAAGTGTAAGAAGCACGGATCATCAAAGGAAAGCCGATTTCATCTACGGCTTTTAAAGCTTCATCATAATTATATGCATACATAGATTTTGGTAAATCCATACCGATTTTTTTCATACATTCTTTGAAAACTTGACGATCCTCACCTTTTTTAATCGCCTCAGGATTTGCTCCTAAAAATTTCACATCTCTTAAGAGTCCACTTTCATAAACTTCCATAGCAACATTTAATGCTACTTGTCCACCCATAGTTGGCAAAATCGCATCGATTTTTTCTTTTTTGATGATACTTAAAATACTTTCTTTTGTGATTGGTTCTATATAAGTTGCATCTGCAAATTCAGGATCTGTCATTATAGTTGCAGGGTTTGAGTTAATTAATACAACGCGGTATCCTAATTCTTTTAAAGTCTTTGCAGCTTGAGTTCCAGAATAATCAAATTCACAAGCTTGCCCTATAACTATAGGACCACTTCCTATAAGTAAAATACTTTTAATATCTGTTCGTTTTGGCATAAATTTTCCTAAGAGCATAAATTCGGGCTAATTATAACAAAATTAGTTTTATAAATTTAAAATTATCAATATAATTTTTATTAAGTTTTACTTTTTATTTTGTTTCTAGCCTACAAAATAATATGCATAAAATAAGAATTTTTTATAAATCAATTCTCATTTGATTATAGAAATTTATTAGATGATTTAACAAAACTTTCAGTATTAAAAAATAATTAGTAAAGCAAAATATGGAAAATTATCTTTAAAAGTCTAAGTCTTGATTTACAAATTATCTACTATATACAAATAAGCAGGAATATTAATCTCAACATAAGGCTTTACTTCTACACTTTGATACATATCCTCATCATCAACCCTATTCACAACTCCAACAGGGATATCTGAAAAGAAAATATTATCAAGTCCGCTTGTTAAGATTTCATCTCCAACATTAATTTTTGCCCATTTTGGAATAAACTTAGCCATAACCCTACCATCTTCACCTTGAATTAAACCTGGGATTTTGGATTTTCCTATATAAACAGAAAAAACACACTGATCATCACCTTGCAAAAGAGCCATTGCTCTACCATTTTTATTAATAGCTATTCCTGCAGTATACCCTTGATATATTAAACCACGATTTTTACTAATAGGAATTTTACTCCAATCTAACCATAATTTTTTATAATCATTTAACTGAACATAAGAAATAACTCTAGTTAAAGAAACTTGGGGTAAATATTTTGTAGAATTTTGATCCTCTAAAATACGATTTAATTGATTTGCAAAACTAGTTACTTTTACAGCAATATCTTCTAATTCTTTATTTCTAACTCTTAATTGCTGAATTTGCTTTACTTGATTAAAATGTTCTGAAATTTTTTCTCCTACATAATCTTCAATATTATAAAAATTACTTATAACAAAATCATTAATACGGAGAACATTTTGCTTGATAAGTCCTCCATAATAAAAAGATATAAAAACCAAAAAGGCTAAGACAAGAACATAAAAAATCTTATTATTCATTGGTTAATTGTTGTAATAATGAAATTTCCTCTAAAGCTTTACCCGTTCCTTTTGCTACAGCTAAAAGTGGTTCATCTGCAATATAAACTGGCAAACGTACAATTTCACTTAAATATTTATCAAGACCACGGATTAACGCCCCACCACCTGTTAAAACCACGCCATTTTCCACTATATCACTTGCTAAATCAGGCGGCATCATTTCAAGAACCATTTTTAAAGCATCAGCAATTTCTTTTAAATACTCACCCATTGCTTCTCTTACATCTTCGCTTGTAAGCTCGATACGACTTAAAAGCCCACTTACTTGATCGCGTCCTTTTACTACCATAGAAAGCTCTTTTGGAAGTTGAATTGCTGAACCTATAGTGATTTTAATCTCTTCGCCAGTTCTTTCACCTATGACGAGATTGTATTTCTCCTTTACATAATTAACTATGCTCATATCAAGTTTATCCCCGGCCGTACGAATAGATTTTGAAACAACAAGCCCACCTAAAGAAATCACTCCGATTTCGGTAGTTCCACCCCCTATATCTACTACCAAATTTCCTTTAGGTTCTTGTATAGGCAAACTTGCACCTATAGCTGCTGCCATAGGTTCTTCAATCAAAAATACTTCTCTCGCACCTGCACTTAAAGCACTTTCTCTTACTGCTTTTCTTTCTACTTGAGTTAAACCATAAGGAACAGAAATGATAATCCTAGGGCGTAAAAAGCTTTTTCTACGATGTGTTTTTTCTACAAAATAACGGATCATTTTTTCAGTCATATCAAAATCCGCAATCACACCATCTTTCATAGGACGAATAGCTTCGATATTACCTGGGGTTTTTCCCACCATATCCTTAGCTTCCTTGCCTACAGCTAAAATTTTTGCTTTTGAACCATATCTTTCTCTTTCAACTGCCACAACAGAAGGCTCATTAATCACTATGCCTTTATCTTTTACCAAAACTAGCGTATTAGCCGTTCCTAAATCAATTCCCATGTCACTAGAAAAAAATCCTATAAGTTGATCTAATATCATTTCTATCCTTTTTAACTTATTTTTCTTTTTATCAATAATGCTTTTTCATTGTCTTTAACAACTTCTTTGGTGATTACAATATCATAGTTTTTATATTCTGGCAACTCAAACATTAAATCCACCATCATTTCTTCTATAATACTTCTAAGTCCCCTAGCCCCTGTTTTTCTCTCCAATGCAAGTTGTGCAATCGCTCTTAAAGCATCTTCTTCAAATTTTAAATTTACCCCATCAATAGCAAAAAGCTTTTGATATTGTTTAACAATGGCATTTTTAGGCTCAGTTAAAATTCTTATCATATCTTCTTCATTAAGCTCATTTAAAGATGCAATCACATGCAAACGACCTATAAGCTCGGGAATCAAACCAAAATGCACCAAATCATCAGGTTCAATTTTCTCAAGCAAAGCTTTATTTTCTTCTTTTCCATCATCAAAAAAACCCACAACTTTATCGCCAAGCTTTCTTTTTAATATGGTTTCTAAACCATCAAAGGCTCCGCCACAAACAAATAAAATATTTGAAGTATCAATTTGTATAAATTCTTGATTTGGATGTTTTCTTCCTCCTTTTGGTGGGATATTTACCAAACTTCCTTCTATAATCTTAAGCAAAGCCTGTTGCACACCCTCTCCACTTACATCACGAGTAATGGAACGATTTTCACTCATTCTAGCAATCTTATCAATCTCATCAATAAACACTATGCCTTTTTGAGCTCTTTCCACATCTCCATCTGCAGCTTGCAAAAGACGCGTTAAGATATTTTCTACATCTTCACCTACATATCCTGCTTCAGTTAAAGAAGTTGCATCACAAATTGCTATAGGCACATCTAAAAATTTAGCTAAAGTCTGTGCAAGTAAAGTCTTTCCACTTCCCGTTGGTCCAACAAGTAAAATATTTGACTTAAAAAGCTCCGTATCATCATCTTGGAGTTCTGCCTTAAAAAGTCTTTTATAATGATTATATACTCCAACACTAAAAACTTTTTTAGCTCTATCTTGTCCTATAACATAACGATCTAAATATGCTTTTAATTCTTTTGGAGTAATATCTTTAAATTCTATATTATGGCTTTGTTTAGGTTCTTTAAATTCCTTTTCTTCTCCATAAATAATACTATAAGCACCTTCAACACAATATTCACAAATAAAAGCATCATCATTTTCATTTGCCAAAATTCTTCTTTGTGGATTCTCCACTTCATTGCAAAAACTACATTTTCTAGGCATTATTTTTACCTCTATAAATAGGAATTCCACGCTTTGTTTCTAATATAAAATAACACATTTTTTTAACATTTTCACTTTCTTGATTTTCAAGTAAAATTCTAGCATTTTCTTTTAAATCCCCTTGTCTAAATAAAATCTTAAAAGCTCTACTGAGTCTATCCACTTCATCTTTATCAAAACGGCGGCGAATACCTACTAAATTTAAACTTCTAATGCTTGCACGATTTCCTTCTGCCAAACAAAAAGGTGCTATATCCTGAGAAAGTGCACTTGCTCCTGCTATCATACAACCTTCACCTACTTTTACAAACTGATGAATAGGCGTAAGCCCACCTACAACCGTAAAATCTCCAAGCTCCACATGTCCTGCTAAAGTTGCATTATTAGCTAAAATAATATTATTTCCCAAAAGACAATCATGAGCAATATGGCAATAAGCCATAATAAAAGCATTATCTCCTATACGAGTAAAACCATCTCCTTTAGCTGTGCCTGAATTTATCGTTGCAAATTCTCTAATAGTTGCGTTTTTTCCTATAATAACACCACTTTTTTGTTCTTCTTTATAAGATATATCTTGAGGAATATCACCCACTATAGCATAAGAAAATATACGGGAATGATCACCTACAGTTGTATCCGAAAGAATTCGAGCGCCTTGCTTGATGATAACATCATTGCCTATTTTAGCATCTTTGCTCACATAAGCATAGGCTTCTATTACAACATCATCACCAAGTTGTGCACCATCTTCAATCACCGCACTTGGATGAATTTTTTTCATCATTTATCCACTATCATGGCTTTAAGTTCAGCCTCTGCAACTAAATTTCCATCTACAAAAGCTTGCCCTTTAAAAATCCACATATTACCGCGATTTTTAACCACACTCATTTCATAATCAAGTCTATCACCCGGACGAACAGGATTTCTAAATTTTGCTCCATCTATACCTGTAAAATAAACTACTTTACTTTTTGGATCTACTTTATCCTCCATACTTTCAAAAGCCAAAACTCCACCTGTTTGAGCCATACCCTCTAAAATCAAGACTCCAGGATAAATAGGATGCCCTGGAAAATGTCCCATAAAAACATGATCACTTATGCTGATATTTTTATATCCACGCACCACTTCTTTAACTTTTAATTCTGTAATTTTATCTACTAGCAAAAAAGGATAACGGTGTGGTAAGATTTCTTGAATTCGCATTACATCTATCATTATTAAATTAACCTTGAAAACAATTAAAAATTTTATTATATAAAAAAATCATTAAAAAATTATTACACTAAACAAAAAAGTTTTTCTTGGTAAATTTCTTAAATTTTTACAAGCACTTCTTGATTATCATGATAAATTTCACTTTTTGCTATCACTTCATATCTTAAAGGCAAAATCTCTTCAAGTATGATAACAGGACTAAGATTATAAGCTCCAAAAAATTTATTACGCCATTTAATTTCTGCTTGCACACTCAAAGGTTTTTTTAAAAAATCTCCAAAATTTTTCCATTTATTTTTAAAAAATGCGTTAAAACGCCAAAATTCCACAAAAACCAATTCATCTTTAGTACTTCTATAAAAACCTTCTTTTAAATTTTGTTTTAAATTTTCTTCATCTAAAGAAAATCTTGTATAAGCATTTTTAAAATGTGAATAAAACAAAATATAAGATTTAACGGGCTTTTTATCTAATTTTATCAAAGCACTTAAAAGACGATAATTTAAAAATTTCTCTCTTAAAATTTCAAATTTTACACCCTTTTTTTCTAATAAAGTTACTTTTTTATAAAGAGCTATTCTTGCTTCTATACTTGCAGGTAAAATTTGTTTATTTACAGGAGACATTAATTCATCAATGAAACGTTTATCTTGTTTTTGTTTTTTAAGTCCATAAATACAACCACAATAATTTTGATGATAAAGCATCTCTTTTTTTGCCAAAGCAAACTGCCTTTGAGTGCCACCATTTTTACGAAAATCAGGAGCTAAAAACTCTACCCCATAAGGCTCACATTCTTTTTGTAAAGCATTTTTCAATTGTTCTAAATCTTTTTTAGGACTGGTTAAAAGTGTAGTAGTAAGCTTTTTTTCTCCTATTTTAGCTGCAAATTCAACACTAGATCTCATTCTTAAATCGAAGCAAATTTCACATCTTGCACCCTTTTCAGGCTCATTTTCATAACCTTTTACCGACTTAAGCCATTTTTCATACTCATACTCACCCTTATAAAGTTTAATATCAAGCTTATCGCACGATCTTTTTACATCTAAAAATCTTAATTCATATTCACTTAAAGGATGAATGTTTGGATCATAAAAATATCCTATAATTTTTTCATTAGGATAAGTCTTTCTAAGCTCTTCGATAAAATAATGACTATCAACACTGCAGCAAATATGCACTAACATTAAAGACTTTCAAGCACTTTTAAAGCATGATCTTTTACACGAACATTGCTATAAATTTGAGTGATCCTTCCTGTTTCATCGATAACAAAAGTGGAACGAATAATGCCTTCATATTCTTTCCCATAATTTTTCTTAAGCCCCCAAACTCCATAAGCTTTTGCCACTTCTTTTTCATTATCACTAAGCAAAATATGTTTCAAATCAAATTTAGAGATGAATTTTTCATGACTTGCTACACTATCAGGACTTATACCAATAATCACTGCGTTTTTATCGCTGAATTTATCATAATTTGTGCTAAAATCACAAGCTTGTGTGGTGCAACCTGGAGTATTATCTTTTGGATAAAAATACAAAATTACCTTTTTACCAATAAAATCTTTTAATGCTACTTTTACTCCATCTTGATTTAAAAGTTCAAATTGGGGTGCCTTATCTCCTATATTTAAACTCATTTGCTTGCCTTTACTTTAATGGCTTCAACGCTTTCTCCACCAAAGCCTATGTCGTAATTTTCTACATCTTCTAAAACTACTACAACTCTTTCTTTACTTTTATTGTATTTTTTGCTTAAAAGCTCCGTAATGTCAGCTATAAGTTCAGCTTTTTGTTCTTTGCTTAAAGCAGGTTTTGCTAATTTAATATTTACTAATGGCATGATTTTTCCTTTTTTAATAATAATTTTTCATAATTATTTCAAAAAATACCTAATATTTTTTAACAATAAGCTTTAATTTAATAAAAGCTTATTGTTAGTATATTTTTGATAAAATCTCTAACTAGTTCTTAAAATAATATTTTTTAAGAAATAAATAACAAAAGGTAAAAAATGATCTCAGCAGATAAAATTTGGATGGATGGAAAATTAGTTGATTTTAAAGATGCAACTTTGCACTTTTTAACCCATTCTTTGCATTATGGTAATGCTGTTTTTGAAGGAACTAGAGCCTATAAAACAGATAAAGGCTTAGCAATTTTCAGACTTGAAGATCACACCAAAAGACTTTTAGAGTCTGCAAAAATCACTCTTTTAAATTGTCCTTTTTCTCAAAAAGAACTTGAAAATGCACAAATTGAACTCTTAAAAGCAAATAATTTTAAAAGCAATGTCTATATCCGCCCTTTGATTTTCTTAGGTGATGGAGTTATGGGGCTTTATCATATAAAAGCTCCTGTAAAAGTCGGGATTGCTGCCTGGGAATGGGGTGCTTACCTTGGAGAAGAAGGTTTAGAAAAAGGTATAAAAGTAAAAGTTTCATCTTTTGCAAGAAATAGTGTTAAATCATGCATGGGAAAAGCCAAAGCAAGTGCAAATTATCTGAACTCTCAAATTGCAAAATTTGAAGCTATTGAAGCAGGCTATGAAGAAGCTTTAATGCTTGATGAAGAAGGTTTTATCGCAGAAGGGACAGGAGAATGTTTCTTTATCGTAAAAGATAGAGTTTTAATCACACCTCCAAATGATTTTTCTTTAAAAAGCATTACTCAAGATACAGTACTTAAAATCGCTCACGATCTTGGTATCACTGTACTTCGTCAAAGAGTTTCAAGAGATGAAGTTTACACTGCTGATGAAGCATTTTTTACCGGAACAGCCGCTGAAATCACTCCTATTAACAATATTGATGCAAGAATGATAGGAAATGGTTTAAGAGGACCTGTAACCAAAAAAATTCAAGATGCTTATTTTGATGTAGTTTATGGACGCAATGAAAAATACGCATCTATGTTAACTTATATTTAAAAAGGAAATAAATGCCAGCTGATTTAAATGATTATTTTAATAAAAAAAATGGAAATTCTAACAATAATGGAAACAACAACCGTCAAAATTTCAATTTCAAAGCACCAGAAATTAATTTTAAAGGCTTTGGGAAATTCTCTCCGTTCGTTTATGGGGCGATTATTATTGTTTTATTTTTAATTGTTGCAAAACCTTTTATGGTGATAAATTCTGGAGAAATGGGGATTAAATCAACCACAGGTAAATATGATCCAAATCCATTAGAACCAGGACTTCACTTTTTCTTGCCTTTTGTGCAAAAAATAACCATAATCGATACTAGAGTAAGACAAATCAACTACGCTTCTATAGAGGGGAGTAATGAGAATTTATCTTCAGGTTCAGGCGTTATTAATAAAAATAGTATTTCTGTACTTGACTCTCGTGGATTGCCTGTATCTATTGATGTTACTGTGCAATACCGCTTAAATCCTTTGCAAGTTCCTCAAACCATAGCTACTTGGAGCCTAAACTGGGAAAATAAAATTATCGATCCAGTAGTTCGTGATGTAGTGCGAAGTGTTGTAGGAAAATATACAGCCGAAGAACTTCCAACTAATCGTAATACAATAGCCGCTCAAATAGAAGAAGGTATAAGAAAAACTATAGAAGCACAACCAAATGAACCTGTAGAACTTCGTGCTGTACAACTTAGAGAAATTATCTTACCTTTAAAAGTAAAAGAACAAATTGAACGCGTGCAAATTGCGAAACAAGAAGCTGAAAGAACTAAATATGAAGTAGAAAGAGCCAATCAAGAAGCTTTAAAAAAAGCTGCCTTAGCTGAAGGGGAAGCAAATGCAACCATAATCAGTGCAAAAGGTAAAGCAATGGCTGTTAAAATAGAAGCAGATGCACAAGCTTATTCCAACAAAGAAATTGCAAACAGCTTAAACACTCCTTTACTTAATTTAAAGCAAATTGAAACTCAAAAAGAATTTAATGAGGCTTTAAAAGTCAATCAAGATGCTAAAATTTTCCTAACTCCAGGTGGAGCAGTGCCAAACATTTGGGTTGATACTAAAGATGCTAAGAAGCAAAGTTCTGCTAATATAAACTAAGGATATACAAGTGGAGAAACTAAGAGAAATCGTGCTTTTTTATACTACTCATTTATATTTAGTGGATTATATGCTGATTTTATTAGTTTTTTTTCTCTTCACTTGTGTTTTACTTCTTTGTGTATTTTTACGCCATAGACCTATAGTGGCACTTTTTATTATTGCATTTGATATTGTTATTTGTTTTTTAGTTTATATCTATGGATATAAACTTATAGATAGTGAAGTAAGAGCTCGAAAAACTGCTATTACAGAACAAAAAATAATACAAAGCTCGAATACTTTAATTGTTGATTTTAACATTACAAATACTTCAAAAAATAATTTTAAAAGATGCAAGATTACAGCTAAAATTTTTGCAGATAAAATACCTAATGATAATATCATAGAAGAATATAAAAAGAAATTTATCCCTTTTAGAAAAAAAAGTAGAGAAATTCAAGATCTAAAGAAAAATGCAACACAATTTCAAAGAATTTCTTTTGAAAATTTTAACTATGAAAACAACTATACCACACGCTTAATCTCGGAGTGTTTTTAATGCATTTTACGATTTTTCATATTATAGTTTTTATTATTTTGCTTATTTGTTTTGTTTTGATTTGTGTTTTAATTTTTCTAAAAGTTAAACAAAAGGAAATCGCCTTAGTTTCTTATACCATAGCGACTATTTTTACTGCACTTTTTATATATTCTATATTTTTAACAATCAATCAATTCACCACTCAAGCCGATCTTAGTAAACTAACTTACACAAGAGATTTAAGACATGAAAGTGTTATTATAAGCGGAAAAGTTCAAAATCTTACTAAATTTGAAATTAGAAAATGCTATTTGATGCTTAGTATACTAGACCAAAAACAAGTAGGGGGAGAAATTTTCAATGACAAAAATGTCCGCAATGCCAAAATGAAAAATACAAGCGTTTCTTATACTATAGAGATCATAGATACACTTCCAGGTAATACTTATAAAGAATTTAAAGCTAGCGTTCCTTTTCCTCCAAGCTTTAACAATCCTGAATTCTATCACACCTTAAAATGTATTTGATTTAAGAAATTAACCAATAAAAAATTCTAACTTTAGATCTAAAAACGCCTTTCATTTACTCACCCAAGTTGCTTACATCTCAACTTTGCCACAAGCTTAAAAATACTTATAAGAGCTTATTTTAAAGATGCAAAAAAACTTGGCATTAAAAATGGCGATGTAGTGGCGGTGAAGTCATGCAAGGCGTGATAAGACTTTAAATTCGAAGGTAAATTACCAAAACTTGCTGCCTTTAACACACCAAAAAGGCAAACTAAATTTGAGAATTTCTATTGTCCAAGTAAACTTAAACTTAAAGCCATTATTGCCATTCCCGCTATAAGTCCATACAAACTATCATGAGCCTTATCATAAGTTTTTGCGGCAGGCAAAAGCTCATCAAGAGATATAAAGATCATAATTCCTGCAACCACAGCAAAACTTATAGCTAAGGTAAGATCACCTATAAAAGGTAATAAAATCAAAGCTCCAACAAAAGCACCCAAAGGCTCTGCAAAACCTGAAAGTGCTGAATAAATAAAAGCTTTTTTCTTATCCCCTGTAGCATGATAAATTGGCAAACTCACAGCCAAACCCTCAGGGATATTATGTATAGCCACAGCTATAGCTATAGCAATTCCTAAAGTAAGATTATCAAGACTTGAGATAAAAGTAGCAAAACCCTCTGGAAAATTATGTATTGCGATAGCTAAAGCTGTAAAAATTCCTGTACGTCTTAAAGCTTTAGTATTGATTTGTTGTAATTTTTCTCCAGGATGAAACTTTGGAGGATTTTGCCCTTTTTGAGGTAAGGGACAAATTTTTAACTCACTTAAATCTTCTTTAGGTTCATGAGGATTAACATCTTCAGGAATTAATTTATCAATCAATAAAGATATTAAAATTCCAGCAAAAAAACAAGCTAGTCCTAAAAGTTCAGCCCAATGTGAATCATAATAATTTTTAAAATCTTTAAGCGCGGTAGGCAAAATTTCCATAAAAGAAATATATATCATTACTCCAGCTGAAAAGCCAAGTCCTAAAGAAAGCACTCTTAAATCATCTTTGCGAGAAAAAAAGGCTATTATAGAACCTATAGCTGTAGAAAAACCTGCAAAAAAAGTTAATAGTATTGCGATAAAAATTTGTTCAAATGTAAATTGCATTAATAATTCTTATTAATATATAGTATTTTGTTAAGATTATTTATATTTGTAAAAAGTTAATATATAGTAAGAATATATTAAAAAAAAAAAATAAAATTTTTAAGAAAATTTTAATACTTTAAAATGTACTATTATCAACAAATTTAATTTCTATTAAATATAGAAATTTTAAAAACTTTAAAAATTTAATACAAGGAATATTATGAATTTTCGTTCTCTAAATATAGGCACTAAACTTCTTTTATCTGTAGCTATAGGAGTAATTTTAGGCATCGTTATACTGGTTTCAACAGTATCTATATACATTTCCCAAAATATGGAAAAAGAAGCTAAAGATTCAATATTTTTAGCCTCAAAAAGATACACAAATTATATGGCAGGTATTTTAAATGAATCTGTTGTTCTTACTAAAGGAACTGCACTTTCATTAAATGAAATGTTTGAACATAACGATCAGGTTAACACTGATTTAATTGAAAGTTTGATAAAAAATACATTCGATAGTAGTTTATATGCAGCCTACTCATTTTTATATTTAAAAGATACTTCAGTATTGAGTGATACTCAAAACATTGATAAAAAATATATAAGTTCTGATGGTAAAACTTTTGCTATGATTTATTTTGATCAAATCAGTGGAAAAGCTGGCGGAATAGAAACAATTCAAACACCAAACAATTTTAAAAATTTAGATATTATTCAAAAAATTGAGACAAATGCTAAATATGGAGATAAAGATAGTTTATTTGTTGGACCTCCAACTAAACTTAACTATGATGGAAACGAGTTTTTAGGTATTAATTTTGGAATGCCTATTTTTAACAATAAAGGCAAATTTATCGGAGTTATTGGCTATACCTTAGATTTTGCTGAAGTTTCTGAATCTATACTTGATCCAAACTTAGATTTTTTTGAAGGGGGTTTAAGGTTTTTAATGACAGATGAAGGTATTATTGCTATTCATAAAAATACAAATGCCATTTTAAAAACATTAAATGATATAAACAAAGATCCTTCGGTAGAATTAATTAACAGAACAATCAAAGAGCATAAAGATGCTATATTAGATAATTATGTCGCTTCAACTGGAGATTTAGGTTACGCAGCGATTTCATCTTTTAATACTCTGAATAATTCAAGCCATTGGAGTATGGTTGTAACTGCTCCTAAAAGTTCAATTTTAGCACCTTTGAAAAAACTAGAATTTATTTTTATTGGTATTTCTTTAATTATATTACTTGCTATCTTGATAATAGTTTATTTTTGTGTTAAGAAAATAATTGGTGTTAGAATTCCTGTCATTTTAAAATCTTTAGAAAATTTCTTTCACTTCTTAAATCATGAAAAAAATGAAGTTGATTTAATCACCATCAGAGCTGATGATGAACTTGGAAAAATGGGCAAAATG
>CM000855.1:138126-185761 GCA_000163995.1 Campylobacter jejuni subsp. jejuni 414 | reverse complement strand
GTTTTTGACTTTTCTTAATTTAAAGAATTTATCTCATTTTAATCTTTCAAGATGGGATAAATTCTATGTATAAAAATTAAATCCTATTTTAAATTCAAATTTGTTATTATTTTTGTAAATTTTTATAGAATGTGGATAGATGAAAAAAATTATTTTTATGGGAACTCCTTCTTATGCTACTTGTGTTTTAAGAGCTATTTTAGAAAATGATAATTTTAAACTTGTAGCACTTTTCACCCAGCCTGATAAAGCTGTAGGTAGAAAGAAAATTTTAACTTCAAGTCATACTAAGACTTTTTTAAGCAAGAATTACCCTGATATCCCTGTTTTTACCCCAAAGTTCTTAAAAGATGAGAAGGTCATAGCACAAATTCGTTCTTTAAAGCCTGATTTTATCGTGGTTGCTGCCTATGGAAAAATTTTACCTAAAGCCATTTTGGATTTAGCACCTTGTGTGAATTTACACGCTTCTTTACTTCCAAAATACCGCGGCGCTAGCCCGATTCAAAGTGCCATTTTAAATAAAGATGAAAAAAGTGGAGTTTGTACAATGCTCATGGAAGAAGGACTTGACACAGGTGCTGTACTTGAAAGCTTAGAATGTGATATAAAAGATAAGAATTCAAGTGAAGTTTTTGAACTTTTAGCGAATTTAGCAGCTAAGCTTATAAGTTCGACTCTTTTAAATTTTGAAAAAATTATCCCTAAAAAACAAGATGAGAGTCTAGCAACGATTTGTAAAAAAATCAAAAAAGAAGATGGGCTTGTAAATTTGGAAAATGCAAGAGAGCTTTATCAAAAATATCTAGCTTTTACTCCTTGGCCTGGAGTTTTTTTAGAAAATGGACTTAAATTTTTAGAACTTGAACTTGTGGATGAATTAAAACAAAATGCTAAGATGGGTGAAATTTTAGAGTTAGAAAAGGAAAGTTTTTTGCTTGCTTGTAAACAAGGAGTTTTGCGCATTAAAAAACTTCAAGAAAGTGGAAAAAAAGCTCTTGATGGCAGGACTTATTTAAACGGAAAAAGGCTTAAAAGTGCAGATAGTTTGTGTTGAAAGAATAGATTCAACCCATCTTTTTTTATGCGAGCAAATACGCAGTGGAAAGATCGATGAAAATTTTGCTATTTATGCTTTAGAACAAACAAATGGAGTTGGAAGTAGAGAAAATTCTTGGCAAAGCTCTAAAGGAAATTTACATCTTTCTTTTTGCATTAAAGAAGAAGATTTACCTCAAGACTTACCTTTGGCTTCTGTGAGCATTTATTTTGCTTATTTGCTCAAAGAAGTTTTACAGGAAAAAGATTCTAAAATTTGGCTTAAATGGCCTAATGATTTATATTTGTATGATAAAAAAGCTGGAGGTGTTATAAGTGCCAAAATTTCAAATTTTATTATAGGAGGTATGGGTTTAAATCTTAAATTCGCACCTCAAAATACAGCTTTATGTGATATAGAAATTTCGCTTAAAGATTTAGTGAGCAAGTTTTTGCAAAAAGTAGAAAAAAAATTTTTATGGAAGAATATTTTTAGCAAGTATATGTTAGAATTTGAAAAATCAAGAAAATTTAGCGTCCATCACGAAGGCAAAGTTTTTTCGCTTGAAAATTCTTTTTTGTATGAAGATGGTTCAATTTTACTAGGTGATAAAAGGGTGTATAGTTTAAGATGAGCGAAATTATTACAATAGCAAATCAAAAAGGTGGGGTTGGTAAAACAACCACGGCGGTAAATTTAGCTGCTTCTTTAGCAGTAGCAGAAAAAAAAGTGCTTTTGATTGATGTTGATCCTCAAGCAAATGCTACCACAGGACTTGGTTTTAATCGTAATAATTATGAATATAATATTTACCATGTTTTTATAGGCAGAAAAAAGCTTTCAGATATTATTTTAAAAACAGAATTACCACAACTTCATTTAGCTCCTTCAAATATAGGTCTTGTAGGTATAGAGCAAGAACTTGCTAAAGGTGAAAATAATGAGAAAAAAATGTTGCTTAAAAATCAAATTCAAGAAGTGATTGATGAATATGATTTTATCATTATTGATTCTCCACCTGCTCTTGGAAGTATCACTATAAATGCTTTTGCAGCCAGCGATAGTGTAATTATCCCTATACAATGTGAGTTTTATGCGCTTGAAGGGGTAGCAATGGTTTTAAATACAATTAAAATTATCAAAAAAACTATTAATCCTAAGCTCAAAGTTCGTGGATTTTTGCCGACAATGTATAGTTCTCAAAATAATCTTTCTAAAGATGTTGTAGATGATTTAAAACAGAATTTTAAAAAACAACTTTTTACCATTAATGGAGACGAAGATGATTTTATTGTGATCCCTCGCAATGTAAAACTTGCAGAAAGTCCAAGTTTTGGAAAGCCTATAATTCTTTATGATATTAAATCCCCAGGTTCTGTTGCTTATCAAAATTTGGCGTATTCTATATTAGGATAATTAATGGGGTTAAATAAAGACAGAGGTTTAAGTAGTTTAATCAGTGATATGGATACTATTTACAGTAAAGAATTGGGTTTTGATAAAAATCAAAGCACTATGATAGAAATTGATAAAATTTCACCTAATCCATTTCAACCAAGAAAGAATTTTGATCAAGAAGCTTTAGATGAGCTTGCTAATTCTATCAAAGAATTTGGGCTTATTCAGCCTATTATTGTATTTAAGAAAAATGATAAATTTATTTTGGTTGCCGGAGAACGTCGTTTAAGAGCAGTGAAGGCATTAGGAAAAAAAGAAATTTTAGCTTTTATTGCTGATATTGATGAGAATAAGCTTAGAGAATTAGCTCTTATTGAAAATATACAAAGAGAGAATTTAAATCCTATTGAACTTGCTAATTCTTATAAGGATTTGATGCAAGTTTATAAAATTACTCAAGAGAATTTAGCAGAACTTATTCATAAATCTCGCACTCAAATAACAAATACTTTAAGACTCTTGAATTTAGATATTAGAACTCAAGAGTTGATTGCTTCTGGAAAAATCTCTCAAGGTCATGCTAAGGTTTTGGTTGGTTTAGATCAAAAAGATGAAAGAATGTTAGTTGATAGTATAATAGGTCAAAAGCTTAATGTTAGAGATACTGAAAAAATAGTTAAAAAAATAAAAAATAATGAAAATTTATCTAACCAAGAATTTGAAGATGAAATAAAAAAATTAAAACAAATACTAAATCATCTTGGATTTGATTGTAAAAATAAAAACAATGATTTTGTAATTCATTTAGAAAATATAGATAAAATTAAAAAACTAATCAAAATGCTCGAAAAGCTTTAACCAAAATCTTAGTTTTTTATGGTAAAATAGCCCTTAGAAAATTCTAAAAAGGGGAAATGTTATGTTTGAAGATATGCATCCTTCTATGATACTTGCTACCATAGCTATTTTTTTAGCTATGGTAGTTATTTTAAACAGTATGCTATATAAGCCACTTTTGAAATTTATGGATGAAAGAAATGATTCTATAAAAAATGATGAGAATAAGGTAAAAGAAAATTCTCAAGAAGTTTTAGGTGTAAATGATGAGTTAGAAACAATTCATATTAACACTAGAAAAGAAATTCAAAAAATTAAACAAAGTGCTATAGCTAGTGCTAAAGAAGAGGCGGAGCAAATTCTTAGAAGTAAAAAAGAAGAATTAGAAAGAAGTATGGCCAGTTTTTATGCAGATTTAGCTGTTCAAAAACAAGAATTACAAGAACATTTAAAAATGCATTTACCTGAGTTTAAGCAAGCTTTGCAAAATAACATAAAGAAAATTTAATAGGGGGGGGGAGAGTTGAGTAAGTTATTTTTTATTCTACCCTTATATGCTTTTGGTGCATCAAATGGTAGCGGAGAATATGATATTATTCCAAGGACTATTAATTTTCTAATTTTTGTGGCTATATTGTATTATTTTATTGCAACTCCATTTAAAAATTTTTACAAAAATCGTATTGTAAAAATTTCTTCTAAGCTTGATGAAATTCAAAAAAAACTTTTAGAAAGTAAAGCTAAGAAATTAGATACAATGAAAAAACTTGAAGAAGCCAAAGCAAATGCTACTGCTGCTTTAGTTATAGCAAAAAAAGAAGCTGAAATTTTAGTTCAAAATATTAAGAAAGAAACTCAAGATGAGTTGGATTTACTTCAAAAACATTTTGAAGAGCAAAAAGATTATGAATTTAGAAAAATGGAAAAAGAATTAGTATCGGATACTTTAAATGAAATTTTTGCCGATCCAAATACGACATTAAAACAGAGTGAAATAATAGAACTTATGATGAAGAAGGTGTCTTAAATATGAAAAATATAATTGCAAGAAGATATGCAAAAGCAATAGCTTCAAGAGCCGATATAAATGATTTTTATCAGAATTTGTGTATTTTAAATTCTGCTTTTGTTTTACCAAAATTTAAAAATATTATAGAATCTCACGAAATTAGAAAAGAAAGAAAGATAGAATTTCTTGATTCTTTTTTTGATATTAAGAATTCTAGTTTTCAAAATTTTTTAAGACTTTTGATTGAAAATTCAAGATTAAAATGCATTCCTCAGATAGTTAAAGAGCTTGAAAGACAAAGGGCTTTTAAAGAAAATATTTTTGTTGGTATTGTATATTCTAAAGAGAATCTGAGTCAAGAGAGTCTTAAAGATCTTGAAACAAAACTTAACAAAAAATTTGATGCAAATATTAAATTAAATAATAAAATCAGTCAAGATAATAGTGTTAAAATAGAATTAGAAGAATTAGGTTATAAACTTTCTTTTTCTATGAAAGCTTTTCAAAATAAGCTAAACGAATATATACTGAAAATTATCTAAGGAGAAAAAGTAAATGAAATTTAAAGCTGATGAGATCAGTTCAATAATTAAAGAAAGAATTGAAAATTTTGATTTAAATCTTGAAATTGAAGAAACAGGAAAGATTATTTCTGTAGCTGATGGTGTTGCTAAGGTATATGGACTTAAGAATATTATGGCTGGAGAAATGGTAGAATTTGAAAATGGCGATAAAGGAATGGCCTTAAACCTTGAAGAGTCAAATGTAGGTATTGTTATACTTGGAAAAGGAGAGGGTTTAAAAGAAGGTGCTTCTGTAAAAAGACTTAAAAAATTACTTAAAGTTCCAGTAGGTGAGGCTTTAATTGGTCGTGTTGTAAATGCTTTAGGTGAACCAATTGATGCTAAAGGTGTAATTAATACTAATGAATATCGTTTTGTTGAAGAAAAAGCAAAAGGTATCATGGCTAGAAAAAGCGTTCACGAGCCTTTGCATACAGGAATTAAAGCTATTGATACACTTGTACCAATTGGTCGTGGCCAAAGAGAGCTTATCATAGGTGATAGACAAACAGGTAAAACTACTGTTGCTGTTGATACTATTATATCTCAAAGAGGTCAGGGTGTTATCTGTATATATGTTGCAATTGGACAAAAGCAAAGTACAGTTGCACAAGTGGTTAAAAGACTTGAAGAACATGGTGCTATGGAATATAGCATTGTTGTAAATGCTGGCGCTTCAGATTCTGCAGCTTTACAATATTTAGCTCCATATACCGGTGTAACCATGGGTGAATTTTTTAGGGATAATGCAAAACATGCTTTAATTGTTTATGATGATTTGAGTAAGCATGCTGTAGCTTATCGTGAAATGTCTTTAATTTTACGCCGTCCCCCAGGTCGTGAAGCTTATCCAGGGGATGTTTTTTATCTTCATTCAAGATTGCTTGAAAGAGCAAGCAAGCTAAATGATGAATTGGGTGCAGGTTCTTTAACAGCGTTACCAATAATTGAAACACAAGCAGGAGATGTTTCTGCTTATATCCCAACTAATGTTATTTCAATTACTGATGGACAAATTTTCTTAGAAACTGATTTGTTTAACTCAGGAATTCGCCCTGCAATTAACGTTGGTTTATCAGTATCTCGTGTAGGTGGTGCTGCTCAAATAAAAGCTACAAAACAGGTTTCAGGTACATTAAGACTTGATCTTGCTCAATATAGAGAACTTCAGGCTTTTGCGCAATTTGCAAGTGATTTAGATGAAGCAAGTAGAAAGCAACTTGAACGCGGTCAAAGAATGGTTGAGCTTTTAAAACAACCACCTTATTCTCCACTTAGTGTTGAAAAACAAGTGGTTTTAATTTTTGCAGGAACTAAAGGCTTCTTAGATGATATTGCTGTTTCTAAGATTAAGGAATTTGAAGATGGAATTTATCTTTTTATTGAATCAAAACATCCAGATATTTTTGAGCAAATTCGTTCTAAAAAAGCTTTAGATTCTGAATTAGAAGAAAAGCTAGCTAAAGCCATTAATGAGTTTAAAGCAAATCATTTATAAGGTCTTTTATGTCTAATTTAAAAGAAATTAAAAGAAAAATTAAAAGTGTTCACAATACACAAAAGACGACTAATGCTATGAAATTAGTTTCTACTGCTAAACTGAAAAAAGCAGAAGAAGCAGCTAAAAGATCAAAAATTTATGCACAAAAAATCGATGAAATTTTGAGTGAAATTTCATTTCAAATTAACAAAATTGTTCACAATGAAGATGATACGCGTTTATCTTTGTTTCATAAAAAAGAACAAATTAAAACCGTAGATTTAATATTTATTACTGCAGATAAAGGTTTGTGTGGCGGTTTTAATGTTAAAACTTTAAAAGCAGTAAGTGAAATGCTAAAAGAATATAAAGTAAAAAATATCAATATTCGTCTTAGAGCTATAGGTAAAACCGGAATTGAGTATTTTAATTTTCAAAAAGTAGAATTGTTAGAGAAGTATTTTCATCTTAGTTCTAGTCCTGATTATGAGAAAGCATGTGAAGTAATTCATACTGCTGTAGATGATTTTCTAAATGGAAATACGGATGAAGTAATTTTAGTGCATAATGGTTATAAAAATATGATTACTCAAGAGCTTAAAATTAATCATCTTATTCCAGTTGAACCAAAGAGTATCGAACAGACTCATAATTCTCTTTTAGAGCTTGAACCAGAAGGAACTGAGCTTTTGGAAGATTTAATGAAAACATATTTTGAGTATAATATGTATTATGCGTTAATTGATTCTTTAGCGGCAGAACATAGCGCTAGAATGCAGGCTATGGATAATGCAACCAATAATGCAAAAGTGAGAGTGAAACAATTAAATTTAGCTTATAACAAGGCAAGACAAGAGTCTATTACCACTGAACTTATAGAAATTATCAGTGGTGTTGAATCAATGAAATAGTAAAATTTAAGGAGAAGATAAATAATGCAAGGATTTATTTCACAGGTATTGGGTCCAGTTGTTGATGTAGATTTTAACGACTATTTACCTCAAATTAATGAAGCAATTGTTGTAAATTTTGAAAGCGAAGGAAAAAAACATAAACTTGTTTTAGAAGTAGCAGCTCATTTAGGAGATAATAGAGTTAGAACTATTGCTATGGATATGACAGACGGTTTGGTAAGAGGCTTAAAAGTTGAAGCTTTGGGTGCTCCTATTAGCGTTCCTGTTGGTGAAAAAGTTTTAGGAAGAATTTTCAATGTTACAGGTGATTTAATTGATGAGGGCGAAGAAATTTCTTTTGATAAGAAATGGGCGATTCATAGAGATCCACCAGCTTTTGAAGAGCAAAGCACAAAAAGTGAGATTTTTGAAACAGGAATTAAGGTTGTAGATTTACTTGCTCCTTATGCAAAAGGTGGTAAAGTAGGGCTTTTCGGTGGAGCAGGTGTTGGTAAAACTGTTATTATTATGGAGCTTATTCACAATGTTGCTTTTAAACATAGCGGTTATTCAGTATTTGCAGGTGTTGGCGAGAGAACTCGTGAGGGAAATGACCTTTATAATGAAATGAAAGAAAGCAATGTTTTAGATAAAGTTGCCTTATGTTATGGACAAATGAACGAACCACCGGGGGCAAGAAATCGTATTGCTTTAACAGGCTTAACAATGGCTGAGTATTTTAGAGATGAAATGGAACTTGATGTACTCATGTTTATTGATAATATTTTTAGATTTTCACAATCAGGTTCTGAAATGTCAGCGCTTTTAGGAAGAATTCCATCAGCTGTTGGTTATCAACCAACCTTAGCTAGTGAAATGGGCAAATTCCAAGAAAGAATTACTTCAACTAAAAAAGGTTCAATCACTTCAGTTCAGGCTGTTTATGTTCCAGCAGACGACTTAACTGACCCAGCTCCAGCAACTGTTTTTGCTCACTTAGATGCTACAACGGTTTTAAATAGAGCTATTGCTGAAAAAGGTATTTATCCTGCAGTAGATCCTCTTGATTCAACTTCAAGAATGCTTGATCCAAATATCATCGGAGAAGAGCATTATAAAGTTGCTCGTGGTGTTCAATCAGTACTTCAAAAATACAAAGATTTGCAAGATATTATTGCAATTTTAGGTATGGATGAGCTTAGCGAAGAAGATAAACTTGTAGTTGAAAGAGCAAGAAAGATTGAAAAATTCTTATCACAACCTTTCTTTGTTGCGGAAGTTTTCACAGGTAGCCCAGGAAAATATATAAGCCTTGAAGATACAATAGCAGGATTTAAAGGAATTTTAGAAGGTAAATATGATCATTTACCAGAAAATGCTTTCTATATGGTTGGAAATATAGATGAAGCTATTGCAAAAGCGGATAAATTAAAAGGTTAATTTTATGAATGATTTGATTAATTTCGAAATAGTTACACCTTTAGGTTTAATCTATCAAGGAGAAGTAAAATCTGTTACTTTTCCAGGTAGCGAAGGAGAATTTGGAGTGCTTAAAGGACATGCTGCTTTAGTTTCTTCTTTAAAATCTGGGGTAATTGATATTGAAAAAGCTGATTTAAATCATGAATTAATCGCCATTGATTCGGGACATGTAAAGGTAGATGAGGATAAAATTTGTGTGTTGGCAAAAGGTGCAGTTTGGGTTTGCGGAAGTAATGAAAGTGAGATTGAAAAAAATCTTGCCCAAGCAAAAGATTTGATTAAATCTATGAGTTCTGATAATGTAGCTTTAGCGGCAACTTTTTCAAAACTTGATAATGCAAGGATGCATTAATGAATTTTGAAGCTATATTTCATTTTTTCAATAGCTCAAGTATAATTACTTACATAGTTTTATTGTGGCTTTCTTTATATTTTATTTTAGCATTTAGTATTTTATTTGCTAAATTGACTTATTTAGCTACATGGAAAAGTAAAGAAAAAGAAAGTTTAGAAATTTTGCTTTTAGGTGAGAAAGATTTAAGTCATACTGATTCTATTTTAAGAAAGTGTAATGATACAACTTTAAATCATTTAGAAATCTATAAAAATTTAGCAAGTCGCCGTGCTTCTACTGGACTTACTTGGCTTAGTATCATAGCTTCAACTTCACCTTTTATAGGCCTTTTTGGAACAGTTATTTCTATACTTGAAACCTTTGGTGGACTTGGAACTCAAAATTCTTTAAGCATTATAGCTCCTAAAATCAGTGAAGCTTTAGTTGCTACAGGTTGTGGTATTTTAGTAGCAATTCCTGCTTATACATTTCATCTCATCATTAAAAGAAAAGCTTTTGAACTTTTAAGCATCATTGATAGTGAGATAAAAGTTATAAGTTCTAGTAAATAAGGTTGAAAATGCCATTTGATGATGAAAAACCTGAGCTTAATATCACACCTTTAGTGGATATTATGCTTGTTTTGCTTGCGATTTTAATGGTAACAGCCCCAAGCATTACTTATGAGGAAAAAATTAATCTTCCACAAGGTAGTCAAAAAAATACTAGCGCTCCAACTGTTAAAAGCTTAATTATCAGTATTAATGCAAAAAAAGAAATTTTTTTAAATCAAGAAAAATATGATTTTATAAGTTTTGCTGACAATCTCGCTCAAAGAAAAGCACAATTTAACACCGAAGATCCGGTTTTTATACGCGCTGATAAAAGTTTAAAATACGATGATGTTATTTTAGTTTTAAGAAGTGTAAAAAATTTAGGATTTAATAAAGTTGCTTTACAGACTGAATAATCATGAAAAATTATGGTTTGAGCAATTTAAATTCATTTTTACTTGCTTTAGCAATATACATTAGTATAATAATTCTTGTTTTTTTTAGACTTATAAGTGAGGTTGAACCCGCCATACAATATACCGATATAAAAGATAGTTTTGTGGATATCGAACTTGCTGAACCATCAAAACAACTTATTACTCAAAACAACACTCTTAAAGAAATTCAAAAGCCAACAGAACAAGTTGATATAGAAAAGCTTTTTGCCCAGACTACAAATAAAACAGTTAAAACTGAAGATATTGACCAAAAGGCGAGTAATTTTAATGAGCTTTTTGGAAATATCAAAGAAATACAAGAAGAAAAAACCACAAAAATTCAATCAAGTGCTAAATCAGGAGTTTCTAGTGCTCCAAAACCTCAAGCTTCTGAACTTGTAAAACAACTCAATGACAGTTTACTTCAAGAAGAAAGTTCTATGCAAGGTGAAAGCACAAAGGCACAAAAAATTGGAATTTATGATGAATTTTTAGGGAAGGTTGTGCGTATTATCACTCAAAGATGGACCCAGTATTACCCAAATAGTGAAAAAATTTCTGTTAAGGTAAAAATTTTTATTGATGAAAATGGAAAATTTGGTTATACTTCAGTTGAGAAAAGTGGAAATCCTTTATATGATGCTAAAGTGGCTGAATTTCTAGAAAGCCAAAAAGGTAAATTTATTACTTATCCTCCGCAAAATAAAAATATAAGCATTACCATGAATTTAAGAGATGAGGCAAAAGTTAAAATTGATTAGGAGAAAAAAATGAAAAAAATTTTAGCAATTTTTTTAGTCTTTTTAGGAACTCTTTGGGCAGAAGATCCGGTGATTGATATTGTTAATTCTGGTATAGTTTTGCCAAAGATTATCGTTAAAGACAATTCAAATTTAAGTGATGAGAATTTAAAGAAAAGCTTTTATAATATCATTGTTAATGATTTAAAAGTAAGTTCAAATTTTGAAGTTGTTGCTAATGCAGCTGAGGAAAGTAATTATACTTTTGAATATGTTTTAAATAAAAATGGTAACACTTTGAGCTTAAATGTAAAAATAAAAGCTGGTGGTTCTAATAAGTCAGAGCAAACTTATACCTTAAATGGTTTGGAGCAATATCCATTTTTGGCGCATAAAAGCGTTAAAGCTTCTGTAAATGTTTTGGGACTTGCACCTGTTGATTGGATGGATCATAAAATTTTGATTGCGAGAAATTCTAGCTCTAAAAAAAGTCAAATTATTATGACTGATTATACTTTAACTTATCAAAAGATTATTGTTGATGGTGGGCTTAATTTATTTCCAAAATGGGGAAATAAAGAACAAACTTTATTTTATTACACAGCTTACGATTATGATAAGCCGACTTTATACCGTTATGATTTAAATACCAATAAAGCTAGCAAAGTTTTATCAAGTGGCGGTATGGTTGTAGCAAGTGATGTAAGCGCAGATGGAAGTAAACTACTTGTTACTATGGCTCCAAAAGATCAGCCTGATGTTTATTTGTATGATTTAAATACTAAGAATTTAAGACAATTAACTAATTATTCTGGTATTGATGTTAATGGAAATTTTATTGGGTCAGATGATAGCAAAGTGGTATTCGTAAGTGATCGCTTAGGATATCCTAACATTTTTATGCAAGATTTAAATAGTAATAGTGCTGAACAGGTTGTTTTTCATGGCAGAAATAATTCAGCTGTTTCGACTTATAAAGATTTTTTGGTTTATTCAAGTCGTGAGCCAAATCAAGTGGGTGTTTTTAATATTTACTTGATGTCAATTAATAGTGATTACATTCGTCAACTTACAGCAAATGGAAAAAATTTATTTCCAAGATTTTCTAGTGATGGTGGAAGTATAGTATTTATCAAATATTTAGGTGCGCAAAGTGCTTTGGGTGTTATTCGTGTAAATGCAAATAAGACTTTTTATTTTCCTCTTAAAGTTGGAAAAATTCAATCAATTGATTGGTAAAAATTTCAATTTTAGGTTAAAATTAATTAAAAATTAGATATAATAGTAAGAATTTATTAACTTTGAAAGGTCATAAATGAAAAAAATTCTTTTTACTTCGATTGCAGCTCTTGCAGTTATTATTAGTGGTTGTAGCACAAAAAGCACTAGTGTAAGCAGTGATAGTAGTGTTGATTCAAATCGCGGTTCAGGCGGAAGAGATGGTTGGGATATTGATTCACAAATTTCTCAACTTAATGATACTTTGAATAAGGTATATTTTGATTTTGATAAATTCAACATTCGTCCTGATATGCAAAATGTTGTAAGCACAAATGCTAATATCTTTAACACTGAGGTAAGCGGTGTAAATATTACTGTTGAAGGAAACTGCGATGAGTGGGGAACGGATGAATACAATCAAGCTCTAGGTTTGAAAAGAGCAAAAGCTGTAAAAGAAGCTTTGATTGCTAAAGGTGTAAATGCTGATAGAATTGCTGTTAAAAGCTACGGAGAAACAAATCCTGTGTGCACTGAAAAAACTAAAGCTTGCGATGCGCAAAACAGACGTGCTGAATTTAAATTATCAAGATAATTAATGAAAAAAATATTCACAGTAGCTCTTCTTGGAGCTACTTTACTTTATGCAGAAAGCTCAGCTTTTGGTGCAGGAGATATAACAAGCGATTCTTCTTATGGTTTAACTTCAAATGAAAAATTATTTAAAGAAAAATTAGATAGTTTAAATAATGAAAATATACAAATAAATGCTAGGATTAATGAAATTGATGAAAGAATTGAGGGTTTGCAAAGCACTTTAGAAGGTGTAAATTCTCAATATGCTAAATCAAATTCTAGATTAACTCAAGTTGAAAAGAGCAGTCAAGATATTGAAAATAATTTTACTAGTGAAATTCAAAAATTAAAAGTTTATGTTGAAGAAAGTAGAAAAATTCAAGAAGCTAATAATAAACAAGTAAAAAAAGTTTTAGCTGAACTTAGTTCTTTAGTAGATGCTATTAATGCAAATTATGTTTCTAAAAATGAATTAAATGATGCAAATTTAAGTATTAAAACCACTCCTACTATTGTTGCTGCAGATGTAAATAATACTATTGAAAACAATAGCACCCAAGATGATAAAGTAAAGCAAATTGATGAATCTTGGAAAAAAGAAAAAAAATAATGAAATTTTAGAATTAGCAATAAAAGATGTTGATAAAAATGCTTTTGAAGATTCCAAAGCAAAATTAAATTTTCTCATAACAAAGCAGTATAAACCCGCAAGAGCAAATTTTTGGTTAGGGGAGATTGAGTATAAGCAAAAAAAATACAATAATGCAATTGTTTATTATAAAAAAAGTTCTTCTTTGAGTACAAAGGGAGATTATTTCCCAAAACTTTTATATCATACTGCGATTTCACTAGATAAAACAGGTGATACAAAAGCGGCAAATGGTTTTTATAAAGCTTTAAAAACTAATTATCCAAATTCACCTGAAGCAAAAGCTTCGCCTAATAGAAAATAAATTAAGGAGATAAAATGGCTATAGAAAAAAATAGCGTAGTTTCGATGTTTTACGAACTAAAAGATGCAAATACGAATGAAGTTTTAGAATCAAATTTATATTCTCAACCTATTTCTTTTATTTTAGGTAAAGGTCAGATTTTAGAAAGCTTGGAGGAGGAAGTAATGAAGCTTGATTGTCCAAGTAATGCTGATGTAGTAATTAAAAAAGAAAAAGGTTTGGGTAAGTATGATGAAAATGCAGTTCAGACTTTACCAAAAGAGCAATTTGCAGGTATTGATTTAAAAATAGGTATGGAACTTTTTGGAGAAGGTGAAAATGGTGAAACCGTTCGTGTAACCGTAAAAGAAATTGGTGAAAATGATGTAACAATTGATTACAATCACCCTTATGCAGGCCGTGATTTGCTTTTTTCTTTAAATATTGTAGATGCTAGAGCTGCGAGTGAAGATGAAATTCTTACAGGTATTATCGCAGGAAGCCATAGTTGTGGAAGTGGTCATGGACACGGACATGGTGGCGGTTGCTGTGGTGGTGGTTGCGGTTGCCGTTAATGAATGCTGCATTTATATTTCCAGGTCAAGGCTCACAAAGTCTTGGTATGGGAAAAGATTTTTATGAGAACTCTATAAAAGCTAAAGAACTCCTTCAAAATGCAAGTGATTTTTGCAAGATTGATTTTAAGCATTTGCTTTTTGAAGAAAACGAAAAACTCAATCAAAGTCAATTTACTCAACCTGCCATTGTTTTAAATTCTTTAATGGCTTATACTGTTTTACTTGAAAAAAACCTGATTTAAGTTCAAAATTTGCTTTGGGTCATTCTTTAGGAGAATTTTCAGCCTTAGCTGTAAATGGTGCTTTTGATTTTTTAGAAGCTCTTTCTTTAGTAAATAAAAGAGGGCTTTTTATGCAAGAAGATTGTGCAAAATTTGAAGCAGGTATGATGGTGGTTTTAGGACTTGACGATGAAAAGGTTGAAGAGCTTTGTCAAAAAGCACAAAAAGAAAACAAGCAAATTTTTGCTGCAAATTATAATTGTGATGCACAAATTGTCGTAGCAGGTTTAAAACCTGATTTAGCAAGTTATGAAAGTGCATTTAAAGAAGCAGGAGCTAAAAGAGCAATGCTTTTAAATATGAGCGTAGCAAGTCATTGTCCGCTTTTAGAAAATGCTTCTACTAAGCTTTATATGGAACTTGAAAAGGTATTAAAACCAAATTTTAAAGCCGTGCTTTCTAATGCAAATGCCAAAATTTATACAAGCAAAGAAGAAGCACTTGAGCTTTTAAAAGCACAGCTTATCTCTCCTGTGCTTTATAAACAAAGCATTAAGGCGTGTGAAAATGAAGTGGATTATTTCATAGAATTTGGTGCAAGCGTGCTTAAGGGTTTGAATAAAAAAATCACTTCAAAAGAAACTTATGCTTTAACAAATATGAATGATATTGATGAATTTTTAAAGGTTATATGATGAAAATAGCAATTTTAGGAGCTATGAGTGAAGAAATTACTCCTTTACTTGAAACACTGAAAGATTATACGAAAATAGAACACGCTAATAACACTTACTATTTTGCAAACTATAAAAATCATGAACTTATTTTGGCGTATTCTAAAATTGGCAAGGTAAATTCTACTCTTAGTGCAAGTGTGATGATAGAAAAATTTGGCGCACAAGTGTTGCTTTTTACTGGAGTTGCAGGTGCTTTTAATCCTGAGCTTGAAATCGGTGATTTACTTTACGCTACAAAATTGGCACAATACGATCTTGATATCACTGCTTTTGGACATCCTTTAGGTTTTGTTCCAGGCAATGAAATTTTTATCAAAACCGATGAGAAATTAAATAATCTTGCCTTAGAAGTTGCTAAAGAATTAAATATCAAACTTCTTGCAGGCATTATTGCAACAGGCGATGAGTTTATTTGCGATGAAGCAAAAAAAGTAAAAATCAGAGAAATTTTCAACGCCGATGCTTGTGAAATGGAAGGTGCAAGTGTGGCTTTAGTTTGTAATGCTTTAAAAGTACCTTGTTTTATCTTAAGAGCTATGAGCGATAAAGCAGGAGAAAAGGCTGAATTTGATTTTGATGAATTTGTGATCAATTCAGCTAAAATTTCAGCCAATTTTGTACTTAAAATGTGCGAGAAATTATGATAAATCTTAGTAAAAAACTCATACGCCAAGTTGCACAAGCCAATGCCAAATTTGGACTCATTAAAGATGGAGATAGAGTTCTTTTAGGGCTTAGCGGTGGAAAAGATTCTTTGGCTTTAGTCCATCTTTTAAATCGTATGCAAGCACACGCTCCTTTTAAATTTGAACTTGAAGCGGTAACTTTAAGTTATGGTATGGGTGAGGATTATTCTCATCTTCATGCACATTGTGAAGAACATGGCATTAAACATAGCGTGCTTGATTCAAATATCTATGAAGTTTCAGGCGATACTATAAGAGAAAATTCAAGTTTTTGTAGTTATTTTTCAAGAATGCGTCGTGGAGCTTTATATACTTATGCTCTTGAACAAGGTTTTAATAAGCTTGCTATAGCGCATCATTTAGATGATGCAGCAGAAAGCTTTTTTATGAATTTTATTCACAATGGAGCTTTAAGAACTTTGGCACCTATTTATCAAAGTAAACGCGGTATAACTGTGATACGCCCTTTGATTTTTGTGCGTGAAAGACAACTTAGAGATAATGCAGTGCAAAATGAACTTAGTGTGATAGGAAATGAGTTTTGTCCTGGTATGAAACTCAGCGAAAAAAATGTAAAATTTCCACACGCTAGAGAAGAAGCTAAACAGCTTTTAGCAAATTTAGAAAAAGATCATCCCAAGCTTTTTACAAGTTTAAAAACCGCTTTTGCCAATCTACATACGGAGAGTTTTTGGCTTCAAAAGGCGTAAAAGTATGAAAAAAGCTTTTGTTTTAGTGGATTATCAAAATGATTTTATCGATGGAAGTTTAGGTTTTGATAAGGCTTTGAAAATCAAAGACAATATTCTTAAAGCCTTAAATCAAATCGATTTTAATAACACGCATTTACTTTTAACCTATGATACGCATGATGAACATTATCTACAAAGCAAAGAAGGTTTAAATTTACCTGTAAAACATTGTATTAAAGAGAGCTTGGGTTGGCAAATGCCAAAGGAATTTGAGCCTTTTTTACAAAAAGCTCATAAAATTTTTCATAAAAACACCTTTGGTAGTTTAGAACTAGCTAATTTTATACAAAAAAGCGATTATGAAGAAATTCATTTTGCAGGGATTGTTTCTCATATTTGTGTGTTTTGCAATATCATTTTAACTTTTAGCGCTAAGCCCAATGCAAGGATTGTTTTTCTTCAAAATTTAAGTGCAAGTTTTGATGAAAAATTAGAAATTTCTGCCTTTGATTTACTTCGAGTTTATGGCATTGAAATTGTTTAATGCAAGGTTTTATACTTCATACTCAAAAAGTTAAAGATGAGGATTTAATTGTTTATATTTTAAGTCCTAAAATGCTTGTTAAAGCTTATCGTTTTTATGGGCTTAGGCATTCTAGTATTTTAAGTGGTTATAAAATCGATTTTGCTTTAGAGGAAAATCCTATTTTTTTGCCAAGACTTAAAGATGTTTTACATTTAGGTTTTTTGTGGATCATGCAAAGAGGTAAAATGCTAATTTGGCAAGAGTTTATTCGTCTTTTGTATAAACATTTAAAAGATGTAGAAGAGCTTGATAATTTTTATTTTGATTTACTTAAAGAGTGCGTAAAAAGGTTTGAAAAACAAAATCCAAAGCGTGTTATTGTCGATGCTTATTTAAAAATTTTGGAATTCGAAGGGAGATTGCATAAAGAATTTATTTGTTTTGCTTGTGATGAGAAAATTAAAAATCCCATTACTTTATTAAGAGCTTTTTTACCTTCACATTCACAATGTGCTTTAGGGTTTGAGTTTGAAGAGAAAAAATTAAGAGAATTTTATAGCAGTAAAAATTGTGCAATTTTTGATGATGAAGAAATAGAAAATTTATACCATTTGATAAAGCAGGGTTTATGATATTAAGCAATGAAAAATGTGAGTTTTTAGAATCTATAGCTTCTTTTTTAAGTTCTAAAGATGTTGAACTTATCTTTGTAGATAATAAAGAAATGCAAGAAATTAATTTAGAGCAAAGAAAACAAGATAAAACTACTGATGTACTTTCCTTTCCACTTGAAAATATTGATGAAAAACTCCCTTTAGGTTCTGTTGTGATTAATGTAGATTTGGCAAAAGAGAAAGCTAAAGAGTTAGGACATAGTTATGAAGAAGAAGTAAGTTTGCTTTTTATACATGCTATGCTTCATTTATTAGGCTTTGATCATGAAGTAGACAATGGAGAGATGAGAGAAAAAGAAAAAGAACTCATAGAACATTTTAATTTGCCTAAGAGTTTGATTATAAGGACTTTAGAGGAGGATTAGATAAATTAGCTTTAAAAAAGCTTTTGCAAATGAAACAAATTTAAAGTTTAAGAAAATCCTTTTTTAGCTAATCCTTACTTAACCTTACAAAAGCCTTGCCAAACCTTTTTTTAACTTTTAAGAGCCTTTTAAAGTATAAAAAACAAAATTTTTTATACTTTAATCTAAGCTTAAAATGAAAATTTTTAAGCTTTATCTTTACTAATTGTTTTTTTCTTTTTGTTAAATTATACATTGTATTTTGAATTTTTTAAGGAAAAATTATGACTTTAAACAGAAAGCGGGTTTTAACCTTTGGGACCTTTGATTTATTTCATTTTGGACATTTAAAGCTTTTGCAAAGGGCTTCAAATTTTGGTGATGAGCTTTTTGTAGGGGTTTCAAGTGATGAGCTTAATTTTTCAAAAAAAGGTCGCTACCCGCTTTTTAATGAAAAAGAAAGAGCGTGTATCTTATCTTCTTTAAAATGCGTCAATAGCGTCTTTTTAGAAGAGGCTTTAGAGCTTAAAAGAGAGTATTTACTTCGCTATGAGGCAGATATTTTATAATGGGCGATGATTGGCAGGGTAAGTTTGATGACTTAAAAGATATTTGCGAGATAATTTATCTTCCTAGGACAAAAAATATTTCCACAAGCGAACTTTTACAAAGAATTAAAAATGACTTTTAAAGCTAAAGTAAAAAAAGTTTTCATACAAACAAAGGGCGAATTTTTTTTAGTCCGCTTACTTTGTGTTTTCATTGAGTTTTATTTTACAGATTCTAAAAAAGCTTTAGAATTAATAGAAAAATATTTGCAAAAAACAAGTAAAAATATCGACGCTTTTTATTTAAAAAGTGAAATTTTAAGTGCTTTAGGAAAAAACAATGAAGCCTTTAAGTTGTTAGAATTTTGCCTTTTGCATTCTAAAAGGCTTAAAACTTGGATAGAGCTTAGCAAAAGAGTAAAAACAGAGAAAGAAATGATATTTTTAGAAGCTTTGTTTGAAAAATACAAAAACAAAGCCCCGTTTGCTTTAAAGGAAGAAGAGCTTTTAAAATCGCTTTCTTTTGGGGCTATGAAAGTTAGGGATTATGATAAGGTTAAAGGATATTTAAAGCAGAGTTTGTTTTTATGCATAAAAAAACACAAGCTCCCTTTAAAATCTTATAAAACACGAAAAATCACTTCAAAAAATTTTCAAGAAGCACTTTGGGATTTAAATTCCTTGCTTAAAGCCTATGATATTTTAATGTTTTTAGTAAGCGTGACTTTTTTAGCTTGTGTGCGTGAGAAAAGATTTATTTCTTATGATAAGGACATTGATGTAGGAGTTTTTGGGGAAAATTTCAAAAGGATAAAAGAATTGATTTTAAATCATCAAAAATTCATCATCGTCGATGAAGTGCCAAATTATCTTGTAATCAACCATATTAATGGAGTTTGTATAGACATTTTTGTGCATTATGAAAAAATGGGCTTTTATCACAACGGGCATTATCAAGCTTGGAAAAATACTCCTTTTAAGCTTATAGAATACGAATTTTTTGGCAAAAATTACTTAGCACCGGAAAATTATGAGCTTTATTTGAGTGAAAATTATGGCAAGGATTGGAGAGAGCCTAAGGATTTTAGACATTATAATACTTTGCTTGATACTCCTAATTCAGAAATTATAAATTCTAAAATGTATGTTTGTTTTTTATATCCACTTTTAATGGGTGAATTTGCCCTTTTTAATGAAGAGCAGATTTTGTAAGCGAGTATTTAAGTTTTAAAAAGGAAAATAAGTCATGAAAAGTTTAATTTTTTATCTTTTTTATGGTTGGGCTATGAGGTTTTATCATCTTGATAAAGACTATAAAAAAGCCTTTAAATTCTATGAAAAAGCAAGTTTTTTAAATCCAAAACACGCAAAAAATTTCTTTAAAATGGGAATGTGTTTTTACAAGGAAAAAAACTACACTAAGAGTGAGGAGTATTTTAACAAAGCCTTAAGTTTAGAGCCTATGAATGTGAAATTTTCTTTTCAAGCTAAAGAAGCGAATTCTAAGAATTTAAGTTTTATTAAAGCAGGGGAACTTCATTTTAAAAATATCGCTGATTTGCAAGAGGAGCTAAAGGCAAAAGGCGAAAGCTTTGCTTTGTATTTTAATTTAGCTAACAATCAAGCCTTGATGAATGATTTTTTAAAAGCAGCACAATCTTATCAAGAAGCGATTAATCTCTGTAATTACGAGCAAGAGCTAAGCAATCTTTACTATCAAATGGGTTTTAATTATGAAAATTGTGCCTTAGAAAAAAATGAAAAAGAGTATTTTAACAAAACCTATAAAGCTTATGAAATGGCTATTAAATACGATAAGGATTTAAAAAGTGAAAAACTAGGTATAGGAGTTTTTCATGAAACATATCAAAGATGGGGTTTTGCTAATCGTGCTTATCTTAAACAAAGCCAATACAAACAAGATGATGAGCTATTTTTTAAGATCGGATTAAGTTTTGATAAGCTTTATGATTTTAAAAATGCGCAAATTTACTATGAAAAGTCTTTAGAGCTAAACTATCAAAAACCTTTGACGCATTTTAGTTTAGGTGCTGCTTATGAAAGGCAAGAAAATTTTATAAAAGCTGCATTTTACTATGAAGAGGCTTTAAAAAGAGAAAGTACTTTTAAAGCCGATTGGTATTACCGACTTGGAAGTGTTTTAGAAAAAGCAGGTGAAACAAAAAAAGCTTTAAAAGCTTTTTCTTACACGCAAAATGTTTTAGCAAATGATTTTAGTGCCCAGGGTTTTAAAGCCTTAAGTAATGCTACTTTTAAAAAAAGAGCCATTTATACTTATTTTTATGAGAATTTAGAGCTTAAAGAAAAAACCATACTTTATGAAAGCTTTCACGGAAGGCTTATGAGCTGCAATCCTTATGCGATTTTTAAAGCTTTATTAAAAGATGAAAGATTTAAAGATTTTATGCATATTTGGGTAATATCAAGTGCGGATTTTGTTAAAGATGAGTTTAAAAGTCTTAAAAATCTTATTTTAGTGCAAAGGGAAAGTTATCTTTATTTTAAATACCTAGCAAGTGCAAAATACCTTATTAACAACACCACCTTTCCAAGTTATTTTATACGCAAGGAAAATCAGTTTTATCTAAACACTTGGCACGGAACGGCTTTAAAAACCTTAGGTAAATACATTCAAACAACTTTTATGGAGCACAATAACACACAAAGAAATTTCTTACAAACCACGCATATTATAAATCCAAATGAATTTATGCAAAATGTCTTGTTAAAAGATTATGACATTGATGAGATTTATCAAGGAAAAGCTTTGATAAGTGGTTATGCAAGGTGTGATTTAACCTTAGGTGATTTTAAAGAAGAGCAAAGCTTTTTAAAACAAAAGCAGGATTTAAGAAAGCATTTTGGCGTGAAAGAGGGTGAGAAAGTGCTTTTATATGCTCCTACTTTTAGAGGTTATTTTGGTCATTCTAAGTTTGAGTACGAATTTACCCATCTTAAGGAGAGATTTTTTCCGCTTGAAGATGGCAAAAGCGCAAAAAGAATTATTGATTTTTATTTCTTTGACTGTTATGATGAAACAAGGCTTTTTAAGACACAAAAAAATAAAATTAAGCTTTTATTTTTTGCTGGTGCTTTTATGGGAAATGGCATTACCTCAGCTTTTAAAAATTTGCTTGCAAATGTTGATAGGCAAAAATACAGTTTTCATTTAGCCATAGAGCAAAGTGGCATTGAGGGTTTCGAGGAGAGAATGCATCTTTTTAAAGAGGTGCAAAACAAACTTAAAGTTTTGCCAAAGGTCTCAACGGCTATTTTAAGTGCTAGTGAGCAAGCTTTGCTTATAGAGAAAGAATTTTTTATCCAAAGAAGCAATGAAGGACAAGAAAAAATCTTTGAAAAAGTTTTTCAAAGGGAATTTAAAAGACTTTACGGAGAGGCTGAGTTTGATTATATCATCCATTATGATGGGTATAATAGATACTTTGCTTATCTTTTTGCCTATGCTAAAACGGGGGCTAAAAAAATCATTTATTTGCATAATGACATGCAAAGGGAATTTTATAAAAGATTCCCCTATTTAAAGGGAATTTTTTATCTTTATAAAAGATTTTACAAGCTCTTAAGCGTTTCAAAACAAACCAATGAAGAGAATTTAAAACTTGCTCCAGTTTATGGCATTGGTAGGGATAAATTTTACCCCTTGCATAATTTCATCAATGAAAAAGAGGTTTTATCTAAATCAAACCTTGCTTTAGATAAAAAATATGAAAAATTTTTCCAAAAGGATAAAGTGTTTATTAATATCGCAAGACTTAGTATAGAAAAGGATCAGACCAGTTTAATCGAAGCTTTTGTGGCTTTTCATAAAAAATTCCCAGAAACTAAGCTTTTGATTTTAGGTGAGGGTCCTTTAAGGTCGAATTTAGAAAAACTTATCTCGAGGTGTCGAGCAAAAAAATATATTTTTTTGCTCGGTTTTGTTTCTAATCCTTATAATTTCCTTAAAAGAAGTGACTTTTTCGTGCTTTCAAGCCAACACGAGGGGCAATCCCTCGTGTTGGCTGAAGCAATGATACTGGGTAAAAAAATACTTTGTACTGATTTTGCTTGTGCAAGGGATTTTTTAGGTACAAAAAACGAATACGGACTTGTAGTAACGCGGGGCAGTCGCGGGCTTTTAGAGGGGTTAGAACAAATTTATACCCAAGATTTAAACTTTAAAAAATTTGATACCCCTTCTTATAATACATGGGTTAAAAAAGAATTTGAGGAAATATTTAAATGATTTATAAAATGCAAGATTTAATGCAAATACCAACGATAAAAAAAGATGAGCTTTATATTTTAAAGAAGCTTGTTATCTAGAATACATCGAATTTAAAAGCCCTTTTTTAATGCAAGTCAATGGAAAATAGAACGCAGTTTATAAGCTTTAAAGTCAACGATGAAAGCCTTGATTTAAAAGATAAACCAAAGCTTTTAGATGATACTTTTAAAATCGATTTAGGAGGTAAAATAAATTGCCATCATTTTAAGCTTGAAAGCCCAGATTTTTTTGATCTTAAGTGCTTTAAACCCCGATACAAGATTTAATTGCAGGAAGGGCTGATGCATTTGGTTCGAGGATGAGTGCTTTTGTAAGCACAATTTATTTTGCTAAAAAATAGGCTTTAAATTCGGTTTTGTTTGGAGTAAAATCCCCCATTTGCTAGAAATTTCACCTAAAGAGCTTTTTGAAGATGATTTTTTAAAAGAACATGATTACTCTGATGTTCTTCCGGGTAGGAGAGAGGGAAATACGCTTTGTTTTAAAAGCCTTCAAGAGCTTAAAACCCATCTAAAAAAGCTTGGGGGTCTTGGGTGATGAATTATTATATCGCTACAAAAACTCATATTAGTGACTTAAACGAGCAAGAATACAAAGAAGAATTTGGCAAAATCTTTAAAAGGCAAGCTTTTAAAGCTCCATACAAACAAATGCTTTTAAATGCTAAATCACTTGCTTTAAAACAACGCTCTTTTGTAGCTATTCACATGAGAGTAGGGGATGTGGTAGAAGAGTTTGGTTTTAGAAGATCTATTGATCCGGTGTTTTTAAAATACATTTTTCCTGTAGATTATGTGATTTATACCATCAAGCATTTTATTTACAAGGAAAGGGTTAAAGTCATACTTTTTTCAAGCGATAAGCATGCTGCAAAAATCATAAGCAATTTTTCTACTTTTGCTTATTTTGCCACCTTTTTAGGATAGACACAATTTATCAATTATAACAGACTTTTTGAGCCAAAAGAGCTTTTAAATTCTTGTCTTTTAGTTTCATCTAAGGATAGAATTAATGTAAGAAATGTAAAAAAATACGCCACTTGCATTTATTCTTATCATTTAGCTAAAAAAACCTCTGCTAAGCAAAGAATGGATTTTTTAAACCTAGCTTTAGAATTTGACAGCAATAACTCAGCTTGTAGGATCTTGCTTATGGATGAGTTTTTTCATCAAAAACAAATTTCTAGAGTAGAAAAATATCTTGAAATTATCATCAATGAAAGAATGGAAGAGTTTTGTGAGACTTTGTTGTATTGTTTTAAAGGCGTGTAATCTTACAAAACTCAATTTGAGCTTTATTTGCGTTTTGCAAATAAAGATTATCCTTATATAAGCTTTGTCGCAAGTAAAATCAGCCTGTATAATAAAAACATTTTTCAAGCCTTGCTTTTTTGTCAAATGGCTTTAAAAAAACAACCCAATAATGACTTGTTTAAAATTTTTTATGCTTCTTTATTAAAAGACCAGCCCCTAACACAATCTGGGCAAACCCTTACCGCAATCCAAAGAATTCAAAATCATCTCTCATATAGGCTCGGCTCTTGTATGATACAAAACTCAAAAAGCCTTTTGGGCTATATAAAAATCCTTAGATTATAAAAAAGAAGAGCAAAGCTTTAAAGAAAATTATACTAAAAATCTGGCTTTAAAACCCCTGCCACTTGAGAGCTTGCCAGACTTTAAAGAAAGTTTAAAAATAAAAGAACATTTAAGCTGTAAATTAGTATCTGCTTTAATAAAGCTTATAAAACAAAATGGGGGGGGGGGCTTTGTCCGATTTTTCTTTCGCGATGTGCTTAGTTTGAAAAAAGAATTTAAAGCAAAAAAGCTTCAAGCAAAAAACAAAAAATAGTATGCGATTTTTGTGAAAATCACACGCGATAAACTGGATATTTTAAATCAAGACAGTGTAAAGCAAGAGATAGAAGTGCTTTTGCTTAAGCTTGATTCGCAAGATAAGCCTTTGTAGATAATGAAAAATTTTTCAAAGGCTATCATATAAATAAAAAGCATTTTTTAGGATAATTTCTGTTTATTCCGCCAATATTTAATATATCTCTACCATTTTTCTTGGTTCTTCTAGTTTGTCTAAATAAATATTTAAGCTTATTTTTAAAGAATTTGTTAAAGGGATAATCTCTGTAAAGCGGTATTAAACTTAGAGATATAAAGCTTAAAATATCCTCGCTAATGTCCTCATCAAGTGCTAATTTCAGCCCTTAAAAGATTCAAACAAAGCTCTTGAACCCAGCCTTTTTAAGTAGCTAAAATCATCTAAATTATAGGTGATATTTTTTACTTTGATCTTGCTTTAACTTTTTTGTATTTTGCTAAAACTTCTTTATCTAGCTTTAGATAACTCCAAATTTGCAAGACTAAAGAGGTAAGTTTGTTTACTCTTTCTTTAATCTCTTTTTCGCTAAATGTTTCTAAGTCTTTTAAGAAAATATTGAGGCGAATAGGACTTTCTTTAAAGGGTTTATTAGAATACTCTATTGTATCCTATAAGCGTGAGATTGCCTAAGGTGTGACAGTATTTTTCGTGAATTTCTTCATAATCTTGCCCAAACATTTCTTACTACGTTTTAGAATTTGTGATATTTTGAGGCATAATATTGCTCGATGGTGTAGTTATTGATATCTATTTTTTCTTTAAACTCCTCATCATTAGGAAATCCGGAAGTGTTCCTTAAGACATATAAAGAAGCTTGAATACTTTGTAAATTCTTCTTCTTTTATATCTTTAAAAAGTATGGCAAATAAATTTATTTAAGAACCTGTGCCTACCTCACAAACTACTCTTCTAAAGATAAAAGAAATTAAGGTTTGAAAAATAGCAATGAGATCTTGTTTGTTAAGTTTTTCTTGCTTGTAATCATCATATATTTTTAATAAAAAAGATAAGTTACTTCAGCCTCTAGCTTTTAAAAATCATAAAAACTCTTTATCCTCTTCTTTTTTAAAAGCTATAGCACAATAAAGCTTGCTATATTTTTCTAAATCTGTGAATCCAGTGGTTAATAGTTTTAAATTTCTTGTAAATATTGTTTATATTTGGGATTTTGCCCTCATTTTTTATGTGAGGCTCTAAGTCCATTAAGATATAATTGCGTATTAAATCACTTTGAGTAAGCTTTTTACTTGTGGAGTTCATACTCTGGTAAGCTAATGATAATTTTTTTGTATTCTTGTAGAAAAATCTTATGAGGTGCTTGTATTTTTGTCAATTAAAGAGATTAAACTATCCTTATCGTTTTCTGTAAGTATATTTATCTTATTTTGTTTGTGTGTATTGATTGATGAGATATTTCACTGCAATCATCTTTGTTAATAGAATTATCCGTAATATTTCTTAGGGCGATTAAAAGTAAAGTAAGCGTTATAAGTCTTTGTTGTCCGTCGATTATAAGCAGTTTTTTAACCGAGCTGTGATGATAAACATCATCTTTAATATACACAATAGAGCTTATAAAGTGTGGACAAGCTTTATCATCTAAGCCTATTTTTAAAATGTCTTTCCAAAATTGATCACATTGATCTTTATCCCAGCTATATATTCTTGATAGGGATAATAAATTTGTGTTTTGTAATTCTCATAAATTCTAAAATTTGAGCTACTTCTTACCTTCCATTTTTTAAAACTTAGCTTATCAAAAAAATGCAAGGCAAATTAAAGCTTAAAAAGTGTAATAGTTTTTTAAAGTAAAACAGACCTTGAAAAAAATTCCTCTATAGTTTTTCTCATTGTTTGGATATTTTCTATGCGATTGATTTCGTCTCTAAAGGCTGAAGCATCTTTGCGTCCTTTAGAATATTCGTGTAAATGCTTGCGAAAAATACCTACTCCTTGATCTTTATAATGTTTTATCATTTCATCAAAATGAGTGAGTATGATTTCTTTTTTGAGTTTTTCATCCACACTTTTGCCACTTTTGATTTCATAAAATATCCAAGGATTTCCCACGCTCGCACGCCCTATCATGAGTCCATCACATTTTGTGATCTCATAAACTTCTTTAGCATTTTGTGCGTTAATATCACCGTTTGCGATAACAGGAATTTTAACACTTGCTTTAGCTTTGGCAATAGAATTATAATCAGCCTTTCCGCTATAAAGTTGCTTTCTTGTGCGTCCATGAATGCTTACAAAATCTACGCCTAAACTTTCGCAAATTTTAGTCATTTTTTCGGGATATTTTTCATTAAATCCTAAGCGAAATTTCACACTTGTAAGACTTTTTTTATTGTTTTCTTTAATCACTCCTACAAGGCTTGTAAAAAGTTCTAAATTTTCTAGCAAAGCACTGCCAGCACATTGTTTAACAACTTTATTTACAGGGCAACCGCAGTTAAAATCGATCCCATCAACAAAATCCATCTCATTTAACATTTGTACTGCTTTTTTTAACACTTCTTTATCTCCGCCTGCAATTTGCACTATGTAAGGATTTTCAAGCTCGGCTCTTTCTAGCATATGTAAAGTTTTAGAACTCTCATAAACTAAGGCATTAGAACTTATCATTTCACTTATGGTGATATCAGCACCAAATTTTTTTACCACATTGCGAAAAGGCAGATCTGAAAAACCTGCCATAGGAGCTAAAAATAAAGGTTTTTTATTAAAATCTATCATTGTATAAGTTGATTTAAATCGATTTTGATATTTTTTTCACGCAAGGTTAAAAAGGCTTTAAAATCATTAAATTTCTTATCATCATTGTGAATTTGCTCTCTTAATTCATCCAAAAGTCCAAATTCAGCCAAAAGATATAAATACGCCTTTAAAGCCTCACTTTTTTCATTTTTTATTTTATTAAAAATTCCGATAATAGCATCAGGATTTAAAAGCTTGGTGCTTAGTTTTGCTGCATCAAGATAGTTTTTTTCGTTCAATATGTTATGCGAAAGTAAGACTTCGTATTCTGCTATACTAAGTTCTAAATTTCCTTCTTTAAAACGCTTGATAAGTGTAAGAACTTGACAAGGTTTTTTAGGGATTTTTACATTTTTAATTTGCTCATAATTGCCTTTTTCTATGAGGGTGCTAAAAGCAATTTCTTCAAATTCATCTTTGATTTCGTTGAGATTTTTAACTTTAGTATAAGCATAATTTGCATCATTTTTAAGATGATTTTTTTCATTTTGCAAATACAAAGTATTGTTATTTTCAAGTTTAAATTTACTAAGGTTAAAAAATTCGTTTTTATTTAAACCATCAATGAGATCTAAAATTTCGTTGATTTTGTGTGAATGTGGAATTTTTTCATGTGTTTTTACGGTTTTAAAAAGTTGAGCTACAGCTCTAAATTCTTTAGTTTGAAAAGCAGTTTTAAGATCTTTTTCAAGGAGCAAATCTTGAGTATAAGATTCAAATTTGGCCGCATCTTTGAAAAAATGTTTAAATTTTAAATAACGTAAAAACCCGTAAAATGCTATGTGTAAAACAGCTAAAATCATATAAACAAACAAAGGAATAACAAGCCATATCATAATAGGAAGTTCAAAGGTGTAAGTGCTGATATTGAGAGTGTAGTTTCCTAGCTCTAAATGCCAAGCAAAGGTAAAAATAAGTGCTATATAAATAAAGCTTGCGAGTAAGAAGAGTTTAATTTTCATGTTTTTTTCCTTGTTCTGCAATTTGACGGCAAGTGATGCAATATCTTGCATGAGGTTTGACTTTTAGTCTTTGAAAGTCGATTTCATCATCACAGGATTCGCAAATTCCATAAGTACCATTTTTGATTTTATCTAAAGAATCTTCGATTTCTATAAGTTCTTTTTTGAGATTTGTACTGATAGCAAAGTCAATCTGAGAACCTGTTTCTATAACAGAAAAATCCACACTATCACTTGGAACGCTATTGTGAAGAGCTTCGATTTCATTTGAGTTACTTTGTAAATTCTCTAAGATGGCTTTTTTTCTTTCTTCTAAAATATTTTTGAAATTTTGTATTTCATTTTTTTTCATTTTAAAACTTTCTATTTGTGATAAGGATGATTGTTATTGATACAAAATGCACGATAAATTTGTTCTAAAAGCAAGGTTTTAACAAATTGATGTGCTAGAGTAAGTTTGCTTAATGATAGTCTAAAATCCAAATTTTGATTAAATTCTTCTCTTAAACCATAAGCGCCGCCTATAAAAAAACTTAATTCATTTTTATCTTGGATAAGTTTCGCAAATTCTATGCTCGTAAGATCTTTTCCTCTTTCATCAAGAGCGATACAATAGCCTTTTTTATAAGGCATAAAAGCTTCTTCATAGCTTTTTTTTGCTTCTATGGCACTTAAATTTTGAGCTAAGGCGATTTTTTTATTAAAAACATTTATTTCTTTTAAAGTGGCGTATTTAGAGATAAGTTTGGAGTACTTTTCGCTCCAAGCTTTAAATTCATCACTCTTTTGAATGTAAAAGATATTAACTTGCAAATTATTTTCCATTAAAAAATTTTAGCACATCACTAAGATATTGTTTTTGTTCCCCTCTTTCAACTATGGCATCTATAAGTCCATGTTCTAATAAGAATTCTGCTTTTTGAAAACCTTCAGGTAAATCTGCTCCTATGGTTTGTTTGATAACTCTTGCACCAGCAAAACCTACTAAGGCTTCAGGTTCGGCGATGATTAAATCCCCAAGCCAAGCAAAAGAAGCACTCACTCCGCCCATGGTAGGATCAGTTAAAATGCTAATATAGGGGAGTTTTTCTTTACTAAGAAGTTTAAGTGCGGCACTAGTTTTGCTCATTTGCATTAAAGAATAAGTACTCTCTTGCATTCTAGCCCCGCCGCTTGCACTTACGATTACAAGAGGAGTTTTGCTAGTGATAGCTCTTTGTATAGCCCTAACAATTTTTTCTCCTTCGACAGAACCTAAAGATCCGCCCATAAAAGAAAAATCAAATACAACAAGTTGGGTTTTTAGGCCATTGATTTCACATTCTCCGCTGATAACAGAGCTTTTTCTACCTGTTTTGCTTTCACCTTCACTAAGACGTTTTTTATAGGACTTGCTATCGACAAATTTTAAAGGATCGATGGCTTCTAAATTTGCGTTATACTCAACAAAACTGCCTTCATCGCTTAAAAGTTTAATGCGTTCATTGGCTGAAATTCTCATGTGATAATTACATTTTGGACAAACATTAAAACAAGATTCTATTTCTTTATAATACATCAAAGCATGACAATTTTGGCATTTAACCCAATGATTTGGTGCTTCTTTTGTACTAGGCTGTTGTCTTCTTATTTTTGAAAAAATATCTGCAAAATTCATATATTCACCTATTATTTTTTAAAAATTCTAAGATTATATCAAAAATTTTCTTGTCTTGGCTTAGGAGAAGGAAATTTTCATTTTTTTCTATATATAAATTTTGATGAATTATCAAAGCTCCTGCTGTATCAAAAATTCGTGTTTCTCCAAGAATTAATACAAAACTAAAATACGAAGTATAAGCAAGACTTAAGGCTGTTGCACCTAAAGAACGAAATTTTAATTGATTTTTTGTTAAAAAACCAAGAAGTTCTGGACGAAGTGAAATTTTTTCAACTATACCTATTGTAGAAAATAGATTAGATGTTAAAGGAGAGTATTTTGGATTAGAAAGATTGGATTTGAAAGCTTGATTGTCGCTAAAAGCAAAAATTTCTTGACTGACAAGATTGCAAATAAAAGCACTTTTTGCTTGATCTTCTTCCATAAGTGCTATAGAAGTACCATAAAAAGGTATTTTAGAAACAAAATTTGAACTTCCATCTAAAGGATCAAGAATCATTTGTCTTGAGCTAGTTTCTCCGATCAAGCCACTTTCTTCAGAAAAAATTTGCCCGAAGCAACTAAGATATTTTATGAAAATTTGTTCACATTTTAAGTCAAGCTCATAGCCTTGATTTTCATTATAACCTAATCTTGAACAAAGTTTAAGATCGTTTTGTGGAATATTGTTTAGATACTTACGTATTTGCAAATTTGCATTTAAGCAAGCATCTAAAAATTCTTTCATTAAAAGCGTGTTCCAAGGTTAAATTCGAAACTATTAGTATCATCGCCTTTTTTATCATTGAGAGGTTTAGCAAATACAAGTTGTAAAGGTCCAATAGGTGTAATCCATTCAATGCCTATACCTGTACTCATTCTTTTTATTTCATCTAAATTTTTGCGTCCTATCATACCATAATCAAAAAATACACTACCGCGAAGTTTGATTCTATCAATCAAAGGGAAGCTAAGTTCTACAGAATTGGCAAAAGCTATAGTTCCTCCCACTTCATCACCCCATTGGTTTTTAGGACTTACTGTTCTGCTTTCAAAACCGCGTATTGATCTAATGCCACCTAAATAGATTCTTTGGTTAATTGGTAAATAGCCTTCATCCCATACTTTATAAAAACTTGCTTTATAGCGATAAATAAGATCATATCCTATATAGTTTTGTAAGCCTTGATAAAAGTTAAATTTGGAGCTTGAGGAAATAAATTCTTGATCTCCGCCAAGTCCAGCGTATTCTAAACTAGTTGAGGCAATGATACCTGATCGCGGTAGATAATAATCATCTGTATTGTTAAAGGTGATTGCTGGAGTTACAGAGCTTTTAATGCTTTTTCCAAGTTCATATCCTGTTCTTAAGAGTGTTGGGCTTAAGTGATAAATATCGCTTTGTTCAAGATTATAAGTTAAGCTTACATTGTAATATCTTGCAAATTGGCGTCCAACTGTTATATCAAAGCCATAATTTTTTTCTGAATAATTATCCCATTCATAATCATTTGAATAAAGCGTTCCGCCTAAACTATATTGACTATCAAAAACGCGCGGATTTATAAGGCTGATTCTTCCTGATAAAGTATCATCGCTTTTATCTACACTTACAGAACTTTTTATTCCTGAGCCAAAGATGTTTGTGTCTGATAATGAAGCATTAAGCAAAATACCATCACTTGATCCATAGCCAATACCTCCAGAAATAGCACCTGTTGAAGCTTCTTTAACATCAACAATTAAATCAATATGTGTATCATCAACTTTTTCTTCTTTGATGTTTACATCATCAAAATAAGAAGTTCTTTTTAAAGCATTTTTTGACTCGCTTAAGTCTGTTCTATTGTATAAATTACCTTCTGTTATATATAATTCTCGGCGTATTACACGATCTACAGTGCGTGAATTTCCCGAAATGATAACATTTCTTATATAAACTTTATCATGAGGAATTACTTTAAATACAACAGTAGCTTCTTGAGTTTGATCATTTTTTTGAATATCAGGATAGACTTCTACAAATGCATAACCTAAATCAGCACTTTGTGTTTCAATGGTTTTAACATCTTTTCTAATGTCTTCTATATTGATGGTTTTGCCAGCACTTGATTGCAGATCTTTTACTGTTTGTGCATTTTGCTTGTCGTTAAATAAAGGATTTTCTATGCTTATGCTTTTAATTTTATAAGGCTTTCCCTCTTTGATAAAATAAGTTAAATTTGCTTGATAAGTGTCTGTGTAGGTTTTAAGATAAGGAGAAGATACTTGAATATCCAAATATCCTTTTTTCATATACTCATCAGCAATTCTTGAGCTATCATTGCTAAGTTCAAAAACTTTTAATTTTCCGTCGTTGCGTCCCCACATCCAGCCCATGAATTCTTTTTCTTTGTTAACAACAGCAGGTTCTATATCAGAATATGAAAATTTCTTAGCTCCACTTAAATAAACATTATCAATAATGATATTTTCACCACGATTTACTATAAATTCAAGTTCTAATCCATCGGTATTTTCTAGGGTCTTTTTTTTGTATTCTACGATAGTATCAAAATAACTTTTTGCTTCATAGTAGGCTTTAATACGCTCAATAGCTTCTTTTATACTTCCTTCATCAAGTAATGTTCCTCTTTTAATGCCTAAAATACTTTCAACTTGTTTTCTATCGTTTGAAGCTATACCTGTTATACTAACCTTTGCTATGATTGGTTTTTCAGTAACTATGATTTCTAAAACTCCATTGTTATTCTCTACTGCGATATTTTCAAAATAATTTTGTTTATAAAGATTAAGAACAGCAGTGTTGATTTTTGCGGGATTTATTTCCTCACCTATTTTAAGTCCTGTGATATTTATGGCGCTTGCATTTGATAAATGATTTAAACCGATAAATTTAATATCCTTAATGGTTACTGCATTAGCCATAGCAACTAAAGCACAAATACTAATAAAATATTTTTTCATTGATTTTTACCTAAAGCTTTATTAAAAGCTGTATAATAGCAAAAAAAATTTAACAAAAAAACTAAGGCAAAAAGTATGAAAATAGCAATTATAGGGCTTGGACTTATGGGCGGGTCTTTGGGACTTTATTTAAAAGAAAATAAGCTTATTTCTTGTGTTTATGGTATGGATTTAAGTAAAGAAAATGAAAAAGATGCCTTAAAACTAGGTCTTATTCACGAGCTTATAGAATTTAAAGATTTAGCTTTGTGTGATATAATTTTTATTGCAACTCCTGTTAATGTTATCATAGAAATTTTACAAAAATTAGCTGACTTACCTTCTAATGTAACAATTATAGAACTTGGAAGTACAAAAAGAAAAATTATAGAAAGTTTGCCTAGGAATTTAATCAAACAAACTCTTTTTGCTCACCCTATGACAGGAACTGAAAATTCGGGTCCAAAAGCAGCTTTTAAGGAGCTTTATAAAGATGCTGTTTGTGTACTTTGTGATAGCGAAATAGCTGATGATTTGCATCAAAAAAGAGCGGTGGAAATTTTTTCTCATTTAGGCATGAAAATTGTTTTTATGGATAGTAAAGCTCATGATCACCATGCTGCTATTATTTCACATTTGCCTCATGTTATTAGTTTTTCTTTGGCTAATTTTGTAATGAAAGAAGAAGATAAAAGAAATATTGTTCATTTAGCAGGAGGATCGTTTAAGGGTATGAGTAGAATCGCAAAATCATCGCCACAAATGTGGGAAAGTATTTTTTTGCAAAATAAAGATAATTTATTAAACTCTATTGATTTTTTTCAACAAGAATTAGAGCGATGTAAACAAATGATACAACTAGATAAAAATGATGAATTAAGAGAATGGATGAAACAGGCTAATACTCTAAGAGAAATTTTATAAATTTACTAGATATTTACTAAAAATATAATAAAATTGATACCAAAGACAACAAAAGCATTGAGAATTGTTAAGGTAAGGTTATGCCAAAAAGAAAAGACAAAACTTATTTATCTGTTTTAATTTTAGTTTTAATAGCAATTTTGATTTTTTTTATTTCAAGATTAAGTATTTTTGAAAAAAGTTCTCCTCAAATTTTAATTCCTGATGTTGTATATACTGATCTTAAGAAACCTATTTTAGTGCATGTTAAAGGTGATAAAAGTTCTATTAAAAATGTGCAAATTATGTTGCACAAAGATGACAATACTAGTGCAATGGTTATAGCAGATGAAAAGATTTCTAATTTAAAAGATATTACTTTACAAGTTACTTTGCCAAAATTTGCTTATAAAGAAAATGTAAAATCTTTTGTTTTGGAAGTAATAGCTAAAGATTCTAGCCTTTGGAATTTTTTTAGCGGCAATAAAGCAAGAAAACAAATTGCAGTATTGATAGACAATACGGCTCCAAAAATTAATATCATAAGCAATTCTTATCAAATTGAACAAGGTGGTGCTGCAGCTGTTGTTTTTAAAGCTGATGATGCTAATTTAGATAAGGTTTATATAAAAACAAATAAAGGCAAAATTTTTAAAGCTACGCCTTATGTGAAAGAGGGTTATTATGCAGCTTTGATTGCTTGGGATGCAAGAGATGAGGAATTTCGCGCGTTTGTTGTTGCTACAGATAAAGCGGGCAATATTTCAAAAGAGCGTATAAGGTATCATTCTGTTAATCGTAAATATCGCGTTTCAAATATTAATCTTACGGATAAATTTTTAGATGGAAAGATTAAAAATCTAGCCAGTCGATATGCCCCAAAAGATAACAACTTCAATCGTTATGAAAAATTTAAATTTGTCAATGAAACCTTAAGAAATAACAATGAAGAGCTTATCCATGAAATCACTTCAAAAGTACCTGAGGAAAAAATTGATAATTTTGGTTTAAACTTATTTTTACCTCTTAAAAATGGTATGAAGGTAGCAGATTTTGCTGATCATAGGTATTATTCTTATAATGGGCAATTTGTCAGTGATTCTTATCATATGGGGATTGATTTAGCAAGCGTAGCGCAAGCCCCTATTGTAAGTAATAACTCAGGCAAAGTTGTTTTTGCTGCTGAAAATGGGATTTATGGTTTAAATTTAATTATTTACCATGGTTTTGGTGTTTATAGTCTTTATGGGCATTGTTCTTTTAAAAATGTTGATTTAGATGAAGTGATTGATAAACAAAGTATTATAGGTAGAACAGGAACAAGTGGCTTAGCTTTAGGTGATCATTTGCATTTTGGAGTTTTAGTTCAAGGTGTTGAAACCCGTCCTGAACAATGGCAAGATAAAAGATGGATAGAGAATAATATTTACAATGTTTTAAATCATGGTAAAAAAATTATTTTAGGAAAAAATTAATGAAACAATTAACTTTAGCAAAAACTGTCAAAGGTGTAGGTATAGGACTTCATAAGGGTGAGCCTATAGAAATTACTTTAGAGCCTTTAGAAGCAGATAGTGGTATAGTATTTTTTAGAAGTGATCTTAATGTAAGTTACAAAGCAAGCCCTGAAAATGTAATCAATACTCAAATGGCAACTGTTTTAGGAGATGATCGTGGATTTATTTCTACAATAGAGCATTTAATGAGTGCGATCAATGCTTATGGGATTGATAATGTGCGTATAGTTTTAAATGCAAATGAAGCTCCTGTTATGGATGGTTCAAGTATTAGTTTTTGCATGATGCTTGATGAAGCAGGAGTGAAAGAACTTGACGCACCTAAAAAAATCATGGTAATTAAAAAGTCTATAGAAGTAAGAGATGGCAATAAATTTGTGCGTTTAACTCCTACTAAAGAACCTCGTATTAATTATACAATTAAATTTGATAATGCTGTTATAGGTGAACAAAGTTATAATTTTGAATTCAGTAAAAAAAATTATATAGAAAACATAGCAAGAGCTAGAACTTTTGGTTTTTTAAAAGATGTTCAAGCTCTTAGGAGTATGAATTTAGCACTAGGCGGAAGTTTGGAAAATACTATAGTGGTAGATGAAAATCGTATTTTAAATCCTGAAGGTTTACGTTTTAAAGATGAGTTTGTAAGGCATAAAATTTTAGATGCAATTGGGGATTTAACCTTACTTGGATACCGTGTTTTTGGGGATTATACTTCATATGCTGGAAGTCACCATTTAAATCATTTGCTTACTAAAGAAGTTTTAAAAGATAAAGATGCTTACGAAATTGTAAGCCTTGAAAAAACAACCCAAAAAGCTTATGAAAAGGTATTTGTATAAAAACATCTCTTTTGCTTAATGCCTTGTCTAAGCCTTTAATGATCGGAATTTATCAAGATGATAAACTTGTAAAAACTTACGAAAGTGAAGAAAAAGCAAGTGAGTTTTTACCAAAAATTTTAGATAAATTGTTAAAACAATATGATTTTACAAGTTTAATTTACACTAATGGCCCAGGTTCTTATATGGGAATTAAAATTTCTTATGTAAGTTTAAGAACTTTAAGTATAGTAAAAGATATTCCTTTGTTTGCAGTGAGTGCTTTTGAATTAAATGACTATAAGCCCATAAGTGCAAATAAAAATTTTTGTTTTGTATATAAAGAGGGTGAAATTTGTTTAGAGCAAAATACTCCAGCAAAGTTTTTTTTACCAAAAAATTTACAAGAGCTTAAACTAAATAATGATAATCTTCCCTTTTATTTTTTAGATGTAATTTAGGATGAAGTTTGAAAATTTTAGTTCCCGCTACGAGTGCGAATTTAGGGCCAGGTTTTGATTGTTTAGGACTTAGTTTAAAGCTTTTTAATGAAACTCAAATCCAAAAATCTTGTGTTTTTAGCATTAGCATTAAAGGTGAGGGTAGTGATAATATTTTCCTTAAAAAAATAATATATTTGTAAATATTTTTTATGAAATTTATGAAAAACTAAGTGGAAAAAGAGATAATTTTCGCTTTATCTTTCAAAATAATATCCCTTTATCAAGAGGGTTGGGAAGTTCCTCAGCTGTGATTGTTGGAGCTATTGCTAGTGCTTATTATATGAGCGGATTTAAAGTAGAAAAAGAACGCATTTTAGATGAGGCTTTAATCTACGAAAATCATCCAGATAATATAGCTCCAGCTACGCTTGGCGGTTTTGTATGCTCTTTGGTTGAAAAAAATAAAATTTATAGCATTAAAAAAGAGATTGATAAAGATTTAGCTGCTGTGGTTGTGATACCAAATTTAGCAATGAGTACAGAACAATCACGCCAAGCTTTAGCCAAAAATTTAAGTTTTAACGATGCGGTTTTTAATCTTTCTCACGCTTCATTTTTAACCGCTTGTTTTTTGGAGAAAAAATACGAGTTTTTAAAATTTGCAAGTCAAGATAAGTTTCATGAAATCAATCGTATGAAAAATTTACCTGAACTTTTTGAAGTACAAAAATTTGCTTTAGCAAATCAAGCTTTAATGAGTACTCTTTCAGGCTCAGGCTCAAGTTTTTTTTCTTTAGCTTTTAAAGATAATGCTTTGGCTTTAGCAAAGAAAATGCAAGAAAAATTTAAAGATTTTCGTGTGCAATATTTAGAATTTGATGATAATGGCTTTGAAATTTGCTAAAAAATATAAAAAAAAGATATAATTTTGAAAAAGCATATACCAATTAGAATGTGCATAGTGTGTAAAAATCGCTTTGAACAAAATGCATTATTTAGATTTAAAGTAGTTTTAGGGGATATCATACCTAAAGCAGAAGATGGAAGAAGTGGATATTTATGTCAAAATTGTATTGAAAAAGAAGATAAAATCTTACAAAAAGCATTTTCTAAAATATGTAAAAATTTAAACACCAAAATTACTCAGCAAGGACTTAAGGAGATATTTTTAAATGGCAAAGATTAGAATTCATGAAATCGCAAAAGAATTGGGTTATGATAGTAAGGAAATTATTGAAAAAGCAAATGAATTAGGACTTAGAATCAAAATGGCATCAAATGCTGTAGAACCTGAGATTGCAGCAGCTATTTATGAATATATACAAACAAGAGAAATTCCAGAAGCTTTTAAGAAAAATATCAAAACCCCAAAAAAGCCTAAAAAAGAAAATATAAAAGAACAAGAAAAGCTAAACGAATCCGGAAAAAAAGAATCTAAAAAAGAAGAAAAACTTAAACAAGAGATTATAAAAGAAGAAGTAAAAACTCAAAAAGAAAGTGCAAAAGAACAAGAAAAACAAGAAATTATAGATGATCGTAAACCACAAAGCCTTGCTAGTGCAACTTTAGCTAAAAGACGCGGGCTTGTTATTGTTAAAAAGAAAAAAGATGAAGAAGAAATTCAAGTTAAAAAAGAAGAAGTAAAAAATTCAAATGATGTATCTATCAATAATGAAGAACGTTTAAGTCTAAAAACCATGTTTTCAAATGCTGATGAGAGTTTAAAGAAAAAGAAAAAAGAAAAGAAAGCTTTTGTTGCGAGTAAAAAAGAAAACATTGAAAAAATGAATTTTTTAGACGAGCATGATTTTGGTGACATTTCTTTAGACGATGAAGATGAGGTGGTATTGCCTGATTTTAGTGTAAAAGAGCAAGAAAGACCGCAAAATATCAATAAAAAGCAACCTAATTTTATAAGACAAGCTATTGGAAATTCTGCGGGTTTTGGACTTGAAGGTGGAATTCAAAGAAGAAGTCGTAAAAAACCACCTAAGAAGATTGAAAAAAAAGAAGTAGAAGAGGTAAGTAGTGTTTCTATTTCTAAAGAAATTCGTGTGTATGAATTTGCAGATAAGATAGGAAAAAGCACTAGTGAAGTGATTTCAAAACTTTTTATGCTTGGAATGATGACAACAAAAAATGATTTTTTGGATGAAGATGCGATTGAAATTTTGGCGGCTGAATTTGGCATAGAGATCAATATCATTAATGAAGCTGATGAGTTTGATTATGTAAAAGATTATGAGCAAGAAGTTGATGAAAAAGATTTAGTAACTAGAGCCCCTGTTATTACTATCATGGGGCATGTTGATCATGGTAAAACTTCTTTGCTTGATTATATCAGAAAATCACGCGTTGTAAGCGGCGAAGCAGGTGGGATTACTCAGCATGTGGGCGCTTATATGGTACAAAAAAATGGGCGTAAAATCACTTTCATCGATACTCCAGGTCATGAAGCTTTTACGGCTATGCGTGCAAGGGGTGCGAGTATTACTGATATTGTAATCATCGTTGTAGCTGCAGATGATGGAGTAAAACCACAAACTAAAGAAGCGATAAATCATGCTAAAGCAGCAGGCGTGCCTATTATCATTGCAATCAATAAAATGGATAAAGAAGCAGCAAATCCTGATATGGTAAAAACTCAACTTGCAGAAATGGAAATCATGCCAGTAGAATGGGGCGGATCATACGAGTTTGTAGGAGTTTCGGCTAAGACAGGAATGGGAATTGAAGATTTGCTTGAAATCGTGCTTTTACAAGCTGATATTTTAGATCTTAAGGCCAATCCAAAAAGCTTTGCTAAAGCAAGCATTATAGAAAGCTCTGTTCAAAAAGGACGCGGTGCGGTAGCTACTATCATCGTGCAAAATGGAACACTTAGTGTAGGAAGCACTGTGGTTGCGGGTGAGGCTTATGGAAAAGTACGTGCGATGAGCGATGATCAAGGTAAGGCTTTAAAAGAAATCAAACCAGGTGAATGTGGCGTTATTGTAGGGCTTAGTGAAGTAGCAGATGCAGGAGAGATTTTAATTGCAGTAAAAACGGATAAAGAAGCAAGAGAATACGCTAATAAACGACACGAATATAACCGTCAAAAAGAACTTAGCAAATCTACTAAAGTGAGCATTGATGAACTTGGAGCGAAGATTAAAGAAGGCAATCTAAAAGCCTTGCCTGTTATCTTAAAAGCTGATGTGCAAGGATCTTTAGAGGCTTTAAAATCAAGTTTAGAAAAACTTAGAAATGATGAGATTAAAGTTAATATCATACACAGTGGGGTAGGAGGAATCACACAAAGTGATATAGAGCTTGCAAGTGCGAGTGAAAACTCTATAGTGCTAGGTTTTAACATACGCCCAACAGGTGAGATTAAAGAGCGTGCTAAAGATAAAGGCGTGGAAATTAAAACTTATAATGTGATTTATAATCTTTTAGATGATGTAAAAGCCTTGCTTGGTGGCATGATGAGTCCGATTATCTCTGAAGAGCAATTAGGACAAGCAGAGATTAGACAAGTGATCAATGTGCCAAAAATCGGACAAATTGCAGGTTGTATGGTAACTGAAGGGGTGATTAACCGTGGGGCTAAAATTCGCCTTATCCGTGATGGAGTCGTGGTTTATGAAGGTAATGTAAGTTCACTTAAACGCTTTAAAGATGACGCTAAAGAAGTAGCAAAAGGCTATGAATGTGGCGTAGGTATAGAAGGGTGTGATGATATGAGAGTGGGCGATTATATAGAAAGCTATAAAGAAGTGCAGGAACAAGCGAGTCTATGAATCCAAGTGAGATTAAAAAACTACGCACAGAAAGTATTTTAAAAGAGCTGATTCCTGAAGCTTTGGCAAATTTAGATGATGAAAATTTGAAAAATCTTTGTGTGGTTGATGTGGAGTGTAAAAAGGGTAGATACGATGCTTTTGTGTATCTTGATAAGATGTTTTTTAATGTTCATGAGCAAGAAAAAATTTTATCCTCTTTAAAAAAAGCAAGCAAGGCTTTGCAAAATTACTGCATGAGTGAGCAGGGTTGGTATAGGTGTCCGAATTTTCACTTTAAATTTGATGACAGGCTTGAGTATCAAAACCATATGGACGCACTTTTTGAAAAAATAAAAAAGGAAAAAAATGAATCTTGAAGCCCTTTGCAAAGAAGCAAATTTGGAGCTTTATGATAGCGAATTAACCAGTGAAAATGGCAAGAAAATTTACCGTGTTTTCGTGATGAAACCTTTAGATGAAAAGGGCCAAAGAGTGGGTGTAAATTTAGATGATTGTGCAAGACTTAGTGAAATTTTATCTCCTATTTTTGATGTAGAGCCACCTGTAAATGGGGAGTATTTTTTAGAAGTATCTTCACCAGGACTTGAAAGAAAGCTTGGTAAGATAGAACACTTTGCAAAAAGCATAGGTGAACTTGTAAAAATCACAACCAATGAAAAAGAAAAAATTGAAGCAAAAATCATGAGCGTAGAGGATGAAAACATCATTTTAGAAAATTTAGAAAATCAAGAAAAAACTACTTTAAAATTTAGTGATATAAAAAAAGCTAGAACCTTCATCATATGGTAAAAATTTAGATTTTTAAATTTTTACCTATCTTTTATATAATTAAAATTAAATATAAATACAAAAAACTATAAAATTTTTGTATTTGTAGATTAAAAGGAAAATAGTATGAATGTTGTTGAATTTCACTTTTCAAATGGAAATAAAATACAAGCACAAATTGAAAATTCAAACGAGAAAATTTTTAGAACATTTTTGGAAAAAGAGTAAAGAAATTTGATCAATATATCAAATCTACAAAATATGTAATTAAAGTAATGCAAAAGATTAAATATTATCAATAGGGATGATTTTGATACATTTCAAATAAATTCTATAGAAGTTTTAGAAAATTTGTTATTTGAATTAAAAAATAGACTATTACAAGAATATAACAATAAAAGTGGCAATGGCCGCCCGGCATGCCTGCATTAATTCTCATTATTTAGAATTTGTAAAATATGTCAATGCTTGCAAACAATATATTTCAAATGATGGGGTTAAGTATTTAAAGACAAGAGGTGGTGAGAAAGAATTTAAAGTAGAAATAAAAAATCAAAAGATAGAAGTTGTAGCGAGTGTTGATACTGTTAGACCATATTCTTTAAATAGGTTTTTAGAATATAGTGTTTTAGGTAAAAATGAAGATGATTTGTATGCTAAACCATTGTTTGAAGATATATTGAGCAACTTAAATCTTAGTGCAATTAAGTCAATGGAAAATGAAAAAAATTACAAAGAGCAGTATTTTGAAAATGAAAAGATACTAAGTGAAAATAAAAACCCACCTTTAAACCAAATTCTCTATGGGCCTCCAGGAACAGGAAAAACTTATCATAGATAAAGCTTTAGAAAATAGAGATAGTATCAAAAGTTTTAATTTTTATATAGATAGTTTGAAAGAAAAAGCAAAAGAAAATGGTGATAATCTTGAAAAATATTTTCAATTGCCAAATACAAAATATTCTATTCAATACAGAGGTGGAAAAACATTTAGAATTAAATTTGATAATATGAGTAAAAATCATAAAGATTATCCAGTAAGCATAGATAATATAGAAAAATTATATAAAACTTCTAGTATAAATGAAATATATAATTCAGCATATGTTAAAGCTATCTTAAATTATTTAAAATCACAAGGTTTAGAAGATTATAAAGAAAAAGATGAAAAACAAATTTACCTTATATAATAATCATTGATGAAATCAATCGTGGTAATGTAAGTAAGATTTTTGGTGAGCTTATAACCTTGGATAGAACCTAGCAAAAGGATAGGTGAAAAAGAAGAGTTAAAAGTAACTTTGCCTTATAGTGGTGAAAAATTCATAAAAAAATAAAAAATTTAGATAATATTGATAGCGAGAGAAATATTTATAAGATTGCTCCGTTTGATAATGAAATTTGGGATAATATAGAAACATATCAAGCGATTTATGACGATAGAAATAAAATAAATAATGATAAAGAATAACACCTTTTCTATTATCGAACACCAAGCATTTTCTAAAGAAGATTTAAAAGAAAAGGCTGAAAGGTTTTACAAAGAGCTAGAAGACTTTGCAAAAAATAATGAAAATCTTCTAGGCTTTAAAAACAAAAATACCTTAAAAGCTAAAAATTATGTAGGCATTATCCAAACTAAAAGCGGAGTTTTGGAAATTTTACCAAAATGTACAAATTTAGAAAGCTACAAGTTAGAAGAGGGTTGTTCGAGGCATGATAAAGAAAAATTAAAAAAGTGGTATGATTTAAGTCAAAATTTTAAAAATGATGAATTTTATGAAGAAAATTTTAAATTTGATCCTAAAAATCTTTTAATCAATTTGCTAAAAACTTTAAAAAATTCTCCCTTTAAAAAGTCGCAAATTTCATCTTTGCAAAGTTCTAAAATTCCTTTATTTGAAGTGTTTATCACTATGTTTTTAGATGAATTTGATAGCGTGTATAAAAAAGGCTTGATGAGATCTTATCTAAGTTGCGAAGAAAATAGGGCTTTTTTAAAGGGAAAATTACTATTTAACGAGCATATCAAGCAAAATTTGATACACAAAGAAAGATTTTTTACAAGCAGTGATGAGTTTGTTTTAGATATAGCACCCAATCGTTTGATAAAATCAACGCTAAATTTTTTAAAATCAAAAACAAGTTTGAATAAATTTAGACTCATAAAATCCTTGCAAGTGCTTGATGAGGTGGAATTTTCTAAAAATTATGAAAAAGATTTTAGCTATAAAATTTCAAGACATTTTGATTATTATAAAAACTTACTTTTGTGGTGTAAAATTTTCTTAAAAAATGAAAGCTTTATGCCTTATCATGGTAAAAATGAAGCTTTTGCTTTGCTTTTTCCTATGGAGAAAATTTTTGAAGATTATGTAGCTTATATGCTAAAAAAAGTAAATCCAACTCAAGATATTAAAGTCCAAAACAATGGAAAGTATCTAATCTCAAAAAATGATGAAAATTGTTTCATGTTAAAGCCTGATTTATATATAAAAAATAAAATGATCCTAGATACCAAATGGAAAATTCCAAATGATAGTGAAGATGAGAAAAAACAGGGTATAGCACAAAGCGATTTGTATTAAATGTTTGCTTATGCTTGCAAATTTAAAATTTATGATATTAAACTTGTGTATCCTTTATGTGAAAAAACTCAAGATTTACAAAGAAAAATTGCAGAAAAATTTTTTGTTTTTAAAGCAAGCGAGCATTTGTATTTTAAAGAACAAGGGCAAAAAGATATAAAAGTGCAAGTGTGTTTTGCACCTTTACCTTTTTAAAAATTTGCCTATCAAATGCATTAAAAAACCAAAGCAAGCTACAGCTATGATGCAAGCACCGCTTGAGAGATTAAGATAATAGCTAAGTATAAGCCCTAAAACACAAAAAATCATACTTAAAAAACTTGCCAAAATCATGATAAAGCCAAGCCTTTTAGTAAAATTTTCAGCAATAAAGCTTGGGATACTAAGTAAAGCCATAACTAAAATAAGCCCTACAAGGCGTATGGAAATAACTATACAAAAAGCCATAAGGGCGATTAAAAGATAATGAAAAAAACTTGTATTGATACCACGAACTTTTGCAAATTCCGCATCAAAGCTTAATGCTTCAAATTGTCTATAAAATAAAAAGATCAAAAGCACTACTACGCCATCAACCAAAGCCATAAGCCATAAATCTTGCGTTCCTACAGCTAAAATGCTCCCAAAAAGATAAGCCATTAAATCTGTGTTATAACTAGGGCTTAAATCGATTAAAATAATCCCAACAGCCATTCCAAAAGCCCAGATTACAGCGATAATACTATCACTTCTGTGTTCATAGCGTTTAGCTAAAAAAGCTACTAAAAAAGCCAAAAATAAAGTAAATATCCCCGTGCTTAATAAAATAGGCAAAGAGAAATAAAAAGCTATACCTATACCACCAAAAGCCCCATGTGTTATACCTCCAGCCATAGAAAAAAGGCGATTTATCATCACCAAAGTGCCTATGATCCCACAAGCTATACTGACTAAAATTGCTCCCAATAAAGCGTTTTGAAAAAAGGTGAAATTTAAAATTTCAAGCATTATTTTCCTTTGAAAATTTTAAACAAAAATTTTCTTTTTTAAATTCTGTTTTTTTTAAATTTTCTTCTTGTAAATTCTTGTTCGCATAATTTTTTGCTATCGCAATTTTCTTCATCACAAAAACAAGCATTTAAACTCATTTCTACATCGCAAAAATGAGAATGATTTTCGTATAAATGTTTTAAAAATGAACTTTTTTCTTTTTCTTTTGTATTGGTGTGCAAGAAAAGTTCTTTGTTTAAATGTGCAATTTTATTGCTATAAGCTAGCACAAGGTTAATATCATGGCAGATGAGTAAAATTCCCATACCTTTTTGGTGCAAGGAACTTAAAAGTTCAAAAATTTGTATAGCGGACTTACTATCAACACTTGCTGTAGGTTCATCTAAAATAAGCATTTTGCACTCACTAGCTAAAGCTCTTGCGATAAAAACGCGTTGTCTTTGTCCCCCGCTTAAAGAATCAATCGTTTTATTCCAAAATTTTTCCATTCCTACACTTTTTAAAGCTTGCATTGCTTTTTCTTTGTCTTCTTTGTTATAAAAACCAAAAATTTTTTTACTGACAAGTCCCATAAGAACGATTTCAAATACTCTTGGACAAAAATTAGGATTGGCTAGAGTATGTTGGGGAACATAGCCTATTTCTTTTCTTTGAAGATCTTTAAAATCGATTTCGTTTTTGGATTTTAAAAGTCCTAAGATAAGTTTTACAAGGGTTGATTTCCCTGCACCATTTGGACCTATGATCGAGAGAAAGTCTTTATTGTCATAGCTAAGATTGATGTTTTTTAAGATGATTTCATTTCCGTAAGCGTAGTTGAGATTAGAAATTTCAAAAAAAAGCATCAAAACACCTGATTATAAATTATGAGAAAAGGCATCAGCTGTTTTTAAAAGTTCATTTTTCCAATCATAAGATAAATGATCTATTTTATAAATTTTTGCATCACATTCTTTAGCGAGTGTTTTTGCTGCATTTTCAGGGAAACCATTTTGAACAAAAATGACCTTTAAGTTTTTGTTTTTCATTAGAGTAATAAGGTTTTGTAAATCTTTGCTTTTTGGTTCTTTACCTAAAATTTCTATAGGAATTTGCGTAAGATTATAGCGTTTTGCAAAATATGTCCAAGAAGGGTGATAAACCACAAATTCTCTGTTTTTTAATTTTTCTAATTTTGATGCAATTTGTAAATTTAAACTATCTAAATCTGCTAAAAATTGATCTAAATTTTGTTTATATAAATTTTTATTTTGTGGATATTTTTGAATTAAAGCATTGTAAATATTTAAAGCCATGGTTTGGACTAAAATAGGATCTAACCAAGTGTGAGGATCAAAGTGTTCATGAGAGTGTTCATGTTCATCATGGGTTTGAATCAAAGCTATATTTTTTTGCATATTTACAACTTGAAGTTTTGGAAAATTTTGTTTGAATTTATCTATAAAAACTTTTTCAAATTCTAAGCCTATAGTGAAATAAATATCGCTTTTTTCAAGTTTTTTCATAATATTTGGTTTAAATTCAAAATTATGTTCATCGCTGTTTGGAGGTAAAATTACATTGACATTTAGAGTATCTGCAGCTATTTTTTTAACAAAAAATGCTTGAGGTGCTATACTAACACTAACTAAACTGTTGCTAGTATTTTGATCTTGCTCTAAATTTTTAGCTTGTGTGAAAGTATAAAATATCCCTAAAGATAAGATAAATAATATAATTTTTTTCAAGATATTTCCTTAATAATATAAATTTATTTCAAATTATAACGATATTAAGCTTAATACATGAAATTTTTGAGATAATATTACTTCAAAATAAAATAATCAATATAATTTAAATAAAATTTTTTTATCATTTTTATATCATTAAGCAAAAATTTAAAATTTTTATTTATAATTCCGAAAATATTTTAGGTATGCCTAATAAATTAATATTAAATTCAAGGAGTGTTATATTTTATGAAAAGCGTAAAAGTTAAGGTTGCACTGATTGCAAATTTAATTGCTATAGTGTGTTTGGTAATTTTAGGTATTGTAACATTTATATTTGTAAAGCAAGTAATTTTCCATGAAGTTTTACAAGCTGAAAAAAACTATGTTAAAACGTCTAGAAATTCTGTGGAGTCTTTTCAAGCTAGGAATTCTTTAGCTGTTGAAAGTTTAGCTAAAAGTATTTTAAGACATCCTGTACAAAATTTAGACAATCAAGAAGATTTAATGCGTGTTGTTGGACAAGATTTAAAGGATTTTAGAGATGCTGGAAGATTTTTAGCAGTTTATATAGCTCAACCAAACGGAGAATTAATTGTAAGTGATCGAGATTCTGATGCTAAAAACCAAGATTTCGGACTTTATGGAAAAGCTGATAATTATGATGCTAGAACAAGAGAGTATTACATAGAAGCAGTAAAAACAAACAAGCTTTATATTACTCCATCTTATATAGATGCAACTACAAATTTACCTTGCTTTACATACTCTATCCCTCTTCATAAAGACGGTAAATTCTTAGGTGTGTTAGCGATAGATGTTCTTGTTACAGATTTACAAGCAGAATTTGAAAATTTACCAGGTAGAACTTTTGTATTTGATGGACAAAATAAAGTATTTGTTTCTACAGATAAAACTCTGTTACAACAAGATTATGATATTAGTAATATTGCAAATATTGCAAAAACTAAAGAAAATTTTGAACCTTTTGAATATATGAGAATCCAAGATGGTAATGAAATGTTTGGCGTGTGTACAAAAGTTTCTGGGATTTATACTGCTTGTATTGGAGAGCCAGTAAGTCAAATAGAAGCTCCCGTGTAT
>CM000855.1:56659-136996 GCA_000163995.1 Campylobacter jejuni subsp. jejuni 414 | reverse complement strand
ATTTTTGACTTTTCTTAATTTAAAGAATTTATCTCATTTTAATCTTTCAAGATGGGATAAATTCTATGTATAAAAATTAAATCCTATTTTAAATTCAAATTTGTTATTATTTTTGTAAATTTTTATCAAGGAAAATATATGAATTTATGGGATAAAAAAGCTAAAACTTACGCAAGATATCAAAACACTTTAAACACGATACAAAAACAAACTTTTGAATATTTACAAAATTTAAAAATCATTTTTCAAAATAAAAACATTATAGATATAGGATGTGGAACTGGAGTTTGGACATTACATTTAGCTAAAGAAGCTAAAGAAATTTTAGCTCTAGATAATGCAAAAGCTATGCTTGAAATTTTACAAGAAGATGCTAAAAAGTTAAATCTTAATAACATAAAATGCGAAAATTCAAGTTTTGAAACTTGGATGCAAAACCATCCTAATGCTAAATTTGATCTTGCATTTTTAAGCATGTCTCCTGCTTTAAAAGATGAAAAAGATTATGCAAATTTCTTAAATCTAGCTAAAATAAAAATTTATCTTGGTTGGGCAGATTATAGGAAAAGTGATTTTTTAGATCCAATTTTTAAACATTTTAATACCGAATTTAAAGGTTTTTATAAGCAAGATTTAGAAAATTATTTACTAGAGAAAAATATATTTTTTCATAAAATTGTTTTTAATGAAACACGCAAAGTCCAAAGAACAAAGGAAGAAGCTATAGAAAATGCTCTATGGCATTTAAATATGAACAAAATCACAACTTCTAAAGAAATTTTAAGCCCTTTTGTTCAAAATGATATTACCGAAACTATAAAATCTAAAATAAAACTCTTAATTATAAATAACTTATAAAAAACATTAAGCTTATATTTATTACAATTTCATCGATTATTTTAAAGGAGTTTTAATGGTTAAAAATTTAATCATCAAATTTGGACGCTTGATTCTTGATGCAATTGTAGCTATAAGTTTTATTATAGCTTTACTTTATTCTGTTTTTATGATGTTTAGCATTGGATTTTTAGCTGGCTTATTGTCATTAATAGTTAGTTTTATCGCTTTATTTCTCAGCTTTTTTATGATCTATCTTGTTATAGATATCAGAGATGCTCTTGTAAATAAAGCTTAAAAATTTTCACCTTTATAGGTGAAAAATCAATACTTTACTTGAAATTTTAAAACCTCTCCTGCCATAAAGGGCACAACTTGATTATATTTATCTTTATACGCATTTGGCACTTGCCATTCTTTTTTTTCTAAAGTTAAAATTTTATCTTTTTTAAATTTTAAATCATAAATTTTACAAGCATTATTGCTTAAAAATTTTTGTAGATTTTCTTCACAGCTATTTTGTCTAAACAATTCAGTTAAAGCAGGTAAAATTACTGGGGCACTAAACACACCTGCAGCACAACCACAACACTCTTTAGTATCTCTTGGATGAGGCGCACTATCGCTTCCGAACATAGCTTTTTCATAACCACTAAAAGCAAGCTCACAAAGAGCTTCTTTATCTTCATAACGCTTAGCTATAGGTTTGCAAAAAAGATGAGGATTCATTTTACCTCCGATAACATCATCTAAAGTGATAATTAAATGATGTAAAGTAATGGTCGCATATAAATTTTCATAATCTTTTAAAAGTTTACATAAAGTTTTAGTGGTAATATGCTCCATAACGATTTTAAGGCGTGGAAAATGTTTGGCTAAATTTTCATAAATTTTGGCAAAATTACTTTCTCTATCCATTACAAAATCATTAGTTTCACCATGTACAAACAAAGGAATATCTAAATCACTCATGGCCTCTAAAGTGGGTTTTAAATACTCTATATCAAAGCTTGAAACTCCGCCATTTGAATTAGTCGTAATTCCTGCTGGATAAAGCTTAATGCCAAAAATCTCATCTTTAGCACTCTCAAGAAATTTCTCATCATAATTTTTAAAAAAAAGTGTCATCAAAGGAGTAAAATTTTCATCTTTACAAGATTGAATTATGCGCATTTTATAAGCTTTTAAATCTTCTAAATTACAAAGTGGCGGGATTAAATTTGGCATAATCACACCTGCACGAAAATCTCTTGCACTCAAAGGTGCAATGAGTTCTAGCATTTGATTATCTCTTAAATGTAAATGCATATCTAAAGGATTTTTAACTATCATTTTCGCCTCCTATATTTAGCTGATAAAATCCATTTTTAAGACGCTTAAAAAGTTTTTTTTCTTCTAAAAACTTAAAAGTAGCGATGATGGTAGGTTTGCTTTGATTTAATTTTTCTTCAAGCTCACTGATTTTAACCATAATAAAACCATTCTCATCAGCATTTTCGCATAAAAATTTTAATAATTCAAAACGCTTTTTTCCTAAAATTTCTCGCATTAAATTTTCAAATTTCATAAGTAAATATTGTATAAAACAAAACCCCAGACAAAAAGAGCTAAAAGCACACTAAAAAACACCGCTGTACTAGCACAATCCTTAGCAATTTTTGCCTTTTCATGCCACTCATTAGTAATCAAATCAACGCAAGCTTCAATAGCTGAATTTAAAGCTTCTGTAATTAAGATAAGCATTAAAACACTCACTAACAATAAATGCTCTACAAGGCCAACTTTTAAGAAAAAACTAAGAATTATTGCAGGAATAATAATACAAAGTTCAATCCTAAACGCTATTTCATTTTTAAGTAAGGCAAAAACCCCTTCTAAAGCATATCTTGCGTTATTACAAAAATGATATTTGGGTTTCATGGATTTGCCTTGAGCTTAGTATTTAGCAAATCATACTCTGGCTCATAAACACTTGTTTTTATATCAAAATATCCTAAAAGAGTGCTAAAAAGATTATCTTGTGAAAGTTTTAAACCTTTGTGTTCTTTAGCTAATTTCATTAATTTTTCATCATTACTCCAAAAAATAGCAGGAATATGAGTTTGATAACTTGGTGCTATAGCATAAGGCATACCATGCAAATAAATATTATTTTCACCCAAACTTTCTCCGTGATCTGAAAGATAAAATAAAGAACTTTCATAATCTTTTTGTTCTTTTAATAATTTTATAATCTCACTTAAAAGATAATCCGTATAAAGCAAGGTATTGTCATAAGTATTGATCAAGGCTTCACTATCACATTTTGAAAGTTCATTAGTATCGCAAGTTGGAATAAATTTTTTAAACTCACTTGGATAGCGTTTATAATAAGTTGGCCCATGTGAACCTTGCAAATGAAGAACTATGATATTTTGATTATTCAAATGACTTAATTTTTCTTTAAGAAGTGGGAGTAAATTTTCATCTAAACCACTAGAAAGTTTTTGCTTATAAGCCAATCTATCACAAACTCCTTTACAACCACCAGAATTATTATCAAACCATGCAGCATCTACGCCTGTTTTATAAAGTATATCCATAACATTTTCTTGAAATTCTGAATCTGAATAATTTTTACGCTTAGAGATAGAAAACATACAAGGCAAACTCACCGCCGTTGCTGTTCCACATGATGAAAAATTATTAAAAAAAACTACATTGTCTTTTTTCGTATAAAAATTAGTATCATTTTTAGTGTATCCACCTAAAGAGTAATTCACCGCTCTAGCAGTTTCACCCACTACTAATACTAAGAGTTTTTTAGTATGATTATTTTCTTTATAAGCATCGTTAGCTATAGTTTTAAATTCAGACTTAGCTTTTACAAAACGAACATAATAACGATATACAGCATAAATTTGATAAAAAGGAGTGTTATACATTCTTATTTCACTATAGTTTCTAAAAAAAGGTATGAAAGTTTTACTCAAAGGAATTAAGACCGCACAAACAACAATCAAACCCGATACTATGTTGATAATTTTAATTTTTATATGAGATTTAAAGCTACCATAATAATCAATTTTTACTTTAACAACATAAAAAATCAACAACAAGGCTAAACCCGTAAACAAAATTAACTTTAAATTTAATAAATCTTTTACTTCTTTGATATCTGTTTGAACAACATTTTGTATCATATTAGAATCTATAAGCACTCCATAAAAACTAATAAAATAAACACTTAAAGAAGATGACAATATAAACAATATAGAGAAAAATTTAGTAAAAAATTTCACAAAAAGCAAAGAACAAACCACATGAACGAGTGCAAAATAAGCCAAAACAAAAACAGAAGTTATAAACCAATTTTGAGTGTTTTTTTCATATACAAACTCAAATAAATTAAAATTCAATATTGTAATCATTAAAGAATTTAAAAAAACAAACCAAAACCAAGTTAATCTGAACATAATCGACCTCACCTTGCAAATTTAAGGTTTTAAATTCTATTGAATTTTTTTAAATGGATTGTAGTTTTAAATCTTTTTATGTTATGATTTACACTTTTAATGAAAATTTTTAAGGAAAACAATGAAACTACTTTCATGGAATGTAAATGGTCTAAGAGCGATTTGTGATAAAAACGCACTTGATTGGATAACAAAAGAAAAAATTGATTTTATAGGTTTTCAAGAAATCAAAGCACATGAAGATAAATTTCCTAAAAAAATTTATGAATACCCTTTTAAGCACATGTATTTTAACTCTGCTAAAAGAGCAGGATATTCTGGAGTAATGAGTCTTTGTAATTTTGATAGTGAAGTGAAAAAATGTGAATTTTTTGACGATGAAGAAGGTAGGGTTTTAGAACACCGTTTTAAAAATATCGCGCTTTTTAACATCTATTTTCCAAATGGACAAAAAGATGAAGAACGTTTAAATTTCAAAATGAAATTTTATGCGGATTTTTTGGTGTATTTAGATAAGCTTTTAAAAGATGGATTTGAAATTATCATTTGCGGTGATGTCAATACCGCTCATAAAGAAATCGATCTTACCCACCCAAAAGCCAATGCAAACACTTCAGGCTTTTTACCTATAGAAAGAGCTTGGATCGATGATTTATTAAAGCTTGGTTTTATAGATACTTTTAGAGAAATTAACGGTGAAATAAAAGAAAAATACTCGTGGTGGAGCTATAGAATGAAAGCAAGGGAAAGAAATGTGGGATGGAGGATTGATTATTTTTTCATTTCACAGGGTTTACAAAATAGACTTAAAAACGCTTTCATAAGAGAGGATATTTTTGGTTCTGATCACGCACCTGTAGGCATAGAAATAGATATTTAATATCCCAAAAAAATGGGATATTATTTTTTAATTAAATTTTTTGCTTTTTCCCAAAGCCTCACGCCTAATTTTTTAGCTTTTTTAGAATTTAAATCTTTATATTTTTCATTCGCAATTTTTTCTAATTCAAAAATTTCTTGTTTAAAACGATTTAATTTGTTTTGAGTGAGTTTGTTAAAATCATTAATCTTTGGATTTTTCTTAATATCATTTAAAACTAATATTAGTTGTTCTCTGCTTTCACCCGCAAGACGTCTAAATTTAGCAAAAAGGTTATCAAGCTCATGTTCTAACAAATTCTCAACTATACTCTTACAAGGATCACTTTGTGCTTGAATTTCTTTTTTCAAAAGAGCGATAAAATCATCTTCTATGCCTATTAATTCTTTGCTTTTTAAACTCACATCTTCTTCAAAGTTGGCATAAGTTAATGAAGTTTTAAATTTTTCCATCGCCAAAACAATGCCATCTCTTGTGCCTTTAATCACACCTAAACAAAGATCTTTTGCATAAGCCATAGATTCATTAGCTATTTCAAAAGCAGTGTTTAAAATAATACTTGAAATTTTTAAAATTCTTTCTTTTTCAAAATGGGCTTCACAAATGGCATTGTATACAAGATTTTTAGTTATTTCACTACTTGTAAGTTCTATATCTTCAGCCTTTTCTAATGTGGTTAAAAAAGCACTTTCAGCAGTTTCTTTTAAAATTCCAAGCATTTCTATATCAAACAAAATAGCATCATTTAAACCGCCGCTAAATTCATCACAAAAAGAACATTCTTGCAAAATGTTCTCAAATTCAAAAAAAATTATCACTGATTTGATTTTTTAATCAAATTCTTTTGATTTTCAATTTGTTTATTTAATAATTCAGCTTCGTTAATATAATCATAAAGCGAATTTTGAGCATCCACAATACTCGCCTTAACCAAAGCTTTAATAACCTTGGTAACATTTTCATCATTAAAAAAATCAAGTTTTTTCAAAATAGTCAAAAATTCAACTAAAAGAGAATTTAAAACTTTTTTTGTTTCATGAGGATTATGTGAAATTTGCTTATATGCAAGATTGAAACTCAAATCCTCAAGCAAATCCCTTGCCTCATCTTTGCCAAGATTTGATAAAGAATTTTCAAAAATAATTAAAGTGTTTTTCATTTTTCCTTCTTTCTTAAAGTACAAATTTCGCTTTAGCTTTTAACTTATCAAATATATCCAAACGATCTTTTTTACTATCAACATAAACATTTAATAAATAACTTTGATATTTTCCATTTGTGCTTGAATTAGAATGTTCAAATTTATATTCTCTTTGACCTAAAATTTCTTTAAAAATTTCATTTGCTTTAACATGTACTTCAAAAATCACCTTATAATCCCAAAAAGTAGGATAATTGATTTCAGGTTCTTTTTCAAGATCGCACAAATTTACCACTTTTACCTCCTTCTTTGCTTTCAAGTACTATATTCGTAATTCTCATTGATTTATCTATAGCTTTAATCATATCATATATAGTTAAAAGCCCTATACTTACTCCACTTAAAGCTTCCATTTCAACCCCTGTTTTACCTTCACACTTAACTGTTACAATAAGTTTAAATGCACATTCTTTAACAAATTCCACAATATCTGTTTCAACCTTAGAAATCATCAAAGGATGACACATAGGAATAATTTCGCTTGTTTTTTTAGCTCCTATTATAGCCGCAACAATAGCTGTTTGAAGAACAGGGCCTTTTTTTGCAGTATTATTTCTAATTGCATCAAAAGCTTCTTGACTCATATATATCATACCGCTAGCTATAGCTATTCTTGAAGTAATATTTTTATCGCTTACATCTACCATTTTAGGATGATTTTTTTCATCTAAATGACTTAATTTCATAAATTCACCTTTTAAAAAATTATAAAAATTATAGCAAAACCAAACAAATTTAAGATAAAATAAGCTTTGCATTTTTATTTAAGGAGCAAACAATGACTTATGAAGAAGACTTGAATTACCATGATTATGAAAATGAAGATGAGGAATATCCACAAAATCATCATAAAAATTATAATTATGATGACGATGATTACGAATACGATGATGATAACAATGATGATGATTTTTACGAGATGGATTAAGAATGGATAAAACCCTTAATCGAAGAGATATAAAAGTTTTAGCACTTTCATCATTAGGTGGAACTTTAGAATTCTATGATTTTATCATTTTTGTATTTTTTGCAAATTATATTTCAACAAATTTTTTCCCAAAAGATTTAAGTAGTTTTTGGCAAATGTTTAATACTTATGGAATATTTGCAGCTGGATATTTAGCGCGTCCTTTAGGCGGTGTGATACTAGCTCATTTTGGAGATAAATTTGGACGCAAAAGAATGTTTATGATCAGCATTTTATTGATGGTTATTCCAACTTTTACCCTCGCTTTTATTCCAAATTATGAAAGCATAGGTTTTATTTGTATTGCGCTTTTAGTTTTTATACGCATTTGTCAAGGTATAGCCATAGGTGGGGAACTCCCTGGAGCTTGGGTTTTTATATATGAACATGCACCACAAGGACAAAAAAGAACTTATTTAGGAATTTTAACTGCTTCAGTTGTAGGTGGAATTTTATTAGGCAGTTTAGTCTTTTTAATTATGAATAAAATTTATACCCAAGAAGAACTTCATGAATGGGCTTGGAGAATTCCTTTCTTTTTAGGCGGAATTTTTGGGATTATTTCTGCTTATTTGAGAAAATTTTTAAGAGAAACCCCTGTTTTTGAACAAATGAAAAAAGATAAGGCTTTAGAAAAATTTCCTTTAAAAGAAGTGTTTAAAAAAGCTAAAATGGGAATTGCTCTTTCTATGATGATTACTTGGGTTTTAACAGGCTGTATTGTTGTAATGATTTTACTTATGCCTAGCTATATAACAAAAATACTTCAAATTAATACTTCGCTACAAACCTATCTTCAAATGGGTGGGATTTTGATTCTTTGTTTAGGGTGTATTGTAAGTGGAATTTTAGCAGATAAAATAGGTATTATAAAATCTTGTGTATTTTTTAGTATATTTTTTGGAATTGCAAGCTTGCTTTATTTTAATACTCTATATATGCAAAATGCTGATTTTAACTTGGTAGCTTACTTATATTTATTTGTATGCTTTTTTAGCGGAGTAATGAATTTTTGCCCTTTAATAATGAATGAAGTATTTGATGCAAAAATTAAATTTTCAGGACTTTCTTTTTCATATAATATTGCTTACGCCATAGCTGGAGGCTTAACTCCACAACTTGCTTTTTTCTTACATAGTTTTGCTTTAGATAACTTAAATAATTTTTGGCGTTTTTCTTTGGGAATTTATGTTTTTATTTTGGCTATTATAGCTTTACTATGTGCATTTATCTTTTTTTATCTTAATAATACCCAACGCACATACTCTCAGTAATTTTAATACGCTTTTCAAAAGGAGCAGGGCTAAAAAAATGGCATTTTTCTATATAAATATACTGATCATAATTTAGCCCTAAAAAATCATAAAATTTCCTTAGGTTAATAAATTTAATCCCACAAATTTCCTTAAGCTCTAATAATTTATAAATAGAAGAATTATTTTTTTCTACTAAATGAGAGGGTGCCAATCCGGTAAAAGAACAAAAAGCACTTGCCAATACAAAACCACTTAAACTACTACATTGTCTTAAAGCTTGCTGATGTTTTTCTAAAATGCAATTTCTATGCAAAAATATAATTCTTGTTCCCTGATATCTACCTATTTCTACATTTTTCCAAAATTTATAAGCATTTTTTGAAATTCCAGCAAAACGATGGAATTGAGCATTTAAAATATAGTGATCTAAAAATTCATTGGGGGGTAAAATTAAACTTTTCATCGCTACAATTAGAACCTCTTAATAAAAAGCTCTTTAATCTTCTTTATCTAGATTTTCCTTGGCTTTACTAGGAAGCTTAGATAAAAGATTATTTAAATCAAAATTAATTCCTTGAGTTTTTGCCTCTTCAAGTAAAGCAATTGCAGCTTTTGTATTAAATGGAGAAGAACCATCATGTGGAGCAAAAAGATGATCTGTTATTGCTAGAGCATAAGCGGATTTTTTTACTTCTTCACGAGCAGCATGAGGAGTGCGAACAAAACATATACTTTCAATCAAGATATCATCAAAATTCCAATGATATAACAAAAATCCCAAGAAAGAAATGTGATCTACACCTAAAAACTCATTCTCCGCTAAAGCAATATTTTCATTTTTAGTTTTATTTAAAAAAGCTAAAAAATCCTTATCTTTATGATTTTGTATAAGAAAATTTGAAAAAATAACAATTCCAAGTCTTAAAAGCATAGCACAAGGAACTAAAAGAAAAGAAAGTTTTTTATCTTCATCATTAAGCCAATTTGTGATAAAAGTTGCCTCTTCATTGCAAGTTTTTAAAAAATTTTTAGTATCCAAACCATAAGGTGAAACATCTATTTTAAAATTATCTCTAATAGAGTCAGCAGTGACTATATTAATAATATTACCAATACCTAATAAAGTAATCACTTGACTTATGGTTGTAATTTCCCTTGTAAAACCGTAATAAGGAGAATTTGCTAATTGCAAAAGTTTAGCTGTCATTAATGGATCACTTGAAATAATCTCAACAACTTTCATAGTTTCTATATTTGAATTAGCCTCGCTCACATATTTTCTTAATTTGCTTACAGTATCGGGTAAAGGTGGCAACACTTCAACGCTTTTTAATAAAAGCTCATTCATATCTCCAATCATAATTTGATTTATCCTTGTCAATGATTATTATAATTTGCAATTATATCTAAATTTTCATTTATTTATTACTTAAGCTATAATAAAAATTATAAATAAATACCGAATTTATAGTATTTTGATTTAATTAACTAGCAATTAAAAAATAATTTTAATGGAGTTAAATTGATGTTTTTTAATTTTAAAAATAAAACCTCAATAAAAAGAAATTTTATCTATAAAATATACCTTGTTAAATCGCACTGTGCAAATACTTTGCATATTTAATTTATGGCGGTTTAGGTCAAAGTAAAAGCTTGCTTTTAGAACTTTTATATAAACACAATCCTTACCCTTGTGCTTTAACAGGGATAAATCTAGCGCAAATATGGACTTTAGTGGAAATTTATATTTTATAATAAAGAGATATTAAAAAATCAAACTTTAACATACATGTTCAATTTAAGCCTAAATACCGTTTTAATTTAATGAAGTTGAAAACTTTCAAAAAATATCCAAATGGGCTTAAGTGAAATGGAAAGAGCTATAAAACAGTCATTCAAACTATACAACCTATTGCAAAGCTTTAACTCTAGTACAAGAAATGAATTTTATAAGGGATAAATCTAATGAATTTTTCAAAATCATTTCAAATCTTATAAATTTTAGGTAAAGAAATTTCAGACAAATTAAACAAAGAAGTAATGTCAGTAAAGATTTTGAAAAAATGTAAATCAACTTAAATGCTATGAAGATGTTTTAGCTAATAACCAAGTACTAAAAAATTTAAGAATTTCAAGAAGCAAAAAACCTTGAAATTCTTAGTTAAAAATTAAAGTGCTTTTTTTGCAGCCTCTGCTATTTTTGCAAAAGCAGCAGCATCATTCATAGCTAAATCTGCTAGAATTTTTCTATCAAGTTCAATACCCGCTTTTTTAAGACCATTGATAAATCTTGAATAGCTTAAATTATTAAGTCTACAAGCAGCATTGATACGTACAATCCAAAGACGACGGAAGTCTCTTTTTTTACGGCGTCTATCACGATAAGCATAGACTAGACTTCTTTCTAATTGCTCTTTTGCTTTTCTAAAATGTTTACGGCGCCCACTATAAAAACCACGCGCTAATTTTAAAATTTTTTTATGTCTGCGGCGTCTTACAACACCTGTTTTTACTCTTGCCATTTTTATTTCCTTTCATAAAGTGGCGTCCAAATTTGGAGCTTGCCCTTGAAATTTTATCTCAAAAAGGGGAGTTTGAATGACTTTTGTCAAAAACTTAAATTCCTAGCATTTTTTCAACAGCTTTTATATTTGTGCTGTGTACATATTTAGCTGTGCGAAGATCACGCATTCTTTTTGCAGGTTTTTTGGTCAAAATATGACTTCTAAAAGCTGAGCCTCTTTTGATTTTGTTTTTACCTACTTTGAAGCGTTTAACTGCGCTTTTAACGCTTTTCATCTTTGGCATACGCTTTCCTTATTTAAATAAATTTTTATTTTTCAAATTAAAAGAAAAGCTAAATACTATCAAATTTTTTCTAATTTTTGACTGAATTTAATTTTTTAAAAAACTTGGCACAGCTTTTGCTTATAAAAAATCAGCAATATTTTGGAAAGATTTAAAATGACTATAAATTCGGTAAATCCATATCAAAATTTAACTTTATCTAATCCTTTACAGAATAGTTCTGCTCTAAATTTAATTAAAGATGGCAAAGCTTTAAATCAGGAAAGGAATGAAAATAATTTAGAGCAATTAAGCTATATTTTTAATAATACTACTAGTTATGCTAGTGAATTTGGATTTAGAACCAATGAAAAAGGTTTTTTTGATAAAGATTTAAATAAAATTGCTAATATACCAGAATCTTATGATATTAATATTAAAAGTGTTAGAAGTATAGCAAAAGAACTTACAAGACAAGATGAAAATTTAAACTATAACAAAATAGATCTACCTTATCTTTTAAATAGCTATCATAGTTCATTAAAATCTATAAATTCAGAATTTTTACAAGATGATAATGCTTATTTAAGTCGCGATGTTATTTCAAAACTATCGTCGGGTTTTTCAACAGATAATGGGGAATTTTTAGGTCAAATTTCAAGAATTTATAACAACCAAGAAGAAATTGATTTAGCATTAAGCAATATCATAAATTTAAATACTTTAATGCTAGACAATAAAATAACTAATTTTCACTTTGATAAAGCCATAGAAAACACTTCTTCTAATGAAATTTTAAAACCCTATTTAACCAAAAATGCAGAAGTATCAAAATCTGGTCTTTTAATGAATTTTATCTATCATGATATAAAAACTCAAAACGAAAAAGAATTTAACTTTTTTATGAAACCCGCTACTTTAGAACTTAGCTCTCATCAAAATTTACAGAAAATTCTCAAAGGCGAAACAGATATAGAAGATTATATTAAAAAAGAGAATGAAAAAAAGATGAGTTTTGATCTTTACCTTTATGTTAATGGTATAGATAAAAAAACAAGTACTCAAGACAAATTATCTGTATTTTTTCAACAATATATTAATTATCAAAAAGATATGGATTTAAAAGAATTTACAAATTCAAGTTCAATATTTCAAATTTATATTGATCAAAATCACAATGACTTTGATAATCTTAAAAAACAATATCAAAGTCAAGATACACAAAGATTAGAAGAAGCAAATCAGTTACGCTTCAGCTCTATAGAAAATTTTCTAGATCGTCGTCAAAAACAAGCAAATATAAATAAAATTTTAAACTCTTATATGTCCGTGATGATTTAAAATAAATTTTAAGTATTATGGCATTATAATCTGCATAAAAGTACCCAAAACCATGATTTAGTGAAAAAATTATTTCAATGGACAATGATCTTTTAGATCATCAATATAAAGAGCTTTTTGAAATTTTTAAAAAACTCTCTTTAATGAACTAATACCATGTTGAAACAAAAGAATTAAAAATTGCTTTAAGAATTATTGTTAATGATCAATAAACATCTTTTTGATGAAGAAATTATCATTAATAAAGCTAAATTTAAATATAATGGGTAAAAATTAAATCTCATGGTTTAAGATTTTATTTTTAAACACACAACCAAAGAAGATTTAAAAAATAATAAAATATTATGAAAAAATTTAAAAATACATTTTTTATTCTTCACTATATAGAAATTTCAAAAACATTTCACTTTAAAAATTTTACTTTAGCGTTTTATTTTTGTTATAATTTTAACCTAATTTTATAAATTTTTGTTATTATCCGTTTTTAAATAAAGATAAAAATATCCTAATTAAAATTAAGGATAAATTAAGGATTTTAAAGTGAAAGCATATTTAGATAATAATGCAACAACAATGCTTGATCCCAATGCTTATGAGTTGATGCTACCTTTTTTAAAAGATATGTATGGAAATCCAAATAGCCTTCATCAATACGGAAGTGCAACACATCCTGCTTTAAGAGAAGCTTTAGATAAACTTTACGTAGGACTTGGAGCAAATGACTTAGATGATATAGTTGTAACCTCTTGTGCAACAGAAAGTATCAACTGGGTGCTTAAGAGTGTGTATTTTGATCATATTTTGGATAAAGAACGCAATGAGGTGATTATTTCTAGCGTGGAACATCCTGCTGTTACTGGCGCTGCTTATTTTTTAAAAAGTCTTGGAGTAAAAGTTATAGAACTTCCTGTAAATGAAGAAGGAGTTTCTACTGTAGAAGATTTACGTAAAGTGATTAGTGATAAAACAGCACTTGTAAGTGTTATGTGGGCAAATAATGAAACAGGTATGATTTTTGATATTAAAGCTATGGTAGAACTTGCTCATGAATTTGGTGCTCTTTTCCATACAGATGCTACTCAAGCGGTAGGTAAAATAAAAGTTAACTTGACTCAGGTAGGAGTTGATTTTGCTTCGTTTTCAGCCCATAAATTTCATGGACCAAAGGGTGTGGGTGGACTTTTCATAAAAAAAGGACTCAAGCTTACCCCGCTTTTACATGGTGGAGAACATATGGGTGGTCGTAGAAGTGGAACTTTGAATGTGCCTTATATAGTGGCTATGGGTGAAGCTTTACGTATTGCAAATACTATGCTTGACTTTGAAGACTCTCATATACGTCGTTTAAGAGATAAATTAGAAAATCAAATTTTAGCTTTGCCTGATACAACAGTGGTTGGAAAAAGAGAACATCGTGTACCAAATACAATTTTAGCAAGTATTAAAGGCGTTGAAGGTGAGGCAATGCTTTGGGATTTAAATAAAAATGGTATAGCTGCAAGTACAGGATCAGCCTGTGCAAGCGAAGCTTTAGAAAGCAATCCTATCATGGAAGCTATTGGTGCGGAACATGATTTAGCACATACAGCTTTAAGGCTTTCTTTATCACGTTTTAATACCGAAGAAGAAATTGATTATGCAGCAAAGCAAATTAAAAATGCAACAGAAAGATTAAGAGCAATTTCTTGCACTTATGCTTATAATCCAAATAATTATAAATAAGGATAAAAAATGGGAAAAAATAGTTTAATTGGCGGATCAATTTGGGATGAGTATTCACAAAAAGTTCAAGATAGAATGAATAACCCTCAACATATGGGAGAATTTAATGAAGAAGATGCTAAAGCACGCAATGCAAAATTAATCGTAGCTGATTTTGGCGCAGAAAGTTGTGGTGATGCGGTAAGACTTTTTTGGCTTGTAGATGAAAAAACCGATAAAATTATCGATGCGAAATTTAAAAGTTTTGGTTGTGGTACAGCTATAGCAAGTAGTGATACAATGGTGGATCTTTGTATAGGAAAAACCGTAGATGAAGCAGTAAAAATCACAAATTTAGATGTGGAATTTGCTATGCGTGATAATCCAGAAACCCCAGCAGTTCCACCTCAAAAAATGCACTGTTCGGTTATGGCTTATGATGTAATTAAACAAGCAGCAGCACATTATAAAGGTATAAGTCCTGAAGATTTTGAAGATCAAATTATAGTTTGTGAGTGTGCTAGAGTAAGTCTTGGAACTATTAAAGAAGTGATTAAACTTAATGATTTACATTCTGTGGAAGAAATCACTCAATATACTAAAGCAGGTGCTTTTTGTAAATCCTGTATCAAACCAGGTGGACATGAAAAAAGAGATTATTATCTTGTAGATATTTTAGCTGAAACTAGAGCTGAAATAGATAGAGAAAAACTTAAAAGCGTGATGAAAAGTGATGTAGCTTTTGATGAAATGACTTTAGTAGGACAATTAAAAGCAGTTGAAAGCGTTTTAGATGCTGAAATTCGTCCTATGCTTCATAATGATGGTGGAGATCTAGAAGTGATTGATATACAAAAGGCTGAAAGCGCAGCTATTGATGTATATATTCGTTATCTTGGTGCTTGTAGCGGTTGTTCTAGTGGAAGTGGTGCAACACTTTATGCTATTGAAACTATTTTACAAGAAGAATTAAGTCCAAATATACGCGTTATGCCAGTTTAAAAAAATAGCAAGATTTTATCTTGCTATTTTACAGCTTTTGTTTGCAAATCAAGGGGTGGCAAATTTTCTATATAAATACTACGGCTTGGGAAAGCGAAGGTTAAACCATTTTTTTCAATTATGCGCATAAATTCAAGCATTAAACTTTGTCTAGCTTCTCTAAAATCTTTTCCACCTATTTCTTTGGTATAAAAATAAAGCTCTATATTAATACTACTATCTGCAAATTCACTTAAAGCTACATAACAAGCATTTTTATAACCTTCTAAATCATTAATAGATACAAGATTTTGACGATATTTGGTTGTATGATCACCGTATTTTAATGCACTATCCTCATCGTGAGCCACCAAATCACTTGTATGTAAAAATTCTCTTAGATCTTTTACACATTGTTCTAGTTTTTGAGGAGTAGCATCATAACCAACACCCAAATACATTCTAACATGGCGACCCATGCGTCTTTTACTCCAATTTTTAATATTGGCTCCCATGATGGTTGAATTTGGTAAAAATACAAGACAATTATCAAAAGTTCTAATGGTAGTTTTTCTAAGCCCTGTTTCAACCACAGTTCCTTCTATGCCTGAAACCTCTACCCAATCTCCTTGATTAAAGCTATTATCAAAAAGCAAAAGTATGGAAGCAAAGAAATTTGCAATAATATCTTTTGCTGCTAAAGCAACAGCCAAACCACCAATCCCCAATGATGCAATAATAGCTGAAGTATTAAAACCAAGCTGAGCAAGAATATACAATAAAGCTATGACAATAATAACAAAATATAAAATTTTAATAATTAAATTAACAACTTCTTTTTTTCCACTTTTTTGAGCAAGCTTAGAAACTAGTACCACACCATAACCATCAAGCATTCTTAGAATAAGCCATGCAATCAAAACTGCATAAACTATATGAAAAAAATTACTTAAATTTATACTCAAAGGTGCAGGATAAATCGCTATAGTAAGACAAAGAGAAGTAGCATAGATAATTAGCAAAAAACCTACAGGTTTTTTAATATTCTCAATAAAAATTACTTTAATATCATCTACATCATTTTTATTTCTATAGAAAAGTTGAACAAGAAAAAAGTATACTATATTAGCAAAAAAACGTCTTAAAGATATAAAAAATACCAAAACCAAAGCAGAAATTACTATTTTTCCAACATTAATAAAACTTACACCAACCGCCTCATTGATACGATCTATCCAAACTTGAAGCTCAAGTAATGAAAAAATATAATTACTTTCAAGTAAGTCTGCATTTGAGCGCAAATATTTAAGAATTTCAGAATAAGAATCTACAGCATTACTAATATATCTTTCTTTTAGGGTAATTTTCTCTAATTCCTCTGGATTTGTAATCTTGCTTTTGAAACTATCTAAACTTACATTAGAAGAGTTTTGTAAATTTTCCATTGCCTTGTCAATAGTAGCAATCAAATCTTTACTGCTTGCTGTATTTTTAAAAAGTTTTTCCATTTCAAACAAAGAAGAATAAAAACTTTCTACAATATTAAAATAAATCAGATTAAGAGTAGCATCTGTATAAACATAAGGTTTATTAATATTCTTTTTTTGAATATCTAGAAATTTTTCCTTTGCTTTTAAAAATCTAGCTACAGCTTCTTCATCAATCTTTTGTCCTACTATCATATCAGGTATTTTTGCCAAAATAGTCTTTTTGTCTTTTTTAAATTCACTTAAAATACCATTAAAAGTGCTTGAATTTTCATCATTATTTTTCTTAAATTCTCTAATTTGATTGTTAAGATCAACATATTTTTCAACTAAAGCATAAATTCCTTTATCCTCTTTGCTGATACTTGCATCAATAAATTTAAATTCTTGTGCTCCAAGGTATAAAATAAAAAAACATAAACCAAAAATAATTTTTTTCATTGAACTTTCCTATCTTGAATTAAGGTAAAAATTTTTGCTTTAAAATCATACTCATAAATTTCACCTGTTTCTATAATATAATACCAAGCATGTACTTCAAGTTTTCCTTCATCTAAAGCTTCTTGTACACCTGGATAAGTAAGTATATTTTGCAAAGAATTTACCAAATTTAATTTTTCTGTTAGCCATGAACGCATAGCTAAATCATCTCTTGCGAAAATCATCACATCTTTTTTTATCGGATCTAACATGGTAAGCCATTTTTTTACATTAGGAATTTTATTTAATTCTTCATCAGAACAATAAAGAGCATTACAACCCCCACAATTGCTATGACCACAAACGACGATATTTTTAATATGCAATGAATTTAAAGCATACTCTATTGCTGAAGTTGTTGCCAAATAATCTTCTCCAACACGATAAGGTGGAATTATGTTTGCAATATTTCGTATTACAAAAAGCTCACCTGGGCCAGTATTGGTGATCAAATTTGGAATTACCCTAGAATCAGAACAACCTATAAAGAGAGTATGGGGATTTTGCCTATTTTTTAGACTTTCAAAAAGCTCTTCATGCTCCTTAAAGTCTTCTTGCATGAATTTAATCGCACCACTAATAAGATTTTCCATAAACCAACCTGAAACTAAAATCTTAAAATTATAACAAAATTTCAGCAAAGATTTCATTTAAGCATAAGATATTATACAATTAACTTTTTATTTAATCTAATATGTTAGATTTCGCTCAAGATTTTAAAAAATCTAACAATTTTACAAGGAGAATATATGAGTCTTTATGATAGAGACTACTCAAGATCAAAAGAATTTGAAAATACACGCTCAAGCGAATTAAGTATTTTTATTAAACAAACTTATCAACTTTTTGCTGCTTCATTATTAGCCGCAACAGTAGGTGCGTATGTAGGAATTTTTGCTTTAGCATCATTTTTTATACAATCACAAGTAACTTTTTGGATTCTTTTTTGCCATTGAAATCGGACTTTTATTTGCTTTACAATGGAAAAAAAGAGAAGCTCCACTAAATCTTGTTTTACTTTTTGGTTTTACTTTCTGTTCAGGTTTAACACTTACACCTTTACTTATTTCGGTTTTAGCTTTACCAGCTGGAGGAATTATTATCGCTCAAGCTTTTGCTTTAACAACCGTTGCTTTTGCAGGACTTAGTGTATTTGCTATGAATACTAAAAAAGATTTTACTGTTATGGGTAAAGCTTTATTTATAGTATTGATTGTTATTGTAGCAGCATCTTTGCTTAACCTTTTCTTTCAAAGTGGTATAGTTAATTTAGCTATTTCAGCAGTAGCTGCAATATTATTTTCATTTTATATTCTTTATGATACGCAAAATATTATCCGTGGCAACTATGAAACTCCAATCGAAGGTGCGGTAGCACTTTATCTTGATTTCGTTAATCTTTTTGTATCTTTACTTAATATTTTAAGAAGCTTCAATAGCAAATAAGTTTTTGTGGGATGTTTCTCACAAAAACTTTCCAAATTTCAAAACTTTTCAAGTTTTATTTAGTTAAAATAACCGTTTAAAAATTAACTTTTAGGAATTTTCAATGATCACTCTTTTAATCATTTTACAATTTGCTATCGTTGTAGTTATTTGTATAGCGGTTTTACTGCAAAAAAGTTCAAGTATAGGTCTTGGAGCTTATAGCGGAAGTAATGAAAGTTTATTTGGTGCTAAAGGACCAGCTGGATTTTTGGCAAAATTTACCTTTGTTATGGGAATTTTACTTATTGCAAATACTATTGGTCTTGGTTATTTGTACAACAAAGCTAGCAAAGACTCTTTAGCGGAGAAAATTAAAGTAGAAAACAACACTACTATTCCAAGTGCTCCTATTGTACCTACTGCTCCAAACACAAATTCCATTGCTCCAAGTGCACCACAACTTCCAAACGACGTTAATTCAAGTAAATAATTAAAAGGAAATGATAATGCTAAATGAAATTTTTAATAAACAAAAAACTCAAAGTGAAAAATCTTTAGAAGCTTTAAAAAAAGACTTCACAACCTTAAGAACTGGAAAAGTTAATACTCATATTTTAGATCATATTACAGTAGATTATTATGGAACTCAAACTCCTTTAAATCAAGTTGCAACTGTTTTAGCAAGCGATGCTTCAACTATTAGCATTACCCCTTGGGAAAAGCCTTTATTAAAAACCATAGAAAGTGCAATTGCAGCTGCAAATATTGGTGTAAATCCAAACAATGATGGTGAAAGCGTAAAATTATTTTTTCCTCCAATGACTAGAGAACAAAGGGAAGAAAATGTAAAACAAGTTAAAGCTATGGGTGAAAAGGCAAAAGTTTCTATAAGAAATATACGCAAAGATGCTAATGACGCGGTTAAAAAACTAGAAAAAGATAAAACGATAAGTGAAGATGAAGCAAAAAAAGCTTATGACGAAGTACAAAAACTTACCGATGCCTACACAGCAAAAATTGATGAAAGTGTAAAAAGCAAAGAAAGTGAACTTTTAAAGGTTTAATGATGAATTTAGAACAAATTTATAAAGATTGTGGTGCTTATTTAGAAGGACATTTTTTACTAAGTTCAGGCAAACATTCGCAGTTCTATCTTCAAAGTGCAAAAGTTTTAGAAGATCCAAAATTAGCAGCAAAACTTTGTGATGAGCTTGCAAAGATTATTGCAAGTTATAAAGTAGAATTTGATAGCATTTGTTCTCCTGCTTTGGGTGGAATTGTAGCAGGTTATGAGCTTTCAAGAGCTTGCAATAAGCGTTTTATCTTTACTGAAAGAGTAAATAAAGAAATGACTTTAAGACGCGGTTTTGAAGTAAAAAAAGGTGAAAAATTTATAGTTTGTGAAGATATCATTACCACGGGTGGTAGCGCTTTAGAAAGTGCAAAAATCATCGAAAGTTCAGGTGGTGTTGTTATAGGTTTTGCAGCGTTAGCAAATCGTGGTTTTTGTGCGGTAGAAAATTTAAAATCTCCTAGAAAAAATAATGCAAAATTACCTGACAATTTACCTCTATTTACTTTAGGAAATTTTAAATTTGAAATTTATGATGAGACAAATTGTCCACTTTGTCAAAAAGGAAGCAAAGCTATAAAACCAGGAAGTCGTGGAAATTAAATGAAAACTAAAGCAAAAATTGGCTCTAGATGGCTAAGATTTAGAGCTTTGCTTATAGATGTTTTTCTTATTTATGTTCCTATTTTGTATTTATTTTATTTTCTATTAGGCTCTAAAGAAGCTTTTTTAAACAACCATTTTATTACAACTTTATGTACTTTTTTATTTGGCTTTATTCAAGCTATTTTTTTAGCAAAAAAGGCACAAAGTCCGGGTCTTAAAGCATATGATTTGTATCTTATTGATATAAAAACGGGAAAGAAATTAAGTTTTCTTAGAATTTTACTAAGATATGTGATATTTATTATAAGTTTTGGCTTACTCTTTGGTTTATTGGTTAGTTTTTTAAGAAAAGATCGTTTAAATTTACACGATATTTTAACTCAAAGTTGTATAGTTACCAAAGTATAAAGAAAGGTTAAAAATGCAAAGAAAAAGAATTTACAATCCAAGCTCAAACGAAACTCTAGGAGATCGTAAAGTTTTTGATGGCAATCCACATGGAATTTTAAATTTTACCAAAGCAAAGTATACTTGGGCTTTAAAACTTTGGGACTTAATGGAGGCAAATACTTGGTTTCCAAAAGAAGTTGATACAACTAAAGATGCGCTTGATTATCGCTGTAATTTAACCGCGGGCGAAAAAAGAATGTATGATTTGGTTTGGAGTCAGCTTATTTCTATGGATAGTTTTCAAAGCAATAATTTAGCAGATAATATCAACCCTTATATTACCGCTCCTGAAATCAATGCCGTTTTAGCACGTCAAGCTTACGAAGAAGCAAATCATTCAAAATCTTATGCTGTAATGGTAGAAGCAATTTGTGATAATACAGATTTGATTTACGAAATGGAAAAACATGACGAAACTTTGCGTGAAAAAAATGATTTTATTTCAAGTATTTATGAAGAATTAGCAGGTGATGTAGACGATAATAAACTTCTTTTAGCTATGGTAGCAAATCAAATTTTAGAAGGGGTGTATTTTTACAGTGGTTTTACTGCTATTTACGCCCTTGCACGTGCAGGAAAAATGCTAGGTTCAGCACAAATGATTCGTTTTATCCAAAGAGATGAAATCACACATCTTTTATTATTTCAAAATATGATCAATTCAGTACGCAAAGAAAGACCTGATTTGTTTCATGATGAAAATATCAATAAAATTTATGATATGTTTAAAAAGGCTGGAGATCTTGAAATTAAATGGGGCAAATATATCACTCAAAATCAAATCATGGGCTTTACTGATGATATCATAGAAGAATATATTCATTATCTTGTAGATCAAAGATTAAGTGCGATCAATTTAGATAAATTATACAATGCAAAACATCCTATTAAATGGGTAGATGATTTTTCAAAATTTAATGATCAAAAAAGCAATTTCTTTGAAAGTAAAGTAACAAATTATTCTAAGGGTAGCATAAGCTTTGATGATTTCTAAAACTTCTTTAGCCTTGCTCTGTGATTTTTATGAATTTACAATGGCTCAAGGCTATTTCAAAAACAACAAAAAAGATCAAATTTGTTATTTTGATATATTTTTTCGAAAAATCCCCGATGCGGGATCTTTCGCTATTTTTGCAGGTCTTGAAGACATTTTGGACTTTATTGAAAATTTGAGTTTTGATGCAGAAGATATAAAATTTTTAAGAAAACAAGGTATTTTTGATGCAGAATTTTTAGATTTTTTAAGTGACTTTAAATTTAAAGGTGAAATTTATGCTATACGTGAAGGGGAAGTGATTTTCCCAAACGAACCTTTACTTTGCATTAAAGCTACCACTATAGAAGCACAACTTTTAGAAACTTTTTTACTTTTAAGTTTAAATCATCAAAGCCTTATCGCCACTAAAGCAAATCGTATCGTGCGTGCAGCTAAAGAAAGTAAAATTTTAGAATTTGGCTCACGCAGAGCACAAGGAAGTGAAGCGGCTTTAAAAGGAGCAAGAGCAGCTTTTATAGGAGGTTGCATAGGAAGTGCTTGTACTTTAGCAGGAAAAATTTATAATATTCCTATCAATGGAACTATGGCACATTCTTGGGTGCAAATGTTTGAAAATGAACTTGAAGCTTTTAAAGCTTATGTAAAAATTTATCCAAAAAGTCCTGTTTTTTTAATCGATACTTATGATTGTTTAAACAGTGGGCTTAAAAATGCAATTAAAGTTTTTAAAGAATTTAATATCCAAGAAGGTGGTGTAAGAATAGATTCTGGTAATTTGCTTGAACTAAGTTTGAAAATCAGACAAGAACTTGATCAAGTAGGGCTTCAAAACTGCAAAATTATAGCTTCTAATGGCTTAGATGAGTGGAGTATTAAGAAATTAAAAAAACAAAATGCACCAATTGATATTTTTGGCGTAGGTGAAAGACTGATCACCGCTTCAAGTGATCCTATTTTTAGTTGCGTTTATAAACTTGCAGCCTTAGAAGATGAAGGTCTAAAACCTAAAATCAAAATCAGTGAAAATAATGAAAAATCAACCTTACCTCATTTTAAAAAGCTTTTTAGAGTTTATGACAAAAACACAAAAAAAATCCTTTTTGATGAACTTTATGTTTTTGATGAAAAGCCAAATCAAGATGAAAATTTAGAACGTAAAGAACTTTTAGAATTGGTTTATAAAGAAAAAAGACTTCTTAAAAAACCATCTTTAAATGCTATTCAAAATTATGCAAAAAAGCAAATTTCAAAACTTGACGAGAGTTTTTTAGATCTTGATCGTTTTGTGAAATTTGAGGTAAAACTCTCATCCAAGCTTCAAAATATCACTGAAGATCTTTTAAAAACTCGTTTTTAAAATCCACATAATTTAAAGCCGATTGTTTTAAAAACATCACCTCTTCATCGTTTAATTCACGCACAAATTTTGCAGGATTTCCAAGTATTAAAGATCGTGGCGGAAATTTTTTACCCTTTGTAACAACACTTCCAGCACCCACTATACTATCTTCTTCTATTAAAGTATCGTCCATAATAACAGCATTCATTCCGATTAAAACACGATTTTTTATCACGCAAGCATGAATAACACAATTATGTCCTATAGTTACATCATCACCTATTATCGTAGGAAAACCGGCATCTTTTAAATTTCCTTTTTCATCAAATTCCCTATGCCAAACATGCACTGTGCTAAGATCTTGAATATTGGTTCTTTTACCAATTCTGATAAAATTAACATCAGCCCTTAAAACACAATTAAACCAAATACTACTTTCATCTCCTATTTCAATTTCTCCTATGATTTTAGCACCCTTTGCAACAAAAACATTTTGACCTAGTTTTGGACTGTAATTTTTAAATTTTATAAGCATTTTTTTCCTTTTTATTTAAGTATAGCTAAGTTTAACTCTATTTCAACTTTTTTAGTTACAATTTTTATTTAAATTTATAGGAGAAATAATGAACGCATTTGAGCAAAAAAGATGTCAAAATATGGCTGAAGAAATTGCACAAAAAGTTTTTATCAATGAAGATCTTTTTAATGCTTTTTGTCAAATTCCACGTGAAATTTTTTCTCCTTTAAAAGCCCATGCTTATCGCCTTGATGCCTTACCTTTAGCAAATTCTCAATGGATCAGCTCGCCTTTAACTGTAGCTAAGATGACTATGGCTTTAAATTTCAAAGATGCCGATAATATTTTAGAGATAGGTTGTGGAAGTGGTTATCAAGCTGCGATTTTAAGCAAAGTCATAAGACGGGTTTTTACTATAGAACGCATAGAAAATTTGGCCAAAAAAGCCGCTCAAACTTTTAGAGAATTAGAACTTTTTAATATCAATGTAAAATTTGATGATGGACAAAATGGTTGGAAAAATTATGCCCCTTATGATAGAATTTTATTCTCTGCTTATGCGACACAAATTCCTGAAATTTTACTTGATCAATTAAGCGATGGCGGGGTTTTAGTCGCTCCTATTTTACACAATGGCAAACAATTCATTACACGCCTTAGAAAAAATGGCACAAATTTACAAAAAGAAGTTTTAGAAGAATGTTTATTTGTGCCTATAGTAGATGGAAAAGAATAAACTTTTTACAAATTTTATTAAAAACTCTTTAAAGCCTTTCTTAGTTTTTCACTCATCTCATCAATATGTTCTTTTTGCATAATCAAAGGCGGTAAAAATCTTAAATCATTCTCCCCACAACTTATAAGTAAAAGTGCATTTTCTTGACATTTTTTTAATCACCTCAGCCACTTTTACACTTTTATCAAGACTAAGTCCTTGCATAAATCCTAAGCCTTTACGTTTTTTACAAAAATCAAATTCTTTTATCAATGCTTCTAAACTTTGTTCTAAATAAGGCGTGAGTTTATTTACATTTTCTAAAATTTTTTCTTCTTTAAAGATTTCAAAAACTGCATTTACTCCTGCACAAACCAAAGGATTTCCCCCATAAGTGCTACCATGATCACCCACTTCTAAAGAATTTTGTGCCACCTTTTGACTTACTACAAAAGCACCTACACTAAGCCCACAACCTAAAGCCTTAGCTGAAGTCATGATATCGGGCAAAACTTGTGCGTGTTCATAAGCAAAAAATTTCCCACTTCTTCCCATGCCACATTGAATTTCATCAGCAATTAATAATATATCTTTTTCATTACAAAGCTTTCTTAAAGCTTTGTAAAAATCTTTATTTGAGGGATTTATCCCACCTTCTCCTTGTACGCTTTCTAAGATAATAGCACAAGTTTTTTCATTCACTAGTTTTTCGACGCTTAAAAGATCATTGTATTTTGCAAATTTAACCCCTAAAATTAAAGGTTTGAAAGGCTTTTGGTATTTTTTCATTGGCAGTAAGCGATAAAGCCCCTAAAGTGCGTCCATGAAAAGAATTCTTAAAAGTAATGAAATGTCCACCCTTGATACCTTTATTAAAGGCATATTTTCTAGCTGTTTTCATCGCTCCTTCTATACTCTCTGTACCTGAATTTGTAAAAAAAACTCTCTCTAAACCACTAACTTTGGCTAGATTTTTAGCTGCAGTGGCTATGTTTTCATTGTAGTATAAATTGCTAGTGTGTAAAAGCTTATCCACTTGAGCTTTGATTTTAGCATTAAATTTAGCATGATTATATCCTAAGGCACAAACACCTATACCACTTGAAAAATCAAGATATTTTTTAGCCTTATCATCAAAAAGATAAACCCCTTGCCCTTTTTCTAAAACTATATCAAAACGCTTATAAGTAGGGATAATATGACTTTGTTCTTTATAATCCATTTTTCATCCTTTAACCCACTAAAGTGCCTATACCTTCATCAGTAAAAAACTCAAGCAACAAAGAATGCTTTACACGTCCATCTAAAATATGCACCTTTTTTACTCCATTTTCACAAGAATCAATGCAAGATTTTAATTTTACATGCATACCGCCTTCTATTTTAGGGGCTAAAATTTTAGCTTGTTCAAGGCTAATTTTTGAAATCAAAGAATTTTTATCATTAAAATCCTCATAAAGCCCTGCAGTATCGGTTAAAAAAGCAAGTTTTTCAGCTCTTAAAGCCTTAGCGATCGCACAAGCTGCGTCATCAGCATTGATATTATAAGTATTAAAATCCTCATCCATTCCAATAGGAGCAATGATAGGTAAAAAATCTTTTTCCAAAAGCTCTTCTAAAACCTTAGAATTTACCTTTTGTATCGCGCCAACAAAAGCTAAATTTTCATCTTTTTTCACACATTCTAAAAGTGCTCCATCTTTACCACAAAGCCCTATGGCTTTAACTCCTAAATTTTGCAAACTATGGACTAAATTTTTATTGATATGATTTAAAACCATACTTGCTACCTCAGTAGCGGCTTTATCACTAATTCTAAGACCGTTTTTAAACTCACTCTTGACGCCTAATTTTTCACACATAGCAGAAATATCTTTTCCCCCGCCATGTACGATAATAGGCTTTAAACCCACAAGTTTTAAAAGAGCTATATCTTGCATTACGCAATGCTTTAGCTCTTCATTTTCCATAGCTGATCCGCCGTATTTTATAAGTATAATCTTAGAATTAAATTTGCGTATATAAGGCAAAGCTTCGATTAAGACATTGGCTTTTTCTAAATATTTTTGCATGATAATTCCTTAAGTATTAAAACTAGTTTGATTATGCTCGTTTAAAGAAAGATCATAATAATTTGCATCTTCTCTTAAAGAAAACCCATAATGCTTCCAAAACTCATTGCCTAAATCATTATTTTTAAAGGCAATTAAGGCAATTTTATTGATCTTTTGAGCTTTTAAGGATTCAAGACAAAATTTTGTCATCTCGTGTGCTATACCCTTTTTTCTATGATCTTTATGCACACACACATGATAAAATCCCCCTGTGCGTCCATCATGCCCACAAAGTATGCTTCCTATAATTTCTTCATCAATCACTGCTACAACGCTAAGATTTGGATTTCTATCTAAAAAATTTTCTATATTTTCTTTACTATCATCAATGCTTCTTATCCCAAAGCCTTTTATCTCGCACCAAAGCTTATAAACAGCTTCATAATCGCTTTTTTTCATAGCTCGTATTAACATTTTTATCCTTTACAAATTTGCAAAGAATTTAAGTCCTTCATCTTCATCAAAATCAAACATTAAATTCATATTTTGAACAGCTTGTCCTGCTGAACCTTTGATTAAATTATCAATAGCACCAAGCACAATAACACGCTTTGTACGTTGATCTACACTAAAATTTATATCCGCAAAATTGCTTGATTTAACCCACCGAGTCTGCGGAAACGACTGCGGCGGTAAAAGCCTTATGAATTTATTGTTTTGATAGTATTTTGTATAAATATCGCGTATATCTTGTTCTTGCAAATCCTCTTTTAAATTTACATAAGCACTGATTAAAATTCCTCTTTGCATAGGCACAAGATGAGGGGTAAATTGTAGAGCAATTTTTTCTCCTGCTGCATTGCTTAAATGCTCTTCTATTTCTGGAGTATGACGATGTGAAGTTAAACCATAAGCTTTGATATTTTCATTTATTTCACAAAAAAGATTTTCCACCTTTACACTTCTTCCTGCCCCGCTAACCCCGCTTTTTGCATCAATAATAACTGAATCAAAATCAATGATTTTTTCTTTAAAAAGTGGATAAAGACTTAAAATCGAACAAGTGGTATAACAACCTGGATTTGCCACCAAATTTGCTTTTTTTATCTTCTCTTTATAAAGCTCACAAAGTCCATAAACTGCACTTTGCAAAAGCTCTTGATTAGGATGAGTGAATTTATACCAAAGCTCATAATCCTTAGGATTTTTAAGACGAAAATCCGCACTTAAATCAATGATTTTCATCTTTTTTAATAAATTCTCATTTAAAAGCTTAGCACTAAATTCATGCGGAGTAGCTAAAAATAAAAGATCAAGTAGTTCAAGTTCATCTAAATTTTTGTTTTCAAAACACAAATTTAAAGGAGTGTTAGGATAAAGATTTTGATAATTTTGCCCCACGCTAGAACTTGAACCTAAATAAGAAATTTCAACTTTGGGATGATTAAGCAAAATGCGTACAAGTTCATTACCCGCATAACCACTTGCTCCTATAATCCCAACTTTTATTTTCATCTTCATCCTTTAATGTAAAAGCAAATACTATAACAAAAAAGCTTAAAAAAAATACAATTTTAAATTATTTTTATTTAAAATATATCTTAAATTAGTATTTACAATCCAATATACACATTTAATCACTAAAAATATCTTTTCTAATTCAAAACTAAAGTGTATTTAACATTAATCTATAATTACTTCTTAAAAATATTTTTTCAAAAACATTGATTATATAAGATTTTATTAATATTTGCCAGTTCTGTTTTAAATTTTTTACAATTTAAAATAAAAAATCAACCATAAGAATATTAAAAAAGATATTAGCATTTTTTGCTAAAATTTCAAATCCACTTTTTCCTACTAAAAATTTGTCTTTATTGGCAGAAAAATCGAGATATTTTTGAAAATAAAATTTGGATCAATAGCTATAACGATAGTTTAAAAACGCCAAATACCATCAATGTAAAAGATAGTTTTAGTTTCATCAATCCCTCGCTTTTTATAAAATATAATTTTAGCACAAAATTTAATTTTTAAGTAAAATATAAAGTTGTTCATGAAGATGAATATTGCGATTTTTAAGATTGCGAGAAGCTCTAAAAGTATTATATTTTTGCTCTAAAATCTGACATTTTCCAAGAGTGTTTAAACGCTTTAAAAAATTTTCTTTCTTAATAAAACCTTCACAATTATAAGAAAGTAAAATCACCCTTGCTTTTAAATCATTAACAAGTTCAAATAAAGCATCTTCAGCAAATTTTAACTTATTAAAAGTGCTACGGTTCCAATCTTTTGGAATACCACTGATTTTAGAAATTTCTTCAGGTTTTTTATAGTTTGCAAGTAAATTTAACATAAAATAATTAGAACTATAAGGGTGCTGATTGTAAGGTGGGTCAAGATAAACTACATCAAATTTATCAAGCTCTTTTGCAAGTGTATTTGCATCCTTTTGCACTACTTCAAATTCACAATAAAAATTCGAAAAAATAGGCATTTTAAGCTTTATTTCTCCTTTAATACGTTTGAGTGCATTTTGCCCTTCTCCGCCAAATTTTCCAATACCATCTTTACCCTTGTAAAAACCCTTAAAAACTCCACTAGTATTTGAATGCACGCTGGCTTCATAAATTAAAGGAGCTATAAAAAAATGTCTTAATTCTTTTGGAATTTCATTTTCAATTTTTTGCCTTATAGTATCAAGATATAAAGCATTTTTAAAAGTATAAAAAACACGTTCATTTTTCTTAATGCAATCATCATCTTTTGGAGCATAAAGCTCACTAATAAAACCTTTTTGAAAATCTAAATTTCGGGTTAAATTTTTATGGTATTTTTTTAAATTTTGGAGCAAATTTTTATCTTTATTAGCAAGATAACATTCATTAATGAGCTTTGAATAATCTTCTAAGTCATTAGCCAAAATATAACTTGAATATGCCTTTGCAAAACGACTTACAATACCTGAGCCACTAAAAATATCGCAAAAAGAAAATTTGTCTTTTTTTAATTGCTCTTTTGCAACTAAAAAGCCTTGATTTAAAAAATCAAGCAAAGAACGCTTGTTTCCTAAATAAGTTATAATTTGTTCCTTTAAATAAAGCGGGTTTTCTTCCATAGTCTATTCCGTTAAAAAATATAATACCTTAAAGAAGTTTCTGCAATCTCTTTCATTATCTCAAACATTTCTTTAACCTCCCATTTCTCTTCTCTAAAATACATACTAACAGGAGAAAAATAATTATGGTCACTATTTCCATCAGCTTTAAAAATGTAAGTTTTATTAAGATAATAAAATTCATTTAAGACATTTAACTTAGCTAAAACAGTTTTTTCATCACTAGCAAAATCACAACCCCAACCAAAACAAACAAAAGGGGTTATTTTTTCCTTGCTTTTGACGAACATCATTTGTACCTTGTCGTTTAGCTTCAGTTATTAATAATATTTTTTTATAACTGCCATCATCTTTTTTTCTTAAAAACAAAACTCCACCATCTGGTTTTATTTTATTTTCAAAAAAATTTGTATCAAATTCTGCTCTAATTTTACTTGATTTTATATTTTCAATCATAAAAGAAATTTCTATTTGTTTTTTGATCTCAAAATAATAATTTCCTTCTATAAAATTAGTAACCCCTCCTACTGCAAACCTATTTTCTAAATATTGCTTTGTTAAATTCATAGCTAAATCAATATTCAAATCATCTGTTTTAGAATATTGATTTAGCTAAATGTTGATTTTTATTTTGCATTAAAGTTTGTCTTGGCATAAAAACCCCATTAAGCTTTTTTAGGGGTTACAAGCATATTGACATAACGGCCTTCAAAATTTGGTTCTTTATCACGATTGGCTTCGTTTTCTATCATGGTCCAAATTTTTTCAAGTAGAGCTACACCCGCTTCAGGAGTTGCCATTTCACGCCCTTTTAAAAACACGCGAAATCTCACATGTTTACCTTGCTCTAAAAATTCTAAAGCATGTTTTATTTTATAATTAATGTCATTTTGAGCGATTTTTACAGAAAGTTTGATTTCTTTTATATCAATCACTTTTTGTTTTTTCTTTTGCTTCTTTTTGTTTTTTTTCTTGTTGATAACGGAATTTACCATAGTCCATGATCTTACAAACAGGTGGTTTAGCATCTGCAGCTATCATCACAAGATCAAGTCCTAGACGATTTGCAATTTCTAAAGCTTCATCACTACTGACAATACCATAAACCTTGCCATCATCACCAACACATCTGATTTCATCCGCTCTTATCTCTTCATTGAGCAATACTTCTTTTTCTTTACTCAAAAGTGTACCTCACTCATTTTCTCCTTAACTAATTTAATAAATTCATCTAAACTAAGATTTTTTTGCTCTTTAGCTCTCCTATCTCTTAAAGCAACGCTACGCTTTGCAACCTCATCATCACCCAAAACTAAAATCATAGGCAATTTTTGTTTTTCAGCGATGCGAATCTTTTTGCTTAAACTCTCATTTTTTTCATACACTTCACTGTCGATATTAAACTTTAGTAATTCTTTTTGAATTTCTTTTGCATAAGCAATGTGCGCTTCGCCTATTGGTACTATACCAATTGCAGTTGGTGCGATGAAAAATGGAAACTCGCCTGCACAATGCTCGGTTAAAATTCCTATAAATCTTTCAAAAGAACCCAAAATCGCACGATGCAACATTACAGGCTGTTTTTTCTCGTTATTACTGTCGGTGTATTCGAGTTTAAAACGATTTGGTAGATTAAAATCTACCTGTATAGTTCCGCACTGCCATTTTCTTTTTAAAGCATCGGTAATTTTAATATCAATTTTTGGACCATAAAAAGCCCCACCACCTTCATCAATACCATATTTTAAACCTTGCTCATCTAAAGCCTCTTTTAAAGCTTTAGTTGCTACTTCCCAAATTTCATCATCGCCTATAGCTTTTTCAGGTTTAGTTGAAATTTCCATTTCATAGCTAAAATCAAATAGCTTCATCAAATTATCCACAAAAGCTAAAATTTCTAAAACCTGCTCTTTAATCTGACTTGGCATACAAAAAATATGTGCATCATCTTGAGTGAATTCTCTTACCCTAAAAAGTCCGTGTAAAACCCCGCTTTTCTCATGGCGATGCACCACACCGTATTCAAAAAATTTCAAAGGTAAATCACGATAACTTCTCACATTGCTTTGATAAATTTTGATATGCCCTACACAATTCATAGGCTTGATGCCATATTCTTGTTCATCAATTTGTGTAAAATACATATTCTCTTTATAGTTTGCATAATGTCCGCTGATTTTCCACGCATCCGCTTTTAAAAGCTCAGGTCCACGCACAGGTTCATAGCCACGCAAACGATGAATTTTATAAAGCATGTGTTCAAGTTTAGATCTAAGTCTTGCACCATTACTTAGCCAAATAGGAAGTCCTCCTCCGATCTCATCATCAAAAGTAAAAAGCTTAAGCTCTGCTCCAAGCTTTCTATGATCACGTTTTTTAGCTTCTTCAATAATAGTTAGATACTCTTTTAAACTCTCTTTGTCTGCAAAAGCAGTGCCATAAATTCGAGTAAGCATTTCCCTTTTTTCATCACCACCTAAATACGCTCCTGCAACACGAGTAAGTTTAAAAAAGCGTAAAAATTTCGTATTTGGTACATGAGGACCACGACACAAATCTTCAAATTCACCTTGCTTATAAATACTTACAGTCCCATCAGGAATACGCGACAAAACTTCTTGCTTTAAATCATCGTTTTGAAATTTTGCTAAAGCCTCATTTTTTGTAATTTCATATTTTGAAATTACAATTTTTGCCTCAACAAGTTCTTTCATTTTTTTTTCAATTTTTACTAAATCTTCTTCACCAATCTTACTTTCCACGCGAAAATCATAGTAAAATCCATCTTCTATCACAGGACCAACGAAAAATTTCGCCTCAGGATACAAATTCTTAATCGCTTGTGCCATCAAATGTGCGCAAGAATGGCGGATCACTTCTAAACTTTCTTTAGAATTATCAAAATAAATTTCTTTCAAATTTGTATTTTTTACACTTTGAGAGTCAATGATCGTCTCATTGTCCAAATACGCAATAACTTCTTTTTCCATATTTTTAACCCTTTGTAGCTCACTTACCCTGTGAGTGTTTATAAAGTCCTAATTTTAACTTTCTAAGACTTAATTATTTTTGAAATTCAGCTTATTTTTAAAAAAATCTTAGAATAAATTTAATATTTATTTTATAGTTTAAATTCACTTCCAGCATTTAAAATCTCACTATAATACAAATAAAAGAAAATAAGCCCCAAAATAATACGATAAACTCCAAAAGGAATAAAATTAAATTTAGAAATAAATTTTAAGAAAAATTTTACAACCAAAACCGCAACAATAAAAGCGGTAATAAAACCTATACTTAAAGGAACTAAAGAATTTGCATTACTAAGAAGTTCAGGTTCTTTATAAATGCTATAAGCTGTAGCAATAATCATGGTTGGAATAGCAAGTAAAAAGCTAAATTCAGCTGCTACTTTTCTATTAAATCCCAACAAAAGCCCGCCAATAATACTTGCCCCGCTTCTTGAAGTGCCAGGAATCATAGCCAAAGATTGAAAAATTCCTATGCAAAAAGCTTGTTTAAAACTTATCTCTTCTAAAGAATTAATGCAGTATTGTTTATTTTTGTGTGCAAGTTCTATAAGGATAAACACAACACCACCAAAAATGAGCATAAAAACAACTACCCAACCATTAAATAAAGCATTTAAATATTTTGCTACAAAAAGCCCAATAACTCCAGTAGGGAAAAATCCAACCGCGAGTTTAAACCAAATATCAAGTCCTTGAAATAGTTTGCGCCAAAATACAAAAATTACTGCTAAAATAGAACCAAGTTGGATAATAATCAAAAAACTTTTCCAAAACTTATCTATATCAATGCCTAAGATAGTTGTACTTAAAATCATATGACCTGTTGAAGAAACAGGTAAAAACTCAGTCAAACCTTCTATAACCCCAAGTATTAAAGCATATAAATTTTCCATTTTTATGTCCTTGATCAATAATTACCAAAGAAAATTATAACAAAATGGATTAAATAGGGATTTTAACCTGAAAAATTAAAAGTCTTTTTTAGCAATACGCTTAATGAAATATAAAACAACTCCCACAAAAAAGATAAGCGCAAAAAGCTCACTGTTATGAAAATTTGTCAAATTTAAAACTAGAGGACTTTCGCTACCACCCATACTTACTGAAAACACAGTAATTCCTGCGATAATTACCCCAAAAATACTTTCACCTACTATGAGTCCTGAAGCAAAAAGCGTACCTCTTTGCTCACAATTTGCGAGTTTTTCTTCTTTATGAGAATTTTTTGCATATTTTTTAGTTAAATATTGCATTACAATATATTTTAAAATCCCACCTATAACTAAAGGTATGTTTACAGCAGGTGGAAGATAAATACCTATTCCAACAGCCAAAGGAGGTAAAGACATTTTCTGTGTTCTTCTTAAAATTTTATCTAAAATGATCATTAAAATTCCTACAAATACACCAAAAGTCATATAACCCCACTCAATGTTATGATGAAAAATGCCTTGAGCAATAGTACTCATTAAATTTGCTTGCGGTGCTGCTAAAGCCGATGAAACATCCATACCCTCTCTTGGCATTGCTCCAACAAAACCATAAGCTTGATAAAGCAAATTTAAAACAGGAACTATAGCTAAAGCTCCAAAAATACAGCCTATAAGCAAAGCAACTTGTTGTCTCCAAGGAGTAGCTCCGACTAAATGCCCTGTCTTTAAATCTTGTAAATTATCATTTGAAATAGCAGCTGTAGCTAAAATAACACTAGTAGTAAAAATAGCTAATGCTACTGCAAATTTAGAAAGCATAGGATCTTGAAAAAGTTCTACTCCTAAAACCAAAAACACAATAGAAGAAATAATGACACCAATAAGTCCAATTCCAGAAATAGGACTGGAAGAAGATCCTACAAGTCCTGCCATATATCCACAAGCTGCTGCAACAAAAAAACCTATTAAAATAGAAACCAAAGTTCCAACAAATGAAAATAGCATTTGATAATAAATGCTTAAATTAGCATCTCCGACAAAACTATAAAAAGTAATAAATAAACCAATAACCATTAAAATAAAAGTATAAAATACTTTTTAAAGAAAGATCTGTATCGGTTCTTTCATTTTTTTCTTGATTGGTAATTTTAAAATTTTTAATAATTTCTTTAATACCTTCAATAACAGGTTTTAAAAGCTCTATTAAAGTCCAAAGTGCTGCTATAGCAATAGCTCCTGTTCCTATAAGTCTTACTTTAGAACTCCATACGCTAGAAGCCAAATCTACAGCATCTTTCGCACTATCAAATTCAAAATTTGAAAGATAAGGAGTAAAAACACCCCAAGCTAAAAACATACCCACAAAAAGAGCTATAGCACCTGCTAAACCCACTAAATAGCCTGCTCCCAAAAGTGCTAAAGAATATCCCATAGAAAAACCAAAAGCCATTTTATTCCAAATAAAAGCAAAATTACTCTCACTTGCAGCAAGTTTAAAACCATTACTCAATAAGCTAAAAATCGCCGCTATAAAAGAACCTAATGCTATTTCTTTAATGCCTTGTTTTCCTTTTTTACTACTCTTATCCTTATTGACTACTTTTAAAATTTCAGCTGCAGCCCTACCTTCAGGATAAGCAAGCTTGCTTTCAACTACCATAGCCCTTCTTAATGGTATAGTAAAAAGCACCCCAAGTCCACCGCCACAAAGACATATCATAAAAGTTTGCCAAAGTGGAAATTCACTCCAATATCCACACATAAAAAGTCCTGGGATAACAAAAATAACTGACGATAAAGTTCCTGCTGCTGAAGCTTGAGTTTGTACCATATTATTTTCTAAAATATTTGAAGTCTTAAAAAGGCTCAAAACTGCCATAGAAATAACCACAGCTGGAATTGATGATGAAAAAGTAAGTCCCACTTTTAACCCCAAATATACATTTGAAGCTGTGAAAATAATAGTTAAAATACTTCCCAAAATCAAACCCCTTAAGGTAAGTTCTGGTAAATTTTGTTTTTTATACATCATTTCTCCGTTTTAAAATTTACTTTCAACTTAAAAAATATTCTTATAAGTTTAAATTTATAATTTTTTTCTGAAAGTAAAACAAAATAATACAAAAAAACGCTTATATTTTTATAAATTTTTGACTCAAAAATATCATAATACAATGGCAATTGATCATCAGAAAATTAAAAGTTCTTTTATTTTAATTATATTATCCCAGCCACCTCAGCAAAAATCAAACAAATAATACTTATGCCCCATATATAAAAAAAGCTTCTTTTGATATGATCTTTAATATTAACCTCTGCTAAACCACAACCTAGCAAAGTTGCAGGCACAACAGGAGAAATAAATGTCGCACAATTTCTTGCTATTACCATGATAATAGCTATAGTTAGAGGTTCAACACCAAAAGCCTTAGTTATACTCAAAACTATAGGCATCACTCCATAAAAATAAGAATCTGTACAAAAAATAATTGCCATTGGAACAGCTAATATCCCTATCATTAAAGGAATATAAGCACCTAAATAATCCGGAACAAAATTTAAAATCAAAACACCCATTTTCTCCATAATACCACTTTTATCAAATACGCCTATCAATATCCCAGCACCAATTAAGGTAATATACATAAGTATTGCACCACCGCTTGCACGATCTAAAACTTTTTTAGCTATTTTTAAATTAGGATAATTAAACGGTAAAATTATTGCAAGTCCTATCATAAAGCAAATATAACTAGGAATAATACCACTAATTAAAAGCCCAATAACTCCGATAGCTACAAGCAAATTTAGCCAAAACCATTTTTCATTATGGTGTTCGCTTTTTTCTATATTTAAATTTATTCCTGACAAGTTACACGCACCTGCACCTCTTTTTATCTCTATCCTAGCAATCCAAATTGCCAAAAGAAGAGACAATACTAAACCCACAATCTGAATAGGTATAATATGATGCCAAAGCAAATTTGCATCCATCCCTATATTAGCAGCTGCTCTTAAGGTAGGACCACCCCAAGGAATAACATTCATAACCCCCATAGCTGAAGTAATAATCAACAACATCGAAGTCTTTCTTATACCTAAACGCTCATAAATAGGCAATAGTGCAGGTATTACGATAAGAAAAGTAGAAGCACCTGAACCATCTAAATGTACAGCAGCGGCAATAAAAACAGTAAGAATGCAAACTTGGTATACATTAGCTTTCATTTTTGATAAAAACGCATTTAAAATTTTAGTAAAAAAACCACTCGCATTTAAAACACTAAAAAAGAGTATAGAAAAAACAAACAAGGCTGCCGTATCCGTTACGCTTTTAACCCCATCTTTAACAAAAGCAACCAATGTTTTAATATCAAAAACACCTCCTTTAACTCCTAAAGCTACACCTACACCAAAACCAAGCTGCTCAAGAATGAGCAAAACACAAGCTACACTAATACTTACGCTTATAAAAGCTAGTGCTGGAGTAGTATAATCTTTTAGCAAAAGCCAAACTATCAATCCTAACGAGAAAAAACCCAATAAAGCTAAAAAAATTTCCATATCCTAGTCCTTATGCATCATTTTTATTTGATAATAAAATAGGACATTTTAAATCCAACTTATATGTGTTCAAATTTATACTTTTTTGAAAAAAATATATTTTCTAATGTAACCATTTTAAACAAGAATAAAAAAATAATTTTTAATTATTTTTGCTATAAATACGGATATTTTAATTTATACTATACAGTAGTGGCTTGTGGTTCTTTAAATCCTAAAGATATAGCTAAAAATTTTACAAAAGATTTTTACAGCAGTGATGCTAAATCTGTTATGAGCTACATTGATCTTAGCGAAAAGAAAAAACATCTGTTAATGGTAAAATCACTCAAGTTTTTACTGAAAATGCAGCTAAAGCAAAAAGAATGGGCGGTGCTAAAGATATTCAAAATGATAATAATCAAAGCACCAATATTTCTCTTGCTAAAAAAGACAGAAAACGACTTGTTTTACTTAAATAAAATTTTATATTTTTTCTTAATTTTATTTTTATTAATTGGAATTTGGGTTTCTTTGCTAGATTCCAATCCTTCAAACCAAATCATCAAAAAACCTCATCTACCTTCCTTGAAATAGGCTATCTTGTTTTTCGTGTAGGAATAGGAAGTGAAAGTTTTTTGATAGAAAATTTAAGTAAAAGCCCTTATTCTCATATCGCTATGGTAGTAAAACCTCTCCAAATCATACTCATACATGCCACAACAGATGATGATAAAAATGCTTTTTACTCACTATTTTTTAGAAAATTCCATTAACTCTATCATTCCATTTCATATTCAATGTACTCTAAATTAAAGCTCCTTTTAATGAAGGTTTATATCTTTATTTCCGCAAATTTTTTTGAAAATAATCAAAACGTATTAATTTATAAAAGTCAAAATTTTTAACTTCACATTCACTTCACTCAAAAATTTTATAATGCCAACATTTTAAATTAAGGAGAAATAATTATGAAAAAAAGTATTTTACTTGTATCAGCACTTTTAACAAGCTCGATACTTTTAGCAGATAGTCTAAAACTTGAAGGTACTATTGCACAAATTTATGATAACAATAAAACCTTGCTTATTGACTCAATTTATGGCGGGCAAGTAGCCATAAAAGTTCTACCAAATACTGAAATAGAAATGGATGATTGTGGCATTTTTGGAACAGATAAAGATGGAACTTTCAAAGATTTGCAAGTTGGAAATTTTTTAGAAAGCAAAATTTCTTATGGAACACCTGCTACGCCAAATGCTCAAGCTATTCCAGTAGCTAGGAAAATTGAAATTCAATGTTATAAAAAAGCTTATTAATCCCTTATTAAGGGATTAATAAAAGATTATTTTTCTACACCACTTCATTACTCTTAAATAAAAAATTTAAACTCTTTTTTAACAAGCAGTTTATAAAATAACATTTATATTTTTACCCAAGGCGAATAATGAAAAAATGGATTTTTATTGTCTTTTGTTTTATATTAGGTTTTATTATTCATATATTTTATATAGGATATACTAACGAACTTTTATTTAACAAACTTAGCAAAAACAACAATCCTAATTATCAAATTACAGATATTTGGTTTAAAAAAGGTTTTTTAACTTCCAAAGGAAGCTTTACTTTAAATAATTCTCATGCACAGCTTTCAACCAAAATCAATCTTAAATTTAATAATTATTTTTTCTTAAACAAAATTATAAAAGGAGAACTTACAAATCCTTTTAATTTTTTAGATGAAGTATTAAAAAATAATAAATTAGGAACTTTTACTCTCAAATTACACGATAATAATGCTAAAATATTTCTAAATATTAAAGATATAAATTTAAGCAATGAAGGTGGAGATACTATCATAAATGGAGGATATATCGAAGCTTTAATGAATAAAAATTTAGAGATTAAAAATATTAAAATGCATTTTGATATTATTGATTTTTCTCAATTTTACACTAAATTTCTCTTGCAAAATTTAGATTATGAACAATTTTTTAACAACCCAGTACAATTTTATAATTTCAATTTATTTGGCGATAGCAAACAAGAAATCAGCTTTGATTATCTTATGTTAGATAATAATAAAATAAATTCTTTTTACAGCAAAAACCAAGTAAAACTTAGTAAAGAAAATTCAACAGTGAACTTAAACATACAAGGAAAATCCAATGAAATTAATATTGATCTTAAACCTTTATTAGGCCAGAATTTAAATTTTGACAAAACAAAATTTAATATAACTATAAATAAAATTCTTGATTCAAATTTCAATATCGCTCATTTTATTCAAAAAAATCTTGATCTAAAAATACAAAATTTAATTCTTGAGAAAAACAAACAAAATATCAGTTTTCAAGGCAATTTAAATATTAACAACACTTATCAAGCAAAATTACGAATTATCAGCTCAGATGAGCCTGACAAAATTTTTCTTTGGGCTAAAAATTATGGAGGTTTAAATCAATATTTTTTAAAAGAAAACAATAACTTTTTTCTAAATTTATCTTACGATAGCTTAGCTAATCCTCAACTAAAAATTAATGACAGCGAATTTTCAAATATGGATTTAAATTAATGAGTTTAGCTTTAACCTTTCGTCCTGAAAATTTTGATGATATTTTAGGGCAATATGAGCTTATAGAAATTTTCAAAAAATTTACTGCTTTACAAAAACTCCCTCATAGTATTTTTTTTGGAATAGCAGGTTCTGGGAAAACAACTTTTGCTAGAGTTGTGGCAAAAGAATTTGGCTTGGATTTTTATGAATTTGATGGAGGAAATTTTAAACTCGAAGAACTTAGAAAGATTTTAGACAATTATAAAAATAGTCTTTATAAACCTTTAATTTTTATTGATGAAATCCACCGCCTTAGCAAAACCCAACAAGAAATGCTATTAATCCCTATGGAAAATTATCGTTTAATTTTAATCGGTGCAAGTACTGAAAACCCATATTTTGTTTTAAGTTCTGGTATAAGAAGTCGCTCCATGCTTTTTGAATTTAAATCTTTAGGAGTAAAAGAACTAGAAATTTTGCTCTCACGCGTACAAGAAAAAATGAAATTTAGTATTGATGAAGAAGCTAGAGATTTTTTACTTAAAAGTGCTGACGCAAGAGCTATGTTAAATTTGCTTGAATTTGTTTTAGTTTTGGATGAAAAACATATCAACCTTTCTAATCTTAAAAAACTTCGCAATACCATAAATAGTGAAGGTGTCAGCTCAAAAGATACGCATTATATCTTAGCAAGTGCGATGATAAAAAGTTTGCGTGGAAGTGATGTGGATGCGGCAATTTATTATCTTGCAAGACTTATTGATGCAGGAGAAAGTGCAGATTTTATCGCTAGGCGTTTGGTAATTTTTTCAAGCGAAGATGTAGGAAATGCTGATCCAAATGCTTTAAATTTAGCAGTTTCTACCCTAGAAGCGGTTAAAAATATAGGCTATCCTGAAGCAAGAATTATCTTAGCCCAATGCGTAGTTTATTTAGCAAGTGCAATCAAGTCCAATGCAAGCTATAAAGCTATCAATGAAGCTTTAACTTATGTAAGAAACAATGAAGCTTTAGAAATACCTAATTATCTTAACAACAATCATCAAGAAAAACAAAACTATCTTTATCCGCATGATTTTGGTGGTTGGGTAGAGCAAAAATATCTTAGCAAAGATTTAAAATTTTATCATAGCAAAGGTTTAGGAGAAGAAGCAAAATTGTTAAAGAATTTGCACAAATTAAAAAAACAATAAATCTTTCATAAAAAGAGGGATAATTTCTCTATTTTATAAGTAAAATAGAGAAAAATCTCTTAATGAAAACTAAGATAAGGCATGATAAATTTGATCCAAGGAATTCCTATGGCAAGATAAATTGCCATATAAATAGCAGCAAAAATTCCTCCCAATAAGAAAAATTGCGGACCTTTGATATAATTGCTTCCAAACCATAAAGGAGAACATCCTGTTCCATAAGGAGTGATAACACCCATAAAACCCATAGGCAAAACAAGAATTAACATAATCAAAGACGGATCAGCTCCTTCAATTGAGCTTGCCAAAGATACAAATAAGTGCAATAATGAGCATAAAAATTTGGGTGTAAGGCATTTTCCCAAGTGTTTTATATTTTTCTTCTACCCAAGAAGCTATCTCTTTTGAATCTTTAATTTCAGGTGGGTAGATAAAATATACCAATAAAGGAGTGATGATAAAAAGTATGATGCTCATAGGTAAAAAAGCTAAAAACCAACCAAGCCAATCAACTACTCCAACTCCATTTTGAGATATAAGAGATAGCGCAAGAGAATTCGGGGCTTGTCCTGTAAGAAAAATAGAGCTAGATACACAACAACTTGCCAAACCTACCCAAACAAGATAAGCTCCTATTTTTCTAGGATTTTTATTTGCATAACTTTCAAACATAGGGGCTATAGAATTAACTATAGGATAAACCGTTCCCCCGCTTCTTGCAGCATTACTAGGGATAAAAGGAGCTAAAATGAAATCAACTATCGCAATAGCATAACCTAAACCAAGAGTTGATTTACCCAATTTGAAAACAAGATAAAGAGCAATTCTCTCGCCTAAACCTGTTTTTGAAAATCCAAGCCCTATGGTAAAAGCTGCAAAAATAAGCCATACAACAGAATTAGAAAATCCTTCTAATCCCCATTTTATAGCAATAGAATCTTTAATGATTGTTTGAACATCGCCAGATCCTATAGGTCCAACCTTGAATAAAACCGCTATAGTTACAGCAATTACTCCCATTAAGGCTGGTGGAATAGGTTCTAAAATCAATCCAATAATTAAACCTATAAAAATACTAAAATAAAGCCAAGTATTTAAACTAACTCCTTCGGGTGTCGGAATAATGTATATAATAAAAGCAAACACAATAGGTGCTAAAAACTTAATATAAAACATTATTTTTCCTTTGTTAATATTTTGTTTATAATAAATTATTGTAATACCTTTTACCTTGAATAAAAATTTATAATATGCTATTTTTAAAAATATTCTTAGCCAAGATTAAAAAACAAATGATAGAATTTCGTTTTTTATTTTCAAGGAAAAAGATGATTAAAATAGGAATTTATGGCGCTAAAGGACGCATGGGAAAACAGATTGAAGAATGTTTGAAAAGCCAAACACAAGCACAAATTTCAATACTTTATGATAAGGGTGGAAATTTAGAAGAACTTTTTGAAAAAAGTGATGTGATTATCGATTTTTCTTCCCCAAGTGGAACTCATGAGCTTTTAAATTATGCAAGAACTATGCCCAAGCCTTTGGTAATAGGTACAACAGGACTTGATGAGAAAATTTTACATTTGATGCAAAATGCTAGTAAAGTTATGCCTATTTTTTATGCGACTAATATGTCTTTAGGTGTTGCAGTTTTAAACTATCTTGCTAGCAAGGCTAGTCAAATGTTAAGAAATTTTGATATAGAAATTTTAGAAATGCATCATCGCCATAAAAAAGATGCACCAAGCGGTACAGCTATGACTTTAGCGCAAAGTGTAGCAAAAGCTAGAAATTTAGAACTTGAAAAAGTAAGAGTGAGTGGAAGAGACGGTATTATAGGCGAAAGAACTAAAGATGAAATCGCTGTGATGAGTTTAAGAGGAGGTGATATAGCAGGAAGTCATACTGTAGGTTTTTATGAGGACGGAGAATTTTTAGAACTTAATCATACCGCTACCTCAAGGGCGACCTTTGCTAAAGGTGCAATTAAAATCGCTATTTGGCTTAGCAAACAAGAAGCAAAAATGTATTCAATTAATGATTTTTTAGGAATTTAAAATGTGTGCAGTTGTAGGAGTTATCAATTCAAAAAATGCTAGTACTTATGCGTATTACGCACTCTTTGCTATGCAACACCGTGGGCAAGAATCAAGTGGTATTAGTGTAAGCAATGGTAAAAATATCAAGACTATTAAAGCTAAAGGTGAAGTAAATCAAATTTTTAATCCTGATAATTTAAAAACTTTAGAGGGTGAAATCGCTATAGGACATAATCGCTATTCTACAGCAGGAAATTCAAGCTTAAACGACGCACAGCCCATAGCAGCTACTTCAAGTTTTGGTGATATTGCCTTAGCACATAATGGAAATTTAGTCAATAAAGAAGAAGTAAGATTAAGATTGATTCAAGATGGGGCTATTTTTCAAACCAATATGGATACAGAAAATGTTGTTCATCTTATCGCAAGAAGCAAGAAAGAAAGTCTAAAAGATAGATTTATCGAAAGTTTAAAAGAATGTGTAGGGGCTTATTGTTTTGTTTTAGCAAGTAAAGATAAACTTTATGTTGTAAGAGATCCTTATGGAGTGCGTCCTTTATCTTTAGGACGTTTGAAAGATAAGGGTTATATAGTCGCTAGCGAAACTTGCGCTTTTGATCTTATAGAAGCTGAATTTATCCGTGATGTTAAACCCGGAGAAATGCTTATTTTCACTCAAGGAAATGATAAATTTGAAAGCATAGAACTTTTTTCCCAAACTCCTAGGATTTGTGCTTTTGAATACATTTATTTTGCTAGACCAGATAGTATAATGGAAGGTAAGAGTGTTTATGAAGTGCGTAAAAAAATGGGAGAGGCTTTAGCTAAAAAATTTGCTTATAAGGCGGACTTTGTTGTTCCTGTACCAGATAGTGGAGTAAGTGCGGCTATAGGCTTTGCACAATATTTACAAATTCCTCTTGAAATGGCAATAGTAAGAAACCACTATGTAGGAAGAACCTTTATAGAACCCACTCAAGAGCTTAGAAATTTAAAAGTCAAACTAAAGCTTAATCCTATGCATAAGGTTTTAGAAGGTAAAGAAATCGTTGTGATTGATGATAGCTTAGTACGTGGTACTACTTCTAAAAAAATCATTTCTTTGTTGCGTGCTGCAGGGGCGAGTAAAATTCATCTTGCCATAGCTTGTCCTGAGATAAAATTTCCTGATACTTATGGTATAGATACACCAACATTTGAAGAACTTATCAGTGCGAATAAAAATGCCAAGGAAGTGCGTGATTATGTGGAAGCTGATACACTAAGTTTTCTAAGCATAGAAGAACTAACTCAAAGCATAGGCGATGAAAGAAAATATTCTTTAATCAGTTTTGATGGAGATTATTTTATCAAATAATTTTATTTTAAATTAGGATTAGGCAAGGTTGCACTTCCTGTATTTATATTTTGAGTTGGGGGTAGAGGAATATTTGGCATATCAATTTGACTTAAAAGCTCTAAAGTTTGGTTAAATTCAAAGCTTTCTTCAGGGTTTTGTCCTAAAAATTTTTGCATAAATTCTTTTTTAGAAATAGCCTCATCAAGTTCTTTATCACTTCCTTTTTGATAAGCGCCTATGCGAAGTAATACCTCATTTTCTTTTAAAAGCGAATTTAAACGCTTAAATTTTCTTGCCCAAAGTTTGTGTTCAGGGCTTATGATATCACTCATTACCCTTGAAGCTGAATTTTGTATATTAATAGGCGGATAAATTCCAAAGTCTGTTAACTCACGACTTAAAACAATATGTCCATCTAAAATAGAGCGACTTTGATCGGCAATTGGATCACTCATATCATCACCATCAACTAAAACAGTAAAAAAAGCTGTTATTGTTCCTTTACCTTCTTCCTTACCTGCTCTTTCCATGAGTTGAGGCAAAAGACTTAAAACGCTTGGTGGATAACCTTTGGTTGTGGGAGGTTCTCCAAGTGCAAGCCCTATTTCTCTTTGAGCCATAGCAAAACGTGTTACACTATCCATGATAAAAAGCACATCTTTGCCTTGTTCTTTAAAGTATTCAGCCACACTCATTGCACAAAAAGCACCGTATTTACGCATCAAAGCACTATCATCACTTGTGGCAACGATAAGCACTGTATCATCAAATTTTCCACCTAAATTTTTTTGTATAAATTCAGGAATTTCGCGTCCTCTTTCTCCTATGAGTGCAACTACCTTGATAGGAGCTTTGGAATTTTTAACTATCATGCCCATAAGGGTGGATTTTCCTACTCCACTTCCTGCAAAAATGCCTAATTTTTGTCCCACACCGCAAGTTAAAAGCGCATCTATGGTTTTAACCCCTACAGGAAAAACTTCTTCGATAAGTCCTCTTTTCATCGCATCAATAGGTGCACGCATGATAGGCATATATTTACTTACTTCTATGGATCCTTTGCCATCTTTTGGACGCATAAAAGGATCTACTACACGCCCTAAAAGTTCATCACTAACGCCTATTTGCATACCTGCATCACTTATAAAAGCACGATCGCCTATTTTAAAACCTTCTATGAAAGAAAAAGGGCTTAAATAGCTAAATTGTTCTTTGATTTCTACTACCATAGCTAGGGTATTTAAATTTTCATTTTCATTGGAAACTAGTTTGACTATATCTCCAACTCCTGTTTTAAGCCCACGAATCTCTATGCTTGTGGCAGAAATTTTTGTAATTTCTCCAAAAATAGCACTCAAATTTTCTTTACCAAGTTTGGAGCGAAGTTTTTCAAGATTCATTAAAATCTTACCTGTTTAGCAGAGTTAATAAGAGAAAAAAATTCTTCTCTAGTTTTTTCATTTTTTAAGAAAATTCCACGTAATGCTGAGGTTGTAGTGGTAGAGTTAGCTTTTTGCACTCCACGCATTTCAACACACATATGTCTTGCTTCTATCACTACACCTACACCTTTTGCATCGACATTTTCCATTAAAGCTTGTGCAATTTGCTCAGTAAGTTGTTCTTGAATTTGCAATCTCCTTGCAAATACTTCTACAAGGCGTGGAATTTTACTTAAACCTACTACTTTTTTATTAGGGATATAAGCTACGTGTGCACGCCCAAAAAAAGGTAAAAGATGATGTTCGCAAAGACTATAAAATTCTATATCACGCACCAAAACCATTTCATTATTAGAGCTTTCAAATAAAGCATCATTTAAAATTTCTTTAACATTTTGTGTATAACCACTAGTGAGAAATTCATAAGCCCTAAAAACACGGTTTGGTGTTTTGATAAGCCCTTCGCGATTTGGATTTTCTCCTATGGTTTCAAGCATGGTTTTAATGCAATCTTCAAATTTTTTTTGCAAGTTTTTCTCCAAAATATTTCTATATTTTAATAAAACGTAATATTGCAATTTTATCATAAATTACTTTAAAATTTTATGCAAGTAATAAGGAAAAATTTGCTATTATTGAAAGCAAATTTTATTTTATTAAGGAAAAAACTATGGAAGTAAAGGCAAAGCAACTAGATTCTGTTAATGCGACTGCTAGTGTAAAAATTCCTTCAGGAATGATCAAAAGTGAAGTAGAAAATTTAGCAAAAAAAGCTTCTAAAAGTGTAAAAATGGATGGTTTTAGACCAGGAAAAGTTCCTGTAAGCGCTGTACTTAAAAGATATGAAAGAGAATTAACCCAAGATGCAGAACAAAATCTTTTTAAATCTGCTGTAAATAGTGCTTTAAAAGAGCTTAAAAAAGAAAGTAAAGAGCTTGTAGGTGAACCATATTTTGAAAAATTTGATCGTAAAGATGGAGAAATTATTGCCGAGTTAATACTTTCTTTCAAGCCTGAAATTAAACTTGATGATTATGAAAAATTAATTCCTGAATATCAAACTCCAAAAGTAAGTAAAAAAGAAATTGATGAAAAAAAAGAAGAGCTTTTAAAACGTTTTGCCACCCCTGAGGCTATAAAAACAAAAAGAGCTTTACAAGAGGGTGATTTTGCAAAATTTGATTTTGAAGGTTTTTTAGATGATAAGGCTTTTGAAGGTGGCAAGGCTGAAAATTATGTTTTAGAAATTGGTTCTAAGCAATTCATTCCAGGTTTTGAAGAGGGTATGGTGGGTATGAAAATAGGTGAAGAAAAAGATATCAAAGTAACTTTTCCTAAAGAATACAGTGTCGCTCACTTAGCAAACAAAGATGCAACATTTAAAGTGAAATTACATGAAATTCAAGAGCTAAAAATTCCAGAACTTGATGATGAAATGCTTAAAAAACTTTTGCCAGGTGAAGAAAAAGCTAGCATTGAAGTTTTAGATGAAAAATTAAAAGAACAAATTAAAAATGAAAAGCTTTTCAAACTTGTAAATGACGAATTAAAAGGTAAATTTGCAGATGCTTTGATTGAAAAATATAATTTTTACTTACCTAAAGGTATAGTAGAACAAGAAACCGATATGCAAATGCGTGCAGCTTTTAATACTTTCAGCGAAAAAGAAATTGAAGAGCTTAAAGCAAACAAAGAAAAATACCAAGAAAAACGCGATTCTTTTAAAGAAGAAGCACAAAAAAGTGTAAAACTTACTTTTATCATTGATGAGCTTGCAAAATTGCGTAAGATTGAAGTGAATGATCAAGAATTGATCCAAGCAATTTATTTTGAAGCATATCGTTATGGTATGAATCCAAAAGAACATTTAGAAAACTATAAAAAACAAGGGGCTTTACCTGCTGTAAAAATGGCTTTAATCGAAGAAAAACTTTTTAATGATATTTTTATGCCAAAAACAGAAAAATCGAAAAAAGTAAATAAAAAAGAGAAAGAAGATAAATAATGTTTATTCCTTATGTTATTGAAAAATCAAGCCGTGGAGAAAGAAGTTATGATATTTATTCGCGTCTTTTAAAAGATAGAATTATTATGTTAAGTGGCGAAATTCATGATGAACTTGCCTCTTCTATTGTAGCACAACTTCTTTTTTTAGAAGCCGAAGATCCTGCAAAAGATATTTATCTTTATATCAATTCTCCAGGCGGTGTAATTACAAGTGGCTTTAGCATTTATGATACTATGAATTATATCAAGCCTAATGTTTGTACAATTTGTATAGGACAAGCTGCTTCTATGGGAGCGTTTTTGCTAAGTTGTGGTGCAGAAGGAAAGCGTTTTGCTTTGCCTAATTCACGCATTATGATCCATCAGCCTTTAGGTGGTGCAAGGGGTCAAGCAACAGATATTGAAATTCAAGCTAAAGAAATTTTAAGACTTAAAACTATACTTAATGATATTTTAGCAAAAAATACCAAGCAAAAAGTTGCAAAAATAGCAAAAGATACAGAAAGAGATTTTTTTATGTCAGCACAAGAAGCTAAAGAATATGGACTGATTGATAAGGTTTTAGAAAAAAGTTTTAAATGATTTCTTTGGAGATCATTTAAAATAAAGGTTCTTTAATGGTTAGAAAAATTATCACTTATCCTAATCCTAAACTTTTTTTAAGCTCTGAAACTGTAAATAAATTTGATGCAGAACTTCATAATCTACTTGATGATATGTATGAGACTATGATAGCAAGTAATGGAGTGGGCTTAGCGGCTATTCAAGTTGATGTTCCTTTGCGTGTATTACTTGTTAATATTTTTAATGAAAATGATGAACAAAAAAAAGAAGATTTGCTAGAGATTATTAACCCTGAAATTATTCCTTTAGATGAAGAAATGATTACTTGCACCGAAGGATGTTTGAGTGTACCAGATTTTTTTGAAGAGGTAAAACGCTATAATCATGTTTTACTAAAATATCAAGATCGCTTTGGAGAATTTAAAGAACTTGAAGCAAAAGGTTTTTTAGCTGTAGCTATTCAACACGAAAACGATCATTTAAATGGACATTTATTTATAGAAAAAATTTCTTTTGCGAAGCGTCAAAAATTCGATAAAGAATTTAAAAAAAAGAAGAAAAAATCACAAAAAAGAGAAATGAAAAAGCTAAAGTGCATAAGTTTTCATGAAGGCTTAGACATTATAGAGGTAGAATCCACTTTTACAAGAGGTTTGCCGAGCTTAAGCATAGTAGGGCTTGCGAGTGTGGCGATTAAAGAAAGTGTGGATCGTATCAAAGCTACACTTTTAAGCTGTGACTTTGCTTTCCCTGCTAAAAAAATTACCATTAATCTTAGCCCTTCAGGTATTCCAAAAAAAGGTTCACATTTTGATTTAGCTATTGCTTTATTAATCCTTTTACAAAATGAAGAATTAGGTGACTTTTTTGTAGTAGGAGAATTAGGACTTGATGGAAGTATTAAAAGCACGAATGAACTTTTTTCTTTACTCTTATTTCTCTCTGCTAAAATTGAAAAAGCTAAAATAGTTGTTCCAAAAAGTATAGCACAAAAAGCTTCTATGATACCAAATTTAGAGGTTTATGGACTTGAAAATTTAAATGAAGCAATAGAGTTTTTTAAAGAAAAAAATTATATTAAATTTCAATTTTCACACAATCACCCTTTATTTGCCAATCCTTTAAAAATAGAAAATGAAATTTTTTTACAAAATCTGGAATTTAAACTTGATTTTAAAGATATCAAAGGACAAGAAAAAGCTAAAAGAGCTTGTATGATAGCTGCATTAGGCATGCACAATATCTTACTTGAAGGCAGTCCTGGAAGTGGTAAAAGCATGTGCGCCAAACGCCTTGTTTATATTATGCCTCCTCAAAGTCTAAGTGAGGTTTTGATGCAAAATGCCTATATGTCTTTAAATTCAAAGGATTGTGAATTTACTAAAATTCGTGCTTTTCGTCATCCTCATCATACTTCTACAAGGGCAAGTATTTTTGGTGGAGGAGCAAAAAATGCTAGAATTGGAGAAATAGCACTTGCAAATGGCGGAGTAATGTTCTTTGATGAGTTTCCACATTTTAACAAGCAAATTATAGAGAGTTTAAGAGAGCCTTTGGAAGATCATAAAATTCATATTTCAAGAGTAAATTCTAAGATCACTTATGAAACAAAATTTAGTTTTATAGCTGCTCAAAATCCTTGTCCTTGCGGGAATTTATTTTCTAAAAATCTTTCTTGTGTTTGCAGTGAAAATGAGATCAAAAAATATAAAAATCACATTTCAGCTCCTATTATGGATAGGATTGATCTTTATGTAGCTATGGATGAAATCAGCAAAGATGATAAATCAAGTATAAGTTCTAGAGAAATGAGCGAAAGAATTTTACAAGCTTTTATTTTTGGTAAAAAACGAGGACAAAAAGAATTTAATGGGAAATTAAAAGATGAGGATTTAAATCATTTTTGTATTTTGGAAAAAGATGCTAAAGATACATTAGATTTGGCAATTTCACGCTATAATCTTTCTTTACGATCGCTCAATAAAATTTTAAAAGTTTCAAGAAGTATAGCAGATCTAGAACAAAGTGTTGATATTAATAAAATGCATATTTTAGAAGCTTTAAGCTTTAGAGCAAGGATTTAAAATGGAAAATAAAAGTATAGCTATTTTTATAGATGCAGAAAATATCCCTGCAAAATACGCCAAAAGTATTTTTGATATCGCTTCAGATTATGGAGAAGTTATCATCAAACGCATTTATGGGGATTGGACCCAAAAAAATATACAAGGCTGGAAGGAACAAATTGCTGAATATTCTTTAATCGCTATGCAGCAATTCAATTTTGCAGCTAATAAAAACTCAAGTGATATGTATTTAATCACTGAAATCATGTCTATATTTTATGAAAAAAACATAGATATTTTTGTGATTGTTTCTAGTGATAGCGATTATACTTCACTGATTCAAAAATTAAGAGAAAATAAAAAACAAGTTATAGGAATGGGGCTTGAAAAGTCTATAAAATCTTATGTTAATGCTTTTAGTGAATTTTTTTATTTAGACAAGAATGAGAGCAAAAAAGAAGATATTTTAAGCAAGGATTATTTAAGAGCTTTGATTAATATCACAGAACAACTTATTGATGAAAAAGGACGTGCTGAATATGCTCAGATCCGTACCAATATGAACCGTAAATATTCAGATTTTCATCCACAAAATTATGGTTTTAAGAATTTTCGTGCTTTAATTCAGAAATTTTTACCTAAAATGAAAAAATTTGAAGAAGAAAGAGAAAAAAATATATATTTTTTAGTGAAAAAAGACTATGAAAGCTATTATTGATAATATAAAAAATTTAGAACAAAATGCTATAAATAAAGGCTTAAATGAGCTTATTTTAATGGAAAATGCGGGATTAAATTTAGCCAAACTTATTAAAAAACAAGCTAAAAAAATCCGTATTCAATACAAGATTAAAAAAGTAAAAATACTTTTTTTATTAGGAGGCGGTAACAATGGTGCAGATGGCTTAGTGGCTTTAAGAAATTTAAAACATGCTAAAGCTTATAAAATAGGTTTTAAAGAAAATGCACTTTTTAAAAAACAAGAGAAAATTTTACAAAATTACGCTTTTAAATTTTATCAAAAAGAGCCTGATTTTAAAAAATTTCATATTATAATTGATTGTATTTTAGGCACAGGTTCAAATCGTTGCTTAGATGAAAAAGCAAGTTTGATACTTCAAAAAGCTAATCAAAGCAAGGCTTTAAAAATTGCTTGTGACATACCAACAAATTTGGGATTTTATCCTTGTTTCAAGGCTGATATTACACTTTGCATGGGAGTTTTAAAGGAAATTTTACTTGAAGATTTTGCTAAGGAATTTGTAGGAAAAATTAAAATAGCTCATTTAGGTATCAGTACTAAAAAATTTCATCCCAATTCTCAAGTTTTTTTACTTGAAAAAAAAGATTTAAAAACTATAGATAGAAAAATCAATGCCAATAAAGGAAATTTTGGTCATATTTATATAGTTGCTAATGCAAGCGCTGGAACTTTAGCAGGACTTGGAGCCTTAAATTTTGGAGCAGGACTTGTCTCTTTGGTAGCGCAAAAAAGCTTCTCACCTCTTTTGATGCTAAAAGAAAAAATTGAAAATAATGCAAGTGCTATTGCTTTAGGCATGGGGCTTGAAAATTTATATTTTTTGAAAGATGAAATTTTACAAAACACTCCTTTAGTTTTAGACGCAAACTGCTTTTTAAGTGAATCTTTGCTTGGGTATTTAAATAGAAAAGATGTCGTGTTAACCCCTCATCCAAAAGAATTTATAAGACTTTATAAAATGTGTTTTGATGAGGATTTAAATATAGAAGCATTACAAAAAAATCGCTTTTTCTATGCTAGAAAATTTTCACAAAATTATGATTGTGTCCTTGTTTTAAAAGGAGCAAACCCTATCATTATACAAAAAGAAAAATTATTTGTTGTAAATCTAGGAAATCAAGCCTTAGCTAAAGGTGGAAGCGGAGATGTTTTAAGTGGTATGATTGCTGCGCATTTAGGCTTTGGTTTTAGTGCTTTAGAGGCAGCAAAAAATGCTACTTTAGCTCATGCACTTGTTGCAAAAAAATATAAATTTAATAAAAATAGTTTTGATGCTTTAAAACTTATCAAAGGATTAAAATGCTTGTAAAATTAGCTGTACTTTTTAGTGGAAATGGAAGTAATTTGGAAAATATTTTAGAAAAACTTCATAAAAAAACCATAGGAGCAAATACTTATGAAATAGTACTTTGTCTTTGCAATAAAAAAGATGCTTTTGGCATACAAAGAGCAAAAAAATTTGGTCTTGATAGTGTAATTGTCGATCATAAAGCTTACAATACTCGTGAGGAATTTGATGCGATTTTAGTGCAAAAAATCAAAGAAAGTGGAGCTGATCTTACTGTATTGGCAGGTTTTATGAGAATTTTAAGTCCTGTTTTTACAAAAAACATTAAAGCAATCAACCTTCATCCATCTTTATTACCACTTTTTAAAGGAGCACATGCTATTAAAGAAAGTTATGAAAGCGATATGAAAGTAGCTGGAGTGACTGTACACTGGGTCAACGAAGAGCTTGATGGTGGAATGATTATCGCTCAAAAAGCTTTTGAGAAAAGAAATTTGAGCTTTGAGGAATTTAAAGCAAAAATTCATGCTTTAGAACATGAAATTTTACCTCTAAGTGTGATTGAAATTTTTCTTAAATGATTGTATTTGCTTTAAAACTATAAAATATCGCTTTAAAAAAATTTAAAAAATTTTTCAAGGAAATTTATGTTTGAATGGGTTTTTAGTATCGATGCTTGGATTACTTTGGCTACCTTAAGTGCTCTTGAAATTGTGCTAGGGATAGATAATATCATTTTCTTAGCTATTTTAGTGAGTAAGTTACCTCCTGAATATCGTGATAGAGGGCGTATTTTAGGTTTAGCTTTTGCAATGATTACAAGAATTTTACTTCTTTTATCTCTTTTTTGGGTGATGCAGCTTATAACGCCTTTGTTTAGTGTATTGGGTAATGAAATTTCAGGCAGAGATTTAGTGCTTTTATTAGGTGGACTTTTCTTAATTGTAAAGTCTATTAAAGAAATTAAAGAACAAATTTTTCATCAAGAAGAAAGTGAGAGTCATTTTAAGGTAAGTAACAAGCTTTGGATAGTTGTAGCTGAAATTGCTGTGATTGATATAGTATTTTCACTTGATAGTGTTATTACAGCAGTAGGAATTGCTCAAGATGTAACTATAATGATTATCGCCGTTATTATTGCAGTAGCTGTGATGCTTTTTGCTTCCAAGCCTATAGCAGATTTTGTTGAAAAGTATCCGAGTATTAAAATTTTAGCCTTGACTTTTTTGGTTTTAATAGGTTTTATTTTAATTGCTGAAAGTTTTGATATTCATATTGATAAAGCATATATTTATACAGCTATGGCTTTTGCTTTAGTGGTGCAAATTTTAAATATTTTAGATCAAAGAAAGGAAAAAAATGGCTAAAGATGCTAATGGGACAGAACTTAACGCAGGCGATAGCGTGAGCGTGATAAAAGATCTTAAGGTTAAAGGAGCAAGCATGACTTTAAAACGTGGAACTACTATAAAAAATATTAAACTCTCTTCTAAAGAAAGCCAAATCGAAGCCAAGGTAGATAAATTCGGTGTTATTGTTTTAAAAACTGAATTTTTAAAGAAAATCTAGGCAAAGAATGTGCGAATTTTACTTGTTTTAAGAGGAAATTATCACGCAGGGCAAGAAGAATTTATAAAAAATAATAAACTTCAAAATTATACACTTGATTTAAATGCTTTGCGTCTTTTATCAGGAAGTATTAAAAATATAGTAAGTGAATATAAAATTTTAAATGTTAAGAATGATGAAGATTTGAGTAAAATTTTACTCAAACTTTTAGAAATGCGTATGCAAAAAGGTGAATTTTGCATCATAAATGCCTACAATGAAACATTAAAAATTTATAAAGACTTAGCCAAACAATACCGTTATAAAATGTATGTTATTGCTTTTGATAGCTCTTTAAAACAATGTCAAGAAAAAAATCTTTTAGAGGCTAAAAAAAATGGGTATATTATCCCTTATGCTCTTTTAGAAAAAACCCAAGATTTACTTAAAAAAACTCAAAAAAAATATCTGATTTTAAAATCAAAAGACTGGAAAAAATGTCTTTATCAAATGCCAAATTTAAGTAAGTATAAAAAAATTCATCATATAGGAGATTTACAAGGTTGCTATCATGTTTTGAAAGAATATATTAAAACAATCAAAGAAGATGAATTTTATATATTTTTAGGAGATTATATCAATAGAGGTATAGAAAATGGCAAAGTGATAAAATTTCTTTTAAAAATTTGTGAAAAAGAAAATGTATGCTTATTAGAAGGAAATCATGAAAGACATCTTATAAAATGGGCAAATGGAGAATTATCAAACTCTAAAGAATTTAATGAAAATACATTAAAAGATTTTAGAAAAGAAAAACTTACTCCAAGAGATGCTAGAAAACTTTATCCTCATCTAAAAGAATGTTTATACTATAAATTCCAAAATAAATTCATATTTTGTTCACATGGAGGGGTAAATTTTATACCTTCTAAACCTGAAACAATAAGTTTTATACCAAGTCATGACTTTATTTATGGAGTAGGCAGATATGAAGACAGTCAAAAAGTAGCAAATCAATTTTGCAATTTTACCTCGGATAATCTTTATCAAATTTTTGGACATAGAAATAAAGAAAAACTTCCTATGCAAATAGCAAAAAGAGTGTTTTTATGCGAGGGTAAAGTAGATAATGGTGGATACTTACGCGTAGTTACTCTAGATAAAAAAGGTTTTGAGTGCATAGAAGTTAAAAACCAAATTTATAAAAAGAGATAAGCCGAAAAAGGCTTATTCCTCATCTTTATTAGTTTTTTTAACCACCTTAACACGCTCTATAGAATTTCCATCCATTTTTTTAACTTCATAATAACAAAGCTCATCTTCAATGCGATCTCCTACTATAGGTAAGCGTCCTAAAAGATTAAATACATATCCACCTATAGTAACTTGTTCCAAATCCTCATCATAGTTTATTAAAAGCATTTCCTCAACGGTTTCTATATCGCAGCGTCCTTGGAATTCATAGATATTTTCAGCAAGTTTTTTATAGCTATCTTCTTCATGTTCACTTTTAATCTCGCCAATAATTTCTTCCATGATATCTTCCATAGTTAAAATTCCAGCAGTTCCGCCATATTCATCAACTACTAATGCAGTATGAGAACGTTCTTTATTCATCATTACAAGTACTTTTGAAATACTTATATTTTCAGGAATTAAAATCAAAGGCTTGACAAAAGTATCTAAATTCTGGCTTTTTCCACTTAATTCATTTTGTATTATATCTCGTATGTGTATCATACCTAAAATAGTATCTTTAGAACCATCAATATAAGGAAAACGAGTATGTTTATGCTCACAAATGATTTGCATATTTTCTTCATAACTTTTTTGCTTGTTTAGACAAATCATATCTTTTCTAGGAGTCATAATCTCTTTAGCAACAGTATCGGAAAAATCGACAGCATTACGTATAATTTCAGTTTCAAATTCATCTAAAACTCCGCCTTTTTGGCTTTCACTTGCAATGATTTTAATCTCTTCTTCACTATGAGTTAGTTCACTTTCTTTAGCAGGTTTTATTCCAAAAAGTTTCAAACTTATAGCTGCTAAAAAATCAAAAATTTTAATGCAAGGTAAAAAGAGTATCCAAAACCAATGAAGTGGTCTAGCTATAAACAATACCACTTTATCCGCAACTGCAATAGCTATACTTTTTGGCACAAGTTCTCCTAAAACTACATGTAAAAGAGTAATAATACTAAAAGCAATGATAAAAGCTATAGTATGAATAATAACCGCGCTAAAACCAAAATTAATAAGTGGAATTTCTAGCATTTTTGCAATAGCAGGCTCACCTATCCAACCAAGGGCTAGAGAACTTAAAGTGATTCCTAGCTGACAAGCACTAAGATAAGTATCAAGTCTTGAAGTAACTTCTAAAGCCTTCTTAGCACCAGCTTTTTTTTCTTTTACCATCTCTTCAAGCTTAGAACGGCGTACTTTAACAATACTAAATTCAGATAAAACAAAAAAACCATTTAAAAACACTAAAGCAAGTGCAACAACAATCATAAGTATAGAATATCCTGCATCAAAAGATACTGTAGAAGTTTGGTTTAAATCTAAAACCTGACTGGGGTCCAATGAAGCTCCTTAAGAAATAAATATTATTAAATCTTATTATACACAATTAAAAGTAAATTTAACATTTTTAATTTCTTCTTGTATTTTACAATACAAAAACTAAGATTTATAAGAAATATTTTTTTCAAATTCTTTTAAACGCTTGTATATGCTTCTAAGTTGAGTGATGGTTGTCCAATTCGTGATAAAAACACTAAAAGAACTTCGTACCTGATCAAAGGCATTGTTAATTTGCATTACAATACCAAGTCCTATAGCCCCAGCAAAAAGTCCTGGTGCCATGATTAAAAAAGGAACAATAACTATCATTTGCTCAAATAAAATAAGCCAGATATTAAAATATCCATAATGTAAAAAAAGTCTTTTATAGTTAAATTTAAGCCCTGTAAAAAGCTCTATCATGGTCTCATTTTTAGCGTATTCTTTGCGATTGTCTTCAGCATAAACAAGCTCTTTTCTAAAAGCTGCTTCGGCTTTTTGATTGTTATATTCAAGTCCAGGAAGTTTAATGCCTATAAACCACGATACAACCAAACCACCCAAAGAAATCAAAAGCGCAACATAAACAAGCAAACCATCAATATTTTTTAAAAAATAAAAAGAAGAATTTTCACTTAAATTTGCAAATAAAGCTTTACTTACAACATCACTTAAAGTCCATAAAATCGGAATAAATGCCACAAGAGTCATCAAAGCTTTTATAAAGCTAAGTCCTAAACTTTCTACAATTTTAGAAAAATTATAAGTATCTTCTTGAATTCTTTGTGAACTTCCTTCTATATTGTCATCTTTATTCTTCCAAAATTTTAAATAAGAAAAAGTCATAGCCTCACGCCACTTAAAAGCATAAACACTAGCAAAATAGATGTTAATCGTAGCAATTAAAACATAAGGGATAGCAATAGCTAAAAAAACCAAAATCAAAGCATAAAAATCATTTGCCGAATAATTTGGTTTTTCAATCATAGCTCTAGAATTAAAAAAATATTTTAATAAATTTTGATAATAGTATAATGCACCTTTATTAATAAAATTAGCTTTTTGAAGATTTTGCTCCGCTTTTTTTTCAGCCTCTTGAATTAAAGTGGCATTGTTTTCAAAATTAATTTCTGTCTTTTGCGTTGAATTTGAATCTAAAATTTCTATCTTAGGCTTTTGTAAGACATTGTAAAAATCACTATACCATGAATTTATAGCAACATTAAGACTTGTTTGAATAAAAAGAAAAAATAAGAGTAAAAAAAGTCCTGAATAAGCCCATAAAGCCCATTTTTTACTTGCAAAAAACGAAGAAAACATGCCGCCAACCTTTTAAAAGAAAAATTTTAATCAATTTTATTTAACCAAGGGTTTATTAAAATCATAAATTTATCAACATGTTTAAAAATAATCCTCTTTTATTCTTTACAAAGAATATAAAAATATAAAGATTACATCATATTTACTTTTTAATATTAATATTTCTTATCAAAATATCTAAAAAGGATTTAATCTATGAAAAAAATAGTTTTATTTTTATTATGCGTTGGCTTTGCTTTTGCTTGCTCTAACCACTCTCATACCGATAAAGATCTTAATAAAACCGAGTATAATTCTCAATAAAGGATAAAATATGAAAAAAATCTTTTCTATATTTTTAATGGCTTTTTCATTTTTAGGTGCTGCGGAGCTTAATATCTACTCGGCAAGACATTATGATGCTGATTTTGAGATCATAAAAAAATTTGAAGAAAAAACAGGTATTAAAATCAATCATACCCAAGCTAAAGCTTCAGAGCTTATCAAAAGACTTTCTCTTGAAGGAAGCAATTCTCCTGCTGACGTTTTCATTACAGCTGATATTTCAAATCTTACAGAAGCTAAAAATTTAGGACTTTTATCTCCTGTTTCATCAAAGTATTTAGAAGAGTTCATACCTGCTCATTTAAGAGATAAGGATAAAGAATGGTTTGCAATCACAAAAAGAGCAAGAATTATTGCTTATAATAAAAATGCAAATATCGACATTAGTAAAATGAAAAATTATGAAGATTTAGCAAAACCTGAATTTAAAGGAGAAATTGTTATGAGAAGTGCTACAGCTCCTTATAGCAAAACTCTTTTGGCATCTATCATAGCCAATGATGGAAATAAAAATGCTAAAGCGTGGGCTAAAGGCGTACTTGATAATCTTGCAACAAGTCCAAAAGGTGGGGATAGAGATCAAGCAAGACAAGTATTTGCAGGTGAGGCTAAATTTGCGGTTATGAATACTTATTATATAGGGCTTTTAAAGAATTCTAAAAATCCAAAAGATGTAGAAGTGGGTAATTCTTTAGGTATTATTTTTCCTAATCAAGACAATAGAGGAACACATATTAACATCAGCGGTATTGCTATGACAAAATCAAGTAAAAATCAAGAATCAGCTAAAAAATTTATGGAATTTGTGCTAAGTCCTGAAATTCAAAAAATTCTCACCGATAGCAATTATGAATTTCCTATAAGAAATGATATAGAATTAAGTCAAACGGTAAAAGATTTTGGAACTTTCAAAGAAGATCAAATACCTGTGAGTCAAATAGCAGAAAATATTAAAGAGGCTGTTAAAATTTATGATCAAGTCGGTTTTAGATAATGTATAAAACCTTAAAATACTATAAATTAGGGGCAATCTTACTTGCCCTTTTTATTGCTTTGCCTATTTTTGGTATTTTTGCTGAGCTTTTTTATATTCTTTTTCAAAATTTCAATACAAGCAATTTAGCTGAATTTTCATCTATTAAAGAAAATTTGAGTCATTTTTTTGATTATTTATTTTTAAAATTCATCAAAAATACTTTTATAATTAGTGTTGGGGTATTGTGTTTAAGCTTGATTTTAGGTGTAAGTTCTGCTTACTTGATTGCAAATTATGATTTTTATTTTTGTAAAATTTTAGAAAAATTATTGATTTTACCTTTGGCAATTCCTGCTTATATTTTAGCTTTTGTCTATGTTGGAATTATGGATTTTCAAGGATTTTTTCATGAAAATTTTGGCTTTAGGATAGATTTTTTTAATCATTACGGTGTTATTTTTGTTTTGGGTATTTCTTTATATCCTTATATTTATTTGTTTGCTAAAACAGCTTTTAAAAGCGAAGCTAAAGAAGCTTATGAAGTAGCTAAAATCATGAAGCATTCCGAATTTAGAATTTTTATACGCGTGGCACTTTTTAGCGCAAGACCCGCTATTTTTTCTGGAGCTTTACTGGTATTAATGGAAACTTTAAGTGATTATGGTGCAAGTGCTTATTTAGGGATAGATACTTTTTCAGCTGGAATTTTTAAACTTTGGTATGATTTAAATGATTCCTATTCTTCTAGCGTTTTATCAGGCATTTTAATGCTTTTTTGTTTTTTTGATTATGTATGTGGATTATTATTATAAAAACAAACATCATTATAGTTTTAATCAAAATTTAGCTCTTTTTATTAAAAAAAGGAAATTAAATCGCATTAAACAAATTTTATCCTGTATTTATTGTTTTACAATCGCTTTTACGGGTTTTATTTTACCTTTTATTTGGTTAGTTTATTGGGGATTAAAAGATCATAAGCTTTTTGAATCACAATTTTATATCATCAGCTTGCAAACTATAATCTTAGCTTTAATCACTGCTTTAATCACTGCTTTTTTAGCTTATTTTTTAATGTTTATTTCAAGAATAGTTAAAAATCATTTTTTTAATTTATTTATTTTAAAGATAAGTTCTTTGGGTTATTCTATACCTGCAGCTGCTTTAGGGATTAGTATTATAGTACTCTTTGTATTTTTGGATAAAATTCTTCATATGAACTTATTGGGAAATTCTTTACTTATTCTTGTTTTTGCTTATATCATTCGTTTTTTAGCTAGTGCAATTTATTCTTTAGAAGGGGGTTATAACAAAATTCATCTAAATATCGATGAGGCGAGTTTAAATTTAAGAGCTAGTTATTTTATTTTATTTTTTAAAATTCACACACCTTTAATGAAACATTTTCTATTTTTGGCTTTTATTATTGTTTTTATTGATACGATCAAAGAACTTCCTTTAAGCAGAATCTTAGCACCTTTTGGTTTTGAAACTTTAAGTGTTAAAGCCTTTTGGTTTGCAAGTGATGAAAGAATTTATGATGCGGCTTTGCCTTCATTGTTTATTGTTTTTCTTTCTTTAATTATTATTGTTTGGATCGATAAAATCACAAGGAAAGATGATGTTAGAAATTAAAAATTTATCTAAAAATTTTGGAAAAATACAAGCTTTAGAAAATATTAATCTTCATGTCAAAGAAGGAGAATTTTTAAGTATTTTGGGAGGTAGTGGAAGTGGAAAAAGCACGCTTTTAAGGATTATTGCACAACTTGAGCAAGCTAGTTCTTGTGATTTATTTTATTGTAAAGGCGAAGTGGCTTTGATGTTTCAAAATTACGCTTTATTTCCTCATTTAAATGTTGAAAAAAATATACTTTTCGCACTTTATGATAAAAAAGATAAAAATAAAATTTTAAATCATTTGCTTAAAACTTTTGAAATTAAAGATTTAAGATATAAAAAAATCGATGAAATTTCAGGAGGGCAAGCACAAAGAGTGGCTTTTGCTAGAGCTATAGCAAGAGGATGCAAGCTTTTACTTTTAGATGAACCTTTTTCTAATTTAGATCAGAATTTAAAACAAGATTTAAGAAGAGAATTGAAAAAAATGATAGAAAATCAAGACATTACAGCTATTATGGTAACTCATGATATTGAAGATGCTTATTGCATGTCTGATCAAATTGCATTTTTAGATAAAGGAAAAATTTTAGCTCATGCAAGTCCTAAGGAACTTTATTTTAACCCTAATTTCAAAAGTGCTCAAATTTTACCTGATTTAAATATCATAGAAGAAAAACTTGATTTAAAAGATGAATTTTTTGCTTGGATAGCTTCAAAAAATTATATTTTTGGTTATGCAGAACTTAAAATAGGAGGTCGCTTTGAAGCTGAAATTTTACAAAAAGAATTTTTAGGAGCTTTTTATAGACTTAAGTTAAGATATAAAAATATAGAATTTTTCATGCTACTAAGTTCAAATTACGATTTACAAGAAAAAATAAATTTTGATATTATTAATTTTTAGCTAAAATTTCTAAAAATCTTTTAAGGATAAATTTCATGAAAAATCTTTTAATCATAGGTGCAGGTGGAGTAAGCCGTGTGGCTACTGTAAAATGCGCAATGAATTCTGATACTTTTAATAAAATCACTCTAGCTAGTAGAACAAAAAGTAAATGTGATGAAATCGCTGCTTTTATCAAAGAGCGTTTAGGGGTACAAATCGAAACTGCACAAATTGATGCTGATGATAGTGATGCGGTTGTAAAACTTATCAAAAAAACAGGAGCAGAAATTTTACTTAATGTAGCCTTGCCTTATCAAGATTTGAGTTTAATGGACGCTTGTATAAAAGCAACAATTGATTATATAGATACAGCAAATTACGAACATCCTGATTTGGCTAAATTTGAATACAAAGAGCAATGGGCAAGAAATGATCAATTTAAACAAGCAGGGATTTTAGGGCTTTTAGGAAGTGGATTTGATCCAGGGGTAACAAATGTTTTTTGTGCTTATGCCCAACAAAATTTATTTGATGAAATTTCTTATATAGATATTTTAGATTGCAATGCAGGTGATCATGGTTATGCTTTTGCGACCAATTTCAACCCTGAAATCAATTTGCGTGAAGTTTCTGCTAAAGGGCGTTACTGGGAAAATGGCAAATGGATAGAAACAGAGCCTATGGAAATTAAAATGGAATGGGATTATCCAGAAGTAGGCGTAAAAGATAGTTATTTACTTTACCATGAAGAGCTTGAAAGTTTGGTAAAAAATATCAAAGGTTTAAAAAGAATACGCTTTTTTATGACTTTTGGACAAAGCTATTTAACCCACATGAAATGCCTTGAGAATGTTGGAATGTTGGGTATTAAACCTGTGATACATCAAGGCAAAGAAATCATTCCTATAGAATTTTTAAAAACCCTACTTCCTGATCCTGCGAGTTTAGGACCACGCACTAAAGGTTATACTAATATAGGTTGTGTGATTCGTGGCCTAAAAGATGGAAAAGATAAACAAGTTTATATTTATAATGTTTGTAATCATGAAGAATGTTATAAAGAAACTGGCGCACAAGCTGTGAGTTATACCACAGGTGTTCCTGCTATGATAGGCGCAAAGCTAATTGCCAAAGGAATTTGGCAAGGAAAAGGTGTATTTAACATGGAAAGATTTGATGCTAAACCTTTTATGGAAGAACTTAATTCTCAAGGACTTCCTTGGAAGATTATTGAAATGACTCCAAGTTTAGGAGAGTAAGTGCTAAAGCACTTACTTTTGTCCTATATAAATAAAATGCTCCACACTGCCTTCAAAATTATACAGGTTAATTAATTCATAATCTCCCCAAAACAAAGGTTTAAAAGGTTTAAAATCTTCTTTTAACTCCTCTATATCTTTAGTAAAGCGTATATATGAAGAACCACTCAATCTACCACTTGGGCATCCTTTTACTTCACACAACCCATTATCCATAAGTTTTCCTCTTTCATACATGCTATAACCTTTATCACTCATCATGGTTGCAAATATAATAGCCTCTTCGTTGCATAATTCATAAAATTCTTGTATAGCTTCTTTAAAAGCTTGTTTTGTAAGATAATATAAACTTTGATTTGCAAATATAAAATCCATTTTTGTGTCAAAGAGTTTTTTAAAACTAGAATTAGGAGATATGATGTGAAAATTTTTAGAATCTAAGCAAGGATCTTTTTCCCAAACCTTTTTTAAACTAGGAACTATATCAATGCCATAAGGCTCAATACCCCCCCCCGGTTATATTTTTAAAATACTTAGAATGAACGCCATTTCCACAACCAAAATCAAGTAATTTTCCACTTATTTTGTTTAGTTTATATTTTAAGATCCTCTCATAAAATCTTATAACATGACCGTCAGGATATTGAAGTCCGTAACCTTCTTTGTCATATTTTTGAGTGTATGCAGATAAAGAATTATCCATTTTTACTCCTTTTTGTATAGAATTTTGACTTAATGTCAAAATTCATTCTAACATAAAAAGGATTAAAAATTATTTTACAGGGTGAAGTTCATTAGCATAAAAACTAACTGATCCCATACCTTCTTTTAAAGCCCATTCATAAGCTTTCGCAACAAATTCCCAATTAATATGAGCGTAGAATTTTTCTAAATAAGCAGGGCGTGCGTTACGATGATCTACATAATAAGCGTGCTCCCAAACATCTACAACAAGTAAAGGAACCTTATCTTCGATAATTGGTGTAGCTGCGTTTGAAGTGCCTACAAATTCTAATTTTTGATTTTTAGTATTATAAACTAGCCAAAACCAACCAGAACCAAAAACCCCTGTTGCACCTTTAATAAATTCAGCTTTGAAATTTTCTAAAGATCCAAATTCTTTTTCTAATGCCGCTTGTAAATTAGCATCCATGCTTTGGCATGAACTACCACAACCACAGCCTGTGCTTGGTTTAATACAATCAAAATAAAAATCGTGATTATAAACTTGAGCTGCGTTGTTAAATACGCCTCCATTTGAAGTTTTAATAATACTTACAAGATCTTTACCTGCAAATTCGGTATCTTTAATAAGATTATTTAAATTTGTAACATAGGTATTGTGATGTTTTCCATGATGATAGCTAAAAGTTTCAGCACTTAAAAAATCACCAAAAGTATTGGTATCATAAGGTAATTTTCTTAATTCAAACATAATTTCTCCTTTATTTTTAGTTTGATGTTGAAAATATTACCATAATAATATTAAAAAGAGAAAAATATCTATTTGTTTAGCTTGATATAGAATTAAGATGCATTTAATGTTAAATTTAAATATGAAAAATTATATTTTTTGAAATATTTTTACAAAAAATATCTATTTGTTGATTTTTAATAATTACAATTAATTTGCAACTAAAAATTATTCATAAGGAGGAAAATATGAAAAAAGTTGTACTAATCTCAGCATTACTAGGTGCTTTTGCAGCTAATGTTTTTGCAGCTAACACTCCAAGTAATGTAAATCAAACACATACAAAAGCTCATCATTCAAAAGCTAAAGCTGATAAAAAACATGAAGCTAAAACTCACAAAAAAACAAAAGAGCAAACACCGGCTCAATAATGCCCAGCCTTGATATAAGTCTTTATAGGCTTATATCAAAAGCTATTCGTATTCTACAAATAAATTATTAATATTTATTAAATATCAGTAGGAAAATTGAAAAAATCATTATTTTAAAAGAAAAAATTAAAAAGTGGTGACCCATACGAGACTCGAACTCGTGTTACCGCCGTGAAAGGGCGATGTCCTAACCGCTAGACGAATGGGCCACTTTTAAGGAGTAAGAAATAAAAATGAATTATATATCTTTATTTCTTAAAATTTAATTAAATATATTAAAATTATGTGGTTTTTATCTTTGTTTGATTATAATTTCATCTTTAATTTTTTATAAATTTAGGATTTATTTATGGATTTTTATAGTCTTATTTTTTTATCCTGTGCTTTAGGAATGGATGCTTTTGCTGTATCATTATGTAAAGGTTTTAGCGTTAAAAAACTACATTTAAAACATTATCTTATTGTTGGAATTTATTTTGGTGGATTTCAAGCCTTAATGCCAACTATTGGTTATTTTATAGGTATAAATTTTGCATCTTTTATTGCAAGTATTGATCATTGGATAGCTTTTGTTTTACTTTCTTTAATAGGATTGAAAATGATTAAAGAATCATTGGAAAATGAAAACTGTGATAGCAATGCCAACCAATTTGGTTTTAAAACCATGTTAGCTTTAGCAATTGCTACAAGCATCGATGCATTAGCTGTTGGTGTGAGTTTTGCATTTTTAAATGTAAATTTATTATTAGCTATATTTTTAATAGGTCTTATCACCTTCATTTTATGTATCATTGCTTTAAAAATAGGAAATCGATTTGGAATTTCTCTTAAAAACAAAGCTGAACTTTTAGGAGGATTGGTTTTAATTATACTAGGAGTAAAAATTCTAATAGAACATTTGTTTTTCGATTAAAATTTCATCTTTAAAATTGCCAAAGCCTTATCGAATTCTAAGATTTTGCTTTGGAATTTTTTATTAAAAGTTCTTTGTCTTTTGGCAAGTTGTATAGTATGTATTGTAATTAAATTTTCAAGTTCATTGAAAGAAATTTTACCATCTAAGTATTCTTTACACTCTTTTAAGCCTATAGAATTTAATGCTTTAAGTTTATGATCGAAATTAGAAAAAAGAATTTTCGCTTCATCTAAAAGTCCATTATCAAGCATTTCTTTTGTTCTAGTTTGAATGCGTTTTTTTAAAATTTCTTTATCCCATACAAGCTCATAAATTTCTATATCTTTAAGTACTCCGGTTTTTTGTGTTCTTTTTAAAAATTCACTAGGAATTTCTCTTGTTTGTTCATAAATACCTAACCATTTTTTCAATCTATAAGTATCATTTTTTTCTATTTTATAGTTTGGATCAATGTTTAATAAAAGAGTATAGATTTCATCATTATTTAAAGAACTTTTTGACTCTAAGATTTTTTCACTTAAACCATCTATCATGGTTTTTAAATAAAATCCAGTTCCACCTACTATGATTAGGGGTAAATTTTTACTTAAAGCAAATTCTTTTGCTTTTTGATATTCTCTTATAAATAACTCGACATTAAAATGTTCATTAACACTTAATAAATCTATTCCAAAATAATTCAGATTTTCAAGTTCATTTTTAGAAGGTTTAGCACTTGCTATATTAATCTCTTTGTAAACACAAAGACTATCAAGACTTAAAATAATAGTATCAAATTCTCTTGCTAAAGTATTTGCTATATACGTTTTTCCACTCGCGGTTGTTCCTATAAGTGCTATTTCAAAAAACATTTTAATATTTATCCTAAAATTTATAAAAATTTTAGTAAAATCATAGCAAAAAATATTTTAAAGTAGAAAAATGAACACATTCTGGATAAAATTTAAAGATATTTTAGAGCTTGTAGTATTTAAGCATTCTATTTTTGCTTTACCTTTTTTATTTTCCTCTATGATTGTAGCATCAAAACTTACAAATGACAGCGCTTGGTTTGGTTTTAAAGCATTGATTTTAAGTATTATTTGTGCGGTAAGTGCAAGAAATTTTGCTATGGCTACAAATCGTTTGATGGATGAAGATATAGACAAGGATAATCCTCGTTGTGCAAATCGTCCTAATGTCAGCGGAAAAATAGGTAGAAAAAGCGTATGGATCTTTATTATCATTAATGCGATTATTTTTATATCATGTTCTTATTTTATTAATACTTTGGCTTTTTATCTATCTTTTCCTGTGCTTTTTGTATTGGCTATTTATTCAGCTTTTAAACGCTTTAGTTCTTTGGCGCATTTGGTTTTGGGATTTTGTTTAGGACTTGCACCTATTGCAGGAAGTGTTATAATTATGAGTGAAATTCACATTTATAGCGTTATTTTATGTTTGGGTGTAACTTTTTGGACAGCTGGATTTGATCTACTTTATTCTTTGCAAGATATGGAGTATGATAAAAAAGTAGGGCTTCATTCTATCCCTGCTAAATTCGGCTCAAAAGCTACTTTATTTATATCGGCTTTTTGTCATATTTTAGCAGTATTATTTTGGCTTCTTTTTGTATGGGAAGTTTGGGGTGTAGCACTTGGAAAAATAGCACTTATCGGGGTAATTATAAGTGGTATTATTTTAGCTTTTGAACATAAAATTGTCCATAAAAATTTTGCTCATATTGATAAGGCGTTTTTTACTTTAAATGGTTATTTAAGTATTATATTTTTTATTTTTATTTGGACTGATTTATTATGGAATTAACACTTTTTAAAGCAGGATTTGAAGCTCATTTAGAATGTTGTGAAATAGAAAACAACCATTTTCTTGGGGAATACCTAAAACTTGGAGCAATTTCTCAAATTTTAAAATGGAAAAAACTTGCTTTACGCATTGACTTCGATGAGGGTGAAAAAATTATTTTTGATCTTCTTTTGAGTCTAAAAGAAGATATTTTAAGACTTGAAAATCATTTAGATAAAAATAAAGAACTCATACCCCTTAAACAAAAAGGGATAATAGAATCTTTAAATTTTGAATATCTAAATTTTTTAGATACCATTTTAGAAAAAGATAAAGAATATTATTTAAGATTTGATTTAAATAATCAAAAAATAGCTATTTTTATCAAAGCTCAAAGCCAAACATTGGCAAAAATTATCAAAATTAAGCCTGAAGACAAAATAGCTTTTGATGCTTTTGTTGTTGAAATTCAAAGAAATATGATAAGAAATAAGAAAGGCCAAGAATGAGTGATGATGTGCTTTATTTAGTTTTTATAATTGTACTTTTAGTTGCAATGCTAGCTTATATGAACATCAAAGAAAGAGAAAATAATACAAAAATAGCAAAACTTCAAAATGTGATAGAAGACATTACCAAAGAACTTCATTATCTTCGCAAAGAATTAGGAGTTAAAGATGATAATGAAGAGGATGAAGACTATAAAATCTCTCTTTTAAAAGAAGAAATTATGATTGAACTTGATAAACAAATTAGTTTAAAAATTACTCCTGTTTTAAGAACGCTAAAAACTATGGAACATATTATAGAAGATTTTCAAAATGAACAGCAAAACCGCCTTTTAAATTTGGAACAAAAAGCACAAAGCATGACTAAACTTATGCCAAATTACGATACAGAAGAACAAAAAATAGAAAATCTTTTTAAAGAAGGAAAGAGCATAGAACAAATAGCCAAAGATTTACGCATTGGAACTGGGAATGTAGAACTTGTTTTAAAATTTAAAAAATTAATAAAATAGAATGGAAGATAAATGCTTATAGATCAATTCGGTAGAAAGATAAATTATCTTAGAATTTCAGTTACACAAAGGTGTAATTTTCGTTGCCTTTATTGTATGCCAAAAATTCCTTTCAATTATCAACCAAAAGAAAATTTATTAAGTTTTGAAGAGCTTTTTTTATTTGTTAAAGCAGCTATAGACGAAGGAATTGAAAAAATCCGTATAACAGGTGGAGAGCCTTTATTGAGAAAAGATTTAAGTGTTTTTATAAAAATGATTAGCGATTATAAAAGCGATATTGATCTTGCTATAACTACAAATGGATTTTTACTAAAAGACTTTGCTAAAGATCTAAAAAATGCTGGACTTAAACGACTCAATATTTCACTTGATACTCTAGATCATAAAAAAGCAAAAACTCTTGCACAAAAAGATGTATTAGATAGTGTTTTATCTGGAATTGATGAAGCTTTAAATCTGGGTTTAAAAGTAAAACTCAATACCGTAGCTATTAAAAATTTAAACGATGATGAATTGATATCTCTTTTGGAATTTGCAAAATCAAAAAAAGCTCAAATTCGCTTTATAGAATTTATGGAAAATACCCATGCTTATGGCAAATTACAAGGATTAAAAAGAGATGAAATCATACAAATTTTAAGTCAAAAATATCAAATTCAACTTATAAAAAAAGATGAAAAAGCTCCTGTGAGCATTTACAAGGCAGATGATTATGAATTTGGGATTATAGATCCACATAGTCACGAATTTTGCGATTCTTGCAATCGCATACGCTTAAGTGCTGAAGGCTTGTTAATACCTTGCCTTTATTTTGACGAAGCATTGAGCATAAAAGAAGCGGTTCGAAAAGGTAATATTAAAGCTGCTGTAGAAATATTACAAGAAGTATTAAGAAATAAACCGGAAAAAAATAAATGGAGTGTTGTTGATAATGAAACCTCATCTCGCGCCTTTTATCAAACTGGGGGTTAATTTTGCAGCTCGTTGAAAGTTTTTTAAGTATTCAAGGAGAAGGAAAATATAGTGGCAAATTAGCTATTTTTATGCGTTTTGCTGGTTGTAATTTTAACTGTTTGGGTTTTAATGTAAAAATATTAAAAAACGATAAAATTCTCACAGGATGCGATACAATAAGAGCAGTTTTTACAAAAGATTTTAAAGAAAATTATGAAACTTTAAATGCTAATGAACTTTTAAAAAGGGTAATAAAATTAAAACAAAACTTTGATCCTATAATAGTCATTACAGGCGGCGAGCCATTGATCCATTATGAAAATCCTGAATTTATAAACTTTATTCAAATGTTATTAAAAAATAAATTTGAAATACACTTTGAAAGCAATGGAAGTATAGAAATTGATTTTGATAAATATCCTTTTTATAAAGAATGTATTTTTGCTTTAAGCGTTAAACTTCAAAATAGCGGTATCAAGAAAGATAAGCGATTGAATTTTAAAGCTTTAAAAGCATTTAAAAATTGTACAAAAGATAGTTTCTATAAATTTGTTTTAGATGCTAAAACACTTGATAATTCATTTTTAGAAATCAATGAAATTCTAAAAGAAGCCCCCAATCAAATTTTTTGTATGCCTATGGGAGAAAATGAGCAAAATCTTAAAAAAAAATGCCCAAAAAAATTGCTGAATTTTGTATCAAGAATGGTTATAATTATTCTGATAGAATTCATATTCGTCTTTGGAACGATAAAGAGGGTGTATGATTATAAGAAAATTATTTGAATTTGAAAACGCACACATTGTTAGATTTTGTTCATCTAAGCGTTGTAAAAGTAGCATTCATGGGCATTCTTATAAAGTTGAAGTTTTACTCGAGAGCAAATATTTAGATAATGCTGGCATGGTCTATGATTTTGGTCTTTTAAAAACCTATATACGCCAAATTATTGATAGTTTTGATCATGCTATCACTCTTTTTAAATATGATGACGCAAAATATTTAGAAGAAATGAAAAAATATTCAAGTCGTTGGATTTGCCTACCTGTCAATGTAAGTGCTGAAAATTTTTGTCGCGTATTTTTTATACTTATAGATGCTTTATTAAAACAAACAAAAATGATAAATGGAGAACAAGGGGTAACTTTACAAAGCATTATTGTTCATGAAACAAGAACAGGTTATGCACAAGGATTTAGAGAAGATGCTTATAGTAAGCTAATGCCAAAAATTTTACTTCAAGACATAGAATTTTCAAATGGCATTAAAGCAGAATGGAATGATATAGATTTTTATAACAAATTAAAAAATGAAGAAATTTTTATAAATCCAAAGGAGATTTAATGCAAAAAGCTAAAATTTTAATTGCCTTAAGTTTTTTTTATTAGTTTTATCTGCCTGTTCTAACGACGAAAAAAATATTTCTAAGACTCAAAATACAGATCAAGAAATAGTCCAAATAGAACAAAACGACGAAAAAACAGAATTAAGCGACTCCAACCTACCTTTGCCCGTGGATGATGAAGCACAAATTTCAGATAATGAATATGAAGCCAATCCTAGTGTTATCAACTCTTTGTATAAACAAAAATGCGCCACTTGTCATGGAGAAAAAGGCGAATTAAAACCTAAAAATAGCACAGCCATTAAAACCTTGAATAATAAAATTTTTATACAAAAAATAAAAATGATAAAAGATAAAAATCATAGTTTTTTAAGCAATGAACAAATTCAAAATTTAGCTGATTTTATAAACAAAGGAAAATAATGGATCAAAGTTACGAGTTCTTTTTGGCTTTACATCTTTATAGTCTTTATGCGAGCGGTTTTTTAATGCTTTTTTACCTTATACTAACACAAGGGAATTTTAAAACCGAATTTATCTTTATTCGTAGAATTCGACTATTTTTACCAATTTATTATTTATTTTTAGCCTTGATTATTTTTACAGGTTGTTTATTATCAGCTATAAAACAATTTCAAATGAATTTCAATATCTGGATAATGATTTTTTCTTGGATTTTAATTTTCGCCTTAGCAATTTTTCACTTTATCTGTTTTAAAAAAGCAAGAAAATTTAGAAAATATACAACTTTTAGATGGATTAGTTTTTTGATTTTACCTTTTGAAATTTTTTTATTATTTTTACCTTTTTTAATAGAAAGATACTTGTAAAATGCAATTTTTATACAATAAGCAAGCTGGAGAAGAGCTAATACAACTTCAAGGTGAAAGTTTTAAGCACTTAAAAGCAAGAAGAGTGAAAGAAAACTCAGAGCTAAATCTTAGAAATTTACAAGACAATTTTCTTTATAGTTATATAATTACAAATTTAACAAGAAATTCTTGTACTTTAAAATTTTTAGATAAAAAATCACAAAGTATAAAACAAAGTGAATTAAACTTAGCCTTAGCTATCATAGATATTAAAGTTTTAGAAAAAACCCTATCTTTTTTAAATGAACTTGGAGTAAAAAAGCTACATTTAGTTTTCACAAATTTTTCACAAAGAAATTTTAAAATTGATTTAGAAAGATTTGAAAAAATCATTATTTCTTCTTGTGAACAGTGTGGTAGAAATACTAAAATGGATTTTATCATACACCAAAGCACTCAAGAATTTGTTCAAAAATTTCCAAATGCAATTATGGTTGATTTTCAAGGAGAAAAACAAAGTCATTTCAATGAAAAAGAATTATATTTTATAGGTCCTGAAGGTGGATTTAGCAATAATGAAAGATTATTGTTTAACCAAAAAATCTCTCTTAAAAGTTCTAATATTTTAAAAAGCCAAACAGCTATTATAGCTATAGCTTCAAAAATTTTGCTTTAAATTTTCTTAAATTAATCTTTTTTTATGTTAAATAATTTATAATCATTGCTTATTGTTTTAATTTTTAAGGAAAACTAATGAAAAAAGAAATTCATCCAGAATACATAGAATGCAAAGTAAGTTGTGCTTGTGGAAATACCTTTACAACAAAGTCAAACAAAGCAGAATTAAGAGTAGATATTTGTTCAAATTGTCATCCTTTTTTTACAGGTAGTGAAAAAATCGTAGATGCTGCAGGTCGTGTAGAGAAATTTAAGAAAAAATACGCAATGCAGTAATTATGCTTTATTTTATTCCTACTCCCATAGGAAATTTAAGCGATATTTCTTTTAGAGCCTTAGAACTTTTAAAGACTTGTGAGTTTGTGTTTTGTGAAGATACGAGAGTAAGCAAGTCTTTGATTTCATTATTAAATGCAAAATTTCATACTGATATACATATTTCTAAATTTATAGCTTTACACTCTCATAATGAAAAAGAAGTTTTAGCAAGCATTGATTTAAATTTATTTGAAAAAAATGTGGCTTATTTGAGTGATGCAGGAATGCCAGGGATTAGTGACCCTGGTAGAATTTTAGTAGAATTTGCACAAAAAAATAATATCACTTATGAAGTTTTGCCAGGTGCAAATGCAGCTTTGGTTGCTCTTGTAAGTTCAGCATTTTGTCAGAAAGAATTTATTTTTATAGGTTTTTTGGCAAATAAAGGTAAAGAAAGACAAAAAGATATAGAAAAAATTCTAAATCTTCCTTATCCAAGTATTATCTATGAATCTCCTAAACGTCTTTTGTCTTTGGTAGAGCAAATTATGATTTTAGATAATCAAAGAGAAATTTTTTTAGTTAAAGAAATCAGCAAAAAATTTGAAAACAAATTTAAAGGCAATGTCAAAGAACTTTTTGAGATTTTAAAAAAATCCAATTTAAACGGTGAATGGGTTTTAGTATTACAACCAAAAGAACAAAATTTTTCACAAAATACTCTTTGTGAAAAAGATATTATAGATTTAGAGTTGCCTTTAAAAACAAAAGCAAAATTATTATCAAAGATCAATGGAAAAAAATGCAAAAGAAATTTATCAAAAACTGCTTTTAAGTCAAGATTAGGTAAAATTTTAAGATGATAGTTTATGGAAAGCAAATATTTTTTTACATTTTAGAATATCATAAAGATCGTATCAACGAACTTTATTTAGCAAAAGAATGCGACAAAGCCACTTTTTCCAAAATCGTAAAATCAGGTTTAAAAATTAAAAAACTTGATTTTAAAACCGCTCAAGCTTATGCAAAAGGTGGAAATCATCAAGGTTTTTTGCTAGATATTAAAGAAGGTTCTTTTGCAAATTTAAATGAAATTAAAAAAAGTGATTTCATTGTGATGCTTTATGGAATTAGTGATGTAGGAAATATAGGAGCTATCGCACGTACAGCTTACGCCTTAGGAGTTGGGGCTTTAATTTTTATTGGTGAAAAATTAGCCATGGAAGGAGTTATCCGTACAAGCAGCGGCGCAGCTCTTGATTTACCTATTGTGATAAGTAACGATGCTTTAAGTGTAATAAATGAACTAAAACAAATAGGTTTTTATTTTTATGCAAGTGATGGTTCGGGAAAAGAAATTCACAACGTAAAAATAAATAATGGTAAAAAAGTTTTAGTTTTGGGTAGTGAGGGTTTTGGTTTAAGCTCTAAAATTGCAAAAAAATGCGATGAATGTGTAGGCATTACGATGAAAAATAATTTTGATAGTCTTAATGTCAGCGCCGCTTTTGCAATACTTTGTGATAGGATGTTAAATGCTTAATTGGAAAAAAATACAAGAATTAAATTTAAAAGAAGTTGCAGCAAAAACACAAATTGAACTTGTTTTTCTTGAGGCTTTAGTAGAAAAAAAATTTGCTGTTTTAAGTCGTTTTAATGTTAAAGGTTTTATTAAAATTTTAAGCAAAGAATACGAACTTGACTTTAGTGATTTTAATGAAGAGTATGAAGCTTATCTTAACGAGAACAATCTTACTCCACAAACAAAACCAAAAATCATAACCCCAAAATTGGATGTCTATAGTCAAAAATCATCTAATGCTTGGATTTTTTTGTTTGTTTTTATTATTTTAGTGATTATAGGAAGTGGAATTTATTATTTTGATGCGCTTAAAACTTTTTTTAAAGATGAACAAAATCATACTAGTGCAACAGTTGTAGATATAATAGGACAAGCACAAGAAAATTTAAAACATTTAAATGGAAATAATGTTGTTATTATAGATAACAATAAGATACAAGAAACAAATCAAACAGATAATGTTTTACCAATTCAAGATATCCCATCACAAGAAAGTGATCAAAACATAAGCATAGAAAATAATACAAGTGAAAATAACATAACCTTATCTAATGAAGAAAAAAATACTCAAACCCAAAACATAGATACACTAAAAACTGATCCTTTAAAAGAAGCGCATTTTAAAGCCTCTACCAAAATTTGGATAGGTTTAATAGATTTAAAAAATTTCAAGAAAACAAGCTTTGTTAAAGAAAAAGACTTCAATATTTCTTTAGATAAGGATCAATTAATTTTAGCAGGAGCTGCGGCTTTAACAGTGTTTGATCAAGAAAATAAAGAACAAAAATTTCCTGCAGGAATTTCAAAACGTTTTCTAATTAAAGATGGAAAAATTACAAGTATTTCAGCTGCTGAATTTGCAAAATTAAACAAAGGTAAAGAATGGTAAAAAAAATTATTATTCTTGCTCTTTGGGCTAATATATCTTTTGCAATCTCAAGTCTTGAATTAGCAAAAAATTTAGTGAATAATCCTAATAAAAATTCTCAACTAGAATTATTATTTTCAAATAATTCTTATATAGACAACAATGGAAATTGTGATATTGCAAAAATATCTCAAATATTAAAAACCAATTCTTTAATTGCCCTAACACTATCAAATCCTAAAAGTCTAAGATTAAATTTTAAGGCAAAAGCTGATGAAATTATGTTCTTTAAAATTTTATCCGATGTTTTAACAGATGCTGGATATATATATTTTATCCCTACAGATTTGATTTTAAGAGAAGGAAATATTGATTATACTATACAAGTAGAATCTCAATATGTTTTAGATCCTGGAACACTTTATAATCTCTTAAAAGAAAATTCTGTTTACATAAACAATATTAAGCGTATTGGGGCATATGATTATGAATATGATTTAAATTTTTCCAATGCTGTATTAAAAACCAATACAAATGTTAATTTAAATACTCCAAAATCATTAGAAAAACCTCTTAAAGACTATGTACTTAATTTAAAAAGTGCTACAAATTTGATTATTGATGCAAATGATTTAGATAATTGGTTTCCTAAAATCTTTTTTTTGGATAAAAATTTAAACCTGATTAAAGCAATAAAAAGTGAAAATAAAAATAATCATTTTTCAGAACTTATTCCAAATGGTGCTATATACGCTATTATAAGCGATATGTATAGTTTGGATAATATACGTAGGGGTTTAAAAATCACGCTTAAAAAATAAAGGATTAAAAAATGTTCGATGAAATCCGTTTTAATACCATAGAAAGACTTCCAAATTATGTTTTCGCGGAAGTAAATGCGATAAAAATGGCAGCAAGGCGTGCTGGAGAGGATATCATCGACTTTTCAATGGGAAATCCTGATGGTAAAACTCCACAACATATTATAGATAAACTTTGCGAAAGTGCTAACAAAGACAAAACTTCGGGATATTCCACCTCTATGGGAATTTATAAACTTCGTTTAGCCATTTGCAATTGGTATAAAAGAAAATATAATGTTAATTTAGATCCTGAAAATGAAGTAGTAGCTACTATGGGTTCAAAAGAAGGTTTTGTAAATCTTGCAAGAGCAATTATTAATCCTGGAGATGTTGCTATTGTGCCTACTCCTGCTTATCCTATACATACTCAAGCTTTTATTATAGCAGGTGGAAATATAACAAAAATGCCTTTAACCTACAATGAAAAATTTGAACTTAATGAAAATCAATTTTTTGAAGATTTGCATAAAACCTTAAACGAAAGTATTCCGCGTCCAAAATATATCGTTGTCAATTTTCCACATAACCCAACAACAGTAACTTGCGAGAAAAGTTTTTATGAAAGATTAGTAATAACAGCAAAAAAAGAAAGATTTTATATCATTTCAGATATTGCTTATGCGGATTTAACTTATGATAATTATAAAACCCCTTCTATTTTAGAGATCGAAGATGCAAAAGATGTAGCGGTAGAAATTTACACTCTTTCAAAATCTTATAATATGGCAGGATGGCGTGTGGGTTTTGTAGTAGGAAATAAACGCTTAGTCAGCGCACTTAAAAAAATAAAATCTTGGTTTGATTATGGTATGTATACGCCTATTCAAGTAGCAGCTACCATAGCCTTAGATGGAGATCAAACTTGCGTAGATGAAATTCGTACAACTTATGATAAAAGAATGTATATTTTGCTTGAAGCTTTTGAAAATGCGGGCTGGATTTTAGAAAAACCTAGAGCGAGTATGTTTGTTTGGGCAAAACTTCCTGACAATAAAAAACATTTAAAAAGTTTAGAATTTTCTAAGCAACTTTTACAGCGTGCTAGCGTTGCAGTAAGCCCTGGGGTAGGATTTGGTGAAGCAGGTGATGAGTATATAAGAATTGCTTTGATTGAAAATGAAAATCGCATACGCCAAGCTGCACGCAATATCAAAAAATATTTAAAAGAATAAGTTATGAAAGTAGCAATTCTTGGTTATGGCACTGTTGGAAGTGCGGTAGTTAAATTTCTTTTAGAAAATAATAAGCTTATTCGTGCAAGATGCGGACAAAGTATTACTCCTGTGATTGCTCTTGCTAGAAGCCCTAAAAAAAATGCTTTAATTCCAATCACTCATAGCGTTGAAGAAATTTTAAATGCTGATGTAGATGTTTTTGTGGAATTAATGGGTGGAGTAGATGAAGCTTTTAAAATAGTTAGCGAAATTTTAAAAAAGAAAAAAGCTGTTGTCACTGCAAATAAAGCTATGCTCGCTTATCATCGTTATGAACTTGAAAATTTGGCTAAAAACTTAGCCTTTGGTTATGAAGCAAGTGTAGCTGGAGGAATTCCTATTATCAAGGTTTTAAAGGAAGGCTTGAGTGCAAATAATATTTTGGCTATAAAAGGGATTTTAAACGGCACAAGCAATTATATTTTAAGTTCTATGAGCCAAAAAAATATGAGTTTTGAGCAAGCTTTACAAACGGCTCAAAATTTAGGTTATGCAGAAGCTGATCCAACTTTTGATGTAAAAGGACAAGATGCGGCACATAAATTACTTGTTTTATCAAGTATAGCTTATAATCTTAAGGCTAAACCTGAAGATATCTTAATTGAAGGTATTAGTGAGATTTCTCCTGAAGATATGTATTTTGCAAATGAGTTTGAATTTACCATCAAACTCTTAGGTATAGCTAAAGTACGGGAAAATAAAGTAGAATTAAGAGTGCATCCTACTATGATAGATAAAGAAAAAATGCTTGCAAAAGTTGATGGTGTGATGAATGCTATAAGTATTAATGGGGATTTATTAGGTGAAAGTTTATATTATGGTGCTGGAGCTGGGGGAGAAGCTACAGCAAGTGCTGTGATTTCAGATCTTATGGATATAGCAAGAGATCAGGTAAAAGCTCCTATGCTTGGTTTTGTTAATGCTTTAGAATATGAGCTTTTAAGCAAGGATGAAATTTATACAAAATATTATCTAAGAATGAAAGTGGAAGATAAAATAGGCGTTTTATCTAAAATTACACAATTGATGAGTAAAAATAATATTTCTATTGATAGTTTTTTACAAAAACCTAAAAAAAGTAATGAAAGTTATAGCACTTTGTTTTTTACTACACATTTAACTTATGAAAAAAGTATACAAAATTTGCTTGAAATTTTGCGTAAACAAGATTTTATAAAAACTAAGCCTTTTATGATGCGTATAGAATAATGGGACTAAAATCCTATTTAGATGGACTTTTAGGCGAAGATAAAGCTTGTAAGTTTTTAAAAAAACAAGGTTTTGAAATTATAAAAAGAAATTTTCATTCCAAATTTGGCGAAATTGATATAATAGCTAGAAAAGATGAAATTTTACATTTCATAGAAGTTAAATTTACGCAAAATGATTATGAAGTTTCTGAACGTTTGGATAGAAAAAAACTTGAAAAAATTTTAAAAACTATAGAATTTTATCATCTTAAAAATGGAATTTCATCGGATTTCCAAATTGATCTGATTTGCGTTAAAAATGATGTGATACAATTTTTCGAAAATATAAGTTTTTAAGCTAATATTTAAAAAAATAAAATACAATTAGACAAAAATTAAAGAAAGGAAAAATTATGGGAAAATATATTGAATTAACAAGTGATAATTTTGCTCAAGCAAAAGAAGGTGTAGCTTTGGTTGATTTTTGGGCTCCATGGTGTGGACCTTGTAGAATGCTTGCCCCAGTTATTGACGAGCTTGCAAATGACTTTGATGGCAAAGCTAAAATTTGTAAAGTAAATACAGATGAGCAAGGTGATTTAGCAGCTGAATTTGGTGTTCGCTCTATTCCTACGCTTATTTTCTTTAAAAATGGTGAAGTTGTAGATCAACTAGTTGGTGCACAATCTAAACAAGCAATTAGTGATAAATTAAACTCTTTGCTATAAAACTAAGGCTAGTTATACTAGCCTTCTCCTTAAAAATTTCAAATTTATACTAAATAATAATTTTTATTAACTACTATTAAGAATAATTTTTATATCATTATTAATAATAAAATTCAAAATAAAGGAAATATAAATGTTAGATGTAGCAATCATAGGTGGAGGTCCTGCTGGACTTAGTGCCGGACTTTATGCAACTAGAGGTGGACTTAAAAATGTGGTAATGTTTGAAAAAGGTATGCCTGGAGGGCAAATTACCTCAAGTTCTGAAATAGAAAATTACCCAGGTGTAGCTCAAGTTATGGATGGGATTTCTTTTATGGCACCTTGGAATGAACAATGTATGCGTTTTGGTTTAAAGCATGAAATGGTTGGAGTAGAACAAATTTTAAAAAATAGTGATGGAAATTTTACTATTAAATTAGAAGGTGGTAAAACAGAACTTGCCAAAGCTGTGATAGTTTGCACGGGTTCAGCTCCGAAAAAAGCGGGTTTTAAAGGCGAAGATGAATTTTTTGGAAAAGGTGTAAGTACTTGTGCAACTTGCGATGGGTTTTTTTATAAAAATAAAGAAGTCGCAGTTTTAGGCGGTGGAGATACAGCCTTAGAAGAATCTTTGTATCTAGCAAATATTTGTTCTAAAGTTTATCTTATCCACCGCAGAGATGAGTTTAGAGCAGCTCCATCTACAGTAGAAAAAGTTAAAAAAAATAAAAAAATAGAACTCATTACTAGCGCAAGTATAGATGAAGTATATGGCGATAAAATGGGTGTTACTGGGGTAAAAGTAAAATTAAAAGATGGTAATATTAGGGATTTAAATGTTCCAGGAATTTTTACTTTTGTTGGACTTAATGTAAGAAATGAAATTTTAAAACAAGATGACGGTAAGTTTTTGTGCGATATGGAAGAAGGTGGGCAAGTAAGCGTTGATCTTAAAATGCAAACTAGTGTTGCTGGACTTTTTGCTGCAGGTGATCTTAGAAAAGATGCTCCAAAACAAGTTGTTTGCGCTGCAGGTGATGGAGCTGTAGCTGCACTAAATGCTATGACTTATATAGAAAATTTACATTGATTTTTATCCTAAAGGCTAGATTATTTTCTAGCCTAATCTTCTTTATATCAACATCCTTAAAATATAAATCATGCTAGAATTTTTTAATAATTCTGCATAATTAGTGAAGCAGTGGAAAAAATTTTCCTAAAGATGATTTAGGGCCGGTGCTAAAAATAATGAATTTACAAGAAATTATCGCTTTACCTTTCATACAAGGAAAGAAAAAACGCTATCAATACCCTATTATTATAAAAGACTTAGTACAAAACAAAAATTTGGGTAAGAT
>CM000855.1:17663-55629 GCA_000163995.1 Campylobacter jejuni subsp. jejuni 414 | reverse complement strand
AATCATTTGAGCTATTTCATCATTGTTGTTTGTTTTTAAATCCTTTGGTGGAAAGGTGGTTTTAAAGTTGATATAATCAAAAAAGCTTAAAAGATGTTTGAGTATATTGTCGATATTTTGTGTTATAAAGAATTTCACATATAAAAAAACTATAAGAGCGATGATAATCATACCCACAACAGAACAAATAATGATAGTATAAAGCAAGTTGTAAAAAGACTCATAAACGACTTCATCAGGAGCTATGGAAACCATCGTCAAAATAGCATCACTATCTATAATCTCAAAAGGCTGTATGTGTGCTGTATAATCATTCCCAAGGAATTTATAATCAAAAACTTCTCTTGTTTTATTCATAGAATTTGTGACGACTTTTTGAACACTTGGGTCGGTGTTGACTTCTTTTATATTTTTACCGATAAATTCTTTGTTAGGATCAACAACAATGTAACCATCTTGAGTCATTAAAAACCGGCTATCTCCTTTAAAAAGACTGTATCTTCCGCTAATCAAATCTCTTCCCAAGTAGGCTAAATTGTACAAAATTCCTAGAGTGGCAACTTTTTGCTTAGCAGGATTAAATATATCGATGGTCAAATTAAGTGTTGTAAAATCTTTGTTTTGAATTTGGAGCTTAATAGGTTTTGATATGCCTACTTTACCATTTGCACTAGGGCTAGTGTTAGCTAACAAGTCTGATTTTAACTTGCTATCTATTGTAAAACTTTTACCATTTTGTGCAATGAAAGCTTGGGAATTTATTCCTATGATATAAGCGTATTCTATAAAATTAGAATTGCTTGACAAACTTTCTATAATATCCTTCATCTGATCTTCGTTAAGAGCAACACGTCCAAGAGTGGATTCGACCCTACTAACAACAAAACTCATAGTGGAAGTAGCTTGATTGACATAGCCTTGAATTTTATTAGCGCCTCGAGCGTTGACGTTTGCGACTATTAAACTTGCTTCGTGGTGTAAAGTATCATAACTTCGAAAAGAAATCAAAGTTGCTAGAGCCAAGATTACAACAAAAACAGACGACAAAACAACGAAAATAATCTTCGTTCCTAGTTGGAAGTTTCTAAACATTCAATAAACCTTTTTTCTTTGTAATTTTTGAATTTTGAATTCAAGTTGATATTATACAAAAAAAAAAAAACAAAATTAAAAATTAAAATATTTTTGCCTTTTTTAAAAAAATATTACAAAATTACACAATTTAAAATAATTTTAAAAAATAACTTATATATTTTCAAATAAAGTCCCACCTCTTTGTTGATTTTCTAGCAAAAATGCTTTCGCTACATCTAAGTCAAAACCACTAGCTAAGAACATTTTTTTATCACGCTCAAGCAAGAATTTCGCTGCTTTAAGCTTAGTTACTATCCCACCTGTTCCGTGTTCGCTGCCCGCTTTAGCACCCGTTTCAAGCCAAATTTGTGGCACAAAATCCACCTTTTGCAAGCGCTTAGCGTCTTTAAATTCTCTAGGATTTTTATCGTAAAATCCATCAATATCACTTAAAATGACAAGTAAATCTGCATCAAAAAAATATGTGGCACAAGCGCTTAAGCTGTCATTATCACCAAAAACAATCTCTTCTATAGCTGTGACGTCATTTTCGTTAATAATAGGCAAAATCCCTAAATTTATCATCGCATCGATGGCATTTTTTGCGTGTTTGGTAGCTTTACTGGAGTAAAAATCTTTACCTGTAAGTAAAATTTGTCCCCCAATTTTGTTAAATTTTGCCAAAAGCTCATTATAAACACTGATTAAAAAAGGTTGCCCAATGGCGGCTAAAACTTGTTTGTTGATGAGATTTTTTCTATCGATATCTAGTTTGGTATGTCCTGCTGAAATCGCTGCTGAAGTCACTAAAATCACTTCATATTTTTCCATAAGCTTAATTAAAAATTCTACCAAATTTATTAAACGCTCAAAACTTAAAATGTTTTCTTCGCTAATTACATGAGAGCCTACTTTAATAACTATTCTTTTCATATTTGTTCCTTGAAAAAATTTTATAATTTTAACTAAAATTATAAATCATATTTTAGTTTTAAAAAGGCTCAAAGCTTGATGAGAAATTATCTATGTAGATACAGTAATTTCGGATCCATTTTTAGGAGTTTTAAGTCTTTAATTTTTATTGTTAGTATTTCTTAAAGCCTTAATCTCTTCTAAAAGCATGAATTTAAGCTCCTTAAGTCCTGTTTTTTCAAGGCTTGAAACTTTGATTAAAAAGCTTTGAGGGCTGTTTATCTCTTTAAGATAATTTTCTAATTCACTTATATTTAAGGCAATTTGCTTAGCAAATTCTTCACCTAAATTTACACTATCGCTTTTTGAAACCATAATCCCAAATTTACGCCTAAAAAGTTCATTGGAAAATTTTTCAAGCTCTTTTCTTAACACGATAAATTGCTCTTTTAAAAGCATTTCTCTCATAGGATCTAGCACAAAAAGTAAAAAGCTTGTTCTTTCTATATGTTTTAAAAAAGCAAGTCCTAAACCTTTACCTCCACTTGCTCCTTCAATAATCCCTGGAATATCCGCCATAACAAATGAATTATACTCATCTACATCTACAAGTCCAAGTTTTGGAGTAAGAGTGGTAAATTCATAATTTGCAATTTCAGGTTTCGCGTTTGAAACGACGCTTATAAGGGTAGATTTTCCTACATTTGGAAAGCCCACAAGCCCTACATCGGCAATAAGTTTAAGTTCAAGTCTAACTAAGCGACTTTCTCCTTTTATACCAGGTTGTGCGTAATCAGGACGTTGATTGGTAGCATGTTTAAAATGTGTATTACCAAGTCCGCCTTTTCCACCCTTTAAAAAAAGTTCTCTTTGGCCTTCTTTGGTAAGATCAAGTAAAATTTCATTAGTTTGTGCATCAATAACCTGCGTTCCTTCAGGTACTATGAGTTCTAAATTTTCACCCTTTTTGCCATTTTTATTACGCCCCATTCCACCAACACCATTTTGTGCACGCAATTCTCTTTTGCCTTTAAAATTTACAAGAGTATGGGTGTTATTGTCGCATACGAAAATAATATCACCTCCATTTCCACCATCGCCACCATCAGGACCGCCAAGTGGAACATGCTTTTCACGACGAAAACTTACAGCACCCTTACCACCATCGCCTGAAGCTAAAGTAATTTTAACACTATCAATAAACATTTATAATTGCCTTTGACTTTAAATTTATAAAGCTAAATTTTGAGTAAAAAAGAAGTTAAATTTATAAATTTAAAGTTTTTAAGACGCCAAAAAGCGTCCTAAAAACTTTATGCAGGATATACAGAAACTTTTTTTCTATTTTTGTCTTTTCTTTCGAATTTTACAAAACCATCAATCAAAGCAAAGATAGTATGATCCTTTCCCATACCTACATTGTTACCTGCATGAGTTGCAGTTCCTCTTTGGCGGATAATGATATTTCCGGCTCTAACAAATTCTCCACCAAATTTTTTAACACCTAAACGACGACCTATAGAATCGCGGTTATTTTGAGTTGAACCTTGACCTTTCTTGTGTGCCATTTTTTACTCCTTAAGCTTTGATATCTTTTACTACAACGCGAGTAAATTGTCTTCTAAAACCGCGTTTGAGTTTAGAATCTTTTCTACGTCTTTTTTTGTAAATCACAACTTTTTTATCTTTTCCGTGGTTAATCACTTCCAAAACAACTTTTGCACCTGCTACGAAAGGCGCACCTACCTTTAATTCTTTATCATTGATAGCAAGAACTTCACTTACTTCAATGCTTGTTTTGCTTTCAGCTTCAAAGTGATCTAGTTTTAGCTCATCGCCAACACTTACTTTGTATTGCTTTCCGCTGTGTTTGATAATAGCATACATTGCTTTTCCTTATAAATTTGGCAGTACCATAAAGCACCGTGATACGGATTTAAAAGCTTTAGTGGTTTAATAAAATTTCGATTCTACAGAATTTTTCTTTAATTTTTAATGAATTTAAGAAAAAGTTTAGAGTTTGAAAAAATCAAACTCTATAATAGCAGCACTTAACACCGGCTAATTACGTAAGTTTAAAATTTGATCAACCTTTTATCGCCTTTTGGCAACTTCATTTATCCTTTGTAAAATATCATAAAAAGCTCAAATTCAATAAAACTTGAGCCAAATTTTAATTAAACTCTTACCAAGTCACTGATTTACTAGAACCTGTTTTATCGATAGTCTGCTCATCCTCCCAATAAACCAAACCCGAACTTAAATCAGTAATTCTTAACAAAAAAAAGTATTCTACTTGGGTTTTACCATTGCTAAGTTTTACATTATCTTGTCTGATTTTGCCCGCAAGAGAAAAATCAGGCGACACAAGTGTACCTTTTTTTGCTATAGTTTTTTGATTAAACTCATCATTATTTCTTAACTCTCTTACATCTTCGCTCATGCTATCAAGTGCTCCACCTGCAGCAACTGCCGAAGTTAAAACAAATTTTCCCGATTTTCTTAACGCAGAAGTAATTTTTGCAGTTAGTTTTTCAGTATCAATTCTTTGCGGGGTATCATTTACCACTCTACCCATAGCAATAACTTTTCTTGCACCTGGCTTAATATTTGCAAAAGCTGGATCGCTTAACATGCTAGCTATCATAGTTTCAGCCGCACTTTCATAATCTTGTCTATCAAGACCTAAAGTTAAAGCATCGCCTTTTTTTACTTGACTTGCCTTTCCGTCTGTATAAACTGTTTGTGCACAACCGCTAAAAAGTAAAGCTCCAACAAGAGCTGCTCCTAAAAATTTTGTTTTTTTCATGATTTATCCTTACAAAATAAGATTAATTTTTCGCTTTAATTTCTAATCTAAAATCCTTCGCTCTTATATCAGGTGATAATTTACGAAGAATTACCTCTTGTTCTGCTGGAATTCTAAAGGCTTGATAGTCCTCATTTAAAATATCTCGGAGTACAAAACCATCTTTATCCAACCAATCCACTTTATAAATTATATCTTTAGCAAAAGTGCTGCGTAAAATCACTTCAAATTCTAAATAACCATTGTTATTTACACGTTTTTGAAATTGTTTGACTAAACTTTTTGGTAAATTTGAATCTAAAATTACGGTATTTTGACTTGAATTTATTTGATAACTTGGCGCACAAGCACCAAGTAAAAACATTAAAATAAATAAAATAATTTTTTTCATCTTTTCAGCCTTATTTTTCTATAACAGCAACACTTGTGGGTAAGTATGGAGCAAAAGAACGCACTACCACAAGAGCATTTTTATTTTTATCTAATGATTTTTGAAACAAAACGTTACCTTGTGGATCTTGAATTTCTAAATTTCCATCATTTTCTATCGTTGCTATAGCAATACTTTTTGGTAAACCTCTCCAAGAACGCACATCAGCTTTGTTTGTTACAGCAGTCGCTACTGCCGTTACAAGACTTAGCCAACCACCTGTAGAATCATTGTTTGCAACAGCTACATTTAAAGTAGTTTTAACTATAGTTTGAGCTAAAGCCTTGGTAATCATTGTTGGCATATTTATTTTAAATTCTGTAGCAACAATATTATCTAAATCTACAAAATCATTTGTATTTTGACCATTTATATTTAAATTTGCAAAAGAAGATTCTCTTTTTTTCAAGGTTTGTAAAGCAATATTTGTGCTAATAATTTTTTTATCCACTATAAAAGGTAAAGTTAAAACGAACTCATCTTTAATTGCACCAAATCCATTTTCATAAACCACAAAAATATATTTTTTAGCTTTTTTAACCTTTATTTTCGCAGCATATTCTTTAAAAATTTTAGCTTCTTTTTTGATAGTTTTATTTTTTGGATAAATAATAGCTACTTCTCTAAATAAATCCGCAGCTTTTCTATAGTCTTTATCCATAAAGAAAAATACCGAAGCAAGATAAGTTGCATAAGGATTGATGAAATTTTTTGTTGTATCAAATTCTTTAAATAAGTTATCATATTGTGCTTTTATAACTTTTGAATTTTCATTCATATTTTTATTATAATTTTTATCTTCTTTTGCTTTTTCCAAATCTTGACGATTTTGCTCAATTTCTTTAGCAAAATATTCTTTTGCTTTATCTTGACGTATTAAAGCACGATTAAATTCAACCCTTGCATTTTCATAATCATCTTCTTCCATATAATTTAGGGCTTTATATACATTAACCATAATTCTTTCATACAAAGAACCATCATAATCGACTATATTGTCATTAAATAAGGTTGTACCAACAAATTTAACTACCTTAGAACTTACATTTTCTAAATCCACATCATATTTATAGGATTCCTCTGCAGCGTCAAAAAACACGTTGCTTTTATTAAAATCGCCACAATTCCTAGCAATTAAACCTGCGTTTAATCCTGTATAAATAACATCATCATTTTTTTTGATTTTTTCTAAATTTTGATTGAAAAAATCATCACTGCAATATTTTTGTGCTAAAACATTTTCAAATGTTGTATTTTGTTTGACCTGATTAACACAAGCTGTCAAAAAAAAGCAAATAACACCTGACAAAATCAACCTAGCCTTTATCTTCACTAAATTCCTTTCTTAAAGAAAATTAAAAATGAATATTATAGCGTAGTGCATACTTAAAAACTTAATGAAAATAACCCTAGGAAAACCTAGGGTTTGATTAAATAAGCATAGGAGCTAAAACAAAGCCTAAAACTACAGCAATTGCAATAGCTAAAACTCCTGGTATAAAGAAAGAGTGGTTAAAAATAAATTTACCAATTCTAGTTGTTCCTGTATCGTCCATTTGTACAGCGCCAAGCAAGGTTGGATAAGTTGGAAGTACAAAAAGCGCCGAAACCGCTGCAAAACAAGCTACAAGCATATAAGAATCATGTGGATTTGCTGCTGAAATTCCTAAAGCAGTGATAATAACAGGCACAATAGCCTTTGCAGTCGCTGCTTGAGAATATAAAAGCATACTTGCAAAGAAAAACGCAACTGCTAGCATAGCAGGAGTTTGTTCTACCCATTCACCTGCTACTTCTTTAATAGAACTTTCATGTCCTGCGACAAAAGTGTTTCCAAGCCATGCCACACCAAAAACACAAACACAAGCAGTCATACCACTTTTAAATACACTGGTATCAAGTATTTTACCTGGTTCAACCTTGCAAAGCCAAGTGATCAAAGTTGCCGCGGTAAGCAAAAAGCTCATGATAGCCGCATCTCTTGGAACTACAACAGGATCAATCCATTTGATATTACTTGAAATTGCAGTTGCATAAAGTACAACCGCTAAAACAGTGATGAGAAAAATTCCTACTGAAAGTTTAGCACCTGGTTTGTCTTCGCCATGCAAAATAGCTCCGCAATCTTTAACAAGTCCTATTTTTAAGCGTTCTTGATAAACTGTATCTTTGCTTAAATCCATAGGAGTGATTAAACTCACTATAAAAGCTGTAAACATACAAGCTATAAAAGTTGTGCTGATCCAAATTCCAATTAAAGTTGGATAATTCCATCCAAGTGGTTCTAAAACACCACTCATATAAACTACAGCTGCACTCACAGGAGAAGCAGTAATTCCAATTTGCGAAGAAACAACCATGAGTGAAAGTGGAACGCTAGGTTTTATGTTTTGAGATTTTGCAACATCAACTACAACAGGCATTAAAGAAAATACCGCATTTCCTGTTCCTGCTAAGATTGTAAGCAACCATCCGCAAGCTGGAGCTAGATAGTTTATAAATTTGGGGCTTGATCTTAAAATTTTTTCCGTTACCCTAACCATATAATCAAGTCCGCCCGCTTGCTGCATAGCAGAAATTGCTGCAATAGCTGCAGCAATAATTAAAATAACATCCCAAGGAATATTACCCGGCTTCATACCTAAGACAAGTCCTAGTATAACAACACCAAGTCCCCCAGCATAACCTATAGCAATACCACCTAAGCGAATACCAATAAAAATCGCCCCAAGAAAGACGATTACTTGCAAAATTATCATTATATCCATTTAAATTCCTAAATGCTATTTTTTAGCTTCCATATGAGGATTTAGCATATTTGATGGAGTTAAAATTTCATCAATTTGCTCTTTGCTTAAAAGCCCTCTTTCAAGTACAATATCACCCACTCTTTTTCCGGTATTCATTGCTTCTTTAGCTATAGAAGCTGAATTTTCATAGCCAATGTAAGGATTTAAAGCTGTTACTATGCCTACTGAATTATAGACAAAGTCTGAACAAATTTTTTCATTTGCAGTAATACCATCTATACATTTATCAGCTAAAGTATACATTGCTTTTTCTAGCATTACAATAGAATTAAATAAGCTATAAGCTGCAACTGGTTCAAAAACATTAAGTTGTAATTGTCCGCCTTCGCAAGCAAAAGTTACAGTTACATCTGCTCCAATAACAAAATAACAAACTTGATTAACTACTTCAGGCATAACAGGATTTACCTTACCTGGCATGATAGAACTTCCTGGTTGCATTTTTGGAAGATTAATCTCATTAAGACCACATTTTGGACCGCTGCTTAAAAGTCTTAAGTCATTACACACTTTAGAAAGTTTCGTTGCAACGCGTTTTAAAACACCTGAAATTTGTACATAAGCTCCCGTATCTTGGGTTGCTTCGATCAAATCTTCAGCCACAGTGTATTCAAAACCTGTTACTTCTCTTATTTTTCTTTCTACAACTTTTGGATAATCAGGATGAGAGTTAATTCCTGTTCCAATAGCAGTTCCACCTAAATTGATCTCTAAGATCAATTTTCTAGCCTCTAAAACTCTTTGTATATCTTCACCTATCATCACAGCAAAAGTTTTAAACTCGCGACCTAAAGTCATAGGCACAGCATCTTGAAGCTGAGTTCTACCCATTTTCAATATATCTTTAAATTCTTCAGCTTTTCTTTCATAAGCTTTTTTTAGATGCTCCATAGCTTTTGCTAAATCACTTAAATAATCATGTAAAGCAAGATGTAAAGCTGTAGGATAAGCATCATTGGTACTTTGACTTAAATTAACATGATCATTTGGATGAAGGTATTGGTATTCACCTTTTTTATGACCCATAAGTTCAAGTCCTATATTTGCTATAACTTCATTAGCATTCATATTTGTACTTGTTCCAGCTCCACCTTGGATCATATCCACAACAAATTGATCATAATATCCGCCTTCTAAAATTTTATCACACGCTTTAATAATTGCATCTTGGATATTTTTATCTAAAAGACCTAGTTCATGATTTGCCATAGCTGCAGCTTTTTTTACTCTAGCTAAAGCTCTAACAAAACGAGGAAAATCCTTTAATCTATCATGAGAAATATCAAAATTTTCAACAGCTCTAAAAGTTTGCACTCCATAATAAACCTCATCAGAAATTTCCAATTCCCCAATAAAATCATGTTCTTTTCTTGTGCCCATTTAAACCTTTCATAAAAAATATTAGATAATGATATTACATTTTAGTTAATAATTAGTTAATAAATAAACTACTTTACAAATACAATAAATAAGTATTTTTATATCCTAATTTATGTCTTTATATTTAATTTTTGTTAACATAAAGATTTTATTTATTTTAAAAAATTAATATATTTTTGCAAGCTTTTTTTGTTAAAATAAAATTTTTAATAATTTAAATAATCAGGAATAATATGGAAAAAATTACAATAAACATAGATAAGATTAAAATAAATGATGATTGGAAAGAATTTTTAAAAGATGAATTTCAAAAAAAATATTTCCTAGAAATCAAAAAACAATATCTAAACGCGATTAATCAACACATTACCATTTATCCACCCGCAAATTTAACCTTTAATGCCTTTAATTTATGTCCTCTAAAAGAAGTTAAAATTGTTATCTTAGGGCAAGATCCTTATCATCAGCCAAATCAAGCAATGGGACTTAGTTTTTCAGTTCCAAAAGATGTAAAAATCCCACCAAGCCTTGATAATATTTTTAAAGAGCTGCAAAATGATTTAAATATCACTCCAGCAAAAAGCGGAGATTTAAGCCCTTGGGCAAGACAAGGCGTTTTACTTTTAAACTCTATTCTTAGTGTTGAAGCAAACAAAGCAGCAAGTCATAGCTCATGGGGCTGGCAAGAATTTAGCGATGCTGTAATACACAAATTAAGCAATGAAAAATCGGGACTTGTTTTTATGCTTTGGGGAAATTATGCAAAAAGCAAAGAAATTTTGATTGATAATACTAAACATTTGATTTTAAAAGCAGCTCACCCAAGTCCTTTAGCTAGAACGGGATTTTTAGGTTGTAAACATTTCTCAAAAGCTAATAATTTCTTAAAAAAAATGGATAAATTTCCTATAGATTGGAATATAGTTTAAAAAATTATTTTAAATTTTAAAACATATTCATTGAATTTAAAAATAAACTATAATTTATATAAATACATTATAATAAAACGGCTCAAAAATTTAATTCTTAAGGAAAAAAATGAAAACTATTGGCATTATAGGCGGAATGAGTTTTGAAAGTACTATTACTTATTATAAAATAATAAATCAAGCTATAAATGATAAATTAAAATCTTTAAATTCCGCAAAAATTTTACTTTATAGTGTTAATTTTGAAGAAATAGAAATTTTACAAAAGCAAGATAAATGGCAAGAAGCTGCACAAATTTTAAGCGAGTGTGCTAAAAAATTAGAACTTGCAGGAGTTGATTTTATAATAATTACAACCAATACCATGCATAAAGTTTTTGACGAAATTCAAAAAAGTATAAATATCCCTGTACTTCACATAGCAAAAAGCACTGCTAAAGCTTTAAAACAAGAAAATATACAAAAAGTTGGATTATTAGGTACTAAATACACGATGACGCAAGATTTTTATAAAAAAATACTTGAAGAAGAAAATATTAGCACTATTATTCCTAGTGATGAGGATATAAAAATCGTTCATGATATTATTTTTAATGAGCTTTGCAAAGGTGAAATTAAACAAGAATCCAAAGAAAAATATTTAAACATTATCAAAAAATTGCAAGCTATGGGTGCAAAAGGGGTGGTTTTAGCTTGCACTGAAATTGGTTTATTGGTATCTAAAAATGATACTAATATCAACATTTTGATACAAGTATTATCCACGCCCTTGATGCTGCTAATGAAGCTTTAAAAGATTAATTTTTCTTTTTTTATAAAAGGAATAATTTCTACTAACACAAAAAATGATACATAATAAATTCCACAGCAAAAATTAATAAAACTATGATAATTTTTAAACTTCTTTCTAAATTTGATATTTTTCTTCTTTTGTTTTAAATTACAAAAAAGTATAATAAAAAATTTATTTCAGTGATAAAATCACTTAAAAATATTTTAGGAATTTTTTCATAGATAAAAAACAATAATTACTAATTTTTTCAAAGATTATAATTTAAATCAAGCGGAATTTTGATTTAATAATACAACAAGCATATTTTAAAAAGCTTTCTAAAAATATAAATGTTAGCAAATGAGTGCTTGATTTTAATTGTTTTAAAAAGAAAGGTTTATTCAGCAAAATCGTAAAGAAATTATAATTTTAAAAGATTTATAATAAAAGATTGCCCAAAAATGGGCAAATTGCAATATTTTGAAAAGATTTATTCCTATATCGGTTTAAATCTTCTTTACTTTATAGCTTACTATCTTTTTCTAATTGATTAATATTTAGTACAATAAATTTATAACTTAGATAAATTACTAAAGGCCAAGTCAATAAAAATAAAGCATGTAACATTTTCTCTCCTTAATATGCGTGATCATCGTTTGCAATTTCTTCACGTGTGATTTTTACTTTATCCATTGCATTCCAAACATAGATAATATAAGCTAAAACAAAAGGCACAAGCAAAGATACATAAGCCATAATGCTTAAAGTGTAATAGCTTGAACTTGAATTTTTTAAAGTTAAAGAGCTTTGCAAATCACTTAAAGATGGATAAAAAGCACTTTGTCCTAAACCAATGCTTGATAATAAAGCAAAAACTGTTAAAACTGTTCCAAATCCTAAGGTAAAAATAGCTTTAGAGCAGCCTTTTGCTCCTTGAAACATACCCAAAAGCACTAAAATTACACCCATGATCAGTAAAACAGCAAAAATCATTTGATTTAAAAAATTATGTAAATACAAATTCGCACTCATACTTACAACACCATTTATATCTACACTAAAACCATCTTTTAAGAAAATCCACGCTAAAAAAGCTAAGAAAAAAGGCAAAAATAAAATACTATTAATTATAAGTTTTTTCATGGCTCTTATTTTGATATTTTCATCATTGATATTATTCATAAAATACGCTGCACCTAAAAGTCTTGCTAAAAATACCAAAGCTAAACCCAAGAGATAATTAAAAGGGTTAAGTAAAAGCTCTAAACCGAGTAAAGGATTTTGCCAAGAAACAAAATTATGCTCATTCAAGATAAATTCCGAACCACTAAAAAAGCTACTTACTGCAACACCGATTAAAAATACACCTAAATAACCATTGATTTTAAGAAAAATTTCATAGGTTTTAGAACCATAAACATTGTTTTCTTTTCTGCGGTACTCATAAGCTACAGCTTGTAAAATAAAGCAAAATAAAATACAAAGCCAAGCCCAGTAAGCCCCACCAAAACTTGTACTATAAAAAAGTGGAAAAGCCGCAAAAGCTGCTCCACCAAAAAGCACTAAAGTGGTAAAACCAAGCTCCCATTTACGTCCTAAAGAATTTACTAGCATTGTTTTTTCAAGTTCATCTTTGCTGAGCTCATCGATTAAAGTTTGTCCACCCTGTACAAAAAACATAAAAACTAAAAGTCCGCCAAGCAAACTTAAAATCAACCACCAATAAATTTGTAAACCTTCAAGTTCTAAACCAAAAAACATTATTTTTCTCCTTTACCCATAAGTGGAGCATTTCCTGTGTGCGCATCAAAACCTTTTTTAATCTGAGTAAGTATGATTTTAACTTCTGCAATTAATAAAGCTGTGAAAAGCACTGCAAAAATCCAAAATGAAATTTGAACATTGACTTTTCCAAGTTGTGTTGCTGCAATATGCACAGGAAGCAAGTCTTGAATTGCCCAAGGTTGTCTGCCAACTTCAGCAACTATCCAACCTGCTTCAGCGGCAATATAGCCTAAAGGAATAGATAATAAACACACCCAAAGTACTTTTCTAAATTTCTTAATATCATTTGCCATAGTAAGATAAAGCGTGACTATGAAAAGTAAAAAGAAAAAGCTTCCAAGTGCAACCATGATATGAAAGCTATAAAAGGTTAAAGCCACAGGCGGAATAGTATCGCTTGGTTTTTCTAAATATCCATAACCAAAATCTTTAAAATTAGCTTCTAAAATGGATTTATGACTTGCCATAGCCACTGTATCATTGTTTTCTTTAGCAAGTTTATAGTCTTTTAGAGCTTGTATCGCGATTTTTCCTCTATCGATACGATTTTGCATAGGCTCTATGCCTTTGCTTTCATTTCCATAGATTAAATCTTCAATTCCTGGAACAAAAGAATTAGGATCACGGTTTCCTAGTATAGAAAGAACATAAGGTATAGTAATATCAAATAAAAACACACTTTCGTTATTGTCTATGGTTTTTTTAGGATTTAAAATTCCAAACGGCACAAGTCCTGCACGATTCTCACCTTGATAAACTCCTTCCATAACTGCAAGTTTCATAGGTTGGGTTTGAGTTACACGGTAAGCACTTTCATCTCCGCTGAAAAACAAAAAGATTGAACAAACTAAACCAAAACTAGCTCCTACAACTAAGCTTTTTTTAGCTTCGATAATATGACGCCCTTTTAACATAAACCAAGCTGAAATTCCCATTACAAATAAAGCTGAAATCACATAACCACTACCTATAGTATGTAAAAATTTTGAAATAGCTACAGGAGAAAGCGCCACTTCAAAAAAGCTTTGCATTTCATTTCTTACTGTATCAGGATTAAAACTCATCCCTACAGGATATTGCATCCAGCCATTTGCCACTAAAATCCAAAAAGCAGAAAGATTACTTCCTATAGCTACACACCAAGTTGAAAGTAAGTGAAAACCTTTGCTTACTTTATCCCAGCCAAAAAACATAACCGCAAAAAAAGTAGCTTCTAAGAAAAATGCCATGATACCTTCAACTGCCAAAGGTGCACCAAAAATATCTCCTACAAACCAGCTATAATTTGCCCAATTCGTTCCAAATTCAAATTCCATTATAATGCCTGTAGCCACACCGATAGCAAAATTTATAGCAAACAATGAAAGCCAAAATTTTGTGATTTTTTTCCATCTTTCATTTTTTGTTTTTACATAGATTGTTTCCATGATAGCAATCATAAAAGATAAGCCTAAAGTTAAAGGCACAAACAAAAAATGATAAAGTGCGGTTAAAGCAAACTGTGCTCTTGACCAATCAACGCTACTAAGTTCGTTCATTTATTTTCCTTCGAGTGTAAGATTTTTGAGTACAAAAGTGCTTTTTTCTTTGTCGCTTTTAAAAATAGAATTAAAATTTACATCAAAAACAAAAAGTTTTAAAATCACAAACATTACAAAAAGTTTGATAAAAATAATTTTCCACAAGGTTTTCCCTAGTGTTAAATTTTTAAAACCTTCTTTGTAAAAATTGAAAATTTGAGAGATACTAAAATATAAGCGTTTAAGATGCATGATAAATTCTACCTTTAAAAACAACAAAAATCAAACATTTTAAAAAACGAAAAATTATAATGAAATTTATGTTATTATTTTCTTAAAAAATTTAATACTTTTGATGCAAAAAAATTATAGTTTTTTATGTTGTTTTACGACTTTTTTCTTTAAAATGCGTGTTTATCTAAAAAATTTGAAAATACAAATCCTTTGAAACATTCATTTAAAGAGTTTGAAGATACTTATCCTTATAAAATTAGGACTTAAGGCTAAATTTCTTGCTACCTCTAATCAAAATAAGATTTTTATTTTGTTCTATTTTTATATTTATTTAATATTTATAATATTACCAAAATACACAAAATAATTAATAATAATATAATAATAATTTACTTTAACTCTATATTTCTTTATTTAAATTTAATTTTTTGTTACAATAAATTTATATATAAATCATTTAAGGAGGAAAAATTGGAGCAAATTTTAACATGGCAACAAGCTTATGATCCTTTTTCAAACATTTGGCTTAGTGCTTTAGTGGCATTTTTACCCATACTGTGTTTTTTAATTTGTTTAGTTGTTTTAAAACTTAAAGGTTATCAAGCAGGTTTTTTAACCGTTATACTTGCTGCTTTAGTGGCTTTATTTGCTTATAAAATGCCTTGGAATTTAGTAGGTGCGAGTTTTATTCAAGGCTTTACAAATGGTATGTGGCCTATAGCTTGGATTATTATCGCGGCAATCTTTCTTTACAAACTTTCTATAAAATCAGGTTCTTTTGAGATCATTAAACAAAGTGTGATGAGTATTACTCCAGATCATAGAATTCAAGTGATTTTAATAGGCTTTTGTTTTGGTTCATTTTTAGAAGGCGCTATAGGTTTTGGTGGCCCTGTGGCTATAACTGCTGCACTTTTAGTAGGACTTGGATTGCGTCCTTTGCAAGCTGCAGGACTTTGTCTTATCGCAAATACTGCTCCTGTTGCTTTTGGTGCGGTAGGGATTCCTATTATTGCTATGACAAATCTTGTCGGTATAGAACAGCACTCAGTCTCTGCTATGGTTGGTAGAATGCTAGTTCCTTTAAGTCTTACCATACCTTTTTTCATAGTATTTTTAATGGATGGATTTAAAGGTATCAAAGAAACTTTTCCAGCTATTTTGGTAGCAGCACTAAGTTTTACAGCCACTCAATTTTTAAGCTCAAATCATTTAGGAGCGGAGCTGCCTGATATTATTTCAGCTGTGGTTTCTTTAGCGGTTACAACTATATTTTTAAAATTTTGGAAACCAAAAAATATTTTTAGATTCGATAATGAAATTAATTTTACTCAAGATAATACTCTAAGTTTTAATCAAATTTTAAAAGCTTGGTCACCTTTTATTTTGCTTATTATTTGTATTATTATTTGGACGCAACCTTGGTTTAAAGCTCTTTTTGATAAAGATGGTTATTTAAGCTATACAAGCATTACTTTACAATTTAGCAATATCACAACTGGAATTTTAAGCCCTTCTATAACAGGCATAGGAGAAGCCAAACCTTTATCTTTAGCCTTAGGTGTAGATTTAATCAATGGCAAAACCGTAGCTCAAGCAGGAACAGCGATTTTACTTGCAGCTTTTTTAACTATAGCTATTTTAAAAATCAAAACTGAAGATGCCGCAGAATGTTTTTGGGCTACCTTAAAAGAAATGGCTATACCTTGTATAACTATAGGTTTGGTTGTAGCTTTTGCTTTTATTTCTAAAAACAGTGGTATGAGTACAACCTTAGGGCTTGCCTTTGCACATACAGGAGATGCTTTTTCTTTCTTTTCACCAATCATTGGTTGGATAGGAGTATTTTTAACCGGATCAGATACAAGTGCTAATTTACTTTTTGGAACCTTGCAACAAGTCAGTGCCCAAAAACTAGGTATCAGTGAAGCTTTATTTTTAGCAGCTAATTCAGTAGGTGGGGTCGTTGGAAAAATGATCAGTCCACAAAGTATTGCTATAGCTTGTGCAGCAGTTGGACTTGTAGGAAAAGAATCTGATCTTTTTAAATTCACATTAAAATATTCTATAGCTTTTATTATTTTAATAGGAATTTGGACTTGCATTATAGCTTTTTTCTTGCAAGGAATCATTCCTGAAGTTATAGTGAAATAATTTAAATTTTTAAGTTTTACTTCAACAAATATTCATTTTTAGAATATTTGTTGGAAATTTTACTTTGCTTTTATTTTTACGGGATTAGAATATTTATCCTAAATTATCCCAAAAGGAGAGATGATGAAAAAGGTGTATTTTTACGCTACATGCTTAGGAAGTGCTGCTATGCAGCAAAGTGTTTTAAATTCAATAAAACTTTTGAGGCGTGAAGGTATTGAGGTGATTTTTAAAAAAAATCAAACCTGTTGTGCCCAACCTTCTTTTAACTCAGGTTATTTTGATGAAAGTCGTGAGATTGCTTTATATAATGTAGATTTATTTGATAAAGATTATCCCATTATTGTACCAAGTGGTTCTTGTGCAGGTATGATGAGTCATGATTATATAGAACTTTTTAAAAATAAGCCTGAATTTTCTAAAGTAAAAGATTTTAGCTCTAGGGTGATAGAACTTTCACAATACCTTGATGAAGTTTTAAAAGTAGATTATGAAGACAAAGGCACACCTGTAAAAGTAACTTGGCATTCTAATTGTCATGCTTTAAGGGTGCAAAAAAGCATACAAGCGAGCAAAAACCTTATCAAAAAACTAAAAAATGTAGAATTAATAGAACTCCAATACGAAGAAGAATGCTGCGGTTTTGGTGGGACTTTTTCAGTAAAAGAGCCTGAAATTTCAAATGCTATGGTAAGAAGTAAAATAAAAGATATACAAAATAGTGGTGCAAAATACCTCATCAGCGGTGATGGAGGTTGTCTTTTAAATATAGATGGCACTATGAAAAGAATGGGTTTAGATATCAAAGGCATACATTTATATGACTTTTTACTTAAACGCTTAGAAGGAGAAAGACTATGAGTCAAAAAATCCCTCACGAACAAATCGTTCAAATCAAACTCAACGACAAACAAATGCAAGAAAATTTAATGACTGCGATGCATACCTTGCAAAAAAATAGACTCAATGTTATTGATGCTAGATTTAAAGACTGGCAAGGATTAAGAGCTAAAGCCAAACAAGCCAAAAACAATGCCTTAATGAGTCTAGAAGAAAGGCTTTTAGAATTTGAAAAAAATGCTACAAAAAATGGCATTAAGGTGCATTGGGCAAGTAGTGATGAAGATGCTTGTGAAATTGTCTATGAAATTATGAAAGAAAAAAACATCACTAAGCTTTTAAAAGGCAAGTCTATGGCGAGCGAAGAAATAGGTTTAAATCACTACTTAGAAAAAAAAGGTTTAAAGGCTATAGAAACTGATCTTGGGGAACTTATTTTACAACTTAATGAAGAACCTCCTTTACATATAGTTGTTCCTGCTATACACAGAAATCGCCACGAAATAGGACAAATTTTCAAAAATAAACTGGGTGCAAAACTAGAAAATGATGAGCCTGAAAGCTTAAATGCTGTAGCTAGAGAGCACTTAAGAAAAGATTTTGAAGGTTTAAAACTTGGACTTAGCGGGGTAAATTTTGCTATGTCAAGAGAAGGAGCTTTTTGGCTTATAGAAAATGAAGGAAACGGTAGAATGTGCACCACTGCACCGGATATTCATATCGCACTTTGTGGTATAGAAAAAGTCATGGAAAGCTTTGAAGATGCAGCCACTATGGTTTCTTTACTCACCCCTTCAGCTACTGGACAATTCATTCCAACTTATAATAACATCATCACAGGTCCTAGAAAAAACGGGGATTTAGACGGTCCTAAAGAAGTGCATGTGATTTTATTTGATCATAATCGCTCTAAAATGTTAGCTCATGAAGATTATTATGAAGCTTTACGTTGTATTCGATGTGGAGCTTGTATGAATTTTTGTCCCGTTTATGATCAAATCGGTGGACACGCTTATCAAACTACTTATCCAGGACCTATAGGAGAAGTAATCAGCCCAAATATTTTTGGTATAGATCATACAGGAGATATTTTAAATTTCTGTTCGCTTTGCGGGCGTTGTTCTGAAGTTTGTCCGGTACAAATTCCTTTGGCTGATCTTATTAGAAAATTAAGATGCGATAAAATAGGACAAGGTAAAAATCCACCTCTAGGTGCAAATAATGTTCATCATAATGCCTTAGAAGCCTTTGCCTTTAAACAATTTAAAAATATTGCAACTAATGGTGATAAATGGCGTTTTTCACTTTCAAAAGCACATTATTTCAACTGGGTAGTACAAAATTTTGCAGGAGTTTTACCTGTGATTAAAAAATGGTACGCTTTTAAAGAATTACCTCAAATTAAAATGGATCTTTATAAGGAAATCCAAAATTTAGAAGGAGTAAACTATGAGTAAAATCGATGAAATTTCAAGCAAAAGCAAGGCAAATATTTTAGCCGATCTTAAAAAAGCTTACAAAGAAACAAATTTTACACGCATTGAAAGCATAGATCCTGTAGAACATATTCAAACCACTGAAGATATGCTAGCAGAAATGAAACAAAAAATGAGTGATAATAAATATATCGTTGAAAATGCCACTAAAGATACTTTAGAAGAAAAAATCAATGAAATCATCACAAAATATGACTTTAAAAAAATGATCTATGGAAGTGATTTAAATCTTAATTTAGATCAAATTCGAGCAGAAGAAAAAATTTGCTTTGATAAAGAAATCGAAAATTTAAGATCTGAAGTTTTTCATAGTGATTTTTCTATCATTCACGCAAGAGCAGGAGTCAGTTCTCACGGAGTCGCACTTGTACCTTCAAGTAGCGCTCAACCTAGAATGCTAAGCCTTGCACCCAAACTTTGCATAGTACTCCTTAAAAAAGAAAATGTTGTAAAAAGCCTTAGTGAAGCTTTAAATTTAGTAAAAAAAGAAAATGAAATCCTACCTACTAATATCTTATTTATTGCAGGACCTTCAAGAACAGCAGATATAGAACTTATAACCGTTTTTGGTGTTCATGGACCACAAATTGCTCATATTATCATTTACTAATTCTACCATTAGAATCAGTAAATTTCTAATTAACATTTATGCGTTAAAATAATAAATTAAAGTATAAGAATTAGATTAAAGAAGGAAATTTGATGGATAAAAAAATAAAATATTTTATTTTAGATAAATTTGATTACTCCTATCCTATTCTAAGCAAAGATGTAAAATGTCCATTTTGTGAAAATTTTTTCTCAATAGAATATAGCTCGAACCTAAAAACAATAGAAAAAGAATGTCCATTTTGCAATAATAAAATGGACATTAAGCTTAAAGACTAAGCCTTAGTTTTGCTTACAATATTAATAATATTCGAAGCTACTTCATCAGCAAGTTCTAAATGAGAAGTAAAACCTACACAAGAACAATTAATCTCGCCTAAAACATATTTATCATTGCCTTTTTCATCAGTATCTAAAATAAAATCAGCTGTCCAAATCAATGGCAAGTCATAATTGCCTAATTTTTCTCTTACTTTAGGAAGTTCACTCAAAAACATATCTACCAAAGCCTTCCAATCTTCTGGCTTATCATAGCGATATTTTGCTCCACTAAAAAGTGTGGCAGAAAAAGCATCAGCATCTTCGGCTGGTTTTTTATGTACTACATTTACAGGGGTATTATAAAGCATTAAAAGTCTGATTTCACCTTCTTTAATGCGTGGTAAAAAAGTCATATCCACAAGCATACCATTATCGCCTATGATATACTGCTCACAAAAATCCATAAATTCTCCAAGCTCTCTATGTTCTACATGATTATCCTTAGCTTCTGTACATTTGATTTTTGTATTCAAAGGTAAGCTATCTCCACTGACACTGCCTTCTACACTCACACGCCAAATCCCTTCTCCTGTAGAACCACGGTTTTGTTTTAAAACCCTTTCACCTTTAGCTAAACTTTTTGGAAAATTTTCTTTAAAAGTCTTAACATCATAATAAGCATAAGTATCATTTGGAACAAGATTAGTATCTGCTAACTTTGTAAGTGCATCTTTAGCACCATAACCTATCATAGCATCAGGGTGAGGCATACCTACAAGCTTATCAGCACAAAGTTTTCTTAGCATATCAAAATACTCATTTTCTTCTTTAAGATTACCAGGATTGATACGCGAAACATAACCATCAAAATTTTCTTTTACATATTTGTAAATTTCATCTTTTTTACCCACTTCAAAAAAAATCACCTCAGCATTCCAACCCTTAGCTTTTAAAGCATTTACCATAGGCATGGTATCTTTTCTATAACCATCCTCTCCTTTATCACTTCCACCTTTAACTTCGAAAAAAACAATATTTTTTTTCATTGATTTACTCCTTATTTTAAGATATAAATAATTATTACATAAAAACATTACAAAAATTAAATAAAAAATATTTTATATATTTTACCTAGTGCTTATAAAACTACTATTAGTCTTATAAACAATTTCAATTAAACTTTTACTTATCAAACTTGATGCTTGTCCTTCTAAGCGATTAAGAAACTTATCAAACTTATCTTCTTCTTTCCAAACAGGATTTGAAACATTAGCAAGTTTTTCAAGTTCTTTTTTGGCATTTTCATAATTACTAAGCCCATCTATAAGACCAAGTTCTTTAGCCTTAGCAGCCAAAAACACTCTTGCGTTTGCCCATTGATTTTTTTTATTAAGATCTAGCGTCCTTTCTTTAGCAACAAAACCTGTGAAAAGATCATAGCTTTGATCAATCAAACCTTGTAAAAAATTTCTCTCATCCTCACTCCAAGCTCTTGCAAAAGTTCCAGCACTTTTAAATTCACCCGCTTGAATGGTTTGTTCTTTAATGCCAAGTTTATTAGCCAAGCCACTTAAATCAGCTCCTTGCATAATCACGCCAATAGAACCTATAAAACTTGCTGGATTGGCTAAAATTTTATTCGCTCCAACGCCCGCTAAATAACTTCCACTTGCCATAGTTCCACTTGCATAAACAAGCACAGGTTTTTTATTTTTTAAATCCTTTATGGCTAAAGCTAGCTCCATACTAGGAGCAAAAGCTCCACCAGGAGAGTCTATAACAAAAAGCACTCCTTTAATACTATTGTCATTTTTAGCATTGATAATTTTTTCCAAAACTGCAGAACTATCAAAAATTTCACCCTTTAAATCAATGCGTTCTAAATTTGCAAGATTAGAACTTGAATTTACACTCGGCATTAAGATCCATATAACAATCAATAATAAAACAAAGGTTTTAAAATAAGTATTGATAAATTTTATCCCATATCCTAAAACCTTAAAAAATGATTTTAAATTTTGCATTCTTTTCCTTTTATAAATAATTTATCTACTTCTTTAGCATTTAAAACAAACTGCAAAGGGGCTTGTTTTTTATCACATTTTCCTAACTCAAACACGCTAAAATCAGCAATTTTACCTTTTTTAAGCTCTCCTAAATTTAAATTTAAGGCCCTTGCAGGATAGAGTGTTGCCATTTGCAAAAGCTTAGGTGCTAATTTTAACAAATCAAAATTCTTATGCACAAGTAAACTTGCACGCATTTCATCAAGTAAAGACAAAGAGATATTTGAACTAAGTCCATCAGTTCCTAAATGGATATTTAAACCGCTTTTTAAAGCTTTTTCTAAATCCAAGCTTTTTTGACTTAAAAGACGATTCGAAAAAGCACAATGCGTGATAGAATGTAAATTTTTATCCAACCATTCATATTCTTTTAGATATACACAATGCGTAAAAAGAGTCCTTACTCCTTTAAAAAGTTTAATAAAATCCTTTGGAGTATAAAGAGATTTAGGGTTTAACATGAAATTTCCAAGCCATTTTTTAAAACCACCTTTAGCCTCTCTAAGCCAAATATTTTCTGCTTTACTTTCTAAAAAATGTGTACTAACTAATAAATCTTGTTTTTTTGCTAAATTTAACGCAAAAGAAGCCAAGCTAGGATGAGTTGAATAAGGAGAATGGATAGAAATTGCAGGGATAAAAAAATCATTTTTAAATTTCAAAGAATTTTCAAATCTTTTAAAAAATTCTTGTTTTTTATCTTCAACTTGATTTTCATCCGTGCCTAAAATTTCATTAAAAAACACTACACGCATACCCTTTTGACTAACCTTCAAGCAAGGATTTAAATCGCTCCCAAAACTTGAAATTTCACCTATGGTCCCTATACCACTTTTTTGCATTTTTTTAATATTTTGAAGTATTAATTCTTCTTTAGCCTGTGCATTCAATATAGAACGAGAATTTATAACACTTTTAAGCCAAATTAAAAATTCTCCAAAATGTAAAGTTGTAGAATTTGCACTAAATTCTAAGTGCGTATGAGGATTTATAAAAGCAGGTAAAATAACTGAATTTTTAGGTGTTTTTATCAGTTTAGCTTGGGGATATTTTTTTCTTAAATTTTCAAATTCACCTAATTCTAAAATTTTATCCTCAAAAACAAAGGCTTGATTTTCTAGTATTGTAAAATCTTCATCGCACAAAAAAAGATATCTTGCATTGACTATAAACACGATTTTCCTTTCAAAAATCACATTGTAGCAAAAATTTATTTTTAAAATGTTATAATAAAAGGTTAAAATAAATTTTTAAGGTTAAATCCATGAAAATAATGATTATCCAAGGTCCAAATGTCAATATGCTTGGCGTAAGAGAAGTGGGAATTTATGGTGCGATGAAAATGGAAGAAATTCATGAACAAATGAAACTTGCAGCATCACAAAACAGTGTAGAACTTGACTTTTTCCAAAGTAATTTTGAAGGTGAAATCGTAGATAAAATTCAAGAATGCCTTGGAACGGTTGATGGAATTATTATCAATGCAGCAGGCTATACTCATACTTCAGTAGCCATTCGTGATGCTATTGCAGCAGTAGCTTTGCCTACAATTGAAGTGCATATTAGCAATGTTTATCGTAGAGAAGAATTTCGTCAAAAAAGCCTTATAGCTCCTGTATGCTCTGGAACTATTGTGGGTTTTGGTCCTTTTGGTTATCACTTAGCTTTAATGGGTATAATTCAAATTTGTGAACAAATAAAAAATTTGCGTGCAATGCAACAAGCACAACAAACAAATAAACAATAATGCTAAAAATTCAAAGAGCAAAACACTTTGAAAAAAGTCGTTTTTTCCCTTTTTTCAGTCAAACTATGTGCTCTTTTAAATATTTAGCCTTTATAGGCTTAGGAAGCAATATAGAGCCCGAAAAAAAAAGATTTGACACACTTTTTCGAGTAATGATGGATGATAAAAGATTTAAAATTTTATCAACATCTCCTATGTTGATCAATGAAGCCTTTGGTTTTAAAGAGCAAAAAGATTTTACCAATGCTGTCATGCTAATACAAACTAATTTGCATGCACGAGCACTTTTGAAAGTTTTGCTTTATTATGAAATAAAATTTAAACGCAAGAGAACTTTCAAAAACGCTCCTAGAACGCTTGATTTAGATCTTTTATACTTTTCACAAAAAGTCAAGCGTGACAAGTGGTGTGAGGTGCCTCATAAAGGGGTTAAAGAAAGAGTGAGTGTAATTTTGCCTTTAGGCATGATATAAGGAATATAAATGGGACAACTTATACATACTTTTACTGTTGAAGATACGGAACAAATTATACCTAAAGTAAAAGAAGATTACGGAGATAAAGCTTTAATTATAACAAATAAACAAATTCGTCCTAAAACCTTGAATCGCAGTGCACTTTATGAGGTTATGGTAGCTATAGAAGAAAGCGACTATGAAGAACACTTAAAAAAACAAGGGAAATCTTTACCTACAAAAAAAAGCTCACCAAAACCATCTTCTACTTCTCTTGCGGAAGGAAAAATCAGATCTCAAATGCCACAAGAAGATGAAGATGTAGTCTTAGATTTCTCAAACACTCGCTTAAATGCAAATTTAAACACTGCAAAAAACAATAATATAGCTAAAAAAAACTATCAAGATTTTCCACAAAACAAAATCAATCCTCATCAAAATAAGACTCTAGACTTTGATGATTTTAAAGAAAAACTAAGTGAAGTTAGCAATGAAATTTCCAAAGTTACGAATACACCTTTAGAAAATTACATCCCTAATCCAAATTATAATAAAAAAATGGAAAATTTTGAAAAGCAATTTGAAAAACAAATCAACAAGCTTAATGACAAAATAGATCTTCTAGCAGATATGATGTGGGATGATAAAGCTGAGGCTAGAAAAAATCTTATGATACCCCCTGAATTTGCAAGCATTTATAAACAAGCTAAAGAAAGCGGAATGCTTGAAAATCATCTAGAAGCGATTATGAAAGCAACCATAGAAAATATGCCAGCTGCTATGAAAACCAACAAAGATGCAGTTCAAAGATATTTTCACTCACTTTTAAGAAATATTTTACCTTGTCGTGTCGAAAGTGAGATAAAAAAACAAAAAATCATGATGCTAGTAGGTCCAACAGGAGTAGGAAAAACAACAACCTTAGCAAAACTAGCTTTTCGTTATGCTTATGGAGATAAACGTTATAAAACAGGCATTATTACACTTGATACTTATAGAATTGGTGCGGTTGAGCAGCTTTTTCAATACGCAAAAATGATGAAACTTCCCATTATTGATAGCATAGAGCCAAAGGATTTAGACGAGGCGATAAAAAGTTTAAATAATTGCGAAGTGATTTTAGTTGATACTATAGGAAATTCACAATATGATCAAAGCAAGCTTGCTAAAACTAAAGAATTTTTAATGCACTCAAATGCAGACATTGATGTAAATTTAGTTGTTTCTGCAAATACTAAACATGAAGATTTGATGGAAATTTATAAAAATTTTTCATTTTTAAATATTGACACTTTGATTATTACTAAATTTGACGAAACAAAGGTTTTTGGAAATATTTTCTCACTTATTTATGAAACAAATATTCCATTAAGTTTTTTCTCTACAGGACAAGAAGTACCAGATGATTTAGAAGTAGCCAATAGTGATTTTCTAGTTCATTGTATTTTAGAAGGGTTTAATAAAGGAAAAAATAATGAATAACCAAGCAAATAAACTTCACAATCTCATGAGTCAAAATGGGACTAAAAAATCCCAAAATACTCATTTTATAGCCATTACAAGTGGAAAAGGCGGCGTTGGAAAAAGCACTATTAGCGCAAATCTAGCCAATGTTTTAGCAAACCATGGCTATAAGGTTGGACTTTTTGATGCAGATATAGGCTTGGCCAATTTAGATGTTATTTTAAATGTACGCATACAAAAAAATCTCTTGCATGTTTTGCGTGGAGAATGCTCCTTAGAAGACATTTTAATAGAAGTTAAACCAAATTTATGGCTTATCCCAGGTGAAAGCGGAGATGAAATTTTAAAATATAATGATAAAAATATTTATGAGAGATTTTTAAATCAAGCAAGTATTTTAGATGAGCTTGATTTTCTTATTATTGACACAGGTGCAGGTATTGGTGGTAATATTTTAAATTTTTTAGAAATGGCTGATGAGGTTGTAATAGTAACTGTTCCTGACCCTGCAGCAATTACAGATGCGTATGCAACTATAAAAACAACTTCTAAGACGAAAGAAAATTTACTAATGCTCTTTAATGTTGTAAAAAATGAAAATGAAGCCTTGAAAGTTTTTGAAAATATTAAAAAAGTTGCAGATGCAAACATTAAAAACCCTTTAAATTTAGAATTCTTAGGATATTTAAGTGCTTCTAAAGATGTAAGCGGTAGTATTAAAAAAAGAACTTTATTTAGTGATGAAAACACAGTCTCAAGCGATGAGCTTAAAGCCTTAGCTTCCAAGCTTTTATATAGATTGGAACAGAAAGTGCTTGATAATGTTTCAAATCGTAATTTTTCAAGTTTTTTTAGAAAAATTATTGAAAGATTTTAGCAATAAAGAGAAGAGATTATGAGGCCAGAAAATTACGTAGCATTTTTTACTGTTTGTGGATTTTTTATAGGACTTGCATTTAGCGTTATTAGCATAGATGAAGCTTTTGATATTCTAATTTTTACTTGTTTTATTACTTTTATGTTTTATGTTTTTATTCATATTGCTATTATGAATTTTATAGATGTAAAGAAAATTAGCGGTAGAATCTTTAATAAGCACGATTATGAAAAAACTAGTAATAATATTATCAATGATTTAGTTATTCGTGAAAAGAAAATGGATATAATTTTAGAAAAGCTCAACGAAGAAAGAGAAGAATTAAAGAAAAATGAATCTAAAGAAAGACGAAGAAATGCTAAAAGAGCCGCCTAAAGCTTACGCACAAATGCTAAAGAAAGAACAAGATGAACTTGTACTTTCTTATATGCCAGCTCTTCGTGCTATGGCTTTTAGATTAAAAGAACGCCTACCTTCAAGCATAGATGTTAATGATCTTATTAGCATAGGCGTTGAAGAAATGATCAAGCTTTCACGTCGTTATGATAAAGAACAAAATGACAATTTTTGGGGCTTTGCAAGAAAAAGAGTTAATGGTTCTATGCTTGATTATCTTAGAAGTCTTGATGTGATGAGTCGCAATAACCGTAAAATTATCAAAGATATTGATGCAATCATGGATGAATATTTTCTCGAGCATGAATGTGAACCTGATGATGAATATCTAGCAAAAAAACTTGATTTGGATGTAGAAAAAATCAAAGAAGTAAGAACAGCTCATGCCATTAGCTATACCCTACCTATCGATGAACAAATCGAACTTTATAATGAAGATAATACTTTAGAAAAAATTGAAAAAGAAGAACTTTTGGAAAAAATTCACGAAGTATTAGACGATCTTAAAGAGCGGGATCAGCTAATCATTCAACTTTATTATTATGAAGAATTAAGCTTAAAAGAAATCAGTGAAATTTTAGAAATTAGCGAAAGCAGAATTTCGCAAATTCACAAAAAACTTCTTAAAAAACTTAGAGAAAGGCTAACGTAATGGCCGAGATACTCTCCCAAGAAGAAATTGATGCTTTACTTGAAGTTGTTGATGATAATACTGACACACCCATAGCCTCAAATTCAAAAGATGAAAAAGATGAAAGAAGTATCGTTGTATACGATTTCAAGCGTCCAAATAGGGTTTCAAAAGAACAGCTTAGAACGATTAAAGGTATACACGATAAATTAGCAAGAAATTTAGCCTCTCAAATTTCATCAATGATGAGAAGTATCGTTGAAACCAAACTTCATTCAGTCGATCAAATGACTTATGGGGAATTTTTAATGTCTTTGCCAAGTCCAACAAGTTTTAACGTTTTTTCTATTAAACCTTTAGATGGAAACTGTGTTTTAGAAATCAACCCAAGTATTGCTTTTCCTATGATAGATAGACTTCTAGGAGGTCAAGGTGATAGCTACGAGGCTTCACGTGAGCTTACCGATATAGAGCTTAATTTGCTTGACTCTATTTTGCGTATTATCATGCAAAGACTTAAAGAAAGTTGGGCTACTGTAACTGAAATTTATCCTAGCATAGAAGCTAAAGAATCAAGTCCAAATGTTGTTCAAATCGTATCTCAAAACGAGATCGTTATCATGGTAGTAATGGAAATTATCATAGGAAATTCAAGTGGTATGGTAAATATTTGCTATCCTGTTGTGCATTTAGAAAGTATATTAAGCCGTTTAGCAAACCGCGATATTATGATGGGTGAAACCTCAGCTAAAAAATCACGCAATAAAGAACTTAAAACTTTAATTGGTCGTGCTGAAGTAGTATATGAAGCGATTTTAGGAAAAACTTTAATTAATGTTCATGAATTTTTAGAACTTAAACAAGGTGATATTTTAAGACTTGATAGAGAAGCAGACGATAAGGCTATAGTAAGCATTGATAAAAAAGATGTATTTTTAGCACAAATTGGATTGCATCGTTTTAGAAAATCTATTAAAATTTTAGAACTCATACGCACAGATAAAGATGAAATCAAAGAAATTTTGGAAAAATATGAAGAAGAGCGTAAAGCTAAAGCTAGTGTTTATGATGAGCCTGAAGAGGAGGATGAAGAAATATGATCAATGATTTTTTAAAAATGTTTACAAATGAATGCATCAGCACCATTGAAGGTTTAACAGGAAAAAGTGCCGAATTTAGTGAATATAAAGAATTTGATGTAAATGCAAGTGATACTTTAAAAGCACCTTTGGTATATGCTATATTTAATATAACAAATGGCGGTAAAATAGGAATTCTAGCTAGTGCTGTTTTGATGAGTGCTATTGGCGAATGGATGATGGGCGAAGAAGAAATTACTAAAAATGATCAATTGGGCCCTGATGAAATGGATGCAGCTAAGGAAGCTATCCAAAACATCATTTCAGCATTTTCTACAACTTTAGGGGCTCAAAAAGATATCCCGAAAATGGATTTTAGCATAGAATCTTGTGAGTTTGTGCCTGAAAGCGTAGATTTTAAAGATTTTAAAAAATTATTTTTATATGATGTAAAAATAGGTGATTTGGAAGAACAAGTTTCTTTAGCTATGGATCAAACACTTCATAATATCCTAAGTGGAAAACTCGCTGAAACAGGTAATGCAAATACTGATTCTAATCGCAATGCCGAAGAAAAAGCAATCATGCTTGGCGAAGAACTTAAAAATATCAACCTTATCATGGATGTGCGTTTGCCTGTACGTGTAAGAATTGGCAATAAAAAAATGCTTTTAAAAGATGTTTTAACTATGGATATAGGTTCAGTTGTAGAGCTAAATCAACTCGCAAACGATCCGCTTGAAATTTTAATCGGGGATAAAAGAATTGCCTATGGTGAAGTAGTGATTGTTGATGGTAACTTTGGTGTTCAAATCACAGAAATTGGTTCTAAAAAAGAAAGATTGGAACAATTAAGATAAAATTACTCTATAAATTTAAAAAAATTAGCTATAATGAAAATCTATAGTTTTGCCAAAAAGGTATTTAATGGATACAAAAATCATAAAAGATGTTGAAAAATTTGAAAATATACCCGAACTAGAAAAGGCTGTTACTTTTTTTGGTTCAGCAAGACTTAAAGAAGATAATTTTTATTATCAGCAAGCTAAAATTTTGGCACAAAAATGTGCTCAAAATGGTTTTTGTGTGATAAGTGGTGGAGGTGGTGGCATTATGTGTGCAGCCAATGAAGGTGCTTTTTCGCAAAAAAATAATACAAATTCAATAAGTTCTGTAGGATTTAATATATTTTTACCTCATGAGCAAAAGCTTAATGATTTTGTAGAATATAATATTACTTTTGAGAGCTTAGCCATACGCAAAATGGCTCTTATTGAAAAGAGTCTAGCTTTTGTGATTTTCCCAGGCGGCTTTGGAACACTTGATGAATTGTGTGAGATTCTTACACTAAAACAATTAGAATTTAAAAAAGATGTTCCTATTATTTTGTTTGGGAATGAATTTTGGCGAGGCTTTGATGAGTTCGTCAGAAATTCTTTGCTCAAACTTGAAGTGATTTCTAAAGGAGATGAGTTAAAGTATAAAATCACTGACGACTTGGATTTTATAATTAATATTTTAAAGGAAATTTAATGAAAATTCTAGTCGCTATGAGCGGTGGAGTTGATAGTACAGTCACTGCTTATAAACTTAAAAATTTAGGTCATGAAATTATAGGTTGTTATATGAAACTTCATGGCAAGCCAAATTATCACGAAGAAAATATCAAAAAAGTAGAAAAAGTTGCAAATTTTTTGCAAATTCCTTATCATATCTTAGATTTGCAAGAAGATTTTAAAAACAAAGTTTATATGCCTTTTGTTGATACTTATAAAGAAGGTAAAACGCCAAATCCTTGTGCTTTATGTAATCGTTTTATCAAGCTTGGAAAACTTTTAGAATTTGCCAAAAGTTTAGGTTGTGAAAAACTTGCTACAGGACATTATGCAAGACTTGAAAATAACTTAATAAAAACCGCACTAGATGAAAGCAAAGATCAAAGCTATTTTTTAGCTAGTGCAGATAAAGAGGCTTTAAAATATCTTATTTTTCCACTAGGTGAAATGAAAAAAGAAGATGTAAAGAAATTTGCCTCTACTATAGAAATTTTAAAATCTTTTGCCACTCAAAAGGAAAGTTCTGAGATTTGCTTTGTTGAAGATACTTATGTGCAAGTTTTAGATCAATTTATGGATACAAAAATTCCTGGTGAAGTACTAGATAACACTGGAAAAGTAGTAGGTAAACACGAAGGCTATATGCATTATACCATAGGTAAAAGACGAGGATTTGAAGTACGTGGAGCACATGAGCCGCATTTTGTTTTAAAAATCAATCCTAAACAAAATCAAATCATCGTAGGCACCAAAGAAGAACTTAAAATCAGTGAATTTAGCCTAAAAAATATCAATCTTTTCATAGATGCTAAAGAACTTGATTGTGAAGTAAAAATCCGCTATCGTTCAAAATCTACACCTTGCAAAGTAGAAATCCATGATGATAAAAGTGCAAAAATTACCTTAAAAGATCCTGTTTATGGGCTTGCTAGTGGACAAATGGCAGTATTTTACGATGATGATAAAGTAATAGCAAGTGGTTTTATAGAGTAATTTCTAGGAAATTAATTCCTAGAAATTATTTAAAAAATCCTAAAATTTTTCACCAAACAAGTCCTACGGATACCACTATCAACTATGGATTAAAGCCATCATAATTTGCCCAATATCATGAAAAGCATAAAGAATTTATAACTTATGCTATAAAATCAACCACTAAAGGATTTAACTGAAATTTTAGTCTCATCAATAAGTTGTTGCGTAGAAGTTTTTGAAGCAGCTTTGGTATAAATTTTACTGAAATTTTCAATTTGATAATTTACATCTGTGCTCAATTTTAAAAATTTCATCAACTTTTACTTTTAAATTTCTACTTATTAGCATTAATTAAAGCTTGCAAAGTAGTAAGCCTAAACTACCTCATAGTCGTTTTATAGAATATCTCTTAAAACAATTCCTTTAAGAATTTTTAGCACGCACAGAGCTTTGAGCAAGTGGTGATATCGCTAAGAGCTACCATCTCTATATACAAAAAGGGATTTTCCTTCTATCCATTATTTTGATATTGGTAATGTAATTTATAATGCTTAAATTCTAATTAACTAATATTTTAATACATCTTAAAATTATAATTTTTAAATAAATTTTTAATTTATAAAAATAATAGCCTATAAAAAATGGATAGAGAATTTTAAACGAAGAAAACCTTTCCCCAGATAACTGCGGCACACACTAAAATCAAGTGCTCTGCTGTGTTCCCACCCTGAAGCGGTGCTTAAAAATAGCATTGCACAGGTCTAAGAAAAGGCCTGAAAATTATATCATAACATGCTTAAAAAGCCTTGAGTTATAAAAAACTAAAATACATATGTGTAAATAAGTAACAAATTGATTATATTTTAGATAAATTTTTAAAATTTATTTGTAAAACTATATATTTTATTTTCCAAAAAATACGATTATAAACAATAATTATCATATAGTAAAGGAAAAAAATATGGAAATTAAATGGAGTAAAGATTTTAGCATTAAAAATATGCAATTAGACAAACAACACGAACTTATTTTTGAAATTACCAATCTTGCAGGTGATTTAGCTCTAAAAGTTCAAGATAACAATACACAATATAAAGATGATTTAAAACAAATTCTCACAAAGCTATTCCAATACATCAAAATTCATTTTAAAGATGAAGAAAAATTTATGGAAAGTATTGATTTTCCTTTGATTGAAGAACATAAAAAATCGCATAGAATATTAGTAGAAAAAACCAAAGAACTTTTAGAGCATTCAAATGATATTATAAAAATATCTCAAGAACTTTCTATATTAACTAAAGATTGGATTTTAGACCATTTTGTTAATGAAGATTTATGGATAGCTCATTTTACAAAAAAAGCTCTACATCTTCAAGAAATTCATTATACCTTAGAGCAATACATAAAATTAAAATCAATCAAACAAAATCTAAGCGCTGAAAAAACTCATAATTATATTTGCAACTGTTCTTTGCACATCCACGCAGTTCCACAAACTATACATCAAGAACTCATTAGCAAAGAGAATGCCTTAAAGTGCGAAAAATGTGGACAAATTCTAGTGCATTTGGATCATTTTGATTTAAATCAAAATTTCGAAAAACTAAATGCTATTTTTGAAGATACGCTAGAAAATCACCACTTTACAACTCAAAAAATTTGATATGGGGGGGGGGGATAGATGAATTTTCAAGTAAAAACCGTAGAAACTTTTAATCCTTTTGAAAGCTTAAGACATGAACAAGCAAACACAAAACAAATCCTTGATTTTAGAATTATAGATTTTAAACTTCTATGCTCTAGCACAAAACCGGAAAAACAAAAACTTACCAAAGAAAGGATCTTGATTTATTTTATTCGGATGATTTTTTTGTAAAAAACTACAATACCATAGTGCAAAAATTTCTTATAGAAATTTATCCAAAAACACAAAATTATCCCTTTATAATCAAACTTCAATCTAATTCCAACTTAACCTATCTAAAAGCTAATATCAATTTTACAGAAAATTTCAAATACTACCCTGGTTTAAAATTTGATATTTTGCAAAATATTTATAAAATAATGATCAAGCAAAAATTTTTAATTTTAAGACTTAATAAAAATTTATTTAAAAAAATCGATGATTTTATCCTGTCTATACAAAAAAATCCATCTATTAAAGAATTAGAACTTGAAATTGCTAAAGGGGTGGATAAAATTGAACATAAAAGCGATGAAATTATTTATTATAGAGATGCTAATGAGGAATATTTTAACGAAAATATTAGCTATGATCAAGGAAACTACTGCAAACCTGTTGAAAAAAATGAATTGCTTTTTGAATACATTTATAGAATTCTTGGAAAAGAAGGGCGAAATTTAAGAGGAGAAATACTTCCTTTAAATCCAATAGATTTTCTTGATAATCCTTTTGTTATAAAAGATGAAAGCATTTACACAGAAGAATTAGAAGATAGAATCAAATATTTTAGTGCGCATTATGGGTTTTTAAATAAAGATAATATAGGATATTGGATTACAAACGATTTAAAATTATCACAAGTAGGGCTTAAAACAACCGGTTCAATCAAAACAAATACCGATGAAAATATAAACTTAGAAATCACCAATTTTGACATAAATGATGATGCTATTAAATCAGGTATTGTAAATGTTCAAGCTTCAGATATAAAAGTAAATGGTAGCGTTGGAGCAACAAAACTCTATGGAAAAAATATCAGCATTAAAGGTTTAACTCATGCCAAAAGCGAAATTTTTGCACAAAATATTTTTATTACAACGCATAAAGGAACTTTACAAGCTGATACTGTGTATATAAAAAATTTAGAAAATGGAATAGTTGTAGCCAAAAATGTTTTTGTTGAAAACTGTATAGGCGGAAAAATAGAAGCGGAGAATATTTATATTTGCAATTTATTAACAGATAATACCTTATATCCTAAGAAAAATCTAATCATAACAAATAGTTTAAAATTTAAAAACAATATCTTAGTTTCTCCGTTAGTTTCTATCAACAATCACTCAAGTATAGAAAGTGCAGAATGTGAAAATCTTAAAAATCTCAGTCTTAAAATTAAAAGCAAGCTTGATAATGTTATAAGCAAAATGCAAAACTATTATGATTATTTAATCAAAAATCAAATCAATATCATCAAAATTCAAAAAACTCAAAATCCTAGTGCTATAGAAATGAAATTTTCAAATCTTTATCATGATATTATAAAAAAATACAATGACCTTAGTATCTCGTATAAAAAACTTATAAAATTAAAATATCAAGTTGATACAAAGTTAAATTTTTTAGATGAAATGGTTTATAATGTAAAAATATACATAAAAGCTGAAAATATCGGAGAAGATAATTTTTTGAAATTTTATCCAAAAATAAACACTAATGATGAACTAAAACATCATATAAATTTAAAAGATTATGAAAAAGTTTTATATCTTGAAAAAGGACAACAAGTAAATTTTATTACATCAGATAATTATGAACAAAACGATATTGAAGAAATTAAAGCTCTTTTTGAAAAACTAGAAAAAGATAATTCCTAAGAATTATCTTTTCATATTAATAGCCTTTTGTATCATTTGATCACTTGTTGTGATACTTTTTGAACTTGCGTCAAAGGCTTTTTGGGTTACAATAAGATTTGAAAGCTCTACGCTTAAATCAACATTTGATTGCTCTAAAAATCCACCTTTAAATTTAGCCGTATTAACAATTTGACCATTTTTCATAATAAAACTTGCATTGCCACTATTTGCTGTTGCAGCAAAAATATTATCACCCATAGCAGCTAATCCTTGCTCATTAATAAAATTATACAAAGCAAGCTTTCCAACTATAGCATTTTTACCATTGCTAAATTGTGCAATAATACTTCCATCATCAGATATATTGTATTGTTTAAAAAATCCTTCCGCTACCCCATCTTGTTGTGTAACTACGTTTTTTTCAACACCTTCTTTAATATAAATTCCGCCATAGCCTGAACCTGGCTTACTAGCATCATAAGGCGTTCCTAAATCAATATTAATTGTTCCACCATTTGGATTTGCAATGCTTGTAATATTATTTTGAAGTAAGGCACCATTTTTATCAAAAACCATATTTCCTTCAGTTGGATCACCAACAGCATTTCCATTGGAATCATAAATTTGAGCAATGGCTTTATATTGTATATTATCACCTTCTTGTGGCAAAACTCTTTCAAGTAAAACCCTTAGAGTGCTTTTACTTCCATCTGCATTATAAATATCAGATTCTAAAATATCTTTATTGGCTTTTTGTTGCTCTGTTGCAATTTGTACTGTATCAAGCTTGATACTATTTTCATCTAAACCTTTTAAATCAAGTTTATTGCTTTTAAAATTTAAATTTTCATCTAAAGTTGCTTCAAAGCTTGTTTTTACTCCATTATCATCTGTGAAATTTAAAATAATCCTATCACCTGCTTTAGCGCTAAATACATCTTCTTTACTCACACTTCCATTAACTACATATTTTCCATCTTCAGTTTTTGTAATATTAAATTTATTAGGATCAAGATTTACTTTAACCACTTCTGTTGTTGTATTAGTATTTAAACTTCCACTCCATTTTACATTTTGAGTTACTTGAGGAGGTAAATACATATTCACAGGGACCTTGATAGCCTGTTGAGAAGCAGTTGTACCTATACTAAAAGAATCATTTGAATTTACTGTAAAACCATTGTTTACAGGAGTTCCTGTGTTAAGATAATCCCCCATAAGTCCTGCAACTCTATCACTATAATTGATACCAGTAAAAGCAGGATTCATCGTTCCTAAAACAAAATTTCCATAAGAATCTACTAAATACCCATTAGCATCTCTTTTAAAAGTTCCATTTCTAGTATAATAAGCATTATTATCAGCCCCTAAAACTCCAAAAAATCCTTTTCCTTGCAAAGCCACATCAAATTCACTATCGCTTGCTACAAAAGAACCTTGCTCAAAAACAACATTGGAAGAAGCCGACCCTGAACCATATCCACCTTGAGCAGGATTGGTTGATTGAGTAGTTACGGTGCTATAAAAAATATCTTTAAATTGAGCATCAGAATACTTAAAACCCGTTGTATTAACATTAGCAATATTATTTGCATAAATATCAATGCCAAAGCTATTTGTTTTAACTCCAGAAACCCCGTTATAAAATGAATTCATCATAATTTATGCCTTTTCTTCTTTATCACCTTCTTCTGTAGATCCAGAAGAATTTCCACTACTAGAATCTGCACTTGAACTATCTCCAACAGAAGTTGAAGATGATCCAAATTTATAGTCGCTAATTTCACCAATATCATCAAAACTTACATATTGACCACCCATTTTTGCATAAGCAACTCCATCAACAAATTTAATACCCTCTATAGGATAAGTCCCATAATTTGCAGTGATCTTTTCTCCATTTTTATTATTATAAACCACCTTAACGCTATATTCTCCGTTGCCTGCATAAACACCATCATTATTTCTACCAGGCCACTCTAATGTGAATAAACCCTTTGATACTTCTTTTCCTTCATTGCTTTTTTCACTAAATACTAACTTATTATTTTTATCATAAACCTCTAGAGTAATTCCTTTGTTATCTGAATCTTCAGGCAAATACATTTTAAGCGCAATAACCTCATCCGCACCCGTTAATTTAACTTTATTTTCATTTACTGTCGCCATTTTTCCTATAGCTCCAACCGCGGCAGTACTCATGCTTGTACTAAAAGAATTAGAAAGTTTTTCCATAGTTTCAACCATTTTTTGCATAGTGATATTAGTATTTTGTTGCATTTCAAGCGCACTAAGTTGTGAAGTTTGAGTAAGCATTTTATCACTATCCATAGGATCTGTTGGATCTTGATGCTGAAGCTCTATCAAAAGAAGTTTTAAAAACGCATCCTTATCTAAAGTAGCATTTGGGTTGCTAACTACACCTGAACTACTGCTATTAGATGAATTATCCGCTTTAGTAGTCTTATCACTTGTTTGAGTATTTGTCCAGTTAAGATTATTATTCCAATTTGTTGTTGTCATGATAAAATCCTTTTTTTATATCAAATTTTTTAATTAAAAGCAAAAAGCGTTCCAATTTAGAAATATTTTGCCAAAACAAGCTCTAAATTAATTTTTTCACCTTCATTTTTTCCATCTAAAGCATCTTTGAAACTATATCTGCTACGATTTTTTCCTTGATTTTGCTCTCTTTTCCCTTGATCGCTAAAATTCATTTCAAGTCCTGTAAATCCCATATTCACAAGAGAATTTTTAAATTCTGTTTGATTTTGGATAAACAAATTCATTGCATTGGTATTGGAGTTAAAATTAATGTGAAGATTATTGCCTCTTTGAATCAAAGTTACTTCTACTTCACCAAGATTATTAGGATTTAGTGTAATACTAAGCTTTGTAATCGGTGCTTTATATTGTTCTACAGCCTCTTTTAAATCTTGAGAAAAATGTTGCAAGGTTTCTTTAGGAGTAATATTTCGAGTATTATTTTGCATTACTTTGTTTAAATCTTTCACTAAAGAATTTAACTCATCTAAGCTATTTTGATCTATATTTTCACCGTGTGTTTGTTCTTGAATAAAAATTTCTTTATGGGTGTTATTGTTAAAATTAGTATTATTCTCTTTGGTTTGAACCACTTGAGTTTTATTTAAATTTTCAAAA
>CM000855.1:0-17208 GCA_000163995.1 Campylobacter jejuni subsp. jejuni 414 | reverse complement strand
GCGTTTAATTGCTCTTCTGTTAATTTTTTTACAAGTTCATCGTTTTTGTCATTTTTTTTGTGCTTGCTTTCTTTGAATGAAAATATAGAATCTAAATTTTTCAAAGTTTGAGAAAGCAAAGAACCACTATCTTTAGAATTGGTTTTTTGTACAAAATGAGCACTTGTAGTATGAGTTGCATTTTGTAAATGATGATTTAAATTTTTGCTTACATTAGAAATTTTGTTATTAATAATTTCCTTAAAAACATTATCCACGGCACCTTTAAAAAAATTAGCCTTATCTAAATTTGGAAAAGTTACCTTAAGATCAAGAAGTCGATCTACTTTAATATTTTTTACATTTAAACCCAAATCTTTAGCAATATCTAAAAGCTCACTAAGATTTGATGCACCCTTTAGGGCATTAAAATTAGCCTCTGTTTTAATAAGACTAGAAAGTTGAGTAGAAAGATTTGCTAGTTTGACATCTACTGTGTCTGTTTTTAACTTATCTAGCAAAGAAAGAATTTGCATAAAAGAAGCAGATTCAAAAATGCTTATCTTATCACTCTCATCAAAAACTCCTTTTTGAAGTCTATTTATTGCCTCATCAACAACTTCTTTTTGACTGATTTTCATATGATCGGGTAAAAATTCATTGGTTTCATCAATAGCATGAAGCAAAGAATTTAAAAAACTCTCTGTATCATCTTGAGTTGAATTTTTACTATCACTACCTTCATATTCTTTGTTTTTACTTGTTTTACTAAAAGAATTAGTAGTAGAAGTTTTACTCGGCGTAAGATTTAAAACATCATTTTGCGGAGCTAAATTTGACATCACTCTTCCTTCAAAAATTATTTTAAAAATTTATCTACCATTACATTAGGAAATTTTTCCTTTAAATAAGAATCTTCATATACTTTAATCATTTTATCTTCATTTAAAGCAGTCAAGATATTTAAAAGCTCTTCTAAATTTTTAGCATTTAAAATTTTTTCTAAATTTTCTTCATTTTTTAAAATTTCTGTAAGCTCGCTTGAAATTCTTACCATTTTTTCATTTTTATTCGACTTAAAAGTCTCTAAAAGTTCTAAAACTTGAAGCAAAACTTCATCTTTTCTTTCAACTAAATTGCTTTTAAACTCAACAAAAATCTCTTCATTTAATGGTTTTGACATTTTAACTTCCTTTTTAAAAATTTAATTTCATAAAGCTTTAAAGCAAGAAGTGTTCCAAGTTTTGATACTTTGTAATTTAAGCTAAACTTTTGTATAATTTAAGCTTTTAAAAAATTAGCTTTGGAGAAGATATTTTGGAAAATATTAGAAATATAGCAGTTATAGCTCACGTTGATCATGGTAAAACTACTATGGTAGATGAATTATTAAAACAGTCAGGCACTTTTAATGAAAGAGAACAAATCTCAGAACGCGTTATGGATAGTAATGATATAGAAAAAGAACGCGGCATTACCATACTTTCAAAAAATACAGCGATCAATTACAAAGGTACAAAAATCAACATCATAGACACTCCAGGGCATGCTGATTTTGGTGGAGAAGTAGAACGCGTTTTGAAAATGATAGATGGAGTTTTGCTTTTAGTGGATGCCCAAGAAGGCGTTATGCCACAAACTAAATTTGTGGTTAAAAAAGCTTTGTCTTTAGGGCTTAAACCTATAGTTGTAATTAACAAAATTGACAAACCAGCTGCTGATCCTGAAAGAGTAATCAATGAAATTTTTGATCTTTTTGTGGCTTTAGATGCAAACGATGAGCAACTTGACTTTGCCATAGTTTATGCCGCGGCAAAAAATGGTTATGCTAAGCTTGATCTAAACGATGAAAGTGACAATATGGAGCCACTTTTTAAAACCATACTTGAACGCGTTCCAGCACCAAGTGGCACTAATGACAATCCTTTACAACTTCAAGTTTTTACCTTAGGATATGATAATTTCGTAGGTAAAATAGGTATTGCTAGAATTTTTAATGGCGTCGTAAAGAAAAATCAAAGCGTCATGCTTGCAAAAGCTGATGGCACTAAAATAAATGGTAGAATTTCAAAACTCATTGGCTTTATGGGTTTAGAAAAAATGGATATTGAAGAAGCAGGAAGTGGAGATATTGTAGCCATAGCAGGTTTTGAAGCTTTAGATGTGGGTGATAGTGTTGTAGATCCAAACAATCCTATGCCGCTTGATCCTTTACACATTGAAGAGCCAACTTTAAGCATAGTATTTTCTGTAAATGATGGCCCATTAGCAGGAACTGAAGGAAAGCATGTAACTTCAAATAAAATCTCTGAACGCTTAGAAGCTGAAATGAAAACCAATATCGCCATGAAATACGAAAGCACAGGCGAAGGTAAATTTAAAGTAAGCGGCAGGGGTGAACTTCAAATCACTATTTTAGCCGAAAATATGCGTCGTGAAGGTTTTGAGTTTTGTATGGGAAGACCTGAAGTTATCGTAAAGGTTGAAGATGGGATTAAAACAGAACCATTTGAACATTTAGTTATCGATGTACCTGAAGAATTTAGTGGTGCGGTTATAGAAAAACTTGGAAAAAGAAAAGCTGAAATGAAAACCATGGCACCAACAGGAGATGGACAAACAAGACTTGAGTTTGAAATCCCAGCACGCGGACTTATAGGCTTTAGAAGTCAATTTTTAACCGACACTAAAGGTGAAGGTGTGATGAATCATAGCTTTTTAGAATTCCGTCCTTTTAGTGGTGCGGTTGAAAAGCGTAATAATGGTGCATTAATTTCTATGGAAAATGGAGTAGCTTTGGGGTATTCTTTGTTTAACCTTCAAGAGCGTGGCGTGCTTTTCATAGAACCCCAAACTAAAGTTTATACCGGTATGATTATAGGTGAGCATTCTCGTCCTAATGATTTAGATGTTAATCCTATCAAAGGAAAAAATCTTACCAATGTAAGAGCAAGTGGAAGCGATGATGCGATCAAACTTGTACCACCTAGAAAATTGAGCCTTGAAAGAGCTTTAGAGTGGATAGAAGAAGATGAACTTGTGGAAGTTACGCCTGTAAATGTGCGTGTTCGTAAACGCTATCTTGATCCAACCCAAAGAAAAAGAATGGAAAAAGCAAAATCTTAATGGATTTAAAAAGCTTAGAAAATAATAGGCTTTATATACTTAAACGCTTGGGAATTTTAAAACTCCTAAGCATTATCGAAGCCTTGCTTGTAGGCTTTTTAGCCTTTGTTTTTATAAAAGATGCTTTAATTGCAGTGATTCTAGCTGTTTTTGTAGGCATTTTTTTCTTTCATTTTACGGCCAAAAAACTAAAACTCGTACAAAAAGAACTAGAAATCAATGCTTTAAATTTATTTTTGCGTCGTTTTGGGATGAAATTTAAAAAAGAAAGCTTAAGTCAAAAAGACTTTTTAAAACTTGAACTTACAAAAGATTTAAAAGAATTTAAAAGTCAAAACTGCTTTGAATTTAAAGATTTTAAAATTTATGATATTCAGTTTTTAGATCAAGACAAACGCTTTTTTTGCGGAATTTTACTTGAAATTTTAAAACCAAACAAAAATCCTAGTTTTGAAGATGAAGAGCAAATTTATATCAAGCTTGAGAATAAAAATTTCACTTTAAATCATATCTTTTCTAAAAAAAATCATTATCTCATTGCTACTTTAAGTAATCCTTTTTTTATAGATATAAAAAAAGATTTGGAAAGTAATTTTAAAAATTTAGAAAAAAATCTTAACTCTATAAAAAATAAATTATTTTAACATTCAACATAAAGCTAAAATTATAAATTTCCAATCAATATTGATCATATTATGCCTTATAAAAATTTATTTTTATGTAAATTGTTCTTAATATTTAAGAAAATACATTAAAATCAGATTGAACTACAAAAAAAGGAGGAAAATCATGAAAAAATACATTTTATTGCTTAGTTTATGTCTTAGTTTGAATCTTAGCGCTAAAAGCATAAGTGATTACAAAGTAGGAGAAGAGTTAAGCGATAAGGAAGGAGTGGAATATTTTAAGGAGCTTTCTAAAAAACCTGTGCAAGAATGGCCAAATAAAAATTTAAGCATCAATGATGTTCCAAAAGGCAAACAAGGAGATTTAATCCGTTATGGTATAGATCTTTTAAGCAAAACAGAAAGTACGCTAGGGCCTTATGGCAAACTAAAAAAAACAAATAATGAAATAAATTGCATTTCTTGCCATATGGATAACAAAGGAAATGGTCTACCTGGAACTAAAAAACATGTTCTTCCATTTTTAAATGTGTTAAACAGCTATCCAAAACTTGATATAGAAACAATGAAAATTGTCTCTGTTGAAGATAGAATTCGCGGAATGGGTGGAACTGACTCTCATAAATTTCCTAATGATTCTAAAGAAATGAAAGCAATTTTGGCTTATTTTAAATGGCTAAAAGAAGCTTATGGAGTCAAAGATGGTGTCAAGCTTGAAGGAACTTTTCTTTCTAAAATGGATTTTCCAAATCGCCCAGCCAATCCTGTGCATGGTCAAAGACTTTTTAAAGAAAACTGCGTTACTTGTCACGGAGAAAAAGGACTTGGGGTAAAAAATGATAATTACAAACAAGGAACTGGGCATTTATATCCATCTTTGCTTTATCCTGAAGGTGGTCATATGGTTATGATACCATTTTTAGCAAGATTTTTAAAATCATCTACGCATTTTAGCACAAATTCTAAAAATATAAGCAATGCAGACATTGTAGATATAGCAGCTTATGTAAATACAGGTTTTGTGAGAATACCTATGGCAACTACAGAAAATCGTGATGGACCAGATACAGCTTATAGCAAAACTCCATCATTAAAACCTGAGTATTTTGCTTCACCACAACAAATTCTAGATCCTCAAAAATACATAAAAGCAAAATATGGACCTTGGAAAAATCCAAACTACTTTCCAGAACAATAACTAATTTGGGGGAAATTCTCCCAAATTTTCAAGACTTTTAATCCCCTCTTCGCCTATCAAATTTCCACCTTGCAAGTCGCTAAATATAGCATTTAAAGAACTTACTATAGCGGTGGAATTAAAGCTTAAATTTTCTATAGCCCTTTCTCTTTTTTTCCATATATTTTGCAAAGCCCTTTTTTCAGCTTCTAACTCTTCTTTCATATTTTGATAAGTTTTGAGTATAAAAGTGATTTGAGTGTTAAATTCCTTAGAATTTAAGTATTCGTATAAAATGTGATTTTTTTCATCTTTGTTTTGCAAGGCATTTTTTAGCTTATAAGCGTTTATAACGCTTTCTCTAAGCACAGCTAAAACACCTTTAAATTCGCTAAAAGTACAGATTAAAATTCCTTCTTTAAAATGCGTTTTTTCTTTATCTTTTGGCATGGTTTTGGTAATTAAAACCGCTATATCGCTTTTTGCAGCTATGCTATCTAGTTTGAGTTTATCAAGCCATTCTTTGTTAAATTCCTTGGTGCGTTTACTCTCATACAAAATACTTCCACAAACATTTCCAAAACTATCTTTTACTACATGCAAGCAATCCGCACCATTTACGCCCTTTGGCACTTCTTTTACCTCATCGCTTAAATACTCACTTTGGATATATTCTTCTATGAGTAATTCAGCTGCTTCGCCTTGGAGTTGCTGCGAGCCTTGTTCTATCCTGCGTTGTGCATCTTCTAGCTTTTGGGCTACGCTTTTAAAATTGGTTTCTAATTCTTTGTATTTAAGATCTTGCTCTTGAGTGTTTTTTTGAAATTCAAGACGCATTTTTTCTCTTTCAAATTCCAAATTCTTGCTTTCTTGCTCTTTAAATTCCATAAAAGCTTCTTCTTTTGCCTGAAATTTTAATCTTTCTTCATTTTCTTTTTGTTCTCTTTTTAGTTTTTCATTTTCGGCTTTTACGCTTAGAAATTCGCTGAGTTCTTTACTTTTTTCCTCAAGTTCTTCTTGTATGATTTTCATTTCATTTGCATGCTCTTTTTGAAATTTTTCGCTGAATTCTTTTTGGAAATTTTGCTTTTGCATAAGAAGTTCTTGGTTAAATTTTTCTTTTTCTAGGAGAATTTTTTGGCTGACTTGTTCGTTTATGAATTTTTCTTGATCGATTTTTTGGGCTTTTAAATCATTAAAAGCTTTGGTATATTCGGCTCTTTTTGCACTCACTTCATTTTCAAATTCTTGTTTTTGCTTTAGCATTTGTTGTTGTTCTTTTTGAATTTCTTCTTTGGCTCTACTTAAAATTTGCGTGTATAAAGCCGCACTTATATCGATAAAACTTCCACAACTTGGACATTTAATTTGCTCATTTTGGTTTTAAATTTTGCATAAAAATTTCCTTAGAATTTTTTCCTAAATTTAACATAGAAAAACAAAGATTATTATAAGATTGACTTGCTAAAATCATTCTTTTAAAATAATTAGGATTACAAATGCAAAAACACACTAAAATTCAAGGCTTTGCTAAATTTAAACTCATCATTATCCTTGCCTTGATGTCAAGCATAGCTCCGCTTTCTACAGATATGTATTTGCCCGCACTTTCTCATGTGGAGCAAAGTTTTCAAACGAATTCTTTTTTAACCCAGCTTAGTATTGCAAGTTTTTTTATCGCTTTTGCTTTAGGACAGCTTATATATGGGCCTTTAAGCGATATTTTTGGGCGTAAAATTCCGGCTTTGGTGGGGATATTTTTCTTTATTATTTCGAGTTTGTTTTGTGTGATTATCGATGATATTTATGCTTTTATTGCTTTGAGATTTTTTGAAGCACTTGGAGGCTGTGCAGGAGTGGTAATCGCAAGGGCTATTGTCAATGATTTGTTTGAGATCAAAGAAGCAGCAGGGATCTTTGCTTTGATGATGGTTTTTAGCTCCCTTGCTCCTATGCTTTCGCCGACTTTTGGGGGAATTTTGCTAGAGTATTTTTCATGGCATAGCATTTTTACGACTTTGTTTGCTTTGGGAATTTTACTTTTTTTGATGATACTTTTTGGTTTAAAAGAGTCCGCACCCTATGTTAAAAATAAAAAATTTTCCCACCACGAAGCGATGAAAAGCTACAAATTTGTTTTAAGCGATAAACGCTTTTTGGTTTATATACTATGCGCTTCTTTTGCTTTAGCGGCTATGTTTGCTTATATCACGGGATCGAGCTTTGTGTTTACGCAATTTTTTAGCCTAAGCGAGCAAAAATTTGCCTTGCTTTTTGGAGCAAATGCTTTAGGTTTTGTCATCTGTGCAAATGTTAATGCGAAATTGGTTTTAAAATACGAGAGCGAAAAAATCCTAGCAAAGGCTTTGATGATAATGTTTATATCAGCTATGATTTTGCTTGTCAACGCCTTTTTTCACCCAAATTTCTTGCTTTTTGAGCTTAGCATTTTTACAAGTATCGCTATGCTTGGCTTTATCGCGCCTAATACCACAACTTTAGCCATGGCAAGATTTAAAGAGCATAGCGGGACAGCTTCTGCAGTGCTTGGAACAGTGCAATTTGGTTTTGCAGGGCTTATTTCCTTTATAGTTGGGGCTGTTGACGCAAACACGCCCATAATCCTTGCTTGTGTGATGTGTGTTTGTGTTTTAGTTGCAAATATGATATATTTTCTAACCAAAATAAAGGAGTGAAAATGAAAACAAATAATCTTTTTATGTCTTTAGCCATAATTTTGGCAAGTTTGATTTTAGCCTTTGGCTTTAATAAAGCTTTAAACGACTTTAAAACACTTGAAAGAAGTGTAACCGTAAAGGGACTAAGCCAAAAAGATGTGCAAGCGGATACTTTGATACTTCCTATAAAATTTACAAGATCAAACAACAATCTTACAAATTTATACGAAGAACTAGAGCAAGATAAACAAAACATCATCAAATTTTTAGAAGAACAAGGCGTAAAAGAGGGTGAGATCAGCTATAACTCACCAAATATCATCGACCGCTTAAGCGATCCTTATAGTAATGACACTCAAGCTGCGTATAGATACATAGGCACTGCAAATTTACTCATCTATACCCAAAATGTAAAGCTTGGAAAAAGCATACTAGAAAAAATTTCAAGTCTTGCAAAATTTGGCATAGTAACAAAAATCGATGATTATGAGATAGAGTATCTTTATACCAAGCTAAATGAGATAAAACCTCAGATGATAGAAGAAGCAACACTTAATGCCAGAAATGCAGCGATAAAATTCGCACAAGACTCAAACAGCCATTTAGGCAAGATAAAAAAAGCTTCCCAAGGGCAATTTAGCATCAGCAATAGAGACAAAAACACCCCTTATATCAAAACCATAAGAGTGGTTTCTACTATAGAATACTACTTAAAAGACTGATTGTAAAAATTTAAAGCTAAGCCTTAAAGCTTAGCTTGATTTTTCGTCTGGTTTTTGTTTTAAAAAATCAATCATAGCTAGTATATCATCTATGGTTTTTATATTAAACAGATAACACATAAAGTCAATTGACATAATCGCTAATATAATAATATTAAAAATAATCAACAACCGATTAGTTTGAAAGTGGATATTTAAAGAAATCTTTATAAGAAAGGCAAATAAAAAATAAAGAATATTCCCTACAAATAAAGCTATAAAAGCCATAACAAAAACCAATCGGTAAATGCTTGCTTTATCTATATTGGAAAGAATAGAATTTGAAAATACCAAACCGCTAACAAATGTCAAAACAATAGAAGCAAAGATACCTAATATTGTTATATATTGGGTTTGTTGTTTGTTAAGATTTTCACTAAGCTCTTTATAAGTATTTTGCAAGTGGCTTATTTTTTCACTAGAATCTTGTAATCTAACACACTCTAAATTAACATGATCATAAAATTTTGCAATTCTTAATTTTACATCTTGCGAATAAGAATCTAATTTTTTTTTCAAATTCTCGCAAATTTTGTGCTAATATCATCAAGTCTTGCTCGGGATCATTTCTTATAGCATTCAATATTATAGTTGTAAGTTCTGAATAATTATGCTTAAATCCTTCTTGATAAATTTTGAATAAATTTGCAATAATGTCATCGACATTGCTAAAAATTTGTTCCTTACATAATTTTTCAATAATAGAACGCAACTGACTATTTTTCGCGTCACGATTCATTTAAGGCTTCTTTTTTTATTAATTCTTTCTTGATTATTTCTTTTGAGTCTTCTTTAAAACTTTTTTCCCAAGCACCGCCTTTTTTGTGACTTCTTTCAACAAGATCCCAATAAGTTTCTTGATTACAATTATTTATGGCAGTGTCAATTACATCCAACTCATCTTTATCAAGAATGCCTGATAAATTTTCTTGCTCTGGCTTATCAATAGAATTAGCTCCATAATTACGATATTCACAATAAACCTCCCTAGAAACAGGTCCATATTTCCAAGCTTCGAATTCATCCTTAATAAGATGTTTATTAAATTTCTTAATATAGTCAAGCTCTGTGAAATATAAAGTTTTTTGCAACTCTAGGTTACTTAACTCTTTATTTGATTTTTTGAGAATATATTTTGCTAAATCTAAAGCACTAACCATATTTTACCCCTTAGCAATTTTATTTTTTCGAAATCGAATTTTATCTTATCAATATAAATATTTAAAATACCTTAACAATTTTAAAAATTTGATATTTTTATAGGATATTTGTAATATTCTAACATTCAAATCAACTTGGCACTATGGAATTTTTTCGTGCGGTTTTTTGAAGCGAGAAAAGGATTAAAAATATTAAAATAGTATAAGCAAATGTTAGATATATAAACAAAGGATCATTTGAAAATATTTTATCATTGATAAGTTTTCCAATAAAAGGATTTAAAATAGTTATATTAGCACCCATAGATATAATAACAATAATATAACTTATACATATAAAAATATATCTTAGAAATAATGTATTTAAACATACCGTCCATAAATAAAAAATACAAAATGTAAAAAATATTCCTATATTAGATAAAATATTTAAATTATTTTGATTTTTTGGAATATAAATGTTTATATAAATTAAGATAATTAGCAAAAATAATAAATAAGCACATAAATTTAATATACTTTTAATTATATCTTTAAATATTATATTTTTAATTATTATAAAATCTAATTTTATATTTTTGAAAATCTTATAAAATATTACTACAAGACAAATAAAACAAACAGCAACAAAAGAAATTAAAATATAATCATAATATTGTTGTATAAGTGAAAAATTTATGATTGCTTGCTTGACTTTTGTCAAATAAGAAAACATATCTGAAGTTTTGTTTAAATTTTGTATAGAATTTTTTTCCAAATTAAACTCAAAGCTTCCTACAAAAATAAACAAAATATACAAACCAATTAGCAATATAAGGTTATTAAAAACTTTTAAAAAGTCTGTGTGATGATCGCAAAGCTTTCTATAAAATCCTAAAAGTAAAAAATCCATCAATTTAGAATAATTTTTATTATTTTGATCTATATCTTCATCAATATCTACTTTTTTAAGTTTACTCCAACTTTCTTTTAATTCTATCTCTTTGCAATAAAGCTCGTATTTATGAAAATTTGAAGCATCTAAAAGATTGTTATCTTTTATCAAAGCATTTTTAAAAGTCCTAAAAGAATCTCTAAAATCATTTGCAAATTTATCTAAGGATTTTTCTTGATATAAATTTGGTATAATACCTGCTTTTTTAGTTGTTCTTTGACTTTCGTAAGAAGTGCATTCTTGTTTGATTCTCTTTTGTAAATCATCAAAAGTAAAATTTAAATTTGCATTTACAGCATTTAAATTTCCTTTGAAAATTACTTGAGAAAAATTTGGAGTTTTTTCAAACGTTGCCCCGTAAAAACAAGCAATTTTTTCAAATTCGCACTCGTGAAAATCGGTGTAATCTTTAAAAACAGAATTATTGAAATAAACATTATCGTTAAATTTAGAATTTCTAAAAAATACTTGCTTAAATTCATTATTTTTAAAATAAACTTCATTTTTAAAATGACAATTTGAAAAATCAGTATATTCAAAACTACAACTTCCAAAACTATTTGATTTTTCTAAATTTCTATCATCAATTTCTTTGCCAAAATATACTTCTTCGAAAATAGTATTTCTAAATTTTGCTTTCAAGTTGTTTATTCCCAAAAAAATCATTTTTTCTTTTAATTTGCATTTTTCAAAAGAAAGATTTTTATTAAAAAAGCATCCAGAAAATTCTATATTTTTAAAAAAAGATTACCATTTAAATTAATATTTTCAGAGAAAATTACATCTCTAAAAATAATTTTTTCTTGAAATGTTTTATCATTTATAAAAATAGGCTCTAAAAAATTACAACTTACAAATTTCAAAGGATAGATAAATAAAATTTCAAGTTTATTATTTTTTTTAATTTCTAAAATATTGCAAGGCTTACCATCAGCTTTTTTAGCTATAACATAAGTTTTATTTATATTATCAAAACTTACATTCTCTTCAGATATTCCTAAATTTTCAGCTATATTTGTTATTGCTTGTTCTTCTGTTAGTTCTTCCATTACTTACCTTCTATGATTTTTATCTCATCTTCAGCGAGATTGTAGATTTTATAAACCAAAGAATTGATTTTATTTTCTAATTCTTGGGTATTTGCGTTTTTGTCTTGTTCTTTGGCTTTTAAAATTTCATCGACTAAATTTATAAGTTCATCAGCTATGTTTTGATTTTTAGAATTTATTTTTGGTATAGGAAGTTTTTCTAAAAATGCTTTTTTATATCTAAAACCATTTTCTCCTAAATTTCCACCTGCATAAAATGTTTTAAAGATGAAAGCGACAAAGTCATTATTTAAAAAAGCAATAAGATATTTTAAATTTTCACCTGTTAAAATAAAACTTGTAGCTTCTGCATAAAAATTTAACTTTGTATCTAAATAAAATTGTGGCTTTCTTACAATTTCGCTATACACTATCTTTTCCCTTTCAAATTCTTCGATATACGCACAATTTCTAAGATTATAAGGAGTCAAGCCTTTGTCGGCTCTTTTTTCTAGTTGTGGATAAAATTCATCAAAATGCTTTTTTAAGCTAGGATAATTCTCTATATTTATCGCTTTAATTTTTTCTCCATTTTTGCTTTTATAACCATTGTGAGTATTTATCACCCAAAGTCCCGCCCATTTATAGCTATATCTTTTTATATCGCGTCCGCGTAGCATTTTGCGTATGAGTTTGGCGGTGCGTTCTTTTTCATCATCGTCTTTACAATTTGCTAAAATTTCATTTCTTTTTTCTGTGCTGATGATAAAGGCTTCATTGTAACCTGTTAAAATTCCACGATATATATTAAGCCCATACCATTCTTTAAGCGGTGTTCCGATTTTTTCTATCTTAGCTTTTAAAGCACTAGCATTTTCATCGCTAAAAGTGAAGTTTTCTTTACTTAAAGAATTTTGCGAAAATTCTTTAAAATCCTTACATAAATCAATATGATATGCACAAACTTTTAAAATTTCATTATCTAAAGCAAGATATTTGAATTTATTATCTTTGCCTTTTGATTTTTCAAAGCAAAGTATAGAAGTATCCACCGTAGCACTATCAAAAACTTTTACACCATTAAAATCAGTGTATTCTAAAATCGAAACATTTTTAAGCAAAAATTCACGCAAAGCTTCTCCGTATCCTGCGCGCGTGTATTTGTTAGAGGTTATGAAATTCAATACCCCCCCCCCATTTCTTAAGACATTAAATCCTAATTCATAAAAATAAGTATAAATGTCACTCGTACCTTTATAAACTTTATAGTTTTTAGCTAAATGGGTTTTGAGTTCTTTAAGCTCTTCTTGTCTTATATAAGGCGGATTGCCAATGATTAGATCAAAACCTTTGAAATTTCCATCATCGTCTAAAATTTCAGGGAATTCAAAACGCCATTCAAAAGGATGATTGCTTTCTAGGTTGAAGATCTTGTCGTATTCTTTTTTAAGATTTGCAAATTCTTTTGTGGCTTCTTTTTCATCAAAGTCAAAAAGAGTCAAATTCGCACTGACAAAAAATTTCAACTCCTCATCATCTACAGCCAAGTAATTGCCGTATTTTTTAGAGTATTTTTCGCATTTGTCGTTAAAGCCCTTCATTTCTTTTTTGAATTTATCCGCAAAACAGAAATTTTTAAAAGACTCTTTGAGATTTTTTATCTCTTGGTTGATTTGACCTTTATCCGTGTAAAAGCCTTCTTTATAGTCTTTTACTATGCGTTTATATTTATTTATGCGTTCTTTGATGTTAGGGTAATGGCTTAGGCTTTTACCTGTTTCAAAGTAAGATACTAAAGAATTTCCGCATTTTATGTTTATATCAATGTTTGGAAGGGTTTTAAGATCGTGATAATTCTCATCCTCAAAGCTTTGATAAAAGCTGTGTTTTAAAAGTTCTATCCAAAGCCTTAGCTTGGTAATCTCGCATGAGTTGGGGTTGATATCGACTCCAAAAAGGTTGTTCTCTATGATGTCTTTTTTAGTATGAAAAAGTTCTTGTTGGATAAGATGAGCTTTATCTTTAGGTGTGCTTGGACGTTTATACTCTATAAACTCGCCTTTTCTATCTATGATGAGAATTTCATCATTTTGCACTTCTAGGTAAAATTCTTCATTAAAAAGATTTAACTCATCATAGATACTAAGACAAACATTCAAAGCAGAAACTAGAAAATGCCCACTTCCTACGGCAGGATCGCAAATTTTTATGGAGTTTAAAAGCTCTTTTTGTATCTTTTTATCTTCTTTTCTTAAAGACTTTCTTAGTTCGCTTATATCCTTAGCATCAAGATCAAATTTAGCATTAAATTTATCAAGCACGATTTTTGTGATACTTTCTTTGCACATATAAGAAGTGATAAAGCTTGGCGTGTAAAAGCTCCCTTCTTTGTAGCCATTGAGTTTTTCAAACACATTTCCTAAAACGCTTGAACTTATGAGTTCTTTTTGACTTAAAATTTCGCTTTGCTCATCATCACTACCAAAATCAAAGCTATCTAAAAATTCAAACAAATATTCTAAAAGCCCCACTTGTCCTTTTTTGGCTTTGCATTTGTCATCTTTTAACACGGTATTTTTATAGTAATAAAGTTTTAAATCATTGCTTAGGCTTGAAATTTCAAGCGTATTTTCTATGCTTTGTTTTTCAAATAAAGAAGAATTTAGATAAGGCAGATAAGCAAATACACTTTTCTTTCTTTTGCTTTTTTCTTTAGCCAAAATTTCAAAGAAAAGTTCGCTAAGTTTGTCAAAATCAGGAATTTTTTTAAAATTTAAAAATTTCAAATTTTTATCATCATTAAAACGCACCAAATTTGACTCTATAAGCTTTAAAAATAAAATACGATTAAGCCATAAAATCAAAAGTTTTAAAATGGTTTCAAAATTTTCTTCTTTAAGCTTAGAGTTTATAGCGGTGTAAAAAGTGCCTTGTTCTTCTTTGCTCTCTTGGCTTTTTGCGATGATGAGTTTTGAGTTTTGTTTGCTTTCACAAAGTCCTAAAATATATAAAAGCTCTTTGTAAAAGGCGTTGTTGAGTGAATTTGCATCATTGGGGTTAAACTCACTTAGCAAACAATCTTTACTAAAAATTTTAAACAAAGGTTTAAGCTTGCTAAAGCTTAATTTATCTTGCTCTAAAATCGGTTTTAAATCGACAAAAAGTCCTTTTAAACCACTTTGAAAATCGCAATTAGTATTTAAAATCTTTTCAAATTCCTTATAAATTTCATCGGTATTGCCTTTAAAAACAGAATTTTTACTTTCAAAATTTTCAAAAGCTTCTTTAAAATACTTGTTTTTGTTAAAGAACTCTTCAAATAAATCTGCCTTAAAGATAAAAAAGCTATAAAAATTCGTAATGATAATGTGCTTAAGTGATGAATTTAAAGCCTTTCTTTCACGAAGATAGTATAAAATGCACTCGTGCAAAGCCTTGCAATTAGGTTTGCTTGGGCTAAAAAATTCTTTAGAACCAGGTAATTTTGCTTCGATGATAACTTGAGTAAGTCTCTCTTTTTTTAAGGCCAAGTCTATGCCACTGTTACCTTTATGTATACTTTTGACTTCGCATTCGAAATTTAAATTTTCAAAAAATTTGCTAAGAGCGTTTGCCACAAGAGAATCTTCGTTGTTTTTAAAATTATTTTCTAAATTTGTTTTATAATCTTTTAAAGCCTTGATAAATTCGTTTAACTCTGTTTCTAAGATGGGTTTTTTGCGGTGATAGGGGTTTAAAAATTCTTTTTCGTTTACAACTTCAAATTTCATATTTCACTTTCAATAAATTTTAAATATTTTAGCAAAAAATCTCAAGTTTGATACAAAAATTCATCAAGTTGCTTTTTGTAATTTTATAAAAAAATAATTATTATAAAATGGGAATATTTGATACAAATTTCTAAAATTTTAAATATTTTTACAAAAATATATCATTTTTTAAATTTATAAATACCTCTAACTTCATTATAATAATTCTAAATATTATTTAAAAGGAGTAAAATGCGTTATTTAGCTATATTTGCAATTTCAATTACGCTAAGCTTTGGTGCAGCCAATCCACCCATACAAGATAGAACAGGCACAGGACTTGTTTTATCAACTTATGAACTAGCTAACAAAATAGGTAAAGAAGTTCTTGACAAAGGCGGAAATGCTATAGATGCAGCTGTAGCCGTAGGCTATGCTTTAGCTGTGGTGCATCCTGCAGCAGGAAACATAGGTGGTGGAGGTTTTGCAGTCATTCATCTAGCAAACGGAGAAAATACCACGCTTGATTTTAGAGAAATGGCACCTTTAAAAGCAAGTAGAGATATGTATCTTGATAGCAAAGGGGAGGTTATCAAAGATGCTTCAACTATAGGTTATTTGGCTGCTGGAGTACCAGGAACGGTTAAAGGTATGAGTGCTATGCTTGATCGCTATGGCACCATGAAGTTAAAAGACTTGATAGCACCTGCTATAAAATTAGCTGAAAAAGGTTTTCTTATCAGTGATAGACAAGAACAAACCATGCTAGAAGCTAAAGATATGTTTAAAAAATTTCCTAGTTCAAGTAAATATTTTCTTAAAGAAGACGGTAGTACTTATAAAAGTGGGGATTTATTTATCCAAAAAGATCTAGCAAAAACTTTAAAACTTATCGCCAAAGAAGGTCCTGATGCTTTTTATAAAGGAAAAATTGCTGATTTAATAGCGTCTGACATGGTAAAAAATAAAGGTATTATCACTAAAGAAGATCTAGCACAATACCAAGTCATTTGGAGAAAACCTGTAGAAGGCACTTATAGGAACTATGACATCATTTCTATGGCCCCACCTAGCAGTGGAGGTGCTATAATCATCCAAATTTTAAATATCATGGAAAATGCCAATATAGAAAATTTAGGTTTTGCAAGCTCTAAAACTTTACATATAATGGCTGAAGCTATGCGTCAAGCTTATGCGGATAGATCAGAATACATGGGTGATCCTGATTTTGTAAAAATCCCACTTGATAAACTCACAAGCAAAGAATACGCCAAAGAAATTTATGCAAAAATTCCAAAAGACAAAGCCTTGCCAAGTTCAAAAGTTAAACCGGGTTTAGGGCAAATTCACGAAGGACATAATACCACTCATTATTCTGTATTAGATGGCAAGGGTAATGCTGTAAGTATTACTTATACAATCAATGCAAGCTATGGTTCAGGTGCTGCTGTTGAAGGAGCAGGATTTTTACTCAATGATGAAATGGATGACTTTTCAATCAAACCAGGAGTGCCAAATTTATACGGAGTTGTAGGTGGAGATGCCAATGCTATAGAACCGAAAAAAAGACCTCTAAGCTCTATGAGTCCAACTATCATACTAAAAGATGGAAAAGTATTTATGGTAGTAGGTAGTCCAGGTGGCTCTAGGATCATCACAACAGTTTTACAAGTGATTTCCAATGTGATTGATCATAAAATGGATATATCAACCGCAGTAGAAGCTCCAAGATTTCACATGCAATGGTTACCTGATGAGATTAGGATAGAACCTTTTGGAATCATCAAAGATGTGCAAAACAATCTTGAAAAAATGGGATATAAAATCACCGAAAAACCTTATATGGGTGATGTAAATGCTATCATGATTGATCCAAAAACTGGAAAAATAGTAGGCTCTATGGATACAAGAGAAGAATTTTAAAATCATAACTTGTCTTTGAATTTTCAAAGACAAGTCTTAAAAAACTATTCTAATTTACGTTAAAGAT